>CBDAPX010000001.1:0-170000 GCA_965198725.1 Paracoccaceae bacterium
TTCGAGCCGCTGCCGCTGAGTTCGGTCGAGACAGCGCCCAAGTTGCTGAACTACGTTTGGAACGCGAACGCCAGATTTTGGACGCCAAGCTGGAAGAATTGGGCGTTACCGGGCAGGTTAAAGAAGAACTGATCGCTGGCGCGATTGCCGCCTTGGAAGTAGCCCTGAATTCCGAAAGTGCCGCTGCCGGGATCGCCGCCGCCGCTGCCGAAGCGACCCAAATGGCAAACGAAATCCAGCGTGCGGTCAACGGGATGATCAATCTCCGGGCGCAAGGGGTTGCGTCGCTGCGACAAAGTGAATTGCGGCTGCAATACCGGGACGATCCAGTTGGGCTTGCTGGCGCGATGGCTGGCGAACGGTTCGATACAAGATCGGAAGCCCTGCGGGCCAACGCCCCAGACGGACAACTTGAATACTTGCGACAAGAACGCGAAGCTTATGTCGCCAACGCGGAAGCAACCGAAGAAAACCGCCAAGCCCTGATCGCGTGGCAGCAAGAACAAGGCCGTGCTGCGGCGGGGTCCGGCGGTCGGCGGCCACGAACTTCTGGCGGCGGTGGGTCGCGCGGGCAGTCCGAAGCTGAACGCAAACACCAAGAACGGCTGCGTGAAGCCGAACGTATTTATCGGTCCACACGCACCGCTGCGGAACAATACGCCAGCGAACTGAACGATCTTAACGAACTGCACCAGCTTGGCTATCTGGATGCGGACGCACACGCACGGGCGACAGAAGCGCTGTCCGACGAATTGGGTCTTTCGGCCCCGATAGCTGCACGGTTTGCCCAACAGATCGCGGCGTTGAACGCCAAACTGGCGGCAGGTGAAATCACCAACGAAGAATACGCGGCGTCTTTGCAGGGGTTGCAGGCCCAAATGGATAACCTGGGCGACCTGCCGACAATCGAACAGGGCATCCAGTCTATTTCGGACGCAATGGCGCAGGCGATTGTCAGTGGCGAAAACCTTGGCGAAGCTTTTTCCCGTGTCTTGGACCAGATCGCAGCGGACATTCTTTCGTCCGGGATCAAAATGTTGTTGACCGACTTGTTCACCCCTGCGGGCGGCGGTGGTGGCGGCTTCTTGGGAAGCCTGTTTGCTGGGCTGTTCGACAAGGGCGGCAATATCCCAACGGGAAAAGTGGGTATTGCGGGCGAAAACGGTCCAGAACTGATCCGTGGGCCAGCGCATGTTACTTCGACCGCCGCGACGGCCCGACTGTTGGGGCAGCGTAGCGAAGCTTCGATGGGCCATGCCGTGTTGACAATAGAAGCCCCGGAAGGTTTCAGCGTCGAACAACGCGGTGAAATCCAAAACATCGCTGTCAACGTTACCCAGACGGGTTTGGAACACTACAACCGCAACGTCGCCCCTGGTCGGCAAGCCCAGATTGCCAACGATCCAAGGCGGCGGGGCTAGTGGCGGTTCCGCCCTTGTCGCTCAATCGAATTCAGAATGGCGTCAATGTAGTCGCAAGCTTTCGGGCTTTGCGCCTGAACTTGTTCGCGGATATGCAAAACGATTTCTTCTGTCTTGTTGCCCCCGGCAGCGACGACACCAACCAACAACGCTTTGTGGGCCGCCAGTTCAGTTTCTAATTCGCTGACCCGTTCGGTCAAATCTTCAATCGGGTTTCCCAATAGCCCCTCCAATTACAAATCACGGTTCGATCTTCGCCCCTATCAGCGGCGATCGTCAATCGGTGAAGGATAACTGTGGCCTACTCTTTCCCTATTGCCCTGGACCAGTTCTTTGACGGTCTGCCGATCCGAAGCCAAGTGTTCGAATTGTCCGAAGCGCTTGAAACATCGGAAACCGGCGGCGGCGAAGTGTTGACCGCCAACTACGGCCCCCGACTTTGGGAAGGCACGGTCAGTCTGATCACGCAGACGCACCAGCAAGCCGAACAGGCGGCGGCCAGGGTCGAACTGTTGCGCGAAGCTGGGGCGTCGTTCTTCGTCTACGATTTCGCATTGCCGGGACCGGCCCAAGACCCAAGCGGGGCGACCCTTGGCGCGGCCACCCCGACAATTTTGGACGTAGCGGCGAACAACAAAGAACTGAAACTGGCCGGATTGCCCGCTGGTTACAAGATCACAACAGGCGACCGGCTGGCGTTCAGCTATTCCACCGGGCCGGTGCGCTATGCCCTGCACAAAGTCATGACGGACAGGACCGCCGGGGCCGGTGTGCCCGCAGGTACAACCAACTGGATCGAAGTCCGCCCCCATATCCGACCCGGTGCTGCGAACGGCGCAACGGTCCAGCTTCACAAACCCTTCTGCAAAGCCGTGATCGTGCCGGGATCGGTACGCCCAGGCACGAAGCAGGGCCGCACAACCGGCGGGGTCACGTTCCGTTGGCGGCAGACATTGAGGTAATCGAATGGCGTTGAATGCGGCAGCAACAACCCTTCTTGCATCGCGGGACGGGGTGGTTTCCCGTTGGCTGTTGTGGGTCGAAGCTCGCAACGGGCAGACCGGCGCGACCGAAGCGTTGGGGCTTTGGACCGGTGACGATAACCAGACCTTCACAATCGACGGCCAAAGCCGTTCCTACTACGGCGCTGGTGGTCTGATTTCCCTGTCCGATCTGGTCTATGAAGCCGGAACCAATGTTCGGATGCAAACCGTTTCGTTGGGGCCGCTGACACCCGAAGTTGAAATGCTGATCCGGGGTTACGAACCCCGACTGGCCCCCGCTGAAATCCACTTGGCGATCTTCGATCCCGACACGATGCAGCTTCTTGACACCGAACGTCGGTTCAAGGGTTGGGTCGATAGCGCACCGATCAACACACCGAAGCTTGGCGGCAACGCTGTTTGCGAAGTCACCTTGGCAAGCAGTTCCCGTGCGGGAACCCAAACCTTGGCCTTGAAGAAGTCGGACCAAAGTCAACGCCTGCGCGGCGGCGACAGGTTCCGCCGTTACGCTGATATCTCCGGCGCGGTCCCGGTCTGGTGGGGCGAAAAGAAGGAAAGCACGTCTTGAACCGACTTCCAGATTGGCGTCGCAGGCTGGAACTGTACCTGCGCGACGCTTCGACACGCCCGTTTCGCCCTGGCCGCCACGACTGCGCCCTGTTCGCCGCTGGTGCTGTCAAAGCCATGACCGGAACCGATCTGGCAAAAGGGTGGCGCGGCTATTCGTCCTTGAAGGCGGGCCAAACCAAACTGTCGAAGGAAGGCTTCGACGACCACATTGCGTTGGCCGCAAGTATTCTGCCCGAAGTCGAACCGATCTTCGCCCAAGTTGGCGATATCGCTGTCGTGGACGGCGACACCGAAAACGCCTTCGGAGTTGTCCAAGGGGCCAATATTTTCGTTCTGCGTCGCACCGGCCTTGGCACGGTGCCCTTGACCGCAGCCAAAAGGGCTTTCCGCGTATGAGGCTGTTTTTCTGGACCGCAATCGCGCTACTGGCCGCCGCCCCAGCACACGCGGCCCCGGTCGGCGCTGCAATCGCGGCGATCTTTTCGGGGATCGGCGGCACCGTCCTTGGGTCGTTTGTAATCCGCCTTGGGGTAAGTCTGGCGCTTTCGGCGCTGGCCCGTGCGCTTGGACCCAAGCCGAAACAGCAACGCGCCCCAGGTATCAAGACGGAAGTCACGACGACCGGCGGCGTCGAACCGCAATCGTTCGTCTTCGGTTGGTACGCGACGGCGGGCAACCATGTCTGCCCACCCATGTCGCACGGGCAAGCCGGTGACACTCCGAACGCCTATCTGACCTACGTGATCGATCTGGGCGACAAGCCGTTCACGTCCTTGGACAAGGTGATCGTCAACAGCGAAGAAATCGCGCTGTCCGAAACTGTCCACGCGGACTACGGCACCGAAGCCGCAGGAGACTACGCGGGCAAACTGTGGGTCAAATTCTACGACGGTACGCAGACAGCCGCCGACCCCATGTTGATCGCCAAGTACGGCAGCGACCCCGACCGTCCTTGGTCGGCGGATATGGTTGGCACCGGCGTTCCGTATCTGGTCTTCACGTTCAAATACGACCGTGAGACCTTCAACGGCCTGCCCCAATGCCGCGCCGTGGTGAACGGTCTGGCCCTGTACGACCCCCGGAAAGACAGTTCCGCAGGTGGGTCCGGCACGCACCGTTGGGCCGATCCTGCAACCTGGGAATTCACCCGTAACCCCGTCGTCATGGTCTACAACATCCTGCGCGGGATCACGCTGGCCGATGGGTCCACATGGGGTTTGGACGTTTCCGAAACCGATCTGGACCTTTCCGGCTGGGCCGCAGCAATGAACGTCTGCGAAGAACAGGTCGCGGTCGGGGACGGCAGTACGACGCAAAACCGCTATTCTGCGGGCTTGGACGTGTCTGTCGATCAAGAACCGCTGGAAGTGATCGACGAACTTCTGAAAGCCTGTTCGGGCGACGTGGTTGAAGTCGGGGGCGAATGGTTCGTTCGCGTGGGGCCGGTTGGCCTGCCGACGTACTTCCTGACCGACGAAGATATCCTGCGTTCCGGAGAACAACAGCTGGAACCCTTCCCCGGCCTGGACAGCACATTCAACGGCGTGCACGCCAGCTACCCCGATCCAGACGCTTTGTGGGAAAGCAAGGACGCACCGCCGCGATATAACGCAGACTTCGAAGCCGAAGACCAGAACCGCCGCTTGGTGGCAGACCTTGCGCTGTCCGCTGTTCCGTATCCCGATCAGGTTCAGCGGCTCATGAGGGCCTATATCGAAGACGAACGTCGGTTCCGCCAGCATGGTATCACGCTTCCGCCCGAAGCGATCCACGTTCGCCCGCTAGATGTGATCGCCTGGACTTCGGCCCGTAACGGTTACGACGCCAAGCTATTCGAAATTTCCGGCAAGACCTTGGCCACCAAGACGCTGAATTCCCAGCACCAAGTACGTGAACGCGATCCGTCGGACTACGATTGGACCCCCGATTTCGAACTGCCCTACGACAACCCGCCCGTCACGGTTGTCACCCCAGCACCAGTCGCCGTTCCCGGCTTCGCAGTTGAACCCGCGAGTGTTGTTGACAGTGCAGGCCAAAATCGACTTCCCGCGATCCAGCTTCGTTGGAACGCCGAACTGACTGGCGTCCGCGCGATCCGTTGGGCGGTGCGTCTCCAATCTTCCGGTTTGGTCGTCGCTGGGAATTCGACGCATGACGTGGAAGCTGGGCAAACTCTGATCGTGAACGGGATTTTGCCAGACACGGGCTACCAGGTACGCGCCCGATTGGTAACGGACATTCCGAACGCTTGGACGGGTTGGATCAACGTTACGACACCAGACGTTCGGCTGGGGCTGGGCGATCTTGACGCTTCGGTGGAACAGGCAATCGACAACGCCCAAGCGGCTGCGGACGCTTTGGCAGCGGATCAGGCTGCGGCCCAGGTTCAAGAAAATCTAGACAACGCAGTCACGTCTTTGACCGTGGACTACAACGCTACGCAGATAGCGGCGCAAAATGCGAGTGACGCGCAAGCCGCTACGGAAAGCGCCCGTGATTTAACGATAGCAGCCCGTGACGCGGCCCAACTTGCTGAAACGAACGCCGAAAGCGCCGAAACCAATGCCGAAACTGCGCGGGATCAGGCACAGACGGCAAGGTCGGCGGCGGAAACGGCGCAAGCGGCGGCGGAAAGTGCAGAAGTCAGCGCGTCGGCTTCGGCGGGTGTCGCAGCTTCGGCGCAGACGGCAGCCGAAGACGCGGCGGCCTTGTCGGGTCCGTCTACCTTGGTCGAACCCGCAGCGGCTTGGACACACTTGTCCGCAAGCACGGTTGGGACGATCCTTAAGACGCCAATCAACTTTGGCGCGTTCGTCACCAATGACACCGACTTCGGAGCCGCATATGTGTTTCCTGACGGTGGCAACCGAACCGTGGGACAAGCTATCGGGTTCGAATACGAACACGGTAGAACTTACGAAGCCCTATTTCGTTTCAAGGTGCATAACGACGGCAGTACAAACGGGACACAAGCGCGTTTTGGGATCACGACCCAAAACGGAACGACGATCCGAAACGGCAATGTGCAAACCCCCGCTATCGTCTACGCCGTGGGTGACGGCGTACAAGAAGTACGGGTGCAGTTTGCCAGCACACCCGACGCAAACAGTTCTCCGGACTACACAGTCGCGATCCCGTCTGCGTCCGCAGACGCCAATCGCGCGTACATCCACTTCCGGCAAAACCAAGGGTCGGCCACTGACGCCGTTTGCACCGTTGCGCAAATTTCGATCCGGGATGTGACGGACGCCTTGGCGGCTGCCGGTTCGGCGAATGCGGCGGCCACGTCTGCTTCTGTGGCAGGGGTGTCCGCCACGGAAGCAGGCGAAAGTGCCAACGCGGCACAGACTGCGCAGACAGCCGCCGAAACAGCCCAGTCGGACGCCGAAAGTGCTGAAACGAACGCAGCAACGTCCGCCACCAACGCAGCCGGTTCGGCGGCGTCTGCGGCTTCGTCTGCCACCAACGCGGCGAACAGCGCAAACAATGCCGGGGGAAGTGCTGCCGCTGCATCGACTTCGGCGTCGCAAGCTGAAACCAGCGCTACCGACGCCCAACAAAGTGCGTCAGCTTCGGCGTCTTCTGCTTCCGAAGCGGCAACCGACGCCGGGTCTGCGCAAACCTACGCCAACCAAGCCGCCACCAGCGCCACAAACGCGGCGGGATCGGCAAACGCTGCTTCCACGTCCGAAGGCGTTGCCGCCCAAGCCGCACAAAACGCTGGGAATTCGGCGACTGCGGCCAGCACATCGGCGTCAAACGCCGCTTCTTCTGCAAATGACGCAGGAACCAGCGCGACCGCTGCCGCCAACAGTGCTACCACTGCGGCTACAGAAGCGGGCGACGCTGCGACATACGCAAGCCAAGCAGCCACATCCGAAACGAACGCCGCCGGTTCTGCGCAGGCGGCGGCCGCATCGGAAGGTGTCGTTGCGCAGGTCCAAGACCAAGTGGAAACTACTGTTGCTGCCCTGGGACCGACCGATTTCAATACGCCGACAGCGGCATGGAATTACAACACAAACCACATGAATTCGACCCCCGCATCGAAAGCGACGATCCAGCCTGCCGACGTGATCGCCGGTGACGCAGACTTTGGGACGTGTTTCGAATTCCCACAATCTGCGAACACGACCGTCGGACCTTCGCGCCTTTATGCCTGGACCCCTGGGAACGTCTACGCAGTCACCGTTCAGTTCAAAACCGTCAGCGATGGCACCGGGGTCAGCAACAATCAGTTCGGTGCCACGCTCTATGAAGGCGACACCTGGGACGGGTCTGTTGACAACCTTCAACGTGACGTTGGGGATTTCAGCACCGCAGACGGCGTTCAAACCAAGACCGTGTGGTTCACGGACAGAACAGACCTAAGCAGTCTGGCAATTGCGGAAACCGGGTTCGGTCCCGTAGTCGCGAACCCAACCAACAATCCGAACGGGGCACTGTTTCACATTCGGCAAAACGCAAGTAACGCCGGAACTGTTGTCCAACGTGTGAATTTCTTTGAAGTCCGGGAAGTGACGGCCTTGGTAGACGCACTGTTGGCCCGCGAAGCCGCTGGTGCCAGTGCGTCCGCCGCCGCCAGTTCGGAAAGCAGTGCTGCCGCAAGTGAAACCGCCGCAGGGCAAAGTGCAGCGGCAGCCCAGACCGCACAAACTGCGGCACAGACGGCGCGATCCGGCGCAGAAGCGGCGGAAACCGCCGCAGCGACAAGTGCCAGCGACGCAGCCGGGTCCGCTTCATCCGCCAGCAACAGCGCCACCGCCGCAGCGAATTCCGCAACCCAATCGGGCAACAGTGCCGGAGCGGCGGCGTCCAGTGCGAACGCGGCGTCGTCAAGCGCCACGGACGCCGCGCAAAGCGCGACCAGCGCAAGCACTTCGGCGAACACCGCCCAAACAGCCGCTTCGGGTGCGCAGGCTTCCCAAACATCCGCCGCCCAAAGTGCGACGGACGCAGCCGGATCGGCGTCCGCAGCGGCGACCAGTGCTACGGTTGCAGCGGAAGCCCTGACGAACTTCCAACTAAGCAGCACCGACTTTCAGTTGATCCTTGATGGCACCGACGCGCCCTACGGCGTTGGGACTTTGGAAACCACCGAAAACGGTGGGTCGATTTTGGGACAAGGTGGTTCGCTAATCACCGCAACCGCTTCGGGGACAATTGACACCGTAGGGGCGACCAACGGGGTTCAAATTCAAATCCCTTCGGAACAAGCGCTGCAATTCTCTGGTCGGCGCGTTCGTGTGGACGTTCTTGCCCGCCAAGCAGGTTCCAACCCCGCTACGCAGTTCGTGGCGGCGTATTCGACAGCGGATGTGGGTAACAGCGGGGCACAGACCTTCACGGCCACCAGCGGTTGGGCCTGGCACAGTTTCTACTACGACGTTCCGACTGCCAGCGCTGGCGGAGCGGATTGGGTCGGCCTGTTTGGGGATGCAAGCCAATCGGGCAAGAAAACACAGTTCGCAAGGGTGTTGGTGCGCTTGGCCAGCCTTGCCGACGACATTCCCGAAATAGGCCTGGTTCAAGCGCAAGCCAACACAACCAGCGCCGCCGTCGCTGATCTTGAAGGGAACGCTGCGGCTTCGATCACCATGCGGGCCAAAGCGGGCACTGCCGGGGCGGAACTGGAACTGGTTGCCGCTGACGATGTGGATAGCGGCACAACATCGGTTGCACGGCTTCGAGCCGAAAATATCCTGTTGGAAGGGTCGGTCGGAACCGGCATGCTGACGGTGGGCCTTGGGCGCAACCTCTTAACCAACACTGATTTCAGCGACGGGTTGCAGGGGTGGTGGACCTTCAAAAGCGGCGCGGCTGGAACCGCTACTTCTGTTGCACTTCGCGCCCCCGGGGCTTGGTCTGGCGCGTCTTTTCCGGTGCTTCAACTCTATCAGAACACGGGCGATACCGCAGGTTACGCCGATATCGAATACCGTCCTTACGTCCTAGATGGGACCGCCACGCTGGGCGTCCCCGTTGCACCCAACGAATGGGTGGAAGCAAGTGTGTATGCGTCAACTCACCGCTGCGGGTTCGAACTACGTATTCGCTTCTTCGACGCCAACGGATCGCATTTGGCTTGGAGTGGCGTCATTGCTTCGGCCAACCCTGGGAACGGGATTATCGGCAGTTCAACTAACCCCGACAACCACCCCCGTTACTGGGGCAAAAGCCGAGCGCCGTCCGGTGCCGCTTTCGCGACAATTCATATACGGAAAAAGGCAACAAACTCCAGTTCTTCAAACAGCTATTTGTTTGTCCACAAACCCCAACTGGCCCTGTCCCATGCCAACGCTTCGGCACCAACACCGTTTAGTCCGGGCGGCACGACATTGATCACGGGCGGTAAAATCGCAACCGGATCGATCACGGCCCCCGACGCCGTTTTTGCCAACGGTGCGATCCAGACAGCCGATCTTGGCGACCTCCAAGTGGACACCGCGAAGATCAAGGATCGGGCCGTTACGATCCCCGTCTACGTCCAAGACAACAATCTGGTGAATGTCACCACCACCAGCACCTACACTCCGGTCGCGAGCCTGGTAATCGACCGTGAAGGGTATTCGACCGCGCTTCAATTCACGGCACAGATTGACGGGTACGACGACGGGGCCCTGATGTTCGGTTTCACGCGCAACGGTGTCGCGTTCAACAATGGGTTTACCTGCTACATCGCAGGGAACGGTAGCCAAACGGCGATTTCGATTTCGACAATCGATAGCAACCTTGGAGCTGGTGTCACGACATACGGCGTCCACGCCCGTGTTGTCGTCGATCTTAATAGGCGCGGACGTGTCTTTAAGAAATTCATGTCCGCCCACCAATTCAAAAAATAGGGGTCAGCGATGATCAAATACACAGTTTACAACGGTGTCACCGGCGAAATCATCCGTTCCGGCGAAGCACAACCAACAACCCTGCCGCACCAAGCAACCGGACCAGACGAAGCCGTGACCTTTGGGGAGTACGACCCGGAGACGTACTATTTCCGCAACGGGCAGCCGACTTTGCGGCCAATCGTCCCCCAGGCCACCCTTGAAACCTTTGGGCTGTCCTTCGTTGAAAACATCCCTGACGGCGCAACGCTTAAGGTGCGTTCGACTTTTGTGGAAACGGAAGTCTCACTAACCGCAAATGTGGTGGCGTTCGCGGTGCCCGAAGACTTCACTATCGAAGTCGCGGCCCCTTGGCCTTGGGCGGGGTATGATCTGACGTTCCAAACGACCGAAACTGTGATCCCTGACGGGGCGATGGTTGTAGAACCCGATCTGGCCCGGATGCAGGATCACTTCATGGCTTTGCTCTACCAGCGCGGCGAAGACCTGGTAACGGCCATGCTGGGCAACCCCGACGAAGCCACCCGCCGTCGTTGGCTGTTGAAACGCACAATTTTCGACCGCAGCTTGGCCGGTACATTGACCGATGCAGACCGGGCGGCACTGGCCGAAGGCGTGCGCTACACGTCCGAAACGATTGAAGATGAACTGGCCGCCATTGGTGCCAAAGTGGGCTTTGAAACTTGGGTGACGTTCCGTGCCGACGGGGTGCGTGACGAAGCCCACAACCGTGTCGAAATCGCCAAAACACCCACGGAAGTGTTGACTGCAATCGCTTGGGCGGAAACCGAAAGTGCGGCAGCGGTGGCCGAAGCCCAAGCCTTGGCCACCAATGCCTGACACCAGTTGGTGCCGGAAAGGTGGGTCGCGCGGCTACGTCGTCACCCGCCCGCTGGACTGGCAGATCGGCAAGAAAGGATCGGGCTGGGTTCTGACCGTCCCCGAAGGCAAGGAATTCGAAAGTTCGGTCCCGCGCCTTCTGCATTGGGTATTCTCGCCCGACGATCCGTTCTTTCTGAAATCTGCCGCGATCCACGACACGCTTCTGGAAACAGGCTTCCGGCAAGCGTTCGCAGACAGCCAATGGTTCGAAGCGGCACTTAGCGAACACGCCCCAGGTCTGCGAACTTGGGCAGCATATTCGGGGATGCGGCTGCGTCGTTTCCTCTTTTGGGCAGTAAGAGGAAAATCACCATATGGAAGCTGAAAGCAATTTCACCGAAGACGAATGCGCCACGCTTCATTCGCTGGCCGAAATGTTTTCGGACAACGACGACCGCGACGAACTACGACGCCTGGTTCACGAAGGAACGACCCTTCGCGAAATCATTCTGGCCTACAAGACCAACAAGCGGGTCGTTTCGACCCTCAAAACCCTTGGCGGTTTGATCGTCTTGGCCGGTGGCACCGTCGCCGCCCTTAAAGGGCTGAACCTCTGGCCTAAATAGGCTGATCCCCAAACCGCAACCAACTGCCCGCCCTTTGGCGGGCTTTCTAATTTTGGAGTGACCCAAATGGACTTCCACGGCAAAGCAAAGCGCATTGACGATATCGATCTACCCCGGATCGGCGCGAAGATCGGGGTCGGCGAAGACGAAATCCACGCAGTTCTGGACGTGGAAACGCGCGGCGGCGGCTTCGACAGCAAGGGCCGCCCCAAGATGCTGTTCGAACCCCACATCTTCTACCGTGAACTGTCCGGCAAAGAACGCGAACAGGCGGTGGCGCAGGGCCTTGCTTATCGCAAATGGGGCGAACGTCGTTATCCCAGCGACAGCTACCCGCGCTTGGAGCAGGCCATGAAGATCAACGCGAACGCGGCCCTGCGGTCGGCGTCGTGGGGTCTGGGCCAGATCATGGGGTTCAACCACAAACTGGCCGGGTATCGGTCGGCCCGTGACATGGTGCTGGACTTCCTGGACGACGAAGAAAAGCACCTGGAAGCAATGGTCGAATTCATTGTCGCGACCGGGCTGGACGATGAACTGCGCAACCACGATTGGCGGGGCTTCGCACGGGGCTACAACGGGGCGGGCTACGCCAAACACGGCTACCACCTGAAACTGGCCCGTGCTTTCGACAAGTGGGCCAAGATCAAAGACACCCCCTTCGATATCAACCGGATGCTCGACAGCCCCGAACCCGGCATGTCGTTCGCCGAACGCCTGTTCGCCGCCCTCGCGGTCCTTTTTGGAAAGGAAACCACAGTATGAAGTACCTGAAACACAAATCGCTCACTTGGTGGGCCAGTGCCGCCCCCGTCGTCGCGGGTCTGATCGTCGCGTCTGAACCGCTGCACGGCTTTTCCGCAATCGTGCAGACGATCAACAGCGTGACGGGCAACATATCGCCCGCTGTCATGATCAACGCTGGATTGGCTGGGATCGGCTTGCGAGGGGCGCTTTAATGCTGAAATGGCTGAACCCGCTTGGTGTGATCGCCGACCGGCTCACGGCAGCGTATGAGGCCAAGCAGAAGGCGCAGACCGACCAAGAACGCTTGAAAGCGGACGTACTGATCAACCAGCTTGAAGCCCGCCAAACGGTCTTGGTGGCCGAACAGGGGTCTTGGCTGACGCGCTGGATACGGCCCGCCCTAGCGTTCCCGATTGTGGTCTACTTCTGGAAAATCGTGATCTGGGACAAGGTTCTGGGCTGGGGCGTGACCGACCCGATTGGCACCACAGGCGAATACCTTATGACGGCGGTCATTGGGGCCTACTTCGTCACCCGGCCCTTGGAAAAGATCGGCAAGGCGTGGGCCGTGGGCCGCCCGAAATAGGGTGTTTCAAGTTTCGGGTTTTGTTCACCCTACGTTCGGGGCTTTTTTCAAGCAAAAATCTAACGATTTCAAAGGCCCCGAATGGATTGCAAATCCGTGTACACCGGTTCGATTCCGGTACTCGCCTCCAAACAAAATCAAGCACTTAACGCAAAAGGCCCGCTACGCGGATAGGCCATTTTACATGTCATTTTACAATTAATGTTCATTTTGCGTTCACTTCGCCGCCGCTAACGCGGCCAAAACCTCGCCGGTTTCTTCCGGCGAAACCTTCGCGTAGCGCTCGATCATCAGAGCTGCGGTACGGATCGACCAACCCATACAAGCGGCAATTTGTGCCAGTGACAGCCCAGCGCGTAAGAGACGCGTTGCAGCGGTCCCTCTGGCGTCGTTAAGACGCAATGCATACCCCCAATCTGGTCTGGACTTAACCCGGCCTTGTCGCGCCACTGCCTGAGCCCCTCAGATGCCCTGTGCACAGTCAAAGCATGCCCAGACGCATTGGTGAGTACTAGCAAGCTGTCTTGAGGTGTGGAGTCGACAACATCCGCCATCTTATCAGTGACCGGGATATAGGCAGGCACGCCGCGCTTGTTGGTGCGAATGCGAATCCTTCTTCCCGAGGGAGTTTCCTCGATTTGGTTGCGGCTTAGCCGGATCAAGTCACCGGCACGTAACCCGGTTTCGGTTGCAGCAATCAGCAGCCGCGCCACCCAATCAGGGCAGATCGCCAAGATCCTGGCGATTTCATTGGGAGCCCAGACAATATCAGCCCTGTCCACTTCATAGAGCTTCTCAAACCCTTGGCACGCGTTGGAAACGAGATATCTGAACCGCCCCAGTTTTGGCGGAGACTATTGAGTTCGTATTTCAAGCTGCGATTTTGTCTGACTTCAAGGCTTCTTCGTATCTCTCCTCGGCTTCGATTGGCGTGATGTACCCGAGTGGTTCAAGCAGGCGCTCTTTGTTGAACCAGTCCACCCATAGCAGGGTTTCCCATTCGACCTGATCCTTGGACTTCCACGGACCTAGTTGATTGATGACTTCGGTTTTGAAGAGGCCGATGATCGTCTCAGCCAGTGCATTGTCATAGCTGTCACCAACGCTGCCGACGGATGGCTCCAGCCCAGCATCGGCCAACCGTTCTGTGTACTTGATCAACACGTATTGGCTGCCGCGATCTGAATGATGGATCAGTTTCTCAGCGGGTCTGCGTGCGTGGATCGCCTGTTCAAGCGCATCTAAGACAAACTGCGTGTCCTGCGTTGTTGATGCCTTCCAGCCCACAATCCGGTTCGCGAAGGTATCAATGACGAACGCCACATAGACGAACCCGCGCCAGGTCGAGACGAACGTAAAGTCGGACACCCACAGTTCGTTCGGCATTGAAGCCCTGAACTGGCGATTGACCTTGTCCAGCGGGCATTGATCCGCAGGTTGACCACAGGTGGTTTTGACCTTCTTTCCGCGCCGGACGCCTTGAATGCTAAGCTGGCGCATCAACCGTTCTACAGTGCAGCGAGCAATATCAATCTTCTCGCGATTCATCGCGTGCCATAGTTTGCGTGCGCCATAGACAGAACGGTTCTTCTCCCAAACATCCTTCATCGTTTTGCGCAGAAACTCATCCCGCTTGGCCCGGTCCGAGGCACGGTCGGGATCACGCTCGATGGCAATGCGTTTATAGAACGTCGAAGGGGCAATCTGGAGAACTCTACAGATCGGCTCGACCCCATGCGCCCCACGATGATCCTTGATGAAGGCAATCATTTGCGGAATGGGCGGTCGAGCTCCGCCTGAGCAAAATAAGCAGATGCCTTCTTCAGGATCTCATTTGCCTGACGCAACTGCCGGTTCTCGCGCTCAAGTTCTTTGATGCGATCCCGCTCTGCAGAGGTCACGCCATCGCGTTTGCCGGTATCCGCCTCGTGTTGCTTGACCCAGATACGAAGGCTGTCTCTGCTGCACCCAACCTTCTGAGAGATCGACAAAAGTGCTGCCGATCTGCTCGTGTATTCGCTCTCGTGATCCAAGACCATCCGCACCGCTCGTGCGCGCAATTCCTCTGGATAACGTGTTCCGTTCTTTGTCTTTCCCATGTCCCAGTATCCTTACTTCTGGGTCTCCGGCAAACAAGGGGCGCTTCAAGCCGCTCCGCGAATAGGGTTTCCCCAGACCGATGCTCCGAGGCGCTGGGCGGTTGTCTTACCGCGGGAAGTCGTACCAGCGAAGTTGACCAGAACAGAGTTGGTGTCCTGACAAAGGTCCACGACCGGTCCTGTGAATCCGCTGAGAAGACCGATACGCAGAAAATCACTGTTCGCGCATTCCAGCGCCGCTTCGACTGAATGCGACCACTTGTTCAGTTCACCTTTTTGCAGAGGGTCGGAGTACTGCCCCTGACTCTTGAGCCGGAATTCAGAGCTATTCTCGCCGAAAATCTCTCCCGTTGGTGAAACGAAGAGACCGTCATGCCAGCCGGGGCTATTGACCGTAAAGATGTCGTTCGCCGGGCGCACGAGGGACAGGACCTCACCTAACTTCAGAATACTGATCAGCCCCATCTGACTGCATTGCACTTGCTCCAATGGCAAGCACGGGGTGTGATTTGGCGGATAGTGGTCTGAGGGAACGCGTCAGTGTTTGCTGAAGCGCGGTCACAATCGCGTCTTTGGGCAAATCAACAACGTCGTATGGCAGCGGGCTAGCAATTCCCAGAGTCACTTCGGCAAAGAGAAAATGCGTATCGCAGTGTGACGTCCACCGCGATACGCATGTGTTTTAGAAATGCATGGACCGGCCCGCGAGCGGGCGCTGCAGAGGCGGGGCGAATTTGGTCAGGTCGATGTTTTCCACCGCGATCTTGTATTCGTCCAGCGTCGGGGTCCGGCCGAGGATGGCGGACAGGACCACCACTGGGGTCGAGCCCAGAAGCGACTCGCCCTTTTTGGTCGCTGAGTCTGCAACAACACGGCCTTGGAACAGACGCGTCGAGGTGGCCAGCACGGTGTCACCTTTCGCCGCCTTTTCTTGGTTGCCCATGCACAGGTTGCAGCCCGGGCGTTCGAGATAGAGAATATTCTCATATTCCGTGCGTGCCGTCTGCTTGGGCGCGGTATCGTCAAATTCAAAGCCACAGTATTTCTGCAAGATGGCCCAGTCGCCCTCTTCTTTCAGCTCATCAATGATGTTGTAGGTTGGCGCTGCGACAACCAGAGGAGCCTTAAATTCGACCTTACCGTATTCCGCTTCGAGGTTGCGCAGCATTTGCGCGACGATCTTGATGTCGCCCTTGTGCACCATGCAAGATCCAACAAAGCCAAGATCCACTTTCTTTTCAGCAGCATAGAAGGAAATTGGACGGATTGTGTCATGCGTATACCGCTTGGAGACGTCGATATTGTTGACGTCTGGGTCGGCAATCATGGGCTCGATGATTTCGTCAAGGTCCACCACGACTTCGGCAAAATACTTGGCGTTGTCATCCGGCATCAGCGCCGGCTTTTCACCGGACCGGATTTGCGCAATACGCGCATCCGCGATGTCGATGAGGCCTTGCAGCATCTGCGCGTCATTATCCATGCCCTTTTCGATCATGATCTGAATACGGGCTTTGGCGATCTCGAGCGAACCGATCAGTGTTTCGTCGTCCGAAATACAGATCGACGCCTTGGCCTTCATCTCGGCTGTCCAGTCGGTAAAGGTGAAGGCCTGGTCCGCCAGCAGCGTACCGATATGGACCTCGATAATCCGCCCTTGGAACACGTTGTCCCCATGTTGCGCGAGCATTTGCGCCTGGGTCGCGTGGACCACGTCACGGAAATCCATATGCGGGGCCATTTCACCTTTGAAGGTGACCTTGACGGATTCCGGAATGGGCATGGTCGCTTCGCCTGTCGCAAGGGCCAGCGCCACCGTGCCAGAGTCCGCACCAAAGGCGACGCCCTTGGACATGCGGGTATGGCTGTCGCCGCCGATGATAATCGCCCAGTCATCCACGGTGATGTCGTTCAGCACCTTGTGGATCACGTCCGTCATCGAATGGTAGACGCCCTTGGGGTCCCGCGCGGTGATCAGGCCGAACTTGTGCATGAAGGCCATCAGGCGTGGCGTGTTGGCCTGCGCCTTGGCATCCCAGACCGATGCGGTATGACAGCCGGATTGGTACGCGCCGTCCACTGACGGAGACAAAATGGTGGCCGCCATCGATTCCAGCTCTTGGCTGGTCATCAGCCCGGTGGTGTCCTGGCTGCCGACAATGTTCACTTTGACCCGAACGTCTGACCCCGCATGCAGGATTTTGCCCGGGGTGCTGCCGCGCACATTGGCGTTGAAGATCTTTTCAACCGCTGTCAGGCCCTGATCGTCATGGCTGATCTCTTTGGACGGTGCGAAGGCGGATTGAAGCTCAACCCCGAGCGTCTCACAGGCGAACGTCTGGAGCTTCTTGCCAAAGACGATGGCATAGGACCCACCAGCGCGCATGAATTCCATCTTTTGCGGCGTGAACGAGCCGGCCATATCCACCAGCTCTTCCGAGCCGTCTTCGTTATAGAGTTTCTTTTTCTTGGTGTTGATCTTCAGAACCGTACCGGTTTCGACCGAGTATTTCTGTTCAAGGATGGCATTGCCGTCATTGTTGAGGATCGACTTGCCGTCCTCGCCCATTTTCTTGACCCAGTTCTTGAGGTCGACACCGATACCGCCGGTGACGCCAACGGTGGTCAGAAAGATGGGCGAGATGCCGTTGGTGCCTGCAACAACCGGGGCGATGTTGACAAAGGGCACGTATGGGCTGGCTTGTTTGCCGGTCCACAAGGCCACGTTGTTCACGCCCGACATCCGGGAAGACCCGACACCCATCGTGCCTTTTTCAGCAATCAGCATCACTCGCTTGCCGGGATGCTGCAGCTTTAGAGCCTCAATTTCTTTCTGCGCGGCCTCGGAAATCATGCAATTGCCATGCAATTCGCGGTCAGAGCGCGAATGGGCCTGGTTACTGGGCGACAGCAAATCGGTCGAAATATCGCCTTCGGCAGCGATATAGGTGACGACCTCGATCTCTTCGTCGATGTCGGGCAGCTTGGTGAAAAATTCCGCCTTGGCATAGCTGTCCAAGATATCAGCCGCGACCGCGTTGCCAGCATCATAAGCCGCCTTCAGACGGTCGGTGTCCGCCTCGTAAAGGAAGACTTGGGTTTTCAGAACCTCGGCGGCACTGGCCGCAATCCCGGCATCGTCAGCCAAAGCGAGATCCAGCAAAACTTCAACCGATGGGCCGCCTTTCATGTGCGACAACAGCTCGAATGCGAGCTCGGGCGAGATTTCGTCGACGGTTGCCTCACCAAAGATAATTTCCTTCAGGAACTTGGCCTTTTCGCCAGCCGCGCTCGTTGTGCCGGGCAACGTGTTATAGATGAAATAAGACAGGCAATCCTCGCGTTGTGCGTTCGCGCTGTCTTTGATGATCTCAACAATTTCGCGGGTCAGAGCGGCGTCATCAATGGGCTTGGGGCTCAAACCCTGCTCTTTGCGGGTTTCGATTTCGGCGAGGTACTCTGAATAAAGGCTCATGGCATTTTCCGCTGATTGAGAACGTGAAACGAACCCGGCAAAAATGACCGGATTCCCATTTGTATGCAGTCGTATACAAACTCGCATTAAACTGCAAGATGCCACACCGCGGCATTTTGGTTCAAACGCTTGGTCAGTTGAGCGCGCGCAGGTATTCCATTAAGGCCGGGCGCACCGACATTTCCCCGCGATGACGTGCATCCGCAATGATTTTGCGCACCTCACCAAGGTCACTGCGCATCAGCAAGCTTTTGACCGGGCCGATAGAGGCTGGGCGCATCGACAGCGTGCGCATCCCAATCGCGGCAAAGCACAAAGCTTCTATCGGGCGGCCCGCGTCCTCTCCGCAAAAACTCAGCGGCGTGTTCGAGATTGCACAGCGTTCCACAATCCGTTCGATCAAACCCAAGAAGCTGACATTCAGCGTGTCATAGCGGCGGCGCACCCGCTCGTTTTCACGGTCAGCAGCAAAGAAGAACTGTTTGAGATCATTGCCACCAATGGACACGAACCCGACCTCGTCGAAGAACTTTTGCGGCGAAAAGGCCAAGCTGGGCGTTTCCAGCATGGCACCGACTTCCAGCTTTTCGGGCAGGACATGACCCAGCCGTTCCTCACGCGCGATGGCCTTGTCGATCTCGGCCCGCGCCGCGCGGTATTCTTCGAATTGAGCGATAAACGGGAACATAAAGGTCAAAGGCCGCCCATGCGCGCCACGGATCAAGGCCTGCAACTGCATCCGTAACACACCCGGCTTATCAAGCCCAACGCGGATCGCGCGCCAGCCCAAGGCCGGGTTGGGTTCGTCAGTTGCTTTCATATAGGGCAGAACCTTATCCGACCCGATATCTAGCGTGCGAAATACAACCCGTTTGCCACCCGCTGAATCCAGCACCTTGGAATAAAGTTCGGCCAGTTCGGTGCGTTGCGGCATCTGGTTGCGAATGAGAAATTGCAGCTCTGTCCGAAAGAGGCCCACGCCTTCTGCGCCCGATCCGTCCAAAGATGGCAGGTCCGCCATCAAACCGGCATTCATATGCAACCCGATCCGATGACCATCTTTGGTCACCGCTGGCTGGTGCCGGATCGAGGCATAGCGCTGCTGCGCTTGCGCCTGCATCGCAACCTTGTCCCGGAACGACTTCGCCACGGTTTCATCGGGGCGCAAATGCACTTGCGCATTGTCGCCATCGACAAGGATCGCATCCCCGTTCAGCGCCTCTGTCGTGATCCGTTCGGTATGAACCACCAACGGGATGGCCAAGGCCCGCGCGACAATGGCTGCGTGACTGCCGACAGACCCTTGTTCCAGAACGATGCCTTTCAGGCTGCGCCCGTATTCCAGCAGTTCTGCGGGCCCAATATTGCGGGCAATGAGGATCGGGTCAGCGGGCATATCTGCACCCGTGTCCCGTCCCTGCCCCGTCAGAATGCGTAACAGCCGGTTTGACAAATCGTCCAAATCCGCAAGGCGTTCGCGCAGATAAGGATCGGTGACCTGCTGCATCCGGGCGCGGGCCAGAGACTGTTCTTTTTCGACCGCGGCTTCGGCGGAAAGGCCCTGGTCGATGTCCTCTTCCATGCGCCGCATCCACCCCTTGGAATTGGCAAACATGCGGTAAGCTTCCAGAACCTGCAGCTGTTCTTTGTCGCCGTTCTGGTTCATCTCCAGCATCTTGTCGACGCCCACACGCAACTGTTCGACGGCATCCATCAAACGTTCCATTTCCCGGGCGGGATCATCCGCCACCGGATTGGCAACGACAACGCGCGGTTCGTGCAGCCACACATGCCCTTCGGCGGCGCCTTCTTGCGCCGTGGTGCCAAGAATGGTGACCGATTGTTGGTGCCGCGCCGACAATGCCGCACCTTCACCCACGAAAGCGCCAAGTTCCGTCATTTCGGCCAGAACCATGGCGACAACTTCCAACGCATAGACTTCATCCGACGAAAACTTGCGCGCATCGCGGGACTGAACCACCAAAACGCCCAGCATTTCGCCCAGCCGTTGCACCGGGACACCCAGGAACGAGGAAAACACCTCTTCCCCTGTCTCTGGCATATATCTAAACCCGCGCGCGGACGGGGCGTCTGGCGTATTCACGATCTTGGCGGAACGGGCGACACGACCCACCAAACCTTCGCCCAGCTTCATCCGTGTCTGGTGGACCGCTTCCGGCTTTAAGCCTTCGGTCGCACAAAGCTCCAGCGTTTCTTCATCGCGGAAGAGATAGATGGAACACACTTCGCTGCCCATACTGTCAGCGATCAGATGGGTGATCAGGTCCAGCCGCGCCTGTCCGGCAAGCTCGCTTGCCATGGCATCGCGCAACCGCCCAAGCAGTTTGCGGCTTTCCGTTTCTTTGCGTGCGCCGACCATCCTGTCAGTGTCCAGCCCTTGGCCTTGGCCCGGGCCAGTTCATGACTCAGGCGGTTTTTTCCAATTCGAACGCATCATGCAGGGCTTGCACGGCAAGTTCCATGTATTTCCGATCGATCAGAACGGAAATCTTGATCTCGGATGTGGTGATGACCTTGATGTTGATGCCTTCATCGGACAGCACCTTAAACATCTTCGCGGCCACACCGGACTGGCTGCGCATGCCGATCCCGACCACGGAAACCTTACAGACAGCCTCGTCCGCGACGAGTTCTGCGAAGTTCAGGACACCCTTTTCCTTGGTTTCTGCCAGCGTTCTTTCGGCGCGCATAACCTGATCGGTTGGGCAAGAGAATGTCATATCCGTCCGCCCATCTTCCGAGATGTTCTGGACGATCATGTCAACATTCACGCCGCCCTCGCTCAGCGCGGAAAAGATCGTTGCGGCAATCCCCGGACGGTCCGCAACGGACAAAAGGGTCAGTTTGGCCTCGTCCCGAGAGTAGGCAACGCCGTTCACAACATTGGATTCCATGATTTCCTCCTCGTCGCAGACCAGAGTACCGGCCTCGTCGGATTGTTCTTCGAAACTGCTAAGTACACGCAGTTTAACCTTGTATCGCATCGCCAGTTCGACCGAGCGGGTTTGCAAAACCTTCGCGCCCAGCGACGCCAGTTCGAGCATTTCTTCAAAGGCGATTTTGTCGAGCTTGCGAGCCCGGTCACAGATGCGCGGATCGGTGGTGTAGACACCGTCGACATCCGTGTAAATGTCACAGCGTTCGGCGCCGAATGCCGCGGCAAAGGCAACAGCTGTGGTGTCCGACCCCCCGCGACCCAGCGTTGTAATCCGCCCTTCCGGGCTGATCCCCTGAAACCCGGCAACGACCGCAACGCGCATGCCTTCGCCGAATTTCTGGTTAATGTTGTCGGTCGGGATCTCTTCGATCCGGGCAGAGGCATGAGCGTTCGTCGTCAAAAGCGGCACCTGCCAGCCTTGCCAACTGCGCGCAGGCACATCCATTTCCTGCAAGGTCAGCGCCATCAGACCGGCGGTCACGTTCTCACCGGAACTGACAACGGCGTCATATTCGCGCGCATCGAATAGCGGCGACGTCTCATTGACCCAACCGACCAGTTCATTGGTCTTGCCCGACATTGCGCTGACGATGACGATCACGTCATATCCCTTGGCCACTTCGACGCCCACACGTTTCGCCGCGCGGCGAATACGGTCGAGGTTGGCGACGGATGTCCCGCCGAATTTCATCACCAAGAGGGGCATGGTCAGCGCCTTTTCTCTCTATATTCTTGAGTTCCACGCCTCTTATGCGAGGGTTCAGGCAAGGGCAAGTCGAACCGGCGCTTCCGCTTTACATCACAGGCCCGGAATGACAGCATCCGGCAAAAGACCACGGATCATGTCAGGGGATCACCCATGCGTATTGCTGCATTGGCCATTTGCGCCGCGATTGTTTCGCCTAGCGCGATTTTGGCACAAACTGTCGATGGCACCGACGGGACAAACGAACTGGGCAAACTGTCCTGTGCGGCCTTGGCGTCACAGCCTGCGGCGGACTGCCCCTATGAGTACCTGCGCAAAGATGATGGCACGGCAACGTTGCGTGTTTTGCTGCCCGGCGGTTCGGTCCGCTATATCTATTTTGAAGACGGTCAGCCCACCAGCACGGACAGCACCGAACGGATGCAGGCCGAACCGTTTGGTCAGGGTACGCTGATTTACATTGGCGATGCAGAGCGGTTCGAAGTGCCCGCCAGCATCACGGGGTCTTAAACCACCTCAATAGGCGTGCGGGCGACCGTCCCAGGTTTCGAAACAGCCTGTCGTCTGCATCGACAAGGCCGCAAACCGTGCAATCAAGCCGTCCCTGGCTTCATCAACGGAAATGTCGGCCGAACCGCCGCCCATATCGGTGCGCACCCATCCCGGATGGTAAATCCCAACCGCGATCCCTTCGGATTTCAGGTCGCTGGCCAGATTGCGGCCCAGGTTCAAAACCGCGGCTTTGGATGCGCGATAAATGTAGCTGCCGCCGGGCGCCCTTGTGTGAGAGGCCATTTGGGACGAAATGATCGCAATCTTGCCCGCCCCGGCCAGACGCAGATTGGGCAACAAGTGCTGAACCGTCAAAAACACGCCTGTCACATTGGCGGCAAAAGCGTCGGCCCACATGTCCGCCGGATAACCGTCGTTCAAGGCCTGACCACGGTCGAGGAACACACCGGCATTACAAATCAGCAGATCGATCGGTTGCCCGCTTAGCTGCTGGGCCAATTCTGCATGATCCTTGGTCTGTGTCACATCCAGCTTGGTGCCGGTTGAGCCGTCTCTGGATGTCGCAATCACATCCGCACCAGACGCGCTGTAGGATTGGCTGAGAGCTTCGCCAATGCCCCTGTTTCCACCGGTAATCAGGACACGCATCAGATCAATTTGTCTTTCTGCCGGGCATGAACGGCAAAGGCATCACCGGCACACCATCCTCGATCAAGGCCTTCGCCTCATCGGGTTTCGCTTCGCCGTATATAGCCCGCTCTGGCACATCGCCATCATGCATGGCCCGCGCCTCTGTCGCAAAATTCATACCGACGTAGTTAGAGTTTTCTTCGACATGCTTACGCATCTCAGACAACGCCTTTTGCGCTTCGGTCTCTGGCTGCGACAGCGATGGTGCCGGATCCGGCTTGCCCTTTTTCGACGGCGCAACCTGCGGTGTCATCATCGCCTTTTCGACATCCGTAGACCCGCATTCGGAACATGCAACCAAGCCTCTCGACTGAAGCTTGTCAAAAGCTTCTGCCGACTGAAACCAGCTGTCGAACTTGTGCGCATTTGCGCATTTCAGGGTGTAACGGATCATCGGACGTTTAAACTGTTGCGGTGAAACAGTAGATATCCATGCCAAATCTCAGGTCAAGATGCACGTCAGCCGGTGGGCCGACGCGGATCGAATGCCCGCAAGATCTGTGCAAGTTCCGGCTCTGCCACTTTTGTTGCCGCTTTCTTGGGCGTGAACCATTTCCGCTTTCGTTCGGTGCGTTCCGGGAAGCGCCTTGCCAGCGATTTGACCTTCACCGGATAGACCATGACCATACAGGGCAGATCATCGCCCTTTTCCATGATCTTGAGGTAAGAGTACATGCCGATACAGGTGTTTTGCCCCTTCCCGACAACACCCGCTTCTTCCCACGCTTCCAGTTGCGCGGTCTGAAGTGGTGATTTTTTGGCCATCGGCCAACCCTTTGGAATGATCCAACGTTTGGTCGTCCGGGATGTGATCAACAGAACTTGGGGAAGATTGCCATCCATACGATAACACAACGCGGCATATTGCGTTCTAAGGTTGTCCGACCTGTCAACATCGCCTGAGTTTTCAAACTGTTTTACGAACATGTCGTCGCGCTCAACTTCCTGGGGGTTATCTTATCAAACCATCCGGCGGATGACACGTGCTAAATCGAAATACACCCATATGTTGTGGTTAACTTCTTCAGTTCCTGTGCCGCGCACACCAAACCTAGTTTGTCAGGGAAAGACGATGTCCGTCGTTCTACTGCATTCTTTTGCGCAAACGAGCCACAAGTTCGGGCCCCGGAACATCGGAATTCAGCGCAAGTCGGCGGAGGCCAAATTGCACATGTGCCATCTGGCTATAGTACCGCGCATAGACGAAATTTGTTGTCGCGCCGGCCATTGCGCCCAGAACCGGTACGGTCTGCGCGGCCAGTTTCTGGCCAAGAACGACAGACAGCCGTGGCGCGACGGTTCTGATCATGCCGTGCAGCATCGGGCCGGTGATGGTCAGACGCGCCGAGACAAAGGCCAGATCAGCCCCGTCATCATGTTTCATTGGCCCCGCGGTCGCAAAGACCCGAACGGAATCAAACTTGGTGCTGTCCGCTTCCGGGTCAAAACCATAGGCCGCCGCGGTGCCTTGGATCGCGCGAAACAGCAACGTTGTGGTCATCGGCAATTCAACCAACGCGCTGGACATACCGCCAACACCACCTGCGGCCCCCATGGCCGTGGTTACGGCGGTATTGACCCAATCTGACTGATCCGGCACGGCCCGACGCGATTGTTGCGCCGCCGCGACGGACAGGTGCAGCGCCTGTTCGGTGGCGCCGTTTAAGCCGGCGCGCACCGGATCAGGCAATCGGTCCAAAAGGCCATCTGCCTTGCCACCGACCGCGTTCAGGATTTTGACCGCACCTTGACCAGCCGCACGGTAACGTGCGGCGAGCTGGTCCAGCTCGCTTTCCACGTTCAAAGGTGTCGGTATCACGATATCGCTCATGTCGCCTCCTGATCAAAAGATCGGAGGGCGGCGCGACAATTTCAATGGGTGGCGTCGATCCAACGCAAGACATCACCGCCCACACCAACCCAGGCCCCTTCGTGAAGCTCATAGCCCAGCACACGATCCGGGTTGGTTGGCGGGGGCATGAAAACACCGTTCAGTTTGCGAAATCCGAACCGCGCGTAATATGGCGCATCGCCAACCAAAATCACACGTTGCCAGCCTGTTTCACGGGCCGCGATCAGGCTGTCGCGGATCAAGGCCCCGCCCAATCCCTCACCCTGACGCGTCGGGTGCACGGCCACAGGTCCCAGAAGCAACGCCTCGGCAACTCCAACCCGCACCGGCCAAAACCGGATCGCACCGCCCAGAATACCGTCCGCATCCCGCGCCACGCGCGACAGGGAATTAACGGGCGCCACATCATCCCGAAGTCGGTAAGATGACAAAGCCTCGCGCCCCGGCGCAAAGCACAGGTCATAGAGAGCTTCGACCTCCCACCAATCATCTGCTGTCTCGGGTTTCAGCTCGAACACGATTTTCTTCCGTCAAAGGTGGAAATCCGCGTATCACGGGCCTAAGCCTTGGGCAAATAGATGGAGAAACTCTCGTGTTTTATCGCCCCGAAAACGGTCACGGCCTGCCGCATAACCCCTTTAATGCCCTGATTACACCCCGCCCGATTGGGTGGATCTCCAGCCGTGACGCCGATGGGGTCAACAACCTGGCCCCCTACTCCTTTTTCAACGGTGTCGCCTATTTCCCGCCGCAGGTCATGTTCGCCAGCACGGGAACCAAACCGGATCAGGCCAATACCAAGGACAGCATGGCCAACGTGGAAGACACTGGCGTGTTCTGCGTCAACATTGTGGGCTATGCGGCACGGGACGCGATGAACGCCAGTTCCGCAACGCTGGGCAAGGACGTTGACGAATTCGCCCATGCCGGGGTCACAATGGCCGAGTGCGAAGCGATCAATTGCGGGCGCGTGTCGGACGCACCGGCAGCCATGGAATGCAAGCTGACTGAGATCGTTACCCTGCCCGGCGCGTCCAACCGTGTGGTGTTCGGTGAGGTCGTCGGCATTCATATCCGGGACGACTGCCTCACCGCAGGCAAGGTCGACATCTCAAAATACCATCCGCTGTCGCGGATGGGATATCGTGACTACACCGTTGTCAAAGAGGTTTTCCAGCTAAGCCGCCCGGACGATTGATCGAACGGTTTAGTGCCCACCGCCCAAAACGCCGGTCCGCACGGAATAATCGACCGCCAGCGCATATTCCGGGTCATCGTCACTGTCCACGACAAGGTGGCCCGCTTTGGTCAACAGCTTATGACAATCGCGGCTGAGGTGGCGCAACATGATGCGTTTGCCCGCCGCTTCGTATTTTGCGGCCACGGCCTCAATCGCCTGCAATGCCGATTGGTCCACAACACGGCTGTCGGCAAAATCAACGATGACGGTGTCCGGATCATCCGCGACATTGAAAATCTCCGTAAACCCGTCAGACGAGCCAAAGAAAAGCGGGCCTTGGATTTCATAAACCTTGGCCCCTACTTCGGTCAGCGAGTCTCGGGTTGTGGCATGGATACGCTTGGCGTTGTTCCACGCGTAGGCCAGTGCCGAGACGATGACGCCCACAACCACGGCAACGGCCAAGTCTTCCATGACGGTCACAACTGTCACAAGGATGATGACGAAAGCATCCGTCAACGGCACCTTGCGCATGATGTTAAATGAGTTCCAGGCAAAGGTGCCGATGACCACCATGAACATCACGCCTACCAAAGCGGCGAGTGGGATCTGTTCGATCAGGGAGGAGCCGACCAGGATGAAAAGCAACAGGAACAACGCAGCCGCGACCCCGGCGATCCGGGTGCGCCCACCGGATTTCACGTTGATCATCGACTGACCAATCATCGCACAACCGCCCATGCCGCCAAAGAAACCGGTCACGGTATTGGCCACACCTTGGGCCACGCATTCCTGCGAAGCGCCGCCGCGTTTGCCGGTCATCTCGCCAACAAGGTTCAGGGTCAGCAGACTTTCAATCAAACCGATGGCGGCCAAAATCACCGCATAGGGCAGAATAATCTCAAAGGTTTCCCAGTTCAGCGGAACGGCTGGGATGTGGAATGGCGGAAGCCCCCCCTCAATCGACGCCATGTCGCCAACGCGCGGCACATCAAGTCCAAAGGCAATGACAAGCGCCGCAACGATCCCGATCCCGGCCAATGGCGCAGGAATGACGCGGGTGATCCGTGGCATGATCCAGATGATCGCCATGGTCAGCGCCACAAGGGCCAACATTGTGTAAAGCGGTGCGCCCGAAAGCCATTCGCCGCCCGACATGCCGTGCCCGTCGCTGACCACTGTGCCCGGCACCTTGAATTGCGTCATTTGTGCCAGGAAAATCACAATCGCCAGACCATTGACAAAGCCCAGCATCACAGGGTGCGGTACCAGTCGGATAAACTTACCCCATTGCATCACGCCCGCGAATATCTGCAAAAGCCCCATCAGAACTACAGTGGCAAAGAGGTATTCGACGCCGTGCTGCGCCACCAAAGCAACCATCACGACCGCCAAGGCCCCTGTTGCCCCCGAAATCATGCCCGGCCGCCCGCCGATGACCGCGGTGATCAGGCCGACGAGGAATGCCGCATAAAGACCGACCAGAGGATGGACACCCGCCACAAACGCAAAAGCCACGGCCTCTGGCACCAAGGCCAGCGCAACGGTTAAACCAGACAGTAATTCGACGCGGAGCCGACCGAATGTCAGCCCTTCATCTGGCAGCCAGCTGAGGTCAGGCATTTCAAGGCGGTTGGCAAAGGATGCCAGAATAGGTTTGCGGCTCATGGGGCGTCCTGTCGGATGGATTGGGGGCGGTCCAAACCGCGCGCTTAGCGGAAAACACGCCGTTTGGCCATCCGGTGCGACGGGACACAGCCATGCGCAATGCGCATATCGTGATCTTTTGCCCAAAATTCATGCAGTTCGCACGATACGTTTGGTTGCCAATTGTTCGGCATCAAGGCATTAATTTCTCAGTCAGGCAGGAGGGCAGACCGATGGCAGCAGAAACAACCGTTATTGGCGTGATCGGCGGATCCGGGATTTACGAGATCAACGGGTTGGAAAACGCGCGCTGGGAAATCGTGGACAGCCCTTGGGGCGACCCCTCGGACGCCGTGCTGACCGGGTCTTTGCACGGTGTCGACATGGTCTTTCTTCCGCGCCATGGCCGCGGCCATGTCCACAGTCCCACAACCGTGCCGTATCGGGCCAACATCGATGCGCTGAAACGGCTGGGCGTTACGGATGTCATCAGTGTCAGTGCTTGTGGTTCTTTCCGCGAAGAAATGGCAGCCGGCGACTTCGTGATTGTTGATCAATTCATCGATCGTACCTTCGCGCGTGAGAAATCGTTCTTTGGCGAAGGCTGTGTTGCACATGTGAGCGTCGCGCATCCCGCGTGCCCACGGCTGGGCGACGCCTGTGAAACTGCGGCGCGCGATGCTGGCATCAATGTGCATCGCGGCGGAACCTATCTGGCGATGGAAGGACCGCAATTCTCGACACTGGCCGAGTCCAAAATGTACCGCGAGGTATGGGGCTGTGACGTGATCGGCATGACCAACATGCCCGAGGCCAAACTCGCCCGCGAGGCCGAACTTTGCTATGCCTCGGTGGCGATGATCACCGACTATGACAGTTGGCACCCGGATCATGGCGAGGTGGACGTTACCGAGATCATCAAGACATTGACCGGCAACGCCGACAAGGCGCGCAGCCTGGTCGCCCGTCTGCCAAAGCTATTGGGTGCAGACCGCGCGCCCTGCCCGCATGGCTGCGACCGGGCGCTGGAATATGCCATTCTGACAGCGCCAGAAAAGCGGCACCGCGATCTGGTCAAAAAATTAGACGCGGTTGCCGGAAGGGTTCTTTGATGTCCATCGATCTGTGGCTAACCTTTGTGGCGGCCTCCGTGGCCTTGTTGTTGATTCCGGGACCGACGGTTTTGTTGGTGCTAAGCTATGCGCTGAGCAAAGGGCGCAGTGTTGCAGTCGCGTCAGCTGCGGGCGTTGCACTAGGCGACTTTGTCGCGATGACCGCGTCGCTGCTTGGATTGGGGGCTTTGATCCTTGCATCCGCGACGCTTTTTTCCATTCTGAAATGGGTCGGTGCGGCTTACCTTGTGTGGTTGGGCATCAAGCTGTTGCGCAGCGCCGGCGACGGTGGCCTCTCCATGCAAAGCGCAACGCCAGACGTCGGGGCGCGGCATGTTTTTGGTCACGCCGCCGCTGTGACCGCGCTGAACCCCAAATCCATCGCGTTTTTCCTGGCCTTCGTGCCACAGTTCATCGTCGCGGATGCGCCTCTGTTGCCACAGTTTGCTATTCTGATTGCAACCTTCGTGGCGCTCGCCGCGGTAAACGCCTTGGTTTATGCCCTGCTGGCCGACCGCCTGCGGCGGACGATTGACCGGCCCGGCGTCATCGCGTGGTTGACCCGGTGCGGAGGAATAACTCTGATCGGAATGGGCATCATGACCGCGACCTTGCGGCGCTCGACATAAGGCATGAGGGTTACTTGCCCTCGTTGTCCTTTATGAACTTTCGAATAAAGCCCCGGATTTCGCGTGCAGCGCTGGTATCAAGGTCTTTGCAGAGTTCCACGAACTGATCACGCTGCGCTTTGTCGAGCCGCAGCACCAGTTGGCTGTCCTTCTTGTTCGAGGACTTTTTGTCTTTCTTCGTCACGCCCTGATTGTCCCATTTCTTGACAAACACGATATCAATTGTATATACATTGAATAGTCAATGTCGATATAACGTTGACGTTAACAATAACAAGAAGGAAAAGGCAAATGAACGTTGGAATTGCAAAAGCAATGTTGGTTCACGATCGCCTGGACTGGAAAAAGCCACGTCTAGGCTGGCTGAGGCGGTCAATCGGTCGGCGGATCAAATCGCACTAAAAGAACGGGGGCCCCAAACGGCCCCTTTTTTTTGCACTTGGCGCCAGCCGCGCGGGTTGGTCAGAAAACTATGGCATGGCCGGAAGGTCCGTTGGACCAGGCATTGCCCCTGCGGATGTCAGCATCGCATGGATCTGGCCCCGATGATGGGTTTGATGGTTAAAAAGCTGAGCTGCGCAAACGTTTTTGGGCATCTCGATCCGCGCCGACCCGTCCAAGGGATACCACCCGACTACGCCATTGAGATCGACATCGCTTAGGCCGTTGGCCCAGCTTTGGATATCTGTATCGCGGTTAATGCGCAGGTCTTTGAACAGGGACCAGTCCGATGGTCTGGTCAGGGAATGTGTGATCGTTTCCTGCGGTCGCTCGTTTCCTTTCAAGCGTTCCAAAATCAGCGCATCCGCCCAATAAAGATGGTTGAACGTGGCGGCGATGGATTGGAAAAACGCCCCGCGATCCAGCCAGCGCTCTTCACTGGTCAGTCCGTCAGCGGCTGCGACAAGTGATGTGTTTTGCCAGCTGTTATAGCGGGCCATTAGGCGGCAATAGTCGGCGGAAATCATGTTTCACGACCTCTTAGATTAGGATTGGAAATGTGGGGAATGTTGGGCGCGTTGGTCCCCACAGGGGCAATCGCGACAGTGCTCGTCCACGTGATCGCAGCACCGGGTATGTGCAAGCTTACATAAACGGCCGCCACAACGGTAGACGTTTCTTGCGAGGCCGTTCATGCGACCACCTATCGGCCGCGGCCTCTTTTTTGAAAGGACGGCTTGATCTGACACGCGTCATACGCCAAACCCACCCGGTGTGCGCAGCCAAGGTGGGAAACTCATGCCCAAAAAGACAGCCGTCAAAGACTATATCCGGACCATTGTAGACTTTCCGCACGAAGGGATCATGTTCCGCGATGTAACGACCTTGTTTGCTGATCCGCGCGGGTTTCGCATGGCGATTGAACAGATGCTGCACCCTTACGCCGGCGAACAGATCGACAAGGTTGTCGGCCTAGAGGCGCGCGGCTTTATCCTGGGCGGTGCCATCGCGCACCAGCTGAGCGTCGGTTTTGTCCCGATCCGAAAAAAAGGGAAGCTGCCGGGCACCACGATCAGCCAACCTATACCCTGGAGTACGGCGAAGCGATTGTTGAGATCCATGACGACGCCATCCAGGCCGGCGAAAAGATCCTATTGGTGGACGACCTTTTAGCGACCGGTGGCACTGCGGCGGCTGGGATCAAGCTGATCGAACGGCTGGGCGGCGAAATCTTGTCTTGTGCCTTTATCATCGATTTGCCGGAACTCGGCGGGCGCAAAGTGCTGGAAGAGATGGGCATGGACGTGCACGTCCTGTGCGAGTTTGAAGGCCTTTAATCGCCAAAGACCGCGTCAACCATTGCACCATCCAGCCCAATCATCGTGTCAAAGTCTATGCACTGGTCATACACTGCCGTGAATGACCACTCTCCCCACCAATACGCAAAATAGCTGCCTGCGTTGGGACCATCCGGGAAACAAAGCGCGCCAAAATGCCAAAAGTTATGCGCATCTTGGAAGCGGCGCCAAAGCGTCCCGACCCCGTAATAGGCCCCCCCCGAAATCTCGGCATGTGGCAACTGCGATGGGTCGCTCCCCAATGCGCTGTCGGGCGCAAAGGCGTCTATGACAATCCGGGCAAAGTCGGGCGCGGACATCGTCCAGCCGCCCCATGCCCCAAACGTTCCAACTGGTAGATCAAGCGACCCTGTCGTCACACCTGCGGGCGTCAAAACCAGATCGCGACACGTGTCCTCGTAGGACCGTCCGCTCAAGGCCTCGATGATCAAGCCAAGGATCGCATAGTTTTCGTTGTTATACGCATAGACGCCCGGCGTACCGCTTTGCGCCTCGCGTTGCAGCGCCAGCTCTGCCGCCGCTTCATGTTGCGGCCCGTCCCGGTCCAGCCACGCGGACATCCATGTCTGGGTCATGTCCGGCATCAGCCCAGCGGTGTGGGTCAGCACATCCGCCGGAACAAGCGTCCGGGCTTTGGGCAGGGCCAGCGCACCGGTTGCGTCCGGCAGTGTTTCCGACAATGGACGACGCAGGTCGATACCGCGCTCATCCGCCAGTCGCTGAAGGCAAATACCGGTGATGGCCTTTGACAGGCTGGCCAAGGGGACCGGATCATCGACGTCCATGCCGCGCGACACCGTCGTGAACATCTGGCCATCGCGCAAAACGATCAGGGCCATTTCGGTTTGTCCAGAGGCTTCGGCCCAGCGCAGAAATCTGTCTTCGATCCGTTCGCCAATGTCGCGAGCATCAGCTGAGAATGGGACTGCGGCCCATATACACGTCAAAATGACAATCAAACGCATTATCCAGCCCTCAAAATCGCTCCGGGGTTCATGATGCCGTTTGGATCGAGCGCCGTTTTAATGGCGCGCATTGTGGCCCGTTTGACCGGATCGCCATATTTTTCCAGATCGTCGACCTTCAGCCGTCCGATCCCATGCTCTGCACTGACAGAGCCTCCAAAGGCATGCACAAGGTCATGCACGGCCTCTTTGATCGCCCCGCGCTCGTTTTCGTGATCCGCGCGGCTGCGCCCCTGTTGCGGGAAGACGTTATAGTGCAGGTTTCCATCACCCACATGACCGAAACAGTTGATCCGAAAATCGCCAATCTCGGCGATCTTAGAAGGGGCCGTGGCGATGAAGTCCGGAATTGTGCCGATAGGAATCGAGATGTCATGACTGGAAACAGACCCGATCCGGCGATTGGCTTCGGGGATGTTTTCACGCACATTCCACATCGCCGCCCGCTGTGTTTCTGATTGCGCGATAACACCGTCGGTCGCGATGTTCCCACCCAACGCCTCTTCGAACAGGGGCATCAAAGCCGTCTCAGGCTCCAGTCCGGCGGAAAGTCCCACCTCGATCAACACGCACCATTCAGGTAAGTCGTCAAACGGCACCCGAACGTTCAACTCGGTTTCCGCCAAGAACTCTAGGCTTTGCCGATGGATCAGCTCAAAGGCGGAAACCGCCTCACCCAGCTTGCTTCGCGCCAGCGACAAGAGCTCTAGTGCGGCTTGTGGTGAGGGCACGACAATCATGGCAGTGCCCATGCCCGCCGGTATCGGGCTTAACTTCAGCGATGCGGCCGTGATCACGCCCAAAGAGCCTTCGGACCCGATCAACAAGTTGCGCAGGTCGAAGCCGGTATTGTCCTTTCTCAACCGCGAGAGCCCATGCCAAACGTCACCATTGGCAAAGACCACTTCCAGCCCCAGGCAAAGATCCCGGGTGTTGCCGTAGCGCAGGACGTTCACCCCGCCCGCATTCGTGGCCAGATTGCCGCCGATCCGCGCTGATCCTTCCGACGCAAGGGATAACGGAAAGAGCCGGTCCACGACCTGCGCCGCGCTTTGAATATTTGCCAGGATTGCGCCTGCTTCAGCAATCAACACGTTTTCTTGTGGATAGACTGCGCGAATGGCGCTCATCCGTTCCAGCGACAGGATGAGCGGCGCCGGTCCCTCTGGCATGACCTGCCCACCGACAAGACCAGTGCCGCCGCCGTAGGGAACGACCCCAACCCGCGCCGCATTGGCCGCGCGCAATATGGCCGCAACTTCTTCGGTGCTGCGCGGCATGGCAAGGACACCGCCTTGGCCCGCGTAACGCCCGCGTGGTTCCTGTAAATGCGCCGGGCCCGGCTGGGTCAGCACATCCTCGGCAACGATGGACAACAACTGCGCGCGAAACGCATCATCGGCAGGGTTCAAAGTCATAGCGCTTGGAAATCAGAAAAGCAGACCGAAGTCACTCTTCTTCATACAAGTATTCAGGTCGCAGAACCATGATGGTCGGACGATCCGGAAGGGTCCGCAAGGAGACTTCGATGGATGGCTCGCCCGCATCCGCAATGGCAAATTCCTCGGCCATGGCAACCAGGAACGCGTCCAGCGAAAAGCCACTGAACCAGTGCATCGGGATCACGATGGATGATTTCAGACGTTGCACCACTTGAATCGTTTCCGGCAGGGTCATCGTCATGCCGCCATCGACGGGCACCATGACCACGTCCAACCGACCCAACGCAGCAAATTGCTCGTCATTTGGGACATGGTGCAAATGACCCAAATGACCTATGCACAAACCTTCGGCCTCGAACACGAAAATCGAATTGCCCTTGGGTTCCACGCCGGAAAACTGGGACCGGATATCGGTCGACACGTTTCGGATCAGCATTTCGCCCAGATTAAGGTGGTGATCGATCCCTTCGCCAAACTCGCCCCAACCGCGCAGGACATGCGGAATGGCCGGATCGGGAAATTCTGTCCAATGGCTGGAATGAGCGTGGTTCATGGTGACCACATCCGGGATCAAAGGCGCGCTTCCGACAAAACCGGTATAGTCGGTAACCACGTCCAGCCCGCCACGGGTTTGGATCAGAAAGCTGGCATGTGCGACGTAGTGGATGCGCACGGAAAACTCGGGCGGCTCGGTCGTCCAGCTGGCTTTGTGCACATATTCGAGACCGGGCGTGGCATCCGCGATGGCAATGCAATGGCTGGGCCGTCGGTCTTGCGCGCTGGCCTGTGTCGCGAGGACGGCAAACAGTAGAGTGATCAATCGCAGCATCGGGCACCTCCTGTACCCAAGTTTAGCGCCTGAGCCGCATCGGTCCAGAACACTTGATCACCGGTCGCAAGGCTCGCGCAATTGTCACCGAAGCTGATCGAGAATTCAGCGGAAATTAACCAACATCCGTTTTGCCCCGGCGATCACTGCGCAACGAGGCATAGAGAACATGCGTCCGCCATCGCCCATCAATCTGCAAATAGGATTGCGCCACGCCTTCGTATTTGAAGCCGCTCCGCTCCAACAACCCGCGCGACGCCTTGTTTTCCGGCAAACAAGCGGCCTCAATGCGGCTGAGATCAAGACGTGAAAAGGCATAGTGGACAACCGCTTCGATCGCTTCTCTCATGAACCCGTTGCGGGCGTAACCTTCGCCGATCCAATAGCCCAACGTACCGGCTTGCGCCGGACCGCGACGAATGTTGTCCAACGTAATGGCACCCAGAAGCGTGTCCGCTTGTCGTTCGAACAAAAATAGCGGCAGCGCAGAGCCCGTCGCAACCGACCGTTGCGCCCAATAGACCCTGTTGGTGAACGCTTTGCGCGACAGGTGGTCTGCGGCCCAGCTGGGTTCCCAAGGGGTCAGAAAGCCTTCGCTGGCGCGACGCAGCGCCGTCCAGGCACGAAAGTCAGAATGGTTTGGAGGGCACAAAGTGAGGCGCTCTGTCTCGATCCTCAACTTGCGTTTGGCAAGGATCATCAGGCCGCGCGCCTCTCCCAGAGTTGGTCCAAACCGGGCGCATCATCAATCGGTCCATAAAGCGCCAAGGCCGCCGGTGCCGTGGTCGCCATGTCTTGGGCAAACCGTCGCACATCTTCGGTCGTAACCTTATCGATGCAAGCGATTGTCTCTTCCAAGGGTGGGACGCGTCCCCAAATCTGAACCAACCGGGCCAGACGTTCCGCTCTGTTCGATGGGCTTTCCAAGCCCATCAACATCCCCGCCTTCATCTGCGCGCGCGCCCGCGCGACTTCTTCATCTGACATATCCTCGGCGGCGCGCTTCATCTCATCCACGGTAATCCCCGCCAACTCGGCAATTTGGCCCGCGCTAGTGCCCGCGTAAATCGTCAGGCTGCCCGTATCGGCATAGCTGCCTGCTTGGGCAAAGATCGTATAGCAAAGCCCACGCACCTCACGCACTTCTTGAAACAGACGGCTCGACATGCCGCCACCCAAGGCGCTGGAATAAATCTGAGCGGTATAGATGGCGTCGTCGCGGTACCCCGGTCCTTCAATCGCAAGGGCAAAATGGGCCTGTTCCAACTCTTTGCTGCGACGCACTTCGCCACCGGTGAACTTAGCTGGGCTTGGGGCGATCACGCTGCGCGGCTTGAGGTCGCCGAACATATCCTGTGCCATTTTCACAAGTTCGTCGTGATCAACGGCGCCTGCAGCGGACAGGATCATCTGTTCCGGCCCATAGTGTTCGGAGACAAAGGCCGACAGGTCGTCGCGGCCAAAATGACCGACCCGGTCCACTTCGCCCAAAATTGTCCGTCCGAGCGCCTGATCCCGATAGCTTTCTTCCTGAAGCCAATCGAAAATCACGTCGTCCGGCGTGTCATGGGCCTGACCGATTTCCTGAAGAATAACGCCCCGTTCCACTTCGATCTCGTGTGGATCAAATACCGGGTTCAAGACGATGTCGCCAATGACGTCCAACGCCAGAGCGACATCTGCCTTCAACACGCGTGCATAAAACGCGGTAACCTCTCGGCTGGTATAGGCGTTGATGTATCCGCCCACATCTTCGATGGCTTCGGCGATTTCCAAGGCGCTCCGCCGTGCGGTGCCCTTAAAGGCCATGTGCTCAAGAAAATGCGCAATGCCGTTTTGTTCCAGACGCTCATGCCTGCCGCCCGCGGACACCCAGATACCAATGGATGCAGATTGCAGCCCCGGCATGTGTTCTGAAACGATTTGGAACCCGTTTGGCAGTTGGTCTTGTCTTACAGTCACGTGGCGATGCGCCCATTAATTATTGTCTCGATCTGCGCCAGATCATTCTCGACCCTGCTGACCCGTTCCGACCGTTCATACAGGTCTGCCATCCGTGGGGGAAGAGGGGGATGAACGCCGCTGGCTTCCTCCACCGCTGCCGGGAACTTGGCCGGATGCGCTGTTGCCAGTGTCACCATGGGAACATCCGGGTCGCGCAGGTCTTCCCCAACCTTGACGCCAATGGCGCTGTGCGGGCACAGCAACTCGCCGCTATAGGTGAGCCAATCAGCAATTGAGCCGCGCGTTTCTTCTTCGCTGACCCGACCTGACATATAAGTGTCCTGCAAGGATTGCAGCGCGCCCTGGCTGACCTCAAACCCGCCACCCGATTGCAGTTCATTCATCAATTGGGCCACTGCGCCACCATCCTGGTCATACGCAAAGAAAAGCGCCCGCTCAAAATTGGAACTGACCTGAATGTCCATGGACGGGCTGATCGACGGGATCGTTTCGCCCTTGTGATACCCCTGCCCCGACAAGCACCGATGCAGGATGTCGTTCTGGTTGGTTGCGACCACCAGCTTGTCAATTGGCAGGCCCATGCGTTTTGCGATGTACCCGGCAAAGATGTCGCCAAAGTTGCCCGTCGGCACCGTAAAGCTGACCTTCCGATGCGGCGCGCCCAGTGAAAGGGCCGACGAGAAATAATAGACGACCTGCGCCAAAACACGCGCCCAGTTGATCGAGTTTACGCCGGCCAGTTTCACCGCATCGCGAAACGCAAAATCATTGAACATATCCTTGACGCGGGCTTGGCAGGCGTCGAAATCACCATCGACGGCCAGCGCATGCACATTGGATTCATCCGGCGTGGTCATCTGCCGCCGTTGCACTTCGCTGACGCGGCCATGGGGGTATAGGATAAACACATCGACCGCATCGAGACCCCTGAACGCCTCGATCGCCGCACTGCCGGTGTCACCACTGGTTGCACCGACAATCGTGACCCGGTCCCCCCGGCGCGCCAAGGCACGTTGAAACAATTGCCCGATCAGCTGCATGGCAAAGTCTTTGAACGCCAATGTAGGTCCGTGGAACAGTTCCAACAGGAAATGGTTCTCGTTCAGCTGAACCAAGGGCGCCCGCGCGATATGGCCAAACCCGGTATAGGCTTTGGCAATAATGTCCTCGAATTCTTCATCCGTGAAGGTGTCACCAACAAAGGGGCGCATCACGCGATAGGCGATTTCCTCATAGCTCATGCCAGCCATTGCCGCGATATCAGCGGTCGACATTTGCGAGATTTCGGCCGGTACATAAAGGCCACCATCCCGGGCCAGCCCGGTCAACATGGCCTCTTCGAAACTCAGCTCAGGAGCGGTGCCGCGGGTCGAGATGTATTTCATGTCCCTTGTCCATCAGATGTGGCGCGATTGCGCCAGAGAAATGCGCCTGTCATCGCCGCCCAAATTACGGCGAGCGAGAACCAGGTGATTGCGTATTGCAGGTGATCGTTCGGAATACCGGCCGTGTCTACGGGCCAGGGCGTCACGCCAAGATCCATTTCCGGCGCATCCCGCAAAACAACAAGGATCGGTTGCGTGTTCAGTGCAGCGGCCATCGCCGGCACATCGCGCGCAAACCAGATGTTTCGATTGAGATCCGGATCAGGTGTAAAGCCATCCGCTTCGTTAGGTGTGTCGATATTCCCGGTCAGCCGGACCGTTTCGGGTATCAGCTCTGACACCGATGCGCTTTCCGGCTGCCAGCCAGTATCGACCAGAATACGGCCTTGGAATTCCTCCTCGAACGGGCGGATGATCCGGTACACCGGCCCGATGTTTTTTCGGGAGGCCAGCATGCGAATATGGCCATCTGTGAAGCTGCCGGTCACTTCAACCGGGGCATACCGATCCAATCCCGGCGACAGCGATACAGGGTCTGCCGAGATTTGTGCGTCTATCTGAGCCAACAGGTCTTCTTTCCACGCAAGCCGCTGAACCTGCCAAATTCCCAGACCCACCAGAATCCCGGTGCCCAGAAACCCAACGGCGATAAGAAAGACAAGTCGACCCACTGTCGCCTCGCTGAATGTGAAAACGCGCGGACCATTACGGTCCGCGCGTTGGTTTCAACCCGTTTGGTCGGGCAAATGCAACGGCAAAACCGCTTAGTGCGGAACGCCCCACAGATAGACGACGAAGAAGAGGAACAGCCAGACCACGTCAACAAAGTGCCAGTACCAGGCTGCCGCTTCAAAACCCACGTGGTTTTCAGGGGTAAAGTCCCCTTTGATTGCGCGGATCAGACAGATTGTCAGGAAGATCGTCCCGACAATCACGTGAAAGCCGTGGAAACCGGTCGCCATGAAGAAGTTCGAGTAATACTCGTCCGCGCCAAAGGTCCAGCCTTCGTGCGCGATCAGCTCGTAGTATTCATAAGCCTGCAGCGCGGTAAAGAAGACGCCCAGCGCGATACCGATGGCCAAACCGTTAACCAATGCCTTGCGGTCGTTTCCGTGTACCAGACCGTGGTGGGCCCATGTCACGGCACAACCCGACAGCAACAGGACCAGCGTGTTGATCAGCGGCAGTTCGAATGCATTAACCGCGTGGATATACGGCGCCAGGTATTCGGATCCGACGTATCCTTCCATCGGGTACATGGTGTGCTTGAAGAACGACCAGAACCACGCGACGAAGAACATCACCTCGGACATGATGAACAGGACAAAGCCATAGCGCAGGCCGATCCGCACCACAGGGGTGTGATCGCCGGCTTTGTTTTCCGATATCGTTTCACCCCACCATGCGTACATGGTGTAGAGAACGCCGACGAAACCCATCCAGAACAGGAACGGTGTGATGCCGTGCATCCAAAGCACCGCGCCGAAGAGCATCACAAACGCGGCGACGGCGGCAACCAAGGGCCAGATCGACGGCGTCAGAATGTGATAGTCGTGATTTTTTATATGTGCCATTTTCTGTCCCTCACCTTGAGGCTTTTCCTAGTTCAGGTTTGTTTTTGTTTCATCGTCAAGGGCGGCAAAGCCCTCGGGCAAGTCAATTTCATAGAATGTGTATGAAAGCGTGATCCGGTGCACGTATTTTGCATCGCGGTCTGTTACGATCTCTGGGTCGACATAGAAGGTCACAGGCATCTGCACCGTTTCGCCCGGTTGCAGCACCTGCTCTTCAAAGCAGAAGCATTGGATCTTGTCGAAAAACCCACCCGCTTCGTACGGGGTCACGTTATAGGCCGCAGAGCCAGCGATCGGGCGATTTGTCGGGTTATGCGCTTCATAAAACGCCAGACCGGTTTCGCCGATCCGGATTTCCATCTCACGCTCGACGGGTTTGAATTCCGACGGCATGTCCCGGTCCAAAGACGCGTCGAACCGGACGGTGATGGTCTTGTCCAGAACCTCATCCGCGCCCACTTCGGCCACGCCGGTTGCTCCGCCAAAACCGGTCACTCGGCAGAACCAGTCGTAAAACGGCACGGATGCCCAAGCCAACCCGCCCATCAGGACGACAACGCCGACCGTTTGAAACACTGTTTTTGTCGGACCCGTTAAACGCATCAATTCGAACTCTCTGCCAAGGCCGGATCAAAATCACCACTGGTGACTTTGGCCACGGTCAATCCAAAGACAACGGCAATGAAGAACACCAAAACCAGCGCCACGCCGAGGTTTCGGCTAAAGCGGCGATTGTGCAGTTCATGTGTCGTGCGCAAGCTCATGCCCAGCCTCCCAAGCCATAGCCTCTCAACACGGCTTCCAGCAGAAACGCGCCAAAATGTAGCGCGAGGTACAACAGCGACAGGCGGAAGAACCGTTTTTCAACGGCAAAGTCATCCGCTTCGGACATGTCTTCGTCTCGACGCCAGATCCGCACCGCACCTAACAGGAACATGGCGTTCAACACCAATGCGACGGCCAGATAGATTGGGCCACCGATGGAGGTGAACGCAGTGCCGACAGCCAGCGCGGCCAGCAAGATCGTATAGACCAGAATATGGACGCGTGTGGCACGCCGACCGTGGGTCACGGTCAGCATCGGCACCCCTGCATCGTCGTAATCGGACCGCATGAACAACGCCAGCGCCCAGAAATGCGGCGGGGTCCACATGAAGACCAGCGCGAACATCAGCCAAGGCTCGATGGACATCGACCCGGTCGCGGCCAACCAGCCAATGACCGGTGGAAAGGCTCCTGCCGCACCACCGATGACAATGTTTTGCGGCGTGCTACGCTTCAGCCACATCGAATAAATGACGACGTAAAAGAAGATGGTGAAGACCAGCATCGCTGCCGCCAGCCAGTTTGTCGCCAGCCACAACATCATGACCGACATGCCCGACAACGTGATGCCGATGGCGAACGCCTCGTCACCCGTCACTTTACCGGACGGGATGGGACGCTTCTTGGTCCGCTTCATCACCTCGTCGATATCTGCATCCCACCACATGTTGAGAGCACCCGAAGCGCCACCGCCAACAGCGATAAACAGTATCGCTGCAAAGCCGACCATCGGGTTGATGCCAACCGGTGCCGCCAGCATGCCAACCAGCGCGGTGAAAACGACCAGCGTCATCACCCGCGGTTTAAGCAGGGCGAAATAATCGCCAAATTCCGCCTCTGCGGGCGGTGTGCTGGCTTGGGAATAGCTAACGTCGCTCATATCGCGGGCTCAAACTGGCTTGGTCGTGCCGGGCGGGCCGGCACAACACGTTTACTTGGATGCGAGTGTCACGTCGCGCGGGACGCCGGCGAATTGTTCAATCGCACCGTCCAACCAGGCTTCGTATTCTTCTTGGGTCACGATCTTAACTGTGATCGGCATATAAACGTGGTCCTTGCCACAGAGCTCGGAACACTGGCCAAAATAAATGCCTTCTTCGCCTTCATCGACGTTGAACCACAGTTCGGCCAAACGACCCGGTACTGCGTCCTGCTTCACACCGAACGACGGGATGGTCCAGCTGTGGATCACGTCGGCGGCGGTCACTTGCATGACGATAGTCTTGCCCGATGGCAGCACAACCGCTTCATCCGTGGCCAAAAGGTACTCATCTTGGCTGTAACCGGCTTCTTCCAGACCTTCACGGCCGAGCATGAACGCTTCGAATTCAAACTCGTGATCCACATACTCATAGCCCCAGTACCACTGGTAACCGGTCACTTTGATCGTGATGTCGGCCTCTGGGATTTCCTGCTGTTTGAACAGAACGGGCAACGAGAAGGCGCCGATAAAGACCAGAATCACAATCGGAATCACTGTCCAGGCAACTTCGACCGGCGAGTTGTGCGTAAAGCTTGCGGGTTCCGGGTTTCTGTTGCGGTTGAACCTCACAACGCACCAAGCCATCAACGCCGTAACAAACAGAGTAATCACGGTGATAATCACCAGGATCAAAGCGTCCAGACTTTGCAGATCGCGGGCCAGTTCGGTCGCGGCATGCTGGAAACCCAGCCCACCGGGGGTCGGCGCACCGATCACTTCGAGATTGTCCTGAGCTGCGGCTGACAGGGCGGTCAGGGCGGTCATCAGCCCCGAAAGCTTCAATGCGTTCTTCATATCATGTCCTGATCGTTTGATCGCGTAACTTGGCTACAGACAGAAAAGATCACACGCGTGACCTCTCCCATTGTCATTGTCGCCGCTAGAAACCATATTACGCGGCCTAGATAAAGAGATGAGCTTGCGTCAAACGGACGCTTTTTTTGATTTAGATCAAGCCAAGGGATCTTCTGCATGACCGATCGACCATTTCGCCCCTTCGAATCGAGCCTGCCGCAGGACGAAGCCTTGGACGTTTTGCGCTCTGCCACCCATGGCGCAGATGATGGCGAGATTTTTGCGGAACGGCGCAAAAGCGAAAGCTTGGTCTTTGATGATGGGCGCTTGAAAACGGCCAGCTATGACGCGTCAGAGGGGTTTGGCCTGCGCGCGGTCAAAGGTGAAGTGTCCGGGTACGCCCATTCAACAGAGATGAGTATTTCGGCGCTGAAGCGGGCGGCAGAAACAGCACGCCTTGCGGTCGGCGATGGCGGTGGCACATTGGCAGACGCCCCGCAAAGCACGAATACCAAGCTCTACACCGATGAAGACCCGATTGCGGGTGTCACGTTCCCCGTCAAAATCGACACACTGCGCGAAATTGATGCCTATCTGCGCGACAAGGACAGCCGGGTGGTTCAGGTCTCTGCCTCTATCGGTGCGTCCCTGCAAGAAATTGAGATCATGCGCCCCGACGGGCAGATTCTGCGCGATGCGCGCCCGATGACCCGCGTGAATATCTCGGTCATCGCTGAACACAATGGCCGTCGCGAAAGCGGTAGCGCGGGCGGCGGCGGCCGGATCGGTTTGGGCGGTCTGATCGACCCGGCAGATTGGAAAGCGAAAGCGGACGAAGCGTTGCGGATTGCCTTGGTGAACCTCGAAGCGGTTGCCGCTCCGGCGGGCCTCATGGAAGTCGTGCTTGGACCGGGCTGGCCCGGTATTTTGTTGCACGAAGCGGTGGGTCATGGTCTCGAAGGGGATTTCAACCGCAAAGGCTCTAGCGCCTTTTCGGGCCTGATGGGTGAGCGTGTGGCGGCCCCGGGTGTGACCGTTCTGGATGACGGCACCCTGCCCGACAGGCGCGGATCCATTTCGATAGACGATGAAGGCACACCCTCGGCCCGTAACGTCCTGATCGAGGACGGCATTCTGGTCGGCTATATGCAGGACCGTCAAAACGCGCGTTTGATGGGTGTTCCGGCGACGGGCAATGGCCGACGTCAGTCTTATGCACATGCTCCGATGCCCCGGATGACCAACACCTACATGCTCGGCGGTCCGGCTGACCCGGCGGCTTTGGTTGCCGATATAAAGGACGGCATTTATGCCGTAGGTTTCGGCGGCGGGCAGGTCGACATCACGAACGGCAAGTTCGTCTTTTCCTGTACCGAGGCGTACCGGGTGCAAAACGGTGTTGTCGGCGCGCCAGTCAAAGGCGCCACGCTGATCGGCGACGGGGCAACCGCGCTGAAACACATCCGCGGGATCGCCAATGACATGGCGCTGGACCCCGGGATGGGCAATTGCGGCAAGGCCGGGCAGTGGGTACCGGTTGGTGTGGGCCAACCCACCCTGTTCATTGATGGATTAACCGTAGGTGGCAGTGCGGCCTGAGCCGCAAAACCAAAGAAACAAAAGAAATCGACTGCGATTCATCTCCCGTTAACCGCTTTGCATTTAACCATTAAGTGCAGCAAGCGGAGTGCAGGATGACCGGAGATTTTTTTTCTTCCACCACCCCCCTACACCCACCCACCACGGAAGACGAAAGGTTCCAATGGCTCCGCTTGCTGCGCTGTCGACGCGTTGGTCCGACCACGTTTCGGCGATTGATGATGGAGCACGGGTCCGCCGATGTCGCGATGGCCGCGTTGCCCGAAATCGCCGCGCAGGCCGGTGTAGATGACTATACTCTTTGCCCAGAAAACGTGATCGCCGCCGAAGTGAGGGCGGCGCGACAGGCGAATGCCCGCATGATCTGTCTTGGCGATGCGCTCTATCCAGAGGCGCTGGCCGAATTGCCGGATGCGCCTCCGATCCTGTGGGTCGTAGGAGATGCCGCGCAATTGCAAAAGCCGTTGATTGCAATGGTCGGCGCCAGAAACGCCTCATCGCTGGGCACCCGAATGGCACGGGCCTTGGCAAAAGAGTTGGGCGCTGCAGGATATGTGGTTGTGTCCGGCCTGGCCCGCGGCGTGGATACATCCGCACATCTCGGCGCGCTGAAATCGGGGACAATCGCCGTCATGGCGGGCGGCGTGGACGTGATTTACCCCTCCGAAAACCGCGAACTGGCCTCTGACATCATCAAAACGGGCGCGTTGCTGTCGGAACAACCCGTTGGGCTGCCGCCCAAGGCCCGGCATTTCCGGACCCGGAACCGAATCATATCCGGTCTTGCGCGCGCGGTTGTCGTGGTTGAGGCCGCGGCAAAGTCAGGAAGTTTGATCACCGCGCGCGACGCATTGGATCAGGGGCGAGAGGTTTTGGCCGTTCCCGGCCATCCGTTCGACGCCCGCGCGGCCGGGTGCAACATGCTGATCCGCGATGGGTCTCATTTGGTGCGCAATGCCGAAGACGTCATTGCCGCGCTGCCACCCGAACCAGCCCGTCGTGCGCCCGTCAAACCCCGTATCGAAGACATCCCCAAACCGCCGCCAGAGCGCCGCAGCCTGCAACAAACCATCCCATTACATCAGCAAATCCTCGATCGGCTGGGGCCTTCACCAGTCGCCGAAGATCAATTGCTGCGCGACCTCGACGCGTCGCCACAGCATGTCGCGCCAGCTCTTGTGGACCTTGAACTTGACGGCCAAATTCAGCGCAGGTCAGGCGGTTTGCTGACCAGACTGCCAAACGGTTGACCACCTTTTCCGACCCGCCCGGCGCGCGGTCCCCGAATAGCACACGATTGACAATCGCCCCTTGAACCCCACATCTTGCGCGGCCATAGAGCCCCAAAGTCTATTGAGAGGGTCGAGCATCATGCCCGTAGTTGTTGTCGAATCCCCGGCAAAGGCAAAAACCATAAACAAATACCTTGGCCCCGATTACACGGTGCTGGCGTCCTATGGTCACGTCCGCGATCTGCCTCCCAAGGATGGGTCGGTCGATCCAGAGCATGAATTCGAGATGACATGGGAGGTCGCCAGCGACAGCAAGAAACATGTCAAAGCGATTGCCGACGCGTTGAAAGAAGACAACGCGCTGATCCTCGCGACCGACCCGGATCGCGAAGGCGAGGCCATCAGCTGGCACCTGCAAGAGGCACTGACCAAGCGCAAATCGATCAAGAAGGATACGCCAGTCAGCCGCGTGGTGTTCAACGCAATCACCAAATCCGCGGTCACCGAAGCAATGGAAAACCCGCGCGAAGTCGACATGCCGCTGGTCGAGGCGTATCTGGCGCGCCGCGCGTTGGACTATCTGGTGGGTTTCAACCTGTCGCCAGTTTTGTGGCGCAAATTGCCCGGTGCCCGCTCTGCCGGGCGGGTACAATCCGTCTGCCTGCGCTTGATCGTCGAGCGCGAGATGGAAATCGAGGCGTTCAAACCGCGCGAATACTGGTCTGTCAAAGCCATGCTGGGCACGCCCCGCGGGCAGGAATACGAGGCGCGGCTGACCGTCTTGGCGGGCAAAAAGCTCGACCGTTATGACATTGCCAACGAAACACAGGCCGAACTGGCGGTGCAGGCCGTCACGAGCCGGGACCTGACCGTTCAATCGGTTGAAGCAAAACCTGCCAACCGCAAGCCGTCTGCCCCCTTCATGACATCGACACTGCAGCAAGAGGCGAGCCGCAAGTTCGGCATGGGCGCGCGCCAAACGATGAGCACGGCTCAAAGGCTCTATGAGGCGGGACACATTACTTATATGCGAACTGACGGCATCGACATGGCGCCAGAAGCCGTCGCCGCCGCCCGCGACGCAATCAAGGATCGCTATGGCGATGCCTATTTGCCCGACAGCCCACGCATTTACAAAAACAAGGCCAAGAACGCACAAGAAGCGCATGAATGCATCCGCCCAACAGACATGACGCGTGATGCCGCGGCGTTGAAAGTGATGGATGCCGATCAACGCCGTCTTTACGACCTGATTTGGAAACGGACCCTGGCCTGCCAGATGGATGCGGCACGCCTGGAACGGACAACCGTGAATGTCGGCAGTGCGGACGGACAGGTTCAGATGCGCGCAACCGGTCAGGTGGTTCTCTTTGACGGGTTCATGCGGGTCTATGAAGAAGGTCGGGACGACGCTGTGGTCGATGAAGACGACAAGCGTCTGCCCCAGATCCATGAAGGCGAAGTGGCCGATAAACGCGGCATCACACCCGAACAGCATTTCACCCAGCCACCGCCGCGCTATACCGAGGCAACCCTGGTCAAAAAGATGGAAGAGCTGGGGATCGGGCGCCCATCGACCTATGCCAGCATCGTCACCACGATCCAGGACCGCGACTATGTTCGCAAAGAAAAGAACCGACTGCTCCCCGAAGACAAAGGCCGGCTCGTCACCGCCTTTCTGACCAATTATTTCCGGCGCTACGTCGGCTATGACTTTACCGCCGATTTGGAAGGTCAGCTAGATGATGTGTCGGCGGGGGACGCCAATTATAAAGATGTCCTGACCCGGTTCTGGCGGGATTTTTCGGCTGCTGTGGCGGAAACCGCGGATCTGCGGATCACCGAGGTGTTGGAAAAGATCAACGAGGTTCTGGAACCGCATCTCTTTCCACCGAACGAAGAAGGCACTGACCCGCGCCAATGCCCGAATTGCGGCATTGGACGGCTCAGCATGCGCACCGCACGGTCGGGGGGCGCCTTTATCGGTTGTTCAAACTACCCTGAATGCCGCTACACCCGACCCTTTGGTCCGCCGGGTATGGAAGAGGCATCCGGCATTCCGCCCGAAGGCAAAGTTCTGGGCGAAGACGCGGGCGACAAGATTTATGCGTTTAAGGGCCGGTTTGGTCCTTATGTCCAACGTGGCGAGGCCACCGATGAGCAACCCAAACCGCCACGTCAGTCGATCCCAAAGGGCTGGGTCCCGGAAGAGCTGACATTGGAACAAGGGGTCCGCTTGCTGTCCTTGCCGCGGGAAATCGGGCCGCATCCCGAAGACGGCGTGATGATCTGGGCCAATATCGGACGATACGGGCCGTACTTGAAACACGCGCCCAGCATTTCGGACCGGGGCGGCACCAATGCCAACCTTGAAGATGTCGAAGAGTTTTTTACCATCGGTATGAACCGCGCTGTTGAAGTCATCGCGGCCAAACCCAAGCGCGGTCGCGCCGCAGCGGCAACACCTTTGCGCGAGCTGGGAGATCATCCGGATGGTGGTCCAGTGTCCGTGATGAAGGGACGCTATGGCCCTTATGTTAAATGGGACAAGATCAACGCCACCCTGCCCGACACGATCGAGGTTGATAACGTGACGCTGGAACAGGCGTTGGAGCTGATCGCAGAACGCGCGGCCAAGAAAGGCACGCGCAAAAAGGCTGCTCCCAAGAAAAAGACCACGGCGAAAAAGAAGACCACCAAAGCGGCGTCAAAGTAGCACCTTAGACGCGCCAAGTTGATCACAGTGCCACCTCGCGGCCCAGTTGCGCAAACACCGGGCCGGTTTGTTGACTTTCCCAGGACGCAACGTCACAACTCGCGCAGCCTACATCAGGGGAAAGCGCATGAAGAAAGTGTATTCAAACGCGGCAGAGGCACTGGATGGCCTTTTGTTTGACGGGATGCAGATTGCCGCAGGGGGTTTCGGCCTGTGCGGCATTCCAGAGTTGCTGTTGCAAGCGATCAAGGACGCCGGGACCAAGGACCTGACCTTTGCATCGAACAATGCGGGTGTCGACGATTTCGGCATCGGTATTTTGCTGCAGACCAAGCAGGTCAAGAAAATGATCAGTTCTTATGTCGGCGAAAACGCCGAATTCATGCGCCAGTATCTGAGCGGCGAGCTCGAGTTGGAGTTTAACCCGCAAGGAACGCTGGCCGAGCGCATGCGCGCGGGCGGGTGCGGTATCCCGGGGTTTTACACAAAGACCGGCGTTGGCACCGTCATCGCGGATGGCAAAGAGCACAAAGAGTTCAATGGCGAAACCTACATTATGGAAGAAGGTATCTTTGCCGATCTTTCCATCGTCAAGGCGTGGAAAGCAGACGACACCGGCAACCTGGTCTTCCGCAAAACGGCCCGCAACTTTAACCCGCCTGCAGCCATGTGCGGCAAAGTCTGTGTCGCCGAGGTGGAAGAGATTGTGCCGCGCGGATCGCTGGACCCTGACATGATCCATTTGCCGGGCATTTACGTGCATCGCATCATTCAAGGCGAGCATGAAAAGCGGATTGAACAGCGCACAACGCGTACGCGGGAGGAAGCATAATGCCTTGGGATCGGAACCAAATGGCTGCACGCGCAGCCCAAGAGCTTGAAGACGGCATGTATGTGAACCTTGGCATCGGCATTCCGACGCTGGTGGCGAACTATGTCGGTGACAAGGACATCACCCTGCAATCGGAAAACGGTATGCTGGGCATGGGCCCCTTCCCGTTCGAAGGCGAAGAAGACCCCGATCTTATCAACGCGGGCAAACAGACCATCACAGAACTGTCGCGCACGTCCTATTTCGACAGCGCCACGTCCTTTGGCATGATCCGGGGCGGTAAAATCGCTGCCGCGATCCTTGGCGCGATGGAAGTGGCCGAAAACGGCGATCTGGCGAACTGGATGATCCCGGGCAAGCTTGTCAAAGGGATGGGTGGGGCGATGGACCTCGTCGCGGGCGTCGGTCGCGTAATTGTTGTGATGGACCACACCAACAAACATGGCGACAGCAAAGTCCTGACGGCCTGCACCTTGCCGCTGACCGGACAAGGCGTGGTGGATCGTATCATCACCAACCTGGGCGTTCTGGACGTGGTCGATGGCGGTCTGAAAATCGTTGAGCTCGCCGATGGCGTCAGCGAAGAAGACATGCGCGCCTCGACCGAAGCGACGATCGTATAAGCGACGATTGCTACCTTACAAACACACAGCCGTCCGATATTAATTCGGGCGGCGTTTGACACAGGCCCTTTGCCACGGCAAAGGCTGCCAGCACTTTCGGCACATAGTCACGCGTTTCAGCATATGGCGGCACGCCGCTATGCGAGCGCACGGCCCCTTCGCCCGCGTTGTACCCGGCCAGAACCAGGATCGGATCCTGTCCAAATTCCTGCATGAGCCAGTCGAGATACCGAACGCCACCTGATATGTTCTGATTGGGTTCCAGACTGTTGTTGACGCCAAACCGGGAAGCGGTTGCCGGCATCAGTTGCATCAGCCCCTGCGCCCCTGCCCCGCTTTCCGCATCGATCCGACCGCCGGATTCGACGGCAATGACAGCCAAAACCAATGCCGGGGAAATTTGGGTCCCGACCGTTGAGCCCAGGATCGACGCGTTATGCGCCTTTGCAATGTTTTGCAGTGTCTGCAGCCGCGGCGTTGAAACCTGTGTATCTGGGCCTTTCAGCGCCTGCAGGGCCTGATCCAGTCGCCAAGGACCGCCATCCGCACTGACCGGCGCAACGGTTTCCCAGAACCATGCATATTTTCCCGGGCCATCCGGTGTTGGCGACGAAGGCGCAACGGACGGAGCGGCCGTCACGACCTCTTCTTGCGGTTCGATCTGCACATTGATCCGCTTTTTTGTGCCCGGCGCAGGCGGCTTGACCCGTTTGGCCTGAAAATCGGCAAATGGTTTGGGCTGATCCGCACTGGGCGCGACGGCCAGACACAGAGTCATCAAAACGAACGCAATGGATATGCGTTTCATTGCTGTAAATCCTGCTCGATTGTTTTTGCCAGAGTCTGGTTGAAAGTAGCTCCCGCAGCCAGCCCAGAGGTCAGAACGTGTCAATTTCGCCAAACTTGGTGACCAATTTGCCGCTCGAAAATGAGCAAAATCACGGAACATGAATAAAAAATTCATACAAAACATATGCTTAACAAAAAAATCTGAAAAACATAGATTTAGACACAAAATCCCATTTCAGGCCCAAATCCCGCCACAGGTGCACGTCTATATAGCGACATACCGCAACGGACATCGATCCTAGGTTGAGAGCTGGTTCGAACGGATGGCGCGGTTGTGAAACTTTTCTTATGATCCTTGGAGGGACAAAATGCTGAACTTTATCAAAAACTTCCGTAAAGACGAAAACGGTGCCGTGACTGTTGACTGGGTTGTTCTGACCGCAGCCATCGTTGCCCTGGCAGGTGCCGCTTACACTGCAGTTTCCGGTGGCGCAGACAACCTGACCGCTGAGACATCGAAATTCATCAAAGCACAAGACCCGGACTCGGCGAACTAATCGACGAACCAGTTCTGACTTAAGTGGCCGCGTCTCTGCAAAAGAGGCGCGGCCATTTGCTATTTTACCCCTAGCAATTCCAGGTTGCGTTTAGCGAAAAATATATAACATAGGTCAAAAAATCGCCACATTCGTCAAAGCGAAACATCCGGCTACAAAGGTGATTCATTTTTATCTATTGATTTCAGTTGCTTAAAATTTTCCCCAAAAAGCCCTGTGATTGCCCAATTGTCCGTTGATTTCGCCAAACTGATGCCAAATTTGAGCGGTTTATTGCTCATATACCAAGTCGGGAGCGGACAACGTCAAACGCAACCCAAAGACGAGGTGGTTTTTAATCTGATCCTTGGAGGGACAAAATGCTGAACTTTATCAAAAACTTCCGTAAAGACGAAAACGGTGCCGTGACTGTTGACTGGGTTGTTCTGACCGCAGCCATCGTTGCCCTGGCAGGTGCCGCTTACACCGCAGTTTCGGGTGGCGCAGACAACCTGACCGCTGAGACATCGAAATTCATCAAAGCACAAGACCCGGATTCCGCGAACTAAGTTCGACAACATCCGCCAATATAAGGCCGCGCACTTACACTGCGCGGCCTTTGTTTCTAAATCTCCTAGCTGCTGAGTGAGATTGCTATGAAGAAATTGATTAAAAGGTTTCTGCGACGCGAAAACGGCGCAGTCACTGTTGACTGGGTTGTTCTGTGCGCAGCCACTGTCGCGCTGGCCGCTGGCGCGGTTCATACGATCCGCACCGCAAATGGTGGCATCGGTGAATCGACAGCAGATTATATCGAGAGTTTTGACCCGAACTGAGCGGACCATTTTCGCTCACTTCATTTCGCTTCGCCCGTTTGATTACGCACAAGCCGCCGTTTGATCAAAGCTTGTCCACGATTTGGACACAATCGTTGTCTAACCTGACAATGCGGGCAAACCGCATGATCGCAGATGCGGTCCAGTAACAAAATTGGAAGGGTACGAAAATGCGAGCGGTTTTCGGATTGGTTCTCGTGGTCGGGATCGCGTTGGCAGGCGGCGCGGTCATGATGGCCAAAAACTATATTGACGCCTATCAGTCTGAGTTGGCGAAGGAACGCGCCGCGCGCGAAGCGATCGTCCCAACCGTTGAGGTTTATATTGCAGAGCGCCCACTCCGGTATGGCGAACAGCTTGACAAGGAAAGCGTCAAGGCCGTGCGCTGGCCAGAGGATGCGGTCCCGGAAGGGACGTTCACGGAAGAGGCTGCTCTATTTCCTGAAGATGAAAGCGACAACCGCTATGTTTTGCGCGCCATGGAAAAAGGCGAAGCGATCATGGAGGTGAAAGTCACCGAACCGGGCGAAGATGCCGGCATTACCTCTCGCTTGGCAAAAGGCATGCGCGCCTTTGCGATCCGCGTAGACGTTGCATCGGGTGTTTCAGGTTTCCTGCGCCCTGGCGACCGCGTCGATGTCTACTGGACGGGCAGCCTGCGGGGAACTGTTGAAGGTGCCAGCGGTGAGGTCATAAAGCTTATCGAACGCGGTGTACAACTCATCGCTGTTGACCAAACCGCGGCCGGTGACTTGAACGGCGCCGTGATCGCGCGCACCGTCACAGTCGCTGCCAGCCCGCAACAAGTCGGGGCGTTGGCACAAGCACAAACGACCGGTCGCCTTTCCCTGGCTCTGGTTGGAGCACAGGACGACACGGTAGCGGCGGTTGTCGAGATGGATCAACGTTCCTTGCTCGGCATCTAGGAAGAGGCCGCCCCGCAAGCCAAAGAGGAACGCGTTTGCACCATCCGAACGCGTCGCGGCGCTGAAGTGGTCGAGATCCCAATTCCCTGCACAAATTGACTTTATTCCAACAACTTAGCTCAGGCAATGCGACCATCGCGTTGCCTGCTCGGCTTCGGCTGTTGCGGGTTGTCCACATAAGAATGTGACCAGAACCCATTGATTCTTGAAAAAATTCGTTTTTCCCCCATGGTCATGCGAGATGGGCGAAAAGACCCGATAATCGAGGCGTGATCGAGAGGCAGGTCACATGATATTAGACGTATTTGTAAAGTCGGCCCTCGTCGGCCTGACTTTGGCTGTTGCACCGATCGCGATTGGGTCAACGTCAGCGGAAACTGTTCGCGTTGTACGCAGTGGCGTCGAATCAACGCTCGACGTCTCTATGAACCGCGCCGTCGTGGTTGAATGCGATATCCCGTTTGCCGAGCTCAGCATCGCCAACCCGGCCATCGCGGATATCTCGTCCCTGTCGGATCGGACCATCTATGTCCTTGGCAAAACGCCGGGCATCACGACGATGACCATTCTGGATGCCAGCGGACAGCTGATCACGAATGTGAACGTGAAGGTCGCAGCAGACGTGACCGAATTCAAAGAGCGCCTGCGCCAGATCCTGCCGGGCGAGAAGATCGAAGTGCGCACCGCCAATGACGGCATTGTCCTGTCAGGCACGGTTTCAAGCATTCAACGCCTTCAACGCGCCCTCGATCTGGCAGAACGATATTCGCCCGAACGCGTTTCCAACCTGATGACCGTCGGTGGCGTTCAACAGGTCATGTTGAAGGTTCGCTTTGCCGAAATGCAGCGCACCGTGTCCAAATCGCTCAGCTCTTCTTTGTCTTTTGATGGATCAGCCGCCGGTGGCAACCTTGGATTGAGCGGCGGTGTCGGGACGAACAACAACTCCATTTCCCAAGGCAACTCTTTGGGCGGCAGCATACCGGCAACAAACGAAAATGTTGGCGCAATTCTATTCGGATTTGACGTCGGTTCCGTCCAAGTCGGCCTCTTGCTCGAAGCATTGGAACAAAAAGGTGTGGTCCGCACCCTTGCTGAACCCAACCTGACTGCCCTTTCGGGCCAGGAGGCGAAATTTCTGGCGGGTGGCGAATATCCAGTCCCCGTCGCGCAAGAAAACGATACCATCAGCGTTGAATTCAAACCCTTTGGCATTGAGCTCAACTTCATTCCCCGCGTTGTTGACAGTGATCTGATCAATCTGGAGCTTGAGGCGGCCGTCTCGGCGATTGACCCAAGCAACGGCATCACCATCGACGCCTTCCAAATCGATGCGTTCACACGCCGTGAAACATCGACAACTGTTGAATTGCGCGACGGCGAGAGCTTTGCTATCGCAGGTTTGATTCAGGATGATTTCCTGGACAATAACTCACAATTGCCGTGGATCGGTGATGTCCCGGTTCTGGGCGCCCTGTTCCGCAGCGCCGATTATCAACGCAGCCAGACCGAGTTGGTGATCATTATCACGGCACATCTAGTTACGCCGACGCGTGGAGAAGTTTTGGCTTTGCCAACGGATCGGATCAAACCTCCGAAAGAGAACGATTTGTTCCTGTTCGGGCGTGTTGCATCCACGGCCCGAAACTCTGGCCGCGGCACGGCAGTCGAAGAAGTCGCTAAACAGGACTTTAGTGGGTCCTATGGCTATGTAATGGATTGATCAGAGGGCGAGATGATGTGGAAACAACTTACCGGTCTTGGTCTAATCCTCGCCGTCTCGGCCTGCGGCAATACCAGCGGGCCAGTGCCCAACTCCTTCCTGCGTGAAGCAGGGGCCGCCGTGGATACCGGCGAGTTTGGAAATGCCACGATGAACAACACGATGATCCTAACCAGCCCAGAGCAATTTGCGGTGAATTTGGCCAATCGGTTTGCGCGTGAGATCCCGACGACGGTCAACTTTGCTTTTAACAGTTCGGTTCTGGACGAATCCGCGCGCGCAACGTTGCGCAAACAGGCCGATTGGATTCGCCAGTTCCCAGAGGTGAGGTTCCGGGTTTATGGGCATACTGACCTGGTCGGGTCCAACGCTTACAACCTCCGCCTTGGCCAACGCCGCGCAGATGCCGCGGTTGCCTATCTGTCCAGCCAGGGCATCAGCCGCTCTCGCCTCGAAGCCGTTGTTTCGTTTGGAGAAACACGCCCCATCGTGGTCACTCAGAACCCCGAACGGCAAAACCGCCGGACTGTCACCGAGGTTTCCGGCTTTCTCAAGCGCCATCCCACTGTTTTAGATGGGAAATATGCGCAGATTATCTATCGCGACTACGTTGCGAGCGCGACAGCCGAAACTGGCCTGTCCGGGATCGAAGCCGCCGCTGGCGAAGGCTAAACCTTCACGCGAAATCACAAGATCGTTCGCGCATTCCCTACAATTGGTTCTTTCTGGCCTAATTCTCGCCCAGATTTGAAACGACATTCTGACCTAAGGGCGCAGTGTACCGATTGGAATCGGGATGCGGGCGTTCGCAGGGCCGGATGAACAGAGCAATGTACTCTGTTTACCGCTCAGCAGTGGACACGGTTAAGGATGGCAAGGTCAATGAGCAGCGCAATGCCGCAACCCGAATTAAACCCGATCGTGGCGTGTACCGTCAGCCGCGACGTTCAGAATTTCGACCTCCTGATCGAAGACATGGAGGCCGCGATGGGCGAAAGCTGGGGCGACCTCGGCTTTGCCGAAGCACTGGCCTTTTTCGGTCAGCCCGAAGCAGAAGCTTTGGAATTTATTGCCTTGGCAATCGATGAGACGGACGAGGAAAACCTTGTCCTGATGGGCGAAATCATTACTCAGGCGAAAACGCGCGGGATCAAGGTCATTCTGATCGCCGAAGATGTCACCCCGGCGTCATTGCACCAACTGCTTCGTCGGGGCGCGGATGAATTTGTCCCATACCCCCTGCCCGAGCACGAATTGCAATCCGCGATTGATCGTATTCAGGTAACAGAACCAGAGCCCAGCCGGACGCATCAGACGCACACGCTCAAGTCCGGCACTTCTAAAGAAGGCGCTTTGCTGGTTGTCCATGGCCTGTCAGGCGGATCGGGATCGACCACACTCGCCGTCAACCTGGCCTGGGAATTGGCAAATGTCGAAAACGAAGACCCACCCAGCGTGTGTCTAATCGACCTTGATCTTCAATATGGCTCGGTCGGCACCTATTTGGACTTGCCGCGTCGCGATGCCGTGTTCGAGATGCTTTCGGATACCGAAAACATGGACGAAGAGGTTTTCGGCCAAGCGCTGTTGAACTTCGAAGACAGGTTGCAAGTCCTGACGTCGCCAGCAGAGATGTTGCCACTGGATATCATTGCATCCGAAGACGTGGAGCGCGTGATCGAAATGGCGCGCAGCCACTTTGACTACGTCGTGGTCGATATGCCTTCGACGCTGGTTCAATGGACCGAAACGGTTTTACAGGCCTCGCATGTTTACTTTGCGATGATCGAACTGGACATGCGGTCCGCGCAAAACGCATTGCGCCTGAAACGCGCGTTGCAGTCAGAGGATTTGCCGTTCAACAAGCTGCGCTTTGCTTTGAACCGCGGGCCCAAGTTCACGGATTTGAGTGGCAAAAGCCGCGTGAAACGCATGGGAGAGTCCCTCGGCATCTCAATCGATCTACAACTGCCGGACGGCGGCAAGCAGGTCACGCAAAGCGGCGATCATGGCATTCCACTCGCCAATTCAGCGGCAAAGAACCCGCTGCGGAAAGAAATTTCCAAGCTGGCAAAATCCTTGCACGAACTCGGTCGCAGCGACGCCGAGGCCGCATAAATACACAGCGTGGGGCATTTGAATGTTTTCCAAGTACAAAAAATCCGCTCCTAAGGCCGCGCCTACCAAAAAGGCCGCGCAGGTCACAAATATTGCGGATGCTAAGGCGGCAAAGCCCGTTGAAGAAGCATCGCGTGTCATTCGTCGCCCTATGCCAGCCAAAAAGGCCGAAGTGGCCAGCACGGATCGGGATCGGAAACGCAAAGAGCGTTTGGGAGAGATCAAGGTCGAACTGCATCGTGCGTTGCTGGACAACCTGAACCTTTCCGCTCTTGAACATGCGAGCGAACAAGAACTCCGTCGCGAAATCAGCTCGATCGCCAGCGAAATTCTGGAAGAGAAAAGCATCGTTCTGAACCGCGAAGATCGTCAGACGCTGAATAAAGAACTCTATGACGAAGTCACCGGCCTGGGACCTTTGGAAACGCTGCTTCAGGATGACATGGTCAACGATATCCTGGTCAACGGGCCGCAACAGGTGTTCGTCGAACGGGCGGGTAAACTTGAACTGAGCGATGTAACGTTCAAAGATGAAAAGCACCTTCTGCGGATCATCGACAAAATTGTTTCAGCCGTGGGTCGTCGTGTGGACGAGTCGAACCCTTACGTCGACGCCCGTTTGGCGGATGGATCGCGGTTCAACGCAATGGTTCCACCCATTGCCGTTGATGGATCACTGGTGTCCATCCGGAAATTTAAGAAAGACAAGCTGGGCATTGATGACCTGGTAAACTTCGGTGCTTTCACCGAAGAAATGGCCGCCTATCTTCAGGCTGCCGTGGCAACACGACTGAACGTGATCGTATCGGGCGGTACCGGCTCTGGGAAAACCACGACGCTGAATGCGCTGTCCAGCTTTATTGATAATTCGGAACGTATTCTGACGATCGAGGATACGGCGGAATTGCAACTGCAGCAGATCCACGTCGGTCGGATGGAAAGCCGCCCACCCAACGTCGAAGGCAAAGGCGAGGTTAGCCCGCGTGACTGTTTGAAAAACGCCCTGCGGATGCGCCCTGACCGCATCATCGTGGGCGAGACCCGTGGTGAAGAAGTGATCGACATGTTGCAGGCCATGAACACTGGCCACGATGGGTCGATGACAACGATCCACGCCAACTCTGCCCGGGACGGGGTCAGCCGTTTGGAAACATGATCGCCATGGCCGGGATCGAAATGCCGATCAAGGCCGTGCGCAGCCAGATTTCGTCGGCCGTGAACCTCATCGTTCAAGCCAGCCGCTTGCAGGATGGGTCACGTCGCATGACCTCGATCACTGAAATTACAGGGATGGAAGGCGATGTGATTTCGATGCAGGAAATCTTCCGGTATCAGCGCGTCGGTTTGACGCCGGACAACTAGATCATTGGTCACTTCACCGCGACCGGTGTGCGCAGCGCCTATTCAGAACGCTTCCGGATGTGGGGCTATGATCTGCCTGCGTCGATTTATGAACCGGTAGCGGAGGCAGCAAGATGATTACTGCGGAACCGATAATATACGGCCTGATCTTCATCGGTGTTATCGTGTTGGTCGAAGGCGTGTATCTTGTCGCCTTTGGCAAATCGATCAGCCTGAATAGTCGGGTCAATCGTCGCCTCGACATGCTGGACAAAGGTGCCGGCCGCGAACAGGTGCTGGAACAGCTGCGCAAGGAAATGCAGCAGCACATGAAAACCCGGTCCATTCCGCTGTATTCCCTGCTGTCGACAAAAGCGCAAAAAGCCGCGATTGCATTTTCACCGCAACAGTTGATTCTGATCATGATTGGCGTGTCGATCATGGCTTTCCTTGGTCTCAGCATCGGCACTGATGCGCAGCCCGCCGTGCGCGGGGCACTGGGTGTCGCAATTGGTGTTGGTGGGGTGTATTTTTGGGTCAATTCCAAAGCCAAAAAGCGCATGGGGCTGATTGAAGAGCAGCTGCCGGATGCCATCGAATTGATCGTGCGAAGCTTGCGGGTGGGCCACCCTTTTTCCTCGGCCATTCAGATTGTGGCCAAAGAGGTCGAAGACCCCTTGGCCACAGAATTCGGCGTCATTGCGGATGAATGTGCTTACGGCCGCGACGTGGGTGATGCGCTGAAAGAAATGGCTGAACGTCTTGATATGCAGGACCTTCGCTTTCTGGCCGTCGCCGTAAGCATTCAGCAGCAATCAGGTGGTAACCTGGCAGAGATCCTCGCAGGTCTGGCCAAGGTGATCCGCGCGCGGTTCCGCCTCTTTCGCCGGGTCAAGGCAATCACGGCAGAGGCGCAATGGTCCGGTAAGTTCCTCTCCGGTTTCCCATTGTTCTGCCTTGTCGCAATTCAGGTGCAGGATCCGCATTACTATGATGATGTTTTGGACCATGCATGGTTCATTCCGGCCTGTTTCATCGTCGGCATCCTTTTGACCGCGAACCTGATCGTTATGCGGCACCTGACAAATATCAGAGTGTAAGGACCCGGATATGGAATTCCCTGCAGCTTTCAAAGACTTCTTGACTGAAATCAACGACCTCCTTACCGGGTCATTGGGCCCGTTTGGCCCCTTACTAGCGGTTGGCGTTCTGGGTCTTTTCATGATCCTTCTGACGCTGCCCTTGCTTTTGAATCAGCCCGAAGACCCGCTGAAAAAACTGAAGCGGAATTCAAATGGCGAAACCAAAAAGAAAAAGCCGCAAAAAGAGCGTTTGCGCCAAGCTGGTTGAAACGAACAGCTGGAAAAGTTCGCAACCTTTCTAGAACCGCAAGACCAGGAAGAGTTGAGCGCGATCCAGTTGAAACTGCGGCAGGCCGGGTACCAATCAAAAGACTCAGTGCGCTTTTTCCACTTTGCACAATTTGCTCTCGGGATCTTGGGTTTGATCCTTGGCTTTGTGTACACCAGCGTTTTGGGGGCCGGCGAAAGCATGGATACCCCAACCACCATGATGTACATCCTTGGTCCAGGTGGTGCGGGGTACATGTTGCCCAAATACTGGGTGACGCGCCGGGTCGAAGAACGCAAGGGCCAGATCACCGCGGGTTTCCCAGACTCGTTGGACATGATGCTGGTTTGCGTTGAAGCCGGACAATCCTTGGATCAATCCATCGTCCGTGTAGCCAAAGAACTGCGCGCTTCGTACCCTGACCTGGCCGATGAATTCGAAATCATCGCCTATGAAATGAAAGCCGGTAAAGACAAGTCCCAAGTTCTGCGCGATATGGGCACCCGTTGTGGTGTTCAAGATGTATCCAGCTTTGTGACCGTTTTGATCCAATCGCAAACCTTTGGTACATCCATTGCCGAAGCTCTTCGCGTTTACGCCGGCGAAATGCGTGACAAACGTGTGATGCGCGCCGAAGAGGCCGCAAACAAGTTGCCAACTAAAATGACCCTTGCCACAATGATGCTGACGGTTCCGCCGCTTTTGATCATCCTTGTTGGTCCTTCCGCGGTCGGGATCGCCGCATTTGGGGCTAACTAGCAGACGCAGTCATGACAACAGACGGTGCCGAACAGGCCGCACCGCGACATCAAAACCGAACGACCGCATACGCAATCGCGGGATTGGCCATGACCATCGTTTTGGCCGCCTGCTCCTCTGATCAAATTGACCTGTCTGATGCCGATCCGTATGCGCCAGGTGTCGACCTGAGCAAAGATGCAGTCAACGGCATTGAGGTGGGGCACCGTTTGATCAGCGTGGGCGAATATGAGCTGGCGATCGACAGCTTTACACGTGCTGCATTGGCAGATGGCATGAATGCCGAAATTCTGAACGGTCTTGGCACAGCGTATCTGGGTTTGGGGCGTCTTTCACAATCTGAACAGCTTTTGCGACGCGCAGTTGACGAAGATCCCAATTGGCCCGCTGCCTGGAACAATCTTGGCGTTGTGCTCATGGAGCGCGACCAAACCGCCGAAGCCGCCCAGATTTTCCAGAAAGCCTATGCCATCGACAATGGCGAAAGTGACTCAATCCGCGATAATCTGCGGTTAGCACTCGCAAAATTAGAAAATTCTGATAATACTGCTGGACAAAACCAAGAACTACAATTGGTGCGGCAAGGCAGCAGCAGCTACGTCATTCGCCAAGCACCATGACCGAGGCAAGAGCAGTAAAGGACGCAAACAATGCGCCACCCTATTCTGATGTCGGTCTCTGTTTTGTCGCTTGCCGTTCTCGCGGCCTGTGACGAGTCCGGGGATGAGACTGTTGAACGCGCGTTTCAAGAGGTGAACGTCGTTGACGAAAGTAACCTCAACGATGTGATGCTAACGGTCGCCGACCCAAATGAGGCGGTCACCTATTTCCAACGGACGATCAAACAAAGCCCTGACCGGGTAGAGTTGCATCGCGGGTTGGCCAAATCGCTTGTGCGCGCCAAACGCAATACCGAAGCTGCTGGCGCCTGGGCCAAGGTTGTCGAATTTGATGAAGCGACAGATGATGATCGCGTCGATTACGCAGATGCCCTGATCCGTTCAGGAGACTGGGACGGCGCCGAAGACATCCTTGACGCCATTCCGCCAACCCACGAAACGTTCAAACGCTACCGGCTCGAAGCCATGGTTGCCGACAGCAATGAAGAATGGTCCAACGCTGACAGCTACTATGAAATTGCGGTCGGTCTGACCACACGGCCAGCAGGCGTGATGAATAATTGGGGCTATTCCAAGCTCACCCGCGGCGATTACACAGATGCAGAACGGCTCTTTGGAGAGGCAATTCGTCAAGATCCCGGCTTGTTCACCGCCAAGAACAACCTCGCTTTGGCCCGCGGCGCCCAGCGCAACTATTCCTTGCCAGTGGTACCGATGAGCCAGACGGAACGCGCAAAGCTGCTGCACACCATCGCCCTCTCTGCGGTCAAACAAGGTGATGTCGAAACCGGGAAAGGTTTGCTGCAAGAGGCGATCAACACGCATCCACAGCACTTCGAAGAAGCCGTGCGCGCGCTACGCGCCTTGGAACAGGCCTGATCCCATCATGGCAATTTTGGCCATCCAAGCGTTCTGGTTTTTGCCGTTCGTTTTGCCCATCTGTTTCTATGTCGCGTTCACCGACATGCGGGAAATGCGCATCACGAACCAGGCCGTTGTCGCCTTGGTCGTCGTCTTTGCCGTTGTCGCGCCTTTCCTGATGCCCTTATCGGAATATGGCTGGCGCTGGGTACAGCTCGTTTGCGTCCTGATCTTCGGCATCCTCTTTAATGCAGCGGGTGCCGTCGGCGCCGGTGACGCAAAATTTGCGGCCGCTGCGGCACCTTTCATTATGGTGGCCGATTACAGGGTCCTCATCGGTCTTTTTGCCGCCAATCTGCTCACGGCTTTCGTCACCCACCGTATCGCCAAACACAGCGCTCTGCGCAGCTTTGCGCCCACTTGGGAAAGCTGGGATCAGAAAGGTGATTTTCCGATGGGCTTGTCCCTGGGTGGCACCTTGGCGCTCTACCTGATCCTTGGTGCGATTTTTGGTGCCTAAGCACCACCTTCCACGCTAACGCCATAATTTCGCCGGTGTTTTCTGACACATGACAGAAAAACAAGGCAGATTGAGGCGCCTAGCATGAACATGGAAACCACGGCGGTGACATCACCGCCCAACCCCCGAACACTTGGCGACATGAAATTGCCGCTGGTGATGATGCGCGACATCCTGTTGAAAACCATGTTCCGCAAGAACTTGGACATGGTCTCGGACCTGTCCAAAGCAATTTGCCTGCCCATTCCGATCACACAAGAGTTGATCGATATGGCGCGCGAGCAAAAACTGCTCGAAGCGACCGGCACGCTCAACGCCAATAACGGCAATGAAATGGGCTATCAGCTCACCGATGTTGGTAAATCCCGTGCACTCGATGCCCTGTCTCAATCGGAGTACTTCGGTGCCATGCCAGTGCCACTCGACGTCTACCGTGAACAGGTAAAACGTCAGTCCATCCGCAACATCCTCGTCACGCGTCAGGAACTCACGGATGCCATGGGGCATTTGATCCTGCCCGATACGTTGCTAGACCAACTGGGCCCCGCCGTCAGCGCGGGCCGTTCGATCCTGATGTATGGCCCGCCCGGCAACGGGAAATCCTCAATCTCAAACGGCATCCGCGATGCTTTGGGGGATCGGGTCTATGTCCCCCGTGCCATCGAATATGCCGGACAGGTCATTACGGTTTATGACCCCATCGTGCACACCGCGCTGGATGATATCGTCGATGACCAGACCTCCCTGCGCCGCGCCAAGCGGTTTGATCAGCGCTATGTCTGCTGCGAACGCCCAACAGTGGTCACCGGCGGGGAATTGTCGCTCAGCATGCTGGACCTCGTCTATAACCCAACCGCGAGAACCTATCAGGCACCGCTCCAGCTGAAATCAACCGGTGGGATCTTCATCGTCGACGACCTTGGCCGGCAGGAAGAACCGCCGCAAGCGCTCGTCAACCGCTGGATCGTGCCCTTGGAAGAAGGCAAGGATATCCTTGGCCTGCAGTCGGGCGAGAAATTCGAGGTTCCTTTCGACACGCTGGTAATCTTTTCTACCAACTTTCACCCCAACGAAATCTTTGACCAGGCCGCGCTGCGCCGGATCTTCTTCAAGATTAAAATCGACGGCCCCAGCCAGGAAAACTTCCTCAAAATCTTCGCGCTTGTCGCCCGCAAGAAGGGCATGCCGCTCAACGAAGCGGCCCTGGTGCACCTGCTCAAGGTCAAATACCCAACGATCAACAACATCTACGCAAACTATCAGCCGGTGTTCCTCATCGACCAGATGATGGCGATCTGCGAGTTTGAGGGCATCCCCTATCAAATGCGTCCCGACCTGATTGACCGCGCCTGGGCCAACATGTTCGTTAAGGATGAAAAGATCGTCAAATAAGGCCTTCTTCTCTTTGACAATACTCTGGGGGGAATCGCGCGCCCGCGCGATGGGGACAAAGCCCCCGTTGCAACCGCGCCCCGAACGCCTAGGTTCGGGGGATGACCACATTCCTCGCTGAAATCTCTAACTGGTTTACGACCCGCGGCTGGTCTCCCCACCCGCATCAGTTGGAAATGTTGGGGCGTGCGCAGGACCCGGCAACGCTGTTGATCGCCCCGACGGGTGGCGGCAAAACCATGGCGGGCTTTCTGCCGACCCTAGTCGATCTGGCCACACATCCGCATACTGGGTTGCACACCTTATACGTCTCACCGCTCAAAGCGTTAGCGGCCGATATCAAACGCAATCTGCGCGGCCCGGTGGACGAAATGGGGTTGCCGATCCGGATCGAGGATCGCACAGGCGACACCTCTGTCACGCAGAAAAAACGCCAACGAGCGGACCCACCGCATATCCTGCTGACCACACCGGAAAGCTTGGCCCTGCTTGTATCTTACGAGGACGCGCCGCGCATGTTTGCCGGGCTGCAACGGATTGTTGTGGATGAAATCCACGCATTGGCGGAATCAAAGCGGGGCGATCAGTTGATGCTGGCCCTCGCCCGCCTTAACACATTGTGCCCTGATCTGCGGCGTGTGGGGCTGTCGGCCACGGTCGAAGACCCTCCCGCCATTGCCCGCCTTTTGGCGCGCCATCCGGACCCGTGTGACATTCTGCTGGCAGACCCCGGCCCGGCTCCGGACATCTCGATGCTCGAAACGGAAGAACGCCCGCCCTGGTCGGGAGGGGGTGCTGCCTATTCCATTCCCGCGGTTCTCGAACAGATCAAACAGCACAAAACGACCCTGATTTTTCACAATACACGCGCGCAGGCGGAAATTTTCTTTCATAACCTCTGGCTTGCGAACGAAGACAGCCTGCCCATCGGCATCCATCACGGCAGTCTTGATCGGCAGCAACGCGAGCGCGTTGAGGCCGCAATGGTGCGCGGGGATCTGCGCGCGATTGTCTGCACCGGCAGCCTCGATCTTGGCATCGACTGGGGTGATGTGGACCTCGTGATCCAGATCGGTGCGCCCAAGAACGTCAAACGGCTGGTACAGCGCATCGGGCGGGCCAATCATCGCTACAACGCCCCCTCCAAGGCGTTGTTGGTGCCCGCGAACCGGTTTGAGGTCGTGGAATGCATTGCCGCTCTGGACGCGGTCAAAGCGGGATCGCTTGATGGTGATCCCCGCGGTCGTGGCCCACGCGATGTGCTGTGCCAACACATCCTGATCTCAGCCGCTGCAGGTCCGTTTGACGCCGATACGCTTTATTCGGAAATGTGCAGCGCGGGTGCCTATGCGGATCTGACCCGTGCAGAGTTTTACGATTGTCTCGATTTCTGCGCCACCGGCGGCTATGCGCTGCGCGCCTATGATCAATGGCAGCGGCTCAAACAGCGGCCCGACGGGCTCTGGCAGCTGCGCGACCCCCGCGCGGCACAACGCATCCGGATGAACATTGGCACCATTCAGGACACTGACACGTTGAAGGTCCGCCTGAAACGGGCGCGTGGCGGCAAACCGCTGGGCGAGATCGAAGAGGGATTTGCCGCGACACTCACACCCGGGGATACCTTCCTAATTGGCGGGCAGATCGTTCGGTACGAAGGCCTGCGCGAAATGACGGTCGAGGTGTCGCGCCGCGCCGACAAAAAGCCCAAGATCGCCACGTTCATGGGCACGAAATTTGCCACCTCAACCCAGCTGAGCGCCCGCATCCTCGACATGTTCCGACAAGAGGATTGGCCGGCCTTGCCCCAACACACCCGCGATTGGTTGCACTTGCAAAGGCGGGTGTCGCGCCTACCCGAACATGGGCGCTTGCTGATAGAAAGCTTTCCGCATGACGGACGTGAACATGCCGTTGTCTATGGGTTTGCCGGGCGCAACGCACAACAGACATTAGGCCTGCTGTTGACAAAGCGGCTGGAAGAAATGGGGCTAAACCCGCTTGGCTTTGTATCAACCGATTATGCAACGCTGATTTGGGGGCTTGATGCCCTGATCGACCCAGCCCCACTCTTTGACATTCACGCCTTACGCGACGGGTTGGATCGGTGGCTGGCGGGCAACGCGGTTATGAAAAAGACCTTTCGCGCCAGCGCCACAATCGCCGGATTGATCGAACGCAACACGCCCTCTTCCCGCAAAAGTGGACGGCAGGCGACATTTTCGTCAGATATTCTTTACGACACGCTGCACAAATACCAACCCGATCACCTGATGATGCAGATCACCCGTGAAGAGGCGATGAGTGGTCTCGTCGATTTTGGCCGGATCGAGGAAATGGCCGAACGCATTGGTGACCGGATCGACCTGATCCGCCTTGAGCGTGTTACTCCTTTGGCGGCTCCGCTCTTTCTGGAGGCAGGGCGTGTCCCCGTCAAAGGGTTGGCGGAGGAAAAGCTGCTGGCCGAAGAGGCCGCGCGCCTCATGGCAACGGCCGTGCTGAACGAAGAAAAACCACGCAAACCGGTCTGGCGTGTGCCCTATTGATCTTTCGTTCCCAGCGCAAAATGCGCTATGGTACGTATCATGAACAGCTACTCCCTTTCGCTGGCCGGTGTTCAGCTTTCGGCCCTCGGGTCTGGCGCACTCTTTTGGCCGGATCAATCCTTGCTGTGCGTGTCAGACCTGCACTTGGGCAAATCCGAACGCATCGCGCGTTTGGGGGGCGCATCTTTGCCCCCGTTTGAAACCAAGGACACCCTGACCCGGCTGGCGGCTGATATCGCCGCAACTGATGCTAAAACGGTTGTCTGCCTCGGCGACAGCTTTGATGATGTCGGTGCGGCGCGCGCCTTACCCGAAAGTGAAAAGCTGTGGATCGCGCGGTTGCAGGCGGGACGGCGTTGGGTTTGGATTGAAGGCAACCATGATCCCGGCCCCATCGACATGGGCGGCACGCATCTGGCCGAACTGCCCCTGTCGCCACTGGTGTTTCGACATATCGCAAAACAAGGCGCAAGTGGCGAGATTTCGGGCCACTTCCACCCCAAGGTCGAGCTGTTGACCCGCGCCCGCATGATTTCGCGCGCCGCGTTTCTGTATGACAGCGACCGGCTGATCATGCCGTCCTATGGCACCTATACCGGCGGGTTGCGGTCAACCGATCCGGTTTTGAGCGATCTTATGCGACGTGAGGCTGTCGCCGTTTTGACCGGCCCCGTTGTGCACGCCGTGCCAATGCCACGCTCGCGCCAAACGCAAAACGAGCGCCGCTAACCGACGCTCGTCCAGCTTTTCCAAAACGGCTTAAGCCGTCAAACCCTGCGGCTCTTCCAGCCCATTGGCGCGGCAACACGCCGTGATGGTATTGGCCAGCAGGCAGGCAATGGTCATCGGCCCAACACCGCCCGGCACCGGCGTGATTGCCCCGGCTACGGCAGCCGCGCTTTCATAATGCACATCGCCCACCAGACGCGTGCCACCTTCCGGTTTTTCGATGCGGTTGATGCCCACGTCGATGACTGTCGCACCCGGTTTGATCCAGTCGCCCGGCACCATTTCGGGCCGTCCCACGGCGGCAACAACAATATCCGCGCGGCGCACGACATCCGGCAAATCCTTTGTCCGTGAATGCGCAATGGTCACCGTGCAGCTGTCGTTCAGCAAAAGCTGGGCCATCGGTTTGCCCACGATGTTCGACCGGCCAACAACAACAGCGTCCAACCCGCTGAGCGATCCGTGATGATCCCGCAGCATCATCAAACAGCCAAGCGGCGTGCAGGGCACCATGGATTTCTGTCCAGTTCCCAACAGGCCAACATTGGAAATATGGAACCCGTCCACATCCTTGGCCGGATCAATGGAGTTGATCACAAGATCTTCGTCCAAATGTTTGGGCAGCGGCAATTGCACCAGAATCCCGTGAACAGCCGGATCGTCATTCAATTGCGCGATCAGCGCCAGCAGGTCCTCTTCGGACGTGTCAGCATCCAGCTTATGTTCAAAGCTGTTCATCCCCACTTCGACGGTCTGCTTGCCCTTGGACCGGACGTAAACCTGGCTGGCAGGATCTTCGCCCACCAAAACCACGGCCAATCCTGGGGTGATGTCGTGATTTGTTTTCAAACGGGTCACATGTTCGGCGACCTTGGCCCGAACCGTGGCGGCAAAGGCTTTGCCGTCAATAACTTGCGCGGTCATGGCTGACCTCCTTACGGATACTGTTTTGGGTGTGGACGTCTCGCCACGAAAAGCAACGCGCGGCCCATCCACAGGGGACAGGCCACGCGGCAAACACTGGACTTAGAACAGACCTTCGATCTGGCCTTCGGCGTTCAGCATGATGGTTTCTGATGCCGGCTTCGACGGGAGGCCCGGCATGGTCATGATCTCACCACAGATCACGACGACAAACCCTGCACCGGCGGACAAACGCACTTCACGAACCGGAACCGAATGTCCCGTGGGCGCGCCACGGCGGGTCGGATCGGTGGTAAAGGAATACTGCGTTTTGGCCATGCACACCGGCAGGTTGCCATACCCCGCATCTTCCCACCCTTTCAGCTGGTTGCGGATCTTGGCATCGGCCAGAACTTCGTCTGCACGATAGATACGCTTGGCGATCGTCTCGATCTTTTCAAAGAGCGGCATTTCGTCAGGATAGATCGGCGCAAAGTTCGCCATATCTGCATCCGCGATCTCGACCACGCGCTTGGCCAGATCCTCGGTGCCTTCGGAGCCCTTTGCCCAGTGCTGGCAGAGGATCGCTTCGGAGCCCTGCTCGGCCACGTAATCCTTGACCGCCTGAACTTCGGCATCGGTATCAGTGACAAAGTGGTTGATGGCGACAACAACCGGGACGCCGAAGGATTTGACGTTCTCGATGTGACGACCAAGGTTCGGGCAGCCGGCCTTGACCGCATCGACGTTTTCCGCGCTGAGGTCCGATTTGGCCACACCACCGTTCATCTTCATAGCACGGACTGTCGCCACAACAACAACCGCAGATGGTGACAAACCGGCCTTGCGGCACTTGATGTTCAGGAACTTCTCGGCCCCCAGGTCGGCCCCAAAGCCTGCCTCGGTCACGACGTAATCGGCAATCTTCAACGCGGTGGTGGTTGCCACGACCGAGTTACAGCCATGCGCGATATTCGCAAACGGGCCACCATGGACAAAGGCCGGGTTGTTTTCCAGCGTCTGCACAAGGTTTGGCTGCATCGCGTCTTTCAGCAGAACGGTCATCGCACCATCCGCCTTGATGTCGCGGCAATAGATCGGCGTTTTGTCCCGACGATAGGCCAAGATCATGTCGCCCAGACGTTTCTGCAGATCTTCCAGATCCGTCGCGAGGCACAGGATCGCCATAACCTCAGAGGCCACAGTGATGTCAAAACCGGTCTGGCGCGGGAAGCCGTTGGCAACGCCGCCGAGGCTCGACACGATATCGCGCAGTGCGCGGTCGTTCATGTCCATGACCCGGCGCCACACAACGCGGCGCTGGTCGATCTCCAGGCTGTTGCCCCAGTAGATGTGGTTGTCGATCATCGCCGACAACAGGTTATGGGCCGCCGTGATCGCATGGAAATCGCCTGTGAAATGCAGGTTCATGTCTTCCATCGGCACAACCTGGGCATAGCCACCGCCCGCAGCGCCACCTTTCATCCCAAAGTTCGGACCAAGCGATGCCTCACGAATACAAATCGCAGCCTTTTTGCCAATCCGGTTCAGACCGTCTCCCAAACCAACCGTGGTTGTGGTCTTGCCTTCGCCCGCCGGTGTCGGGTTGATCGCGGTCACCAGGATCAGCTTGCCGTTCTCGTTGCCCTGAACCGAGTTGATGAAGTCCTGGCTCACCTTGGCCTTATCATGACCATAAGGCAGCAAAGCTTCGCTCGAGATACCCAGCTTGGCGCCAATCTCTTGAATAGGTTTCTTATTCGCTTCTCGGGCGATTTCGATGTCGGTTTTATAGCTCATGACCCAGTCCCTGCGGTAAATGTCGCGCGGGCCGAGACTCACTGCCTCGATCCCTGCGGCCTCTCGTACCCTGCGTCAGGCGATCTCATAAGATGGATTGCGACATTATCGCTGCACGAAACGGCGCAATCCCATCGCGCGGTTTCGGATCGGAAACAGCCCGTTCGTCATGGTGCCCAGGCGCGTTGATCGGGAACAAAGAGCGTCAGGCGATCCCCCACGGCCAATTTACCCGGCCGTTCAACCCAGGCCGTCACCCCCCGGCGCCCGGCGGCGGCTGTCTTGAACCCTGTGCCGTGACCCGGCGCTTGGTGTAGCGGATCGCGCGGATTGGCAAAATGGATCACATGATCTGTCAGGAAGATTTTTTCCTGTAGCGGCGTGACTATCGATCAAGGATCGAGACATATTCACCAGATTGTTGAGAGCTGCTCGTGCTCGTGCTCGGGGTTTTCTTCTTTGAACCCTTCTTATCATCTTTTTCTTCCATGCCAAACTCTGCTTCGACGGTGGTGGTTGCGCCGCCGCCATCAGAGTAGTCCCAGACATGGGTGACGCTTGAGGCGATCCAGTCGCCATCGGCGTCGGGTGCCACGCCCAGCACCTTGATCGGGGCTTCGGCATGGGCTTTGGGTGATCCGACCAGATCGCAGCTTAGCTCGCCCTCTCCGGCCCGCAGTTCTTTCACCTTGGCCTCGGCCGCTTTGCGTGCTTCGGCCTCGCTTTGGAAGACCTCTCGAAGGGTCATCGAAGGGCCTTTTTCAGCCGCTTCAAGCATGACCTGGCGCGTGCGGCCGGCCCCACGATCCTGCCATTTGGCGATCACCTTGGAATAGCGCGAGCGGGGTTTGATCCGCACGTAATAGGCATTGTCGGCGATCAGGCGGTTCGGGGTGACAAAGATCGTCGGCATGGGCTTGCCGGAGACCGTCTTGCCGGAGCGGCGTTCGTTGACCAGAAGACGCCCGTCCTTGGGGGCGATGACGGCACCGATATTGCGCCCCAGGCGGGTCATGAAATGCTGGTCGCTTTCCTCGGTCTGGGCAGCATAGGGAATGTGGTGCTTGGCCAGGGTGTCGGCGATGGCCAGTTGCAGGTTGTGCTCGCGGGCGATGGTGCCTGCGATGTCACCGAAGGTCATGTTCTCCCAAGCGCGGGGCTTCGGTTCCTTTAGGGTCTCGGCATGGTCGGCCGCTTTGGCGATCAGCGTCAGCGTGCGCTCGTATCCGTTGCGCTCGATCTCTTCGAACACGTATGTGCCCACATAGAACGGCCGTCCCCATTCCAGATAACCCAGCCTCAGCTCATACTTCGCACCCTCACGCGGCCTGGCGATCTGGGGCGGCGTGTCATCGAGCGTAAGGGTCAGCTCGTCGCTTTCAAACCCGGCCGCGTCCGTGACCTCGATGCGCAGTACCCGACCCGGTGGGAAGAGCGCCCCATCGACATAGAGCTCGAAAATCGGTGTCTGTGCACCGGGGCTGAGGAAGGCTTCAATCATAGAGCTTCACCGTTCGGATCGGTTCGTTTTCGTCCAGATCGGGAAGCGTCAGAACAAGGCCCTCGGGCAAGATCATGGGCTGTTTGGCCAGCCCGCGATTGGCTTCCAGAATAGCCTCGGTCGTGCCGTTGTGCCGCCCATAATGACGGTGGGCGATGGCGTCGATCGTGTCTCCTTCTATTGTGCGGTATGTTTCTGGCATCAGTCCTCCTTTGTCAGCTCGCTTTTGGAGCGCAAGGCTGATCACTTGGGTTGTCATTTTGCCAGCCCACGAAAGGATTTCGCCGTGGGCCGAGTGGTCTCAGTTCAACGTCCGCAGCATTTTCGACAAAGAGATCGAGCCGCAGGCTGGGTGCGTTCTTCGCCAATTCCAGTTCTCGCTTTTCGAGCACAACTGCGACCCGCATTTCAGTTTCTTCACCGGAAAGAAGACCGCCATCCAGAATTCTGAATTGGCCCCAGTGCCCTGAGCCGACAGGCAGCGGACGTCCTTCTGCCCACAATTCATAGCGAAGGACTAATCCACCGATCGGGATAGACAGGTCATTCTTGAGGCCCATGGAATAGTAGGCACCCCGCCAATAGAATTCGTCAAAGGTCGCAGAGACCGTCACATTCTCTGCAATGCAATCCGATATCGGGTCGGCAAGTGCTGGTGTTGTCAGGGCAAATCCAAGGGCAAAAGCTAAAGTGCGCATCTCAAATCTCCGGTGGTTGATCTATGGCGCTATTGTCCAAGTTCAGCTCGCAGAGCGCAATACGCATGCGCCGCAGCCAGAGGGACCACTCCGTTACCGGCCGCAGCGGATCGGTCCATCCCGAAGGCCACCCCATCAGCCAATCCGTGAAGGCAGGGTTTAAGCTCAGCGGATCGGTCGAGTATTTCTCCCCATTGATCAAGATCACCCGGAAGCGGTGGGAAGATCGGAATGGCTGAGGTGTCCAGCCCGCGGCCGACATCAGCTCCCACATCAACGTCCAAGCGCTGGCCGCGTTCTTGATCCCCACTTGGCTGCCTGTCTGGTTCTCGTCCGTCTTGAACTGGATGCCCGCAGGCGATCCCACGATGCACGCCCGGTTGCCCGATCCCTTGAAGGTCGGCGTGGGCCAGAATGAAGAGCCTTTCGCGGGTATGCGACCCGCCGACTTCCGCCGCTGATACGACGCGCGCTGCAACCCGGTAGCCCATTGCCTGAAGGTCTCGGGTGACGTCCTGGAAGCCAAGGGTGAGATGACCGGGGACGTTTTCAAAGAAGACCCATTCGGGCGCGATCTCGGCCGTGATACGCGCGACATCCGGCCATAGGTGGCGGGGGTCGTTCTCGCCTTTTCTGAGACCGGAAAGCGTGAAGGGCTGGCAGGGATAACCGGCAGTGAGGATATGAACGCGGCCGCGCCACGGTCGGCCGTCGAAGGATTTGAGATCGTCCCAGACAGGTGCCGGTGCCAAGGACGCATCTGCCATCCGCGCCACGAGAGCGGCCGCGGCGAAACTGTTTCGCTCGACAAAGCAAACAGTTCGATATCCGGGTTCTGCGATGTGCAATCCGAGATCAAGTCCGGCGACGCCGGCGCAAAGGCTGATGCCGAGAAATTCGTCATGTCTTCGGGTGGGATGAACAGCCACATGGGGCCTCCTTTCCATCGCACTCGCGGTGCTCTGGTTCGGGGCTCTGCCTGTGCTGGCGTAACGGCCTCATGATATTGATGGACCGGCAGCGCGGGCATTTGATGGACAATGTGCCCTTCAGCCCGTCCGGCTCCATCTTGAATAACAGTTTTGCACACTGCGTGCATCGAATTTCCTCTTGCCTCATTTGGGCGACTCACCTCAGTCTGGCCGTCCCTTCGAAGGGTGGAAGCGACCATGAGGCGTTAGCTGGTCGGCGGGGTCGGATGTGAGAGTTTGGCCCCGTGTTGAGGGGCGTTACAGCGCCCCTTGGCCTTCCGTTAAGAAAGCGCCGCTCGAACCATGCAGTCCTTGGCTTCCAGCAATTTGCGCAGACCGGCCGACTTTTCAGGCCCATCGGGCAAAGAGACTTCCAGCTTCAGTGCCAGTTCACCAAATGGGGCGCTGACTTCCCGCAGTTCCGGGGGCAGATGGTCGTATTCAAAGTGCTTCAGAATGGGGTTAACCATGGAGCGTCTCCTTTTCAGACAGGGCGCATTCGGCTTTCAGTGCCCGGCATGTCAGCCGTTTGAGACGGTCCTGAAGCGCGATGCTGCGATGGGATGTGGGTGGCAGGTCCTTGATGCGATCGGCCAGCTCCGCCCGTTCCACGGCTAGTTGCTCGATTTCTTTGACGAGCTGGACGTTGAACAAGGGGAGCGGCGCGGACATCAGAACACCTGAATGCCAAAGATGCTGAAGCCGCTTGGGGCGCGGGTCAGCGTGATCTGCGTTGTGATTTTCTGGAAGGTACCGTTGGGCAGCACATGGGTCTTCTCGGCCGCGAGCTCCTCGATCAGATAGAAGCCGTAGAAGTGACCCGATCGGGAGATCAGCGGCACGCGCCGCCCCGTGCGCATCCATAGACGCATCATCTCGACCTGGGCGGGACCACCGGGCGAAAGCACCTCCTTATAAATCGTGGCATCGAGCGTGATCGTGCGATCGCCGGGGCCAAGGAACTGCTTTGTCGGCATGGTCAGCGCGCGATCCATGCGGGCGATCCGAGCGGTCTCGCGATCCTCAAGCCGTTCGAGGGCTTGGGTGTCCAGAGCAATTCGGAAAGGTCCAAGGGCAAAAAGCATGTCAGATCACTCCACATTCGCCGCGTCATCGAGGCTGCGCCGTACGGCGCGTTCGGTGGCGGCTCCGGCTTCACGACCGGCACGCGCGGCAATGGCGCGGTTATCAACCTCCTGCACCCGCGTGATGCTGATCGGCATGCTGACCTGCACATTCACATCGATCTTCGGATGGCTCTCGAAGGTGCTTTCAACGGTTACATTCGGCTGGGCCGCTTCATAGGTTTTGGGCTCGGGCAGTGCTTCAGGACGGGGTGACACCTCTGGCGCCAGGCTGCGCTCTTTGCCTTCGCGGATGGCTTGGGTCAGCGGTGTCAGGGCCTGCTCGATCGCGGCGGCCGTCACCTCGGGGTCGCGGAATTCTCGCGTGTAGGGATCGATCGTCGGGCCATCCATGCCGGGCGGTGATCCATCAAGGCCATAGAGATCGAGCAATGCCTGGTTCTGATCCGGCGTGTTCGGCGGCGCGGTCGATCCTGTGTCAGTAACACCGGGAATTTTAGGCGTGATGCCCAGTTTGGAACCGAGGTCAAAGTCTGGGATGATGTCGCCCCAATTCCATGTCGGCAAAACATCCTTCCAACTGAAAACCAATCGACCTGCCCAGTCGATCGCTCCGCCGATAATTTCCCACCAATCCCATCCGGGCAGCATGTCCACCCATTGGAATGAAAACCAATGCGACCAATCAATCTCACCGATAACATCTTTCCATAGCGCAGTGTTTTTCAGCTTTTGCCATGCCGTCACGAGGCCAGCCGCAGGCAGTACTAGCCCCCATTCAATGGCATCAACCACCGCGTCCCAAGAGATCGCTGACTTCAGGTCCGCCCATGCTTGTGAAAGCCCTTCACGGGGCAGCCATGTGGGCCACGAAACCTCCTCGATGAGCGCCGACCAACCGACGGCCTCCTTCAGCGCACCCCATGCGTTGCTCAGGGCTGCGAACGGCAGGAAGGGTGCCCAGATCACCGCTTTGATCACCTTGTCCCAAGTGACCGCCTCGCTGAGGTCTTCCCAAGCACCGCGCAGCGCGTCGAAGGTAAGCCAATCGGGCCAGTTGATCTTACTGACAATCCATTCCCAGAGCACTTTTCCATTCAGTGCTTTCCAAGCCGCGATAAGGCCAGCACCGGGCAGAAACGCCCCCCATGAGATGGCCTTCACAAGATCCCGCCAGTTCAGCTCGCGCAGGCGTTGCCGCCAACGAAATCGCGGGATGAACTTGCGCCAGTTGAGCTTGGAGAGAACCTCTTTCCACTCGAAGCCGGGGATGAAATCCAGCCAGCGGATCGGCAAGAGCCATGTGGACCAGTCGAGAAGCGTAAGGGCATTCTCCCATGTGAAGAGGCCCGTGAAGCCCTCCCAGCTTAGCTCGGGGATATACTTGTCCCAGCCCAGCGGCTTGATGAGAAGATGCCAGAGAAGCTCACCGGCGAGTGCCGCCCAGCCGATCACGGGAATGAAGCGCAGCCCCCACCGCAGCATGGGGATCAGCATGCGCCAAGACAGTTTGGGCAGAAGCGCGGCCCAACGCAGCGGCGCGATCAGCCTGCGCCATGCGAATTTGGGCAGGAACGCCGCCCAGCGAAGCGGGGTGATGACCGAGCGCCACGCAAAGCCCGGGATGAACCGAGCCCAGCGAAACGGCATCGAGGCCAGCCGCGCCACATCACTCAGCCGCCGAAATAGGAAGCCGCCAGCACGACCGGCAAAGCGCAGCGAGCGCCCCATGACCGAGACATTCTTCCCCGCCTTGTCGAACTTGAGGAAAAGCGCGGCGGTGCGCAGGATGCCGCCTTGCATGACGGCAAAGCCAAAGCCCACCACACGGCTGGCGATCCCAAAGGCCAGAAGGGCGGCGGTGCCTTTGACGATCGTGGCGGTGAGCTCGGGGTTTGCAGCCGTCCAGGCGGAGACGGCTTCGACGCCGAACCGGACCTCGCGCATGATGTCGGTGAAGATCGGCAACAGCGCACCGGATGCGCCCAGAAGGGCTGACACCGAGTTCTTGAGCTGGCGGAACTCTTCGTTGAAGCCCTGCATCACGCGCTCATAGTCGGCATCGATGACGCCATCCGCGCCAAGGGCCTCGGCCTTGATGCGCTGATACTCTTCCATGTTCGGGATCATCGCCCGCAGGAAGTCGAGAACCTGTTTGTCGGCGAAGAGCTCCCCCATCTTGAAGGCATCGCCATCGGTCATTTCCTTGATGACCAGGAGCATGTGCTCAAGCGGATCGGCCCCGCGTTCCAGGGCGATGCGCATTTCCTTTTCGACATCGACGCCGAACTTGCGGAACTTCCTGACCGTATCGGGCGCGGTGATCTTGCCGAGGAAGTTGGTCATGTTGGTCGCGGCTTGATCTTCAGAGCCTGCGGATTTCATGGCGATCTGAAGCGCGGCCGAGAGGGACGCAACGGCGTCAACGCCATCCATCTTGAGCGATTTGGCCCCGGCCGTGATCTCAGGGAATTTGCGGGCCATCGCCGCCAGTTCGAACGAGCCTTCCTTGCCCGACTTGGCCATGATATCGAAGGCCTGACGCAGCATGTCGGGGGCAACGCCAAGGTTGTCCATCACCGCATAGCCGGAGTTGGCCATCTCATCGAACTGGGATTTGGTAGCCTTGGCGGCGCGGCCGGTCGCGGGCAGTGCCGCAAGGGCTGCGTCCAGGTCCATGCCTTTGCCGACATAGGTGGCGAGGCCTTCGAGAAGCTGGGTGTTGGATTGCCCGGTCAGGACGCGCAGCGCGTTCAGCTCTTCCTTGAGCTGGACAACGCGCTCGCGATCAATCTCGGCGAGGTTGGCAAAGTCGATCAGCTTTTCTTCGAAGTTGCCCGCCTGGATGACCGGCGCGCCCAGCGTGACGGCCATAGCGGCGGCACCCATGAGACGCCCGCGGGCCTCGGAGATACGGCGCTCGCTTCGGGAAAGTGCGGCTTCGACCTCGTCGGCCGAGAAGCCTGTTCTGATCTTGCGGCCCATCTCCCGCTGCATGTCGCGGGCACCCTGGGCCATATTGCGCATCGACTGGCAGACCTTATCGGCCGGGCCTGACCATCCGTCCATCAAACGGATCAGCATGGAAAAGCTTAGATCACTCCCGCCCATCTTTCAGTCCCATCTGTTTGTGGATGCGTTCAACCTCCGCGTGGTAAGCCAGTAAGTCGTCCCAGTTCTTGTCTAGGAGCTTGTCTTCGTCCCACTTGAAGGCATAGGCGATGTCGGCAACGAGGCTTCGCCAGGGGGCGATGGCTCGGCTTGCGCGTCGGCTGCGTCTTCCATGCGCTGTTTCAGCATCGCTTCCATCTGCGCCCGCGCGTTTTCCAGCTCGGCCCGCATCTTCTCCGGCAAAAAATCAATGACGGTCTCCGCCACTTCCGCGAAATCATCCTGATCGAGCGCATCGAGCACGCATTGCGGCTGATCGGTGAAAGGCTGGATCATGCGTTCAAAGAGGAAGCCGTTGTCGTCCATGGCCTCCTGAAGCCCTTTCACCTCACGCGCGGTCAGGCGGCGCACGGTGATCTTGTCCAGGACCTCGCCATCCACCTTTAGAGGATAAGCAAGCGGCACATCGCGGAACCGGGCTTTGCCGCCTTCGGCAAACTCGATCACCGGTGTCTTGTCAGTGGCCTTGTCAGAGGTTGTCGCATTCTTGGTCATCGTTTTCCCTTCACGTTAAAGCGCCCGTAAAAAGGCGCTTGAAACTTGGTTGCGGGGGCAGGACTTGAACCTGCGACCTTCTGGTTATGAGCCAGACGAGCTACCGCTGCTCTACCCCGCGCTCAAATCTAAAAGCCCAGACCGCCACGCAGGTCGGCCCAGACATCGGTGCCATCCACGATCCCGATGAAGTTCTTCAGGTCGATGTGGTGGACAACCGATCCAGCGATCACATGCTTGTAGAAAAGGATCGAACCGATTTTGTATTCGGTCATGGCCGTGGACTGCGCCTGCCAGTTGCCCTGATCGAGGTTCAGACGGCCGGTGATGCTCATCACCTCGTCTTGCTGCGAGCCGTCGATCTCCGAGACGCCAACGCCGCGGAAGGTGATCATCTTGTGAACACCCGGCGCCAGGCCCACATGCTTCATCAACTCGCGCTGGCGGGAATTCAGCTTGATCGACGCTTCCAGCTTTTGCAGGCCAAGGGCCACATCATACTCGGCGATCAGACCGCCAGCCTTGATGGTTTCCACCTGGTCGCGGACGTTGGGCGGGGTCACTTCCTCGACTTCGAGATGGGCGGAATACCCTTCGACGAAGGCGTTGAACTTGCGTAGGACCTGGGTCATTTTGCTCTCCTTGTCAGGACAGGATCAGCGGCCTCAGGCCAGCCGCCCGACCTCGCTGATCGCCTCGCGCGCCAGCTCGGCGTAGTAGTTGGTGTTGCGGTTGAACTGGAAGATCAGCCGTTGCAGAGGTGCCGGGGCTTCGCTGTCATAGGACACATAGAGATCGCCATTCAGCCAGGTCTCTTTGGTGTTCAGCGCCGGGTCGATCCAGACCTCATAGCCGATGGTCCAGCCCGCCGCGCGCATGGTGCGCAGGAACCCGTTTACGGTTTCGGCAATGTCGAGGATGAGCTGGGTCGAGAACGGCTTGTCCCGCGCCCAACGGTGGGCCTGCGCCACACTGTCCATGATGATGTCATGCACGCGGACAACCGGGAAGAACTTGTTCAGCGGTTCGGTCCAGGTGGTCTCGTTGCCCCAGAGGCGGAACCCGCCATCGCGGATGATGGTCGCGATCTGGTTGCGGGTCAGGTAATCGGCTTCGGTGTCAGGATCGCCGTCCGCATAATCGATCGGGCGGGCAATACCGGTAATGCCAAAGAACTCATGGTTCGAGGGCGAATGGTTCGGCCCCAGCGATTTATCGACGCGCAGGGTGACACCCGCGACCGACGCACTGGCGGGTTTGACAACCGTCTGACCATCCACAAAACGTTTCACGGCCGGGTCGATCATATAGATACGGTGCGAGCCCCAGTCGCCGCGATATTCAAAGGCGTCTTCCTTGGTGGTGTTGGGACCATCGGCAAGGATCATGCCGCGGCGCTTTTCCGCGATGCCCAGCATCTCGGCCACAACAGGATTGCGGGCATTGTCGATGCGCTGGGAGGTGAAGCCCGGTGCCAGCATCAGGCGCGGCGTCAGACCCAGTTCGGATTGCGCGGCCTTGAAGGCATGCACGCCGGTTTGCGGACCAGCCGCGCCGACGACATTGGCGATCGTGGCGTTCAGATCGCCCCCTTCCTCGACGCGCACGCCGATGGCATTCACGCCCGTACCTTCCGCGAAAATCTGCGCAAAGGCATCCGGGCCGGTGCCGGTGGTGCCCATGTCTTCGAGAATTTCAGCACCGCCCACCAGAGCGAGCGGTTCATTCATCGGAAACTTGGTGTTGTCTGCGTCGGGTGCGGTGAAAACCATCGCGACGGTTGAAGCCTGTGCCACCTGAACCGGCCGACCGCCTTTCAGGTTTTCAATCGTCCCGATGCCTTTGTGAAATGCGACTGGCATGCGTGTACTCCATCTGTCGAGATCGTCTCGGTCATCTGGAGCTTTCCTCGCATGTGCAGGCACACGGCATTATGGTAGCAGGCGCTACCAAAGGGAGATCAGAGAATGTCTGGAATGCCTTTCGAATACACGTCGAAGGCTTTTCTGCCAAGCTTTATTGGCCAAACGCCCATTGGGCGTATCGGCGAAAGATCATGCCTGCGAAGGCGATGCCTGTGCGGAAGGCCGGGGCTTTCTCGCTGAGCGCCGCGGCGCGCCATTGGCTGTCCGCCTCGAAAGTGCGCGAGCCGCTTTCGAGCAGTACATCGTGGATCAGCGCGGCCTTCAGATAAAATGGATCATCTGGTGACCAAAGCCATTGCAGACTACGCGGGACTGAGCTCTCAAACTCGCGCCCTGGCGGGATCATCAAGACGTAGGGCGAGCCCTTCCACATCAGGTTCCAGGTGACGGTGCGCGTGGTCACATAGCCGCGCGCACCGCCCAGTTGGCACCATGTTGTGTCTGGTTTAGCCATTTTGCGATGCGATCAGCGCGTCCGACACGGCGGTTGCGCGGGTTTCGATCTCTTGCATGACTGCCTCTTCGCCCTTGAGCTGGAAGGGCAGTTTGACCTCGCCCGCCGCGACCTTGGCCAGGAAGGCCTCGGCCAGCGGGGTGAAGGCGTCGGTTGCATCGCGCATTTCTGCGAGTGAGCCCGCTGTTGAGAGGCCCTTCACCAGGGTGGCCAGGTGGTACAAGAGGAGCTGCGCCCCGTCGCTCGCGGTGCCCAAAAGAGACATGGTATCGCCAGCCTGGCTCTCTATTTGAGCGCGGATCATCTGGCGTTGTTCGGACGCCGAATACTCAACCGTGAAGTCCAGACCCTGTTCAGTCATCTCGGCAAGCACCTGCTGGCCTACCATAAGCCCGCCATCAAAGCGGGGTGTTCCGTCGATTAGAATACGCATGGCTATCCCCTTAGTTTGCGTCGCCGAATTGGAATTTGCTGGTCGCATTCAAGAACAACGGCGTCCCCGTAAAGCGGCCCGGACATAAGAACGGGGCCAACACCCACAGCTTCTTGTTCTCCCCCGTGACGGTGCAGGGCATCCCGTTGATATGGCTGAACGTGTCACCGATGAGGCGGTTGTCTTCATAGAGCACGCCCGGCTCAAGATCGCGGCCCGTGTTGTTCATTGTGGCATAGTTGGTGCGCGTCATGCGGATGCCGGTTTCCGCGACCATCGAATAGAGCGCCCCCACCGCCGACAAACCCCGGATCGGCGAATAAGCCAGAAGCCGGAACTGGCCATTGCCGCCGTTTTGCGAGGCCGTCACCTCGATCAGGTTGAACTGATAGGAGATAATCGAACTGCGCATCTTGGCGATGATTTCAGCGGGCACATTGCCATCGGCCACCGCGTCATCATAAGTCAGGACACGCTGCGACAGGATCGTGATGCTGCCGGTGTTACCTGCGTAAAGGTCCAGCGGCGACACATATCCACCAGCCCCGTCGCTTTCCTTGGCATTGGCGTTCACCAAGACATTCAGGCCGCCATATTCGCTGCGCGCATTGGCGATCTGCGCGTCACTGCGGGCGATGGATTGATCCACCAAATCCACCAATTCATCATAGCGCCCAGAAATACTCTGCCACGCCTCTTCTGCAATTGTGTTTGTCATGTGTTTGAGCCTCCATAGCGGGCATTGTGTTTCATGTTCATGATTTCGTTGGTTATCACCGCCATGAAGTCGCGGTTTTCCTGCTGGACGGCCTGAAGCTGGCCGAACACGAAATTGCCCTCGTGATAGACGGGCGCGATGGGGTAGCGCATACGCGGGCTGCGCCCATCGGTTGCGGGCAGATGGATATAGACACCAGAGCCGGACATGCGTCGTTTCTGGCCGTCACCGCACATCATCCAGGCCGATTGGCCGGTGTCTGCGGGGTCGCTGATATTGTCCTCATCGCCAAAGACGGAGGCAGGCGTGTGATACCAATAGGCGTTCTTGTTCGCGCCATTATAGGGATCCGCTTCGGTGCCCGTGCCGGTGATGTCGCCATAAGGCAGCTCGGGCACGTTATAGGGGTTCCAGCCCATGAGCGGCGAAGCCACCAGCAATTCCAAAGGGATGGCCCATGTCAGACGGTGACCACCGCCAAGGCCCGGCAGGCTGCGCACCTCTTCGCGCGTGGTGCTGGCGGCGAACAAAAACGGGTCATTAAAGCCGCGCTTATAGTCGCGCCGCCCCGCCGCGCCCGCCTGTTCATAGCTGTAATAGCGGCTGTAATAGGCCGCGTTGAGCGGGTCGCTGGTCTGCCAATCCATCAGCCGTTGCGTGAACTGCGATTGGCTGTTTTCCAGCGTATCGGTGTAAGTCTCCTCAAGGCTGGCCCCCACGCCGTCTAGCCCTGGGATTTTACCCATGAGCTGATCAAGCAGATCAGGGCTGTTGCGCTCACCGATGATGGGATTGCCCATCTCGCGCATGACGCGGAACCGGCCAAGGCGGGAGACCTCAAGCTCATCCTGCGTCATGTCCTTGCGCTGGCGGGTGGCCGGATCATCGACGCGCGCAACCATCTCATGCACCGGATAATCGCGGTAGCTGCCCAGCTTCATCGCGCCCACACGGTAACGCAGGATGGCGAAATGCGGCACGCCCTTGGCATCCACACAGCGGATCACACCGGGCATGAAGGCGCTGTTTTCAAAGCGCGGCTTCAAGCCAGAGGCATTGAGCGCGATGCAGTTTTCCATGATCTCTTTGAGGCTGTCGCTGTCCAGCGAGTGGCGGAAAGAGTAGGCCGTGTCTTGCAGAGTGTCGCCCGCAAAGACCTCAAACCAGACCTCGACATAGCTAATATAGGTGTGGAAAAAGTCGCGATAATCGCGCAAGGCCGGGTTCTTGTCGGCATAGGCGCGCAGGTATTGGCGCATCTCCAGAACCTCGGCTTCGGGTGTGGGCTGCGCCGCGACCGAGGGCGGCACGGGCGGCGGCACGGCCTCTGACACCTCAAGGTAAGCGCCACCCGCCGGGGCTGGATAGAGCCACCGATAGTCCGTATGGCGCGTCCGTACTTCATAACCATTCACGCACGCAACCAATTCCGGCAAGCCCGACATGAAGTAGAAATTGGAATGGTTGTGGACACCGAACGCGGCAAAGCTAACCGCTGAGGGCCGATGATAAGACGCCTCACCGCCGAACCCATAGCCCCGCGCCATAACGATGCCGGAGTGGCCGTTCTGGCGGCGCAGATCGGCCATGCTCTCAAACTGTTCTGAGGCGAATTGCTGCCATTGTTCCAAGTTGCGGAACATTTCGAAATTGAACGCGCCGCCAACATTGTGCTCGCCTGAGAGGTCTGCCTCGACGGCTTGGCGGAAATCCAGATCAGCCTCGACCTTGATCAAACCGCCAGCCACGCGCTTGAAGCTGAGAAAGTGGCGGGCAGGATAGTCAACAACACCGACTTGACGCGGCTTTACATCCAACCCTGCCCAAAGCGCGATCAGATCTCCGTCGGCGTCGAAAAAGCCGACTTCGCGCGCCAGTTCCTGCGGCGTATCACCAGCCGCAAACGTTACCTGAACCAACCACCCATTTTGTTCTGGATCGTAGGGATATTGCGTGTCCACTTCCCGGCGGATGAACTCATCCTTCAAGACAGTTTGGTCGTGGGATGGTTCATAATTCGATCCAAGCTGGCCGCGCCCAAGCGCGACATATTTGATTGCTACAGAGCTTTCATTGCCAGCGGCTTCACCCAGCTTTGTCTCGGCAATATCCGTTAGAATGGTTGTGGGCATCAGGCGGTTCCTCGTGGCTTTATGTCGTGCATGATTGTGTCAGCCACGCCGTAGTGGCTGGCAGATGCTGCACGCGCGTCGGTTTCAAATCGGGTCAGCCTCACATCAATGCTATGCGTGTCGGAGGATGTGACGAGATCATGACTGGTGGCGGCCATATGGGCATCACCTGAGAAATCTTCGGCTGATACCAGAATGTCGTGGGTGAGGCTCTCTGTTGCCTGATCAGCCATCGCATTGCAGAAAAGTACTTCCGTATCGAACCGCTCGCCGATCAGCAATTCCAGATGCGATCGCACGGGTTTGACCGCTTTGATCTGGCGCTCGATCCAAAGGTAAAGGCCCGGATCGATAACAAAACCTGCTTCAACAGCTTCGTCATTGAACGCAGTGATGCGGAATGTGTGCGGGGCCCCGCCATTTTCGAACCACTGGCTGAACTCAACATCAAACCCAAGCGCCGACAAAACCCGTTGCACAGCCGCCTTGACGGCCTTTTTGCGATGAACAAAGACCGTGCTGCGCAGGTAGCTTCGCTTTTGCAGAACCGTTGGAATGGAGGCCCATTCGTCAGCCGAGAGCGTTGCGGCAAGCCAGGGCAACAGATCTTCGTGGCAAGTTTCGGGATTGAACAGGTTCTCGAAGGTATCATCGACTACGAAGACATGGCCAGCCAACTCGGCAAGATGCCGTTCGAGCGTTGTGCTGTTGTTTGGCAGAAGCTTGGGATCAGACATTGACGCCTCCTGCCGAAATCGTGATCGCGGTGCAGTTGGCCGCCTGATGTTCGCCAACGATGATCGTTTGGCTGGGCTGGATGATCTCGACGCCATACACGCCGTCCACATGCAGCGCCGCAGTCAATGCGGACAGGACAATATCAATGCCAAGTCGGCGCTGCGCCTTTGTCCAATCCGCGATCCGTTGTTCTGCCAGGGCCACCACCTGATCCGGGTCAGCATGGGGGAGGAAGGTCAAAACCGCTTCGACCTGATACTCCAAAACATCAGCGCCGCGTACACGCGGGTGATCCGTCAATGGCACAACGTCATCCCCCAACGTCTGGACAACCGCCGCCAATTCTTCCGCCGAGGCGGTGCCATCGCCCTCGGAAGACAGGATTGTCACAGCCACATCGCCTGGCATCGGGGCTTCAAGGGCCGCATCGTCTTCAACAATCAATACGATTGCATTTGCCGGAAGTTGCGCGCTGATCGCCTCGTCCAGTTCCACCAGACCAAAGCGAGGCGCATCGACAGACACATCCGCGATGGTGGGCGCGGCTGAAAACGTGTGAGACACATACGCGCCTTCAGGTCCGGCGGTGCTGAATTGCTCAAGCGCGTCAAGAATGCGCGACCGGAAACGCTCATCGTCTTCGAGCACTTCTGCGATCGGCGGCACCGCATCGGGATCGGCTGCAGTGACAACGCCGCGGGTCAAACCGACAAAGGCCGCATAATTGTCGAGACCAGAGCCAAAGGCATTAGGCAAAGTATGCTGGCGGATATCGTCATTGCGGCGGGTCAGCCATTGGACTTTCTCAGCCGCCAGCAACTCCAAAAGGATCACAAGCGGATCGCTTTCAAGGCTCATAACCTCGCCATAGCTGGGGTCCTTGGCAACGAGGAAAGCTTTGAAGTCGGCCAGGATGTCCTCGAAGGACGGCACCTCAATCGTGTCGGGAACGGCGATATTGCTGACATCGACGGCAGAAAAACGGGTCATACCGGCACCTCGATTGCGCGGGGTGTGCCGGTTGCTGTCTCTGTCACATCAACCAAGATTTGTCCGTCGCCATTCTCATCGATGTGAACAAGGCGAAAGCCGTTCAACTCGACGCGGGGTTCATAGGCGTCGATCGCCTCGGCGATGGCGACGTAGTGATCAAGGATTTTCTCGTTTGTGCCGGGGCGGTCCTGAAGCTCAGACCCCGCAGACCCAAAGCTCCGCCGTTCCACCCGGGTTCCGATCCGCGTGGTAAAGATCACCCCGAGGGATTGGGCAATGTGATCCCATCCCTCAAGGCGACGTCCGGTATGCCGACACATTCCAGTCATGACAGATTAGCTTTTGTCCTTGTTGCTCTTGGGAGCGGCTTCTGACGCGCTGCGCGTCTCGGATTTCTTCTTCAGGACGTGGGGCACATAGTATTGCGCCTCGGCTTCGGTCATCTCGACCTCATCGTCTTTTTGCTTCAGGTGCGGCCCAATCCAAGAGGCGCGCTGAAGCACATAGGTGTGCTTGACCATCTTGGGGTCGGGTTTGGTTGCAGGGTCAGCCATAGTCTTCTCCTCAGACTGGGGTTCCGGTTTCAGCGGGACCAGGCGTGATCCCGTCATGTTTGTGGGTGTCACCGATATCGGTGCCGTTGTGGGTGACGTTGCCGCCGGTGATGGCCACGCCGCCGCCCGTGATCTCGACCGAGACGCCGCCCACCTGGATCGTTGCGCCGCCCGCGATCACGGTCACAGTAACCGGGCCCAGCGTGAACACGGTGGCATCGCCATTGCCGGAAGGCGCAGCATTCTCATCGGTAAAGCCGCCATGCACGGCGAGCGATTTCTCATCGACCTCGCCCGCGGGCGAAAGCACGGTCATCAGCTCGCCGACGCTTGGAGGGTTCCAGGTCTTTCGTGCGCCGGCGCGTTCGGGCCATCTGATCCAGGGTGTGATCAGCGGATTGTCCTCATCGCCAATATCGACCTTCACACGCTGGCCGCCCGGATCCACGTCAACAACACGACCGGAGCGCACCGCGTTGTTCTGACGGCGCTGCAATTCTGCGATCTGGCCTTGCATGCGGGCGATGATGCGAGAGACATCTGCCATCAGATCCCCTCCGGCAGAATGGTGATGTCGATTTCCTGTTCGGTTTCGACCTCTTCAGGGATGATCGCGGCGGGGTCATCGGCGGCGGCGAGCCCTTTGGGTTTGCCCAGGCGGATACGTTGCGTCCAGGACACCGAATGCAGGGATATCCCCAAATCATCGACATCACCGGAATAGAGCGCATCCATCCGCAGGTTCATGGGCAAGCCCACGCCGAACCCATCGCTGAAGCGGTTGGCCTCGATCTCTTCGGCGACGGCTTGCGCCAGATCGATGCCTTCATTGGCGCGGCCTTTGCCATCGGTCAGAACAAAAACTGCAAATGCGGCTTCATAGCTGCGGGTGTCATCCGGCTTCGGCTGCGTGCGCGGGGCCCCAAGAAAGGCGACGCGCAGCGCGGGGACTTTGAAGCTGCGCTTGGTGATCTCATCGGCATTGAACCGACCGGGGCTGATCTCAAGATCACGCACGTCGCTCAGGGCTTCGGCATCTTTCAGATCGGCTTTGATGGCGTCCAGAAGATCAGAGATTTTCATTTGAGAACCTCCGAGATGAAGTCGGCAACCACCTCTTCGATTTCCTTTGCGTTCTCAGGGCTGATCCCCAGATAGGGGCGTGCCGGCATGGTGACGCTTTTGGCGAAGACCCGTTTGTTGCCGCTCATGAAGGCGAGTGCCTTGGCATTCTTGGCTTTGATGATCCCGCCAAAGTGGTGAATGGCGGCATAGATCAGCGGCGATCCGACCGTGACCTGACCGAGGCCAGTCTTATAGTCGATGCTGTCATGCAAAGTGCCCGATGCATATAGCGTGGATGAGCCGCGGCGGTTCTTGGGCCACGCCTGACCATCCGGGCCAGTCTTTTCAACGGCGATGCGCTGGCGTGTCTGAAGCTGCACAAGTCGCCCGATCACGTCCATCAGCTCGAACCGATCCCAGCCCGCCAGACGTTCGATCGCCTGGGTTGCGCGGTCAAGACCGGTGAGCTGCATATCAACGGCAAGGCCACTCATCAGCTACGCCCCCGCCCAAAGCGCCGTGGCCGCGATGTGAAATCCGCGCCAGACGTGGTGCCGTTTTCAGAACCAGAGACGGCGGCGCTCGGCTCATCCTTGCCCAAACCGGCATAGCCCTTGCTGATTTTCGTCAGCAAAGCGATGGCCTGGTCGTAGCGGGTTTCGATCGTGTTGGTCAGACGGGTGTGGGAATTGGCCAGCACATAGACGGCGATGTCGATGCAGGGGCGGCGCAGTGTCTTGGGCTGCGTTCCCAGGGGAAGCGAATAGCGTGCAGAGAGATAGCCATCGATCTCGGCCGAAGCATCGACCAGGGCCTGATCGACCGCCCCATCAGGATCGCAATCTGGATCATCTCCATCCACGGGCGTGATGTCCGACAGGAACTCGGCTCCGTAGATTGATCTGATATCGTCGCGGGTGGCGTACATCGCATTCTCTCATTCTCAGGGGCAGTTTTGTGACATGCCCAGGTCTCGGTTAATGGGGCTAGGCTTTGCCCTACGCTCTTGGACGTTCCCTGCGCCGGTGTTTCGGATCATTCGCATGATCAGCGGCGAAACTTAAAACCGGCGGTCTATGGGTGCAGACGGACTTGCGGCCCGGACCTGTTGCCCCCTCTCGCTGGGTATTCAGTCGGCGATCTCTTTGACCTTCAGAACCGGATCGCCTTGGATCGCCTCTTTCTGTTCGGCGTCGAGCTTGGAGACATCGACGCGGGTGCCTTCCGGCGTGAAGCGCAGACCGGCGCGGCGGCGCGGCTTGCCGTGGGTGGTCGAGATCAGCACGAAAGGGCCTTCCTTCTCGTCGGTCTCGGGCTTGTCCTTGGATTGGGTCTGCGGTTTCGCGGCCATGGTTTTTCACTCCTTGAGGTGGTCGGCTGAATGAAGCGGGCCCCGAATGCGCAAAGGGCCCGCTCTGACAACCGGCCAGCGTTAGCTGATCCAGGGGGTCATAAGGATTTCGGCTTTGCCCTTGTTCGGGTTGTCCTTGCCGCCGGTTGTGCGACCGACTTTCAGGATTTCCTCGGCTTTTGTTTCCAGCTCAGGCGGGATCACCAGCAGGTTCGGCACGATATTCAGCGGACGGCCTTCGTCACCGACAAGCTTCGCCATCGCAGCACGGGCGGCGGTGAAGTTCTCAGGCGTCAGCTCGGCCGTGGATTTGAAGGCCAACTGCCAGAAGGAATAGCCAGCGGCACCGCGCGAGCGTGCGCCGTAGACATATTCGTCCTTCATGAAGACGTGATCAGAGGTGCCGGCATCGTCCAGGGCTTCGAGCTCGGCCTTGACGCGCTCCTGATAGATGATCGGCTTCACGGCCTTGGTGGTGCAAAGCAGATACCAGGCAGGATGCGCCCCGGTCTGGACGTTGCTGACAGAGGTCTCTTCGCCATCGACCATCACGGGGTGATCTTCATCAAAGAAGTTCTGCCCGTCATAGCAGACCGTCTCAGAGCCTTTCTTCAGGGCCTCGAAGACCAGCTCGTCAGGATGCTCGGCAACGGCAGCGCCCAGGCCCTTCGCGGCCATGGAATAGGTGCCGAGCTGATCGTCCTCGATCGCCTCGCGTTTGACGGCAAAGGTGTCTTCGAATTTTTCGTTCTTCAGGGTGTAGGCTTCGACGTTCAGCCGCTTGATGCGCCGTTCGTCGATCCACTTCTTCATGCCGGGGATTTGCGCCAGCCAGGCATAGGTCTCGATGGATGTGGTGGAATTGACCTTCTCGGCAATCATCGACCATTTCGGCTCGGCCGCGTCAAACGCGCCCTGGAAGATGGCTTTGAAGCCGGTGGTCATCCGGTTCAGAATTTCGCGTGTGACGCGCTTTGCAACAGGCATGGTGGTCCTCTTCAGTTAAGGGTGTTCAGGCGGCCCGGATCAGATCGTGATCCAGACATTCGCCCCTTCAACCGCGCGGACACGGCCCGCTTTCGCGCGCGTGCCGCCGCCATCGGTTTTGGCAACGGTTTCGTCATCGACGACAAAGCAGTCTTTGCCGATCTCGGTGCGGGTGATCTCGTCAGCGCCGGTGGCACCGCGAAACAGGAAGGTGCCGGAGCGCGCGTTGACATGCGCATCGCCCGCGGTCTCATCGGCACTGTCGGTGGCAACACCAACACAGACGGCTGCGGCGCTTTCAAAGCCCGGCTTGGCATAGCCTGCGTCCAGGACAACCAGCGTGCCCTTGTTGATCTTGGCGGTGGCCGCCAGCTCGTAGGCGAAAATATCGCCTTCGCGCATTTCAGTGTTGCGTTCGGTTGTGGTCGGCATGGGTCAGGTCCTTTTTCGGTGGTCTCTGGGCGGGGCGGCGATCAGGCTTTCTGCGCCGCAAGCTGTTTGGCGTAATCCTCTTCAGACACGCCCAGCGTTGCGCACATCTCGCGATCGGCATCGCTCAGCCCGTGGGCATTGGTGGATTTGTCGTTGAGGTTCGACGGATCGGTGATCTTGGGCAGGGTGCCGGTCAGTTTCTTGACCTCTTCGAACCCGTCATCGCTGGCCATCGCTAGGGCGACATAGTGATCCTTCGAGGCAGGCGCGATCTTGCCGGCACTCACGGCCGAGGCGATCATGGTTTCCACCTCGTCCTTGCGGGTGGCTTCCTGCGCCTCGGTCAGTTTGCCTTCGGCCTCTTCGGCACGAGCCAGAACGCGGTCGTAATCGGCACGCGGCATAAAATCTTTCGTGGAGGGCGTAGACTGCGAAGCCTTGGCCGTTTCCAGTTCCTGATCCTTGTCGCGGATGGCGGTCAGGATTTGCTCCTCGGTGGCGTCTTCAGACAGGTCAAGCGCCTTGGCGATTTCTTTCAACATGGGGGTGTCTCCGGGTTTGGTTGCGCTTGCACGCGCGAGGGCCTTCATCTGAAAGGCAGGACGATTGACGAGGGCGACAGCATCCAGCATCGCGATCTCGCCGGTTTTCTTGTTCACGCGGAATTCGGGGCTGACGAAGCGCCATTCCCGATCGGCGATCTGTTTGGCGGCGCGGATGGTCCAGGCGACACGCGCCCAAATCTCGCCGTCCCGCACTTCCAGCTCTTCAATCCAGCCCGCGGCGGTCTGGTCGCCATTCTCTTCGGGCATGAAGGATGAGAGGTGGTCGTAATCGACAAGGATCGGCTTGGCGTTCGAGGCCCGCTGCGCGTCCACGAAAGCCTGCGGATCGCTCATCTTGAAGGCGCGGCCATCGACCGTGGCCAGCTCAGGACCCGCCGGGAAAATCTGTATCCAGTCCGGCGCGCCGTCCTTGTCGGCATCGCCAGAGGTCTCGAAGGCCAAAGCACGTTCGAGGAAATGCGTCTCGCCCTCATCACGGGACGCGCGATGGGAGACAAACAGCGGGGTTGTCAGATGCGTATTCATGGATCATGACATGAACCATGCCCCGGCGCATCGCATGGGTAGCGCGTGCTACCAAACCGGGCCATTCAGCCAAAATCTACGGGATGTCGGGAATTGCCCCAGTCATAGGACGCAGCAAGCGTTTTTGAAAGCCTTTTGAAAGCGTTTGAAAGCACATTCGGGGGTTTCAGGCATGGCAGGGGCCAATTTGAAAGGCAGGCCGCTCACGGGGCGTCCGAGGCGATCTGGCGCTTTGAAGGAAATTCGAGGCCGGAAGGTCACAACATCCTTCGCGAGATATACCCGGCTCTGTATGGCTCGGCCTCGGGCGGGGAATACCACAGACACCGCCGGAATTCAATCCATCGGAATGTGGCGGGCGGTTGGCCCGTATTGCTCCGGGCGGATGCGTCGGAAGCTCTTGAGGTAAATCTCCCGTCTGTCCTTGGTGATGTGCAGGATCGCTGCCCAGGGCTTTCCCTCGATCAGAAGCTGAAGGATGAATTCCTTGTCCGATGTCGCATCCTCAAAGAGCTGACCCTCTTCGACGATCTGTTGCACGCGGGCATAGTCATCGGATGAAAGCTGGGCGCGTTTGACGATTTGCTTGTGGGCGTCGGCATTCGAGAAGAGCACCGTGCGCGTCTTTGTGCCGATCAGCTCCTGGACACGATCCGGCAGGATCGCCACGGGCAAGGCCATGCGGCCGTGCTCGATATTACCTGGGCTGCGATCGGATGCGCCGCGATAGGGCAGCTCACCTCGTGCCAAAGCCTGAAAGTGTTTCGCGCCCACCAGGTCCTGGACGGCAACGCGGCGGGCATTGGTGGGTAAAGTGTCGAGCCGATCGGCCAGAAAACGGCGCAGGTTATTGGCGCGGGTCGCACCGGGATTGCTTTGCCAGCCGGGATCGATCCCTTCCGGCACGTCGAACCGTTCGCCCGTGACCTTGTTCGTCCAGGGGCGTGTGACAACCTGCGGCCCCGGTGTTTCGGGGTCATAGCCAAGCGCCTCGGCCTCGCGCCGCGAAATCTGGCGAACGCGGCACTGACAAAGCCATCCATTGGGCGGATAGTGCGTGATCCAGAACGGATCATCCACGGGCAGGATGATGCCCACCCAGTTCATATGCTCCGGGCGGCGGCGTTCGGCGACGGAAAGCTCATAGATCAGGAAGGGCAAACCGCGTTTGGTGCGCTGGATGCGTTCCCATTCGCCCGCAGCCCGCGCGGTGTTCACATTGGCCCAGTAGATCGTGCGCAGGCGGCGCAGGCTCCCAAGCTGGACAAGCTGTTTGCCGTTTGGCCCATCCACAACCTGACGGCCCCACCAGCCTTTCTTGCGAAGAATCGGTTCGAGCTGATCAACGAATTCGCCATAGGAGCCAAATTTGCCGATCGCATCACGAGTGGCGGCGCGGATGTCGTCCAGGATGTCAAAGCCCGCGGACTTGGCGACGGTGAAAGAGACGGCATGTTCGTGGGGGGCAAAGTCGCGCCAGTCAAAGGTCGGCTGATTACCCTTGGCGTCGAAATACCGTGTGACCTCTTCTGGCGCTTCGCTGAATACCGGATCAGCCATCGATGTCGCCGTCGCCGCGGGCCTTCATCATCTGCGTGGCCAAACGCGCGGCCATGGCTTCCACATCGGGTGATACGCCATCCAGGCTGGCGAGAAACTCGTCATAGTTTTCCGCCGATTTGGCAGCGGCGAGGATCATGGCCACGGTCGGCCCCATATCCGCCTCCCAATGTTCCAGTGCCTCAGAGACAAGCGGGTCCTCATCGGTTGTGACGGAAGCGCGGTGGGTCTCGCCACAAGATGGGCAGGCATGGCCTTGGCGGTGCGCTCGCTCCGATCCCGGCCCGGGCACCACGTTCGATGGAGCCGCGCCGATCTGCAAGACAGGCTCACCTTCGTCCGGCACCCGGAACCCCATGCGCTTGTTCACATCGGCCGAGGCCACACGCAGCCCCAGTGGCACCAACGTGCCAAGCGAGCTGGTCAGGGCTTCGAGGTCTTCGGGGTCTTCCACCGGGAAGCTGAAATCAGGCGGCACCCGTTCCCAGCCCCAGTTCAGGCCAACGAAAGGCGCAATCAGATCACGCTTGATGGTGGTGCCCATCTGGCGCGCATCGGCTTTCTTAATATCGCCGCGCACCTCATCATGGGTTTCTGACTGGGCCCGGCTTGATCCCTCATCGGTGGTCATGGTCTGACCGATGATCGCCTTCGACATCTGCTTGTCGAGATATTCGGTCATCGCGCCAAAGACGGCATTGCCCTGACCACCCTTGGCCTCGATGAAGTCGATCTCCATGCCCTTCGGGATAATCGCGGCCGCGTCTGATCCGAGGTCACGCACGGCCCGCAAGAGGATGCGTTTCTCTTCGGCGCTGGCGGTGTCGTCATAGCGCCCCAAGCGCAGCGGCATGCCAAAGACTTCCAGAAACGCGGCCCAATCCTGAAGCGTGTAGGATTTGAGCATGAAGCACCACGCGGCGATCCGCGCGATGCCACCGCGCACGGTCAACCCTGATTTGAGCTTGGGGCGATGCACGATCCAGCTATAAGGGTTAAGGTCAAGCCCGTCCTGATTGCCATCATCGCGGATGCGCAGCTCACGCCCGGTGCGTTTGTCAAACTGGAAGTGGCGCGGGTCGCGGTGGATGTATTCTGCTGGCGTCCAGCGGTTCTCGCCAGTCTCCCAAATGACTTCAATGGCGGAATAGCTCTTGGCGATCCCGTCGAGCGCATCATCCACCATATCTGCAAATTCAGGTGCAAGGATCAGTTCCTCAACTGCCTCGGCGATTTCCTTGTCGGTGGCATCATCGCTGGAAGGCGTGACGATCGGCTCAATGCCGGAAACCGCGCGCTTGCGTTGGCCCAGCACAGAAGCATAGTGCCCGTCGCGTTCTTCCATCTCTTCGGCCAGGACAAGGAAGTCGTGATTGTCGCCCTCATTCGCAGCCTTCAAGAGCGCAGCAAGCTTGCTGGGATCAAGGCCACCGGCAACGCTATCAGCCCAGACCGAGCGCACCCCCGTGCTTGTGGGCGGTGCCTGTTCTTCGGTGAGCACCGCCACCTGAAACGGCTTGCCGTCAGGGCCGAGCACCGATGATTTGCGAGTTGGTTCTTTTGCCATGTTCTTTCCTCAGTGCAGATGGGGCGAGACTGGCGGCGCGCATTCCGCCCAATGGGTCACGTCTTCCAGGAGAGCAAACCCGCGGCCTTCGTCATCCCAGACACGCGGCCCCTTATCGTCGGGGCATTCCTCGATTTCGCCGAACGCCGGATAGCCGCCAAAGGCATCGTCGCACCAAAAGAGCGCCTTACCGCCAGGATAGGTGTCGATGGATTGCCACGCGACCATCACCAAAGCCCCCCGGATCGTCTGAAACTGTCACCGCCCTCAACGCGCCGATCGCCCCAGCCGTCCTCTTCGTCGGGCGCATGGGCGGATGTGTATTCATAGGTGCTGACCGGCTGGCGGCTGGCGAACCAGGCCAGCGCCTCGGCCACCGCGCTATCGCCGTGGCGGTTGAAGCCGTCCGTTCCCTTCAGGCGGAAATCCTTTGGAATGCGGATCACGCCATCGACGTATTGAAGCGCCTGAAGGTCCTGCAAAACATCGTCATGGCGCGGGATCACATTGGTGCCGTCACTGAAGGACTGGATGAAGGGCGGCATCTCGATCCGATACCATTCCTGCGTGAAAGCCACTTCGATGATCTTCTCGCCGTAGCGTTGCGCGGCAACCTCAGCCAGATAAGCCCCGTTGCCGGTGCGATCGACGGCCCCCTTGGCAAAGTTGGGAAGCCGATCGGCAATATAGAAGAACACCTCGCGTTGCTGATCGAAGGGCACGTTGCGCATTTCGACCGTGAGCTTGCCGCGCCGCACAAGATCATGGCCCATTTCCTTGATCACGATATCGGTGGCGTCTCCGGAGCGGGCGAAGTCTTCGCCGAGGTAATGCCGCTTGTCGCCATCGAGGGCTTTCAACACCGGCTCAAGGTGCTTTCGACACCAGTCCAAAGCCTCGGCCGTGCGGAACGCCGCCGGCGCATTGCGGAAATCATCGTCGCAGGTCCAGCGCTCAAACGGAATACCGTCTTCCATGCAGGCCTCGATCTGGACACGGGTCAGCGCCGCGCCTTCAGCCTCGGCCGGGATCGCGTCGAGCTCCTGGCGCATCGCCGCCACCCGCGGACCATATGAGCCGCGAATGAGCGCCTCCCAATCGTCCTGCGCCTCTTGCGTCCACGCTCTGCCTTTAATCAGGCAGACGCGCCGATAAAGCCCGTTCTCGACGGCCTTGCCGAACGGGATGTGATGGACCTTGAATGGCGTCTTGCCGGCATTGGCTTCGCGGATCAGCTCGTTGAACGGATTGAGCACGCCGTTGTGGGTCGAGATCACGCGGACCTTGCCGCCCCAGATCAGAAGCGCGTTCACCGCGTCGATCACCTCGCGCACATCCTTGTGGAATGCCGCCTCATCGATGACGACGATCCCCTGAAGGCCGCGAATGTTGGCCGGGTTGGAAGACAGGGCCTCGATCCGATAGCCGCTGGCGAATTTGATCCTGAAGGCCGAGATGTGTTTGGTGGTGCCGTCCGCCTGTTCGTCCTCGAAGAGGAACTCTTCGATCTCCGCTAGTTCCTTCGCCACGATTTTTGCGAAGTGAGCAACATAGCCGATGAACTCGCGGCCCTTGTCCTTGGTGTCCCCGATATAGAACACGTTGTCGCCGCCCGCCGATCGCGCCGACGCCGCGGTGATCGTATCGTCCAGCGCCTCGGCAAAGGTGATGCCTGTCCGACGGCCTTTCTCGGCCAGCTTCAGATCGCTCTTGTCGGCCAGCCATTCTTGCTGGTGGCGCATCAGAATGCCATCGGCCAGCGGGTCGAGATCGCCGGGGATTTCCGCACCGCGGGTGAACGTGTCGGGCAGCGCCTCGGGATCACGCCCGATGACAGGCGGTCCGGCTTTCGTGGTTTCAGATACGCTTGGCTCGGTCATGACTTCACCCCAAGCACTTCACGCCGGAAGAAATCGGCCTGTTCGGCGCTGAGACCTTTCTCGGAGCTGACCTTCTCGATCGCGTCTTCCACTTGGGTCTCAAACTGCGTTTGCAGCGCGCGTTTGCGATCGACGGAAAGCTTCTGGGAATTGACCGCCGATTGCAGCGCGCGCGCCAGTTCCATCGCGGCCTTCGGTGAGCTGGCCTTGCCGTCTTCCATCATCTCGAAGATCAGCGTCTTGATCGTCTCGGCCGCCATGATGGTCAGATCGTCGGTTTGCCCAGGCTCAAGCCGCTCGGTCAGCGCCGCCGTGATCGCGCGCACCTCTTCATGCCGGCGCGCCATCGAGGCCAGCCGGATCGAATGGCGGTTGAAGGCGGATTTGGAGATGGGGCCCAGATCAAGCTCGGCCAGCTTGGCGTTAAAGTCGAACCAGATTTCCAACTGGGTGCGGTCGCGCTCCTTCAGCTCCTGAAACGCCCAGGCCACGATATGATCGGCCTCGGGTGGTAGAAGGTCGATCGAGGAAAGCCGTCCCCTTCCTTTGCGCGCCGCCATCGTCTCAGGCCTTCCGGCGCGATGGTTGATTGATACCTTCGATCACCGTCTTGCGGCTCAGGTGACCCTCGCCTTGCTGGGTCAGCTCTGCCACCAGAACCGAGCCCACCTGCGTCACAATCACCGCCTGCGCCTGCTTTTCCAGCCAGCGAAGCTGCGTGTGAACGTAGTCGCGGGTGCGGTTCACGGCGAAGCTTTCCAGCACCTTGGTAATCATGGTGGAATTCAGCCGCCCGTCCTCTTCCTCGGACAAGGCGCGCAGAATGATCAGACGCACATCGGCGTTGAAATGGTCTTCATAGCCATCAAAGAGATTGCTCATTTCGTATGCCCCTTCGACAAGTTGATCAGGAAATCCTCAACACGCAGCACGCCTGCTTTCGTCGCCTGCGTGGTGTTTTCGAGAACCAGAAGCCGTCCCGCCAGCCGCTCATGGGCGAGCTGCAATTCGTGGATTTCCTCGCGGGTGGGCAGGGCTTCGACATCATGTTCGACCGTGGCCAGGCGCTTGTCGATCGCGGCGACCGTCGAGCTGAGCTCGGAAAGCTGAGAGTTGGACACGACCTTGGATTTGTCCTGCGTAAGCCAGCCCTTCTGACGCAGAATAAATCCCGTCACGAGGACGAGAATAACCACGAGCGCACCGATCGGCCCGCCTTCTTCTAAGATTGGTAGGAGGTACTTTTCCATGCCAAGAAGGCTCCTGAAATTGCGCATGCCCCAGCGAGCAAGGTGTAATTGAGATTTGCGGTGGTCGAGATGCCGGTCTCCCAGAAGTTCCAGGCGACGACGGTCCAGGCCCCGGCGGCAAAGGCCATCGCCGCGAAACGAAATTCCAGCGGATGCCATCGCCGGATAATCATGGCGACGATCTGGGTCAGGGCGATCGCGCCGAAACAATAAGCCCAGACAACCGCCTCAACATTGCTGAAGCCGCGATAGGCCCCATCACGCAGAAGCTCGGGCGCGGTCAAAAGCACCTCAGCCTAGGCCAGAAGATTGAGGGCGGAGAAGACTTCCAAAAGCCGCACCTCGTCGAAAAACAGAAAGCGAAAGAATTTGGCCAGCAGGTCTTTAGGCATATTGACGAGCCTCCCGTTCATGCGCCCTTTGACAGTCGATGCAACGCTCTGCGAATGGGGCGGCTTGGCGGCGGGCCTCGGATATGGGCTCGCCACAATCGGCGCATTCCGCATTGCCCGGCCGCGTAACCGCGGCGCGCGCGGCTCTGGCAGATCGTTCCCGCTCCTGTTCAACACGGGCTTCGCTGCGTTCGAGATCACGCTCATTCATGCGCTCCCCTCACAAGATGCCTCGGCCAGCGAGCGCATGATGCTTTGAGCCGATTGCTCAGCCCGTGCGTTCAAATCGGGGATCTGTGCGCCAAGCCAGTTCATGGCCAAAAGACCGCAGATATCGCCAAAGGCACAGGCCATGATCTGGCCGATCTCGTCGAGCTTGGGCTCTGCACCGGTGATCTCGCCCAGACGATCACGCACAAGGATGTGCATGTCGGCGGCAATCTCTTCGCGCTGCGCCTCTGTCAGGGTGGTGGAAGGATCAGACACGGCTCAGCACCCTCCCGCGCGCAGCTCTTCGCGCATGACGGCATAGTCACCGATGAAGATCGGCAACACGCTATCCGCTGGCAAAGCGTCAAGTTCATCCGCGGCCCTTGCCTGGACCTCTGTCGAATAAGTTCGGATTTGAGGGCAGGCCTCAGAAACGACCTGAGCGCAGCCGGTCAGAAACGCTGCGCCGATCAGTAGCAACACGGGACCCCGCATCTCTCATCCTCCGTTGTCTTGCGGCCGCTTTGGTGGCGGCGCGTTCGCGTTCACGCAGCCGCCCGTTCTGGCGGACTGCAAATAAAAGAGCGGCCCCGGATGCCGCAGTGATCAGCCAGGGCCAAAGGCGACGACGCAGCCAGAGCATCACCGCAATCCGTTTTCGTGATCGTCCCAGCGGGCCTCTTCAATCGCGTCTGCATCCATGCGCAGCGCAAAGAGAAGACCAACGAGGGCAATCGGGGCGATCCATTTGAGATAAGGCAGCGCCGCGCCAATCTGTTCGGCCAAGCCGATCGCTTCCAATGCCGTCGCATCACCGCTCAGCCCGACCGTCGCAGCGGCCGAGGCCACCGCGCCCATGACCTTTTGGCGCTGGCCGCGGGTCGCGCGAAGCGTCCGGCTCTCTGCCATCTGCGCTTCGGTGCGCGGCATGGCATCCATCGACGAGGCAACACCGCGCACAATGGCTTCGGCCAAGGCTCGTTTTTCGGTGGTGCTATCAGTGGCCTTTTGGCCTTTTTCGGAAGAGCCAAAGAACGGTTCGATCAGCACGGCAGGCGCGCGGCCTGACATAAGAGATGCACCGCCGCGATCACTGGCCGATCGGGTTTTGACGCCGCGATCCTTCAGGCCAAGGGCCGCAACCATTTCCTGATTGACCGATACGGCCAACGCCATCGAGGCGGGCGTGCCGGATGTCAGGGTTTCGGTGCCAGACGCATTGGGACTGGCAGAGGAATTAAAATGCAGCTCAACGGTGGCGTTTGCGCCCCAGCGGTCCGTCTCTTCATAGACGCGGCGGATTTCGCGGGTATAGCCAAGCCCCGGCTGACGATAGAAGGTCTTCACCTCAAGGTCGGGATAGGCCTGCGCTTCGCCTTCGATCATCTTGGCCAGATCAGAATTCCAGACGAACTCCGTCTCGCCAGTATCGCCGCGCACCGCGCCTTGCTTTTCCGAGTTATGGCCAACAACAATTGCCAGACGCTTCATGGTCCTGCCCTCCAATGGATGACAGGAAACTACGCGGCACGGGTCCGTGCCTCATGGGTAGCAGATGCTACCAAATCAGTCGAAGAGGTCTGGCTGGTTCTCGCAAGGTTGCAGCTTGGCCTTACGGCGAAACACCGTGGTGCGGTGAACGCGGGCAACCTGGGCGATCTTGTCCGCAGATACGCCATCGCGGATCATCTGGTCAACTTTTTTGCGCGTGGCATTGGCAGATGAAGATGGGCCGACAGGCAGATCAATCACCGATCCGCCATAGCCCGAGCGGAAATGCTCGCAGATTTTATCGGCGTTTTCCCGACCCAGCGTGATCACCAGCCAGTGATCATCTGAGGCTTTGGCGGGAATGGATACCCGGCTTCCCCCACGCGCATCAGCGAGCGCGAGCGCGGCTTCAACGCCAGCCACGTCCGCGATCTCGTTCAGCAAAGGGGGAAGCCAGGAGTAGCTCATGCAGCGATACCCTTGAGGGCTTTCACAGACCGCTCGTGACGTGCGGCCAGAAATGTCTCCGGGAACCACGTAATCAAGACACCCTCAAAGAGGCCTTCACCGTGGCTTGCCAGCCAGAAGTCGCGCATCACGTCGGCATCGGCAAAGCCATCTGACTGCGCAAATTCATTGATCTTAGACACCTCGTAACGGGGCTCTGAAAGGCCGATGTAAATGTCTTTGATGCCCGATTTGGCGACTTCAAAACGGATATTGAACACATCTTCGCATTCCTGATCCGGCACGACCTTCATGCAATTCTTGGTGCGCATACCGCTATAGAGCTGAAGCATTTCGCCCGCCCGTGCATGGCGTTTGCGATGTGTCCGAATTGTCTGAAGCTTCGCCCCGTCAGCGAAGGGATTACGAATGCCCATTTGAATTGGCTCAATAAATTGACGCTGAAAGCTATACGCAACCATCACAGAACACCCTCAGATTGCAAAGAGCGGATGCGCTCCCCGAAGGTGTTCATGACGGCAATCCAATCGTCGGCCTTCATGTCGGGCAGATCGATTTGGGTCAGGCGATAGACGTAGCCTTTAGCTTCACGATCTCCCATTGCGCAATTGCCACCTTGAAACCGGGAAGGCGCATGTATTTGGGATCGCCGCGTAGGTTGGCCCATTCGACGCCGCGCCGTTCCAGCATTTTCTTCAGCGCCTCGATCACCGCCACGGCGTCATCGTGGTCACGTATCCAACTGGCGTGATCGACCTTGGCTTGTTTCACGGCAAAGCGATTGAGCGCCGCATCATCGCGCGATTTGATCAGCCCGAGGTTCCAGCACGAAATCCAGAGCGCCTGAATTTTCTTGGCATAGGGGCCGGAGATCGCAGATTTGCGGCGAGGGGATTTCCCAGCTCCGAGTGCGTCCAGTGCTGCAAGCAAGGCCTGCGATTGCTTTGGGGTCAGGCCGCGGGTGGATCGCTGGCCCGTGTGTCTTTCGACGAAATCACGCCAGGTCTCATCCTCTTTCAGAGAATGCACCTGACGGCGTTTGGCATGGATGGCTTTGAGGGCGCTCATGACTGACGGTCCTTTCTGGCTTCACGGGCGGCGTGCTGAAGCTGGGCGACGGCAAGCACACTGGGGCGAATGTCGGGATCGGCTCCGGCGTAGCTGAGGCGTCCCCAGCGACCGCCATTGAGGCGGGGCAGAATGGCGCGTGGCACAGCCAGCCAGTTTGCCGGGTTGGTGTTGGTCTTGTCGCCGTCGATGCACTTGAGGCAGTGGCCTTCCGGGACGGGTCCGTTTTCGGCTTCCCAGAGGCGCTTGTGCTTCAGGACATAGCGGCGATCAGATTGATCAGATCGGCTGAACGGGTTGGGCTCGGCCACGCTGATCTCGACATAGCCATCCTTGTTCAGCCGTTCGTGGCCGATGAAGTTCTGGCTATGGGGCACATGGCCTTTCTCAAAACCCAGCCGCCCGGTCATCCAGCGCTTGCGCTTCATCAGCCCGTCCAGAGCCACGCGGCTCACATCCTGACGATCGAAGGTGGCGCAGAATTCGGCATGGAGCTGGGCGCGGGGTATCGTCGCCCGCTCTTTCAGCCAGGCCAGTTCGGCATCGCTATAGCTGTTGTGGCGTCCGCTCGTCATTCTGCGCCTCCCGATTTGCGGGCTTCGCGGGCGGCGTGCTGAAGACGCGCGGCGGCGAGGATATAGGGTTTCAGCTCTGGCTCGGCCTCGTCATAGCTGAGACTGCCCCAGCGGCCATTCAAGCGCGGCAACAACGCCCGCGGGATCGCTAGCCAATTCGTCGGATCAGTGTTCTGTTTGTCGCCATCAAGGCATTTGAGGACATGGCCCTCAGGCACCGGACCGTTGATCTCTTCCCAAAGCCAGCGGTGCTTTGCGACATAGCGCCGGTCGGCATTGGTGTAGGGGTTCGGTTTGGCGACGCTGATTTCAACATAGCCTTCGTGGTTGATCCGCTCATGGCCGATATAATTCTGGTTGTGGGGGACATGCCCCTTCTTGAACATGGACGCCTTGAAGGCGTCACTGACAGGCAGTTTCTTGCCCTTGTTCCAGGAGTGCTGGCCTTTCACGAAGCGACATCACCACCGCACTTAATGCCATTGCGTTTGCGATAGGCCGTCACCTGACCTTCGCTAATGTCGTCGCGCCCAAAGGTCTCGATGAACTGCGCATAGGCGTCTGCCCGCGACAGGCCTGCGCTTTGTTTGAGCCAGTCGATTTCGGCGCTGGAAAATAAGGTTGAGGCCCCGACAAGGCGTTTCCGGCCTTCTGGACCGGCTGACCATCCCTTGCGCGTGCAAAGCGACCGAATGTGTTGCTCGGTCACGTCAGAACGCATGAACTCCCGCACGAACGCGGCGTGCAGATCGCGGCGGGGCAGGCCGCAATTCTGCTCGACCCATGCGAGTTCTGCCGCGCTATATGGGATGCGCTTGCCCTTCATTCCGCTTTGCTTCCGATCTGGGGCAGATGCGGCAGCACGGCCTCGCCATGTTCGGCAAAGAGCTTGGCGGCTTTCAGGCCGGTATCGGCAATGCGAAGCACCTGGTCGGAGACATCCACGATCGCGTCGGCGCGTTTCACTTCACGCTCGATCGCATCCGCGTCCAGGTCCTCATCGGCCAGCCGCTCAAGCTGGGCAAACAGGTGGTTGTTGAGGTCGGTGAGCTTGTTCTTCATGAGATCGTCCCCCGATGTGGAATAGCGGTGGTCATGGCGAATTCCTCACCCGCCTTCAGAGGGCGCAGCCCAAGGCATACGGGCGCCGTGGCCATGGCTTCGATCTCGTCATAGGTGAGGCGTTCGGTGGCGCGGCGTCCGCCTTCGTCGATCTTGCAGACCGCGCGGCCCGCGAGATTGAGCATGCGCCGCTCAGTGAAGCGTTGATCGACCTCAGTCATTGGCGGTTTCCTCGGCATTGGCGAGGTTGATCTGCATGGATTTGAAGCCGACCTGCGTGTTCGGGCGGGTGGAAATGCGGACGAACTCGCGGGTGCTTTCGACGCGCTGACTGTCCTTCACGGCTTCCATCGCGCGTTTCCAGGTCGGGTGATCGATGTCGAGGCGGCGCAGGGTGTAGAGCGCTTCGCGGTTCACCTTGCCTTGCTTGTCCACCTCGAAGGCATGGTTGAGAAGCGCCTTCACCTCATCCGGCACGCCTTCGCTGACCTCGTGGATATACTGATCGACCAGCTTCTTTGCGATCTGAAGTTCTGGGCCGTATTCCACATAGTCCTGGACGCTGATCTCGACCTTGATCAGGCCGTCATAGGATTTGAAGCTGACGTTGCCGCGCCCGCCTTCCTTCATGCCGCGCATCTGCACGCCATACTGGTCGGCCAAAAGCTCCATCAGCGCGCCCAGATCGTCATAGGTGTGGCAGCGGAACCGGGCGATCTGGTTCATCAGCTTGTGGGCGTAGCCGTGGATTTCACGCACGGTTTCATCAATCTGGCGATCACTGGGTTTGACCAGATTGAGCGGGACCTGATGGCCTTTCGCGTTGATCATATAGCCTGCATCAGAGGCGGATATCGTTTCACCAGACATGGCGTTTCCTTTCGATGATTGGGGGCGGTTAGTGCCCGACTGTTTTCAAAAGCGCGGTTTCGAGAAGCCTTTGAGCCATCTCTGAAGGTGACAGGCCGATCCGCTCGGCTTCACGGGTGAGAAGCGCATTCAGGCGGTTGTTGATCACGATGGACGATGCCGATGGGCGCGGTGTTTCAGTCTTCACCGTCCTGAAATGCGGGATGTCCGCGCCATTGGACCGCGCCCAGCGGATGGCGGAATAGACCTGATCCACCTTGCAGCCCAAGGTGCGGGCAATCGCGGCGGGTGGCATCCGTTTCTTCGCCAGTTCGATGATCTTGTTTCTGGACGCGGCCATCAGACGGCACCTCCGCCGCGGCGCTGATAGGCCGCGCGCAGATCATCGGCGGTCAGGCCGCGCCCCATGCCACGAGCAATCATGGACGCCGCCTTGATGGTCTCAGCCAATGCGCCAAGCGCACCGGGCCGCGTGGCAATCGCGGTGCCAACCGCACGGACATCCTTGTCGGTCAACTGCCAGGCATCGAGGAAGGTCTCGATATCTTCGGCATAAGGCTTCATGACATTGACGCGGTAGCCAATCCGACGCGTGACCTGCGGCGAGGCGTGTTTCACGTCGCGGGTGGCATAGGGCGTTGTCGTCTCATCATTGCCCAGAAGCACAAGGCCGCATTTGGCCATATCGCGGAAATGGCGCAGCTCGTTGATACTGTCCTCGCCCAGATACTGGGCCTCATCGACAATCAGAAGCGCACTGAACCCGTCACGCTTCAGCGCCTCGACAATCGCGCCCTTCAGGGTGCCGGAATTGCGGGTGTCGATGCCAAGCTGCTCGCCGATCTCTGATTTCAGCGTGTGGACACTGCGGCTCGATGGGCTGAGCGTGACATGGAAGACATGGGGCCGCGTGGCCTTGAACGCCTCGGCCGCGCTGGTTTTGCCCAGCCCCGCCACCAGTGTCGCAATCGCCATCGTGGGCAAAGCCTGCGCATAGGTGAATGTCTCAAAGAGCTCACGCGCCACGCGGGTTTGCACAAAGCCCGGCTCCACCGGCAAGGCCGATGCCGCCTCAGTGGCCTCAAGATAGGAGGCGAGGAAGTTTTCGACACGCTGGGTCGTGGTGTCGTAGCGCCCGTTATAGGTGCCGTCATACCAGCCCGAGAACGTGCCGATCGCGATATCAGCGCGGCGGGCCACTTCCGATTTGGTCCAGCCGTTTTCCGCGGCATAGTGCGACACGCGCTGCGTGGCGCTTTGCCAGCGGGTCATCAGATCGGCGTCTTCGATCTTGGGTGTTTGTTTCGGCATTGCCCAGCCGCTTGCCTGGACTGCCTCTGGTTTCGTTTGCGCATTCATATGAGTTTCTCCTCAGATCAGAATTCCGGGTGGTTCATCCGCCCTCTTTTTGGTTGTTCGGGTGGTCGAAGATGCTCGACACGCCGAGCGATGCCGCCAGCCCGCGGCCAAAGGCGTCAGACGTGTCAGCCTCCGAGATCGGCGCGGCGGTGGGTTCGGTGTGCAGGCCCACGACCTTCGGCAATTCCATGTCGATCGGTTCGGGGTCAGGGATTTGCGCCGCGACCTGCGCAGGCGTGAGCAACCGGCCAAGGCGCAGAACTTCGCGGTGCGCCTTCATGAACTGGCGCTTCAGCTTGGCATGTTCACGCGCAGCCTCGGCATCATTAAAGCCAACCGCCTCGATACATTCCGCCCGGTCGATGAACCGGCCGTCCATTGTGTAGACGAAGAGATCGCCATGCAGGTTTTCCGGGTCAAAGCGGATCATCAGCTTGCGGCCCGCATGGGCAATCAGATGCTCGCTCCAATAGCGGTTTCCGGCCAGATGGATTTCGCCATTAGTGCGGCGGGCGGTTTTGCCTTCGCCTGCCAAGAGGAAGAACTGGCGTTGCAACGCGGTGGCCTTGCGCACCACCACACCGGGACGCTCAAGGCTTTCCTGAAACACCTCGGCAAAGCTGCGGCCTTTGGCGGTCTGGGTGTTGCGATCCTTGCGCGTGTTGTGGCGCATGATCTCTTGCGCGACAAACTTGCGGAACTCGTCAATCGGAATGGCGCGCGAGCGATAGTTCTCGGGCTTCGCGTCAATTCGGTTGCCGGTGAACGCCCCTTCGAGCGCCGGGTGGCGGCTGATGCGATCCACCATGTCACGCCACGCCCGTTCGATCGGTTTGGCCTGACCATGATAAGGCGTGGTGTTGTGAACCTCGACGCCAAGCTGGGTTAGAACACCCTTCGGCTCTTCGTCTTTCACCTTGAACCGGAAGCGGTGTTTCATGCCGCCGGTGATCCATTTCGACATGAAGGCGCGGCCATTGTCGAAATAGACGTGATCGGGGATGCCCCAGCTCTCGACCATATCGCAGATCGCAAGCCGGGTGGTTTCCTTGTTTTCGGTCTGGGAAATCCGATGGCTCAGCACCATGCCGGAAAACACGTCCTGGAAGCCGATCAGGCAAGGACGCCCGATCGTGCCATCCTCGAATTGCACGAAGACATCGAAAACGTGACCATCGGCGTTGGTGGCTTCCATCGCGTGAAACACGGTGCGATCACGGGTCTGCGCCGGGTAAAGCTGGGCGGCGGCGGCTTCACCCTTGCGCGCCAGGGTGATCGCGGCCGGGCCAATCTCGCTATCCACGCGGCGCTTCAGCGTGACCTTCGACGGGATCGGAGCCCAGCCATGCGCGTCAGCCGCTTCTTTCATCCGTGCATAGCAACTGGCAAAGCTGGGTTCCGCCGGACGCAGATAATCGCTCACCAGCATATCCCACGCCCGCGCATCGCATTCAGCGGTGGTGGTGCGCCCTTTGTATTCGGGCAGAAGCGCCGGCATCCAGTCGTTTTTATGCAGACCGTCGATAGCTTCCATCCAGCGGTAGATTGTGCGGATAGGGGTTTGGGTCTTTGCCTCAACGATTGCCATCGCAGCGCCTTCTTGCTGCGTTTCTCGCAACTTTGTTACGCGCTGGATGATGGCAAGTCGGCGCTTGGCCTCACTTTGGCACGTACCCGGAGCTTGACTGAAGCGCAGCCAAAGGCTTTCCGAAATTAGCTCTGATCTTTCGTCGCGCTCATCTGCGGCGATTTCTTCAATCATCGCCATTGCGATGATGTGATCCTGAACTTCTGGTGGAAGGAGCTCAAATTTGTACTGACGCTTAATGCCATTACGCCCGCCACCGCCTTGAACTTCCCGAACTCGATTTCGGTCTTCATCCCATCGGCGGCTTTGGGCAAACCTGCGCATGTTGCGCTCGTCGTTGGGGAGTGACGGATGACCCAACTCCACCAATTCAGAAATCGACCACCATTCCTGCATTAGCTCGCCTCTTCCGCATCAATTTCAGCGAGAAGCGGACGCAGATCGCTCGCGAATTCACGTACGAACTTTCGACGCCAGGCCTTTTTTGCTTCGCCCCAGCCGGTGGCCTGTTTCACGAACCAGCGGTCAACGGGCGCATTCGAAATGGACTTTTCTTCCAACACACCAACTGCAAGACACCAATCTTTGACTGTGCCAAACTCGCCGTCTCGTATACGACGAGCGCACTCAATCTGTTGGTCAGGCGCTAGATCTGAAACAGCGCGAATTTGAACTTCATTGTCTGCTAATGGCCCTTCAGAAAGAAGGCTGAGAGCGTCTGAGTGTAGCTTTCGATACAGCTCGCGGGCGTTGTAAATTGCGCGGCGACTAAGGTCCAATCTGGTCTGCAAGTGTTCTGTCGGGTTTTCAAAGTGCAAACTTTGCACTTTGAAATTATCGCTGCGCCGATCGCCGCCTTGCTGCCGATCAGGATGCTTTCGTGCGAAGAGTTCGTCGCTCTTGCCGATAAATCTGATACGTGCCGCTTTCGTCAATTCAGCACGCACCAGATTACTGTCGATCTCGATGCGCTCAGCTTCAGACTGGGACAGTTTGCGAACGTCGCACTTGATTTCTTCAAGCCCCAGCAATTCGTATGCACGGTGCCGATGTGCGCCGTCTACGACCGAGTAAGTGCCTTTGTCCCGAGAACGCACAATTATGGGATAGTTCAGCCCCTCTTCCTTGATGGACGCAGCAATTTCTGCTGCCTCAAGCTCGTCAACGTGCCGCAAGCGATCTTGAACAGAAATGTCCTTAAGGGGGATTGTCTTTATCGTCATACCTGATCCCCACCGGTAAGAATGCGGATTAGGTCGCTGAAAGATGTGTCCAAAAATGAAGCGGCAATTTTCTCGAAGTCGCGTTGAGTTTGAAACTGCTTCTCGCGTGCATCACGCAACACGCCTGCTGCGATATCGTCTGAGCAGTAAGGGTCATCAAACTGGATTTCGGCTATTTTGACGTCAATCGAACAGCGCTCGAACTCCTTGTGCGCGCGCTTCAAAAGGCAAAGTAGCGATGCGATTTTTTGTTCCTTTGATAAGTCGGCATTCATCCCAAAATCTCCCCAATCCAAAGCAAACCCCAGAGCATGACGAACAGGCTCAACGCCCCGATGACATCGCCGACCCATTCAAAAACGCGATGCCGTATCGACGGGCGGGAGGAGTTGCCCGCCGACACGGTCGCGCCGCCTTTCGGCGTTCCCGCGAGTGGGTCTGCAAATTCTGGAAAAGTCCCCGAGAGCTGTTCGCAGCCCTCGGGGAAGTTGGTCCGGCTCTGATCCCCTTCAGACGAGGGGAGAGGCAGTGTTGCCGGACAGGCAGTAACTTTGGGAGAAAGTGAGCGCATCAAGCCGCCCACCCATCAAAAACTTGGGCTTCTTCCTTCAGCCGATGAGCATACATGGAAACGACGGCGGTGCGGCCTGCGTCGTCAATTAGCTTCGAAAGAAGAGCCTCACCCTTTGGGCCAGCGTTCAGGCCATAAGTGTAGGTTCTTATGGCTTGCCGGCTGACCTCGTTTTCATCGCACCACGAAGCGAGACTAATGCCGCGTCCCTTTAGCGCGCCCATGATTGCCTCATGCAACCAACGCCCTAGTGTTGGGACTGGCAAACTTTGTTGATCTTGATCCATTTGACCGCTCCGTGAACGTCTTGTGCGTTTGGCAACAGTGTTCATATTGTTCACATATTTACAAGAACAAATTGCACATCTTTAATTGGAGCACGAAATGAGCCATTTTTGCCGGATGATTGGGCTTGGAGAAAAAATGCGCTTCGCCGTAGAGGCTAGCGGCCTCACACTGGTGGAGGTCGCAGGGAAGCTCGGCGTTTCCGTCCGTACGCTTCACAACTATTTCAACGACGAGCGGGAGCCCAATCTCGATAGGCTTTTGGACTTCTCGGACCTCACAGGCGCACCAATTGAACAGCTCATTGTTCGCGATGCCGGACATGTGGTTGATTTGGCTAGTGAAGAGGGAAGTTCAGATTTTGTTTTGGTTGACTACTATGATGTCGAGTTGTCGGCTGGCGAGGGTCGCGTAGGAAATGAAACTGGATCAATTGGACAGTTCGCATTCAGGTCAGACTGGCTGAAACGGGTGGGCCTGCTCGCAACGCATGCAACGTTGGTTCGGGTGGCCGGCGAGAGTATGGAGCCCACATTAGCAGACGGATCGATTGTGCTCATTGATCACCGGGACAAGACGGCTGTGTCAAAGGCCCATATTTTCGCAGTTCGAGAGGGTGAAATGCTCTCGGTAAGGCGAGTCGAACGAGACGCCCAAAACAAAGTTATTTTGCTACATAGTGACAATCCTACCGTTCCTACCCGTGTCATTGAGACTAAAAGTGTGGGCGACTTCGAGATCATCGGCCGTGTAGTTTGGTCAGCGCGAACATGGCCGAACTAGCGCCAATAATCCGACCCTAACTTCGATCGAGAGCGGGCTTTAGGTAAAAATAGGTAACATATTGTTCCATAAGGAAATTGTAGGGTAAAGCTTATGGTTTTCATGGGTTCGGCAGATTTGCCCGAACTTTCCCCAAGAGAATTTTCAAGGATCAGTTGTGATTTGAAAGCTTGGAGTAGCACAAATTGCTATGTTTTATTGACTTTCGAAGAGTTTTTGAAAGATTGATGTGATCCTTTTGAAGCGCCCTCGAAGATGCCAAATCAAACTTTCCAAATCCGCTCCCGCTTGACGTTCTGCCAAGCCATGTTTTCCACACTCCTCGGCTTCACGATGGATCATTTCCGCCACAATGCACTGGTTTTACAGTGTTTTCACGTAATCCCACATAAAACCGTTTGATCCCGTCAAAGTGTCAGTCCATGTGATCCATAACACTTGGGCTTCGATTTCACGGCCCGGCAAGACACAAGGACGGTTTTCCATATCCACGGTCAGGGTGACACCCGACGGCCCTTGCAACCTTGATGACGGCGGTACATGGGTAAAATCCGGAATGCCGCGCAAAATGATCGATGCCCCCAACAACCCCGGATCAAGCGCCTCCACATCAATCTCCGCCGCGATAACGGCGAGTTCCTCTTCAGAAAGAATGCTCAACTGCCGCACGTTCCGGATCTCGTTGCCCTTGGCATAAAGGTTCTTGACCCGCACACAGGAAGGCCGGTTTTCCCCCGCGTGACGCGCGCCCGCAATACCGTGAAAGCCCAGCGACACCTCCTGTTGTGCTTCCGATCGCAACGTCTCATCCGCAGCCATGGACACGCCCAGCCAGACGACTTCAGCCTCATATCCGCCTTCAACCAATACCGGCATCTCGCCCCCCTGCTTCTTTCTTGTTCAAAATACCCAAAATCCGCCCCATGACATCAGCTATGTGGCCAAAAGAAAAGGCCCGGCGTTTCCACCGGGCCTGTCTGTTCTCTCACGCCGATCAGCCTGTTGGCTCGGGCTCCATCCCGCCTTCCGGCGGCGATTTCTTTGGCCGGGTCTTTGGGATGGCGGTCACGCTTGGGGTGCTGCCCTGATCTGGCGTGTCGTCCTCGCCATCATCCGATTGCGGCGGCTCACCATTCATGACGCGCTTGATCTCTTCGCCTGTCAGCGTCTCATATTCCAGCAACCCCTGCGCCAGCCGCTCCCACTCATCCTTGCGCTCGGTCAGGATGTTATAGGCGCGCTCATATCCTTCCTGGATCATGCGCTTCACTTCTTCCTCGATCAGCTCCTTGGTATGCGCCGATACCGAGAACCCAGCCGTGTTGCCCTGATAGCCTTCATGGGCTTCGACATAGTCGATATTACCGACCTTGTCCGACATGCCCCACCGCATCACCATCGCGCGCGCCAACTGGCTCGCCTGCATGATATCGCCTGCCGGGCCGTTCGACACGTGATCCTCACCGTATTTGATGATCTCTGCCGCTTTGCCCGCCATGGTCATAGCCAGCTTTTGCTCGCACTCATCCTTGTGCCAGTTCAGACGATCAATCTCAGGCAAGGACACAACCATACCCAACGCACCCCCGCGCGGAATGATCGTCGCCTTGTAAACCGGGTCGCATTCCGGCAGTGCCAAACCAACCACGGCATGGCCGGCTTCATGATAGGCGGTCTTTTCTTTTTGATCCTGCGTCAGGACCATCGACCGGCGCTCGGCGCCCATCATCACCTTGTCCTTGGCGTTTTCAAAGTCTTCCATCGTCACAAAACGACGCCCGACCCGCGCAGCCATCAGCGCGGCTTCGTTCACAAGGTTGGCCAGATCCGCACCCGAAAACCCGGGCGTCCCCCGCGCAATGATCCGCAGATCGACATCGGGTCCCAAAGGCGTCTTGCGTGCATGCACCCCAAGGATCTTTTCACGGCCCTTGATGTCCGGGTTGCCAACGGTGACCTGACGGTCAAACCGACCGGGACGCAGCAATGCGGGGTCCAGCACGTCTTTACGGTTGGTCGCGGCGATGATGATCACGCCTTCATTGGCCTCAAACCCATCCATCTCGACCAGCAGCTGGTTGAGCGTTTGTTCACGTTCGTCATTGCCGCCGCCGTATCCGGCACCCCGGTGCCGACCCACGGCGTCAATTTCGTCGATGAACACGATACAAGGCGCGTTTTTCTTGGCCTGTTCGAACATGTCCCGCACACGGCTTGCGCCAACGCCTACGAACATCTCAACAAAGTCAGAGCCGGAGATCGTGAAGAACGGCACACCCGCCTCACCCGCAATGGCGCGCGCCAGAAGCGTTTTACCGGTACCCGGAGTACCCACCAACAGCGCACCTTTCGGAATTTTTCCGCCCAAGCGCGAGAATTTTTGCGGGTTGCGCAGGAATTCGACGATCTCTTCGAGCTCTTCCTTGGCTTCATCGATGCCTGCCACGTCGTCAAATGTGACGCGACCATGCTTTTCGGTGAGCATCTTGGCCTTGGATTTGCCAAAGCCCATCGCACCGCCTTTGCCGCCGCCCTGCATCCGGTTCATGAAATAGACCCAGACACCGATCAACAGCAGGAAGGGCAACAAGGACACCAGGAAGGTTTGGAAGCCCGACTGTTGTTGCTGCTCTGCTTTCACAGGAATGTTCTGCTCGATCAAAAGCTGCGTGATTTCAGCATCTTCCGGTTTGATCGTGACGTATTCCTGGCCATCTGCGCCCCGGAAACGGACCTGTTCGCCGTCCAGTGTTACCTGGCTGACACCGCCATCTTCGACAGAGCTGACAAATTCAGAATAGCTGATTTCGCGGCTTTGAAGTGTTCCGCCAGACCCGCTGAAAAGGTCGAACAGCGCAAGGATCAGCAGGAACAGCACGACCCAGAACGCAATATTTCTAGCACTTCCCAAGGAAATTCTCCCGAAAAAGTCGGGTGCCCATAACACCACCCAAGTTGACTATAAGATAAGGATCACGCCGCCGGGTTCAATGCGATAATACAAACGCGGCGAAATCGTCGCGATCCTTTGTCAGTTTTATCCGATGCGGGACCGCCAAATTGTGCCCTGATGCGCCAATGACATCGCCGTCCAGCCAAAGCGCAGGCGTGGACATAAGCACGTCGCGCGGCAAGGATGCCCGCCGCCAATCGCCCAGCTGTTTCAAGCCTGCATCGCCCATTGCCCGGGCCTCGGCCCTGGGTTCGGCGTCATGCGTAACGGCCCATCGCCCGTCCCATGCGGCTCCGGGGGCGCTGATTTCATCGGCGACAGCCTCAAGCTCACGGTAGATCCAGAAAAAACGGTCTTCCGGTTGCGTCACGCAGCCGGACAAAGTTGCCTTTGCCTCTGTACGCATCGCCTCCATGAACCCTGCTACGGCCGAGCGGCGCGGAGCATAAGGCGCGCCGGCAATCCATCGCAGAGCGGCATTGACCAATCGGCGCGCAATCTCATCCGGTAAATCGAAGAATGCGGATCGTTCGAACCGCAAGGCGCCAAATCGCTCAGTAACCAGAGAATGCGCGGCTTGATGGGTCTGCACACGCAAGGCGTGGTCCGCCTGCTGCATATGCGTGGCAACTTCGGTCAAAGCCTGAACCGTCACACCGAGGTTTTCCAGCTGTTCGAGCGCTTTTCGGGCCTTGATCCGATCAAATGCCAAGTTCTCGTTGCTCGGGTCGTCGCACCATGTCTGCCCTTGCCGCGTTAGAGTATCGCGCAATTCATCGCGCCGGATCGTCAACAATGGGCGCATCCACGTCACACCATCGCTGGTGCGTTCCGGTGCCATCGCTGACAGGCCGGTGACACCCGCCGACCGACCAAGCCGCATCAAGACGGTTTCTGCCTGATCATCCGCCGTGTGGCCCAAAGCGACCGCATTGATACCACGGTCCTGCGCCCAGGCAGAGATCAGCCCATATCGCGCCCGACGCGCGGCATCCTGCAAATTGCCGGTTCCATCCCACCCGTCCCACGACAAAACATCATGCGGCACGTCCAGTCTCGTGCACAGATCGGCCACAAACCCGGCTTCCTGTACTGCTTCGGCGCGCAGGCCATGGTTCACCGTAACGGCCGATACGGTAATTTTCAGATCGGCCATAACCTCGAAAATACCACACATCAGCGCGGTGGAATCGCTGCCACCGGACACGGCGATGCCAATGTGACGCCCCGCATAGGGCGTCAGCGCTGCCGTCAGACTGGATCGAATTTTCTGAGCTGTCTGCGTCACCCGCAGCCCAAAGCCGTCAGCTTTGACGTTGCATCGGCGACTTCCGGTGCGCCGGGGAAACGAACCGCGACCTCGCGCAGGGTAATGCACCCCTGTTCGACCTGCCCCAATTCGCCTAATGCGCCGCCAAGCTCAATCAACGCGGTGGGTGCGTTGGGCCCTTCGGGATCGAGCGAAAAACTGGCCAGATAGGCGCGCGCCGCCGACCGAGTATCCCCCAGTCCGGCCAGTGCTTTGCCCCGGTTCAAATCGGCCTGCGCCCCAAGCGGAGAGCCGGGATAAGACTGGGAAAACTGTTCAAAAAGCTCGGTTGCTTTCTGAAAATCGCCCTTGTCCAACGCCACGATTGCCGCGTCGAAATCCGCTTGCTCGCCAACAGCAAGTTCCGTTGACGGCGTCGAAGGCGCAACCGGGATCGCCACGGGCGGTGTCGCCTCACCGCCCAAAGTCGACGTTTCTCCCAACTGGCTCAGATCGCCACCTTCCAGTTCGACCAGCCGAAATTCCAGATCACCGATACGGTTTGTACCATCCGCAACGATCTGATTGATCCGGAAATCCAACTGTTCCGTCTTTTCGGTTAAGCGCTGCAGCTCGGTCTCGATACCGGCGACGCGATCCAAGACCGATGTGCCCGTCGCGGTTCCGACGCTGGGCGCGCCGGTTGTCGACAGCTCTCGTTTCAACCGCTGGATATCGACGTATAGCACTGACAATTCCTGACGGATGTCGGCAAGCGTCTGTGCCCGCTCTACATCGGTCTGGGCCATGGCCGCGCCCCCGAACAGGAAAATGGTCAGTGTCAAAGCCAAAAGCTGCCGCATGGTGTGTTTATCCTGTTAGCCCTGATGCCAAGACGGTGACGGCCCGGCGGTTCTTGGAATAGCACGCCTCGTTGCTGCAGATCTCAATCGGACGTTCCTTGCCATAGCTGACAACCTGCAACCTGCCGCCCGGAACACCCTGAGAAATCAGGTATTCGCGCGCGGCATTTGCGCGCCGAGCGCCTAAGGCCAGGTTGTATTCCCGCGTGCCCTGCTCATCCGCGTGACCTTCGATCACAGCGGTAAAATCGGCGTTGCTTAGCAGCCACTGCGCCTGTGCGTTCAGTGTCGATTGCGCTGCAGGTGTCAAAGACGATTGGTCCACCTCGAACAGCACCCGGTCCCCGACCGCCTGCTGGAAATACGCCGGAGAGGACTGATCACTCGCAGACCCTTCCACGTAAGTGTCAGAGGATATGCCCCCCGCGCCGCCACCTGCAGCACCATTGTCAAAATTGGTGGCATTGCTACAGGCCGCCAAGGCCAGCACCCCGATCAGCAGGGTTGTTTTTGTGAAAATCCGCATGCGTCGTGCCTCATGAATATTTTGGCTTTTCTGGCCAATCCGTATCACAGGGCCGTTCATAAGGGAACGTTTCCGCGCCTTTTGAGCGATTTACCCGATCAAATTTAAGCAATTCATTGCTGAAGGGAGGACCACGCGGGGTCAGATGCGCCATCGGGCGTCCGAACCGGCCGCAGATTGCGTCCTGTTATGTCTACGGAATAAAGCGATGCACGGCCTGCGGCCCCTTGGGTTTCCCGCGCGAACATAATGACGCGACCGTTCGGGGACCATGTCGGACCTTCGTCCAAGAACGACGCCGTCAACAGGCGCTCTTCGCTGCCATCTGTACGCATCACCCCGATATGAAAACGGCCTTTGCTTTGCTTGGTGAACGCAATCAGGTCCCCACGCGGCGACCAGACCGGCGTGCCATAGCGGCCTTGGCCAAAGCTGATCCGGCGCGCCTCTCCGCCATTGACGGACATGATGTAAAGTTGCTGGGTCCCGGAGCGGTCGCTTTCAAAGACGATCTGGCTGCCATCCGGGGAAAAGCTGGGCGCGGTTTCGATGGACGGCGCACTGGTCAGTCGTTTGCTGGCCCCGCTGGAGACGTTCATCGTATAGATATCGGTGTTGCCACCCTGGCTCAGCGAATAGACAACCGTCCGGCCGTCAGGCGCAAATCTAGGCGCAAAGCTCATCGTTCCGTCTTGTTGTTCCAGAACGCGCCGTTGGACCCGGCCCACATCCAGAACATAGATGCGCGGAAAGCCGGTTTCATAACTGGTGTATAGCACCCGGTCGCCTGTGGGCGAGAACCGGGGGGCCAATACCAGAGAAGAGCTGTCCGTCAAATATTGAACATTAGCGCCGTCATAATCCATGATCGCCAGTCTCTTGCGCCGATCATCTTTGGGTCCGCTTTCCGAGACGAAGACCACCCGGCTGTCGAAATAACCGCCTTCGCCCGTAATCCGACTGTAGACCGCATCGGCCACCTGGTGGGCCATTCGCCGCCATCCATCCGTTGATCCTGCAAACTGCAGCCCGTTACCCAGTTCGGCCCCCGAAAAAACGTCATAAACCCGGAACCGAACGGTGAGGCGTGCGCCAGAAACGGACACGCCCCCAACGATCAAGGCCTGCGCATTGATCGCCTTCCAATCTGCAAACTGAACCGGTGCGTCGAAGTCGCTGACCTGACTGATATACGCGGTTGAGGGGATTTCCCGGAACAATCCGGTCCCGCTCAAATCCGCCGCAATCACGCGGCTGATGTCGCGGGCATATTGCCCCGCTGCTGCCGTATCCGGCACGAAGTCCGGCACCGCGAAGGGCAGCGGTTCAATCACCCCTTCCGTGATTTCGATGCGCAACGGACCGTTCTGGGCATTGGCCACTGTCACAAAGGCAAAGAGGGACAGAAATACGGCAACAAAATATCGGGTCATTTGATCCGCATCCTTTCAGGATTGAATGTCATTTCGATGTCACGCCAATGCGCATATTTGTCTTCAGGAAGTTCAAAGCCAGACACACCACAGCGAACAATAGCACGGCGCGCTGCACCAAAAGCCTGTTGCGCAGATGCGCTGTCGCCGCCAGAGCTGGAAATCATACGGATCGAGCTTGTCACGGGCCGGCCATCTTGTGTCAACTCTACGCCCACAATGACGGTTGTAGCCAAAGCGGATGATGACAAGGATCCAACATTCCAGCACCGCGACACGGCCACGCGCAGCGCGTCCTTTTCACCCGTGGTCAGTGGAGGACCGCTGGGCGCCGGGGTGTCAGCCCCGCCCAACGCCTCTGCCAAGGCCGCGTTAACCGCAGCATCCGTTCCCGCTGATGCTTCGGGGTCGGGCGCCGGTTGCGCGGTTTCAACCGTTTCAGCGGGTGCAGACCGTTGGAAATTGGGACGCGCAGGCGGGCGCGGGGCCGAGCTGGGCGCGACACTGACCTCTGCCGTCTCATCAGCCTCTGTCACGATTTCCGTGACCGCTTCTTCCGGCGCAGTTTCTTCCTGATCAGGAACCGGGTTATCCGCGCCTGTGTCAGAAGTGGTCTCTTGTTGCACAACCTCATCCGGTGTTGCGTCAGGCGCTGGCGGTGCCACGGGTGTCGGGGCGACACGGTCCACAGGTCGCGATGCCGGGCGGGCCGAAACCGGCGGCTGCAACAAAGCGATATCTTCGGTCGGTTGCTCCGGTTGCGGGGTCTGATCGACAACCGGATCCGGCAAAGCGGGCGGCGTCGGCACAACCGGCTCGGGCTCTGGCAAATCCGGCTGCGCTTGCGGTTCAGGCACAGTTTGGTCCGGCGCATTGTCCAAGTCAGAATTAAGATCCGGCGCGCTCGAAGAAATATCGGGCTGCGTCAAGGCTGCAGGTTGTTCCACCGGGTCCGGCCCGGGCGGCGGTGCTGTCAGTGCCGCGAACTCTGCACTCGAAATCACGGTGACCTCTTGGATTTCAAACGGCAACGGCTCTGACTGAAACAGGCCGCCAAACACCATCCAGCCAATGAGCCCCAGATGGCCAACGCCCGAGATATAGGTACCGGTTTGCAAACCGCGCCCTCACTCGGTCCCGCCGTCGAGCGTCGGCCCACCGGTGTCTGTGACCAGACCGATGTCAGAAAACCCTCCGGCGTTCAAAGCGCCCATGATCTGCATGACCTCGGCATAGGGCACCGCGCCATCAGCCCGCAAAAACACCGCCGCGCCCTCGCGCTCGGCCGCGACGGCGCGCAGCTTGGTCACCAATTCTGCCCGCGGCGTGTCGGTTGTTTGAATTTGGATCCGCCCATCCGCCGTCAGTGTGACGGTCAACGGTTCCTCTTGGTCCGTTGGCAGCGCATTCGCGGCGGTTTCCGGCAACTCCACCGGAACGCCAACCGTCAAAAGCGGTGCGGCCACCATGAAAATGATCAACAGTACCAGCATCACATCGACAAACGGCGTCACATTGATCTCTGCCATCGGCTGCGCACGGCGGCGTTTGCGGCCGCGCCGCCGCTCTGACACATTGCCGGTTTGAACGCCCGCACCCACGGTTCAGCGGTCCAGCTGACGCGACAGGATGGTGGCGAATTCGTCGGCAAAAGCCTCATACCCGCCAATGATCCGATCACTGTCTGAACTGAGCTTGTTGTAAAAGATCACCGCCGGTATTGCTGCGAGCAGACCCAAACCTGTCGCCAACAGCGCCTCGGCAATCCCCGGCGCCACAACAGCAAGGTTGGTGTTTTGCTGCTCTGCAATTTCGATGAAGGCATTCATGATGCCCCAGACCGTGCCGAAAAGACCTATGAACGGCGCGGTCGACCCGACCGTTGCCAGCACCGGCAAGCCCTTTTGCAGATCCTCTGCCTCTCGGCTGATCGCAACATCCATCGACCGGTCAATTCGTGACTGCGCCCCGGCAATCAGTGCACCATCCGTTCGATGCGACCGCCGCCATTCCGTCATACCCGCCGCAAAAACCCGTTCCGCACGACCCGATGGCGTCGGACCGATCTCATCAAACAGCTCGTCCAAGGGGTCTCCGGACCAAAAGGATTCATCAAATTTGGCCGCTTCGGATCGGGCCGCGCGAAACGCGATATGCTTTTGGATGATAATGGCCCAGGCCCAGAAAGACCCCATCAGCAGCATGATCATCACCAGCTTAACCGTGAAGGTCGCACGCAAATAAAGGCCCCACAAAGAGAAATCGATCTCCTGAGCCAACCCGAGTGTCTCTGATTCCATATGCCTGCTCTTTTCGTTGCGCCCATTCTATTGGGGCTGCTTTAACGCAAGCCTATCCGCTTCAGACCGCGAATGCCAATAAAACAACGTTGATTGCGACGAATTAAGCGGAAAGTGCGCGAATCTCCGCTGGCAATCTCAGGGGCTTTCCCGCTCGGCTCATACAAACGGCCGTGACACGCGCAAAGAACAGTTTCGTCTTACCATGCAGAACCGTCTGATCCATGGTCAGCCGTGCACCCGTGACCGCATGCACCGTCGTTTCAACAACCAACTGATACTCGAACTTGGCGGTGGACAGGTAATCCGCCTCGATCCGCCGCACGACCCAGACGACGCCCTCTTCGCGCATCTGGTTCTGGTCCTGCCCCAATTGCCGGACAAAATCGCTGCGGGCCCGCTCGATATATCGCAGGTAATTGGCGTGATAGACGATACCGCCCATGTCGGTGTCCTCATAATAGACACGCACGTTATATGTGTGGGTCATGCCCGCTCCCGATGACAAGCCGACGCGCGATGGACCAGCCCACCCGCGCCAAATTCCAAGGTTTCCGCCGCCAGAACGCCGCGATGGTTTTCATAGGTGATCACGACCATATCCGCTCCGGCAAACACATCCCGCACCGAAAAGCGCAGATCAGGCTGCAACCGCAACGCTTCGGTCCAATAGGCCCGCAGCGCCGCGCGCCCCTCAACAACGGGTGACCCGACGAGGGCTGCTGCCTTGCGCGACCGAAACAGGATGTCTTCGGAATAATGGGCCAAAATCCGGTCGAGGTCATGGCTGTTCCACCCCGCCTCCCAGTCCTTGGCAAAAGCCTGCGCATCCATCACTGCGGCTGCTCCATGCGGGCAAAAAGGCGTAACGCTGTTGCCGCCTCTTGCGATGCCGATGGCAGGACAGGATCATATGCCGCGCGAATAAGTCCGGCGATATCCGGTCGCAAAATCGTTTTGTCCCCCGCCACAACCAATGGCGATTGCGCGCGAAAAGCCATGTCAGACCAAACCAGCATGGTTTGCACCACTTGGCTCAGCGCCAGTGTCTCGGCCGGCACAGCCGACAAATGCGCGTCCATACGCAGAAACACAAACGCCGCCCGGATCGCGCCATCCTGGTCAAACCGGAACACCCGGTACTGGTTCGCCTCTGCGTCCTGCAACCGCGCGACCAGGGGGGCCAGATCAGGGATCAACCGATCCATATCCGGCACGTCCAACAACTCCGGCCAATCGCGAAAGAAAAACAACATGCAATTGCTGCCCAATTCCGGGTCCATATCGGTCAGCTTGTGCCCGGACAGCGCCGCAACGGCCTCAAAAGCGCCTTTGACAATTGAAAGCGTCTCTTCCTCGACGCCAAAAACCACAGGCGCAATGGGACGTCCCCAACGGGCGAAAAAGAAATCCCCACTTTCACGGGTGAACAGCGCTTCGATATCTTGCGGGGTCATGGCGCGGCTTTTGAACCGCCCCAGTTTTGGCGGAGACTATTGAGTTCGTATTTCAAGCTGCGATTTTGTCTGACTTCAAGGCTTCTTCGTATCTCTCCTCGGCTTCGATTGGCGTGATGTACCCGAGTGGTTCAAGCAGGCGCTCTTTGTTGAACCAGTCCACCCATAGCAGGGTTTCCCATTCGACCTGATCCTTGGACTTCCACGGACCTAGTTGATTGATGACTTCGGTTTTGAAGAGGCCGATGATCGTCTCAGCCAGTGCATTGTCATAGCTGTCACCAACGCTGCCGACGGATGGCTCCAGCCCAGCATCGGCCAACCGTTCTGTGTACTTGATCGACACGTATTGGCTGCCGCGATCTGAATGATGGATCAGTTTCTCAGCGGGTCTGCGTGCGTGGATCGCCTGTTCAAGCGCATCTAAGACAAACTGCGTGTCCTGCGTTGTTGATGCCTTCCAGCCCACAATCCGGTTCGCGAAGGTATCAATGACGAACGCCACATAGACGAACCCGCGCCAGGTCGAGACGAACGTAAAGTCGGACACCCACAGTTCGTTCGGCATTGAAGCCCTGAACTGGCGATTGACCTTGTCCAGCGGGCATTGATCCGCAGGTTGACCACAGGTGGTTTTGACCTTCTTTCCGCGCCGGACGCCTTGAATGCTAAGCTGGCGCATCAACCGTTCTACAGTGCAGCGAGCAATATCAATCTTCTCGCGATTCATCGCGTGCCATAGTTTGCGTGCGCCATAGACAGAACGGTTCTTCTCCCAAACATCCTTCATCGTTTTGCGCAGAAACTCATCCCGCTTGGCCCGGTCCGAGGCACGGTCGGGATCACGCTCGATGGCAATGCGTTTATAGAACGTCGAAGGGGCAATCTGGAGAACTCTACAGATCGGCTCGACCCCATGCGCCCCACGATGATCCTTGATGAAGGCAATCATTTGCGGAATGGGCGGTCGAGCTCCGCCTGAGCAAAATAAGCAGATGCCTTCTTCAGGATCTCATTTGCCTGACGCAACTGCCGGTTCTCGCGCTCAAGTTCTTTGATGCGATCCCGCTCTGCAGAGGTCACGCCATCGCGTTTGCCGGTATCCGCCTCGTGTTGCTTGACCCAGATACGAAGGCTGTCTCTGCTGCACCCAACCTTCTGAGAGATCGACAAAAGTGCTGCCGATCTGCTCGTGTATTCGCTCTCGTGATCCAAGACCATCCGCACCGCTCGTGCGCGCAATTCCTCTGGATAACGTGTTCCGTTCTTTGTCTTTCCCATGTCCCAGTATCCTTACTTCTGGGTCTCCGGCAAACAAGGGGCGCTTCATTTCTTCTCTTTGAAAATACTCCCGCCGGAGGCATAAATTCTCCGCGCGGCGGCATCAACCAAAGAGATCGCTCTGACCCTTGGGCGCCGCCAGCCCCAGATGATCCCAAGCCTTTTGCGCCAACATCCGCCCACGCGGCGTTCGCTGGATCAGCCCTTGTTGCAACAGATAGGGTTCGATCACCTCTTCCAGCGCATCCCGGCTTTCGGACAGGGCCGCGCTCATCGTTTCGATGCCAACCGGACCGCCACCGTAATTCTCGGCGATCAACCGTAAATAGCGTCGGTCTGCGCCATCCAGCCCAAGGTGATCCACCCCCAACCGGGTCAAGGCGCGATCTGCCAACGCTTGTGTAATTGTCCCATCGCCTTCGACGACCGCGAAATCCACCACCCGCCGCAGCAACCGTCCCGCGATACGCGGCGTTCCCCGCGCCCGGCGCGCGATTTCCCGCGCGCCTTCCGCATCTGCGGGGGCGCCCAGCTTTCGCGCGTTGCGGGTGACAATCTCGTGCAACTCATCAATCGTGTAAAACTGTAGCCGGGTGGGAATACCGAACCGATCGCGAAGCGGCGTGGTCAGCAACCCCATCCGCGTCGTCGCCCCGACCAGCGTGAAGGGCTGCAATTCGATCCGGACGGTCCGCGCGGCGGGGCCTTCACCAATGACAAGATCAAGCTCAAAGTCTTCCAAAGCGGGATAAAGCACTTCTTCGACCGCCGGGTTCAGCCGGTGGATCTCATCGATAAAGAGCACATCGCGCGCTTCCAGATTGGTCAGGATCGCCGCCAGATCACCCGCCTTGGCCAGAACCGGGCCAGAGGTCATGCGGAAATTAACCCCCAATTCGCGCGCCATGATCTGGGCCAATGTCGTTTTCCCCAAGCCGGGCGGGCCGTGAAACAACGTGTGATCCATCGCTTCGCACCGTTGCCGGGCCGATTGGATGAATACGCGCAAATTTGCGCGAGCTTCGGCCTGACCGATAAAGTCGCCCAGCATTTGTGGGCGCAACGCACGGTCATTATCCTCGGGCAATGGCTCCGGTCGAAGTGTTGGGTCCGCGTCAACCATGCTTTAGCCTTTCGGTGCCAATAGCTTCAGCGCGCTTCGGATCAGCGCAGGCGTATCCGCCTCCGGGGTGTCGCCCGCGGCCTCTGCCACGGCGGCCGCGGCTTCGGAAGGCCCGTAACCAAGGTTGGACAGGGCCGACAGCGCATCGGCCTGGCTGTTAGCCGCCTGTGGTGGTGCGGCGGCAACAGGCGCAGCTGCTGGTTCGATCACTGTTTCCTCTAGCGGATCAGGCGTTGCTGCCTGCCCACCCATTGCCATGACCGTTGGGGCCTTGTCCTTCAAATCCAGAACCACGCGCTGCGCAGTTTTGGGGCCGATGCCCTTGGCGGCCTTCACGGCGTTCCAATCGCCCAAGGCAATCGCCCGGCTGACACCATCCGCTCCCAGCGTTCCAAGAATGGCAAGAGATGCCTTGGCCCCGACCCCCTGCACCGACATCAACAATCGATGCCATTCCTTTTCGACCAGCGTCGGAAACCCGAAAAGCTGCATCAGGTCTTCGCGCACAACCATATCCGTGTAAAGCGCCACCGCTTCGCCTGTACCGGGCAAGGCGGCCATGGTGCGGTCGGAACAGAACACAAGATATCCAACGCCGCGCACATCGATCAGGATGTGATCGGACGCCTTGTAATCAATTCTGCCGCTTAGCTTGCCGATCATGCCGACGCCTTTGCCAGAGCCGCCTGAAACCGGGACGCACCGCCGCCGTAATACGCATGGCAGATCGCAATCGCCAAAGCATCCGCCGCATCCGGTCCAGCCAGTTTGATGCCCGGCATTTGCATCTTGATCATATGCTGGATCTGCTCTTTGGCGGCGTGACCCACCCCCACCACGGTCTTTTTCACTTGGTTGGGGGCATATTCGCCAACGGTGAGGCCATGTTGTGCCGGGACTAAAACCGCGATGGCGCGCGCCTGGCCCAGTTTCAGTGTCCCCGCGCCGTCCTTGTTCACAAATGTCTGTTCAACGGCGGCAGTTTCAGGCGCATGCTCTTTAACAATGTCCGTCAACTGACGGTGCAGCGACAACAGCCGTTCGGGCAATTCGCCGGATTGAGTCGTGCACAGACCGTTCGCCACGTGACGCATCCGTCCATTTTCCGACTCGATGACCCCCCATCCCATTGTCCGAAGTCCAGGATCGATCCCTAAAATCCGCATTTGCTGCCTGTGCCGCTCTGCTTGTTGTTGCTTTTTCGTTGCAGTAGCACGAAACGCGAACATGCGCCAAGGGTTTCAGATCACATCCAAAAACGACAGTCACTTTTACAAATTCGACACATCACCCAAATTCGACAAGAAATCCGTCTGAAAACGACACCCGCCGAGCCGGATTTTCAACTATATTTCAAAGGTGTTACGGGATTTTCCACCTATGCAAAAAGCGCATTGGTGGTTTGCATTTTGTATGTCTTGTCCGGGTAGATTGCCCGAATTATGTGCGGTTCACGAACACACAAACCAGCAACCTCTTAAACAAAGGACAAGGATATGGCTGCTTTCGACACTACCCGCACCACCTATGGCTCCACCGGCCTCTTCGGCCGTATCGGATCTCTTTTCACCGCCGCGTTTGGCACAGTCGTCGCATGGAATGACGCGCGCGTCACACGCAACGCTTTGCAAAGCCTGAGCGATCGCGAACTGGAAGACATCGGTTTGATCCGCGGCGATCTGGACTCGGTTGCAGGTCCGCGCCGCTAAGGCGCCCAAACGCAAAACCACCACCGGAACGGTCCCCGCGCAGAAACAACTCTGTGCGGGGATTTTTTTTGCGGACTAGCGCAGGATAGGACCGATTTGGTCCGCGATATACTGGGACGCCGGATCAATTTGCATGACCCATGCACCGGCTTTTTCAACACCGGTACCTTCGGCCAAGGTCAGGACCCGCTGTTCATAGCTGGCTGGACCAATGGTCGCGATCATGAACCCTTTGAAGGCCAGAAAGGCAACGAGGAAAAAAAGGATTGCGCGCAATCGTATGCGGGGGCCGGATCGACGTGGTTGAACAACAATCAACCCATCAGGGCGAATGCGTGTTGTGTACCCGCGCGTCATAGCACGCTGCTTTCGATCCAAACGGCGCAAACGCCGGTCAAAATCATAGTGGCTATCTGTCATGGCAGCCTCACGTAACTGGCCCCCACCAGCACGGGGTGTACTTTAGTACGGCGGAAATGTGTTCAGAAAGGGGCAAAGGCCTTTTTTGGTAAATTGAGCCAAATTTGACGATTATTTGGACAAAATCAGTGTTGTCCAATCACCAATACTTAGCCTTTCGACGGTATTGGTTCCAAGATGTGTATAAACGGCTTCGACGCCATCGGCCTGTTCGTTCAAAATGCCCGAAAGAATCGCGTGACCGCCTGATTTGAGGTGCCCGACCAATTCCGGTGCCAACGCAACCAACGGTCCCTTCAGGATATTGGCGAAAATCAGGTCATAAGGCGCGCGGACGGCCAATTCCGGGTGATCAAAACCCGCAGCTTCCAGACATGTCACCGCGCCTGTCATGCCGTTCGCGTCCAAATTGGACAGCGCAACATCCACCGCGACTTGATCAATATCGCTTGCAACGATGTTCGCGTCCGGCCAGACCCGCGCCGCCGCCATAGCCAAAACAGCCGTTCCGCAGCCGATATCGGCCACTTTGGCGCCATGAACCCCTTTTTCAAGCAAATGATCAAATCCTGTAAGGCACCCCAGCGTCGTTCCGTGATGCCCTGTGCCAAAGGCCATCGCAGCCTCGATCAACAGCGGGATGCAATCGTCGGGGACTTTGTCCGCATCATGGCTGCCATAGACAAAAAAGCGACCGGCTTCGACCGGGGCCAATTCGCGCCGCACATGGGCCACCCAATCCGTTTCCGGCACTTCGGACACAGCAAAGGGATGGGCATCAAACGCGGCGGCCAGCAAGGCAAGTGCGGCCTCATCCGGCGCTTCGACGAAATACGCCCCCACTTCCCAAAGGCCAGAACCGTCCTCGACCTCGAAGACACCGATGCCGGTGGGTTCGGGAACAAGACGCTCCATCGCTTCGCCCAGCGCTTCGGCTGGAGCTTTGCCCTTCAAGGTGGTCAGTGCGGAAAAGGTTGGCATCAACGCCTCCGAAATCGGTTCACATCGCGCCAACCGCGACGCGTTTTCAGATCTACTTGCGGCGGGTCACTAGCGATGTTGCGCACAAATTGCCAGCCCCACAGGGCTGAAGCGAGCCCGACCGCAAAGCCCAGCAACGCCTGCGCATAGATCACCCCGACCAATCCGGCCACCCCGGCCAAAATCGTTGCCACCGGCCAGGTCAGTACCCCGTCGCGCAACCATGTCAGGGCCGTGGCCCGGGTGGGTTTGCCCAGGGTGTTGAAGGCGGCGTTGGCGACAAAGAACGCGCCGGTGAACACAAACGCCCCTGCGCCGATATGAGTGAAAGCGCGCAAAACGACCAACCCTTCGGGCTCCAAGGCAAAGGCACGTCCAACCCACGTTGATGACGCCATAAGAGCAACCCAAACGATCAGCGTATAGACAACACAGAAGATCATCGCGTCGCGATAGGTCTGTACCAGCCGGTCGTATTTCTGCGCGCCAAAGTTCTGGCCGAAAATGCCGCCAATGGCTCCGGCCAACGAAAAGATGCCGCCAAATGCGACCGTGGTCAGCCGCCCAACAACCGCCCACCCGGCCACGGCGGCGTCACCGAACTGGGATAAAACGCCAGTCAAAACGTAGTTGCCAAAAGGCGTGGCCAATTGGGTCAGGATGGCGGGCAAGGCAATGGCGAAATAGGGACGCAGTTGGCGACACATCGCGCGCAGCCCAGGCCAGGTGATCAGCCGATGCACCCGGATGATAAACATCAGGGCAACCGTCATCAGGATCATCCGTGAACAGTTCAGCCCAATCGCCGCACCGTCCAACCCCAATTCCAACTGCAAGATAAGGAATGGATCCACAAACAGGGAAAACACACCCGACGTCAGTGTCACGATCATCGCCCGGCGTCCGTCCCCCTGGGCCCGCAAGACCCCGCTGCAGACCAGACCAACCGCCATCCAGCTCAGCGATGGGACCGTCCACAAAAGGTATCGCGCCGCCAGATCCAACGTGTCTCCACGCGCGCCCACCATGCTCAGGATGTCATAGCGGAACGTCAGGACCAGAACAGCCATCGCCGCCTGCACGGCAAAGGCGATGACACAGGCGCTGGCCGTCAGGCTGCGCGCCTCATCCATCTCGCCCCGCCCAATGGCGCGGGACACCAGCGCGGTTGCTGCGATCATCAGGCCGATCCCGGAGGACACAGAAAAGAACTGGATCGCATAGGCAAATCCAATCGCCGCAACCAAACGCGGATCGCCGAGCTGCGACACCCAAAAAAGGTTGGCCGCGTCCACGATAAAGACAAAGGTAATGCCCGCGGCACTGGTCAGGGTCATGCGGATCACATGGCCCATCGTTGATCCGGTCAGGAACCGTGCCTCTGACGTCATCGGGTTACTCTGCCGGTGCAGCAAGCGGACGGCTTAGCACCGTTTCATGTCCCGGCTCGGGGTGGCGCGGGATCAACAGCGCCAGCAGAAGCGAGATCATCGCCATTCCCGCCGCCAGCGTGAAGACCGCGGCAGGCGACCAGAGCCAAAGGAAACCCAGCGCCACAGGCAGGAACACCGCCGCGATATGGTTGATGGTAAAGGCCACGGCCGCCGTGGGCGCGATGTCAGCCGGATCTGCGATTTTCTGAAAATAGGTTTTCAAGGCAAGTGCGAGCGCAAAAAAGAGATGATCCAGAACATAAAGGATCGAGGCCAGCAGAACGCCCCACCCGAAGAAATAGATGCCGCCATAGGCCATAAACACCAAGGTCAAACCAGCGTATTCAAAGACCAGAGCGGCGCGTTCACCGAACCGTCCCACGGCTTTGCCAATCAACGGGGCGCAGAGCATATTGGCCACAAGGTTGATGAGATACAGCGCGGTGACCTCGTGCACTTCAAAACCAAACCGTTCGACCATCATGAACCCGGCAAACACCACAAAGATCTGGCGGCGGGCGCCCGACATGAACTGCAGCGCATAATAAAGCCAGTAACGCCGACGCAGGATCATTTTCTTGAGCTGCGGGTTTGGGGCATTGAATTGCGGATAGGCAAACATCGCAAATAGCGCGATAACCGCCGTTGCGCCGCCGGCCAACATATAAACGGTGTTGTAGGTCAGGCCCAACTGCTCCCACAAAACGACGATCAGGCCATAGGAGACCAGCGTCGCGCCGGACCCTGCGGCCAGCAACCAGCCCAGAATCTGCGGCGCGCGCTCTTTGGGCAGCCATTGCAACTGTAACGACTGGTTCACGGTCTCATAATAATGAAACCCGATAGAGCTGAGCATCGTGATGGTCAGAATACCGGCCATGTTCGGGAACCACGCAGTCACGGCAGTGGCGATGCCCAACAGCGCAAGCGAGGTCAGCGCCAGCACCTGCTCCCGCATAAATATGATGATGGCGATTACACCGATCGCAAAAAAGCCCGGGATTTCCCGAACCGTATGCAAAAGGCCAATATCGCCGCCGTCAAACTGGGCAAACTCAATGACGAAGTTGTTCAGAAGGGCAGACCAGGTCGCAAATGCAATTGGCATCGCCGCGGCCATAACGAACAAAAGCGCCATGGGGCGTCGCCAGCGCGGCAAATGCTGCGCGTCGTTCAGTGAAACCTCGGTGACCATATCGCGGACATAAGCCGGTTTTGGGGGAATGGCGAGGACCATTCCAAAATTGGTACATTATCCGCGCGGGTTTCAGAGAAAGCTTTGCGGGTCGATGTCGACGGACAGCCGAAGATCGCCTTTCAGCTTGACCGGGCTGATCCACCGCGCAAGGGCCGATTGCAGCGGCGCGCCTTTGGCCGCCTTCACCAACAGGCGCACGCGGTGCCGCCCGCGCACCCGCGCAATGGGTGCTGCGGCAGGTCCAAAAACCTGCGCGCCGATCTGGCGCAGCGGCATGTCATTTCGCGCCAACATATTGCCAAGGTCAAAAACCTGCGCGACATCCGGTCCGCTAAGGATAATGCCCGCCATCCGGCCATAGGGCGGCACACCTGCGGCTTGCCGCTCGGCCGCCTCGGCGGTCCAGAACCCCTCTTCATCACCGGCCAAAATGGCGCGGATGACCGGGTGGTCCGGTTGATGCGTTTGTAACAGCGCGACGCCGGGCCGTTCGGCCCGCCCCGCCCGACCTGCCACCTGTCGCATGAGCTGGAACGTGCGTTCGGCAGCGCGCAGGTCTGAGCCCTGCAACCCCAGATCAGCGTCGATCACCCCGACCAGCGTCAGCAAAGGAAAATTATGTCCCTTCGCCACCATTTGCGTACCGATGATGATATCGGCACCACCATCGGCAATTGCCGCGATCTCATCCTTCAAGGCACGCGCGCTGCCAAAAAGATCAGAGCTTAGGATCGAAATGCGCGCATCGGGGAACGCAGCGGTCGCTTCTTCAGCCAGACGTTCGACGCCCGGCCCCACCGGAGCCAACCGGTCTTCGGCCCCGCAGCTGGGGCAAACCTTTGGGATCGGTTTGGTTTCTCCGCATTGATGGCACATCAACCGCTTGAGAAACCGATGCTCGACCATGCGCGCGTCACAATGATCACAACCGACCTGTTGACCACAGGCCCGGCACAAGGTCACCGGCGCATAGCCACGGCGGTTGAGAAACAAAAGCGACTGTTCCCCGTTCTGCAGTCGTTGGGTCACCGCTTGTCGCAACGTGGGCGAGATCCAAGTGGCCGCCGTCAGGCTTTCGCTGCGCATGTCGATCGTGCGCATCTGGGGCATCTGGGACGCCCCAAAGCGCGAGGTCAGTTCCAACCGTTCGTACTTGCCCGCCTCCGCATTGGCCCAGCTTTCCAAGGATGGCGTGGCGCTGGCCAGGACCACCCGCGCCCCGGCTGTTGCAGCGCGCAAAACCGCCATGTCCCGTGCGTTGTAAAGAACGCCGTCTTCCTGCTTGTAAGACGTGTCATGCTCTTCATCGACGATGATCAGGCCAAGGTTCTGAAACGCCAGGAACAAGGCCGACCGTGCGCCCACGATCAGTTGGGCGTCGCCCTGTCCGACCATGCGCCAGACGCGCCGTCGTTCCGTCATGGTCACACCCGAATGCCATTCCGCAGGTCGCGCGCCAAACCGGGCTTCGACCCGGGTCAGGAACTCTGCCGTCAGCGCGATCTCTGGCAAAAGGACCAAGGCTTGCCGCCCCATGCGCAAGCATTCGGCAACGGCCTCTAGGTAGACTTCTGTTTTGCCGGAGCCTGTCACGCCTTTGAGCAGGGTCGTGCCGTACCCGCCGCTGCGCAAACCGGCCTGTAAATGCCCGGCGGCTGTCGCTTGATCCGGGGCGAGTGTTTTGCCTGACAAGTCTGGATCGAGTTTTGGAAAGGGCAGATCGCGGGGGCTGTCCTCTTCCCGCACGGCCCCCTGTTTGACAAGGCCCTTGACCACGGACGAGGTCACGCCCGCCATATCGGCCAGTTCCTTGAGCGTGAAGGCCAAACCGCCATAGTCGTTCAGCGTTTCCAGAACCAGCCGGCGCGCGTCGGTCATCCGATCCGGCGCGCTGTTGCCGGCGCGATAAACCTTGCGCATGGAGGGCGGATCGCCCAGCCCGGGCGCGCGGGTCGCCAGACGCAGCATCGCAGGCAACGGCGTCAGGGTGTAATCCGCGGCGCGTAGCAAAAAGCTGCGCATTTCATTGCGCATTGGCGCCACGTCGAGAACCCGGATGACTGAGCGCAGTTTTGTCAGGTCAAAGCTGCCCTCGCCACCACCCCAAACAACGCCGATGACTTTGCGCGGGCCAAGCGGCACCTCGACAAAGGCACCCAGCCAACAGCCGCCTTCGGGCGCTTTGTAATCCAGCATACGATCCAACGGTTGCGTCGTCAAAACGCCGATGCGGTCGCCTTCATCAAAAAACCCGTCAGATGCCAAATTCTGCCCCAAAAATGTTTCCGCTAACATTTATTGCGCCCCAGGGGTTCCCGCAACGCACTCTATGGGGTAAAGCCAAGTCGAGCCGAGGCCAACCCACCACAGGATTAGAGATATGAAATTCTTTGTCGATACTGCAGAGATTGACCAAATTGCTGAGTTGAACGATTTGGGCATGGTAGACGGTGTCACCACCAACCCGTCCCTGATTATGAAGTCGGGTCGCGATTTTATCGAAGTCACCAAGGAAATTTGTGCCATGGTCGACGGTCCGGTCAGCGCCGAAGTTGTCGCAACAGAAGCGGATGACATGATCGCCGAAGGCCGCAAACTGGCCGCGATTGCCGACAATATCGCTGTGAAGGTTCCGCTGACATGGGCCGGGTTGAAGACCTGTAAAACTCTCAGCAGCGAAGGCCGCATGGTCAACGTGACGCTTTGCTTCTCTGCCAACCAAGCCCTTTTGGCCGCAAAAGCCGGTGCGACCTTTATCAGCCCATTCATAGGCCGTCTCGACGATATCAATCTGGATGGCATGGATCTGATCGAAGACATCCGCACGATCTATGACAATTATGGTTTTGAAACCCAGATCCTTGCGGCGTCCATCCGCAGCGTGAACCACATTCTCGACAGCGCCCGCATTGGCGCAGATGTCATCACCGCCCCGCCCTCGGTGATCAAGAAAATGGCCGATCACCCGCTGACGGATAAAGGATTGGAGTCTTTCCTGTCCGACTGGGCAAAGACCGGTCAGAAAATCCTCTAAACTGTTGCGCATTGGCCCTGCGGGCAAAACTTGCAGGGCTGCCCCCACAAAAAGGGTGTGGGCGCGGTCAGAGAACATGATATAGCTTCATCAAAAGATCGAGGCCGGCATGAGCAGCAGCCCAAAACTAGAAAACACAATGCGCGAGGCGATCCTCGCCAAACCTGACGCCGTTCTTGACGATCAAGACGTGATGCGCGCGCTGATTTCCGCGAATGAAAAGCTGATGGGCGGCAATATTGTCGACCTGCGCGGCATTGCCATGGAACGGCTGGAATCGCGGCTGGACCGGCTTGAAGACACGCATCGCAGCGTGATCGCGGCAGCCTATGAAAACCTCGCCGGGACAAACCAAATCCACAAAGCCATCCTGCGGATGATGGATCCCACATCATTCGAGGCCTTTTTGCGGGACCTTGGCGGTGAAGTCGCGGAAATCCTGCGGGTCGATGCGATCCGTTTGGTCTTGGAATCCGCGCAGGAAGAAAGCGAACTGTCCGTCAAACGATTGGACAGTGTTTTGACGGTGGCCAAACCCGGTTTTGTCGAAGGGTATTGTACCCGTCATGGCGGCCGCGAACGTCGCGTGGTTCTACGCCAGATGCAGGGCGCCGATCCGGAGATCTATGGCGACCGCGCGGATTGGATACGATCCGAAGCATGTTTGACACTCGATTTCGGAGACGAGCGTTTGCCGGGCCTATTGGTGATGGGGTCAGAGGACCCGCATCAGTTCAGTCCGCAACAGGGCACTGACCTGCTCAGCTTTTTTGCCGGCGTGTTTGAAAGGTCGATGCGCCACTGGCTGTCGTGACGCTGATATCACCATGGTGCCGGGACACGTTAGAGGTTTGGCTGACTTCGGAAAAATCGCTCTCCGGCGCCTCTGATAATACGATTGCAGCTTATCAAACGGATGTCGGGGGGTTTTTGTCCTTCTTGACGAGCTATTTCGGTGGTCCGCTAGGCGCAAATGATCTGAAATCTGTGACCTTGACCGAGATGCGTGCCTGGATGGCTCAGACGCGCGGCGAGGGTGTCGGGTCACGTTCATTGGCGCGGAAGCTTTCCGCGATCAAAAGCTTTTTTCGCTGGCTTTCAGATCGCGAAGGGTTTGAGCCGACAGCGGTCCTAAGCATGCGCGCACCGAAGTTCCAAAGGAAACTGCCGCGCCCGCTGGCCAAGGACGCCGCGCGCGAGATGATTGATTTTGCGTCGACGCAATCCGACACGCCTTGGGTCAATGCCCGCGACGCAGCGGTTCTGACCTTGCTCTATGGTTGCGGGCTGCGCATATCAGAGGCGTTAAGCCTGAAATTCAAGGATACGCCGCTCTCCACGACCCTGCGCATCCTTGGCAAGGGCGATAAGGAACGTATCGTTCCAATTTTGCCAGCAGCGCGGCAAGCGGTCGATGAATATGTCCGCATCTGCCCCTTTCCGTTTCGCCCGGATGATTTGTTGTTCCGGGGGGTCCGCGGCGGCCCGCTGAGCCCGCGTTTGATCCAAAAGGCGATGGCGACAATGCGCGCCCAACTGGGTCTGCCGGCATCGGCCACGCCACACGCTTTGCGGCACAGCTTTGCGACGCACCTGTTGGAAGCAGGCGGGGATTTGCGCGCCATTCAAGAGTTGTTGGGCCACGCGTCCCTGTCGACGACCCAAGCCTATACAGCGGTCGATACCGCGCATTTGATGGCTGTGTATGCCAAGGCGCATCCCAAGGCCAAAGGGTGATCAGAGGTCGATCTCAACCACGCCGCCATCCTCCGCTGCGCGGCTTTGGCACAAGATAATCGCGTCTTCGCGCTGTTTTTTGGACAGAACGAAATCGCGGTGCTCAACTTCGCCCGACACCAGCCCGCATTTGCAGACGCCACAAATCCCATCCGCGCATTTGACGTCTACATGCACCCCGTTTTCCGCCAAAATATCCGTGGCGGTTTTGTCTGCAGGCACGACAAATTCCCGACCGGACTTGGCCAGTTTCAGGGTAAAGTCATAGTTCACATAATCGGGCTGTTCAGGGACGCTGAAATATTCCAGATGCCGTGCGTCTTCGGGGAAACCCTGACGTTCTGCCGCTTGGATGACGCCATCCATGTAGCGATCCGGCCCGCAGGTATAGACGTGCCAGCCGTCCTGGTAGCCCCACAGAACCGTATCCAGATCCGCCCGGCTGCCCTTGTCTGAAAAGTGGTAGACCACTTTGTCATGCCACGGAAATGTCGGTAGGTCGTTCAAGAACCCGGCGTTGTCCTGTTTCGAAGCTGAATAATGGAACTCAAAGTCCTTGCCCAGCGCGTGCAAGCGGTGCGCAAACGCGATCATCGGCGTGACGCCGATCCCGCCCCCCATCAAAAAGCTTTTGCTCGCGTCTTCAACCAGATGAAAATGGTTGATCGGCTTGGAGATAAATATCTTGCGACCTTCGGCAAAAATACGGTGCAGCATTTTTGAACCGCCCCTGCCCTCATCCTCGCGCAGGACGCCGATCTGGTACTTGCTTCGGTCCGCTGGATCGCCGGACATTGAGTATTGGCGCAAAAATTCGGGAACCACGACGATGTCCAAATGCCCGCCTGCCGTCCATTCGGGCAGATCAGATCCGTCCAAAGCACGGAATTCGTATTTTGTGACATCCGCCGTCATCTGTTCGACCTTGGCCACTTCGACCCGGATCACGGGCGCATCGCCCGGCAGCGAATAGTTATGCACGTGGTCAGTTTCGCCGCACTCCAGCCGCAGCTTGTACTCTTCGGCCGTGATCATGGCCTGATAGGCTTCGATCCCCGCCTCACGATCCATGGGAAACGGATAGGGCCAGGGATGCGGGGCCAAAGGCGCGGGATAAACCGCCAGTGTCTGATCCTCGTATTTCAGGTCCAGATCTTTTTGCAGGTCACGGCGGTTGAGTGGCGCGCGCGCGGCCTTGTACCCGCCGTCCTCGTAAAGCTCGATGTCCCACCACCATTTTTTGACATCGTTCAAGCCACCATTGCAAACCATGTCGTCCAGCTTGGCCAGCGCGGGGGCCGCAGAGGGGATGTTCATCGCCGCCCACCGGAACGGGCGCTCTGAAAAGATGCCTTCTAGGTTCCACGGACAGGTTTTCATGCACCGTCCGCACATGGCGCCCCCTTCGGTCGTGATCCGATAGGTTGCGCATTTCTGGCTGTCCGATTTCCAGATCTCATATCCGTTGAACATCAGCTTTGGACCGGCCGTGATCGCACCAGAGGGACATTCGCGGGCGCATTTATTGCAGGCCTCACAGAACGCCTGCAGCCCAAAATCGATGGGTTTATCATGCGTCATTGGCATCGTGGTTGTCACAACGCCGGATTTCAGACGCGGCCCCAGATAGGGGTTCAGGATCACCTCACCAATGCGGCTGACCTCTCCAAGCCCGGACAACAGTAAAAGCGGCGGCTGCAACACTTCGCCATCCATGACTGTGTGGGATTTTGCCGGGTAGCCGAGGTTCCGAATATGCTTGGCGATAACGCCGCCGAGGTGCGAAAACCGCAGGTAGGCGCGCATGGATTGCGCCACGCTGATCCAGTCGTCGCCGCTCGCCCCTTCCATCGTTTCATAGCCTTGATCGACGATCATGCTGATCGCCTGATCATGCGGCGGGTCTATGGGCGCGCCGGTTGCGTCATGCGAATACCATGTCCATTCGGGACAGCGGGACACGCCAACAGCATCGATGCCCAACCAATAGGACGCGGCTTTGACGTTGGCGGCATTGCGCGCGGCGTCTGTGGGTTTGGCGGCCTCATCGGCGCCCGGCCCGTCCTGCAGCAGAACAAAAGCGCCCAGCGCCCGACGTTGGGCATAGGATGGAGCGGATTTGCGAGCGTAATACCCACCCTTAGCGTTTTCTTGCAGCGGTTTGCCCATATCGCCAAACTGCGCCCGCGCGAACATGTCGGCGCGTTTCGGCACCCGGGCGACGCGAGGCTCGTCAATATAGGTGGTGGGGTCATCGACCCGTTTCAGTTTCTCAAACGGGTGTGGACCATCCACAAAGTCCCTGCGGTCAAACGGATTGCCATTGAGGCCAGAGCGAGCAAATCCCGCCCCCAACCACCACGCCGGTCCTTCGGTTTTGAACTTTGGCTGTTCAGACCGGGGGGCAAGCGGCAGGTCCGGGGCCAGATCCATGGTGCAGGTGATCGCAGCCAGCCCAAAATCCGGCCCAATATAAGGGGCGACCAGGTCGTCCTCCTCGAACCACGCCAAACCCGCGGCAACCGCCAGCCGGCCAAGATCCACGTCCGTAGACGCCCCCGAATGCGATTTTGCATCAAAGCCCAACAGCCGGATGTAATTGGCGATCACGCAGGCGGTTTCATTGCTCAGAAGGCAGCCGCGCTGATCCTGAGCGTTTTGGATCCAGTCACTTCCGGGCTCATTCGCACGCGGCGTACGTGGGTTTTCATACAGGAACACAATCGCATGGGTGTGGCCGCCGATAGTGGTGGGCGGAGCCTCCATGCTTTCCTTGAGTTCTGCCATAATGACATCGATGCCAGAGGCCAGCGTTTTGGTCTGTCGCGTGCGCAGATCGTTCGCCAACCGCGCGATATCCGGGTTCTGGATCGGTGTGTCGAGGATGGCCGCATCCGGCAGACGGCAAATCCCGATCATCGCGGCATCGCAAAAATACCCGAACGCTTTCAAATGATTGGCCCGGGCCGTCGGGTCATCGGGGATTTCGGCCATTGTCTTATTGACCAACCCATCCCGCAACGCATCCAGCATCGCCTGATATTCGCCCATGGCGTTGACGATGCTGTTTGGATCTTCGGGCCGGTTAAAGGCAACCGGGCCGGTCAATGGGATTGTGGTCAGATCAACCGGAGCTTTCGCGCGTGCCAACCGCTCTACCGGGAAAGACCCCATATACACGGGCCGGTTTTTATCGGAAAAAAATCGAACACCCATGGTCTGGCTGGCTCCTTACTGGCGCGGGGTTGGGTAACGCGGGCTCAGGGTTTTATTTCAAGCCAACAAATCCTTGGCTGCAACCAGATAGTAGTTTCGGGCGGTTGCGTTGATTTCGGCGTCTGCGAGGGTTTTCATGGCTTGCGCCTTCAATTCTGTCGCAGCGTCCGTATGCGCGCCAACAGCCAGCAAACGATCCACCAGTTCCAACGTCCATTGCGGGTCGTCCGCATCGCGTGCCGCGGCCAGTACCGCGTCAGCGCCGCCGGCCAATACGATGATGCGCGCGGCCTCATCCGCCGGAGAAAGACGCGCGAGGTTGGTCGGATTGCCATCGAACCAGCCCAATGTCCCACCAGCATAGGCCCGCACCGACCAGCTGACCTTGCCATAGAACTCGGTCAACCAAGGTTTTGCGGCCAGCTTTGGCGGTAATGAAATTTCATGTGCCAGATCATCCAGCGACCGACCCGCATTCAGCCCGTCCGCTGTGGCGCCAATCACATGCCGGATCGCATCGCTATAGCTGAGCAAACGATCACGGATCGCCTCGGCCCCTACAACAGGGCGGGTATGGCCCAGCGCCATCACCTCGGCATTCAGCTCGGCCAGTTGCTCTAACGTGTTCGCCCAGGCATTGAAGTCGCGATAGGACGAACCCCGGATCGGATAGAGGTTCGGAAACGAGTGATAAAAATTGTCACCGGGGATCAGAACTTTTTGGTCCGGCAACCAGACCGCGATGTGATCGGGCGTTTCGCCGGGCGCGGAGATAAGTTCAAGGGTGATCCCGTCAAACGTGATCTCTGTCCGCGGCGCATCGATCAGGGTTTGCGGCGGGATATGCCCCTCTCCCATGCCCTTCATCGGGCGGTCCCCGGGGCCGCAACCAAGGTTCACACGTTCATCGGGAAAGCTGAGCCCGATGCCAAACTGATGCCGGGTCCGGTTCATCATCGCCTTGTTCGGGCCTTTGGTCGCGCCCACAAGGTCCGAATTGAACTTGGCACTCGCGATAATTTCTGGCGCGCCGCCTTCGGCAAAAACGGTCGCACCGGAAATATGGTCGCGATGGCTGTGCGTATAGATGATCTTGGCCACCGGTTTGTCGGTGATCTTTCGGAACTCTGCCAAAATGTTCTGGGCGGCTGTGGTGCTTTCGGTGGTATCGACAATGATCAACTGCGTGTCGCCGATGATCATGTGCACATTGGACGCGGCAAATCCGACGGCGGTCCAGACTCCCGGCGAAACCTCGATGACGTCCTTGGCAAATTGCTCTGACTGCGCGACCAGTTCGGGATGTGCCATTGTCATGCCCTCCGCTGAGGAACGCTGATCCGGTATTTTTCGGTCAGTTCCTCGTCAATTTCTGTTCCGTCAAAGAGCCCGAGCACGACCCCGCGACGACGCGAACGACCCCGCATGTTCAGGATATCCTGTTCCGATTTCGTGACGCGCTGTGCCAGACGCCTGCCCCACTGACCAAGACGGTCATACATCAGGTCGATGATGTCTGCGTGATCGGGGCTGTCGCCCAGATCCGTCAACTCATCCGGGTCGTTTTCCATGTCGAACAGCATTGGACGAAACCCGCCCTCGGCATGCATGAATTTCCACCGCTTGTCCGCCACCATAAAGAGCCGGGCATCGCGCGGCGCAAGGCCAAGCTTTGCCGCCATTGGCGTTGGGGAATAGTCGAACTCACTGATCGCATAGGCGCGCCACATCTCGGGCGGCGTGCCGTGCAGGAATGGCATCAGCGATTTGCCTTCGAGGATATGATCGGGGACCTCGCCGCCGGCGTAGTCAACGAAAGTCGGCGCGAGGTCGATCTGTTCGACCAGCTCATCACAAACCGTGCCGCGTGTTGCGTCCGCTTCGGGCGACGGATCATAGATGATCAGCGGCACCTTCACGGAACACTCGTGGAACAGGTCCTTTTCGCCCATCCAGTGATCGCCAAGGTAATCGCCATGGTCGGACGTGATCACGATCATCGTGTCTTCCATGCGACCAGACTCTTCGAGATAGGCAAAGAGACGGCCCATCTGGTCGTCGCATTGCTTGATCAGCCCCATGTAGATCGGGATGACCTTTTCCCGTACATCTTCGCGGGAAAACGCCTGTCCGATGACATTGTTCATATAGGCTTCGAATACGGGATGCGGATCATCTTTTTCCGCCTCAGACCGGTTGGCGGCAGGCACGTGATTGTGCCCGAACATGTCATGATAGGGCGCCGGCACGACATAGGGCCAATGCGGCTTGATATAGCTGACATGGGCGCACCACGGGCCTTCGGCCTGCTCGATGAACTTGATTGCTTCGGTGGTCAGCCAGGGCGTCTCGCTGTCTTCTTCCGCGATGTTTGCGGGTTTGTCCGCGTTGGCCATGAACCAGCCGGATGCAACATCCCCATCGCTTTCGCCCGAATTGGCAAAATCATGCCACGGGTTTTCGCCGCCATAGCCTTTGGATTTCAGGTATTCGTTATAAGGGCTGCGGCGCTCATCATAGAACCCGTCTGGCCCCTGTCCCCACAGCCCGTCATCGCGCACCCACACGTCGAAACCGCATTCCGACTGACGCGCTCCGATCATGGTGTCGGGCGACAGGCCAAGCCGCGCCATGCCTTCAGCGTCGGCTTTCATATGAGTTTTACCCACTAACCAGCATCCCATGCCGAGCTTGCGCAGATGATCGCCCATCGTGTGTTCGCCGACTCGCAAAGGAAAGCCGTTCCATTGCGCGCCATGGCTAGAGCTGTAGCGCCCGGTATAGGTGCTCATCCGCGAGGCACCGCAAATGGGGGACTGCACATAGGCGCGCGTAAACCGGACGCCTTTTTCCGCGATGCTGTCGATGTGAGGGGTGTGCAGATGCGGGTGTCCCGCGCAGCTCAGATAGTCAAAGCGCAGCTGATCAAACATGATGAAGAGGATGTTTTTCTTGCCCGCCATGACGTTCCCTTTGGTTTTGGAAGATGGCCCCGACCGATGCCGGGGCCATTTTGTGCTAGATCAGTTGGACAGAGCCAAAGAGCCGGACGGGATGTCCAGACCAATCTCTTCATAGTAGCGCTGTGCGCCCGGGTGCAGCGGCACGCCGCCTTCCTGAACGGCATACTGCAGTTGGATTTGCTCCAACCACGGTGCGTTCGGACGCATCTCTTCCACGCCTTCCCAGAAGGTTTTGGTGATGTAATAAACCGTATCGGCGCTCATATCTGCGCGGACGACAACGCCGACAACCGCACCGATTGTATAGACGTCATAGTCGTTGACCACGCTGTCGCCATAGACCCCGGCAGGGATCACTTCGACGGTACGGCCCGGCAGAGCAGTCGGTTGCTTTTGCGCATCGCTTTGCGCCTCAAAGGTCGCCTTGTCAGGTCCCAAAAGACGAAGCTTGGACGTTGCGGCCAACTGTTCGACCTGCGGGAATGGGGCGATACCACCGTTGATATAGGCATCAACCTGGCGGTCCTGGAAGGCTTGGAATGCCGACGACCAAGAACCTTTGAAGTTCTCAAAGTCTTCGCCCGGTTTCATGCCGGTTTGCGCTTCGATCCACTGGCGTGATGTGTTCCATGCGCCGCCGCCCGGAGGGCCCAAAAAGACCTTTTTGCCGCGCAGATCTTCCAGCGTCTCGATCCCGTCATCGGCATAGGTGATCACGTGATAGCCGCCATATGGGAACCAGAACATCAGGTTCACGTTATTGGACAGCTCCGGCGCGCGCGACAGCTTTTGGTACATCGCCTTTTGGTTCTTCATCAGCGAGAACACAACCGGCGAGGTCATGACCATGTCGAGCTTGCCGTCAGCCATATCGACGATGTGTTTGGTCGCAGCGCCCGTGGCATCCACGGTGATCTCATGCGTGTCCTGTGCGCCGTTCACAATGGTAGCCATCGTGGACATGGTCAGGTAGGCCGATGTGCCTGGCGCGATGGTGGCCATCTTGACGTCATCCGCCGCCGCAGCGCCGCCGGCCAGAGCCAGAGCACCTGCTGCAATGAATTGAGTAAACTGTTTCATTCGGTCGTTTTCCTCCCTTGGAAATTAAGCGTCTTGAGTTGTGCCATGCCCCGGCATCATGCGGTGCATGGCGATAAGTGCGACGGCCAATACGGCGCCAATCGCGGAAATCGAAACGGTTGGAACGAGCACCAGAACCCCTGCGCCAATCCGCAACGGCCATTCCCAAATGGCCATGTTGCGGACTTCGAAACGGCTGAGCCCGGTTGCGAACATCCAAGTGGCGATGGCAAAGGCACCGATGGCCCATGCCAATCCGCCAATTGTGAAGCCTTCGATCAACAGAACGTCAGTGTGGAACACAAAGACGAACGGAATAATAAACCCTGCGATTGAGAGGCGCATGGCTTCCCACCCGGTTTCCATCGGTCGCGCGCCCGCAATCGGCGCAGCCGCAAACGCGGCGAGCGCCACGGGCGGTGTCACCACCGACAAGACCCCGAAATAGAGCATGAACAAATGCGCCGCGATTGTCGGCAGTCCCAGCTGTTCCAGCGCAGGACCCATCACCAATGCCACGATCAGGTAGGCCGGCGCGGATGGCACGCCCATGCCCATGACCAAGCAGCCCAACATAACCAAGATCAGGCTGAACATCAGGCTGGAACCAGACACAGACAGGATGCCTTGGGCAAATTTCAGCCCCACACCCGTCATGTTGATCACACCGATGACAAAACCAATGGCCGCCACGATTACCATCAGCGTTGCGGCCGTTTTGCCCGCGTCCAACGCAGCCTGCCACCATGCCTTGGGCTTGCGGAATTCAGGGAACAGGACGAGGCACAACACGGTTGCTGTGCACAGGGCGTAAAAACCCGCATATTGCGCGGTCCGGCCTGATACCAAAAGGACGATGATCACGATCAGCGGGATGAAGAAAGCAAGGCTTTGCAACCAATCCTTGCCCGTTACCGGATCAGGCTTTTCGGCCGTATCCGCCGTCAGGCCAACACGCTTTGCCTCGACCAAAACAACCGTGAAAAGCGACGCGTAATAGAAGACCGCAGGCAAGGTGGCCGCCACAACGATCTGCAGATAGGGGATGCCGGTCACATCCGCCATAAGGAAGGCAACAACGCCCATCACCGGCGGCATGATTTGACCACCCGTACTGGCCGCAGCCTCAACCGCGCCTGCGAATTTTGGTTTGAACCCTGCCCGTTTGATGATCGGAATGGTAAAGATACCGGTGGACACAACGTTGGCCACGGCAGCACCCGACATGGTGCCAAAAAGAGCCGATCCAACAATAGATGCGTGCGCCGGTCCGCCGGTGAACCGCGCGGTTGCCGCAAAGGCAAGTTTCAACAGGATCGCCCCTGCCCCGGATGCTTGCAACACAGCCCCAAACGCAATGAAAACCAGAACAATGCGGCCGACAACCTCAACCGGTCGGCCGTACACACCATCGGTGGAGTACCACAGGTTTTCCGAGACCCGTCCCCAATCCTCGCCGGCGATCAGAACGACGTATAGCGCAAGAAACGCGTAGACCAGCAGCATTGGCAGACCAAAGCTGCGCCAAGTCACGTAACCAATGAGGGCAAAAGCCACCCAGCCCAAGATCAATTGGTTTTGGGAGATATCGATGAAGAACTCTTCCTGCTCCAGCATAACGCCGAGCCAAATCCACGACACCCAGAGGAACACCGCCGCGATCCCGATATGAACCAATCGCCAGATGCCCTCGGCCGTGGTCAGAAGGATGACGGTCATCCCCAACGCCACGGTCAGACCAGAGTACCAAACGTTGTCAAAAACGCCGAACCCTGCGGTGTACACGGCCAACAAAGCCAATGCGGCCATCAACACATTGCTGATCAATGTGACAGCTTTGTCCAAGCCTGCCATGGCAATTCCTCCCACTTTGGAGCGAAGGTATGCGGAATCCCGCGCTGCGCAAAACACCCTTGTCGATCGTGCCGCAGAATGGCACGGTAGCCGTATGGTTGCTCAGAACAGATCGCTTGACCGTGGCATTATGGTCCTCGAAGCTTTGGGACGCGAAGGCGGAATGACCCTCGCAGAATTGCATCGCAGCACAGAGTTGCCCAAATCAACCTTGCGCCGCCTGCTGGCAACATTGATGGAGCGGCGGATTGTACGGAAATCACTGGCCGATGACCGGTACCGGTCGACGGTGACGTTCCCCGGGCAACCCAAAAGCGGGCTGCCGCCGCATATGTCTGTTCTGGCCGACATCGCTTTGCCTGAAACGCTGCAACTGACCAACGACATTGGTTGGCCCTCGGATATCCACATGCGCGACGGGTCAACGATGCGGATCGTGGAAAGCACCCGCTCGGTCAGTCCATTCACCCTGTATCGCGGCGTTATCAATCGTCGGCTGAACCACTTTGGATCAGCTTCGGGTGTCGCCTGTTTGACAGCGATGCAAGACAGCGAGATCGCAGAGTTGGATCGGCTTACGGCGGGTGACGCGAAATGGGGTCTGGCGCGGTTTGGCATGACCTATGACAGTTTCATGCCAAAGCTCGAAGCTATCCGCAAGAAAGGCTATGGATTTCGGCTTGCCCAATACTTGGGTGAGACGGTCTTAGATGATCAATTGAGTGCTATCGCCCTGCCCTTGCACCGCAACGGTGTTCCAATCGGCGCCTGCTCGATCCTTTTCTTGCGGGTGTTTGCGAAAGTTCCGGAGTTTGCCGAACGGCATCTAGAAGACCTGCGCAAAACTGCGGATCGCATCAACCGCAATATCGCCCAAGTGGACCCTCAGGTGTTTTGATCAGGCAAGGTTTGCGCGCGTTCGCGCACCGCAAGAACCGAGGAATAGGTCGACACGCAATAGGGAACGCCGAAGGTCAATAAAACCTTCAACCAATCCGCAGCCGTCATGTTGAAAGAGATCAGCTTATCCCCGTGATTGATAACGGCCAGAACTGATCCAACAATCAAAGCGATCCGACCAGCCCGTCGACAGACGGACCGGTCTAGGGCAATGGCCCAAAACCCCATTTCGGACCGGCTCATTCGCCGGCCAACAGCATATCTGACATCGCCATCGCCGACATGCCGCCATCGATTGTGATATCGATACCCATCAGCCAGGCACTATCTGGCCCGGCCAGAAAACAAATGATGTCGGCCACTTCCTCGGGGGTTCCCGGGCGACCGGCACGTTCGATGTTCTTTGCAACACGCGGCCCAAATGCCGATGTAAAATCGTCAAGGATACCTGTTGCCACCGCAGCCGGGCAGACGGAATTCATCCGAAGGTTCCGTGCGATCAAAGCCTCGGTCATCGCCAAGTTCAGCACGATGACTGCCTCTTTGGACAGGTTGTAAGCTCGCATATGATCCATCGACTTGCTGGTGACGAAGGCGTCCACATCGTCATGTGATCCCAGCGCCATAAGCTCTTTGACCTCGGCGATGTTCTGCATCCACTGCGCCCCGGCCCGCGACGCCGTGTTCACGATGGCAGAACCCGGTTTCAGCTGGTCCAGCATCCCGTCCAGGAACATGCGCATGCCGACGAAATTCACCTTCAGGATCACGGCCTCTAATCCTTCGCGCGGCGGCAGACCGGCATTATTGATCAACGCATCAAATGGGCCAGCGGCGGCGTCAATCGCGGCCTGGATTGAGGCAGGGTCGCTCATATCCACTTTGATCCAACGGTCGACGTTTTCGGTCGGCTCTGAGATATCAAATGCAGTGATTGTTGCACCTTGGGATTTCAGCTTGGCCGCTGTGGCCGCGCCAATCCCGGTTGAGCCTCCTGTCAGGGCGACATGCATCGGTGGGTTCCTCCTTCGGACATGCGCGGTTGCAGAGGGCTGCAACCGCCTTTGGGTTAGCTTTCGAACGGAAGTCCGATGTATTCATGTGCCAAAGCGTGCTGTGCAGGCTCTGAGCTGAGCAGCACGTCATAGTCATTGGCGCGGATCTTTGTGTCGAACGGATCTTCGTCCGGGAAGGTATGCAACAGCTTGGTCAGGCGCCAACTGATATTTTCCGCAGACCAGATCCGGCGCAAAGCCATTTCCGAATAAGTGTCGAGATAGTGATCGGATTTTTCCTGATAGTGCACGCGCAACGCCCGGCTCAGGTAATAGACATCCGAAAAGGCCAGGTTCAGCCCCTTGGCACCGGTCGGCGGCACGATATGGCCCGCATCGCCAGCAAGGAACAGTTTCCCCCACCGCAAAGGTTCAGACACAAAGCTGCGCAACGGTGCCATTGATTTTTCGATCGACGGGCCGGTTTCGATCTGGCTGGCCAGATCATCGGGGAAGCGGTGCAGCAACGTTTCCCAGAACCGGTCATCAGACCAGTCTTCGGGTTTGTCAGCTGTCGGGGCCTGGACGTAATACCGGCTGAGCATCGGGTTGCGTTGCGCAGCCATGGCCATGCCATCGGAGTGATAGGCGTAAATGAAATCCTTGAGCGGCGGTTTTTCCACCATGATCCCAAGCCAGCCAAATGGATAGACCCGCTCAAATTCCTTGCGAACTTCTGCAGGCATCGCTTGGCGCGACGGACCGTGATATCCGTCACATCCGCAGATGAATTCGCAATCCAAACGATGCTCGACGCCATCCTTGGTATAGGTGACATAGGGCGTGCCCGTGATGTCATGCAGCGCGACATCCTTGGCTTCGTTCACCACATTTGCCCCATCCCGTTCCCGCGCGGCATAGAGATCTTCGGTGATATAAGTCTGGCCCCAGGCCCACATGTTCTTGCCGGTCCACTTCTTCACATCGATGAAGTAGTCGTCCTTGTCTTCCCAGACGATCAGCGTGCCATCCTTGGCCTTGCCTTCTTTCTGCATCCGGTCGCCAAGGCCATGTTCGATCAGCATTTGTGCCGATCCATGTTCCAACACATCCGCCCGGATGCGCCCCAGGACATATTCCTTTGTGTGACGCTCAAGCACGACATTATCGATGCCATAGCTGTCCAGAATATGGCTGAGAAACAAACCCGACGGGCCCCCGCCGATAATCGCAACTTGTGTCTTCGCAGTCTTCATAGATCAGACCCTCACCACTTTGAGCTTGGTTTTCAGATCGGTGCGGCAGAACGCGTGCAAGAAGCAGTTCTGCTCTAAAATATCGAGCATTTCTTGCGCGGTTTCATCGCTCTCACCGGTTTCGAGATAGACATGTGTTTCAATCGGATCGGCCTCACCAGCCTTGCCGGTGCCACCAGACGCGCCACCCAGCGAGAAATGCGTATCCTGAACGATGCGGTAATCCGGCAAGTCCAGTTTCAGCATCGAGACAAAGCGGCCAAACTGGGTCATGAAGCAGAACCCGATCCCAGCACTGATCAACGTGTTGGCATCCGGTGCGCGACCGTCTTCGGAACTGAGAAAGCGGAAGGATGTGCCATAGGGAGAATACTGCATCTGCTGGATGTCCTTGATGCCATCCTCACGCAAAACCGCTACTGCACCGATATTCAAGCGACGATCCTGTTCATCGGCCAGCGACGAGCCGCCCGCGGTTGTGACCAGCACGACGTCTTTCTTTGGGGTCGGGCCCACCGGTTCCATCAGGGTCAGTTCTGCGGCTTGCGGAACCGACTTGGCAAAATGGTTGCCGGGGTCGGGGAACAGGGTTCCATCCAACTCGGCCACTTTCGCCGTCGGCAACTCTGTCCCGTTCTTGCCCAGCTTGAACAGGCTTTCCAACTGGCCGCGCATCAAGCCGTTCAGCGGGGATGCGTAGGTCGCGTTGATCAGGAATTCGTTGAGCTTGGCGTCATCAAGATCGCAATCAATTTCAACTTGCAGGTCGATATTCTCTGCTCCACCCACCATGGTCCGCTTCGGCATCGAACCCTTCATGGTGTAATAGTTGTCCTGGATCAGCTTCAGTTTGCGGATCTCGACGCCCTGAATTTTCGCCAGCGCCAGGATTTCGTTCATAAAGCTGGCCACCATGCCGGTCGACAGAAACGCCAACGGGCAAGGCGCTGCGTCGTGACCGTTCAGATAGGGCCCCTCGTCGCTCACCAAACGCCACGTGTCGCCGGTTTTGGCCGACCGGATCAACGCTTCTTTCTGAAAACCGCTGAGCGAGCGCACCCAAGTGCGCAAGGCATCGCCCTTACGATTGTCAGGCGCATCGATGCTGACCTCATCGGCGTTTGACAGTTTGAAGAACGGCACAAGGCCGCTGTCCGCAATAATATTCTCACCAATCTTGGCCATCTCTGGTCTCCTCACTCAGCCGAGCATCTGTCTGTGTTTTTCAGCACCGTTCCGAAACGGCGCCGCAGGTCATGTGCGTTTTCGAATGCGCAACCGCATTTCTATTGGGGCCTCACCCTTTTGAACGGGGTCTCTCTTGGGTTCTTCGATCAGTTGGATCTCGTCGAGGCGGCCCAACAATCCTTCAAGCGCCAGAGACATTTCCATACGCGCCAGTTGCGAGCCCGGGCAGGAATGCATACCATATCCAAAGCTGTAATTGCGCTGGCGCGGGCGCGTGATGTCAAAGTCGTTCGGGCGCTCATAAACAGACGGATCCCGGTTCACCGCAGGGATCAGGACCATCGCCAGATCACCTTCTTTGAAAGAAATGTCTTTCCATGTGCTGTCATGCGTGGCGCGATGTGGCAGCGCCCATGGCAAAGGCGAAATCCGCATCGCCTCGTCCACTGCGCGTATCGACAGGCTGGGATCGGCGCGCAAGGCGGCCATCTGTTCGGGGTGTTTGAGCAGCGCATAAACGATCAGAGGCAATTGTGCGCGCGTGGTGTCGACCCCGGCGGACGCCAACTCACCTGCCAGGCTGACCAGCTCGGTTTCGCTCAGCCGGTCCCCGTCAATCTCTGCTGCGATCAATTCGCTGAATATGTCCGAGCCAAGCGCGTCCCGGCGTTCGGCCAGCATGGCCCGCAGATAGGTGTGCATGTTGCGATTGGCCTGCTCGACCGCTTCGATCCCATCCCCCGATTGCAGCGCGTCAACTTTGCGCCCGCCGATGCGGATCCATTCATCAAACCCCTCGACCTGATCGTAGGGAATGCCAAACATCGGCCCCAGAACACGGGCCGGAAAGGGATCCGAAAAGGCCGCGGTGAATTCGATATCGCCGTCATTCGGCAACGCGTCGATCAGGTCATTCACGATCTCACGAATGCGACCGCGCAGCGTATCGATGATCTGGTCGCGCAACGCCTTGAGCACGATCTTTTGCAAGCGCGCATGCGGCGCGCCGTGCATGTTCAACAGCTCATGTTCGATGCTGGCGGCCAAATACGGGCTTTGCTCTTTGTCGATCTGAAAGAAATCGAACCGGAAATCTTCGCACCGCAGGACGTGAACCGCCTCTGCCTGATTGAAAAAGACGTAGCCGCCGTCAACGCGACCGTAATAGTTCTGCGCGCGCAATTCCTCGATATTGCCGAACTTGTCCTCGGCAAACCGTGGGGATCGCAAGTCGACAAATGGCACAGGCATTCAAAGCCCCCTTTCGGCGGAACCCGGCATCACGGACACCGGGTTATCGTCGTTTCAGTCTTTGACCAGAAAGCCTGCGGGACCCGACACCGAATGCGGCTCGGCAAAAGCCAGCGCGCCGCCATAGCCGAGGTTGCGACCGATACCGGACAATTTGAAACCGCCAAACGGACCGCGCCCATCCTGGGCCATGGGCCCGTGCCCGTTCAGATAGGTGTACCCGGCTTCCAGTTTGCGGGCCATCCGCATGGCGCGCTCTGCATCGGGCGTCCAAACCGAGGAACACAGACCAAATTCGCTGTCATTGGCCATCGCGATGGCTTGTTCATCCGTCTTAAACTTCATGATCGGCAAGGTCGGTCCGAATTGTTCTTCGCGAACGACCGACAGGGAAGGATCCGCGTCATAGACCAGCGCAGGTTTCTGGAAATAGCCGCCGCCGTTGTACAATTCTTCATCCGGCACCTGCCCGCATTCCTTGACATCCGCGCCCTTGGCGCGTGCTTCGGCGATCATATCCGTGACGACTTTGAGCTGTTTTGCGTTGTTGACCGGACCCATTGTGGTTTCCGGGATCAGGCCATCACCAACAACCGCGCGTTCGCATGCGGCGGTGAACCCATCGACCACTTCGTCATAGCGGCTTTCATGCACATACATGCGTTTCAACGCCATACAGATCTGACCCGAAGAGCCGAACGCGCCCCAGTACATCTTGTTGAACACTTCTTCGTTCAACTCGACATCTTCCATGATCAGCGCGGCGTCGTTGCCACCCAGTTCCAGCGTCACGGGCGTAATGTTTTCGGCGGCGACCTTCATGACGTGGCGACCTACCGGAACCGAGCCGGTGAAGTTCACCTTGCGCACCAACGGGTGGCCGGTCAGCGTATCGCCAATTTCCTTGGATGATCCGGTGATCACGTTCACCACACCCGGCGGCAGCATTTTTGCAATGATCTGTAAGGTCAGAACCGGTGCCATGGCAGAGTTTTCAGCCGGTTTCACCACAACCGTATTGCCGGTGACCAGCGCCTGCGGCAGTTTCGCGCCCAGAATGGACAGCGGCCAGTTCCAAGGCACGATCAGCGCGGCAACCCCGCGCGGCTGACGGAAAATAACCGTATCAAACTGCGGACCAACCGGAGCCGGCCCCATCTTCTCTTCAATCGCCATTCGCTCGCCATATCCGGCGGCCTGCATAAAGCGGTCGCCGAGGCGAGACATTTCCAACATCGTTTCGCGGGCGATCTTACCATGCTCTCGGGTAAAGAGACGCGAGCGGTATTTCACGTCTTCTTCATCTGCGGTCAGCGCCGCGGCCACCTCGCGCAGCATTTTGGCGCGCTCTTCGAAACCAAGTTCAGCCCAGGCCGGGAATGCGGCATGCGCGGCGCGCACGGCGGTGTCGACGTCTTCGCGCGTGGCGGCAGCGGCATGGCCTACCAGTTCGGTCGGGCGCGCGGGATTGTACAGGTCGTATGTGGCACCATCGGACGCCGGACGCTGTTCCCCATCGATGAAAATATCCGTCGTAATGACCTGATCCATGTTGTTCATGATCGTCTCCTCCACGCAACGCGCATTTCAAATCCCTATGCCGATCGTCGCAAACGGGTGCATTTGATTCGGCGTCCTCGACGGCTTTGTACATTATTGGATACATTTTTGTCGATAATTTTTACATCTAGCCGATTTTGGGCCTATAATGTATTCATTATTGTCAATTGCACCCAAAACAGTGTTCCGCGTACACTTCGCAAAAGGAGGTCCCATGGCCGGAGCAGAACAACGTGCTGTATCAGTTCTGCGTCGCAAGATTCTGGACGGATCGATTGCGGCGGGCGAACGCGTTTCCGAGGCAAGCTCATCCGAATTGTTGGGCATGTCGCGCACGCCGGTGCGCGTTGCCCTCAACACGTTAGAGATGGAAGGCCTTCTCGAAAAACGCGAAGGACGTGGCTACACCGTCCGCGAAATCAAAATCGATGACATCGAACAGGCCATCCGGGTCCGCGGTGCGCTCGAAGGGCTGGCTGCTGCAGAGATGTCCAAGAAGGCTGTGGAGGCGGATGTCGAACGGGCCCTGCGCCGATCGATTGCCATGACCGAAGGCATCGTGAACCGCCCGCGGCTGACCGACCATGACGTTGAAGTGTACGAGGATGCCAACATCCTGTTTCATGAGACCATCATGAATGAATGCGGTAATCAGTTCATCGGCATGAGCTTTGAACGGATCAAGATGCTGCCGATGCTCACCTTGGGCACCTTTGCCTTTGATCGGGACAATATTGAACGGGAACGCATCCGGATGACCGTTGGGCATTCCCAACATGTCATCGTGTTGGACGCTATCCTGTCCGGGGACGCCCAGCGCGCTGAGGCGATGATGCGCGAGCATGCGAATGCAACAATCCGTTATGCACAGCTGTTCCTCGGAATTGATCAGGCCGACGCCACGCCCCGCGCCATCTGATTAACCTGCCAGTTCTTCGATCAGGTGGGGCCCGCTGGCGCGATTGGAATTCACCTCTGGTGACACGCGGTAATAGTGCAATAGCCCCTCTTGCCCGGGTGTCATCAGGCGTGTAGCGCCTTTGCCCGCTTCGCCTAGCCACAGAGACCAATCCGCCTCTTCCAAAATCAGAGGCATGCGGTGATGGATGGCCTTAAGGCCTTCATTGGCCCCGGTTGTGACAATGGCGCAGGTCGGAAATGGGTCGTCTTTTCCCCAGTCTTGCCAGACCCCGGCAAAGGCAATCGGGGCGGCATCGGTGCGGGAGATATACCAGGGCAGTCGTTGGCCGTCGGTCGTTTTGGTCCATTCATAAAACCCGGTGGCGAGGATCAAACAGCGCCGAGCCCGACAGGCTGCGCGGAAAGCCGGTTTTTCGGCCAACGTTTCGGCACGCGCATTGATCAGCAGAGGACCGTCATTTTCCGCCTTGTACCAATGCGGCAAGAACCCCCAGCGCATTGGCATCAGGCGCCGGCCCGTGTCATCCGTCCGAACGACATGCACGGCATTAGTCGGACAAACGTTGTAGTTCGGCACGTTGGGCGAGGTGTTGGACGGCGACGCCGCAAAAAGCTGCGCCATGGCGTCGGTTGGCAAGGTGATGGCAAAACGTCCGCACATGACACGAACCGTACCGCCGCATCAGGAATTGGCAAGTCGCGCTTGACCTTTGCGGCATTCGAACAAAATCTCCGCGCATGAGCGATCGAATTTGCATCCCGTATTTTTCCGGGTCGGGCCACACGGCAAAGCTTGCCGAACAGATTGGGGTTGGTGCGGAATCTGCCCGGTTGATTGACGTTTCACAGATCACCGATGCGGATTGGGCAGCCTTGGATGCAGCGGCCGCAATCGTCTTTGGGTCGCCCACCTATATGGGGTCCACCGCAGCCCAGTTTGACCTGTTTCTGGAAGGTGCGGCAGACCGATGGCCGGCTCTGACATGGCGCGACAAAATCGCGGCTGGGTTTACCGTGGCAACCCACGGGTCCGGTGACAAACTGATCGCCCTGCAACGCATCTCGATCTATGCGGCACAAATGGGCATGATTTGGGTCGGTCAGACGTCGCTAGGCGCACCTGTGAACCCTGACCAGCCCGGTATCAACCGTGATGGCAGTTGGCTGGGCCTGATGGCCAGCTCTTCCCGAGACAGATCGGAACTGATCACACCGGGCGATTGCGAGACAGCGCAGCTCTTTGGCGCCCGCATTCGCGATATCGCAGATCGGTTGCATCCGGCGGCATAAACCCCTCAAACGCAAACGGCGCGCCCAAAGGACGCGCCGCTGCTAACCGGTTTATACCTGCTTTACTTAACGGTGATACGACCGTCTGTGTAAGGCTTGTACGGGCCTACCTTGGCCAGGAATTCTGCCGTCACATCCGCCAGATCAGGACCGTAGTCATAGGCGTTCACGGCATCGACGAACATTTTGTAGCCGTCACCACCACCACGCACATAGTTGTTGGACACAACGCCATAGACTTTTTCGAGGTCAATCGGCGCACCGCCGACCATGACGTCGGAAATCCGCGACCCAACTTCGGCGGACGGATCAACTGTATAGCTCATACCCGCCACTTGCGGGAAACGGCCTTTCACTTCTTCCATTTGGCTCACGCCGTTTTCCAGCGCGGCAACCATGGTGGCACCCGTGACTTGGAAGGTTGACAAGGTGTTCTGGAACGGCAGGACTGTCAGCACTTCGCCCATGGTCACTTCGCCTGAATCGATCGAGGCACGCAGACCGCCGCCGTTTTGGATGGCAATCTCGATACCTTGGTCGGCCACGCGATCCAGCATCGCGTCAGCCACAAGGTTGCCCATGGCACATTCCATCACGCGACAGACCGAACGGTCCCCTTCAATCGCATCCGCAGCTTCCGCCACAACACGTTGCTTCATTTCCTCAATTGGCGCGCCCATTTCGGCGATCCGGGCCAGCATGGCTTCATCCGGTGTAACCGACGCGTCCAGCAGGATCGGATCACCCGAAACCGCCGTCACATTGCCCGCATCGTCAAAGGTGACAACCAGATGGCCAATGTATTTGGAATAGGCATAGGCCTGCGCGACCGGCGTGCCATCAACCATCTCAGGATAGCTTGGGGTGCCATCATCGCCGTTGAGCATCAAGGAATGGCTGTGACCGCCAAGAACAACGTCCAGCGCTGGAACGGCTGCGGCAATTTCCAAGTCTTTCGGCAGGCCGACATGGTTCAGCGCGATAATCTTGTTGACGCCTTCGGCATCCAAAGCGGCGGCATCCGCGCTCAGCGCTTCAATCTCATCTTGGAAGACGACGTTGTCGCCGGGGCTGGACGTATCCACGGTATCTGTCGCCAAGGCCGACACGATCCCGATCTTTTCGCCGTTCACCTCAAGAACGAGGTGGTTTTCCACCTTGCCGGCCAGCAACGCCTCACCGCTTAGGTCAAGGTTGCCTGAAACGACAGGGAACGACACGGCATCGACGAAATCGGCCAGACCCTTGGGGCCATCGTCAAATTCATGGTTGCCGACCGCCATGGCGTCATATCCGATCGCTTCCATGAACTCTGCTTCTGCAGCACCTTTGTATGTGGTGTAGAACAGCGAACCTTGGAACGGGTCACCGGCATCCAGAACCAGCACGTTTTCGCCCGCCAGTTCCGCGCGCTTGGCGTCGATGGCAGTTTTGATCCGGGCCATGCCGCCAAAGCATTTGCCTTCGGTTTCGCTTTCGGCATCGCATGTCGAGTCGTACTTGTTGATTGACTCAACCCGGCTGTGAATATCGTTGGTGTGCAGGATATGCAGGGTAAAGTCGGCTTGTGCCGCCCCTGCCACCAAAGTCAGCGCAGCTGCGCTGGTCATCATGCATGTGATCATCTGTTTTTCCTCACAGTCAGTTTCGACGCGCCCTTTTGACTAGGCGTCGTGGTCTTGCCGGGACTCATTATTGGTCCTATTCAACGAAGGTATGACATAAAATTCGGCTTGACCATCCCGACCGCCAAAGGCATCCCAAGGCCATGTTGATCTATAAAATTCTGCGTCAAAACGAATGGGATGCGTTGCAGGCGCAAGGCGAAACAGCCGGTGCGCCCATCGATGTCTCAGATGGATTTGTTCACTTTTCTACGGCGCAACAAGCCGCCGAAACAGCCGCCAAACACTTTGCAAATATAGACGGTTTGCACCTTTTGGCTTTGGAAGCGGACGCGTTAGGCAATGCCCTGAAATGGGAAGTCTCGCGTGGCGACGCATTGTTCCCGCATCTCTATGCACCGCTGCGACTGCCGGATGTGGTTTGGTCGAAACCTTTGCCATTAAAAGACGGAATGCACGTTTTTCCGGCAGAGATGACCTAATGCCAAGCACAGTGGAAAGTCTTGGCCTGATGGCGCTGCGACAATTCGATCCGGAAACGGCGCATGGCTTGGCGATCAAGGCATTGAATGCCGGCTTGGTGCCCTCCCCCGGTCCGGTTACATCGGATCGGTTGCGCACGCGGATTGCCGGTCTGACACTGCCCAATCCGGTTGGGCTGGCCGCGGGATTCGACAAAAACGCCGAAAGCCTGCACGCCTTGTCCCGGGTTGGATTTGGCTTTTTGGAGGTGGGCGCTGCGACCCCGCGTCCGCAGCCCGGCAACCCCCGACCACGCTTGTTTCGCCTGACCGAGGATGCGGCGGCGATCAACCGGTTCGGGTTCAACAATGACGGCATGGATGTCATCGCGGCACGCTTGGCGCAAAGGCCGACCGACGCCGTGATCGGCCTGAACCTTGGCGCGAACAAGGACAGCGAGAACAAGGCCGAAGATTTTGCGTCTGTGTTGGAGACATGCGGCCCGCATCTGGATTTCGCGACCGTCAATGTCAGCTCTCCCAACACCGAAAAGCTGCGGGATTTGCAAGGCAAGGCCGCTTTGAGCGCGCTCTTGGCAGGCGTCATGGACGTGCGCGGCGCTTTGGATCGGCACATTCCGATCTTTCTGAAAATCGCCCCCGATTTGTCGGATGCAGAGCTTGCCGATATCGCTGATGTGGCACTCAGCAGCCGGATTGTCGGGGTCATCACAACAAACACTACGTTGGACCGGGACGGTTTACAAAGCCAACATAAGTCTCAGACAGGTGGATTGTCGGGCGCACCGCTGTTTGAAAAATCCACGCGGGTGCTGGCGCGGTTCAGCCAGTTGACCGAAGGCCAATTGCCATTGATCGGCGTGGGCGGAATATCGTCGGCGGATCAAGCCTATGCCAAAATATGCGCTGGCGCGTCGGTTGTTCAATTCTACACGGCCATGGTGTTCGGCGGTATTTCTCTGGCGCGTGAGATGGCCACGGGCCTCGACGCCCTGTTGGCGCGGGACGGGTTTGGATCCGTCGCCGAAGCGGTCGGGTCAAAACGCGCAGACTGGCTCTGACCCCATTAGTTCTGCATATGCTCTGGCACGCCAAAGGGCGGTTCATTCACGCTTTTTGATCCTGTCAGCGCATGCAGGAATGCAACCAGATCATCGATCTCTGCATCCTTGAGGGACAAAGGTTCAATGTCGATTTTTTGCGCCTGACGCGCCATTTCCAACCGGTCGGCCTGGATCACGAAATCGATGGGTTCGAGCCATGGAACCTTTGGCAAATTCGCGGTTTCCGGTTTCCACGACGCACGCATGCCTTGGGGATCAAGGTGATGGCGCACGATGCCTTCCAGCGTCGGGTACGCCCCGTTGTGGCCATAGGGTGCGGTCAGCGCCACGTTGCGCAGCATCGGGGTGCGAAAGCTGTAGGCATCGGCCAGATCGTCGCTTTCGCCCATATGCCCAACGTCGCGCGCATAAGGGTCAAAGCGCCGCGTGCGCCCCGGACCAAATGCGGGCAGACCCAAGGCATGGAACCGTTGATCTGACAGCAACGGGCCGGAATGACACTCAGAGCATCCTGCATTGCCAAAAAACAGGTTCATGCCACGCTTTTGCGCATCCGACAGCGCGGTTTCGTCACCGCCAAGATGCGCGTCAAAGGGGCTGTCAAAGCTCGTCCATTCCGCAATCATGAACGCCGCCAGTGCATTGGCGACATCGACGATCGTCACGTCTTCTGGCGTGTTGATGTGATCAAACGCCCCGACAAATGCCTGCCCATAGTGCGGCTGCACCCGCACGCGTTTGGCCAAAATGGGCCATGCCGCATCAATCCGGTCGTGCACGGCGCCAGCGATTTCATTTTCGCTGGGATTTCCAGCCATTTCGAACTGGGCCACCAAAGGGAATATGGCCTGCGCGGCCAGCAGAGAGTCAAACCCTTCGGGCAACCATTCCTCGGCGGGTGAATTGAACCCGTTTTCGTAATCGTCCGAAATGCTGAGCCGTCCGTCGTGGAACATCACGCTCAGATCTTTTGCCCCAAGGTTCCATAGCCCCGGTGCGTTGCGCGGAATGCGCTTGCGGATTGCCTGTTCGCCAACACCCGGCGTGCGGTCCGGTCCAAGCCCGACGCCCCCCTCACCGATGCCCAGCGACAACCCGTCGCCCGTGCCGAAATCCGGATGATGGCAGGTGCCACAGTTGATGTTCTGATTGCCAGACAGAATGTCATCGTAAAACAGCAGATGACCCAGTTCCGCTTGTTTCCGGTCGACGGTCATGAAATCGTCGGATGTCAGCGGCGGGGGCAATTCCGTCGCGCTGACCGGTCCAACCACCAACGCCACGAGAGCCAACCCATGCGCCACGCGATTTTTGCCCTTGCCCTTATGTGCATGCCCGCCTTTGCCGAAATCGAAGCAGCGCGCGATCTGATGGAGGAAGGCAAGTTCGAAGAGGCGTATGACGCGCTGTGGCCGGCGGCCCGGTCCGGCAACGCGGATGCCGAAGAACTGATTGGCGTGATGTATGCGCTGGGTCTGGGCGTCGAACGGGACGACCAGCGGGCATTCGAATGGTACCTGCGCAGTTCGTTGAAAGGACATCCCGGCGCGCAATCCGGCATCGGCTGGTACTATGAGGTCGGCCGCGGCATGCCCGCACCGGACCTTGTCCGCGCCTATATGTGGTACACGCTCAGCGCCATCGGCGGCGATCCCGACGCGGCGATTTCGCTGGAAGAGGTTGTCAAAAAGATGACCCCGGAAGAGATTGAAAAGGCGCATATTCTCGTCGATGACTACAAGGTTTGGATGTATCCGTTTCGCTAAGTCTGACGTATCAGGCCGATTTTGCAATGCCCCTCATCGGCTGACCGATGCTTCGTCCGATACGCTTTGATCTACCTCTGCCGTTGGCAGCCGGTTCATGACGAAGGGCCCGGTGGTTTGAAACGGTATTTTGATGTGCCATTCGCCTTCGATCCGTTTGCCGTTTTCGGTCAGGCGTCCGACATAGAAAATGGTTTCCTCGCCCCCCGGAACATCCCCTTGATATTCCTTGGTGAACGTCACTTCACGCAGCGACCGCATCCCGGACACAGACGCCGCCAGTTCGGTGGCCTCGATCAATGCAAAGCTGTTGCGTTCCGACACCGCGCCCCAGAGGACACCGCCGATATCTGTCAACGTGGCCGTAAACCCCACGGGTTCGCGTGACGGATCGTCATAGTCATAAACGCCGGTCCAGGCTCCGCTTAGGTTGATCGATGGGGCGGTCATGCGACAAAGGTCTCTTGGCAAGGCAAACTCACAGAGAAAAGGCCGCATTTCTGCGGCCTTTTCAACGATGAATAGCAGAGCGCCGCGACTTAGTTCAGGTCAGCGTCGCGCGCTGCGTTTACGTCGGCTTCCGCCTCGGCAACCGCGTCAGTCAGGGCGGTGAAGACCTCATCACCACGTGCAACATTGGTTTTGAACCAGTCGTAAACAGGTGTCGCGGCCTCGGCAAAGGCTGCTTTCTGTTCAGGCGTTGGGACATAGAGGTCACCGCCACCGGCAACGAACTCTTCATAAGCCGCGATGGACTTACGCTTTGGCGAGGCGAATGTTGCCTGCTGCAGCGCATAGAAACCGTCCACAACCAAACGGCGCATGTCTTCTGGCATGGCCATGAACTTTTCGTTCGACATCCACCACAGGGCGCCCATGTAGGCATGGCCGTCCAGAGTGACATATTGCAGACCGGCATCTGGGAACTTCATGCCCATGATGTCGGTGATACCGTTTTTCGAACCTTCAACGACACCGGTCTGGAACGAGGTGAAGAGCTCTGGCCACGGGATCGGGGTCGGCGACGCACCCAGTGCTTTCACCAACTCTTGCGGCAGGTCGGCAACCACGGTTCGGATTTTCAGGCCTTCCATGTCGCCCGGCTCTGCCACGCGACGTTTGGTGTTGGCAAAGTTGCGCCAGCCACCGGTGTTGCCCACGGTCATCAGGCGAATGGTGTTGCCGCTGTCTTCCAGGGCCATGTCACGCATTTTGCGGGTGAAATCACCCGACAGAACATGCTCGGCGATCCGGTCGTCGGCCATCAGGTATGGCAGGTCGAGAACCTGAACGTAAGGGAAGATGCCCGATGCACCACCCGAAGTGGAGATGTAGACATCGATCTGGCCTTCAGCCACACCTTGCAGACACTCTGCACCGTTCGAGCAAAGCTGGGTGCCGATGAACAACTCAACACCGATCGCGCCGTTCGACGCTGCCTCGACATAGTTTTTGAACACAACCAGACCGTCATAGTCTTCGTCGTTTTCGTTCGAGTTGGCCGTGGCGCGAATGGTATATTCTTGCGCTGATGCCGCCATGGCCGACCCGGCAAGCAGTGCCGCGACGGTCAAGGTTTTGATGGCAGATTTGAGCATTGGTGGAACCTCCCTTTATGACTCAATCTAGTATGCGAACCCGGTCAAACGCGGGATCGTCATGGAAATGGCGGGGATATAGGTGATCAGGAAGATCACAATGATTTCCACCGCCAGGAATGGCAGGATGGCTTTTGCGATGGTTTCCACCCGTTCTCGGGACACCGCAGAAGCAACGAATAACACAAGGCCCATTGGGGGTGTTGCAAGGCCAACCGTCAGGTTGACGCTCATGATGATCGCGAAATGGATCGAGTCGACACCCAGTTCAGTAAAGATCGGACCAAGGATCGGGCCAAGGATGATGATCGCCGGACCCGCATCAAGGAACATGCCCACCACAAAGAGCAGCAGGTTGATCAGAAAGAGCAGGATCAGCGGATTTTCCGACAAGGTCAGAACAAAGGCGGCCATCTGTTCGGGCGCGTGGCTGAGGCTGACAACGGTTTTAAAGGCCATGGCCGCACCAACGAGCAGCAAAACAACTGCCGAGGTGATGCCCGCGCGGGTCAAAACCTCTGGCAGATCGCTCCACCGCATTGTGCGCAGCACGCCAAAACCCACGATTAGGGCATAGGCAACCGCGACAGCTGCGGCTTCGGTCGGTGTGAATACACCGGCCAAGATGCCGCCCAAGATCAGGATCGGCGTTTGCAGTGGCACCACCGCCCGTTTGCAGACCATCCGAAAATCATTGCTGACCATCCGACGCAGTGCCATGGCGAGCCCATGTGCAACCAACACCCCGCCGCCGAAGGCGAGCCATTTTGCGGTGCTTGTCGCCTCTTCGCCCAGCGGAACGAATTGCGCCAGCAACAGACCGATGTTCAGCCGGATCAGGACAAAAGAGAACCAGTATTCCAACGGGCCGAGTTCCACGTGCTGCAAGACAACGCGCTTGGCTTCCGGCAGGTCGTACTTGTCCGCCATCACGCGCACCATGACCATCAGACCAACACCGACCATGATCCCTGGCACGATGCCCGCAAGGAAGAGCGCGGCAACGCTTTCGCCCATGACATAGGCGTAGATGATCATGATGCCCGATGGTGGGATGATCGGCCCGATCACAGAGCTTGCCGCCGTGATCGCAGCTGCGAATTTCCGGGAATACCCTTCTTTTTCCATCGCCGGGATCAGCATTGAGCCCAAGGCCGAGGTATCGGCAACAGCCGATCCCGAAAGACCGGCGAAGAGGATAGAGGACAGAATATTAACCTGCGCCAGACCACCACGCAGGTGCCCGATCAACGCCTGGCTGAACTCGACCAGACGGATCGTGATGCCGCCGCGGTTCATCAATTCACCGGCCAGCATGAAGAATGGGATCGCCATCAACGGGAAACTGTCCATCCCGTTATAGACGTTGCGATAAAGCAGCGTGATGTCGCTCTCTTGTCCGTTGAGCCACAACAGGATGCCCGGGGACGCGACCAGCGCGAAAAACACCGGCAGACCCACCAGCAGGAAAATCAGGAAAACGGGTAGAAACCAGATCAGCATTATTCGGCCCCCCCAACATTCGCTTCGGGGATCGGCGGCATCCGATCTTCACCACCCAAGAGCGAAATGATGTTTCTCAGGATCAGTTCAATATTCACGGAAGTCAGCAAGACAACGCCCACAAACATCGACGCCATCATCCAGCTGCGCGGCACACGGTACCATTCGTCGAACCCCAAAGAGGTGGGCACGTAAAGCGATGCTGTTGCAAAGCGTCCACCAAAGCCGGTGACTTCGCCATAACCGATTTGGACCGCCATAACCAAAACGCCCAGACTGATTACCAGCAAAAACAGCGTCAGGATATTGCCAACGACCGGTGGCAACATCCGAGGCACCATGTCGATGGCAACGAAACCACCGCGCCGAAACGCCGTCGGCGCCATAAGACCGGCCATCCACAACATGCAGAACCGAGCCGCTTCATCGGGCCAAGGCAAGGCATTGTTCAAAATGTACCGAAAGAAAACCTGGATCAGAATGGCCAACACCATGAATGCCACTGCTGCAACGCCAATCGCGCGTCCCACAGCCAGCACCGTGCTGTTCACAAAACTGATCGGTGCAAGCACCGCCAGCAATCCGCCCATATGCGGATCCTCCCTATGTTGTGCGCCACCCTTTTTTGGGCGTGCGCGACGCGGTTAATCCCGCGCGAATTGGCCGTACTTGCCGGCAAAAAAGGCCAAGGCGTCTCCGTCGCCCAACTCGGCCTGCAACACTTGTCCCACGATGATCACGTGATCCCCGCCGTCATGCGCCGCCACCTTGCGACACTCAAATCGCGCAAGGCAGTTCGACAACAGTGGCACATTGTTGGCGCTGATGTCATGGGGGATTTCGGTCAGCGCAAAGGCATTTTTTGCAAATTTTTCACACAGATGCGCCTGATCGGCCGCCAAGACATGGATGGCGTAATGCTCTGCCGCTTCGAAATAGGGAAACCGGCGAGATGCTTTGCCCGGGGACCACAAGACCAATGCAGGGTCGAGCGATACCGACGAAAAGCTGTTTGCCGTAATTCCAACCGGACCATCGGCAGATTGCGTGGTCACAATGGTGACACCGGTTGCGAAACGTCCGAACGCATCCCGCAACAGCCGCGTGTTTTCGGCATCCGGGGCAAAGCCCAAAGGTTTGGTCGGTGCCGAAGCCTCCATCAAGGGACCTCGTTGCCCAAAGCCGCCTCATAAAGACGGTACCAGCTTTCACGGTCCAACTGGACTTTGAATGCATCTGTAAACGTGGCAATGCGAGCGAGGTTGTTGGTGCCCATCACCGGCAGGATTTTTGCCGGATGCGCCAGCAGGAACGCCACCGCAACAGCTGCGCGGTCCACGCCGAATTCGGATGCAATGTCATCCGCAACCGCGCCAATTGAGCTATCAGGTGCCATCAGGGCACCGCCACCCAGCGGAGACCAGGCCATAACGTTTTGCCCGTGCCGTTGGTGGAACGCCAGATCACCATTGGTGAATGGCGAGACTTCCCCAAGGCTGATTTCAATCTGATTGGTGGCCAGCCGATTGGTCATCGCCGATTGCAGCAGCTTCCAATCCCAAGGCCGGAAATTTGACACGCCAATGTTGAGCACCTTGCCGGAGGCCACCAAACCGTCCAACGCAGCACCCGTTTCGACATGGTCCACGAATGGATCCGGACGGTGGACTAGCAACAGGTCAATCGTATCGATGCCCATTTCCATCAATGAACAATCGACCGACGCTTCGATATGCGCGCGCGAGGTATCGTAGTACTTCACCGCCTTGTCGGAATACTTACCGATCGGCGCAACGATATCGCATTTGGTTACGATCTCCATCTGGCCACGCAGACCGGGATCAGCTTTTAACGCCTGGCCAAACACACCTTCGGCGATATACCCGCCATAAATGTCAGCTTGGTCAAAAGTCGTTATGCCTTGGTCAAGGCACGCTTTGACCTTTGCAGCAACCTCTGCCGTCGAGGTATCGTCCCCATCCGCCAAACGCCACATACCATAGACGATGCGGCTCATTTCCAAGGTGTCGTTCAGTTTGACGCGTTCCATCAACGGCGCACTCCATTCCCCAGCGGCGTGGCTGGTGTTTCGGCTGGCACGCGCCCATAGGCATGGGGCAGCGAGCAGGTTTTCAGTTCCGGCATCACCAGTTTGCCGAAATATTTGGCCTCGTCGAGATGCGGATAGCCGGAAAAGATAAAGGCGCGGATGCCCATCTTTTGATATTCCTCGATCTTTGACATGATCTGATCTGGCGATCCGACCAAGGCCGCGCCGCAACCCGACCGCGCGCGGCCAACACCTGTCCACATGTTGGGTTCGATATACCCGTACTCATCGGCAAGATCGCGGTTCTTAGCCTGATGACTGACACCCAATGACGTTGAATCCAGTGCCCGTTCGCGGATCGCACGGCCGTATTCGTCATCCAGCTTGGACACAATGTAATCGGCATATTCCTGTGCTTCTTTTTCCGTGTCGCGCACGATCATGTGGACGCGCAGACCGTAATCCAGCGTGCGTTCGTATTTCTCGGCCACGGCATTGACCGCTTTCATCCGGCCCTGAAGCTCTTCGATCTTTTCGGGCCACATCAGGTAAACGTCGCAATGCTGACCGCAAAGATCCAGTGCGGCCGGAGAATAGCCGCCGAAATACAAAAGCGGACCGCCGGTTTGATACGTCCGCGCCGGGTCCGTTGTCAGGCCCTCAAATTTGTAAACTTCGCCTTGATAGTTGATCTCATCCTGGGTCCAGGCTTGTTTCAGGATTTCCACCACCTCGCGCGAGCGTTGATAGCGATAGTTGCTTTCGGCCTTTTCGCCCGGAAAATCCGAGCTAATGATGTTGACTGTCAAACGGCCCTGCAACATGTGGTCCAGTGTCGCGATGGTCCGTGCCAGCATGATCGGCTGCATCTCACCACAGCGCACAGCAGCCAGCAGGTTGATCTTTTCCGTGATCGGCGCACAGCCCGCTACAAATGACAGGGTGTCTTGCCCCACTTGATAGGATGACGGGCACAGAATGTTGCGGAACCCTTGGGCTTCAGCCTCTTTCACGATGTCCGAACAATGCGCCCAAGACGAGCGCAAATCGCCATCCGGCACACCCAGAAACTGGTAATCATCCGAACACAGTGCAGAGAACCAAGACACCTCAGCCGCATCGAGGTCGGGCGAGGTTATGGGGACCACGGACATTCAAACTCTCCCTTGGTTTTGGCCTTGCGTAACACCAGCATTGATGTACATCAATAGTGTATCAATTTTTTGAGCGGTCGAGTCGAACGCGATGAACACCGAAGATCATAGCCCAAACGCGCTGCCACTTTATGTTCAGGTGGCCGAGCTTTTGATCCGCGATATCGCAGCGGGTCGGCTGATCGATGGTGAGCGTCTGCCGCCTGAACGCGACATGGCAGAGCGTTTGAAAATCTCTGTCGGCACCCTGCGCAAAGCACTGGCAGAGCTTACGGACAAAGGGCTTTTGGACCGTGTTCAAGGGTCTGGCAACTATGTGCGCGCGAATGCCGGGGCTGAAAGCGTATACGCCATGTTCCGCCTTGAACTGCTGGAAGGCGGCGGTCTGCCCCGCGCAGATATCCTGGATATCCAGCCACGCAACAAACCCGCGGATTTGCCCAAATTCGGTACGGCAGAGCGCGCCACCCGCATCCGTCGACTTCGGTATCTCAATGACACGATCATCGCTGTTGAAGAGATCTGGTTGGACGGTTCGGTGGGCACACTGACACAGGACATGCTGTCGGATTCGCTCTATCACACCTACCAGACCCAACTTGGCTTCTGGATCACCCGGGCCGAAGACCGCGTCGGGATCGGCAAGGTGCCGGACTGGGCCCCAAGAACATTCACACAACCCGGTGGCGCATTGACCGGCTTTGTCGAGCGGTTTAGTTGGGCCGACGGAACAGAGCCGGTCGAGTTTTCGCGCACCTGGTTCGACACCACGCGGGCACTTTACGTGCAGCGGCTGAAGTAAGGAGATCACGATGCTCAAACAGGTCAATTATGGCGTCATCGGTTGCGGGATGATGGGACAAGAGCATCTGCACAATATCGCATTGCTGGAAGGCGCGCGCGCCGTTGCAATCTTTGAGCCCGATCCGGAAATGGCAAAGACTGCGCACAGCATCGCACCCGAGGCCGCGCTGGTTTCGTCCGTGCCGGAATTGCTGGATATTGAGGAACTGGATTGCATCCTGATCGCCAGCCCCAATTTCTGCCACGTCGATCAAATGGAAGAGATTGCCGCCAAACGCCCGCTGCCCCTGCTCGTCGAAAAACCGCTTTTCACCGATCCCAAAGATGCGGACCGCGTCTTGGCGTTTCGCGACACCTATCCCGCGCCGATTTGGGTTGCGATGGAATATCGCTACATGCCACCAATCGCCGCGTTTCTGGATCAGATCGAAGACGCGACGGGTGGCGTCAAAATGCTGTCCATTCGTGAGCATCGCTTTCCGTTCCTCGAAAAGGTTGGCGATTGGAACCGGTTTAATCGGTACACCGGCGGCACATTTGTCGAGAAATGCTGCCATTTCTTCGATCTCATGCGCCATGCTTTGAAGGCTGAGCCGATCCGCATCATGGCCTCTGGTGGCCAGTCGGTGAACCATTTGCGCGAAACCTATGATGGCGAAACGCCCGATATCTTGGACAATGGTTATGTCATCGTCGATTTCGACAATGGTGCCCGTGCCATGCTCGAGCTTTGTATGTTCGCAGAGGGGTCCGAATACCAAGAAGAGCTCAGCGCAGTCGGCCCAAATGGCAAGATCGAAGCGCAAGTGCCGGGACCGGGTCGTTTTTGGCCAGAGCACCTCGGCGCTGCTCCAACCCCACGCGTCGTTCTAAGCCCTCGTGCACCAAAAGGGCCAAGTGTTCAGGATGTGCCTGTCGACGCGGCTTTGTTAGAAGCCGGAGACCACAACGGTTCAACCTTCTATCAGCATCAAGAGTTTCTGGCGCTCGTTCGCGGGCTACGCGCCGCGCCCGAAGTCAGCCTGCACGACGGATGGTCTGCCGTACGCATGGGGCTGGCGGCACAAGAATCTGCAATGACCGGGCACGCGATTGACATGACGAAAACATCGAAAGGCTCCAGGGCAGCTTGAGCCAAAAATTCAGTTCATAAATCAAACCGATAGCTGTGTTTTCTCGAAGACTCAGCGAGAATTCGCCGACACAACGACAGAAAGGCCATGTACAGAAAATTGATTTGACGCAGCCGCTTGCGGTTCTGCGCATTTTCACATTCTACTATCCACATACAACGACGGGATGTCGAAGATTCGGGCAATACCGCAAAAGTGTTACAAGGAATTGCAAAAATAAATTAATTTGACGCTAGAGATCGGCCCTGAAGTATAAACCGTAGCTTTCGGCACCCGAATTCAGGCAGCACAAGCATCGTGAGTCTTTGGCATCGGTGTGAACCGCCCCAGTTTTGGCGGAGACTATTGAGTTCGTATTTCAAGTTGCGATTTTGTCTGACTTCAAGGCTTCTTCGTATCTCTCCTCGGCTTCGATTGGCGTGATGTACCCGAGTGGTTCAAGCAGGCGCTCTTTGTTGAACCAGTCCACCCATAGCAGGGTTTCCCATTCGACCTGATCCTTGGACTTCCACGGACCTAGTTGATTGATGACTTCGGTTTTGAAGAGGCCGATGATCGTCTCAGCCAGTGCATTGTCATAGCTGTCACCAACGCTGCCGACGGATGGCTCCAGCCCAGCATCGGCCAACCGTTCTGTGTACTTGATCAACACGTATTGGCTGCCGCGATCTGAATGATGGATCAGTTTCTCAGCGGGTCTGCGTGCGTGGATCGCCTGTTCAAGCGCATCTAAGACAAACTGCGTGTCCTGCGTTGTTGATGCCTTCCAGCCCACAATCCGGTTCGCGAAGGTATCAATGACGAACGCCACATAGACGAACCCGCGCCAGGTCGAGACGAACGTAAAGTCGGACACCCACAGTTCGTTCGGCATTGAAGCCCTGAACTGGCGATTGACCTTGTCCAGCGGGCATTGATCCGCAGGTTGACCACAGGTGGTTTTGACCTTCTTTCCGCGCCGGACGCCTTGAATGCTAAGCTGGCGCATCAACCGTTCTACAGTGCAGCGAGCAATATCAATCTTCTCGCGATTCATCGCGTGCCATAGTTTGCGTGCGCCATAGACAGAACGGTTCTTCTCCCAAACATCCTTCATCGTTTTGCGCAGAAACTCATCCCGCTTGGCCCGGTCCGAGGCACGGTCGGGATCACGCTCGATGGCAATGCGTTTATAGAACGTCGAAGGGGCAATCTGGAGAACTCTTCAGATCGGCTCGACCCCATGCGCCCCACGATGATCCTTGATGAAGGCAATCATTTGCGGAATGGGCGGTCGAGCTCCGCCTGAGCAAAATAAGCAGATGCCTTCTTCAGGATCTCATTTGCCTGACGCAACTGCCGGTTCTCGCGCTCAAGTTCTTTGATGCGATCCCGCTCTGCAGAGGTCACGCCATCGCGTTTGCCGGTATCCGCCTCGTGTTGCTTGACCCAGATACGAAGGCTGTCTCTGCTGCACCCAACCTTCTGAGAGATCGACAAAAGTGCTGCCGATCTGCTCGTGTATTCGCTCTCGTGATCCAAGACCATCCGCACCGCTCGTGCGCGCAATTCCTCTGGATAACGTGTTCCGTTCTTTGTCTTTCCCATGACCCAGTATCCTTACTTCTGGGTCTCCGCCAAACAAGGGGCGCTTCAGTCGGAACCAGCCGGCCCTTTTCTCGATCAAAAAGACGAAACCCCACAGACCGCTCCAAAGCAGCAAGCGCTTTGCTGACAGCGGGTTGGGACTGATCAGCCCCACCTGAGTGGTCCAATTTGATTGTTAGTGCATGATCGACCTTTGGTCCATCTTGACGACGGTTTCGGGAGCCGGTGGGCGGTAGCCTAGAGCACTGTGTGGTCGTTTCGTGTTGTAGTGCTTTCTCCATTCCTCAATCAGGATTTGTGCTTCGCGCAGGCTATAGAAGATTTCGCCGTTCAAGAACTCATCGCGGAAACGGGCGTTGAAGCTTTCGCAGTACCCATTCTCCCAAGGGCTGCCTGGTTCGATGTAAGCCGCCCTTGCGCCGACAGCCTTGATCCAGTCCTGCACGGCTTGCGCAACGAACTCAGGGCCATTGTCGGAACGGATGAACGACGGGATGCCGCGCAGAATGAACAGGTCGCTCAGCACATCGATCACATTGCCTGAGTTGAGCTTGCGATCCACGCGTATGGCCAAGCATTCCCGACTGTACTCGTCGATGATGTTGAGTGTGCGGAAAGCTTTACCATCGTCGGTGCGGCAGTGGACAAAGTCGTAAGACCAGACATGATCGCGGCGCTCTGGCCGAAGCCTGACACATGATCCATCATTCAGCCAAAGCCGCCCTTTCTTCGGTTGTTTCATTGGCACTTTCAGCCCCTCTCGTCGCCATAACCGTTCCACGCGCTTGTCATTCACATGCCAGCCAGCGTCTCTCAGTAGTGCCGCGATCCTACGATAGCCGTAGCGGCCATACTGCCGGGTCAGTTCGATCATATCAGCCACTAAACGTTCTTCATCCGGGCGACCCGCAGGTACTTTGCGCTGTGTGGATCGATGTTGTCTTAGAACCCGGCATGCCCGACGCTCCGAGATGTTCAGCTCAGCACGAACGCGATCAATACAGGCACGACGACGAGCGGGGCTCAGAAGTTTCCCTTTGCCGCCTCCGCCAAGATCAGCTTGTCCAGCGTCAGATCAGAAACGGCTTTGCGCAATCGCTCGTTCTCTTTTTGCAGACGCTTCAGTTCCTTCAATTGATCCGTGCCCATTCCGCCGTATTTTTTCTTCCACCGGTAGTAGGTCTGTTCAGTCACACCGATCTGACGGATCGCATCCAGACGCGGCATCCCTTGCCACGTCAGAACCTCAACCTGCCGTAACTTCGTGACAATCTCTTCTGGCTTTGGTCGCTTGTTGGCCATGTGTTTCCTCCGTTTTCCTAAACATAGCGGAGGACCACTTCAGTGGGGGAAGACCAGGACATGCCCAACACCTCTGCCGCACGCGCGGTCGTGCCGGCGGTCATGATCGCCTGATAGGTTTCGATCTGCCGAATATCCATTAAACAACCAATCTTCCACGAAGCTGCCGACTGCCATAGCTGCGACGCCGACACATCTCACCTTCATTATGAAGGATCATGCGTTGCGTTGCACGGCATAGCTGCCACACGCCGTTTCAATCGTTTTCGGGCTTGGATCGGGCCGTATTGGCACCACAAATCGGCCAACTGGCCGCAAGTTGAGACACACCAAAAGCAAAAACGCCCGGCAGTGCCGAGCGTTTTTTAAGATTTGGTTGCGGGAGTAGGATTTGAACCTACGACCTTCAGGTTATGAGCCTGACGAGCTACCGGGCTGCTCCATCCCGCGCCAAAGTTGCGCGACCGATTGTCGGATCTGCAACATATAACTGTGTTCATCGTAAGAGAGAGTTGTAAGTTTTTACTAGGTTTGGCGGTGACCTACTCTCCCAGGGCTTAAGCCCAAGTACCATCGGCGCGACAGTGCTTAACTTCCGGGTTCGGGATGGGGCCGGGTGTTTCACTTGTGCTATGACCACCAAACCGAGGAAAAACTCACTTTTGCCTGCGTTTTTTTTGGCAGGCGTTATCAATCGTTTTGTTGTCCAAGTTTTGTATGTGTATGCTTTTTGGTTTCCAGTCTGTCTTTTACTGGATCAAATCAAGCCTATCGGACCATTAGTACCGGTCAACTGAACGCATTGCTGCGCTTACATCTCCGGCCTATCGACGTGCTGGTCTACCACGGTCCTCAGGGATACCTTGTTTTGAGGGGGGCTTCCCGCTTAGATGCCTTCAGCGGTTATCCTGTCCGATCATAGCTACCCTGCACTGCTGCTGGCGCAACAACAGGTCCACCAGTGGATCGTTCACCCCGGTCCTCTCGTACTAGGGGCAACTCCTCTCAAGTATCCTACACCCACGGCAGATAGGGACCGAACTGTCTCACGACGTTCTAAACCCAGCTCACGTACCTCTTTAAACGGCGAACAGCCGTACCCTTGGGACCTGCTCCAGCCCCAGGATGAGATGAGCCGACATCGAGGTGCCAAACACTGCCGTCGATATGGACTCTTGGGCAGTATCAGCCTGTTATCCCCGGCGTACCTTTTATCCGTTGAGCGATGGCCCTTCCACTCGGGACCACCGGATCACTATGGCCGTCTTTCGACTCTGCTCGACTTGTCAGTCTTGCAGTCAGGCTGGCTTCTGCCATTGCACTCAACGAGCGATTTCCGACCGCTCTGAGCCAACCTTCGCGCGCCTCCGTTACGCTTTAGGAGGCGACCGCCCCAGTCAAACTACCCGCCACGCAGGGTCCCGGATCCGGATAACGGACCGCGGTTAGACATCAAGCAGAACAAGGGTGGTATCTCAAGGAAGGCTCCACAGGAACTGGCGTCCCTGCTTCAAAGCCTACCACCTATCCTGCACATGTTGTGCCTGATGCCAGTGCGAAGCTGTAGTAAAGGTGCACGGGGTCTTTCCGTCTAACCGCGGGAAGCCTGCATCTTGACAGGCAATTCAATTTCGCTGAGTCGATGTTGGAGACAGCGGGGAAGTCGTTACGCCATTCGTGCAGGTCGGAACTTACCCGACAAGGAATTTCGCTACCTTAGGACCGTTATAGTTACGGCCGCCGTTTACCTGGGCTTCAATTCAAGGCTCTCACCTCTCCTTTTAACCTTCAGGCACCGGGCAGGCGTCAGACCCTATACGTCGTCTTGCGACTTCGCAGAGCCCTGTGTTTTTAATAAACAGTCGCCACCCCCTGGTTTGTGCCCCCAGCCCCTAGTTGCCTAGGAACCGGGCCTCCTTCTCGCGAACTTACGGAGGTATTTTGCCGAGTTCCTTCAACATCGTTCTCTCAAGCGCCTTGGTATGCTCTACCAGTCCACCTGTGTCGGTTTAGGGTACGATCTCATGGAGGGCTATTTCCAGGGACCAATCAGCGGCCCACCCAATCCGATAAGGGTGAACAACCTTCATGATCCGTCACATCCTCCTGGCCCAGGAATATTAACCTGGTTCCCATCGACTACGCCTTTCGGCCTCGCCTTAGGGGTCGGCTTACCCTGCTCAGATTAGCTTTAAGCAGGAACCCTTGGACTTTCGGCGAGAGTGTCTCTCACACTCTTTGTCGCTACTCATGTCATCATTCTCACTAGTGATCTCTCCACCGGATCCCTCACAGGCCGGCTTCATCGAAAGCCTCTCTCCTCCAATGTTCCGCAAGCGGAACTAAGGAGGAATGAGACTATATCACACTACGCTCTGCTACCAGTGCTTACGCACTCCTCGGCTTCGGCTCATGGCTTGAGCCCCGTTACATCTTCGCCGCAGGACAACTTATTTAGACCAGTGAGCTGTTACGCTATCTTTAAAGGATGGCTGCTTCTAAGCCAACCTCCTGGTTGTTTTGGTCGTCCCACCTGCTTTCCCACTTAGCCATGAATTAGGGGCCTTAGCCGGAGGTCAGGGTTGTTTCCCTCTCCACTACGGACGTTAGCATCCGCAGTGTGTCTGCCATCTAGTACTCCCGGGTATTCGGAGTTTGGTTAGGATCAGTAAGCCTGTGGGGCCCCATTACCCATCCAGTGCTCTACCCCCCGGGGTATTCGGATGACGCTCTACCTAAATAGATTTCGCAGAGAACCAGCTATCTCCGAGTTTGATTGGCCTTTCACCCCTAGGCACAACTCATCCCGACCTTTTTCAACAGGTGTGGGTTCGGTCCTCCAGTTGGTGTTACCCAACCTTCAACCTGGTCATGCCTAGATCACTCGGTTTCGGGTCTGATCCCACGAACTCGACGCCCTATTAAGACTCGCTTTCGCTGCGCCTACACCTAACGGCTTAAGCTTGCACGTGAGACCAAGTCGATGACCCATTATACAAAAGGTAAGCCGTCAGCTCGCAAGGAGCCTCCGACTGATTGTAGGCGTTCGGTTTCAGGTACTGTTTCACTCCCCTCGTCGGGGTGCTTTTCACCTTTCCCTCACGGTACTGGTTCACTATCGGTCAGTAAGGAGTACTTAGCCTTCGAAGGTAGTCCTCCGATCTTCAGACAGGATTTCACGTGTCCCGCCCTACTTAATACGTCCCTCAAAGCTTCCCATACGGGGCTGTCACCCGCTACGGCTGTGCTTCCCAACACATTCTGGTCACTTATCAGGCTCGGCTGGTCCCCGTTCGCTCGCCGCTACTAGGGGAGTATCAATTGATTTCCTTTCCTCCGGGTACTTAGATGTTTCAGTTCCCCGGGTTTGCTCTTAAAACCCTATGTATTCAGGTCTTAAGTACCTGTTTCAGAACACTATTAATTACCAAGGTAATAATAATGAACTGTCAGGTGGGTTGCCCCATTCAGAGATCCGTGGATCAAAGCTTATTCTCAGCTCCTCACGGCTTATCGCAGAGTATCACGTCTTTCATCGCCTCTTACTGCCAAGGCATTCACCAAACGCCCTTCTCGCGCTTGATTTGATCCAGAAAGAGACAGACTAAAACGCCCATCGCGGTCCGTAACGGGAAGCTGGTAACAACCCTGAACCTCTGTTTCTGAACCAAAAAGCATACTTTCCCGCTCCTGACCCGGAACCCACGCTGCCGATGTCGGTCGGCCCCACGCGGAAAGATCAGGAACATAGCATGATCTTGCGATCATGCGGGTTAGTGTACTTGACTTGGACAACTCTGTTCGTTTCGGCCGGGATACATATGACAGAGCGAGGAAGCACTCACGTCATCTGCCTTCCGACTTGCGCCGGAACCAAACCGAGATCCATACCGCACTTGGCAGGATCAAACAGTGTTGATTGATTTTCTCTCTAAACGATGTCAATTCGAATACCCTCAAACGAGGACATCCG
>CBDAPX010000001.1:172500-1672500 GCA_965198725.1 Paracoccaceae bacterium
GTCTTAAATGCACAAAAAGTTGCGATGCGTAGCGCTGTTGTGCCTTTGACTTTAGTGCGATTGTTTGCGCCACCACTACATCTGGGGATATCCACAGAGTTACCCACCAAAGAGGCCACATTGGGGCGCGATTCACCGGCTAGGAGCGGCGACTCGGGATGGGACAGGCCGCCGTTTTGGAATCATACGCAGCGCCAAAAGCCCAATAACGGCGCCAAGATAGAGCGACGGCTCTAGCTGAAAGCCCTTGGACAACATCACAAAGTGCAGTCCGCTCAGCAGCCCGATGGCATAGACCAATTTGTGAAGCGTATTCCAACGCCGCCCCATGCGACGGACCGACCAATTGTTCGATGTGATTGCCAACGGGATCATCAGAGCAAAGCCGACCATACCGATTGTGATATACGGACGCTTCAGAATATCGGCCCAAACCTGTGCCAGGATCTGAACATCCAGGACCAACCAGACCAGAAGGTGGCACAACACATAGAAGAAGGCCAAGAGGCCAATCGCCCGCCGAAACCGCATCAGGTTTATGCCAGCAAACCGCCGCAAAGGCGTGATTGCCAGACCGAAGATCAAGAGCTGCAGGGCCAGTTCTCCCAGCCTGTGTTCCAGCGCCTTGATCGGCTCTACCCCCAAGGCACCGCTGATCGCGAGATACAGCAACCATGGGGCCGGCAGAACACCGATCAGATAAACGCACCAAGTAGGCAAGCGGCGCAGGTATGAGTTCAAGCTGTCGATCATTGGGGTTCCAGGATTATGCCCGCCGGTCCTTAATAATAGACGGACAGATCCATACCTTCATAGAGCGACGCCACCTCTTCTTCGTATCCGTTGAACATCAAGGTGGGCACGCGCTTCGCAAACAGCCCGCCGCCGATGCGACGCTCTGTGGCTTGTGACCAGCGTGGGTGATCCACCTTTGGGTTTACGTTGCTATAAAACCCGTATTCCCGGCCCGCAGCCTTGTTCCAACTGGTGGGTGGTTCTTCTGCCGTCAGCGAAATACGCACGATGGATTTGATCGACTTGAAGCCATACTTCCATGGCACGACCAAACGGATCGGGGCGCCGTTCTGGTTCGGGATCGGTTTGTCATAGATGCCGGTCGCCATGATGGTCAGCGGGTGCAACGCCTCGTCCAGCCTCAGTCCTTCGACATAGGGCCAGTCCAGAACCGGAAAGCGCACGCCGGGCATCTCTGACGGTCGCACCAGCGTTTCAAAGGCGACATAGCGTGCCTCTTCTTTCACGCCGACCATGTTCAACAGATCGGCCAGCTCAAAACCGTTCCAAGGCACAACCATCGACCATGCCTCGACACAGCGCAGGCGGTAGATACGTTCTTCGACCGTCATCTCTGGCATGATATCCGCCAGGTCATAGGTGCCGGGGCGATCAACAAGGCCGTCAATTTCGATGGACCACGGTTTGGTCGTCAATTGGCCCGCATGCTTCTTGGGATCTTCTTTGCGCGTGCCGAATTCATAGAAGTTGTTGTAGCTTGTGATCTCTTCCCACGTGTTCGGGGTCATGTCCAAAGCCGTGTCTTCGGTCGACGCCAACAAAGGTCCGCCAATGCTGGCTGCACCGGCAGCGGCTGCACCGGCCAGGATTTGGCGGCGGTTCAGCCAGGTGGTGTAAGGGGTCACATCATCTCGTGTCAGCGTATTGGTCCAGCGGCGGGCCATAGATCTCTCCGTTTATCGCGTTTCCAGCGATGTAACTGCTCGACCCGCACATTCAAAACCAATTCGCCTCACTTTTCGGCGACAGGATTGTAACTTGGCAGGATTTCATTCATCCGGATCGACCGCCCGTTGGCCTGTGTCAAACGCACGTGACGGCGTCGCATCAAGCGCGGTTCGGCCACACCAACGGAATGGGCGATGGTTTCCACTTCATGCACGATTTCCTTGGCATAGCGTGCCACGCGCTTGTTTTTCCGGCTCACGACAAGGCCTTTTTGAAACCTTGGATCATGGGTGGTGATACCGGTCGGGCAGGTGTTCTTGTTACACTTGAGCGCCTGAATACAGCCAAGGGCAAACATGAAACCACGCGCCGATGTGACAAAATCCGCGCCTGCGGCCAAGGCCCATGCCACGTCGCCCGGATTGACCAGCTTGCCGCTGGCAATAAGGCGAATGCGATCCTTGAGTCCATATTCATCGCGAATGTTGGCGATCAGCGGTAAGGCCTCGCGCACGGACATGCCGACAAGGTCCATCAGCGGCATCGGTGCCGCCCCGGTGCCGCCTTCGCCGCCATCAATGGTGATGAAATCCGGCGCGCTGTCGGGACCGCGCGCCTTTATTTCATCAAAGAGTTCGCGAAAGGCGCTGTCTGATCCGATCACCGTCTTGATACCGGTCGGTTTGCCGGTCACCTCGCGGACATGGTGGATCATGTCCAACAACTCTCCAAAACTGTTGATCTCTTTGTGGCGGTTCGGCGAAAGGCTGTCATGGCCCATCTCGATCCCGCGGATCTTGGCAATTTGCGGCGTGATCTTTTCCCCGGGCAGGATGCCACCCTTTCCTGGCTTGGCACCTTGAGAAATCTTGATCTCAAACATCCGAACCGTCTCATGCGCTGCAATCTCGCGCAGCTTGTCGTCCGACAGGTTGCCATGTTCATCGCGCACCCCGTATTTCGCGGTGCCGATCTGGAACACAACATCACACCCACCTTCGAGGTGATACGGGCTGAGCGCCCCTTCCCCAGTATTCAGCCAGATGCCCGCCTCTTTGGCCCCTTGGCTCAGCGCTTCTACCGCCGGTTTGGAAATGGCGCCAAAACTCATACCGGAAACATTGAAGAATGACGGCGCTATATATGGCATCCGCGCGGTCGGGCCGATCAGCATCGGTTCGGATTTGCCAAACTGGTTGTCGAGCGGCGGAAAGGTCGAGTTGACGAAAATAGGCGTACCCGGGGCGCTGATGTTTCGCGTGGACCCAAAGGCAATGGTGTTACTTTCGCCCTCAGACGCGCGTTTGACCCAATCGCGCTGCGCCCGGTTGAACGGCAGTTCTTCGCGATCCATCGCAAAGAAATACTGCCTGAAAACTCCCCCAACTCGGTGAACAAACGCCGGAACCGGCCGATAACGGGATAGTTCCGCCGGATAGCATCCCCTGTTTGCGTCCTATCGATAAAGAAGATGACAATGACCGCCAACAATCCGATGCCTACGGCGATGACAAACAGGCTGGACAATATTTCCAACGCACTTGCTACGAAATCCATTCTGCCCTCCAACGACGCATTACGCGCACCCTATCGCAACTCTCTGCAGGAAGCATGACGGTTTGGGCGATAACTGACGCATGACATTACTGTGAGTTGATCTGCACAACGGCGCAGGCTTAGCGCCGAGGCCTTTTTCGTCAAACGGCATCGGCAGGAATCCCCTCTGATCCGACCGCAGTTTCCCGCCGTAGTCATCGCAGGTGTCACGAGACATCGAACTTTTTGAACCTATGGGAGCCTATCAAATGATCCGTACATCCATCATCGCCCTGGTCGCATCGGCCGCACTTGCAGCACCGGCATTTGCGGGCGGCAACGCCAAAGACATCGTTGACACCGCCGCGGGCGCGGGCACCTTCAACACGCTGGTCGCCGCCGTTCAGGCCGCCGACCTGGTTGACACGTTGAAGAGCGACGGCCCGTTCACCGTTTTCGCACCGACCGATGAAGCGTTCGCCGCGCTGCCAAAAGGCACCGTCGAAAGCCTGCTCTTGCCCGAAAACAAGGAACAGCTGATCGCGATACTGACCTATCACGTGGTACCGGGCAAAGTTATGTCGACAGACCTGTCTGACGACATGACGGCGACCACTGTTCAGGGTGGCGACATCACGATCGATCTCGACAACGGTGTGATGCTCAATGACGCAACCGTCGTTGCCGCTGACATCCAAGCAGACAACGGCGTGATCCACGTAATCGACAGCGTCATCCTGCCGAGCTAAACCAAAGGCCCGCCTCAAGTTTGGGGCGGGCCATTTTTTTGCTCAAAGCGCGAACAAGGCTTTCATTTGGTTATCAGTGAACAACCGCATCTTCCGGTGGGCTTTGGTTCGAACTCGCCAAACGGTCACCGATGATCAACCCTTCGGATCCCGCGCGCACTGGGAGCGTTTCGCCATCTTTGACGTCCCGGGCGAGCAACATTTCAGCCAGCGGGTTTTGCAAGGCGCGTTGGATAACGCGCTTCAACGGGCGCGCCCCAAAGACCGGATCATAGCCCTCATCGGCGAGCCATGTGCGCGCGCTTTCGTCCAACACGAGGTCGATCTTGCGGGCGGCGAGCCGTTTGCGAAGACCAGCCAACTGGATGTCCACGATCCCATCCATATCTTCCCGCTTCAGGCGGTCAAAGATGATGGTTTCGTCCAACCGGTTCAGGAACTCCGGTCGGAAATGCGCCCGGACGGCATCCATCACGTCCCGCCGCGCCGCAGACGCATCGGCACCTTCCGGCAGCTGGCTGAGCGCCTGAGCGCCAAGGTTGGATGTCAAAACGATCAAGGTTTGCTTGAAATCGACTGTGCGGCCCTGTCCATCGGTCAGCACCCCGTCGTCAAGCACCTGCAACAGCACGTTGAACACGTCCGGATGCGCTTTTTCGACCTCGTCGAACAGCACAACCTGATAGGGACGCCGCCGCACAGCCTCGGTCAGAACACCGCCTTCGTCATAGCCGACATAGCCCGGAGGGGCCCCGATCAGTCGGGCAACCGCATGTTTTTCCATGAACTCGGACATATCGATCCGCACCATGGCGTTGTCGTCGTCAAAGAGGAAATTGGCCACGGCTTTGGTCAGCTCTGTCTTCCCAACGCCGGTCGGGCCCAGAAACAGGAACGATCCCAGCGGACGGTTCTCATCATTCAGACCCGCACGTGCCCGCCGAACCGCATTGGCAACAGCGGTGACTGCCGCATTCTGACCGATGACCCGCGCGTGCAGTTCATCTTCCATCCGCAGCAGTTTTTCGCGCTCACCTTCCAGCATCTTGGACGTCGGGATACCGGTCCACCGTTCGACCACTTCCGCGATCTGTTCGGGGCGCACCGCCTCTTCGACCATCATGCCGTCTTGTTCTTGCGCTTCGGCCTCGCTCAGCTGTTTTTCCAGATCCGGGATCACGCCGTATGACAGCTCACCAGCTTTGGCGAGATTGCCTTCACGCTTGGCGATTTCCAGATCGGCACGCGCTTGGTCAAGTTGTTCCTTGATGTCTCGCGCGCTGGCCAGCTTGTCCCGTTCTGCCTGCCACTGCGCCGTCATTTCGGCGGACCGCTCCTGCAGCTCGGCCAGATCCTTTTGCAAGGTTTCCAGCCGGTCCTTGGACGCGGCATCGTCTTCAAGCTTCAGAGCTTCTTCCTCGATCTGCATTTGCAGAATCTGACGGTCAAGCTGGTCTAATTCTTCGGGCTTGGAATCTACCTCCATCCGCAACCGGCTGGCGGCCTCATCGACAAGGTCGATGGCCTTATCCGGCAGAAACCGGTCGGTAATATACCGATGGGACAGGGTCGCCGCCGATACCAATGCGGCATCTGCGATCCGCACTCCATGGTGCAATTCATACTTTTCCTTGATCCCGCGCAGGATGGATACGGTATCTTCGACTGTTGGTTCGGCCACCAAAACCGGCTGGAACCGCCGCGCCAACGCTGCGTCCTTTTCTACGTATTTACGGTATTCGTCGAGCGTGGTTGCACCCACACAGTGCAGTTCGCCCCGCGCCAGCGCCGGTTTAATCAGGTTGGCGGCGTCCATCGCGCCATCGGTTTTCCCGGCCCCGACAAGCGTGTGCATCTCATCAATGAACAGGATGATTTCGCCTGCGGCCTCGGTCGCCTCGGTCAGAACCGCTTTCAGACGTTCTTCGAATTCACCGCGATACTTTGCGCCTGCAATCAATGCGCCCATGTCGAGTGCCAACAATTTCTTGTCGCGCAGGGATTCGGGTACGTCGCCGTTCACGATCCGCAGGGCCATGCCCTCGGCAATCGCGGTTTTACCAACGCCGGGTTCCCCAATCAGAACCGGGTTGTTCTTGGTGCGGCGGCTTAGAACCTGCATGGACCGACGGATTTCTTCGTCCCGTCCAATGATCGGATCAACCTTACCCGCGCGGGCTGCTTCGGTCAGATCACGAGCGTATTTCTTCAACGCGTCATATCCCTCTTCGGCACTTGCGCTGTCAGCGGTCCGTCCTTTGCGGATGTCATTGATCGCTTCGTTCAGCGATTGTGCGGTCACTCCGCCTGCTGTCAAAGCGTCTTTGGCAGGGGATTTGACCAACGCCAAAGCCATCAAAACGCGTTCAACCGGCACAAAGCTGTCGCCAGCCTTTGTTGCGATTTTTTCGGCCTCGGCCAAAACCTTGGCCGTCGCCTGATCCATGTAAATCTGACCTGCATCACCGCTGACCTTGGCTATCTTGCCAAGCGCCGCCTCCACCGCGTCGCGGACGCGCACGGCGTCACCGCCGGATCGGGTGATCAGGTTGCTGGCCAGTCCTTGGTCATCATCCATCAATGCTTTGAGCAGATGCTCGGGCGTCAGGCGCTGGTGCGCGTCCCTGATCGCTATTGTCTGAGCGGCCTGCACGAAACCGCGCGCACGCTCTGTGAACTTGTTCAAGTCCATCACAGTCTCCTTTTCCAAGCGCCCATTTTCTTTGGCGCCCGATAATCAGCACACCGTGGTTTGGGCCTCATATCTGATTTGGGCACGCTGACTTTCCCATTCAAGATCACGTTAACGATGTCTAGCTATCCTCCAATTCGGGACTTCCCGGGTTAGGGTCAAATTGTCTTTTTGTTATATGTAGTTGGGGCTATATGTATGTTACCAGTGTGAAAGTTGACGACGCGGTTTTCTGTCCTTCTCTTGCCGTTCTGTCGGGCCGCATCACGTACCTGACCGATGAAGGGTCAGTCGTTCTTGTCGCGTCTATCGCTTTTCCCTCAGACTATGCCGATACGGACGCGCAATATGTTGCGCTGGTCGCGGATGCTGTGCGCCAATTGGGGCGCATGCCGCTCTATCGAACGGGACTTAAACGGGTTCAGTTTGCCAACGGCGTGCTCAGCCCCGCCTTGCAAAGCATACTCCGATAGACACGCGCGAACGAATTCGCTAGGACGGGGCCGTTTGTCAAAAAGGAACGCGCCAATGTCAGATGATCGTCTAATCGTAGCCATGGATGTACCCAACGCGCTTGCCGGGCTGGAACTTGCCGGGAAAATTGGAGATGCTGTCGGTTTCTACAAAATTGGACTGGGCATGCTGACCGGGGGCGGGCTGGCGTTGGCCAACGAATTGAAACAAGAACATGGCAAACGCATTTTCCTTGATATGAAACTCTTTGACATCGGCGCGACTGTCGAAGCTGCGGTGCGTGGGCTGGCGCAGTTCGATCTTGATTTTTTGACGGTTCACGGCGATCCGCATGTTGTCCGCGCGGCCAAAGAAGGGGCGGCGAACTCTGATATGAAAATCCTGGCCGTGACCGTTCTGACATCCTTGGACCGTAGCGATTTAACGGACAGCCAATATCGCGACGGATCTGTTCGCGAAATCGTGCTGGACCGCGCCCATCGCGCATTTGACGCTGGCGCGGATGGAGTCATTGCGTCACCAAACGAGGCCGCAGACCTGCGTGCATTGCCCAATGCCGAAGGAAAATTGATCGTCACACCCGGCGTACGCCCGACAGGCGCTGCAGCCGGTGATCAAAAAAGAATTGCAACGCCATCCGCTGCGATCGGCGCCGGAGCAGACCATATCGTCGTGGGACGTCCTATCTGGCAAGCCGACAATCCAAACGCTGCGGCACGGGCGATTTTGGACGAGTTGCCTGCTTAAGCAGCATCTTTGATGCATTTTCGCAACATATAAGTAAACGAATGCGTGAATTCTTGCTCTAATAGGCCAGTCAGGAATTCCAGACTATTCAAACTGCAACTTCTGCGCGATCCTACCGTTGAGACACTCCCCAACGGACCTTCTCTTCCTGTGGTTCGTTACCTCCCCCCGCTAGATTTCGCGGGGGGTCTTTCTGTGGAAAGCCTGATTTTACTGCCGCACACAAGTCGCCGCGTATTGTTCAGACGACATTTATTCTTGCAAACGCTCAACAAAATGCGGGACCGCCTTGGGGTGCGCGCAATAGATGTTGGGGTCCCATAGGCGCCACTCTTGGCCTTCATCCCCAAATTGAATGTTCGCCTCAACCGACGCTGGTTGGTGGGTGGCAAAAAACCAAACTTCTCCACGCGGGCGTTCGTATCGAACTGACCAAACGACCTCGCGTGGCAAAATCGTGAGCCCCACCTCTTCCTGCGTTTCACGCAACGCGCATTGCAAAGGGGTTTCGGCACCTTCGCGCCCGCCCCCCATCAAATCCCAATAGGCCGGGTAGGGAATATCCGGTTTGTCATCCCTCCGAATAACCAAAAGCTTGTCACCGACGAATATCGCTATTTTTGCGCCGGAAAAATTTGGCGAGTGGTCCAACATAACCCAAGCAACCTGTTTCTCATACTGTCGCAAAAATATAGTATGTTCCAAAGATCACAAATTGCCGATGGCAACAGCATATGCCTTCGTTTTGCCGAGACTGTTCTTATTTGACCGAAACCCCGGACCGATGCACAAACTGTGGGCGGCGCCGGATCGTGACGCATGACGAATTGTTCGACCTGTCCATCGCCCATATGGATTGTGACGCGTTTTATGCGTCCGTCGAAAAGCGCGACAATCCGGAATTGGCCAGCAAGCCAGTCATCATCGGCGGCGGACGGCGCGGTGTTGTATCAACGGCCTGCTACGTGGCGCGCATTCGCGGGGTGCGGTCCGCTATGCCGATGTTCCAAGCTCTAAAGCTGTGCCCGGACGCAGTTATCATCAAGCCACGCATGGATGTCTATGTCGATGTCTCGCGCAAAATCCGCGCCATGATGGAAGAGCTGACACCAGTGATCGAACCCTTGTCGCTTGACGAAGCTTTCATGGATCTCTCAGGCACCGAGCGCTTGCACGGCGCCCCGCCTGCGATCATGCTGGCCCGCCTTGTGAAACGCATGCAGGAAGAATTGGGAGTGACCGGCTCTATTGGTCTGAGCCACAACAAGTTTCTGGCCAAGGTGGCCTCTGACCTCGACAAACCCCGTGGGTTTTCGGTGATCGGCAAAGCCGAAACGGCCGATTTCCTGGATGGTCAACCGGTGCGCTTGATTTGGGGCGTCGGACAGGCAACGCAGGATGCGCTGGAGCGGGCCGGCGTGCGCAGCTTCAATGACCTTCTGCGATGGGACAAAGCCGATCTTGTCGCCCGGTTCGGCGCGATGGGCGAACGATTGTGGCATCTTGCGCGCGGCCAAGACCGCCGCCGCGTCTCAAACCGTGAACCGATAAAATCCATTTCTCATGAAACGACATTTCACGAAGACACCTCCGACCCCGATATCCTTGACGGGCATATCTGGCGACTGGCAGAAAAAACGTCGGACCGGGCGAAAGCCAAGGCCATGGCTGGTCGGGTGGTAACCCTGAAACTGAAAACCCGGGACCACAAGATTATCACCCGTCGCATGGCGCTGCGGGATGCGACACAAATGGCAGACACCCTCTATCGCACGGCGCGCGGTCTATTTGATCAGGTGGGCGATCTGGGTCCCTATCGCTTGATCGGCTGTGGTTTGTCGGATCTGGTGGCCGAAGACGGCGCGGATTTGTCAGAGGATCTGCTGGACCCTGACGCGGCCCGTCGCAAATCTGCTGAACGCGCTACCGACGCAATCCGCAAAAGATACGGGCAGGATGCAATCGTGAAAGGACGCGCGCTCAGATGACCAAGGATCACGTCAGCGAAAACCGCAACTATTGGAACGGCATGGCACAGAATTGGGTCGCCGGGGGCGAAGCAGCATGGGCGCAAGCCGAGCCATGTTGGGGAGAATGGCAATTGCCTGAACGCGATCTGCACCTGTTGCCTGAGACCATGGACGGAATGAAGGCCATCGAGTTGGGCTGTGGAACAGGCTATGTTTCCGCTTGGATGGCTCGGCGCGGCGCCAGTGTCATCGGCATCGATATTTCGACAGAGCAATTGCAAACCGCCAGACGCCTCAACGACCAATACAAAGCGGGCATTTCATTCGTTGAAGGCAATGCTGAAACCTTGCCATATCCCGACGGTTATTTTGATTACGCCATCTCCGAATACGGGGCAGCCATCTGGTGTGATCCGGATATCTGGATAGCCGAAGCCCATCGTGTCCTGAAACCCGGCGCACGGTTGGTCTTTCTGGGGAACCATCCCCTCACGCTGGTGGGTAGTCCGCTGAACGGTGCGGACGTCGAAGCGGTCATGCACCGCCCATACAAAGGTCTGACCGGGGCGGATTGGACCACCGTCGAAATCGATCCGGGCGGGATTGAGTTCAATCGAACCTTTGCCGATTGGCTCGCTTTATTCCGCGAAACCGGCTTTGAAGTGGTGAATTATCAAGAGCTGTATGCTCCGGACAAATCTCGCGAGAAACCGTTCGTTGTTTCCGCTGAATGGGCCAGAAATTACCCGTCGGAACAGGTCTGGCACTTGCAAAAAACGTGATTATTCCGCCGCCAGCGGCAAATGCGCGGCACCGATCTGTGCAAGCTCAGCCACGACAACCCGCATGCGCCGACAAAACGTATCAAACCCGTCATTGGGTTCGATCGTACGTTCGTTCATGTAAAGCGACCGATCGATTTCAACCTGAACCGCATGCTGGCGGCGCGACGGGCGGCCATAAGCCTGCGCAACATAGGCCCCGGCAAAGGGCGCGTTGCGCGCAACTTTGAAACCAGCCGACGCAAAAGCCGCTTCGATCTGGTCAACCACATCACCTGAGGCGGCGGCACCAAACCGATCACCCAAAACGATCTCAGGTGCCTTGCCAGATGACGAATTTGATGCCTCCACAGCCTCATGCGGCATCGAATGGCAATCAATCAGGATCGCTTGCCCAAAGCGGGCATGGGCCGCCGACAGCAAGTCTTTGAGCTGATCGTGATACGGGTGCCAGTAGGTATCTATCCGATTGCGCGCCTCGGTCAGTGTCAGCTTACCTGAATAAATGGCACGACCATTTGAAACGACGCGGGGGATGACACCAAGGCCAAAGGCGACGCGTGGGTTATGGCCCCATCGCCGCGCCCCATCGATCAGCGCGGGATCAAGTTCGTCGGGGCTGCGATTCATATCGACAAAGGCACGCGGCGCGCGTGCCGCGATCAGGGGCGCCCCGAATTCCGGTGCGCTTTTGAATATCTGATCAACAAAAGCATCCTCGGACGACCGGATTGCATGTGCGTCCAGAACACTGCGCTTCATGAAGCTGTCAAAGTACCGGCTGCCGCTATGCGGAGACGCAAAGACGACGGATGACGCCATCTCGTCAGGCTGATACAGATCGAACGCGGCTTTTGTCATTACGACTCCTCGATGCGGGCAACATAGCCCGGAAATGAGGAAGACCAAAAGCACTTGAACACCTCTGCGACTCCTTTTATAGACCCCGCTTACCGGCGCGGGTTTCCGCGCCCCATATTATTGGGGCATAGGAAACGCACTGGTATTCATGGGCGGTTAGCTCAGCGGTAGAGCACTACGTTGACATCGTAGGGGTCACTGGTTCGATCCCAGTACCGCCCACCATGAATTCACTGTTTCAGGTTGATTTTCAACCTGTTACACCCGCTAACCCAGGCGCTGGCCCGCGCCGCAAGGAACAGGAGACAGGCCATGAAGGTCAAGAACTCGCTCCGCTCGCTCAAGAACCGGCACCGTGATTGCCGGGTCGTGCGTCGCAAAGGCCGCGTTTATGTGATCAACAAAACGCAGCGTAAGTTTAAAGCTCGCCAAGGCTGAGAACACCCAAATTACTTTAGAAAGCCGCGCTGTTTTAGCGCGGCTTTTTCGTTTTGGGCCTTGAAATGCCCATTTGGCCGACGACACGAAAATATTTCTTAGTGAAATTGTCGAATTTAGGTTTGCTTCCGCGCGACAATCGTCTAACTGATCATTTTAGTCGGGTATAGCTCGACACGTCTGATTTTACGAGGAACGCTATGAAGCATCTTCCCCTAACTGTTGCGGCCGGTCTGGCTGCTGCCATCGCAACAAATGCCGCTGCTGAAGGCGAGGTTAACATCTATTCGTCCCGTCACTATGACACCGACGAACGCCTCTACTCTGATTTCGAGGAAGCGACCGGGATCACTGTAAATCGCATCGAAGGCAAAGCTGATGAGTTGATCGCGCGGATGGAAGCCGAAGGTGCCAACAGCCCTGCCGACATCCTGTTGACCGTTGACACGTCTCGCCTAGAACGCGCGAAAAACGCGGGCGTCCTTCAATCGATCGACAGCCCGGTTCTCGAAACACGCATCCCGGCCTATCTGCAGGATGCAGACAATGAATGGTTCGGCTTTTCGCAACGTGCCCGCATCCTGTTCTATGACAAGAACGATGTGGCCGAACCGCCAATGACCTATGCCGATCTGGCAGATCCGCAATACAAAGGTCAGGTGTGCATCCGCTCTTCGACCAACGTGTATTCGCAGACCATCCTCGCCGCGATTATCGAACATGCCGGTGAAGACGCCGCCAAAGCATGGGCGCGAGGTGTCGCAGACAATTTTGCGCGCGCGCCGCAAGGTGGGGATACCGATCAGCTGCGCGGTATCGTTTCGGGTGAATGCGATATTTCAATGTCCAACACCTATTACTTTGGCCGCGCTCTGCGTCGGGACGTTTCCGGCCTGAGCGACAGCATCGACATGATTGGCTGGGTGTTTCCGGATCAAGACGGAAATGGTGCCCATATGAACCTGTCGGGCGGCGGCGTTGCCGTGAATGCTCCGAACAAGGAAAACGCGATCAAGTTCCTCGAATACTTGACCAGCGATCAGGCACAGAAATACTTCTCTGCCGGTAACGATGAATACCCGGCCGTTCCGGGCGTTGGCCTGTCACCCTCGGTCGCGCAACTGGGCTTTTTCAAGCCAGATGATGTTGACCTGTCGGCGGTTGCGAAAAATGTGCCAACTGCTCAAAAGATCTTTAACGAGGTCGGTTGGGAATAATCTGCCCACTCACAAGGCAGATCGGGGCGCGGGTCAAACCGCGCCCTTTTCTTTTGGCGCAACGACCTTGAAAACCAGGCCAACTGGAAAGATGATCAAGATATAAGAATTTTTCCCGGATTCGATTCATGTATACCCAACAGGAACGCCTCGCCAGCCGTTTGCGAAGTCTGCGCCAAGAACGCGGTTTGACGCTGGAAGATCTGGCAGACAAGAGCGCCATCAGCCGCGCCACGCTATCACGCATGGAAAAATCCGAGGTCAGCCCCACCGCCGAAGTGCTCGGCAAACTGGCGGCGGCTTACGGCATGTCAATATCACGCCTGATGGTGATCGCGGATGCGCCGTTTGCACCCCATGTGACCCGGTCCGATCAATCTTTCTGGCTGGACCCGAGCAGCGGACAGAAACGGCGGATCGTGTCGCCCCCGTCGGCTGGACTGGCCGGAGAGGTCCTAGAATGTGAGTTGCCTGCCGCCGCAAGGATCGCCTATGCGGACCCACCGCGCCCCGGGCTTGAACATCACATCATCATGCAGGAAGGCACCCTATTCATCACAATCGATGACGTTGAACACACCCTGCACGCCGGCGACAGCTTTCGCTATCGCCTGTTTGGTGCAAGCCTTTTTCAAACCGGGTCGGACATGGCGGCCAAATATATTCTGGTTCTGATCGATGGGTAACGTCACGATACGCCGCCTTTCGGATGCCGATTTTGACACGGCTGTGGCAGAGCTCGCCGATATCCTGTTTGCCTGCGTCCACGCAGGCGCAAGCGTCGGTTTTATCCTGCCTTTTTCGCTTGATGACGCCGAAGCCTTTTGGCGGGACAAGGTATTCCCCGCGGTTTCGGGCAGTGGCACAGCCCTGTTTGTCGCTGAAATCGAAGGGCGCATCGTGGGCACCGTGCAACTGGGCCTGGCCCTGCCCCCCAACCAACCCCATCGCGCGGACATCGCCAAATTGCTGGTCCACCCAGAATACCGTCGACGGGGAATTGCGGATAGCCTCATGCGCGCCACCGAAGACGAGGCACGAAGGCAAGACCGATGGCTTCTTGTGCTCGACACGCGCAGCGGTGATCCGTCGGGCCGGCTCTATCAAAAGTTCGGTTTTCAAGTGGCTGGGGAGATCCCGAATTATTGCCGCAACCCGCACAGCCATGTGTTTGAACCCACTACCTATATGTACAAGGACTTGTCCGGATGATGCTGGTCATCATTCTGGCCGTGATCGCGGGTGGGGCGCTTATCGCAGCACAAGGACCGATCTATACCCGCATGGCGCACAGCTTGGCGGCGCCGTTCCTGCCGCGATGCTGGCCTTTGCCATCGGGGCCGCAGCCTTGCTTGCCCTGATGCTGATCCGGGGAGAGGCAATGCCGCGCCGCGATCAGTTGATCTCTGTGCCCGTTTGGGTTTGGGCCGGTGGGCTGATCGGGGTCTACGTTGTTCTCCTCTCGATTGTCGCTGTGCCCCGCATGGGCGTCGCGTGTTACATGGTTTGCGTCATTCTTGGGCAATTAGGGGCCAGCTTTGCCTATGATCGTTTTGGCGCGTTCGGCATGGCCGCCCGCGATTTCAGCCTTGGCAATCTCATCGGTTTGGGTTTGGTTGCTGTCGGGGCGGAAATGGTGCTGTGGAGATGAAATGAAACTGCCAATTACCATTCTGAGCGGCTATTTGGGCGCGGGCAAAACCACTTTGATCAACCGGTTGCTGGCCGAAGACCACGGCTTGCGCCTTGCTGTTCTGGTCAATGACTTTGGGGCCGTGAACATCGACGCCGACTTGCTGCACAGCGCCGAAGAAGACACGGTTGAGCTGACCAATGGCTGCGTCTGTTGCTCGATTGAGGGCGACTTGTTCGACGCATTGAACACCATTCTCGACCGCAACCCACGCCCTGATCATGTGATCTTAGAAACCAGCGGCGTGGCCGATCCCGCCTCTATCGCCGCAGCAGCCATTGCAGAACCAGAGCTGTCCTATGGCGGGATCGTGACGGTTGTCGATGCAGGCAACCTGAACCTTCAGCTGCATGATACCGCCATCACCGATCATGTTCGGCAACAGATTGCTGCGGCCGATCAGGTGCTGGTGTCCAAGGATGACCCAGGCGGTGCGGCGATGGAACGGCTGAAAAAGATGGGGGCCCGCAATCCGATACCGGTCGATGCCTTGCCCGTGAACGAGGTGATGCTGGACCTCATTCCCCTGCCCAAAGGCCGGGCCATGCCCAAGCCGCATCCGGCCTATGTCACGTGGCACCACCGATCGGACACCCCGATCAGCCGCGCTGCTATGGGTGAAAAGCTGGCCGCGCGACCAGAAGGTTTGTACCGCATGAAAGGCTTCGTGCTGACCGATGACGGTGCCTATGAGGTGCATGTCGTCGGCCAGTTCGTCCAAGCGCGCCGGACGCGGGAAGTGGCTGCAACAGAACTGGTTGCGTTGGGCCCCGCAGCGCAAATCTCACGCGATCAAATTGCCGACTGGTGGGACAGCTAAACGGGCGGTGGCCGACCGATGATCAGTTTCTCCGCCCCACTTGGCGGCAAATGAGGATCACGGGCAACAGCCCCACCGCGACGATCACAAGCGACGGCACAGCGGCCCCTTCCAACCGTTCGTCACTGGCCAATCGATGCGCCTGCACCGCAAGCGTGTCAAAGTTGAACGGCCGCATGATCAGCGTCGCAGGAAGCTCTTTCATCACATCGACAAAAACGATCAGCATCGCGGTTAACAGGCTTGGCGTCAGGATCGGCAAGTGCACCCGCCGCAACGTGCCCAGTGGCGTTTGCCCTAGGGATCGCGCGGCGGCATCCATATCCACATGGACCGTCGCTTGACCGCCTTCATAGGCCCCGATCGCGGCCGCCAGAAACCGGACCATATAGGCAACGACGAGTAACCAGATGGACCCGGTGACCAAAAGCCCGATGGAAACGTCAAACGTTTCCCGCATGAACGCATCCAGCGCATTGTCAAACGCTGCGAACGGCACCAGCAAACCAACCGCGATCACCCCGCTTGGCACGGCGTAGCCCAGACGCGCCACATAACCCGCCGAGCGGGCCAGCCTGTCGCGTGATAGCCGTTGATAATACCCAACCACGATGGCGGCGGCGACGGTGACGACAGCGGCGGTGCTGGCCAGCGTGATAGAATTGGACAGGAAACCCTTGTACCGACGGCTAAACAAATCCTGTTCTGATCCGATGCCCATTTCGAACAGGACAAACACAGGCAAAAGAAAACCAAAGACCACGGGCACACCGCAAAGCAGCAACGCAGCAGCAGACTGCCACCCGGTCAACTCGGCGCGCGGCATGTCGACCGGCGCGCGCCCTGCTTGGTGATACCGCGCCTGCCCGCGCTGATGCCGTTCCAGAACGGCCAGGATCAGCGCAAAGGCCAACAGGCAAAGGGCCAATTGCGCCGCTCCGCCACGGTCGCCAAGTGAAAACCAGCTGGTGTAAATCCCCGTCGCGAAGGTCTGGACGCCAAAGTAATCGACCGTCCCGTAATCCGCGATGGTTTCCATCACCACCAACAGCACACCCGCCGCGATGGCCGGGCGCGCCATGGGTAGGCTCACCTGCAAAAAGGCCTTCATCGCCCCGGCACCCAAGGCGCGAGCCGCCAAGAAAGCAGAGGCGCTTTGCTGCAAAAACGCCGCGCGTGCCAGCAGGTAAACATAAGGGTAAAGCACAAGGATCAGCATAACTGCCGCCCCACCCAAAGACCGGATTTCAGGGAACCAATAATCCCGCGGTCCCCAGCCGGTTACCTCTCGCAATGTGGTTTGAACGATCCCCGGATGATCAAGGATAAAGGTATAGGCGTAGGCCATCACATAGGCCGGAAAGGCCAATGGCAGAACCAGAGCAATCTCAAAAAACCGAACTCCCGGAAACCGGGTCATCGTGACCAGCGCCGCCGCTCCGACGCCCAGAACCATGGCACCTTTTGCCACCAACAACGCCAGCCAGAATGTGGTCCACGTGTAGCGCGGCAAGACGGTCTGCGCCAAATGCGAGATCGTGTCAGTCCCGCTGAACAGCGCCGCAAGCGCCACGGCCACCATCGGCGTCAGGCAAAGCAAGGCCACAAAGACGGAAAGACCGCGCAGCATCGGTTTGCCCGTATCGCCGGCGCGCAAGCGCGTCTGCCGTATCTGATCTGAAACCTGGGCCATCCGACCTGCAAAAGCCTTACCAAAACGCGCAGGAATTGCGCCGGCCCCTTATGCGTCAGAAAAGCAGGGAATGACCAGTCTCTTGCAATCGAATTGCAATCTCAAAACCGCGTCAGTCGTAGCTGCGCTGATCCTCGATCACCAAACCGTCCCGTGGCAGGGTCCCCGGCGAGACGATTTCAATCGCGCCTTTCAGCTTCAAGACATCCACGACCGACGCCGCATAAGCCGCAGCATCTCCGCCCGTGGCCTCGATCTGAACAGTCATTTGATCCATCTCGCCTTCGCGCGTGGCGACAACACGGGCCCGCCCGATCTCGTCATGTTTGGCAACAAGCGCTGCAACCTGTTCGGGACGCACGAACATGCCTTTGATTTTTGTCGTCTGATCGGCACGCCCCATCCAGCCCTTGATGCGCATATTCGTCCGGCCACACGGGCTCTCTCCCGGCAAAACCGCACTCAGATCGCCCGTTGCAAACCGGATGAGCGGGTAATCGGGGTTCAACGTCGTGACCACAACTTCACCCACCTCACCCGGCTCTACCGGATTGCCGGTGCCCGGCGTCAGGATCTCCACGATGACATTTTCATCGATGATCATCCCCTCCATCGCAGCGCTTTCATAGGCAATGTTGCCAAGGTCCGCCGTGGCATAGCACTGCAAACAGGTAATCCCGCGCTCCGCGTATTCCTGCCGCAAAGACGGGAACAGCGCGCCGCCACCCACCGCCGCCTTGGTGAAATTGAGCGCCACACCCATCGCATCGGCTTTGTCGAGGATCACCTTCAGGTAATCCGGCGTGCCCGCATAGGCGGTACACCCGATGTCATGCGCTGCGGTGACCTGCAACTCTGTTTGCCCTGTACCTGCCGGCAAGACAGCCGCGCCAACCGCGCGCGCGCCGCTTTCAAAAATCATACCCGCCGGGGTCAGGTGATAGCCAAAACAGTTTTGGACAATGTCCCCCTTGCCAATGCCGATCGCATGCAAAAAACGACCCATCCGCCACCAGTCATGATCAACGCCACCCGGTTCATAAATCGGACCCGGCGATTGAAATACATGCGCAAAGCCATGCGCTGGTTTCACTGTGAACCCACCCAGCGGCGCATGCGCCGCCTGCGCCTGTCCCAAATCGGCTTTGCGCAAAACCGGCAAACCAACCAGATCGCCAGGACCTGTGATGGCGGCAGCATCAATATCAGCCAATCGGCCAGCGTAACCCGAGGCCAATTGCGCATGCCGAATCTGTTCTGGCAACCGCTTTGCAAGATCGGCAGACCGTGCATCGGCGCTTCGGGTTTCCAAGTCATCAAAATATGTCATTGTCCCGTCCCGCATCAGCTCAACCACCGCTTCCGGCGCCGATAAGACCGCACATCCCGGAACGACTTGCGCCCCTCTTCCGACATGCCGAGGTAAAACTCTTTCACATCCGGGTTCTCACGCAGCTCGGCCGCCGGACCATCCATCACCACCCGACCGGATTCCAGAATGTACCCGTAATGCGCAAAGCGCAGCGCCACGTTGGTGTTCTGCTCGGCCAGCAGGAACGTCACCCCCTCCTGCTCATTGACCGACTTCATAATCTCAAAAATCTGCTCAACCAACTGAGGCGCCAATCCCATGGACGGCTCATCCAACAAGATGGTCTCGGGCTTTGACATCAACGCCCGCCCGATGGCGCACATCTGTTGTTCCCCGCCAGACGTATACCCCGCCTGGCTCCGCCGCCGTTCCTTCAAGCGCGGAAAATACGTGTAAACGCGTTCAAGCGCGTCGTTCAGCTCGCTCTTGGAAATCTTGCGCGTATAGGCCCCCGTCAACAGGTTCTCTTCGACCGTCAGATGCTCAAAGCAATGGCGGCCCTCCATCACCTGCACGACACCCATCCGCACCAAATCCGCAGGATCCAGCTCTGCGGTCGACTGCCCGTTATATGAAATCTGACCCTTCGTGACTTCACCGCGTTCGCTCGCCAAAAGCCCCGAAATCGCCTTCAGCGTCGTCGTCTTGCCGGCACCGTTGCCGCCCAACAAAGCGGTAATGCCGCCTTTGGGAACCTTCAGGCTCACACCCTTCAAGACCAAGATCACGTGGTTATAGATCACCTCGATATTGTTGACCTCAAGAACCGCGTCGTTCGTGTCACCCGCATCCAGCATCAGATCTTCTTCTCTTGAAAAATACTCAAAAATCCCCGGCCGCCACCAAAGCGACGGCCGGGACAGATCACATCACGAGCAGTTGGACGCGATGTTGTTTTCCGCGGCATAGGCGGCACTGTCTTCGGCAATCAGCCCCCCGATGACGTCGCCATCTGTCGGCTTAAAGTCCGAGACAAGCGACCATTCCTGTGCGGATGCATCCCACTGGGTCACACCAACCAGCGCGTCACCGCCATGGTTGGCACAGCTGACGGCAAAGGACGGACCAAAGTTCGGCAGACCCAGTTCCTCCATCAGGGCCGGCGTCACTTCCAGCGCTTCCATACCATCGCGCATCATGCCCGGGGTGATCTCACCCGTGCCGTGGATCTCCTGTGCCTTCTTGGCCGCTTCCGCCGCCAACATGGCTGCATACAGGCCCCGGTTATAAAGAACCGTACCAATCTGATCGCCCGCGCCAGCGGCCAGACCCTTGTCAACGACATGGGTTTGGATATCCGCAAAGACGGGGAAATCGCTGCCCACACCGTGGAAGGTCAACGCTTTGTATCCGTTGGCGGCATCACCCGCGGCCAGAACGTCATTTTCCGAACCCGACCACCAGATACCGATGAAGTTCTCCATCGGGAACCGGATATTGGCCGCTTCCTGAATCGCAACCTGGTTCATCACGCCCCAGCCCCACATCAGGACATTATCCGGACGGTCCCGGCGAATCTGCAGCCATTGCGACTTTTGCTCCTGGCCGGGATGGTCAACAGGCAACAGGCTCAATTCAAAGCCATGCTTTTCGGCCAGATTTTCCAAGGTACGGATCGGCTCTTTGCCATAGGCAGAGTTGTGATAGACCAGCGCAATTTTCTTGCCGCTGATGTCACCGCCATTGATCTCGAGCAGATAGTTCACGGCGCCAGACGCACCGTCCCAATAGTTGGCCGGATAGTTGAACACATGGCTGAACACGTCGCCGTTTTTGGCAGAGGTCCGACCATAACCCATCGAGTGGATCGGAATGTAATCCGCCGTCGCTTTTGGGATCAACTGATAGGTGATGCCGGTCGACAATGGCTGATACACCAGCGCGCCTTCACCTTTGGTGGACTCATAGCATTCCACACCTTTTTCGGTATTGTACCCGGTCTCGCATTCCAGAACGCGTGCCGGAACACCGCCGATCCCGCCATCACGCTCATTCAGTAGCGTAAAGTAATCCGCGTACCCGTCCGCAACCGGGATCCCACCCGCAGCATAAGGCCCGGTGCGATAGCTCAGCGACGGGAACACAAGGTCCGCCATCACCGGCCCAGCGGCCATTACAGCGCCCAGCGCCAAGGTGGTCAGTTTCAATGTCATCGGGTTTCTCCTCCCTATGGTTTTTGTCCGATGGTGCCGGGTTTTGGACCCGCGCTTATGGTTCTGCCCCACCCTAATACGGGAAGGGCCATAGTCTCAGTTTCTCTTTCGCCACACGCCACAACTGTGCCAGCCCGTGTGGCTCCATGATCAGGAATATGATGATCAACGCGCCCACGATCACCAGTTGGAAATGCGCCACGATATCCGTGGGCCAGCCCAGCACATCAACGCCCAGAACCTTCAGCGCGACCGGCAAAAGCACAAGGAACGCCGCCCCGGCAAAAGAGCCGAAAATCGAGCCCAAACCGCCAATGATGATCATGAAGAGAACAAGGAATGACTTGGTGATGTCAAAGACTTCTCCAACCTCAACCGCGCCCAGATAGACCGCAAAAAACAGCGCCCCGGACACGCCCACAAAGAAAGAGCTGACAGCAAAGGCAGTCAGTTTCGCTTTCAGCGGGTTCACCCCGATAATCTCTGCCGCGATGTCCATATCCCGGATCGCCATCCATGTCCTCCCCAACGTCCCCCGCGTCAGGTTCCGCGCGACAATTGCGCTGGCCGTGCAAAAGATCAGACAGAACAGATAGGTGGCCCAGGCTTCTGTATTGGGACCCGTCACCGCGATGCCAAACACCGTCCGCTCTGGCGCATTGATCTGACCAGAGGCGGAGTAGTTGTAAAACCACGGCACCCGGTTAAAGAGCCATACCAAAAAGAACTGCGCCGCCAGCGTCGCAACGGCAAGGTAGAACCCCTTGATCCGCAATGACGGCAAACCAAAGAGAACCCCGACAATTGCGGTTACCCCCCCGGCCAGGATCACATGAATAAACATGCTCACCTCCGGAAACGCCGTCATCAGCTTGTAACAGGCATAGGCCCCAACGGCCATGAAACCGCCTGTGCCCAGCGACACCTGCCCGCAATAGCCGGTCAGAATGTTCAACCCGATCGCCGCAATCGCGTAGATCAGAAAGGGCAGCAAGATCGCGTTGACCCAATAATCGTTGATCAGGAACGGGATCACCGCAAAGGCGACAAGCAGGACAAAATAATACCGGTACCGATCAAACCGGATCGGAAAGGTCTGACTGTCCTGTTGATAGGTGGTGCTGAAATCACCGGCTTCACGATAAAACATCAGTCCCGCTCTCCCAATTCAATGTCCACAAACCCGGCGCTGGCCGGGTGGGCGGGCTTCGTGACGCGCCAGCGGCACGCGGGCGCCCCGGCCAGATCGCTACACACGCTCAATGATCTTCTCCCCAAAGAGGCCCTGCGGCCGGAACACGAGGAAAATCAACGCCAGAACATAGGCAAACCAGTTCTCCGTCGCCCCGCCAAGCATCGGACCGAAGATGAACTCAAACAGCTTCTCGCCCACACCAATGATCAACCCGCCGACAATCGCACCCGGGATCGATGTAAAGCCGCCCAGCATCAGCACCGGCAACGCCTTCAACGCAATCAGGGACAGTGAGAACTGCACACCTGATTTTGCCCCCCACATAATGCCCGCAACCAGCGCCACGAACCCGGCCACCGACCACACCATCACCCAGATGAAATTCAATGACACACCCACCGACAAGGCCGCCTGGTGGTCATCTGCCACCGCGCGCATCGCCCGGCCTTCCTTGGTGTACTGGCTAAAGATCACCAGCGCCCCAACCAACAAGGCCGCGATAACCGTCGCCACGATATCCAGATTGTCGATAAAGAACCCATAGCCGAACCAGCCAAACGTGGTCTCATCAATGGCAATATTGATCCCCTGCGGCAGACCCACATCCAATTTGCGAATTTCCGATCCCCACATGAGGTCCGAAACGCCTTCCAGGAAATAGGCCAGACCAATCGTCGCCATGAAAAGGATAATCGGTTCCTGGTTCACAAGATGCCGCATCACAAAGCGCTGCACGCACCACGCCAACCCCACCATGACCACGACCGTCAGCAGGATCGCGATCAACGCGGGCACTTGCCAGCCGAAATAGTGGATATGCGTGCCAAAGATCGCATTGATCAGGTGGCTGAACGGCACCTGCCCTTCCATGATCCCCACCAGAGTCATCGCCGCAAAAAGCGCCATGACCCCTTGGGCATAATTGAAAATCCCCGACGCTTTGAAAATCAGGACAAATCCCAACGCCACCAGCGCATAAAGCACCCCGGCCATCAAACCGTTCAGTGTGACCTCCATCGCAAAGAGCAACTGGTCAGGCATAGTCTCTCTCCTGAAGACGCATATTGATATTCTCCATCACACCCTCTCCGGCAGGGTGGCGTAGACCCGGTAAATCGTGAACTGGGCCTCGCGTACCCACAACGCACGGGCATGCACGTGATAGCCACAGCTCTCACAAAACCCGTCATATGAAATCTGAACGTCGCCACTGGCCAGTGTCTCGGTGCTCACATCCGTGAACGGGCTGTCTTCGCGTTCCAGCCAATAGGCCATAAAGGCTTCGACCTCTGGCAGATCTTCATCAAACACGTTGATCCCGCAGGACGCGCCTTCGTCCAAGGCCACCAACACCACCCGGTCGTCATCGCCGTACCAAACCGTGCCCGACTTGCCGTAAAGATGATGCACCGCATGGGTCACCGGCATCTCGCGCAAATCCTTGGTGTTCACCTCTTCGCGCAACAAAACCGGTGCCAGACAGCGCCCGGCAAAGAACATGGATTTTGGCGTCGCCTCCAGATCGGTGATCGCAAAGGACCACAACGGCAGCGGCACCACTGCCAGCAAAACTGCAATCAGCGCCTGCTTAATCATGGCTGACTCCCAGATACGCATCGGTCACCTGCTGGTTGTTGCGGACCTCATCAGGCGTGCCATCGCCAATCTTCTGACCGTAATCCATCACGACCACCCGGTCGCTCAAGTCCATCACAACGCCCATGTCATGTTCGATCAACGCAATGGTCGTGCCAAATTCATCATTCACATCCAGGATAAAGCGGCTCATGTCCTCTTTTTCCTCAACATTCATCCCCGCCATCGGCTCATCCAAAAGCAAAAGCTTTGGCTCTGCCGCCAGCGCCCGCGCCAGCTCCACCCGCTTTTTCAAACCATAGGGCAGGCGCGCCACCGGCGTTTTGCGGATATGCTGGATTTCGAGAAAGTCGATGATCTTCTCCGCCACTTCGCGGTTCGCGACCTCCTCTTCCTCTGCCCCGGTCCATTTCCAGACCGCCTGCGCAAACATCCCCTTTTTCATCTGCGTCAAACGCCCGGTCATGACGTTATCAAGAACCGTCATCCCTTCGAACAAGGCGATGTTCTGGAACGTGCGCGCAATCCCCTGCTGCGCCACCTGATAGGGCTTCATCTGCGGACGCGGTTTGCCGCGGAACCAAACCTCGCCTTCCTGCGGCACGTAGAACCCGGAGATAACGTTCAGCATCGACGATTTTCCGGCACCGTTCGGCCCGATAATCGCCCGGATCTCGCCCTCACGAATATCAAAAGAGATATCCTTGATCGCCACCACCCCGCCAAAGCGCAGCGTGATGTTCTTCATTTCCATCACCACGCCGCCAATTTGGCGACCATCCGCGGTGGTATAGCCTTCGGTCTGATCAAGCACGGCTCAGGCCTTTCTTCTCTTTCCAAATACTCCTGCCGGAGGCCCAAAACTGGGACGGCGGGCGGGGCGATGGCCGCAGGCCGAGCGTCGCGCGACCAGCCCTCATTCCGCTGCCATCTTCTGTTGAACCGCAACCACCGCGGCATCCCGCACTTCCAAGGTCGCGGAAATCGATCCTTTGCGCCCATCCTCATAGGTCACTTCGGTCACGGTCGACACCTGCGGCGAGCCGTCGTAAAGCGCGGTGATGATGTCCGCGAATTTCTCTTCGATAATCCGGCGGCGCACTTTACGGGTGCGGGTCAGTTCCCCGTCATCCGCATCCAGTTCCTTGTGCAGCACCACGAAACGGTGGATCTGACAGCCTGACAGCATCTCATCTTCGGCCACCGACCGGTTCACTTCTTCCACATGGCCCTGGATGGCCGTCATGACTTCTGGGTGCCCGGCCAGTTCCTGGTACGACGCATAGGCAATGTTGTTCCGTTCGGCCCAGTTACCGACTGCTGTCAGGTCAATATTGATGAACGCCGTACACTCATCCCGGCCGTTGCCGAACACCACCGCTTCCAGAATGTTGGGAAAGAATTTCAGTTTGTTCTCAACATATTTCGGCGCAAAAAGGCTGCCATCAGCCATTTTGCCCACGTCCTTGGCCCGGTCGATGATCCGCAAATGCCCAGTGTCGGGCTCGATGAACCCGGCATCGCCGGTGGCGACCCACCCTTCGGCATCCTTGGTGCCGGCGGTGCTTTCGGCGTTTTTGTAATACTCCACGAAAACACCTGGCGAGCGATAAAACACCTCGCCACTGTCATCAATTTTCAGCTCAACACCGGGCGATGGCACACCAACCGTGTCGGACCGCACCTGACCATCCGGCTGCGCGGTGATGAACACCGTGGCCTCTGTCTGGCCGTAAAGCTGTTTAAGATTGATGCCCAGAGAGCGATAAAAATCGAAAATCTCGGGCCCAATGGCCTCGCCCGCCGTATAGCCGACCCGCACCCGGGTAAAGCCCAGCGTGTTTTTCAACGGCCCATAGACCAGCATCTCGCCCAACGCGTATTTCAGCCGATCCATGCCGCCGACGCTTTCCCCGTCCAGCATCGCCGGACCCACTTTGCGCGCATGCGCCATGAAGGTTTCAAACAGCCATTGCTTGAACTTGCCCGCGTCTTCCATGCGGATCATCACATTCGTTAGCTGGGTTTCAAACACGCGTGGCGGTGCAAAGTAATAGGTGGGTCCAATCTCGCGCAGATCGGTCATCATCGTGTCCGCACTTTCAGGACAGTTCACACAGAACCCAGTCCAATAGGCCTGACCAATGGAAAAGATGAAATCGCCCACCCATGCCATTGGCAGATAGGCCAGCACGTCATCGCTGGCTTTCAGGCTGTCAAATTCGGACGAGGACTTGGCCGTCTCGATGACATTCTGGTTCGACAGGACCACCCCTTTGGGTTTTCCCGTCGTTCCAGAGGTGTAAAGCATGACACATGTGCTGTCCAAATTCAGCGCGTCGCGCCGGCGGTTCAGCTCTTTCATCAACTCGTCGCGGGCCGCGCGGCCCTGATCCTGCACATGGGAATATTGATGCAAGGTCGTGTGGTCGTATTTCCGAAGACCGCGCGGATCGAGGTAGATCAGGTGTTCGAATTGGTGCAGGTCATCCTGCACCTCGATGACCTTGTCGACCTGCTCCTGATCGCCCGCGATTACGAACCGCGCGCCGCAATGGCTCAGGACATAGGCCATCTCTTCGGCCACCGCGTCTTGATAAAGCGGCACAGGAACCGCGCCGACCATCTGCGCGGCAACCATTGACCAATAAAGATAGGGACGGTTGCGCCCGATGATGGCGATAAAATCGCCTTCGTTCACGCCCAGGTTCAAAAGACCCAGCGCCAGCGCCTCAATCTCTTGTTCTGTCTCGGACCATGTCCAGCTCTGCCAGATGCCGAATTCCTTCTCCCGATAAGCGGGCGTATCGGCCATCTGGGTGGCATTGCGGTGAAGCAGTGCCGGAACCGATACCAAGGCCCCGACACCAGACTCAGTCTGTGCCAAATGTCATTTCTCCCCTTCCGAACCGCGCAAGCGGCACCTCGGACCGGAGTTAAGGTGACCAGAAACCTTTTCGGGATGTTTTCTCAATCCTTACGAATTGTAACAGCCTGATTTGGACATCACGCCTTGGGTAAAGCGTCTGATCGCGCCATGGCTTGGGTCAATGCGACACCGCTTTGCCCCAGTGTGATCATGGCGCGCAAAAGCGCTGCAATCTTGCCTGCGGCTGCATCTGGCGGCAGGCCCTGATCCCGAATGTTCGAAATACAATTTCGGTTCGCGTTCGGCGTGTCCGCTTGCGGGTCCCATGTCACGTAAGCGCCCAAACTGTCCGCCGCCGACAGGCCCGGTCGTTCGCCAATCAGAAGGACGGCAACCTTGGCACCCACCGTTCGGGCAATGTCATCCCCGATGGCCACACGCGCTTGGGTGGCCAGCACCACGCGGTTCAGCGACAAACCAAGGTCAGGCAGCACAGCCACCAGGCCGGTAACAACCCTTGCTGCGTTCATCTGAACCGCCGTTGCCGACAGGCCATCTGCAACAATGATGGCCACATCGCCCGGCCCCGCCGCCAAATCCGTGTCGGGTGCCAGATACCGCCCCAAATCCGGACGCTGCAAATACTCCGCCCGGCTGCGCGCCCCGCTTGCGACCGTTTCGATCGGTTGGTTCAATTCCGCCGCCAATCGGTCGACGTCCAAGGCGGACCAAACTGCCTCTCGTGCGCGGGCATGATCCAACGCAAAGGACAACGCCGCCTTGGTTGGAACCACCGACCCGCTGCGCCCAAGCGCCACCCGGGCCTGCGTCCGGGCGGCCAGTTCCTTCAATGGGCGGGGACCGCTCATGCCAGATGCTCCAGCACAGTTTTTGGCAGCTTTTCGAGCAGCGCCGGCGGCTCGGACCGCAACACGCCCTCCGCATCGGTCAGACCGATCTCTTGCAGCCATCGTTCAAATTCCGGTGCCGGCGGCAAACCCAAGGTTTCGCGGGCATAGACGGCATCGTGATGCGACAGGGATTGATAGTTCAGCATGATGTCATCGGCACCCGGCACCGTGATCACGAAATTCACACCCGCCGCTGTCAGCACGGTCAGCAGCGTGTCCATATCATCCTGATCCGCCTCGGCGTGGTTGGTGTAACAGACGTCGACCCCCATCGGCAGCCCCAAGAGCTTGCCGCAGAAATGATCTTCCAGCCCTGCACGAATGATCTGTTTGCCGTCAAAAAGGTATTCCGGACCGATGAAACCCACCACCGTGTTCACCAGCATAGGATCGAATTCCCGCGCTACGGCATAGGCGCGGGCCTCCATTGTTTGTTGATCGACGCCAAAATGCCCATCTGCCGACAGGGCCGCACCCTGACCGGTTTCGAAATACATGACGTTCTGGCCAATCGTGCCGCGTTTGAGGCTCAGAGCTGCGTCATACGCCTCTTTCAAAACCGACAGTGTCACGCCAAATTCCGCATTGGCCCGTGCCGATCCGGCCACCGATTGAAATACCAGATCGACCGGTGCGCCCGCTTGGATTGCTTCGATGGCAACGGTCACATGTCCGAGGCAACATGTCTGCGTCGGGATATCCAAATGCCCGCGCAAGTCGTCCAACAGCTGAACAATCCGAATATAGTCTGGTACAGAATCCGTGGCCGGGTTCACGCCAATCACGGCATCCCCCGATCCCATCAACAATCCGTCCAATGCAGCAATGGCGATGCCCGCGCTGTCGTCGGTGGGATGGTTCGGTTGATTGCGGGTCGACAACCTTCCTTTTTGACCAACCGTCGATCGGAACCGCGTGATCACCTGCCGTTTGGCCGCAACCGCGATCAGGTCCTGGTTGCGCATGATTTTTGAGACCGCCGCCACCATTTCCGGTGTCAGCCCCCAAGTCAGCGCAGCCAAGGTCGCGCCATCTGTTTCGGGTGCCAGCAACCATTCGCGAAACGCGCCAACCGTCAGGCCCGATAGCGAGGCAAAAGCCCCTATATCGACTTGCCGAGCGATGAGGTCCGTCACCTCATCCCCGTCCACACCCAGCACATCTGTATCCAGAAAATCCTTCAACGGAACATCCGCGAGCACCATTTGCGCGGCCAGCCGTTCCACCGGTCCATCCGCCGCGATCCCGGCCAGCTCGTCCCCACTGCGCCTTGGGCTGGCTTTTGCCAAGAGCGTTTTCAGGTCGGCAAACGCAAACCGGGTGCTGTCCAGATTGACCGAATATCCCATGCGGATGCTCCCATGAATTTCGTTCCGAAACGCTACGCAGCTTGATGTCATCCGGCAAGCAACCAGATCGCCCTTTGCCTCTTCTGGCCGGGATGTTAGCCATTTGTGACCGGAGGAGCAGCATGGATCATACCGATCAACAGACCAAGGCAATGACAACGGCGGGGCTGAACCTGATTGCGCAGGCTCTGTCGATCTATGACCGTGACTTGCGTCTGGCCGTCGCCAACCGTCCCTTTCAGGTGATGTTCAACCTGCCCAAAGCGCTGGTGACCCCCGGCGCGCGGTTCGAGGATACGATCCGGCATCTGGCCGAAACAGGCGAGTACGGCGAGATCGACGATCTTGACGCCTTTGTGGAGGTCCGCGTGAAACAGGCCCGGGCGTTTGAGCCGCATTATATGGAACGCACCCGTGCGAATGGGCGAACCATCAGCGTGGAAGGCTCCCCTCTGCCGGAAGGGGGCTGGGTCACGGTCTATACCGACATCACCCGCGCCAAACGTTCTGAACAATTGCTGCATGCCCGGTCCGAAGAACTGACGGACAAGCTGATCGCCCATGCCGAAGACCTTTCCACCGCAAACCGTGAACTTGAGGCGACGAACGCAGCGCTCCAAGAGGCCAAGCATCAGCTGACCGAAAATGAGGCGCGCACCCGGCTGACAACTGAAATGATGCCCGTACATATCGCCCACGTGAATGCGGACGGCATCTATACCTATTCAAACCGCCGCCTCAGCAGCGTCATGCCGGGCCGTCCCCGCGATATTGTTGGCCGCCCGATTTCCGAAATAATGGCGGCGGCCTTTGCCCGGATCGAACCCAATCTGAAAAATGCGTTTGCTGGTCAAAGCTCGACATTTGAATTCACCGATGACCACAGCTCACGCCGTATTCGCGCGGCATTCACGCCGGATGGTGCGGGCGGGGTGTATATCCTGTCGATGGATATCACCGAAGAAACCCAGACCCGCGTCGCCCTCCAGCAAACCCGCCGCCGCGCATTAGCCGGACAAATGACCAGCGGACTAGCCCATGATTTTTCCAACCTTCTGACCATCATTCTGGGCACCCAAGGCAAATTGGCGCGCATGGCACTGGATGACGAAGCCCGCGCGTTGATCGAGGCGACACTGGGCGCCGCCCGTCGCGGCGGTCGTCTGCTCAATCGGCTGGGTGACATGACCGGGCATCGCACCCTGCGCCCGCATCCCACCGACCTGCACGCCTTTCTGTCCGACCTGAAACTACTGATCTCACCGATCCTGCCGCCCGTCATGGGGCTCAGCGTGCTCGACAACACGCCGGACGGTCCGGTCCTGTTGGATGCGGCCATGTTACAGGATGCCTTGTTGAACCTTGTTTTGAATGCGCGCGATGCCTGCGGCACAAACGGCCAGATCACCATCAGCGCCCACACCGTCGCCAGCATCTGGATCGAAATCACCGTCACTGACACCGGCCCCGGCTTTTCCAAGAAAGCACTGGACCATGCGCTTGATCCCTTTTTCACCACCAAAGGCGGCGAAGGCTCGGGCCTTGGCCTGCCCATGGTCTATGACATGGTCAAACTCGCCGGTGGAGACCTGCGCCTTACCGATACGCCAAGCGGGGCGAACGTCACGCTGCGCTTGCCATACCGCGTGGCGCCACATCTGTCCGAAGGTTTGGTTCTCTTGGTCGAGGACAGCGCCGAGGTCCGCCTGTCGGTGCGCGAAATGCTGACCGAGCTGGGGCATGCCGTGATCGAGGCCGAAAGCGTCGAAGAGGCGTTGTCTCTGCTCGCAGACGTCCCCGATATCGATGTCGTTCTGTCCGATATTCAGTTGGTCGGTGATTTGACCGGCCTCGACCTTGCCAAGCAAATGGCCACCGGCACCACGCCCTGCGTTCTGATGACATCCTTGCCCGCGGATGACACCACACACCTTGCTGCCGCGGCCACCTCTCCGGTATTGCAAAAACCGTTTACGGCATCCCAACTTGCCGCTGCGATCACATTCGGAGCCGACGCATGACCCAACCCCTGATCTCTATTTTGGATGACGAACCAGAGATCCGGCGCATCCTGACCGATGCGCTTGAAGAGGCCGGTTTTCGCACCCAGTGCTTTGCGCGGGCCCGCGAGTTTGAGGCGGCGCTGAAACGCACCGTTCCGGATGTCTGCCTTGTCGACCTGTCGTTGCCGGATACGGATGGGCTGGCCATCGTGCACAAACTGGCCCTTGAACGGGGCTCGACCGTGATCATCATCTCGGGCCGTGCCCAAGTCCAGGACCGCGTCGCCGGGCTGGAACTTGGTGCGGATGACTATATCACCAAACCTTTTGACCCAACCGAGGTGGTCGCCCGTATTCGCGCCCGTCTGCGCGGCGCGCAACCGCAGGTCAGCGCCGGGGATACGGCAGAATTCAACGGCTGGACGGTGCATTTCGATCGCTATCTTTTGCAGGACAGCAAAGGCATGGAAACCCCGTTTTCCCATGCCGAAGGCGAGGTGTTGCGCCTCTTCCTTGAAAGCCCCAAGCGGCTGATCAGTCGCGTTCAGATGCAGGATGCGCTTGGCGGCGCGGCCGGGGACAGTTTTGATCGGGCCATGGATGTCCGTATCTCGCGCTTGCGGACAAAACTGGGCGAGGACCCCAAAAACCCCAAACTGATCAAAACGATCTATGGGGCCGGCTATATCTTTCTGGGCGATGTGCTCTGGCTCTGACGTCCAAATTGCTTTGACAATACCCCATGTTTTCCTACGCTTGCGCTACCAGGGAGGGAAACATGACGACACTTCAAACATTTACAGCGCTCAGCGGTCTGTGGCTTGCCGTGGCTTGGCTGCCCTATATTCTGGACCGCATTCTGGTCCGTGGTCTGTTGGGGGCGATGGCCAATCCCAGCCCCGACATGAAACCGCAATCCGCGTGGGCCGAACGCGCCAAGCGCGCGCATACCGTGGGCGTCGAGCTATACGTCGCCTTTGCCCCTCTGGCTATCATCACCATGATGACCCAGCCCGAAGACAGCTATCCCGGCATCCTCGCCACAGCGTTTTTCATCGGACTGGTTGCGCATTACGTGATTTACCTGCTGGGCATCCCCGTCTTGCGCACCTTGCCCTTTGCTCTTGCGGCGCTCTCGTCGCTCGGCTTGGGGCTCAATCTGCTGGGCGTCATCTAAGCCGCAGCCCAAACGGCCTCTGCCAGAACATGCAGGCCGGTCAACAGATCGGCCTCATCCGTATCCTCGGCAAAATCATGGCTGATGCCGTTGATGGACGGCACGAACAGCATCGCCACCGGCATCAATTGGGCAACATTGGTGGCGTCATGCAGCGCACCAGATGGCATCGCCCGCCACTGATCCGGCGCGTGCCGCTCCGCCGCCTGTTCCAGACGCCGGCGCAAACCCGCATCCATCACCACCGGGTCAAGCCCCAACAGCGGCCCAGTTTGCAACGCAACCTGATAGGCTGCGGCAATCTCCGAAAGGGTCTCTCGGATCACCGTTTCCATCCGCCCCAACCGGTCCACATCGCCATCCCGATATTGCATGGAAAACGTCACCTTGCCCGGTACAATCGAAGATGCGTTGGGATGCAATGACACATGCCCGATGGTCCAAACCGTTTGCGGTGTGACCACGTTTTGAAACCGCTCATTCAAGGCGGTATTGAACGCGGACAAGGCCTGAAACACATCTCGCCGCAGATGCATCGGCGTGGTTCCGGCGTGGTTTTGCTGGCCTTCAAAGGTCACGCGCATGTCCCGAATGCCAACAATGTCGGTCACCACCCCAACCTTCTCGCCTGCCGTATCCAGGGTGGGTCCCTGCTCGATATGCATCTCGACAAAGCCAGTGAATTGCGCGGGATCCACAGGCCCCGTCACCCGATCCCCAAGCCGCGCCCGTGCAGCGGCCAAAGACACACCGTCGTGATCCGTCAGCTGATCCGCCTCGACCAAAGCCAGCCCGCCAGACCAAATGGCTGACCCGGTCGTGACACCAAACCGGCCCTCTTCATCCTGAAAACTCACCACCGACACTGCCGGACCACCCGCCGCGCGTGCGGCCCGCGCCACTTCCAGCGCCGCAATCACACCCAGCGACCCGTCCAGCCAGCCGCCTTCCGGTTGACTTTCCGAGTGTGACCCCAACAGCAAAGAGGGTCCTTCCGCCAATCCAAAGAGGTTCCCAACCGCGTCCATTTCAACCCGCAGCCCGGCATCCCGAAACTGACCAGCCAACCAATCCCGCGCAGCCAAATCAGCCGCCGAATAAGCCGGTCGCACAACGCCCTTGCCAACACCCGATGCGCCAAATGCCCGCAAACGATGCAGATCGCCGAGGAACCGTTCAGACTGGACCGTCATGTCTTCTTCTCTTTCCAAATACTCAATTGTCCCAAGACCGCGGCGATCCCGCGGTCAGGATAAGAGGAAACAGGCTGACACCAGACACGCCCCAAAGGGCCGCATTACTCTGCGGCGATCTGATCCTCGACCGCCTCAACCCGCACGGCTGCATATTTGAACTCTGGGATCTTTCCATAAGGATCCAGTGCCGGGTTGGTCAGGATATTCGCCGCGGCCTCAACATAGGCAAAGGGCAGGAACACCATATCCTCGGCCACCGCCCGGTCGGCGCGGGCCATGATCTCGATCGATCCTCGACGCGTCGACAGGCGCAGCATGTCACCCGGCTCCACACCCAGTTTGCGCAACGTCTTGGGATGCAGCGAACAATTGGCTTCCGGCTCTACCGCGTCCAGAACACGTGACCGGCGGGTCATCGACCCGGTGTGCCAATGTTCCAGCTGGCGCCCCGTGGTCAAAACCATCGGGTATTCCGCGTCAGGCGCCTCATCCGGCGGAATTACAGAGGCAGGCGTGAAACGCGCCCGGCCGTCGGTCCTTGGGAACCCATCGCCAAACACGATCGCCTGACCCGGATCTTCCGGGGACAAGGACGGATAGGTCACCGCGTTCTCACCGATCAAGCGGTCCCATGTGATATTGTTGAGCGAGTTCATGTTCAGCTTCATCTCGGCAAAGACGTCCGCCGGGCTTTCATAGGTCCACCCAAGACCCAGTCGGTTTGCCAGCTGCACCTCGATCCACCAGTCTTCCTGCGCATCACCCGGGGGTGAGACGGCAGGCCGGCCCATCTGGACCTGACGGTTGGTGTTGGTCACCGTCCCCGACTTTTCCGCAAAGGCAGAGGCCGGCAAAATCACATCCGCATAGTTTGCGGTTTCGGTCAGGAAGATATCTTGCACGACCAAATGATCCAGCGCCGCCAGCGCGTCGCGCGCATGCTCGACATCCGGGTCCGACATGGCCGGGTTTTCGCCAAGGATATACATCGCCTTGATGTCGCCCGCATGGACTGCATCCATGATCTCGGTGACGGTCAGGCCCTTTTCATTCGAGAAATCGCCTGAGCCCCAGACATCCGTAAAGGCCGACCGCACACCGTCATCGGTCACGGTTTGATAATCCGGCAGGAACATCGGGATCAGACCTGCATCCGACGCACCTTGCACGTTGTTCTGTCCGCGCAGCGGATGCAGACCGGCACCAGGTCGGCCCACATGGCCGCACATCAGCGCCAATGAGATCAGGCAGCGGGAATTGTCGGTACCGTGGATGTGTTGGCTGACACCCATACCCCAGAAAATCATCCCCGCGTTGCCTCGCGCAAAGGTTCGCGCCACATCGCGCAGCACATCAGGTTCGATACCACAGATCTCTGCCATCGCTTCGGGCGAGAACCCTTTCAAATGCTCCTTTTCGGCGTCCCAATTCTCGGTATAGGCCTCGATATATTGCTGGTCATAGAGGCCTTCTTCCACGATCACATGCATGATCGCGTTCAGCATCGACACATCCGCGCCTGGGCGGAATTGCAGCATATGGCTGGCAAAGCGTTTCAACGCCTGCCCGCGCGGATCCATTACGATCAGCTTGCCGCCCCGTTTGGTGAACTGTTTGAAATAGGTCGCTGCGACAGGATGGTTTTCGACAGGGTTGCAGCCAATGACAATCGCCACATCGGCATTTTCAATCTCGTTGAAGGTGGCCGTCACCGCGCCGGACCCGACGTTTTCGATCAAAGCCGAAACAGATGAGGCATGGCAAAGCCGGGTGCAGTGATCGACGTTGTTGTGCCCAAAGCCCTGGCGGATCATTTTCTGGAACAGATATGCTTCTTCATTGGTGCATTTGGCAGATCCAAAACCGGCCACTTCGCGCCCACGACCCCGCAAGCCGTCGGCGGCGAAATCCAACGCCTCATCCCAGCTCGCCTCGCGGAAAAATTCCTGCCAGTTGTCCGGATCGACGTTCAGGCCTTTTGCCGGCGCATCGTCGCGCCGGATCAAAGGCTTGGTCAGACGGTGATCGTGGTAGATGTAATCAAAGCCAAAGCGACCCTTGACGCACAAGCGACCTTCGTTGGCCGGGCCATTGATGCCCTCGACGAATTTGACTTTGTTGTCTTTCACTTTCAGCGACACCTGACACCCGACCCCGCAGAACGGACAAACGCTCTCAATCTCGCGGTCATAGTCGGCGCTGTCGCCCACTTGATCTTCGTCAACGACGGTGGCGGGCATCAAGGCACCCGTCGGGCAGGCTTGAACGCATTCACCGCAAGCCACGCAGGTCGATGCGCCCATGGGGTCTGCAAAATCAAAGGTGGGATAGCTGTCATGTCCACGACCGGCCATGCCGATCACGTCATTGACCTGAACCTCGCGACAGGCGCGTACGCACAAGCCGCACTGGATACAGGCGTCCAAGTTTACGCTCATCGCGACATGGCTGTCATCCAGCAGTGGAATGCGTTCGGCTTCCAACGTCGGGAAACGGCTTTCTTCCACGCCGTTCAGTTCCGCCATGTCCCAGAGATGTGAAGATTTGTCATGCGCAACGTCGCGCTCTGGCTGATCGGCGATCAGCATTTCCATCACCAGCTTGCGCGCGCTTTCGGCGCGTGCGTTGTTGGTTGTGACGACCATGCCTTCGGCGGGTTCACGGATGCAGGACGCGGCCAGCGTGCGCTCGCCCTCAATTTCGACCATGCAGGCCCGGCAATTGCCGTCTGGGCGATAACCCGGTGCAGGTTTGTGGCAGAGATGCGGGATTTTCAGGCCGCGCCCATTGGCAACTTCCCAGATCGTCAGACCCTTTTCCGCCTCGACTTCCTGACCGTCGAGGACAAACCGAACCGTTTCCGACATACCTAAAACTCCCGCTTGGCCGATGCCTTGGCTTGACTGGCAGTCACCATAGACCACACCGGCTGCAAAAGCAGACTCCTAATCCCGACATGCCCGATGGAATTTGCGCCACAATCGGTTTCCGATCGGCAACGGCCTGCGTCATCTATGAAAAATTGTGCCAACCGGTTGCCGGGACTGGCCTTGGGACAATCGTCGCCCTAAGACACTCTGAGACGATCAAAGGCGTACCAATGTCCCACATTACTCTGATCCGTCACGGTCAGGCCAATACCGGAGCGCGTGACGAAAAAAGCTATGACCGGCTCAGCGACTTGGGCCATCAACAGGCCGCCTGGCTGGGCAGCCATCTCAAGGACAATGGCGACTACCATTCTCGGGTCTATTGCGGCACGTTGCGACGCCATATTGAAACCGCGTCCAGCATGGAACTTCCGTTTGAACCCGTTCAAGATAAACGCCTGAACGAAATGGAATATTTTGAACTAGCTTCGCGGCTTGAAGAGCAAGAAGGCACCCCTATTCCACAAGAGCGTGAAGGGTTCATAGAGCATTTGCCAATGGTCTATCAAAAGTGGCGTGACGGTGAGATTTCCAACCCGCCGGAGACCTTTCAGGATTTCGAACACCGCGTCTCCTCTGCGCTGGCCGACATCGCCGAAGGAGAAGGACCCGCCCTTGTTGTGACATCCGGCGGGACCATCGCGATGGCCCTGCGCCATTCCTTGGGATTGAACACCAAGGCGATGGCCCAAATGACGCTGGCCATCATGAACAGCTCTATGCACCGGTTGTTTCCGATCGGTGGTCAGCTGTCACCGGTCCTGTTCAACGCGGTGCCGCATCTATCTGCGCCGGACCGGCACTTCGCACAGACTCATTTGTAAAAAGGGGAAGCATCCATGCAGTTCTATTGCGCAAAGGGAACAATCGCTGTGGCCAGCGCCGTCGCTTTGAACGAGGCTGGCCTGTCTTATGAGCCTGTCCTGATCGATTTTGCAGCGGCGGAGCAAAGCTCGGAAGGCTATCTTTCGGTCAATCCAAAAGCCCGGGTGCCATCGCTGGTCACGGATGACGGTGTCATCACCGAAACAATGGCGATCCTCGACTATATCGCGGCCATTGCCCCCGACGCCGAACTGATGCCAACCGATCCCTTCCAAGCCGCGCAGGTCCGCAGTGTGATGTCCTATCTGGCCAGCACGATGCATGTGAACCACGCGCATAAAATGCGTGGCTATCGCTGGGCGGATCAGCAATCATCTTACGACGACATGCGCGCAAAGGTGCCGCAAACCATGGCCGAAAGCTGTGCCTTTGTTGAGGCGCACGCCCTGACAGGGCCGTTTGTGATGGGCGATCGCTTTACCGTTGCCGATGCGCATCTTTTCGCGCTGTGCTCTTGGCTGGAAGGCGATGGGGTCACCCTTGCGGATTTTCCGAAACTGGCGCAGTTTTACGACCTGATGTGGCAACGCCCCTCTGTTTTGAAAGCCAAGGCAGACGGGCTGTTCCGCTAAGGTCGAAGGAAAGACATGACACATCTGTGGGTGCGGGCCGAACAGCGTCCGAATGAAGATCGCGTTGGGCTGACCCCCGCGGGTGCCTCTGCATTGATCAAGGCCGGGTTTCAGGTCACCGTTGAAGAGAGCAGCAGCCACTGTATCGGTTTGGACGGGTACAAGGCCGCGGGTTGCGGTATTGCATCCGAAAACAGCTGGCCAGACGCGCCCCATGACGCGCTGATTTTCGGGCTGAAAGAGCTGCCAGAGGATGGCACACCCCTACCGCATCGTCATATCATGTTCGGTCACGCCTATAAAGGCCAACCAGCCGGGCAAGTCCTGTTGCAACGGTTCAAGGACGGCGGCGGCACCCTTTACGACCTCGAATACCTTGTGGGTGAGGACGGACGCCGCGTCGCTGCGTTTGGATATTGGGCGGGCTATGCCGGGGCGGCGGTTACGCTCAAAAGCTGGGTTGCGCAGCAATCGGGGCAGATTTGCGGGCCAGTGTCCTCCTACCCTAGCTCCAGCCATTTGCTGGCGGATTTGCAAAGCACCTTGGCGGCCACGGGTAGTCACCGTCCCACCGCGCTGATCATCGGCGCGCTGGGACGCGTTGGAACGGGCGCGGCTGACTTTTGCACGGCCATGGGCGTGCCCGTGACCCGATGGGACATGGCCGAAACCGCCCATGGCGGACCATTTCCGGAAATTCTGGCGCATGATCTGTTCCTGAATTGTATCCTCGCTCGTCCGGGCACCCCGGTCTTTGTTCCCGCCAGCGCCAAAACCGCCGCCAGACGGCTGAGCGTTATTGGTGACATCGCCTGCGATCCGGACAGCGATTTTTCCCCGATCAAAGTCTATGACCGGGTCACAGACTGGGACGCCCCCGCATTGCGCGTGTTTGACACGCCACCATTGGATGTAACGGCCATCGATAACCTGCCATCGATGTTGCCGGTCGAAAGTTCCGAAGACTTCGCCGAGCAATTGCTGCCATCGCTCCTCAGCTTGGGCGACCTTGACGCCGGTGTCTGGGGACGGGCGCAGGCGACGTTTGACACGCATATCGAAAGGGTCTGACATGACGGTACATTGGTGTGGCACAGGCCTGTCGGCCATTCCGGGTCTTCGGCGAATACTGGATCGGGGCGTGCCCGTAACAGTCTGGAACAGAACAACGGCAAAGGCATTTGAGGCCGTTGGCGATTTGACACAAGACATTCGCGTCTTTGACATGGACGCCTTATCGGCGGCCATGATGCCCGGGGATGTCATCGTTTCGATGTTGCCGGGCGATTGGCATGTGCCCTTGGCAGAGCTGGCAATTTCCAAAGGCGGGCATTTTGTCAGCTCATCTTACATCGCGCCGGAAATGCGCGCCCTGGACGGGGCCGCCAAGGATGCGGGGGCCATTCTGGTCAACGAGGTTGGGCTTGATCCAGGTATCGACCATCTGATGGCCCACGCTTTGGTTGACCAGTATCAGGCGTTGCCCGAGCTCGATGCGAACAATCACCTTAGTTTCATTTCCTACTGCGGCGGGGTGCCCAAGCATCCCAACCCGTTCCGGTACAAATTTAGCTGGTCACCGCTGGGCGTGCTGAAGGCATTGCGCTCTCCATCTCGGTCCATTCGGGATTACAAAGAGCTGCGTGTGGACCGGCCATGGGACGCGATCAGCAGCTACGAAGCGCCGTTGCCGACGCCCGAAAGCTTTGAGGTTTATCCGAACCGGGACTCTCTTCCGTTCATGGAGCAGTACCATTTTGCCAAGGACTGGAACGTGAAGGAATTTGTCCGGGGCAACCTGAGGCTCAATGGTTGGGCCGAGGCCTGGAATGACGTGTTTGCCGAGGTTGAAACGCTGGAAGGTGCGTCCGGCGATGCGCGGCTCAAAGAGATGTCCGATCAGTTCTGGGCGGAAAACGCCTATGATGAGGGCGAACCGGACCGCGTTGTTCTTTGCGTCAGCCTGAAAGCAGAACAGGACGGCGCGCCGGTCTTCCACAAGACCTATGTGATGGACGCTTGGGGTGATGCACGGGGCACAGCGATGGCCCGGCTGGTGTCCATCCCGGTGTCCTTGGCGGTCGAGGCGGTGCTGGCGCGCACCATTCAACCGGGCGTCCACGCGGCGCCCGACGATCCTGAACTGGTGTCTGAATGGATGAAAGAGATCGACACGCTGGCCCAGCATCTGACCATCGTCGATCACCTGAGCTAGGAAAAAATCCGGTAATAGAGCCAGTCAGGCAGGAATTGCGACAGGCGGAAAACCCATGAGAACGCGGTTGGAAAACTGCGTTTGAAATGGCCGGTCTGCATGTGTTCGAACATGATCTGGGCGGCGGCGTCCGGCTCCATGATGAACGGCATGGTGAACGTGTTCTTGTCTGTCAGACGGGTGCGAATGAAACCCGGATTGGCCACCTGTACATCGACACCTGTCTTGCGCAAATCGGCATACATGCTTTCGGCCAGAACCATGGTCCCGGCCTTAGACGCCGAATAACCGATCGCGCCCGGCAAGCCGCGAAAGCCCGACAGGGACCCGGTGATCACGATGTGACCGGCGTCCTTGGCCACCATTTGCGGAACCACGGCCCCCATGACGCGGACCAAACCGGTAAAGTTGATATCTGCCATGGCCGTGGCCTGCGCGGCGTTCCATTCGGTGGCGGGCATGGGCCAGTAAATCCCGGCGAGGAAGACCACACCGTCGACATCCCCGACCTGTTGGGCAGCCGCCTGAACGCTGGCATCATCAGCGACGTCCATCGGCACGACAAGACTGCTGCCCGGCAGACCCGCGGCCACCTCGTTCAGCTTGTCTTCTGATCTGGCGGACAAGATAACCTCGGCACCCGTGCGGCTGAGGATCGCGGCCAAAGCCGCCCCCAAACCTTCACTTGCACCGACCAGCCAATACCGTTTGCCGGTCCATTCCCTCATGCGGCTTCCTGTTCTCGCGCGTCTTCTTCGACCGGACGGATCGTGGCAACCAGCTCCGCGACCTGAATGCCGAATTTGCGGAATTGGCTGCGGTTCACGATGGTGCCGTTCGGGGCAAGGTACATCCAGTCGACGGCATCCAACTCATGCCCGCCTGACGCCTCCGGCAGCTTGATGCGATATTTCAGCAGAACAGCAGACCCGATTTGCCGGCCGCTTCCGACGCCGACCACGTCATCGGCCCGGGCTTCGATCTGCCCGTCCGGGAGCACCGTCAGATGCCATGCCCGGTCTTGCGTGGTTTCGCCGTCATAGATGAAATGCTCTTTCATCACGCCGACGTTGCCGTCCCATGACGCATCAAAATAGCCCACGAACCGGGATGAAACGCGACCCGTTGGACCGTAAATCACGCCTTCGCACACCGAAGGGCCATTCAGCCGTTGGCGAATGTCAAAGAATTCACCAGAATTGCCGTAGTCCTCAGGCTTTTGCGCCAAAAAGGACATGTAACTGCGTTGGGCAAACAGGATGGCCAGCACGATGAAAGCGCCAAGCAGTATGAGGGCAAAGGTTTCCATGTCAGAGATCCTTTAGATCGGTCGTCGCGAGCAACAGCACCGCGCATGCCTTCAGCACACAGGGCACACCTGCGTACAACAAGGACAACAGTTGGAGGGAGGACGCCGAGTTTTCGGCGCCAGAAGTATATCCTGCGCTTTGCAGCAGCGGTAATAGTGATACGGCTGCAAAGGCGAGGGTGAATTTCGTGGCAAAGGCCCAAAGGCCGAACCCTTCGGTCGCCTGGGGTGAAACGCGTGCCAGCCGGGCGGCAAACAACGCAGGGAGCAAGGTCATATCCGCCCCGAGCGCGATACCAGAGGCAAAGCAAATCAGCGCAAAGGCAACAACATCGCCGGTTCCAAGGGTCAGGGCAAAACCAAACGCCAAAATCGACAGAACCATACCGGCCAGCAGACACGCCTTGGCACCGACCTGTTCTGCCAATTTGCCCCAAATCGGCGCGGCCACGGCAGCGGACAGGAAAAACAACAGCAAGAGTGGCCCTTCCATCCCGGGCGCGCCCAACCGGCTGTCCACAAAAAACAGGAACAGCGTGGACGAAACCGCCACTGGGGCTGCATTGACAAGTCCGATGATCAGCAACCTGCGCGCAGTCGGGTCAGACAGGATTTCCATAAAGCCAGCGGCATCCTGAGGCACCAGCGCGTCGCCCCATTCGCCCCGCATCGCAGCGCTTGCAAACAAGGCAAGAACCGCAAAGCAAACGGCAAAAGCGGCATAGGGGTGGTTTGTTCCCAGCACCAGAACGGTCGGCGCGACAGCCGCCGCGCAAACACCGATCAGCGCACCGGTTTCCCGCCACCGCGCCAGACGCAAATGGCCTGCGTCACCCAGCGTTGCGGCTTTGGCGACGCCTTGGGCGTAAAAACAGATGGTCAAAAAGCTGAAGGTCGAAAAGACCACAACCAGCATCGCTGCAAACCAAGCCAATGGCGGGATCGGCGGCGCTACGGCGAAGAGGCCAAGCATACCGACCGCCATCAATGCTGCGGCCACCGCCACAGCAGGCCCACGATAAGGCGACAAAACACGCGCCAAACGACCCAAGAGGGGGTCTTGCACGACGTCCAGCAACCGAAGACCGAACAAAACCGCGCCCAACGCGGCAAGGCTGACACCATAGCTGTCCACAAAGAATTTCGGCGCATGGATATAGATCGGCAAGCCTGCCGCCGCGAGCAACGCGGCAAACAGGGCAAAGGCCGGCAACCTTGCGCTTTTGATATCCGTGTGGACCATTGTCATCCGCGCGACACCTCATCGCTCGGCGGGGTGGGACGGACGCGATAGCGCGCGTTTTTCCACCAAAGCTTCACCGCCTGCCAATGGATCAAACCAAGCACCCGGCGCGACCCCATAGGACGACGCCACGCAGCGCGCAAAATACTTGTATTGGTCAGCGGAGCACGCCGACCGGTCAGGGTCGCGATCAGACCCCCGTTGTCCTGTTTGTAGTCGATCCAGATGCCGATGCGATCCGTGCGGATGTCAAAGCGGAACTCGTAACCACCTTCGATTGGCTGAAATGGTGAGACATAGAATATCTTGGTCGCCGTCAGACTGTCTTCGGCTCGGATCGGGCGCAGGTCGGCATGATGGCACAGATAAGAATGCCGCTCTCCGAACGTATTGGTGACCTCGGCAATGACAACCGTCAGATCGTCATCAGTGTAGCACAGCCAAAAGCTGACCGGATTAAAGACATGTCCCCAGAACCGCGGCTGCGCCAGCAGCAGAATGCGGTCCGGTTGCGAAAGGCCATGATCGCCCAGAATATGCCGGACCCACGCCGCGCCACGACCTTGTCCGGGCGCGCCGCCGTGATCCCCATCATGCAACGAGGTGACATTGCCCCGGTTGCGCGAAAACAAAGACGGTCCTTTGGACGTGTTTTCCGCATCCAGCAGGATGTAATCCACCGAATAGCGAAAGGCGTTGCGAATGTCGCCCCTGCGCCCGTGGAAGGTCTGTCCTTCGATATGATCGATCGCAAACATTTTTTACTCTGCCGCCACCGCCAGCGTGTCCTGACGATTGATCGCTTCGACAACGTCCACAGCGCTCGACAAACCATCCTCATGGAAGCCGCTTTTCATCCACGCCCCGCAGAACCACGTGTTATTGGCCCCGTTGTTTTCCCGGATCTCTTCCTGCGCATTCAACGCCGGGATGTCATAGACCGGATGGCGCAACGTGACCTGATCATAGATCAGCTCTTCGCGGATCTGGCGTTTGGTGTTCAAAGTGACGAAATGCGGATCATCCATCGGGATGGGTTGCAGCGAATTCATCCAGTAGGTCAGATCGATAACGTCAGACTGTGCGTTGCGGTCCTCGGTATAGACCCAGCTGGACCACACTTTGCGCCGCTTTGGCATGATCGCTTCATCCGCATGAAGCACAATATCGTTCGGTTGATACCGAACTGCGCCAAGGCTGCTTTGCTCTTGCGGGGTTGGGTCCGCCAGCATGGACAGCGAGTCATCCGAGTGGGTGGCAAAGATCACCTGATCAAAGGGCTCCCATTCGCCGCCCCAAACGCGCAGCTCAGCCCCCATTGGGTTGCGACGGACCGCCTGGATGGGGGCACCGGTGCGGATATCGACACCTTGCCGGCGCATCGCGACATCAAGTTTGCGAACGTATTCGATTGAACCGCCTTTGACCGTGTACCATTGGTGCTGGCCTTTGTGGGACAAGAGCGCATGGTTGTCGAAAAACCGCAGCATTGCGTAGGCCGGGAAATCAAGGATTTGTTCCTTGGGCGTCGACCAGATCGCGCCCGAAAACGGCAAAAGATAGTATTCGCGGAACCAACGTCGCAGATCGAGCAGGTCAAGAAGCTGGCCAACCGTGATGTCAGGATGTGCCTCTACCGTCTCCAACGCCTTTTTGTTGAACCGGATCAGGTCAGACACCATGCGGACGAAACCCGGCGTGACCACATTGCGCCGCTGGGCGAAAAGCGAGTCCAGACTGTTGAGCGCGTATTCGATGCGCCCGCCGTCAATCGAGACACCAAAGCTCATCCGGGAGGGTGCCGTTTCGACGCCAAGCGCGTGGAACAAAGCCGTCAGATAAGGGTAGTTGGCGTGGTTGAACACGATAAAGCCGGTATCGACCGGCTGATCCCCACGCTTCCCGGCCATGACAGTCCGGGCATGACCGCCAATGCGTTTTTCCGCCTCGAACAAGGTCACGTGATGGGTATCGGCCAGCAAATGTGCTGCCCCCATCCCGGAAATGCCTGCACCTATTACTGCTACTCTTTTTGGCGCAACTGCACCTGCTTCAAATGGCATTCGACCACATGCTCCAATCCGTATTTGTCAGGGATACGCGTCGCCGCACCGAACGGATGCAAAAGAAAAGAGAATTTTGTTTGATCCAAAGTGATCCAACCGGCTGCGACGCTCGTAGCTCTTGCATGTTGACCACGGTTGATCCAGTCAAAGAACAGGACCTTGTCGAGCGCGCAGTGCGGTCGGGCAAGTCCAAGGTGACTGGAAAGACGGTGGCGACAGAGCAAACAACATCTGCCCGGAATGCGTGTGTCGAGCATGTACATCGTATCCGCGATACGCAGGATCAGGTTGCTTTTGCCGAGCTGTTCCAGCATTTCGCACCGCGCGTCAAAGCGTTCCTGATGAAATCAGGCGCAGACGCGACGCTGGCAGAAGAGTGCGCTCAGGAAGTTATGGCCACGTTGTGGCACAAGGCGCATCTGTTCGATCCGACGCGCGCATCGGTGGCCACATGGGTGTTTACCATTGCGCGGAACCGCAAGATCGACGTGCTGCGCAAACAAAGACGGCCCGAGCCCGAGGATTTGCCTTGGGGACCAGAGGCCGAGCCGGACCAGGCAGATGCCTTGGCCCTGCAACAGGAGAGCGAACAATTGCGTGCGGCCCTTGGTAAATTGCCAGCCGCACAACGGGAACTGATCGAAAGGGCCTATTACGGTGACCTGAGCCACAGCGAAATTGCCGCAGAGACGGGATTACCACTGGGCACGATCAAATCGAGAATTAGGTTGGCGTTGGAACGACTGCGCCACTCAATGAAGTGAAAAGAATGATGACGGGAACAATTAAACATCATCTGTCCGACGAAATCCTGATGGCTTACTCCGCCGGGACCTTGCCGGAAGCGTTTAATCTGATGGTTGCCAGCCATCTGTCGCTGTGTGACGAATGCCGCGCACGTGTTGCGGCCTTTGACGCTGTGGGCGGCGCATTGATCGAAGAGCCCGCGGAAAGCACGGCAGAACTAAGCGCGGGCAGCTTAGAAGCGACACTGGCGATGATTGCCGGCGGCGCACCTGCCGCGGACAAAGCGATCCGAGTACCCGAAGGCGTGTTGCCTGCGCCATTGCAAGACTATGTCGGTGGTGATCTGGACGCGATAAAATGGCGTCCGATCGGAATGGGCGTGAAACAGGCGATTTTGTCGACATCTTCCGAAGCGACCGCGCGGCTGTTGTATATCCCGGCGGGCACGGCTGTTCCGGATCACGGACATCATGGGACCGAAATGACCATGGTTCTTCAGGGTGCCTTTTCGGATGAGATCGACCGCTTTGGTCGGGGCGATGTGGAAATGGCGGACGAAGACCTGCATCATACGCCTGTGGCGGACATCAGCGAAGACTGCATATGTCTGGCCGTGACCGACGCACTGCTCAAATTCAACAGTTTGATCACGCGCATCGCGCAACCGTTCCTGCGGATTTGACGCGCGACAGCCAGCGACAAAAGACAATGACCCCGGAGTGAAATCCGGGGTTTATTTGTTTTGCGGAATTGACCTTTGGCGGCGTTAAATGTCTGGTCAGACCTAAATTAATACGGGCCGCACGTGATACCGCAGATTTCAACATTTCAAACCGCTGCCGAGGGTCTGCAAGCAGAGTTGGACCTGTTGGACGCAGTCTGCGGGGCGGAATGCGCGGCAACAGCTATGCTGTGGCAGGCCAAGACCCCTGCCCTTGTGTTGCCCGAAGCGATGGCGCGCTCCGAAACCTTTGACATTGCAGCAAGTCAAAGTGCGGCGCGCGGTTGGCCTGTCTTCACTCGCAGAACCGGTGGTGGCCTCACGCCGCAAGGCCCCGGTGTTCTTAACCTCGCGATGGTGTTTGAGCGGTCCGCGTTTAACGTGGAAACGGTTCATACCTGCTACGATCTGATCTGTGATGTGCTGACAGACGGCTGCAAACCGTTTGGTGTCTCACCAACACCCGGTGCCGTGAAACACAGCTTTTGTGACGGCGATCACAACCTGCATGTTGAGGGCCAAAAACTCGTAGGAACGGCACAGCGATGGCGCGGCGATTTCGTGTTGTGCCATGCGCTGATCCTGACGTCCTTGGACCTTAATCCGGCTGTCACCGCCATCGCCGCAATTGGCTCAGACTTGGGGCGACCGGAGCGGTACGAACGGGAAGTGCATACGTCTCTGGCAACGCTCATGCCCGCATGGGACGCGCATTTCGAGGCGATCTTTGCAGGAACCCTGGAACAGACCTTGATGGCCCGTGGATTTCAGTTTGCAGAACCGAACAAGGTCTGAACCGCGGTTTACTCCGCCGCGGCCAGTGACACGGGCTGGGCCGTATCCATCTCTTTTGCCACGGGCTTCAACTGGCGCAAGCGCAACGCGTTGCTGACCACAAAAACGGATGACAAGGCCATCGCCGCCGCCGCCAGAACCGGAGAAAGGATCAGACCGAATGCGGGGTAAAGCACACCCGCCGCCACCGGGATCAGCGCGGTGTTATAGGCAAAGGCCCAAAAGAGGTTCTGGCGGATGTTACGAAGCGTTTCTGTCGAGACATGATGTGCATCGACCAGCCGGTTGAGGCGTCCCGACATCAGGATGACATCAGCGCTTTCAATCGCAACGTCCGTGCCCGTGCCCATGGCGACACCCACCGCCGCCTCGGCCAGCGCGGGCGCATCGTTGATGCCGTCGCCAACAAAGGTCACCGGACCATGTGTTTCCGACAGGGTACGGATGATCACCCGCTTGTCGGCAGGCATCGCTTCGGCCTGAACGATGTCGATCCCCAGCTCTGCCGCGACATGCGCCGCCGTCTTTTCGGTATCGCCCGTGATCATGGCCAGCTTTGCGCCGGCATCTTTCAGGGCACGCAGCGCGTCGCGGCTTTCCGGTTTGATACGGTCGGAAACACCGATCAACCCGATGGCCAAACCATCGACGGCAACCATAACCGGTGTTTCCCCGCGTTCCATAACCGCCTGCAGATCCGCGTCGAGCGTTTCGATGGCTATGCCTTTGGCCGCCAGCCGCCCGGGTGCGCCGACGGTGACCTCTCGCCCCTCAACCTCGGCGGTCAAGCCGATACCTGGTTCGGCGCGTGTATTGGTTGCAACGGGTCGGTCCGATGGTGCGTCGGCCAATATTGCAGAAGCAATCGGATGCTCAGACCCGGTTTCAGCGGCCGCCGCCCAGCGCAAAAGATCCTCTTTGGACCAACCCGAAGCGGGCACGACGGTGGTTATGCGTGGGCGTCCCTCGGTCAAAGTCCCAGTTTTGTCAAAAGCAAAAACGCGTGTTTCCGACAGCGCCTGCAACGCGTCCCCTTTGCGGAACAAGATGCCCATATCCGCGGCACGACCGGTGCCGACGATGATGGAGGTCGGCGTTGCCAGTCCCATGGCGCACGGGCAGGCAATGATCAGAACAGAAACCCCGGCCACCAAGGCATGCGACAACACCGGCTGTGGCCCCCAAAGAAGCCATGCCAGGATGGTCACCGCCGCCACGGCCAAAACGACGGGCACAAAGACCCGGATCACTTTGTCCGCCATGGCTTGGACCGGCAGTTTGGCACCCTGTGCCTGTTCCACCAGCGCGACGATCTGTGCCAACACGGTATCCGCGCCCACACGCTCTGCCCGCAATGTCAGAACACCGTGCCCATTGACGGTGCCACCGATCAGCGGGTCGCCTTCGCCTTTGCCAACCGGGATCGGCTCTCCGGTCACCATGCTTTCGTCCACATGGCTTTCGCCTGTCAGAACGGATCCATCCACTGGCACTCGATCCCCGGGCCGCAACCGGATGACATCGCCAGCTGACAAGGTGGACACCGCGCGGGTCGCAAAGCTTCCATCGGGTTGCTGGACCTCTGCTTCTGGCGGTTGCAAATCCATCAAGCGCCGGATCGCGGCACCTGTGCGCCCACGCGCCCGCGCCTCGAGCCAGCGACCGAGCAGGATCAGCGTCACAATCACCGCCGCCGCTTCGAAATACACGGCGCGGCTGGCCGGTGGGATCAGGTTCGGCACCAGCAAGACACAAGTCGAACAAAGCCACGCGGCCCCTGCGCCCAAGGCTACAAGGCTGTTCATGTCCGGTGCGCGTCGTGCAAGCGCCGGCAAACCGCGTCGAAAGAAAACAGCACCGGGCCACACCAAAACATTCGTGGTCAAGACAAACTGGATCGCCCAGGACAGCTGATGGCTGATGGTGGCCATGATCCAATGATGAAAAGCGGGGATCATGTGCCCGCCCATTTCCAAGATAAACACAGGCAGCGTCAGTGCGGCCGCGATTGCAAAGGCACCGCGTGCCGCGTCCGTTTCCGCATCTATCAGCGCATTGGGGTCAGAACCGCCTTGTGACACTTCGGCCGGGTAACCCGCGCCGGTCACGACTTGTGCGAGATCCACCGCCGAGACCGCGCCCGAGAGAATGTGAACATCTGCGCGGCGGGTCACAAGGTTCACCTGCGCTTCGGCAACACCGGGCGTGCCAGCCAAGGCGGTTTCCACCCGCCCGACGCAGGACGCGCAATGCATCCCGTCTATGTCCAACCGAACAGTATCGAGAACGGGGGGATAGCCAGCTTGGCGGGTCGCCTCGACAACATCAGGTGCGGTGGCGGTGCCGAGGTCGACATGCGCGGTGCGCGTTCCCAGATTGACAGAAACCGAACCGACCCCATCGACCGCCGACATCGCGCGTTCAGCGCGACCAACGCAGGCCGCACATCTCAGCCCGTCCAGCTGAAATTTGATATGGGTCGGTTCCGCCATGATACGCCCAGATATAGGGCCCGCGAGGCGCCCGCGCAATTGCAGCCCTGTCAACGCCGCCTGTGCGGAATTGACAGATCAGTCATCCGAAAACGCGAATTCCGGTAGTTGGTCAAACGCCGTCTTCAAGGCTTCGCCCCAGCCTTCGGAAACGCTGCGGTAATAAGGTTCATCACCCTTGATCCGCCCGGATTGTCCCAAGGTGAAAGCATCCAAATCATACGTTTGGTAATCTATCGGCAGGCCAACAGACAAGTTTGACTTGATCGTACTGTCAAAGCTGACGAGCAACAGCTTGATCGCCATCTCAAAGCTCATGCCGGGGTCATAAGCCCGAACGAGGATCGGCTTGCCATACTTGGTTTCGCCGATCTGAAAGAATGGGTTGTCATCCGACGCTTCGATAAAGTTGCCTTCGGGATAGATCATGAACAGGCGCGGCGCGCTGCCTTTGATCTGTCCGCCAAGGATCATGGTTGCCCGAAATGTCGAGGCCGACGCCTCGTGCCCGCCTTGGACATTTTCCCGAATGACATCGCGCAGGGTTTCGCCGACGTCCTTCGCGATCTGGAACATCGAGGGCGTGTCCAAGATGGTCGGATTGCGGTTTTCGGGTGCCTTTGTGCGCTCGTCGATCAAGCCAACAACGGCTTGCGTCGTGGCAAGGTTGCCGGCGGTCATCAGGGTGATCACCCGTTCGCCCGGCACCTCCCACGTGTGCATTTTGCGCGCGGTCGCGATGTTGTCCAAACCCGCATTCGTGCGCGTGTCGGACATAAAGACCAACCCGCGATCCAGGCGCATTCCCACGCAATAGGTCATTTCAACCGCTCCACCTCAGCCCGCACTGGTGTTTCGTCCCCCCGTGCGGCGCATTCCCCTATTGTTGTTCGACCCGCAGTTTAACCTGCATGTTCTCTGTCCCTTGGCCAAACCGCATCCCCGATACCGGAGCCGCCCCCAAATAGTCCAGCCCCGTAGCCACACGAACGTAGCGTGCATCGGGCGATTGTCCGTTGGAAACATCGAACCCGACCCAGCCCAGCCCATCGACATGCGCTTCGGCCCAAGCATGGCTGGCGTCTTGGCTGACGCGACCGTCCATCATCAAGTACCCGCTGACATAGCGCGCCGGAAATCCCAGCTTTCGGGCCACACCGATGAAAATATGCGCATGATCCTGACAAACGCCGTGCCCTTCGGACAGAACCTGTTCGGCCGTCAGATCAGCCGCGCCTTGGTCTGTCGAATAAGGGACACGTTCCAATATATGCGCTGACAGGGCGTGCAGCATCGCAAGATCGCCTTCGGGTTTCTCGAAACCTGACAACAACGCCCGCATCTGGGTCCCAAACTTGGTCAGCTCGGTGCTGCGTTGGTACAGCCAAAGCGGCACAAAACTGGTGTGTTTGCCAACGATGCCGTTGTTGTCGGTGACTTCTACCTCTCCTTCGCAATGGACGATGATCTCGGTCACGCCGGGCTGAAAGCTGATCAGATCCACCGTGTTGGCATGTTCATCTTCGAACGACACTTCTTTGACGCCGCCCTCAACCCGGATGTCCCAGGACCGGACATTCTGATCCGGGCGCGATTTGGGCCGTAGGCGCAGCTGTTGCAGCGCATAGGGCACCGGCTCTTCATATTGATAGGACGTGGTATGCGATATCGTTAGCAGCATGGGTCACTCATAGAACCGATAATCAAGCTCGATCTGACGACCCAAGGCCTGACTTTCTGCGAGGAATTCGGTGACAAATTCATGCAAGCCATAGTCAAAGATCTGGTCAATCGTGGTGGTTTCGAACCGTTGGCAAATCTGATCGACCATGCGGTGGCATGGCAACCGGACGCCGTAATCCGTCTCAAGATAGCTGAGGTTGTCGGCGATTTTGCCGTAGCAGAAGGCAAGGCTGCGCGGCAGGCGCCGGTCAAGGATCAGGAATTGCGCGATCTTGCGTGGATCGAACTCGTTTTCGTGAAGCGTTTGGTAAGCCCGCGTCGAGGACGTCGCCCGCAGGATCGTTTCCCATTGGACGTTATCCGACACGCTGCCGACATGCATGATGGACGGCAGCAGAATGTAGTATTTCACGTCCAGAACACGGGCCGCACTGTCCGCACGTTCGAAAAACGTGCCCATCCGGGCAAAATCGTAAATGTCGTTGCGCACCATTGTCCCGTGCAGCGAACCGCGCACATAGGCGCTGCGCTGGCGGATGGTGCCAAGGATTTCGGGAAGGTCCTGTTGCTTGACCGGCTTGGCCAACAACTCTTTGAGGACCAGCCAGCATTCGTTGACCGCCTCCCACACCTCGCGGGTCAGGGCTGTACGAACAAGGCGCGCATTGGTTCGCGCTGCTTCGACCGCGGACAGGACGCTTCCCGGGTTGGATTTGTCCCGCAAGAGAAAGTTGATGACCCGCTGGCCTTCGACCTCGTCATGATGCGCCTTGTAATGCGCTAAAAGGCCCGTGGCAGTCAGGATCGATGTCCACTCGCTTTCTGCGGCGCTGGATCGCGTGAGGGATATCCGCAACCCTGCATCGATCATGCGCGCGGTGTTCTCGGTTCGCTCCATGTAACGCAGCATCCAGAAGATGCCGCCGGCTGTTTTCCCCAACATGGCGTCAGTCCTCCAGAACCCAGGTGTCTTTGGTGCCGCCGCCCTGGCTGGAATTCACCACCAGGCTGCCTTTCTTCAACGCCACGCGGGTCAACCCGCCGGGAATGATCTCGACACCATTGGGCGATGCCAATGCGAAGGGCCGCAAATCCACGTGGCGCGGGGCCAGACCCGCTTGGGTCAGCACCGGCACAGTCGACAACGACAGTGTCGGCTGCGCGATGTAGTTTTCAGGCGCGGAGATCAGCTTGGCCCGGAACGCCGCCAACTCTTTCTTGCTGGCCGCTGGCCCAACCAGCATGCCGTAACCGCCAGAGCCATGCACCTCTTTGGCAACCAATTCGGCAAGGTTGTCCAGCACGTAAGACAGCTCATTCGCTTCGGAACATCGCCACGTGGGGACGTTTTTCAGGATCGCCTGCTCGCCCGTGTAAAACTCGACGATGTCCGGCATGTAAGAATAAATCGCCTTGTCATCGGCGATGCCGGTGCCGGGAGCGTTGGCAATCGTTATGCCACCCGCGCGGTACACATCCATGATACCCGGCACGCCCAACATGCTGTCCGGATTGAAGGTCATCGGGTCCAGAAAATCATCATCGACACGCCGATAGAGCACATCAATCGGTTTGTAGCCTCGGGTCGTCCGCATTGCGACGCGCCCATCGATCACCCGCAAATCATGACCTTCGACCAGTTCAACCCCCATCTGGTCGGCCAGGAATGCATGCTCGTAATAGGCAGAGTTGTGAATGCCCGGTGTCAGGACAGCTACAGTCGGCGTCCCTTCACAAACCGGCGGACGACAGGCCGACAGCGACCGGCGCAGGCTGCGGGGGTAATCGCTGACCCGGCGCACGGGGACGCGGCTGAAGAGTTCGGGGAACATGTGCAACATGGTCTCCCGATTTTCCAACATGTAGGACACGCCGGACGGCGTCCGCGCGTTATCCTCTAAGACGTAAAACTCGTTTTCGCCCGTTCGCACCAAATCAGTGCCAACAATATGCGTGTAAATATTGCCCGGCGGCGCCACACCGATCATCTGAGGCAGAAACGCTTCGTTCTGCGCGATCATTTCGGCGGGGATGCGACCCGCCCGCAAAATCTCTTGCCGGTGATAGATGTCGTGCAAAAAGCTGTTGATTGCCCGCACCCGCTGATCAATGCCTTTGGACAGGGTCTGCCATTCCTTGGCCGTGATGATCCGAGGCACGATGTCAAAGGGGATCAGCCGCTCTTGCGCCTCGTCCATCCCGTAGACATTGAAGGTGATACCGGTCAGCCGAAAGAGCGATTCAGCCTGACTGGATTTGCGCCGCAGATTGGAGACATCTTCGTTCGAGAACCATTCGCAATAAGGTTCATACGGATCGCGCGGTTGTTCACCAAACCCATACATTTCGTCATAAAACTTAGGTGTCTCGGACATGTCTTTCCCTTTTAATCCGGGCCCGATGATGCCTGCGGCGGTTTCCAAGTTGCAGCACCGACAGCGCTTTTCGCTGCTCTTCTGCTGCGATTTTCACATGGGATGCACATTTTTTGTGCGGCACCTGATCGCGCCACGGATTTGGGCCCGTTCCTAATCATCATTTACGGCATGCAATTCGTTTAACAAATCCAACAGCAACTCGTGTCGGTCAGGACCCAGTTTTTCACGCATCTCTTCGCTTAGGGCGGTGCTGGCGCTCAGGTTGTCCTCGATCATCGCACGCCCTTTTGGCGCAATCTCTACGATCTGTCGGCGACGGTCCTTGGGGTCGCTGCCCCGCACGATCATTTGCTTCTCTTCCAGCTTCTGCAAAATGCGCGTCAGGCTCGGCAACAACAAACACGCCTCATAGGCGATCTTGGTCGGATCCGAGGAACCGGATTCGTCCAGAACCCTCAAAACCCGCCATTGCTGTTCGGTGATGCCGGCGTCGCTCAACATGCTGCGGATCGGGCCCATGACGCTTTCACGGGCGCGCAGCAATGCGATCGGCAGGGACCGCGCTGTCGTCGGCAGTTGCTTGGTCATGCAACAGCATTGCCTTGATCGGCCTTGCCGCGCAAGGGCGATCTGGTCGCCTCTGCACGCTTGACAGACCATCGCAATTTATATAACATGTTAACAATTAAAGGGAGGAGCTGAAGGAATGCCGCATATTACTGTGGACTATTCCGGCAATATCGAAGCCGTTGCTGACATTGCAGCACTGTGTGACACGCTGCGCCGCGCCGCGATCGAAACCGGCGTCTTCCCGATGCCTGGCATCCGAGTGCGGGCCTTTCGCGCCAACCATGTCAGCATCGCGGATGGCGACCCGAAACATGGCTTTGTAGACATCTCAATCCGTTTGCGCGCCGGGCGATCCGACGAGGACAAGGCGCGCGCGACCCAGCATGTCTTTGCTGCGGCTCAGGCCTTTCTCGCGCCTGCGCTGGCCAGCCATTCCATCGCCCTGTCGATGGAAATGCGCGATATCGACCCCGACCTGTCCCCCAAAACCGGCAGCATTCGGGACCACCTGAAAAAGGAAGACTGACATGTCCGACCTGCAATCCAATATCGACAAACTGGATGGGTATCTGGCGCGGTTTCGCGAAACCGGAATTCGCAATCAGATCAACGGTCAGGCGGTTGCAGCACGCTCTGGCCGGACGTTCGAAACCACATCGCCGGTGGACGAAACCCTGATCTGTACCGTCGCGCGCGGTGACGCGGACGATATCGATGCAGCGGCCAAAGCGGCCACGGACGCATTTCCCTCATGGCGAGACATGGCCGGAACCGAACGCAAGAAAATCCTGCATCGGATCGCAGATGGCATCGTCGCCCGGGCCGAAGAAATCGCGCTCTGTGAATGCTGGGACACAGGCCAGGCGCTCCGCTTTATGTCAAAGGCCGCGCTGCGTGGTGCGGAAAACTTCTGCTTCTTTGCGGATCGCGCGCCAGCGGCACGGGATGGCCAGCACCTGCCATCAGCGACCTTGATGAATGTCACGACCCGCGTGCCGATCGGCCCGGTGGGCGTGATCACGCCTTGGAACACACCGTTCATGCTGTCGACGTGGAAAATCGCACCCGCGCTCGCGGCTGGCTGTACCGTCGTTCACAAGCCTGCCGAATTCAGCCCCCTGACCGCGCGTATCCTGATGGAAATCGCCGAAGAGGCCGGCCTGCCTGCCGGCGTCTGGAACCTGGTCAACGGGTTTGGTGAGGACGCAGGCAAAGCGCTCACAGAACATCCCGATATAAAGGCCATCGCCTTTGTCGGTGAAAGCCGCACAGGTTCGATGATCATGAAACAAGGGGCTGATACCCTCAAACGCGTGCATTTCGAGCTCGGAGGCAAGAACCCGGTCATCGTCTTTGACGACGCCGACCTCGACCGCGCGCTCGACGCCGCGATCTTTATGATCTACTCGCTGAACGGCGAACGCTGCACCTCCTCGTCACGGCTCTTGGTGCAATCCTCTGTCGCTGACCAATTCCTCGAAAACCTGGCCACCCGCGTGCAGAACATTCGCGTCGGTCACCCGCTGGACCCAAGCACCGAGATCGGGCCGCTGATCCACAAAACACATTTCGACAAGGTCACCAGCTATTTCGAAACCGCCCAGGCCGATGGCGCAACCATTGCCGCAGGTGGTACATCACCGGATGGCCCGGGCCATTTTGTGAACCCCACACTCTTTACCAATGCCCGCAACGACATGCGCATCGCGCAGGAAGAAATCTTTGGCCCGGTCCTGACCGCGATCCAATTCGACACCGAAGAGGACGCATTGCAGATTGCCAATGACATCCCCTACGGCCTGACCGGCTATGTCTGGACCGAAAACCTCACCCGCGCGATGCGGTTCACCGAACAGCTCGAAGCCGGGATGATCTGGGTAAACTCCGAAAACGTCCGCCATCTGCCCACCCCGTTCGGCGGCGTCAAAGCCAGCGGCATCGGCCGCGACGGCGGCGACTGGTCCTTCGAATTCTACATGGAACAAAAGCACATCGGCTTTGCCACCGGCCACCACAAGATCCCAAGACTGGGCGCCTGACCGCCTTTTCTTCTCTTTCCAAATACTCCGGGGAGCGCGAGGGGCTGGCCCCTCGCCCACCGGACAAACCATAGACAGGAGCCCGCCATGCCCGTCCCCGCCCCGGTTCTCTACCCGCCCTTCAACATCCTTCGGCTCAGCCATGTCGAGCTTTGCGTCACTGACCTTGCCGCGTCCCGCGCCTTTTATGTCGACACGCTCGGCCTGCAAGTCACGCACGAAGATGACAGCGCAATCTACCTCCGCGCGATGGAAGAACGCGGCCACCATTGTATGTCGCTGGTCAAAAGTGACACTGCCGAGGTTGGCGTACTGGGTTTCAAGCTCTTTGATGAACCCGACTTGGACAAGGCCGAGGCGTTTTTTGCCGCCAAGGGATTGCCGACAGAATGGATTGAAAAGCCCTTCATGGGCAAAACGTTGCGTACCCGCGATCCGTGGGGCATCCCGCTCGAATTCTATGTAAAAATGGATCGGCTGCCGACCATTCACCAGCAATACAAACTCTATAACGGCGTCAAACCCCTGCGCATCGACCACTTCAATATGTTCAGCGCGGATGTCGATGCCTCCGTCGCATTCTACAACGAAATGGGCTTTCGCGTGACCGAGTTCACCGAGGATGATGACAGCGGAAAGGTCTGGGCCGCATGGATGCACCGCAAAGGCGGCGTTCATGACGTGGCCTTCACCAACGGGCTGGGCCCGCGCCTGCACCATACGGCGTTCTGGGTGCCGACCCCGCTCAACATCATCGACCTGCTCGACCTGATGTCGACCACCGGCTACGTCGCCAATATCGAACGCGGGCCGGGACGGCATGGCATTTCGAACGCGTTTTTCCTCTATGTGCTCGATCCTGACGGGCACCGCACCGAAATTTACTGCTCCGATTACCAGACCTGCGACCCCGATCTGGAACCGATCCGCTGGTCGCTGGATGACCCGCAACGGCAAACACTCTGGGGCGCGCCCGCGCCACGCAGCTGGTTTGAGCATGGTTCGACTTTTGCCGGGGCGACACCGGTGGAAAGCGCCCTCAAGGCGCAGCCGATCATCGCACCATAGGTCGGAGGATTTGCCATGAAATGGGATGAGTTTTCCGACTGGGGCAGACGCGTCGCGGATTGGGCGCAAGATTACCACCTGACCGTGGGGGAACGCCCGGTTCGGGCGCAGACAAAACCCGGCGACATCCTCAACGCCCTGCCTGCAACGCCGCCTGAAACGTCAGAGGATATGGAGGATGTGTTCCGCGATTTCGAAGAAATCGTCATGCCGGGCATCACCCATTGGCAGCATCCCCGCTTCTTTGCCTATTTCAATTCAAACGCCGCAGCCCCTTCGGTGCTGGCCGAATTCCTCGCCAGTGCCATCGCGCCACAATGCATGCTGTGGCAAACCTCGCCAGCGGCAACCGAAATGGAAACCCGGATGATGGATTGGCTGCGTCAATCCCTGGGTCTGGCCGAAGGGTTTGAAGGTGTTATTCAAGACAGTGCGAGTTCTGCCACGCTCGCCGCCGTGCTGACCATGCGGGAAAAGGCGCTTAACTGGACCGGGAATACCGATGGCTTACCCGGGCAACCCACGCTGCGCATTTATTGCTCGGCCGAGGTACACACCTCGGTGGATCGGGCGATCTGGGTGGCCGGGATCGGGCAGGCCAATCTGGTTCGCATCCCGATCAAGGGCGACTGGCGTGGCATGGACCCCGCGGCGCTGGACGCCGCGATTGAAAAGGACAAAGCCGCCGGGTTGAAACCCGCAGGCGTGATCCTGTGCGTCGGCGGTACGGGCACAGGCGCCACCGATCCGGTGGATGCCTGTCTGGATGTCGCAGAAAAGCATGGGCTTTACACCCATGTCGATGCGGCTTGGTCAGGCTCGGCCATGATCTGTCCCGAGTTTCGGGATTACTGGCCGGGTGTGGATCGCGCCGACAGCATCGTTTTCAACCCACATAAATGGCTGGGTGTTCAGTTTGACTGTTCCGCGCATTTCCTGAAAGACCCGGCCGATCTGGTTCGGACCCTTGCGATCAGTCCCGAATACCTCAAAACCCACGGCACCGAGGGGATCATCAACTATTCCGAATGGTCCGTCCCTCTGGGCCGTCGGTTTCGGGCGCTCAAAATCTGGTTCCTCATCCGGGCATATGGGCTGGAAGGGTTGCGCACACGACTGCGTAACCATGTGGCATGGTCGGTTGACCTGCACGACCGTCTGGCTGCAACGAATGGGTTTGAGATTGTGACTCAACCGATGTGGTCGCTGTTCACCTTCCGCTATGCTCCGGATGGCGCGACCAACCTCGATGCACTGAACCTTGCCTTGGTGAATGCCATCAACGACGACGGGCGCATTTATCTGACCCAAACCCGTGTGGACGGGGATCTGGTCATTCGGTTCCAGGCAGGTCAGTTTGAAACCACTGAGGAGGACGTGAAAATGGCCTATGACGTGATCGTTGAGATTGCCGGGGGACTGCCACGATGAAACTGGCCAGCTACACCGCCGAAGGTCGCGCGTTTTACGGGGCCATGACGACCGAAGGCATGATTGCCCTCTCTCCGCATTACCATCAGTGGCCAACTTTGCGCGATGTGATCGCGGCGGGCGCGCTTTATGATCTGACTGTCGCTGCAGCCGATTACGCGGTCACACATCCGCACGGAACGTTTGACCTGACCATCCCGGTGCCTAACCCGGAAAAGATCATCTGCGTCGGCGTCAATTTTCCAGACCGCAACGCGGAATACAAAGACGGGCAAGAGGCGCCGCCGAACATGTCCCTTTTTATCCGTTTCCCTCGGTCTTTCACGGGCCACGACCAGCCCTTGATCCGTCCGCCGGAAACACCGCAACTGGATTACGAAGGCGAGATTGCCATCGTGATCGGGAAGGAAGGGCGCCGCATTTCGCAGGCCGATGCCTATGATCACATTGCCGCCGTCACACTTTGTAACGAGGGCACGCTGCGCGATTGGGTCCGACATGCAAAGTTCAATGTCACGCAAGGCAAGAACTGGGATAGCTCGGGCGCGATGGGTCCGTACCTTGTGCCGTTTACCTCGCCCGCGCAGCTGGACGATGTGCGCCTGACGACAAAGGTGAATGGCGACCTGCGTCAGGACGACCGGACGGGTCGGATGCTCTTCCCGATCCGGCGGCAGATCGAATACATCTCAACCTTTACTACGCTGGTGCCAGGTGATGTGATCGTCACGGGCACCCCGACCGGCGCAGGCGCACGGTTCGACCCGCCGATCTTCCTGAAACCCGGTGACGTCATCGAGGTTGAGGCCGAAGGCATCGGCGTGCTGCGCAATACTGTGGCCGACGAATGATGACGCCTGAACAGGTAGATGCCGCCGCAGAGGCGCTTTTTGCTGCTGATCATCTGGGGCAGCAAATGGGCCTTTTGTCCGTGCAATACCCGGACATGACGCTGGATGATGCCTATGCTGTACAAGCCGCTCTGATCGCGCGGAAATATGCGTCGGGCCGGACGCGCGTGGGATGGAAAATCGGGCTGACCAGCCGCGCGATGCAGATGGCACTGAACATCGACACGCCTGACAGCGGTGTGCTGCTCGACAACATGGTTTTCGCCAACGGCAGCACTGTGCCGGCGGGCCGGTTCATCCAGCCCCGCATAGAAGCCGAGATTGCGTTTGTTATGAAGGCCCCTTTGACCGGGGATGCCAGCCGCGCAGAGATTTTGGCAGCAACAGACTATGTCGCGCCATCCCTCGAAATTCTCGACACCCGTATCCTGCGGGCAGATCCCGCAACAGGTCAGGCGCGAAAGGTCACTGACACGATCAGCGACAACGCCGCCAATGCCGGGGTTGTGTTGGGCGCAGAGCGTCACGACCCACACGCAGTCGATCTGCGTTGGGCCGGGGCCATCGTCGCCCGCGATGGCACGGTGGAAGAAACTGGATTGGGCGCGGGCGTATTGAACGATCCCGTGACATCGGTTCAATGGCTGGCCAAACGCATGTCGATATATGGACAGAGCATCGAGGCCGGCGATATTGTTCTGTCAGGGTCTTTCATTCGCCCCATCGAATGTCCGCCAGGCGCAGAAATCAGCGCCGATTTTGGGACATTCGGTTCAGTCCAAATTTCATTCGCCTGACGGAGGCCCGCATGCCCGCACCCAAGAACGCATTCAAAGAATGGCTGCTGGCCGGGGAAACATTGATCGGCTGCTGGGTCGGGTTTGGTGACGCCTATGCCGCCCATATCATTGGCAAAGCCGGGTTCGATTGGCTCTTGATTGATGGAGAGCATGGCCCGAACGATGTTCGATCCATCAGGGACCAGTTGTTGGCGTTGGAAAGCAGCGTCAGCACCCCGATCGTGCGCTTGCCGATGGGAGAGGCCTGGATGATCAAACAGGTCTTGGACACCGGGGTGCAAACCTTGTTGATCCCGATGGTGGAAAGCGCCGAGCAGGCCAAAGAGTTGGTGCGCGCCGCGCGCTATCCCACCGCCGGAATACGCGGCGTTGGCGCAGCCTTGGCGAGAGCTTCGGAATATTCCGGCATCCCCGATTATGTTGCGACCGCCAACCAAGAAATCTGTGTCCTGCTTCAGATCGAAAGCAAGGCAGGACTGGACGCCGTGGAAGAGATTGCTGCCGTTGAAGGCGTCGATGGACTTTTCATTGGCCCGGCTGATCTCTCGGCCGATATGGGCTCGCATCCGGGCGATCCGGATATGAAAGCGCTGGTGCTGGACGCCATTCGCCGGGTCACTGCTACTGGTAAGCCTGCCGGCATCATATCGACGGATGACGAAACCATCAAAACCTACCTCGACGCAGGCGCAAAGTTCGTCTCGGTCGGGATCGACATCCTGATGCTGTTGAAAACAGCGAAGGCCGCCGTTGCGAAATGGAAGCCCTGAGTTTGGCTTGAAATTCTTGCCGGATTGGCACGGAACTGCGATGTATGAGGCGCATTATAGCGCCGATTGCACCGAGTAACGATGTCCGGGATTGATCCAGAACTGGTGCCCGACACCTGGTTACGCGCCATGCTGGCGTCGAAATTGTATGACGACGAACAGAAACAACGGGCAAAACGAGAAGCCGGGCTGACCGATTGGAAAGACGGCGATCCGGTCACGCCAATGGACGAATGCCGCTATATCGACGCCATGGTTCATGCCGCCGGTGACCCATTGGCGGGCGTTCGGATGGGGTTGGATATCGACCCGCGTGGCGGCTCGGTCCTCAGCTATATCCTGCTCTGTTGCCCGACGCTTGGCGATCTGGTCCATGCGGCGGCCCGATACGTCAAGGTCACCCGGCCCAGAACGGACATCGTTCTGCGCGAGACAAACCGTGGCACAGAGATGATCTTGTCCACCTACGATCCCCGTATCGGTCATCACGTGCAACATACGGAATTTGCGCTAACCGCATCCCTGCAGTCGATGCGCTACGGCACGCAGGAACATCTCATGCCGCATGGCATTTCGTTTAGCCATCCGCGCGGCACTTTGGCCCGCAAGATTGAACATCTTTTGGGCTGCGAGGTTGAGTTTGAGGCCACCTCGCACGTGCTGCGCCTGAGCCATGCGAAATTAGAGCTGCCTTTGCAAACCAGCGATATCGCGCTGCATGCGCATCTGACGTCCTATGCGGATATCCTGTTAAGCGATCGCAGCACGGCCGCACCCGAGAGCCGCCAGCGGATCGAGGCGTCGATCCTTGCGCATTTGCCGCGCGGCACCGCAACTTTGGAAAGGGTGGCTGGCGATATTGGGTTAAGCCCTCGCAGCCTGCGACGGCGGCTTTCAGATGAAAACCTGACCTTCCGCGGATTGGCCGAAGAGCTGCGCCAGATGCTGTGCGCGATGTACCTGGACGACCCCAGCCTGTCCTTGGCAGAGGTCGCTCTGCTGTTAGGATTCGCTGATCAGTCGGCGTTTTCGACTGCATACAGGCGCTGGACCGGTATCACGCCATCCGTTGCCCGGGCCCAAAATCGCACCGCGCTTTTTCAAAGCGACCAAAGATAGGTGTGCTGACGCAGCGTCAGCTGGCCGCGCCCAAAAAGATCAAACCCATTGACCCTGCGACAACCGGCTTATTGCGAGGCGGTCGAAACGGGCTGCCGCGTGGCAACTTATTCCAAATCAAAGGGCTCCTCAAAAATGTCCAAAGGTACTTACGAAGACTTTCGCGATGCGTTGCGTGCATTCGAATCCGGTTGGGATCGCGACCGATACGAAGATGGCATCATTCAGGATTGGCAGCTTGACCAATGGGCCGGCGGCACAGTCACCGACTTATACCCCGGCTATACAAGCTGGGGTGATCTCACCGATGCAGAATGGGACGCGATGTCCTATCGATCGACCAATTCTTTGGGTTTTGTCGGATATCAATTTGGCGAGGCACTGCTGATCGATCTTGGCTATTACCAAGATGACGTTTTCTACGGCAACGGTGCGGCGACCAACACATGGGACGGCACGTGGACCGGTAAAAACGGCGTCGACTCGCTCGAAGACTTCATGACCGCCGAAGCGCAGGAACAAGCCATTCAGGAAGCGTTCGGCTACAACACACAAGTGATCGAAAACGGGCTGGCCAATCAGGGCCTATCGCTGGACGATTTCGTCGGCACAACCCGCACCTATCTCGACAACGGTCAAGAAGTGACCGTGACGCTGTCGACCACGGGCATTCTGGCCGCTGCGCATTTGCGCGGGGCTTGGGGGACGCTGAACCTTTTGCTGAACGATGATGTCACGACGGATGAGTACGGCACATCCATCCTGCGCTACATCGACCAATTCGGCGGGTACGACAGCCCGACGACCGAAGAAATCACTCAGGTTTGGGATGAAAGCTATGAAGCGTCGAACGGGGGCGACAACGGGACCGACGACGGCAACGATACCGGCGACATGGGCGGCACAGACGATCCCGATACGGGCACCGGAGAAGGCACAGGTCCGACCGGAAACGGCACGGCGAACGTCACCCCCGAAACAGCCGACGTTGTGATCACTTGGGCCTGGGGCTCTGACACTGTCATCAGCGACTTCGATCCGGCCAGCGACACAATCTTTGTCGATTGGATCGGCGCGGACGCGCTGGTGGTGTCGGAAACCGAAAACGGGGTCGTTTTTGCGGTTCCGTCCAACTCTCAATCCACCACGCTGGCGGGTGTGACACTCGCCGCACTGAGTGCTGCAAATTTCACAATCCTCGATGACACCGCGGCGGCCGAGATTTTGGCGCTTGTTGGGGAGGACAACACGGGTAATGGCGACGATGGATCAGGTGACGGCGATCACGGCAATGGCGATGATGGTGATACCGGACACGGTGATGGCGATGGCCATGGCGGGCATGAGCATATGCATATCACCATTGGTCTGGATGCCACCCCCCAAGTGATCGATGGCTTCATGCCTGCGATGGGGGACGTCATCGAAATCGGCCCTGACGTCTACGCTGAAAACTCTGCAATCTTCGAAGAATCCGGCGACGCGCTTGGCACCACGGTTCGGATCGAAATCACCGATGGCGGCGTCACTACGCAGGTTGTCTTTACCGGCTTTGGTCTGGATGCGCTGTCGCTCGGCAATTTTTCGGTCGCAAATGAGGGCGTTTTGAATGAGGTCGCCTCGGCACTTGGATCTGTCGTTGTCACCCCCGGCGAGGGCGAAGGTTACACGCTGACATACGATACGGACGGTTCAAATCCTGCGGCCACGACGGGCAACACGGAAAACGGTGGGATTAAATATAAAGCCGACAGCAATGCGGACGACATCGTGGGCTTTCGCCCCGGAGTGGATGAGCTCGATTTCGGTGGCACATCGGTCCACGGGATGATCGTGACCATGTCCGAAGCTGGTGAGATCGTCATCGACAGCCCGTGGTCCGATGCGGCGCAGATCGTGCAGGGCGTCACCTGTCAGGACGTGACCATCGATGAAGATCAGTTTCCTTTATTTCGGCACCCGGGAGCGGTTGTCGGTCGAAGATACGGACGCCGGTCTGGTGATCTCGTCGTTGCCGTCCGGCCAGTCGTTTACCTTTACCGATGTGACCAAAGCCGAACTAATCCCCGGTCTGGTAGAGTTCCATTTCGATCAGGTCATGGAAGACAACCTCGAAACCCCGTTCGGGTTTGATCAGAACGATGTCACGCTGGTTGACCGGACCGCACTTTTGACGCCAGAAGCCCCGGCAGGCGCAACGACAGACGGGTTCCAAACACGCACCGGGGACCTGACCGGCAGCATTTACCAAGACACAGACGGTGGCGACGGCGGTGACGATGGCGGCACGGATGGTGGCGGCGATGACACCGGCACTGGAACTCCGTCAGGTGGCAACGAAATCGCCTTTGGCGAAGGCGCAGACACCTTTGTGTTCGCGTGGAGCTACGGGTCAACGACCACCGTCACCGGGTTCGACACAGCCGAAGACGTTCTGGATTTCGGATCGTTCAACGACAGCCAATTGGCCGTCAGCGAACAGGACGGAAACCTGGTCTTTGAAGTGTTAGGCAATGGTGGCGACTTTACCGTCATCCAAGGCGTTCAGGCCGAAGACCTGTCCGCTGCCAACCTGACAGCCCCTGACTGGAACACCATCCTGGACGACAACAGCACGCTGATGCTGTCGATGATCGATCTGGGATACATCGTTGGCTGATTGGGGACAGCCACGATGAAAGGCCGCGGGCACCACTCACCCCGCGGTCTTTTGCTGCGGCCCACGCCCCAGCGGGGCCGCAGCGCCAACAGTAGTTTATGTAGCGCATCATTCGCTTTGCGCGATTCAACCCTTTATCTTCTCAGCCCGCGCCTATAGATACCGCGCGTCCCGCCGATCTGGAGAAAGAAAATGGGTTACAAGATCGTTGTCGTCGGCGCCACGGGCAATGTGGGCCGCGAAATGTTGAACATCCTGGCCGAGCGCCAGTTCCCTGTCGAAGAGATTGCCGTTCTGGCAAGCCGAAAATCGCTGGGAACCGAGGTGACGTTTGGCGACAAGACCCTCACGACGAAGGATCTGGATACATTTGATTTCACCGGTTGGGACATGGCGCTGTTTGCCGTTGGCAGCGACGCGACCAAGATCTATGCACCCAAGGCTGCGGCTGCTGGTTGCGTCGTGATCGATAACAGCTCGCTCTACCGTTATGATCCAGACGTCCCGTTGATCGTTCCTGAAGTGAACGCAGACGCAATCACGGATTACGCCAAGAAAAACATCATCGCCAATCCGAATTGTTCGACCGCGCAAATGGTTGTCGCGCTGAAACCGCTGCATGACCGCGCGCGGATCAAGCGGGTTGTCGTATCGACCTATCAATCCGTGTCAGGCGCCGGCAAAGACGGCATGGACGAGCTTTGGGATCAAACCAAGTCCATCTACAATCCGACACAAGACGTGCCACCGAAGAAGTTCCAAAAGCAGATCGCGTTCAACGTGATTCCGCATATCGACGTCTTCATGGAAGATGGCTCGACCAAAGAAGAATGGAAAATGGTCGCCGAGACCAAAAAGATCGTCGATACGTCGATCAAGGTCACCGCAACCTGCGTGCGCGTGCCGGTCTTTGTCGGGCATTCGGAATCAATCAATATCGAGTTTGAAGATTTTCTCGATGAAGACGAAGCGCGCGACATCCTGCGCGAGGCACCGGGCATCATGGTCATCGATAAGCGCGAAGCCGGTGGATACGTGACCCCGGTCGAAGCGGCGGGCGACTATGCGACGTTCATCAGTCGCGTTCGTCAGGACAGCACAATCGACAATGGCCTGAACCTGTGGTGTGTGAGCGATAACCTACGCAAAGGTGCTGCCTTGAACGCGGTTCAGATTGCCGAAACACTGGGCACCCGGGTCCTGAAGAAAGGATAAGGCGTCTAAAATAAGCGCAATTAAATTAAAGCCCGGCCAAGCCGGGCTTTTTGTTTTCTACTTGAAACCAAAGGCAGGGTAGGCTGTATCCGTTCGTATAGCGCCCCGCGCATTAAATCATTTTTCAAGCCCTTTGAGATCCAATGTCCTTCTCTGGGTGTGGCTAATTTTGCCACAGATCGCCTGCTGCCAGGCCTCGAAAAACTAGGAGATGACGATGAATATGACCCGACAAGACCCCGCTTTGTCGCTTGGACAAGCTACTCAGTTCGCCCAATCTGCCTGGGCATCCGCGCGGGTGACCAAGCGTCTGGACAGCGAAATGGCCATGCTGTTGCGCAGCCATCTGCATTTCGTCTTTGAAAGTGCGGCGGATTGGTTGGACCTGTCGGCCCGATTGAAAGACCATGGGTATTACCTGAAGCGTTACGGATCAGGCACGATGATCTGCGATAGCCACAGCCATGTCGAAATTTGCCGTTGTGGTTTTTTGGGATATCCCACAGCGGAATTGTCCGAACGGTTCGGAAAACGTCCCGGCTGAGCAGCCTTAAAACCGCTCGGCCCGCACAACTTCACAATCGGTGATGCACACAACGCCGATGTGGCGTTCAACGACCGAAAAAGCGGCTTCCAACAGGACGTCCAGCCGGTCCGGGCGGATGATGCAGACAACCTGCAACATGCCTGCCGCGCGCGACACCTGACCTTCGCGGGTCCATGGGCCGGACCGACCAGAGCCGCCGCGCACGGGCAAAATGGTATAGCCCGTCACGCCCGCCTCGGTCATAGCGTCGGTCAAACGGCTGGCCATAACCGCCTCGATCGTGATTTCGACACGTTTTGCCTGATGGGTTTGCATGTCATCCTCCTCCGGTGACAAAGCTGGCAATCGCAAGATAAAGCGGAATGCCGATGGTCAGGTTGAACGGAAAGGTCACACCCAAAGACAAGGTCAGGTATATAGACGGATCCGCCTCTGGCAACGCCACGCGCATGGCCGCCGGAACAGCGATATATGAGGCCGACGCCGACAACACCATAAAGAGCAGCACACTGCCGGTGTCCAAGCCAAGCAGCAAACCCGCGCACATACCCAGCAAGCTGCCGATCATCGGCATCAGAATGCCGAAGATGAGGATACCGGGCCGCATGACGGCCCCACCGTTGCGCAGACCCCGTCCTGCGACCAACCCCATATCCAACAGAAACAGGCACAGGACCCCTTGGAATGGCGCGACGATAAAGCTGTCAATTTCCGCCATACCATCCTCACCCGTGGCCCAACCGATAAAGAAAGAGCCGATGAGCAAGACGATGGACCCGTTCAAAAGGATCTCTCGCCAGAGGCCGCTGTCGACGTCACGTTTCGCCCCACCTCTTGAGATCAGCCAAAGTGCCGACAGGATGGCCGGAGCCTCCATCGCGGCGGCCACGGCCACCATGTATCCGTCATATCCCAGCCCGGCAGTTTCCAAAACGGACGTTGCGGCCACGAATGTCACAATCGAAATCGACCCGTAATGCGCCGCAACCGCGGCAGCGTTCGTTCGGTCCAAACTGGTGAGGATGTTCAACAGGGCGAAGGCAAGGATCGGAATGCCGAAAGACAGGACGATGCCTGCAAGCAGCGACAGCGCCAATGTGCTGTCCACACCATGTGACGCAACACTGACGCCCCCTTTGAAGCCGATGGCGAACAAAAGGTAGATGGACAATGCCTTGGCTGCTGCCTCGGGGATACTGAGATCTGACCGGGCCATCGAGGCAGCGACCCCTAGCAGGAAAGACAAGATGATCGGCGACAAAAGATTGTCGGCTGCCAGTGCTAAGACTTGACCCAATTCGCACCCCCGATGCTCAGCGTTTCGAGGGTTCTAGTCTCTCTCACCTCTGTTCAACAGACGAAAATTGGCAAAAAGCCCTGTTTTTCTGCACAGCAGCATAAAATTGGGATCAGAGATGCGCATTGGGGCGTTCAGATACCGATATTTGCAGGAAAATTGGATCGAGTTTCCGTTTGGTGTGAAACCTTTTGCAAACCTGTTGACGACATGGTCGGGCCAGGTGTGGGGCACCTTAATTCTGGTGAGCGGTGGTGGAGAACGTCATAACTTTCAAAACGGATTCATCCGCAAGGGTGGACTCTGACAAAATCGGGGCACTGTACCGGCAACTCGGCGAAGCTGCGGCAGAAGACGTTGTTTGCCGCGCGGTCGAAGAGTTGGCGATACGGTTGGCGAAATGCGAAGCATTGTGGCGCGACGAAAAGGTGGCCGAGGTGCGAAAAGCGCTGCGCGGGATCGCGGCAATCGCCGATCAGATCGGGTTGCAAACGCTGGCAAACGTGGCCAACGCCACAAACGGTGCCTTGCACCGACGGGATCATACGGCGGCCAGTGCAACCTTTGCCCGGTTGATCCGGGTTGGTGAAAAATCACTGACGGCGGTTTGGGATTTGCAAGACTTGTCGGTCTGATCTTTCAGCAGCGAACGCTTGCAGGTGCCGGGTAAGGAATTACTGTGTTTCGTGAGATCACTTTCACGAAAGTCCACATTATGCCCATGCGTTTTGCGTCCCCGTCGGACCCATCCTGCCCGATCCACGTTTTGACACCGGATGAAACGACCGCTTGGGTCGAAACCCAGTCCGATCAAACGCGGGCTTGGATCTCGGCAAACGGGTTCACCGGCGCACGTGGTCAGGCGCTGATGGTGCCTGACACTGATGGCGGCCTGGGTTGCGCGGTTCTGGGGTACGGCACAGATGCCCAACGTGGGCGCAGCCGGTTTGCCGTTGCTGAGGGGGCCGCGAAATTGCCTGCAGGCACCTATTCGCTGGTCACCTCGCTGCCAACCGACGTGCTAGAGGTTGAATGCCTTGGCTGGCTGCTGGGTGGTTACACGTTCAACCGATATAAGGACAGATGGTCAACGGACCGTTTGTTGATCGCGCCCGAAGGCATCGATGCCACGCGTGTCGAAGCCATCGCAACGGGTGAAAGCCTGACCCGCGATCTGATCAACACGCCGGCCTCGGACATGCTGCCCGACGCCTTGGCCGCGGCGGCATCGGAACTGGCATCTGAATTTGGCGCGGATATCACAATGATAGTCGGGTCAGAGCTGTTGGATTGGAACTTTCCAATGATCCACACGGTCGGGCGGGCATCCGCTACGCCGCCCCGGCTCATCGACATGCGATGGGGTACTGCGGGTCCAAAACTGACACTGGTCGGCAAAGGCGTGTGTTTCGACACCGGTGGTCTGAACATCAAACCCGGCGGTTCGATGGGTCTGATGAAAAAAGACATGGGCGGATCGGCAACGGTTTTGGGCCTCGCACGCATGATCATGGCGTTGAACCTGCCGCTGCAGCTGCGGGTGTTGATCCCCGCCGTGGAAAACGCAATTTCTGGCAACGCTTTCCGACCGCAGGATATCCTGACATCGCGTAAGGGTCTGACGGTCGAGATTAACAATACCGATGCCGAAGGACGCCTTGTTCTCGCCGATGCGCTGGCCCTTGCAGACGAAGACCAACCCGACCTGATCATCTCAATGGCGACCTTGACCGGCGCGGCACGGGTGGCCGTGGGCCCCGATCTGGCACCGTTCTACACGGATGATGATACCACCGCTGCGGCCCTGTCCGCTGCGGGCATGCGCGTTGCTGACCCGGTCTGGCGCATGCCTTTTCATGCGCCTTATGAAGCGATGATTGAACCCGGGATCGCAGATCTGGACAACGCCCCAAAAGGCGGATTTGCAGGCTCGATCACGGCGGCCCTGTTCCTGCGCCGTTTTGTCGAACATACCCAATACATACATTTTGACATCTACGGGTGGCAGCCGGCTTCTGCGCCAGCCCGCCCCAAGGGCGGCGTCGGCCAAGGCGCCAGAGCGATACTGCAAGCCTTGCCGGACCTTTTGGACCTATGACCGATCGACGGTTTCTGGCCAGCAACGGGCGCGTCGCCCTCATGGCTCTGAAAGGACAGGTATCCGCCGATCGTTTCACGGAAGGTACGCACCACAGCGTAACGGACGTTTGGACCGATCTGTGCGCGCAACCCGGCGGGGCGCGGGACAAACACCTTTTGTTTGGTCACGCCTTTCTGGCGCTGGATGTCACGGAAGGCTGGGCCTTTGGCGTTGACTTGTCAGATGGTTATGTCGGGTACGTCCTGGCAAATGCTTTGGGTGCGCCGATAGAGCCGACACACCGGATCAAGGCACGCCAATCGCATGTTTATTCAGCCGCGGACATTAAATCACCGGAACAAGCCGCACTGACATTCAATGCGCTGATCCATGTCGTGGCCGAAGGGGACGACTTTGTGCAGTTGGCCGGTGGAGGCTTTGTCCCGCGCCAGCATGTGTGTCCGCGCAATGCCCGAGAAGACGACTTTATCACCACAGCCGAGCTGTTTTTGGGCACCCCGTATCTGTGGGGTGGCAATACCGGCGCGGGCATCGATTGTTCTGGCCTTGTGCAAATGGCGATGTGGGCGGCCGGCCTGACCTGCCCGCGCGACAGCGATCTGCAGGCCGGGCTGGGTACGCCCGTGGCAATCGACGACCCGCTGCGACGCGGGGACATTGTGTGCTGGAAAGGTCACGTAGGATTGATGCGTGATGCGCACAGCCTGATCCATGCCAATGCCCATCACATGGCCGTGGCCATCGAACCTTTTGCACAAGCCCGCAACCGCATCGCCCAAAAAGAATTTGGAGAGATCACGACCATCCGCAGACTCGCCCCGGTTTAGACCCTAGTCGACAACCCGGATCAATTTGCGCTCCAGCACGCGCAGAACGGTTTTCAGGTCGTGACCGCGTTTAAGGACCTGACCGTCCATCCCGACCACGGCGTATTGACCCTGGCGATTGCGCAGCTTCGGGTGTTTTTCAATCCGGTAGAGCGGTTGTTCCGCTGTCCGTCGAAACACGGAAAACACCGCCATATCGCGCAGCGTTGAAATGCCATAGTCGCGCCATTCGCCTGCAGCCACCATGCGGCCATATAAGGAAAGAATGACGCCAAGCTCGCGCCTATGGAACGACACTTGCGTTGGTGCGGGGCCCATCAACGATGAGCTGTGAGGATGAAACGTCATACTTCAGCCTTGCCGTATTTTTCCGGCAAATCAAGCACCGCCTGACCGGAACCGCATAGCAAAACTAGCATCTGCTGCTGGCAAAGGCGTTGCGCCGTCGTCCGAAGCGTCCAGCCAGCCCTCGCTTTCGTCAATCAGCGTGGCATAGGCCGCCGCAACCGCCGCGCGCGGATCGGGTCCGTCCAGCAAGGCGGCAACGGGTTCCGGGTGGCGCAACACGATGCGGCGCCAGCGATGGATCAACAGGATGCGGGCGGCTGCTGCGTCCAATCCGGTCAAGGTCACTTTGCCAAGACTATCCAGATCCCGCCGCAACGACGCGACCGCCTCGGTGTATCCCGAAGACACGAGCGAAGCGCGATACGCGTCGCTGAGATGCTCTAACCGACCGGCCACCACGCAATGCGCCCCGTCCGGGATGGCGCCTGCGGGCAACAATTGTGGTTGCCGGCTGGTATCGATCACCAGCATCCACTCTGTTACCGGCTCGGTTTGCGGCGGTGCATAGATGCGGCGAGTGGCGGGGCCAAACCGTTCTTGACCGGACGCGCTCAGCCGGTAAAGGCTGAACCGGCCCTTCCTTTGCCGCTCTACCCAGCCATCCGTTGTCAGGCGCGAAAGCGCCGTGCGCAGCGCGCCGGCCTCAACCCCAACCCGGGCCAATAGCGGGTTCAATCGTGCCGTCGATATTTCGCCGCCCCGATGCTGAACCAAATCACCAAAAACGGTGATGACCAACGACCAGACGCGCAGCCGGCCATCCGCATTCAAGGTGTTCAGTAAGGGCAAAATCGGGTCCATCGCCCGGGTTTAGCGTGTATAGGCCACCATGGTCAAAAGCTCATAGGTCGCAACCTGTTCCGCGTCCTGATTTGTTAGGGCAACCGCCCAAGCCACTTCACCATAGCTGCTGGTGCGGCGGGTTTTCCGCCGAACAGTCAGCTGCGCACGGAGGCTGTCACCGGGACTGACCGGTTTCTGAAAACTGAGGCCATTGAGACCGGTGTTGGCCAGAACCGGACCCGGGTCCGGCTGGACAAACAACCCGGCAGCAAAAGACAACAGCAGGTAACCGTGGGCCACACGCCCGGGAAAGAACGGGTTTGCCCGCGCGGCATCCTCATCCATGTGCGCATAAAACGTATCGCCGGTGAAATGCGCAAAGTGTTCGATGTCATCCAACGTGATCGTCCGGGCCGCAGTGTGCAGCGTTTCGCCAATCCCGAGCTCTTCGTAGGTTCGCTGAAACGGGTGGGCCTCTGTTTCAGAGGTCGCCGCACCCGTAATCCACCGGCCCGTCACGGCCCGGATCACGTCCGGGCTGCCTTGTACCGCGCTGCGCTGCATATAGTGCAGGATACCGCGCACGCCGCCCAATTCTTCGCCGCCACCGGCACGCCCCGGGCCGCCATGGACCATATGCGGCAACGGGGCGCCATGCCCGGTGGCCTCTGCCGTGTTGCTGGCGCCGGCCACATAAATCCGCCCGTGCCAAGGGGCCGATGCCAGAACGACATCGCGCGCAATATCAGGATCATCGGTAAACAACGAGGACACCAACGACCCCCCGCCCCGGTTGGCCAAGGCCGCCGCATGGTGTCGGTCGTGGGCGGGCATGATCGTGGCCACGGGACCGAACGCCTCTTTTTCATGGACGGCGCGGGCCGCATCCGGGTTGTCGCAGCGCAACAGCGTTGGCGCCAGAAAAGCTCCGGTTTCTGGCGCGTCGACCAAATTGTCTGGCGCAGCACCCCCTGTGATCACCTGCGTCTCCGTTGTCAGGGCCGCCAGTGTTTCCAACACATCCGCTTTTTGCCCGGCGGACACCAACGCCCCCATCCGCACGTTGTCAGAGTTCGGGTTACCTACCGTGACCGAGGACAGGCGCGCGACGAGCGCTGCTGTGACATCCTAAATCGCGACATCTGGCACGATGGTCCGCCGAATGGCCGTGCATTTCTGCCCGGCTTTTACCGTCATTTCCGCCGCAACCTCTTTGACAAACCGATCAAAAGCCGCGCTGTCCGGCACCACGTCTTCGCCCAAGATCGTCGCGTTCAAGCTGTCCTGTTCCGCGTGAAAGCGCACCGAGTTCCGAATAAGGTTCGGGTGCACGCGGAGAGCGTTTGCGGTCGCTGCCGAGCCGGTGAAACTCGCCACATCTTGCACGTCCAGATGGTCGAGCATGTCACCGACCCCGCCGATGACCAGCTGCACCGCACCATCGGGCAAAATCCCGCTTTCGATGATCATGCGAAAGCAAGCCTCGGTCAGAAAACAGGTTTGCGTCGCGGGTTTTACAATGGCGGGCATCCCGGCGATCAAGGTCGGCGCCAGCTTTTCCAACATGCCCCAGACCGGGAAGTTGAATGCATTGATGTGCACCGCGACACCAGTCATCGGCAGACAAATGTGCTGACCCACAAAACTGCCACTGCGCGACAGCTGTTCGATATCGCCATCGACATACACCTGACCATCCGGCATTTCCCGACGCGCCTTGGATGCGATCACCCGCATCGTTCCGATACCGCCGTCAATATCAATCGCCCCATCCCGCCGCGTCGCGCCAGTCAGCGGGTTCAGGGCATAAAGCGCCTCTTTGCGATCATCGAGGTACTGGGCCAGTGACTTGATCATCCGGGCCCGGTCGTGAAACCCCATCGCGCGCAACGCGGGACCGCCCACGTCACGGGCCCAGGCCAACATGGCGACCGCATCCGGCACCGCACTGCCAATGCTGGCGATCTCTGATCCGTCGACCGGGCTGAGCAAGACACGCCGTGCCGCCCCGCCATCCTGCCGGATCCCGCGCGCATATCCTTGTGGTGTCAGCATCCCATCCTCCCCGGATCATTTGTGCGTATCTTATGGACCAGCGCGCGGAAATCAACACTCTTGACCGCACGGTCGGTTTTGTGCACTTTGCCCTTGAACAGGGAGGAGTTCATGACACCGCAAGAGCGTGCAGAACGCAGCGCGTCGGCCATGTGGTCGACCGACGCCGCCTCACAATGGCTGGGCCTGCGGCTCGACTCTGTCGCGCCCGGCACGGCAACCCTGTCCATGGTGGTTGAGGCGCACCACCTCAATGGGCACGCCATTTGCCATGGCGGTTTCATTTTCACGCTGGCCGACAGCGCCTTTGCTTTTGCTTGCAACAGCTACAATCAGGTTACCGTCGCGCAGGAAAATTCGATCACGTTTCTGACCCCGGGCACAGCCGGCGAAACCCTAACCGCAACGGCAATAGAAGCTGCCCGCACAGGTCGGTCCGGTGTCTATGACGTGACGGTTACCGGTTCTGACGGGCGCAAAGTTGCGCTGTTTCGAGGCCTCAGCCGCACCATCCAAGGACATCATTTCGAGGAAACGACATGACACATGCTTATCTATGCGAAGGCCTGCGCACGCCGATCGGGCGCTATGGCGGCGCGCTGTCGTCGATGCGTCCCGATGACATGCTGGCCCATGTCCTGCACGCGCTGATCGCACCTTTCCCGGGGATCGAGGTGGACGAGGTTCTTGCGGGATGCGCCAATCAGGCGGGTGAAGACAACCGCAACGTCGCGCGTATGGCGCTGTTGCTGGCCGGTTTGCCAGATACGGTTCCGGGGGCCACGATCAACAGGCTTTGTGGTTCCGGCCTTGACGCGGTGGGTTCTGCCGCACGCGCGGTGCGTACCGGAGAGGCAGACGTCGTCATCGCCTGCGGCGTCGAAAGCATGAGCCGCGCGCCACTGGTCATGCCCAAGGCTGACAGCGCGTTTTCAAGACGGGCAGAGGTGTATGACACCACGATCGGCTGGCGGTTTGTGAACGCAGAAATGCACAAGCACTTTGGTACCGATTCCATGCCGGAAACGGCGGAAAACGTCGCTTCGGATTACCAGATCAGCCGCGAGGATCAGGACGCTTTTGCCTTGCGGTCACAGAACCGCGCCGCCGCGGCCATCGCTTCTGGTCGTTTGGCACAAGAAATCGTTCCAGTGCCCTTAAAACAGCACCGGGGTGATGCCATTATCGTTGAAACCGATGAACACCCCCGCGCAACGACCCCGGAAAAACTTGCGTCCTTGCCAACCCCATTTCGGGAAGGTGGCACGGTGACCGCTGGCAACGCGTCAGGCGTCAATGACGGTGCCGCCGCGGTGATCGTCGCCTCGGACCGGGCCGTAGAGAAATACGGCCTGACGCCCCGGGCCCGCGTGACCGGCATGGCCACGGTTGGGGTGCCACCCCGTGTGATGGGCATCGGACCCGCGCCCTCAACCCGAAAGCTGATGGATCAGCATGGGTTGAACATCGGCGATATTGACCTGATTGAGCTGAACGAGGCCGTCGCGGCTCAGGGTCTTGCGGTTCTGCGTCAGCTTGGTGTCGCTGATGATGCCGACCATGTGAACATCAATGGTGGGGCCATCGCACTTGGCCATCCCTTGGGCATGTCGGGCACGCGCCTTGCCCTAACCGCCTCTCAAACCATGATGAACGAGGATCTGAGCCGTGCCGTCTGCACGATGTGCATAGGCGTCGGACAAGGGATTTCCGTTTTGCTGGAGAACGCCTGATGAAAGATCTCAGCCCCCAACCCGGCGATCTTGAACCGATCGAAACCGCCAGCCGCGATGAAATCGGTGCTTTGCAACTGACCCGCCTGAAATGGTCGTTGAACCACGCATATGAAAACGTCCCATTTTACAAAGCGTCCTTTGATGCCGCCGGCGTGCACCCAGACAATATCAGCGACCTGAGCGACCTCGCCCGTTTTCCATTGACGGTGAAACAGGATCTGCGCGACAATTATCCTTTTGGCATGTTCGCCGTGCCACGCGATCAAGTGCAACGCATCCATGCCTCATCTGGCACAACCGGGCAGCCAACGGTCGTTGGTTACACGCAAAACGACCTTGATGTGTGGGGGCATGTGGTCGCCAGATCCTTACGCGCCGCCGGCATGCGCCGCGGCGATATCCTGCACAATGCCTACGGCTACGGCCTCTTCACAGGCGGGCTTGGCATCCACTTGGGCGCCGATGCCTTGGGCCTGACCACTGTGCCTGTTTCCGGCGGAATGACACCGCGCCAAGTACGGCTGATCCAAGATTTCAAACCCAAGGGGATCACGGTCACCCCATCCTACGCGCTCTCGGTTCTGGATGAATACGCGGCCCAAGGCCTTGATCCGCGCGACAACTCTCTCGAAGTGGGCATTTTCGGCGCGGAACCCTGGACCAACGCCATGCGCCGCGAAATTGAAACCGCCTTTGATATGCATGCGGTCGATATCTATGGGCTGAGCGAGGTGATGGGACCGGGCGTGGCCAATGAATGCGTCGAAACCAAGGACGGCCTGCATATCTGGGAGGATCATTTCTATCCCGAAGTCATCGATCCCGAGACCGGGCAACCGGTCGCAGATGGCGAACCGGGCGAGCTGGTCTTCACATCTCTGACCAAAGAAGCCTTTCCCATTATCCGCTACCGGACGCGCGACCTGACCCGCCTGCTGCCGGGCACGGCCCGATCCATGCGCCGTATGGAAAAGGTGACGGGGCGCAGTGACGACATGATCATCCTGCGCGGCGTGAATGTCTTTCCGACGCAGATCGAAGAGCAGTTGATGACCGTCACGGGCCTCGCCCCGCATTTCCAGATAGAGCTGAGCCGCCCGGACCGGATGGACGTGATGCATGTGCGCACGGAAGCCACCGAAAGCCATACGAATTCAGAGGCGCGGGATGCGGCCGCCAAGGACCTTGCTGCCAAGATCAAACAAACCGTTGGTGTTACCGTTGGCATCACCGTTGCCGATCCTGGCGGAGTGGCCCGCAGCCAGGGCAAAGCGGTGCGCATTATCGACAACCGCCCGAAATCCTGATGCCCCGGGGAATTGCGCGCGATCACGATGCCAAACGTCTGGCAATCCGCAAAGGGGCTGCGGCCTATTTCGCGCGGCTAGGCTATGACCGCGCCTCGATGACCGGCGCGGCACAGGAATGCGGTGTGTCAAAAGCGCTGCTCTATCACTACTACGACAGCAAAGAAGCGCTCCTTTTCGATATTCTCGACACACACCTGACAGAGCTTTTGAATGTTGTCGCCGCGGCCAAGGGCGATGGGGTCGCCGGGTTGATCCGCGCCATCTTGGCCGCCTATGAAGATGCGGACGCAGAGCATAAATTGCAACTTGATGCGCTTGCCACCTTGCCACCTGCCCTGCAGCATCCCTTGATTGACCTGCAACGACGGCTGGTGCGGATCATGTCCGATGCGCTGGCCGCGGAACGCCCGGATCTTGGTCCCGATCGCCTGCGGGCCGCGACCATGACCGTGTTCGGGATCCTGAACTGGTTCTATATGTGGCACCGCCCTGGCAAAGGTCTCAGCCGTATGGATTATGCCGATATGGCAGCCGAATTCGTGCAGTCCGGGCTGGCCGGCCTTTCGGTGGCCGAGGACGCCTTCGGCGAGAGTATTTAGAAAGAGAAGAAGTGCATAGCACCTCTTAAGTCTTCTTCTCTTTTCAAATACTCATGGCGCGGCGGTTCAATGGGTTCGAAGTTTGCTAAGCAAAGCTGCCCTGGCAAAACCAACCGGATGACATGGTCCCCCCATATCCGTAATAGAGCCACAGACGTTCACCTTGCTGCGTGGTCACGGCCCAGTAATCCCGTACCCCGCTGCGCCAATTCGGGTCTTCCAGCCACCATTCAGGTGCAATACGTTCGGGGCCCTGGGCCTCGGTCATCTGCCAGTCGCGCCCGCGCCAGCGAAACGTCAATGGCAGGTCAGACGTATCTGCCGCCTGTACCGGTTCCGGTGGCCACAGCAGCAACGAGCGTGGTGTTGATGGGACCGGCCAATCGGTGGCTGGGTCAGACCAGGCTGCGGCGAGGATTTGATCCGTTTTTTCCGGCACATGGCTAGAGGCAGGATGGCGGCGGGTGATGGTTTCCAGCCCGACGCGGGCGCCCAGTTTGCCGATAAGATCGTCCAGCGCGGTGTTACCGTCCAGCCGGGCGCGCACGGCGCGGCCTGCCTGCAGATGTCCCACTTTGTCCCGGTCGTGAAGCGGTTCGGTCTCGGTTGCTTCGATCCGCAGCATATCGATCCCGAAACCCGCATCGATCTGGTCCAGTTTCATTTCCAGCAGGGGCCGGATCCGGTGCGGATCCTGGCTTGGGCGGGCCAGGCCGACATACACGCGCTCGGCTTTTTGATCTGCGCGATGCGCTTCGAACTGAAGGCAGCGCACCCCGCGCCCGCGCTCTTGCAGGCGCGCGCAGAGTTGCGGCAGCATCCGATCGATCCCGGCCATCACATCGTCTTTGAGCCCGATGGGTTCGGGCAATGTCAGTCGTACTGCGAAGTGATCCGGCGCGCGGGCCGGAGAGACAGGCTCGGGCGCGCTGCCCATCGCCTGATCCAACCGCAGGACCAGGCCGCGGCCAAATCGGCGGGCCAAGGCCGCCCGGGGTTGTCCCAGCAAATCACCGACCCGGCGCAGGCCCAGCCGGTTCAGCTGAGCCACCATATCCGGGTCCAGCCGCAGAGCTGCCACCGGCAAGGGGCTGAGCGCGCCATATCCCTGACCCGGGGCCGCGACACGGGCAGATCGCCTTGCGCTGACCTGTGTGACCGGCGCGGCCCCGCCTTTGGTCCAGTGCCGGCGTTTGGCGGCGCGGGATCGGGTGGCGCGCGCTTCTTGATCGATGGCATCGCCGCTGCGATCCGCCTGTGCCCCCTGCCCGGCATATCGGGCCAAGGCCCAGGCCGCCCCGACCGTATCTCCCAGCCCCAGTTGCACGGTCAGCCCCATATCCGCACAATCGGTTTCCACCACCTGTAACAGAGACACCTCGCCGCCGAAGAGATGCGCACAACCGGTCAGATCCACGATCAACCCATCCGGGCTCTGCTCGGACACCCATGGGGAAAACTTACCCGCCCAGCGCCGCAGCGCGGTCAGAAACACCGCCTCTGCCGGCGCATTCCGGCTCCGCGTGATCAGGGCGGCACACATCGCGTGCGCATCGCGCAGCGGTTGGCCGATCTGCAACCCCGCCGCCTGCGCCGTACCGTTGAGCGAGGTGACAACCTGCATGTTGTGCTTTTCCTCGACCACGGCCAAGGCCCCCTCAAACACCCCACGGGTTTGACGGATCAGACGCTCGGCCCCCAAATTGGGAAACCACAGGGATAAAATACGGCGATTCGACATCAGGCGGCAGCAAAATGTTCCTGTTATGTTCTTATATCTAGGTCCTCGCCTGCACAGAGTCGAGATGCTATGTCAGGACATCAGAACGGAGGCATTCATGCGCACCACATCCATTGCCTTGATCATTGGTCTGGCTGCCGCGGGAACCGCGCTTGGGCACCAAGGCGTGACAAACCCGGGTGTCATGGCGCGCATGCACAGCATGACGGACGCAAAATCTACCTTGCGGGTTCTGACCGACATGGCCTCTGCCAAGGCGCCGTTCGACGCTGGCAAAGCGGAAACGGCAAAAACCGCGCTGATTGCCAATGCTCAGGATATTCCGGGCTTATTCAAAGACCGTCACGAAGACCCCAAAAGTGAGGCGCTTCCCCTGATCTGGTCGCAATTCGATGATTTCACGGCCAAGGCGAAGGACTCTGAAACCGCATTCCGGGCGATCCAGACAGATGATCTTGATAGTATGCGGACAACGCTCATCCCGGCGGCGGCAACCTGTCTGAGCTGCCACCAGACCTATCGCCAGTCCAAAAAGTGATCAGCCGCACCAGATCCGGGTGATGCGATCCTTTTCATCCGTCAGAACGTTCATGCGCAGTGGTCGATAATCTGTTGTGCTCAAACCACCCACGGACAGAACCTGCAGGTTGTCTTGCGGCAGAATGGCCAAGGCATCCGCCAGCGGCTGACCCAAGAGATCCTGAAACTGATCGGCCCCACAACTGACCAGCACCTGCTCTGCCGCGGCAGCATCGGATTCCGCCACGATGTCCACCTCCTCCTCAGCGGCCCCGTCTTCCCCGGTGTCCAAAGCCGCATCTTCGGTCAGCTCTGCGACAGGTTCGGGTTCTTCATAAACCACGTCATCCGGCACCGGCGCGCCACAGGCGCCCAGCAGAAAAAAGAGGGGGATCAAGCGTTTCATCGGGGTCGTCTACCTTCCATTGCAACGGCCATACTGCGCCATGTGATCGATTTGGCAAGCATCACTGAATGCAGAGTTGAAATGAAACCGGCTTTCGCGCAGGGTCTGATGCACACACACCAACGGGAGGTTTAGCCATGCGCACCCGCGCCGCCGTGGCCCTTGAGGCCGGAAAACCATTAGAAGTCATGGAGGTGAACCTCGAAGGCCCAAAAGCCGGTGAAGTTCTGATCGAGGTCAAAGCGACCGGTATTTGCCATACAGATGAATTCACGCTGTCGGGCGCAGACCCCGAAGGCATGTTTCCCGCAATCCTCGGGCATGAAGGCGCGGGCGTCGTGCTGGAGGTTGGTGAAGGCGTGACCAGCCTGAAACCCGGCGATCACGTGATCCCGCTTTACACGCCGGAATGCCGGGAGTGCGAATACTGTCTGAACCCGAAAACAAACCTGTGTCAGGCGATCCGTACCACGCAAGGACAAGGCGTGATGCCTGATGGCACCTCTCGGTTCTCCATGCTCGATGGCACGCCGATCCTGCATTACATGGGCTGTTCAACCTTTGCCAATCACACCGTGTTACCCGAAATTGCACTGGCCAAAGTCAATCCGGACGCCCCTTTTGACAAGATTTGCTATATCGGCTGTGGGGTCACCACGGGGATCGGCGCGGTGATCAATACCGCAAAGGTCGAGATTGGATCCCGCTGTGTGGTCTTTGGTCTAGGTGGCATTGGCCTGAACGTGATCCAGGGCTTGCGGTTGGCCGGGGCGGATCAGATTGTCGGTGTCGACCTGAACCCGGACAAGATCCCGATGGCGGAAAAGTTCGGCATGACGGATTTCGTGAACCCCAAAGAGGTCGAAGGCGATCTGGTCCCGTATCTGGTCGATTTGACCAAGGGCGGCGCGGATTACTCCTTTGACGCCACGGGCAATGTGCAGGTGATGCGAGACGCATTGGAATGCGCGCATAAAGGGTGGGGGGAGTCGATCATCATCGGTGTGGCCCCGGCAGGTGCGGAAATCTCGACCCGTCCCTTCCAACTGGTCACCGGTCGGTCCTGGCGCGGCACAGCCTTTGGCGGCGCGCGTGGCCGCACGGATGTGCCAAAAATCGTGGACTGGTACATGGAAGGCAAGATCGAGATCGATCCGATGATCACTCACACGCTGAGCCTAGATAACATCAACGAAGGGTTCGACCTGATGCATGCCGGCAAGTCGATCCGTTCCGTGGTCGTTTACTAAACCTGATCACATACGCCTTCCGCCCTCGCATCGTTTGGGCGGAAGGCCTCCCGGCCTGAAACTCGATATCGGAGTACGCCGGAAAATGCCCAAAATACCCCGAAGCCCATGGACCGAACACACCGGTGGCCCGCATCCTGTCACGGGGCAAAATGATGGGCCTTATGCCAAAATACCCCTTGGTGATTTGGTCGGCCTGACGCAATTCGGGGTACATCTGGAACGATTGCCGCCGGGGTCCCGATCCTCACACCGTCACTGGCATGAGGAAGAAGACGAGTTCATTTACGTGCTCTCGGGCGAACTGGTTTTGATCGAAGAAACGGGCACCGTTTTGAGGCCCGGGGATGCCGCCGGATGGGCCCACGGACACCCAACAGCGCATTGCCTTGAAAACAGGTCAGACCAAGACGCCGTTATTCTGGTGGTAGGCACGCGGCTGACAGACGATATCGTGCATTATCCCGATAACGATCTGACGTTGCACCGCAAAGACGGGCGGCGGAGTTACACCCGAACAGATGGCACACCTTTCAAAGAGCAATAAAAGAAACGCCGCCTCTAAGGGCGGCGTTTCGTCTTTTGGGCCTAGAACTTGCCCGCAAGAGCGGGGTGATCCGGGCTGTATTTGTACAGCCGGAAAATGCGCCCCGGTTTTGGAATGGTAAAGTCCAGCACGGTCTCCCCGGCTTCGGTCACTTCAAGCGCGCGGTTGTTTTGCGCCTGCACCATCAGAACATTGCCGTTAGGCAGCTTGCGCGCGCCCGACATGAACGGTGCGTGCAAACCTTTGGACCCGTCCGAATTATAGCTCCACGTGATGTCGGTCTCTTGGGACCAATCCCAATGACCCGCATCATCGACCGGCATTTTCACCCGAACGACATCGGAATACCCGCCATCGAGCACGCCCATGAACAACTCATTGGGGTTATGGCTGCCATCTGCGGCGCGCAGTCCGCCGTTGTTGAAGATCTGCACCTCATGTGTGCCCGGCACCCAATAGGCGTCATGCTGCCAAAACAGAACCGTATCCTCGTCTGGTCCGCCATAGGTCCGCGGGCTGCCCCAGCGGTAGAGAAGTTCCCCGGCTGGTCCCTTGGCTTCCTCGGTCGTGGTGTCATGGTTGATGAGCCAAACCTCACCAAACGTGGCCGAAGAGACGACAAGCTGTTTCAGGTCTGCGTTGTAATCCACAGAGTTGAAGTGAAAGAGTTGCCCGTTCACAAAGAGCCTGTCGATCCGGTCATAATTTGGATCGATCCGCGTTTTGTTTTCGGACACGACGCCGAAGCTGTCCAAACTGTCATCCACGTCCTGCACCAGATGGTCGCGGCTGTCCCATTCCCAAACGATCTCGGACCCGCCGGTATCCAGATTGGGCGCAATTTCAATCAGCCGTTCGGTAAAGATCGTATCGCGCGGGGATGGTTTCCCTCTCCACCCAAACGCGGTCGCCTCTTCAACCGTGTTCACATCGTAAACGATGGCCATGATGTTGCCGTCGGGCAGAACCGCAAAATCGTGGTGCAAACAATACTTGCCAATCTCGCAATATTCGAACTCCCAAACGATATTGCCGTCCCAATCGACCAGTTCGACGACCCCATTGGCCCCAACGGGGAAGTTGCCCAAGGCTTTCCAATCCAGCGACGCGGTAGTGCGCGCGACGAGCCCGTTGTCCAAGAGATAGGCCGAAACACCTTCTGGGGCGTAACGCTCGTTCTTCCATTCGTGGACGAAGTTGCCGCTCATATCCATCAGATAGGTGTGCGGCTGGACCTGGCGGCGGCCATTGTCATAGGACCCGTGGAAAAACAGATATCCGTTATAGGCGCGGTCATCGGCACCGGGCGGAACCGGGCCTGTGACGGCCTCATATTCCCGCTGATAAAAACTGGCCGTGAATGCGGCGATTTTTTTGGGGTCTGGCGGACGGCCAAAAAAGCTCGGCGGTGGACCGGGCGGCGGTGCCAGCTCTTTTCCGGCGAGTTGACCGTCGCCATCGATTTCCAGACGGGCCAGCATTTCGGACGCCATGCTGATTTCTTCGGCCGAAATGACAACGTCGCCGTCATCATCAATGATGTTAAACACCCAGTTTTCGCGCACGACATGGTACATCGGAAACCGTCCACCATGCGACTCGTCCGGGCTCAGCACGCCATCGCCGTTCTGATCCATCGATTTCAACACATCCGGGGCTGCGGCGATTTCCTGAGCCGACAACACCTTATCCCCATCCGCGTCCAGAGCGCTCTGGATCATGCCGCTTCGCTTTGCGATTTCTTCGCGGCTGGGGGCCTGTTGCGCAATCGCGGGCAGTGAGCCGATTGCACATACCACGGCGAGAGACGCCGCTGTAACACGTTGTTTCATGATCTCCTCCAAGCGGTAAACTCGGGAGTAAAGATATTGCGCAAACCGCAGCCTTGGAGTGCAAAATATGTGCGAACCACTCTTCGGCACGATGCGCATTTGCTGCATTAAACTGTTGACAGTTTCGACCGCATCACATGGCACATAAGTCTTCCCTGCCCTTTGGACCATGACAGGCCAATACGTCTCACAGCATGCCGCGCTTAGTTCGATGCCACAGATGCATTCGCCAAAAGCCGGACCATGCTGGCCGCCAAATCATTGCGCCGCACGGGTTTGCCCACATGGGCGTCGAAGCCGACATTCATATAATCGGCGACCTGATGCTTCATCGCGTTCGCTGTGAGGGCGACAATCGGAACAGGCGCAAGACCTCTTTCCTTTTCGATCGCGCGAATGGTGCTGGTCGCTTCTGACCCGCTCATTTCAGGCATGTTGATGTCCATAAGAAGCATATCAAACGCACCTTCGCTCCATGCATCAACGGCTTGGCGGCCGTTTTCCACCATTTTCACGTCCAGCTGGAACGGCTTCAAAAGCAGTTCCAGCACCCGGCGATTGGTTCGGTTGTCTTCGGCCACCAAAATGCGCCATGGGCGTGCCGTAAGGACGGCTGCCGGATCAATATTGGCAAGGCTTAGGCGCACATTTTCTTCCGCATCCGGAACCCGCGCCGTGGCTGTGAACCGCGCGCCCCCCAATGGGCTGTCCGCGTAGCTTAGATCGCCTTCCATCATGCGGCAAAGCTCTCGGGATATGGCCAGACCCAGCCCGGTTCCGCCATGGCGGCGGGCAATCGATGCCTCTGCCTGAGAAAAGGCGGAAAACAGCAGCCCTTGTTTCTCTGCACGCACGCCCGGGCCGGTATCATCGACCGTCACCAACAATTGGCCTTTTTCGTGCGTCGCGGATAAAACCACCTTTCCCGTGCTCGTGAATTTCAGAGCATTTGAAAGAAGATTATGCAGCACCTGTCGCAGACGTGTTGGGTCCCCTTTCACCCAGCAGGGCGATCCAAAGTGTTTGTTACACTCAAGACGCAGCTCTTTTTCTCGTGCGATCCCTGCAAAGAGATGTGCGACGTCGTCCACCAGCGCGTCCAGATCAAAAGAGATCGCTTCGAGATCCATCTGACGCGCTTCGATCTTAGACAGGTCCAGAACATCGTTGAGCAATGCCATCAGGACATCACCCGAAGACAGGATGACCTCTACAATCTCATCTTGCTCTCTCGACAGACCAGTATCGCGCAACGCCTGAGCCATTCCCGTGACACCGTTCAATGGTGTGCGAATGTCATGGCTGATCATCGCAAGAAACGCACTTTTGGCGGCACTGGCGCTTTCTGCAGCGGTGCGCGCCGCTTCCAGATCGGCCGTGCGTTCAACCACAGCGGCTTCGAGGTTGGCCTTGCGTGCCTCCAAAGCCTGATTAACGTCCCACAGTTCGCGCGACTTTTCCTCTAGTAACCGCTCTGCCATTTCACGAGAGCGCCGCTCTCGTTCATAACGGCGTCGCGAAACGGTCGATGGTTGCTTGCCCCCGCTTTGATCAAGCGGCGTGAGCGACGTGGAAAACGGTTTCTTCACCGTTGGAGGGTTCACGTGTTATCTCCATCCCGCCGCCAAAATGTTCGATGCAGCCTTCGATCAGACCATGACAGAATTCTGCCAATGGGCGTTGTGACCGGTAAGTCATGCGCAACGCCGTCTCACCCAGCCATTCTGTTTCAAAGGTCGGCAACTCTGCGTCCGGGTACAGTTTACGGACCTCGACATGCACTTCATTTTCAATGGCATCCAGCAATTCGAGCGCATTTTTCCGGTTCTCGAAAAAGACCGGATGGGTGGCAATAAACCGGGTTAGCATGTGTTTGCCAAAGGCGCGTTGTAACACCGCCATGGACAAACCGGTTGAGTCGGAAAGCGCCCCGACGATGTTCATGAGTTCGGAACATGGATAGCTGCCAACCGCCGAATAGGCGCCGTCATCAGACAGTTCCAGTTGGTCGAGAATATCATCAACGACCTCTTCACCAACAGTTTGCTCTGCGAGTGACAGTGATCAGCCCCACCTGAGTGGTCCAATTTGATTGTTAGTGCATGATCGACCTTTGGTCCATCTGGACGACGGTTTCGGGAGCCGGTGGGCGGTAGCCTAGAGCACTGTGTGGTCGTTTCGTGTTGTAGTGCTTTCTCCATTGTTCGATCAGGATTTGTGCTTCGCGCAGGCTATAGAAGATTTCGCCGTTCAAGAACTCATCGCGGAAACGGGCGTTGAAGCTTTCGCAGTATCCGTTCTCCCAAGGTGACCCAGGTTCGATGTAAGCCGCCCTTGCGCCGACAGCCTTGATCCAGTCCTGCACGGCTTGCGCAACGAACTCCGGGCCGTTGTCGGAGCGAATGAACGATGGGATGCCGCGCAGGATGAACAGGTCGCTCAGCACATCGATCACATTGCCTGAGTTGAGCTTGCGATCCACGCGTATGGCCAAGCATTCCCGACTGTACTCGTCGATGATGTTAAGTGTGCGGAAAGCTTTACCATCGTCGGTGCGGCAGTGGACAAAGTCGTAAGACCAGACATGATCGCGGCGCTCTGGCCGAAGCCTGACACATGATCCATCATTCAGCCAAAGCCGCCCTTTCTTCGGTTGTTTCATTGGCACTTTCAGCCCCTCTCGTCGCCATAACCGTTCCACGCGCTTGTCATTCACATGCCAGCCAGCGTCTCTCAGTAGTGCCGCGATCCTACGATAGCCGTAGCGGCCATACTGCCGGGTCCGTTCGATCATATCAGCCACTAAACGTTCTTCATCCGGGCGACCCGCAGGTACTTTGCGCTGTGTGGATCGATGTTGTCTTAGAACCCGGCATGCCCGACGCTCCGAGATGTTCAGCTCAGCACGAACGCGATCAATACAGGCACGACGACGAGCGGGGCTCAGAAGTTTCCCTTTGCCGCCTCCGCCAAGATCAGCTTGTCCAGCGTCAGATCAGAAACGGCTTTGCGCAATCGCTCGTTCTCTTTTTGCAGACGCTTCAGTTCCTTCAATTGATCCGTGCCCATTCCGCCGTATTTTTTCTTCCACCGGTAGTAGGTCTGTTCAGTCACACCGATCTGACGGATCGCATCCAGACGCGGCATCCCTTGCCCCGTCAGAACCTCAACCTGCCGTAACTTCGTGACAATCTCTTCTGGCTTTGGTCGCTTGTTGGCCATGTGTTTCCTCCGTTTCCTAAACATAGCGGAGGACCACTTCAGTGGGGGAGGACCAATTCCACAGGCCAAGGGGTCGACCAGATTGTCGGCGAGCAGAAATTTATCGCGACCGAAACCGGCAGCCGGTTCGAATAGCGCTACAATGTCTTGCCAAAAAACATCGTCACACGTCAGTTTGTCCGCCGGAACGCGCCCGAAGTACAGAGGTATATCAGCGGTGGACTGGTTGAATTTGCCAAAGCTGCCAACGCATTCGGGTTTTAGGCGACATGCCCCAATTTACGCTCCGTAGCGTGCGAGAAAAGTGTCGACGGCTTCGTTCGCCACTTTTCGAACTTCCGCCTCAGTAAAGTGAGATTGGATGCCGAACATGATCCGGTTCCAAAGACGGGTTTTGCACAATTCGGAAAACTGCTCTGCGGCCAATTCGAAATCGTCGACGACAAGGCTTCCTCTCTCGGCCTGCCCGCGGAGATATTCGATCATCTCACAACGTCCCCGGCGGGGACCATTCTCGTAAAACGCGCGACCCAGATCCGGAAACCGTTTGCTCTCTGCGACACAGATCCGGAAAATCTGCTGCGCAAAAGGGGAGATCAAAAAGGATGTGATTTGCCACGCGGCAACCTGCATACCTTCGCGAACAGGCGCCTCCATATCAATCATCCCGATGGTTTCCTGGGCCATGCGTTCGCATTCCACGCGGGCCATTTCGATGAACAGAAGCTTCTTGTCGGGAAAGTAACTGTACAACGTCGCCTTTGACACACCAGCGGCGCGGGCGATGTCATCGACGCTCGCCCCTTCAAAGCCGTCCTTCATGAATATTTCGCGTGCGCCAGCCAGCACCTGGTCAAATTTTCGACCGATCCGAACGATCATCGCTGCTTCTGTCATGTGCGTCCTGCCATTGCCTTGCCGAGGCACAATAAACCAATTGGTTCAGTTTCTCCAACCACTGACATAATCTGTTTGGGCAATGTGTCCACGCAGATGCTTGATGGTCCGCGGCAGAGCGGCTAGGGCTGCTGTATGGTTGATATCTTTCTCAGGACATTACCTTTTTTCGCGATCATCGGTCTGGGGTATTGGACCGGGCGCACCAGGTTCTTTTCCCCAGAAGCGACAGCCTACCTGACAAAATTTGTATTTTATTTCGCGCTGTCGGCAATGCTGTTCCGATTTGCCGCGAATCTGGAGATGAGCGAGATTTTCGATGGCCGCCTGATCATCGGGTATCTTTGGGGCACGGCATTCGTTTATGGCATCGCCACGATTGTTGCCTACCTCCGGCGGCTCGATATGCAGACGGCGGCGGTCGAGGCGCAATGCGCGGCGATCGGCAACACCGGTTTTCTGGGCGTGCCGATGTTGGCGCTGTTGTTTGGCGAAGCCGCTATTGGTCCGATCATGCTGATCCTTGCTGTTGACCTCATCGTGTTTTCCAGTCTGATCGTCATCCTGATCAACGGCGCCCGAGACGGGCGGATGCATTTGGGGATGCTCAAGACGATCGGCCTTGGCCTGGTCAAGAACCCGATGATTGTGTCAATGGGACTGGGGCTGATCTGGTCGTCTTTTGCGCTGCCGATCCCGGGGCCATTGAACGACTTTTTGGCCATACTGGGTGGGGCCGCGACACCGGGAGCATTGTTTGCGATCGGCGCCTCGCTGGCTGGCAAATCCGCCGAACGTGTCGAAATCGCGCTTTGGCTGAGTTTTGCCAAGCTGGTGTTACATCCCTTGTTTGTCGCAATCGCTGTTTTGTGGGTGTTCCCTGTCGGAGCGTTTGAAGCCGCCGTTGCGATTTCTACTGCTGCCCTGCCCGTGGCCGGCAACGTGTATATTTTGGCGCAGCATTATGGCGTTGCAGCACAGCGTGTCTCAACCGCCATTCTGTTTTCCACCGCGATCAGTATCGTCACGGTCTCTGCCATTATCGCCTGGGTTAGCGGATGATATCCTCCGGGCTGGACGCACGGCTTTTGTCAGGGTAGCGATAGATCGACAGAATTGAGGAGACAGGCATGGAAACCATTGCGGAAAATCGGTGTTTTGGCGGCACGCAGGGCGTTTACACCCACGCGTCATCTGCCTGTCAGTGCGACATGACGTTTGGCTTGTTCCTGCCAGAAGAAGCCAAGGATGGACCAGTGCCTGTTCTGTGGTACTTGTCAGGTCTAACCTGCACCCATGAGAACGCGATGGTAAAGGCCGGGGCGCAAGCCTGGGCCGCGGACGCAGGCATCGCATTGGTCTTTCCCGATACATCGCCGCGAGGCGATGACGTCGCTGATGACGATGCGTATGACCTGGGCAAAGGGGCCGGGTTCTACGTCAACGCGACCGAGGCGCCGTGGGCTCCTCATTTCCAGATGTGGGATTATGTCTCGGAATAGCTGCCCGCTCTTGTCACCTCTGAGTTTGCAATTGATGGGGACAGACAAGCGATCACAGGGCATTCGATGGGCGGACATGGCGCACTTACCTTGGCGATGAACCTGCCAGGGCGTTTTCGGTCGGTGTCGGCCTTTGCCCCGATCAGCAATCCGACCGGATCCGACTGGGGTCGCAAACGGCTAAACGCTTATCTGGGCGCGGATGAAAGCACTTGGCAGCGCCACGATGCCAGCGTGATGATGCGCGAAAAAGGGTTCGACGGCCCGGTTCTGATCGATACAGGCACGGCAGACCAGTTCATTGATTTGCTGAAACCAGAAACCCTGTCCGAGGCTGTTGCGGCAAAGCGCCAACAAGCAACCGTGCGCCTGCAACCGGGGTACGACCACAGCTATTTCTTTGTCTCGACCTTCATGGACGAGCACGTGGCGTTCCACGCTCAGGCTTTGTGGTCGTAAAGCGCCATTCAACAGACGGTTAACCAATCGGTTGGGCTTGCCAGCGTGTTGCGGCTTGCCCATGATCCGGCGATATGACCGTTCCGTTTATTGATAGCACCGCCGAACCTTTATTGGACTGGATTGAGCTGACCGAGGCCTTGGCGGCTGGGCACCAGATGCCCAAGGCAGAGATTGGGGATACGTTTCTTTATCGTGACCCGGACACGTTGCTGTCCCGCTCGGCCTGGATTGACGGGATGGGCGTTGCTGTGAAATCAGCGACCATTTTCCCCGGCAACGCCAATCATGGGCAGTCCACGATCAACGGCTCAGTCAGCCTGTTTGGCGATGGCGATGGCGTTTTGCAGGCCTTGGTGGATTTCCATTTGGTGACCAAGTGGAAAACGGCGGGCGACAGCCTGCTGGCCGCCCGGCGTCTGGCCCGCCCGGATACGGCCCGTATCCTGATCGTAGGGGCCGGAACCGTCGGTGCGTCGCTGTTGCAAGCATTCGGCGCGGGGTTCCCGGATGCGGCGTTGCACATCTGGAACCGCAGCCGCGACAAGGCCGAAACGCTCGCCGTCGCGCATGGTGACGTAACGGTCGAAGACAACCTGCCAGCAGCGGTCGAGGCTGCGGACATCATCGTTTCGGCAACGATGACGACCGAACCCATCCTGCAAGGCGACTGGTTCCGCCCTGGACAGCACGTCAACCTGATCGGGGCCTATCGCCCCGATATGCGAGAGGTCGACGACCGCGCGCTGCAACGTGCCGAGGTTTATGTCGACAGCTTTGACACTACAGTCGACCATATCGGCGAGCTCAAGACACCGCTCTCCACGGGGGCAATTCACCGCTCCGACCTGATCGCGGATTTTTATCAGTTGGACCAGTTTGCGCCTTGGTCGCCTGACACAATCACGCTTTTCAAAAACGGAGGCGGGGCACATCTGGACCTGATGACAAGCCAATACATTCTGTCCAAATGGAAAGCCGCACAGGCATGATTATTTTGATCGCTCTGATCGCACTGATCATGGTGCCTGAAGCGCCCCTTGTTTGCCGGAGACCCAGAAGTAAGGATACTGGGTCATGGGAAAGACAAAGAACGGAACACGTTATCCAGAGGAATTGCGCGCACGAGCGGTGCGGATGGTCTTGGATCACGAGAGCGAATACACGAGCAGATCGGCAGCACTTTTGTCGATCTCTCAGAAGGTTGGGTGCAGCAGAGACAGCCTTCGTATCTGGGTCAAGCAACACGAGGCGGATACCGGCAAACGCGATGGCGTGACCTCTGCAGAGCGGGATCGCATCAAAGAACTTGAGCGCGAGAACCGGCAGTTGCGTCAGGCAAATGAGATCCTGAAGAAGGCATCTGCTTATTTTGCTCAGGCGGAGCTCGACCGCCCATTCCGCAAATGATTGCCTTCATCAAGGATCATCGTGGGGCGCATGGTGATCAGCCCCACCTGAGTGGTCCAATTTGATTGTTAGTGCATGATCGACCTTTGGTCCATCTGGACGATGGTTTCGGGAGCCGGTGGGCGGTAGCCTAGAGCACTGTGTGGTCGTTTCGTGTTGTAGTGCTTTCTCCATTCCTCAATCAGGATTTGTGCTTCGCGCAGGCTATAGAAGATTTCGCCGTTCAAGAACTCATCGCGGAAACGGGCGTTGAAGCTTTCGCAGTATCCGTTCTCCCAAGGTGACCCAGGTTCGATGTAAGCCGTCTTCGCGCCGACAGCCTTGATCCAGTCCTGGACAGCTTGGGCAACGAACTCCGGGCCGTTGTCGGAGCGAATGAACGATGGGATGCCGCGCAGGATGAACAGGTCGCTCAGCACATCGATCACATTGCCTGAGTTGAGCTTGCGATCCACGCGTATGGCCAAGCATTCCCGACTGTACTCGTCGATGATGTTGAGTGTGCGGAAAGCTTTACCATCGTCGGTGCGGCAGTGGACAAAGTCGTAAGACCAGACATGATCGCGGCGCTCTGGCCGAAGCCTGACACATGATCCATCATTCAGCCAAAGCCGCCCTTTCTTCGGTTGTTTCATTGGCACTTTCAGCCCCTCTCGTCGCCATAACCGTTCCACGCGCTTGTCATTCACATGCCAGCCAGCGTCTCTCAGTAGTGCCGCGATCCTACGATAGCCGTAGCGGCCATACTGCCGGGTCAGTTCGATCATATCAGCCACTAAACGTTCTTCATCCGGGCGACCCGCAGGTACTTTGCGCTGTGTGGATCGATGTTGTCTTAGAACCCGGCATGCCCGACGCTCCGAGATGTTCAGCTCAGCACGAACGCGATCAATACAGGCACGACGACGAGCGGGGCTCAGAAGTTTCCCTTTGCCGCCTCCGCCAAGATCAGCTTGTCCAGCGTCAGATCAGAAACGGCTTTGCGCAATCGCTCGTTCTCTTTTTGCAGACGCTTCAGTTCCTTCAATTGATCCGTGCCCATTCCGCCGTATTTTTTCTTCCACCGGTAGTAGGTCTGTTCAGTCACACCGATCTGACGGATCGCATCCAGACGCGGCATCCCTTGCCACGTCAGAACCTCAACCTGCCGTAACTTCGTGACAATCTCTTCTGGCTTTGGTCGCTTGTTGGCCATGTGTTTCCTCCGTTTTCCTAAACATAGCGGAGGACCACTTCAGTGGGGGAAGACCAATGGGGTCGAGCCGATCTGTAGAGTTCTCCAGATTGCCCCTTCGACGTTCTATAAACGCATTGCCATCGAGCGTGATCCCGACCGTGCCTCGGACCGGGCCAAGCGGGATGAGTTTCTGCGCAAAACGATGAAGGATGTTTGGGAGAAGAACCGTTCTGTCTATGGCGCACGCAAACTATGGCACGCGATGAAGCGCGAGAAGATTGATATTGCTCGCTGCACTGTAGAACGGTTGATGCGCCAGCTTAGCATTCAAGGCGTCCGGCGCGGAAAGAAGGTCAAAACCACCTGTGGTCAACCTGCGGATCAATGCCCGCTGGACAAGGTCAATCGCCAGTTCAGGGCTTCAATGCCGAACGAACTGTGGGTGTCCGACTTTACGTTCGTCTCGACCTGGCGCGGGTTCGTCTATGTGGCGTTCGTCATTGATACCTTCGCGAACCGGATTGTGGGCTGGAAGGCATCAACAACGCAGGACACGCAGTTTGTCTTAGATGCGCTTGAACAGGCGATCCACGCACGCAGACCCGCTGAGAAACTGATCCATCATTCAGATCGCGGCAGCCAATACGTGTCGATCAAGTACACAGAACGGTTGGCCGATGCTGGGCTGGAGCCATCCGTCGGCAGCGTTGGTGACAGCTATGACAATGCACTGGCTGAGACGATCATCGGCCTCTTCAAAACCGAAGTCATCAATCAACTAGGTCCGTGGAAGTCCAAGGATCAGGTCGAATGGGAAACCCTGCTATGGGTGGACTGGTTCAACAAAGAGCGCCTGCTTGAACCACTCGGGTACATCACGCCAATCGAAGCCGAGGAGAGATACGAAGAAGCCTTGAAGTCAGACAAAATCGCAGCTTGAAATACGAACTCAATAGTCTCCGCCAAAACTGGGGCGGTTCAGCCCGTGTTTTTGGAGCTGCGGCGCCGACCGATCAAAGAAGACGCGCGGTTGCAGGCCGAGGGCCGATTGGTGACCTTGTCACAAGGCGTGACGCATTACGACTGGCTGGGACCGGAACGGGGACCAATTGCCGTCTGTGTCCACGGGCTGACCACGCCGTCTTACGTCTGGCGCGGCATTGGGTTTGGGCTGGCCGTCATAGGCTATCGCGTGTTGATCTACGACCTCTATGGTCGAGGTTTTTCCGATCGCGTACGCGGCAGGCAAGATGCTGATTTCTTTGTCCGGCAGTTGGATGAATTGCTCGATAGTCAAAAAGTGGATCAACCCTTCTTGTTGTTCGGGTATTCCATGGGTGGCGCTATCGCGGCTGCTTTTGCTGACCGCAACCCTGAACGGATCGCCCACCTTTTTCTCATCGCCCCGGCGGGCATGGGCGCTCTGACCGGAAAGATCGTTCAGTTTATCAAAGACACGCCCGTGATCGGCGATTGGCTTATGCTGGCACTTTATCCTTATCAACATCGCAAAGGGGTCAATGCGGAACGAGGTGTGCCCAGCACTGTGCCCAATATCCATGACCGTATGTTGGAAGAACTTGGCAAGCGCGGCTTTGTCCCTGCCGTCCTCAGCAGCCTGCGGGGGCTCCTGGCTGCACCGCTCGAAGACGTTCATCGAGATATTCACGCAGCCGGCGTTCCGACAACCGCGATCTGGGGCCGCGACGATGATGTGATCCCGATCTCAGCCATGGGCACCTTGGCCAGCTGGAGCCGTAACACTCGTCACGAGGTTGTCGAGGGTGCAGGTCACGGCATACCCTATACCCATACGGCGCAGGTACTGGCCGTCGTCCGCGGCACTTTGGACCCAGAGGTCTGATCAGGCCGGTTGCGCCGCAATCGGCTTTTCCCGGATCGGCAAATGGATCAATGCGCTAAAGGCACCCACGGCCACGCCGATCCACCAAACCAGCGTGTAATCCCCGAACCGGTCATACATCGCACCGCCCAGCCACACCCCGATGAACGACCCAAGCTGATGGCTGAGGAACACAAATCCATAAAGCGTGCCCATATAGCGCAGCCCATAGATATAGGCGACAAGACCAGAGGTGAGCGGGATCGTGGCCAGCCACAGCATGCCCATCGTGGCCGAGAAAATCAGAACGCTGGCAGGTGTGATCGGGAACATGATGAACATCCCGGCGATCAGGGTACGACCGGCATAGATCCCGGCCAGCAGGTATTTCTTGGAATACTTTTGCCCCAGCCACCCCGCTAAAAGAGTACCCGCGATGTTCGCCAAACCGATGATCGATATCGCCAAGGCACCCAGCGTTGAGGTGCTGGAAATCCCGATGCCATCGAGGAATCCGCCCGGTGCGATCGGACCGCACAGCTCGGTCACGAAAGCCGGAAAGTGCGACGTGATAAAGGCGACCTGATACCCGCAGCTGAAAAAGCCAAGGAAGATAAAGGTATAGGTCGGGTCGCGAAAAGCCCGGGTCAAAACCTTGCCCAGTGACTCTTCCAGCTCTGCTTTGCTGGCCATTGGCGCTGTCCGCATAAGCGGCAGGGCCAACAGGACGGCCACAACCAACCCTGCAAAGATGAGATAGGTTGTTTGCCAGCTCACCACGCTCAGCAACCATTCTGCGGCAGGTGGACCGACGATCTGCCCCACACTGCCCGCCGCTGATGTCACCGCCAACGCCATGGATCGGTTTTCATCCGACGCGGCCCGGCCCACCATGGCCAGGATCACGCCGAACCCAGTCCCTGCAACGCCAAAACCCACCATCCAGGCATAGGCCTGATGTGCAAAAGGCGTGACCGCATTCGCCGACAGGACAAGCCCCGCTGCATAAAGAAGCGCGCCCAAGATAATGGCCCGTTTGTCCCCGATCTTTTCCGCGATAGCCCCAAAGATCGGTTGCCCTATGCCCCATGCAAGGTTCTGGATCGCCAAAGCGAGCGAGAAGTCAGACCGCAACCAAACCAGATCTTCGGCAATCGGGATCTGGAACACCCCAAACGAGGCGCGCACGCCAAAGCTGACGATGATGATGATGCACCCGACGATCAGGACCGGGCTAAACAGGGACGCCGAACGAGACATGGCCACACTTTCAAGAAATGATGCGGCAACCCTAACGGCTGTAAAGAAGCGGTCAATTCATCGATTGTGATGGCCCGCATTTACACCCGTTATGCGGCTTGGCTTTTCAACGTGGGATCAGGGCGTTAAGGCTGGGACCCATGAACACCGTTATGGATGCATATACCGTACGCGTCGCGGCCGGAGACCTGACCGCAGATCCCGTGCAAGAGGCGGTCTTGCCAGAGTTTGAGCGGATCCGCACCGCGTTGATGACACCGGTTAAGCGCGGGTTCTTTCGCAAGGCTCCGGAACCACCCAAAGGGCTGTACCTGTGGGGTGGCGTCGGGCGTGGGAAATCGATGCTGATGGACATGTTTGTCGACACGCTCGGCGACATCCCTGCCCGCCGCGTGCATTTTCACGCTTTCATGCAAGAGATCCACGCCGCCATGCACGCCGCACGCCAAACCGGTGTGGATGATGCCATCGCCCCCGTCGCCGCCGATGTTGCCGCCTCGGTCCGGCTTTTGGCCTTTGATGAAATGCAGATTACCGACATCACCGACGCGATGATTGTCGGGCGTCTTTTCGAGGCTCTCTTTGACGCCGGTGTCGTGGTGGTGGTGACGTCCAACCGCATTCCGGATGACCTGTACAAGGACGGGTTGAACCGCCAGCTTTTCCTGCCGTTTATCGACCTGATCAAGGAAAAGATGACCGTCTGGGAAATGCGCAGCCCGACCGACTATCGGCAAAACCGGTTGGGCGGGATGCAGGTCTATTTCACCCCTATCGGCCCAGAGGCACGCCACGAAATCCGCGCGGTCTGGACCGACCTGACCGGTGGCGGCGACGCGGCACCCCTAATCCTGAAAGTCAAAGGCCGCGAAGTGGAACTGCCCGCGTTTCGCAATGGGGTGGCGCGGGCCACCTTCTTTGACCTTTGCGCCAAACCCTTGGGCGCGGCGGATTACCTTGCCTTGGCCGAAGCGGTCAAGGTGCTGGTCCTCGAAGATATTCCAAACCTATCGCGCAGCAATTTCAACGAAGCCAAACGTTTCGTCACCCTGATCGACGCGCTTTACGAGGCGCGTGTACGTCTGATCTGTTCGGCCGCATCAGAGCCCGAAATGCTCTATCTCGAAGGGGAAGGCACCTTTGAATTCGAACGCACCGCCAGCCGCCTACGCGAAATGCAGGCAGAGGATTGGGGCCAGGACTAGCTCCTAACGTTCGGTCCAGGCAAAAGCATTGCCCGACGGCGTTACCGTGCCAATCGATGGTAGAGGGAAATGACTGCCCAACACCGTGGCCTTGGCCTCTACCGAAGCTTCCAACAACTTGACGCGCGAGCGGTGGGCTTGCTCCGGTGATTTGTCAAACGCCATGTTCCAATGCGGGCACTGACATTGCACGGTCCCGTGGATTGCATCCCCGGTGATAATCGCATGACGCCCACCATCCGTGATCCGCACGGATACATGCCCATCCGTATGTCCCGGCGTTGGCAACAAGCTCACGTAATCACCCAACTGATGATCCGCACCGACCAACTCGGCCTGTCCCGTCGCAATCACAGGCAAAACGCTTTCCGTATAGACCGGGCTGCCCAGCCCCCGGTAATGCGCCTCATCCAAGGCCGGCATCAGGTAGCGCGCGTTTGGAAAGGTCGGAACCCAGCGGCCATCGATCAACTGCGTGTTCCACCCCACGTGATCCGGATGCAAATGGGTGCACATGACGTAATCGATATCTGCGGGTGTGACGCCTGCAGCCGTTAGCCCGGCAAGGAACCGGCCATCGTTTCGCATATGCCAAGGCGCATGCGACGTGTTTGTTTTGTGGTTGCCGATACAGGCATCAACCAGGATCACATGGCGCGGCGTTTTCAACAGGAACCCTTGCACCGGAAAGGTCAGCATCCCGGTCCGCTCGCTGTATTGGCGCGGCGACACACGCTTGAACAGCTCAAAATCCTCCGGACTCATGCCCGGAAAAAAGTCCTGCGGCGCCATGAAATGCTCGACACTCTCCAGGATCCGCCAAATCTCCACGTCGCCGATACGCGTCAACATCGTCGCCACTCCTCTGTTGCCTTTAACAGAGCGTAAACCGGGCCAACCGTGCAACCCGCTTCTTCTTTTCTTTGAAAATACTCCGGGGGGCGCCGAAGGCGCGGGGCAGAGCCCCCTACCCGTTTTCCTGCAGAACGCGACCGGCGAGGTAGAGCGAGCCGCAAATCAAGACACGGGCCTGCGGGTCGCGCGCCAGAATGTCTTTCAACGCGGCCAAAACCGTCTCGGCGGTCCCGGCGGGCAGTCCGACCGCTTCGGCTGCTGCAGCCGTTTCGCCAGCGGGCAGTGTGTTTTGCTCTCCCGGAATGGCCACCGCCGTCAGGCTGGCCGCCGGACCGGCAAGCGGTTTCAGGTAACCGGTCACTTCCTTTGTGTTCAGCATCCCGCAAATCAGATGCGTGGGTCTCGGGGGCAAACGGCCCAGCACCTCCGCCAGCGCGTCGCCGGCCGCCGCGTTGTGTCCACCATCCAGCCACAGCTCGGCACCTTCTGCGGCATCAACCAACGGACCATGACGCAGGCGCTGCATGCGCGCGGGCCATTCCGCCTCGGCCATCGCCGCCTCATAGGCGGCCTCGCCCAAATTGAGGTGCCGCAATCCTGCCAGTGCGGCCCCGGCATTCTGCACCTGATGCGCACCGATCAACGCGGGCAAAGGCAGATCCAGCAAACCGGTTTCATCTTCAAACACCAACCGCCCGGCTTCTTCGCGCACATGCCAATGCTGGCCGTGACACAAAAGAGGTGCACCGACGCGGGCGGCTTGCGCTTCGATGACATCTTGCGCGGCATCCTGCTGTGGGCCGACCACACAAGGAACTCCGCGCTTCAGGATACCGGCCTTTTCGAACGCGATCTTGGCAATTGTGTCGCCCAGGAACTGTTCGTGGTCCCGCGATACGGGCGTGATGACAGTCAGTGCCGGCTGGTCGATGACATTGGTGGCATCCAGACGCCCGCCTAGCCCCACCTCTAATAATGTGTAATCCGCCGGCGTCCGAGACATGGCCAGCAAAGCCGCCACCGTCGTGATCTCAAAATAGGTGATGTCGGCGCTGTCATTGGCAACGTAGCATTCGTCCAGAACATCGGTCAGCGCCGTTTCGGAAATCAGCGCGCCGGCCAGCCGGATGCGTTCATGAAACCGGGCAAGGTGGGGCGAGGTATAGGCATGGGCCGATAACCCGGCCCCCTCTATTCCCGCGCGCAACATGGCCTGCGTTGACCCTTTTCCATTCGTGCCGGCGATATGGATCACCGGCGGCAAATGGGTCTGAGGATTTTCCAGCGCTGACAGAAGGGACCAAACCCGGTCCAGCGTCAGGTCAATCACCTTGGGGTGCAGTGCCATCATCCGCTCGAGGATGCGGTCGGAACCTGGCGCGGTCATTCCTTGGGGGCTTCCGCGTCTTCTGCCGGCGCAACCTCTGGTTCCGGTGCGGCTTCCGACACGGGCGGGGGCAGGTCGCCTTGCACAGCCTGTGGCAGACCCAACAGCATCCGGGTGATCGTAATCAGCTCTTCGCGCATCTGACCGCGTGGGGTCACACGGTCCAACATGCCGTGATCCAGCAGGTATTCGGCACGCTGGAACCCTTCGGGCAGTTTTTCACGGATGGTTTGTTCGATCACGCGCGGCCCGGCAAAACAAATCAACGCGTTGGGCTCAGCGATATGCACATCGCCCAGCATCGCATAGGATGCCGTCACGCCACCTGTTGTCGGATGGGTCAACACCACAATGTAAGGCAGCCCTGCTTCACGCAGCATTTGGACGGCCACTGTGGTGCGCGGCATTTGCATCAGGCTCAGAATGCCCTCCTGCATCCGGGCACCACCGGCAGCCGAAAACAGCACCAAGGGCCGGTTGAGCTTCACGGCCTCTTCGGCGGCGGCAATGATGGCATTGCCGACATACATGCCCATCGATCCGCCCATGAAAGAGAAATCCTGCGCCGCCGCGATGATTGGGGTCCGGCCAATCTCACCCGCAGCGACCAGCATCGCCTCTTTTTCACCGGTGCCTTTTTGGGCCGCTTTCATCCGATCAGGATATTTTTTCTGATCCCGGAATTGCAGCGGGTTGGCCTTGGGTTCAGGCACGTCAACCTCGGTAAAGATACCGCCGTCGAACAGCGCAATAAAACGATCCCGGGGTGTAATGCCCATGTGGTGGCCGCAATTTGTGCAGACGTTCAGATTGTCTTTCAGTTCGCGATGAAACAGCATCGTGCCGCATTCATCGCATTTGTGCCAAAGGTTTTCAGGCGTTTCGCGACGCGAGAAGATCGAGTTGATCCGCGGCCGGACATAGTTGGTGATCCAGTTCATTTGCGTGCCTTTTAAACCCCTTTGCGCTGCGTCACATAAGCGCCTGCGGCGAGAAATGCAATCAACGTCGCAAGGCCAGGCGCGCGGCAAGCCAACTGACAAACATCACGCCGAAATCGACCGGCAGCTGTTGTTGGATTTCAGTAGCGTCATTCATCGAGAACGGCACGGTATAAAGCGCAAGCCCGTTCAAACTGTCGGGCAGGGATATGACCAGCAACGCGCCCACGTTGTTTGCAAAGTGAACGGCCATAGCTGGGCCCAGCGTTCCGGCACGCGCCGTCAGGTCGGCCATCAGGATACCAAATATCCCAGCCCAAGCCGCAATTGCGAGGGCGTTTTCCCCGGCCTGAACGGGCAAGTAGTGGCCCAGCGCAAACAAAGCAGACGGTAGGATCATCCACACAAGTGGAGAGCGGAACCGCGCCGCCAATTGCTGTTGAACATAGCCGCGGAACAGGATCTCTTCGGCGCTGGTCTGTACCAGAACAGCCATCAACGAAAACGGCAACAGCAACAGCCATCGGGACAGGTCCAGATTTGGCTGCAGATCCAGCGCATCACCATATGGCGGCAATACGGTCAGAGCGACACCTAACAGGACAAGCATTTTCAGAACCTGCCAGAATTGTCGAACCGTGTCTGGCAAATGGCCCAACACGGACCACGCGCCCCGTTGATGCAGCACGCGCGCCGCGACAAACACGCCGATGGTGACGAAACCGAAACTGCCCAAAAGGATCAGCATGGCCAATGGCGTGCCACCCTGCGTGTCCGCATTCGCGAACTCATCGAAATAGAGATCAGGTGCCGCTGAAAACAAAAGACCCTGTAGCGCCGCGTTCAGGCCCAGCACAACCATCGCGACCAGCACAACGCCCAAACCAAGCCGCCAAAGCTCCGACCGGGCGCGGGCCGCGCCGACCAATTGCTCATGCCAGGGATAGCGGAAATCAAGCATCGGATTGCGCGCTCAGGTCTTGCAAAGTATTTGTTTCGTTGTTTTGCGCCGATATGACATCGGGCATAAGCCCGCCTTCGCGAACACGCGAAGACAGATTCAACAAATGTCCCGCGACTGCTTGTAAAAGGCTGAGGGCGACGGATGCGTCGTTTTCCATCACGGCCCGGAACTCTTCTGCGCCGATGCGCAAAAAGGTCGATGGTTGCGACGCCGTAAACCGAATTTGCCGCTCTTCATTCATGATAATCGCCAAATCTCCGATCAGACGCCCCGGCGTGATCGTGGTGAGCGGTGGGTCATCAGGACCCATTTCCGGCCAGCGAAGCTCCCCTTCGCCTTTCAGACAAAGATAGGCCGCATCTGCACGTTGATTGAAATCAAAAATGACCTGCCCTGCCTCGGCCTTGTACCATTGCGCCGAAAAGGCCAGCAGACGCTGGTTTTTGGGGGACAGGTTTTCAAACAACGGGGTCGAGGCGATGATCCGCATCTTGCGCCGCAAGTCATCCGCACCGCGTTCATCCAGATCAAGATCTTCTTCGACGGCGTCTTTAACGTCGCCGAGGCGACCGTTTTTGATTTCGATATGGATATCGTAAAGATGCGGGTTCACGAAATGATCCTCCATGAAGATCATCGTCGTATCTGGCAAAAGCTGTTGCAGCTTGGCCCGCGTTGCCGCACGGCTTTGGCTGTCATGACTGGCCAGCGCCTTATCCAGGATCAGGACATCCGGGCGTTTGATCCCCGCCGAGCTGAAGGCCGCGCGTTCCTGAATGACCGTGGGCAGGTTGGCACCGCCCAGACCCGCAGGCAGATCATAGATAATCGACGTGACGCGCCGGCGCATGTCGAGGGCGGCCAAAACCTCGGCCACTTCGTTCTCGATTTCCTCGGCATAGGCACCGGCCATCAGGGCCACACGACCGTAAATGGCATTCTCAAGAACCGTCAGGCGCGGAATGTAATTGTCGTCTGAGATCGGGATGAAACGATTGCCGATCGCGTCCCGCAGGCGCGGCGCCTGCGTTCTGCGCAAGGCTACGATCTTACGCTTGTAACGGTCTGGAAAGCTGGGTCCGATCTGTTCGGCGGTTAACAGGAACGGAACTGTCAGCAACAAGGCGCGTTCGTCTTCGTCCAGCCGATCCACACCGACTGTATCCTCTTTTTCCGAGATGGCGAGCAGACGCATATAGGTGTCTTAGGGTATACCCAGTTTGCGAAACAGCGGGTGATCGGTAGCGTCCTTGCCAAAGGTCTGTTTGAGCGTTCCAACCACCGCCTCGGCAATCTCAAGCGCCTCATCCGCGAGGTCTTGATCATCCAGCATTTGCAAGAACCCGGTCTCGGATATCAGTTCTTCGGTCGGTATTTCCCGCACGGGCGAAGCAAAAAGAAGGTTGCCACCCAGCGGCACCGCCGGGTTGAACTCGTTCGGATCGAACCGGTGCACATATTGCAGCAGGTCTCGCTTTCTTAGCCGTTCTTCGACTTCACCACGCACCGCTACGATATCGCGCGCGAGACTTTTGTGCAGGTCCGGGTTCAGCATGGACCTCAGCGTGCGCCGGAACATTGCTTCGTCAATGCCCATCGCTTCGACCAGCTTGAACCACCAGTCCCGTACATCTTCACCGTCGTCCAGCCCGGCAAGGCTGGGATCGACCCACAGGGCGTCCAATTCGTCCGTACTGTTGCCGGTACGACGGGCCTCGACCAGCGCGCGGCTTTCGCCTTTGGGATCCCATGACACGGTTTGCGGCCGAATGCGCAGAGGCATCAACAAGTTATCCCCCAACGTGCCGTCAAACAAATAAGGCCGGGAATGCGCATAGCCGATGCGGGCCGCAATCACCGCCTGATGCAAACTGTCCAGCGGTTTGCCCGCTACTGTCACCTGCCCGGTCGCGGGCAAGGTTTCACGCGTTAAAAGCTCTGCGATCGCGCGCCGTTCCAATGGGCTGCTGGATTTGATGGCGACCCGGGACCCGGACGGGATCGTCAGGTTTATATCCTCCAACACGGTATTGCCGTCCTGATCCGTCACGGTCACGCCGTCGATCTCAATATCTCCGCGCAGATAAGGAATATCGTTCGGCTCACCTTCAAACAGTTCTTCGGGGATCATGTCGCTGGGCGCAAAACGCTCTGTCACGATTTCCCAGCGCAACGACATGTCCTGCACCTGATTGTAATAGGCAAGCAACTCTTTCCAGGGCGATGCGATATCCTTGTACGCGCCCAGCGCCGCCACCAGAGCGCCCACTGTGATTTCCCCAGTGATGGCGAGGTAACCGCCAACCGCATAAAAGAAAAACGGGGTCAGCTGCGTGATGAAGTTGTTGAGAAACTTCATAAAGAATTTCTTTTGGTAGATCTGGAACCGAATACCAAACAGCCGACCCAAACGATCGGTGAACTGGGCCTGACGGAACCGCCACCCACCATTGGCGCGCAAATCACCGATCCCGGCAGCGGTTTCGCCGATTTCAGACGACAACGCGCGGACCTCTTTGATCCGGTCCTTGTTCAGAAGGTTGATCTGACGTTGCAGCATGGGGATCAGCCAAGCCTGCAGCGGGATCAACGCAACAGAGGCCAGACCGAACCAGATGCTTTGCGCAAAGAGAAACGCCATGATCGTCAGCATCTGACCGGCTTGAAAAACCGGCTGTGCAACCGCGTCGCCCATCAGCCCGCCCATCGGCTCGGCCTCGGACGTGACCATGGACACCAGCTCTCCTTGGCTGGTCGTTCGGAAATAGCTTTGCGGAAACCGCATCATGCGCCCGATCAGCTGATACCGGAACCGCCGCAACATCCGCTCTGCCAACACGCCCTTCATTGTGTTGATGCGCATTTTCATCAAGCCGCTGGCCAGAACGGTTCCAAGGAACAAACCACACAGGACCAGCAAAAACTGGATCTGAGTCATCTGCATCCCAAAGAAAGTGACGTTATCGGTGGTCGACCCGATCGCGTCGTTGATGATCATCTTGGGGAGTTCGAGTGATGCGTAGAGAAACGGGAAAGACAGTACCGTAACGATCAACAGGACAAACTGTTCGCGCTTCGAATGCTTCCAAATAAAGGCAAACAGCGTTTTTTCCATGAACCAAACCTAATCTTAAGCGGCTGTATCTGCGTGTCGCAGGCACCTTCCACGGGCAAATTCAATGTCCCGCCGGACGGCTATAGGGTAGGTTTGAGGATGTGTGATTACAAGGATCGTGCGCGAACAGGTTTTGTTCGCAACTGACGCGACCAAGGATCGGGCCGCGTCAGGCAGGTCTTTGAAACAGCGTTAGTTTTGGATTTCCTGAACTTTCATGACCAAGTCGTTCCAGTTACGCTGGTTTTCGATGTCATGTTCCAGCCCCTGCTCGTCCGCGATGGTAAAGCGTTTGATCGCCGGGGTTTTGCTGGTGGCCTGATACAGCCAATAGGCTTCAGCCTTGAGCGCATCATCGATCGGCTTGTCGATGGATTCGTAAACCATCTGTTTACAGGCGTTGATCGACTCTGCCGGGAACTGCGCAATGCGATTGGCCAAGGCGTCAACATAGGCGTCGATCTCATCCTCGTTCAATGCCTTGTTGATGGTACCCATCGCTTCGGCTTGATCGGCGTCGTAATCCTGTGAGCTCAAGATAATTTCCAACGCGCGACCCAATCCGGTCTGGCGCGCCATGCGCGACGCACCGCCGCCGCAGGGCAGGATACCCATGCCGACTTCCATTTGCATGAATTTGAACTTGCCACGCACAGCAAAGCGCATGTCCAGCGCCAGGGCCAGTTCATGCCCGCCGCCACGGGCAAAGCCTTCGAGTTTGGCGATGGTGGCTTGCGGCACCTTGCTGATCCGTTCACAGATCGCCTGAAGATCAAGAAGCTGGGCCTCATCCCGCGATACGGCCTCTGTCGACATATCCTTCAGCAATTCGGTGTCGTAATGGCAGACCCAGATTTCAGGGTTAGCCGATTGGAACACAACAACCTTAACAGAGCGGTCCCGCTCCAGCCGCATTGCGAGGCTGTTCAAATCGGCCAGCATTTCCTGACCTTGCACGTTGACTGAGCCAAAGTTGAACGTGACAGTGGCGATTGCGTCCTTCACTTCTACCGTAAACGTTTGAAAATTCTTGTATTTCATTGCTCTTCCTTTCCTGCGGCGACCATTCTCCGGCTGCCTGCGGCTATGGGTTTAATTCGGTCGGGAATGCAGAGCCCCGACAGGAGCAACACATATTTTAGCTTCTGTTTGATTGTAATTGAGCCAAATGCGGCGTCAGAATTCGTTTTTAATGTATAATTAGACCACCAACATGATCTGCATCGGCCTTGTGTTCGGGCTTGTACCTGTTGGGGGGGCAACGCTATGCCATTTGCAACAATCCCGAGGGAGACCAGCCATGCTCAAGCGCAAGTTCGATAAGTCAAAACTGCCCAGTCGCCACGTCACCGAAGGCCCGGAACGGGCACCGCATCGGTCGTATTTCTATGCGATGGGCTTGAGTGAGGAAGAGATCCATCAACCGCTGGTCGGCGTGGCCACCTGCTGGAATGAAGCCGCGCCATGTAACATCGCGCTGAACCGTCAAGCACAGGCAGTGAAGCTGGGCGTAAAAGCCGCTGACGGGACACCCCGTGAATTCACGACGATCACCGTAACCGACGGGATCGCGATGGGCCACGAAGGCATGCGGTCATCGCTCGCCTCTCGCGAAGCGATTGCAGACACGGTCGAATTGACCATGCGCGGGCACTGCTATGACGCCATCGTTGGTCTGGCCGGTTGCGATAAATCGTTGCCGGGCATGATGATGGCCATGATCCGGCTGAACGTGCCGTCGGTCTTTGTCTATGGCGGGTCGATCCTGCCGGGGCGCGCGCCGAACGTGGCGGGTGTTCCAGAAGAGTACCTGAACCGCGACCTGACCGTTCAGGACATGTTCGAAGCGGTCGGCAAACACCAGAACAACCAATTGTCGGGCACGGCCCTAGAAGTGCTGGAACGGGTGGCTTGTCCGTCTGCCGGCGCTTGCGGTGGCCAGTTCACCGCGAACACCATGGCCTGTGTGTCCGAAGCGATCGGTTTGGCGCTGATGCATTCGTCGGGCGCACCGGCACCTTATGAAAGCCGCGACCAGTACGGCGAAGCATCCGGTCAGGCGGTCATGAACCTGATCGAGAAAAACATCCGTGCACGCGATGTTGTGACGATGAAGTCACTGGAAAACGCAGCCCGTGTCGTGGCCTGCACTGGCGGGTCGACCAACGCAGGTCTGCATCTTCCCGCCATGGCGCACGAGGCCGGGATCGACTTTTTCCTTGATGACGTCTGCGAGATTTTCCGCGACACGCCGTATTTCGTCGACCTCAAACCGGGCGGCCAATACGTGGCCAAAGACCTCTATGAGGCGGGCGGCGTGCCTGTGGTTATGAAAGAGCTGCGCAAGGCGGGTCTGCTGCACGAAGACTGCATGACCGCCACCGGCTATTCGATGGGCGAAGAGTTGGACAAGATCGACCGCGAGGCGGACGGCAAAGTCATCTATCCGGTGGAAACCCCGATCAGCACCACAGGCGGCGTTGTGGGCCTGAAAGGCAACCTGGCGCCTGAAGGCGCAATCGTGAAAATCGCCGGCATGTCCGAAGAAGACATCGTGTTCACCGGCCCGGCCCGCGTTTTCGAATGTGAACAGGACGCCTTCGATGCGGTGCAAGAGCGTGCGTACAAAGAAGGTGAAGTCATCGTGATCAGGAACGAAGGTCCGGCAGGTGGCCCCGGCATGCGTGAAATGCTGGCAACCACAGCGGCCTTGTCTGGTCAGGGCATGGGCAAGAAAGTTGCCCTGATCACGGATGGACGTTTCTCGGGCGCGACACGCGGGTTCTGTGTGGGTCACGTCGGACCCGAAGCCTATCACGGCGGACCGATTGCCTTGTTGAAAGACGGTGACATGATCACGCTCAACGCGATCGAAGGATCGATCAGCGTTGACCTGACGGACGAAGAACTGGCCGCACGTAAAGCCGCGTGGGCAGGTCCGCGTGAAACGATCTATGCATCGGGCGCTCTATGGAAATATGCCCAACTGGTCGGATCGACCTACAAGGGTGCTGTGACACATCCGGGCGGTCAGGCAGAAAAACACGACTACATGTCGCTTTGATCCATTTGGTGCGGCCTGCCCCGACGGGCCGCACCGCTTTGCCACAGACCTATTATTTTCCAAATAGAAACAATTACCCGCTTTATTTGTCGTGACGGCTTTCGTTAGATGCTATTCACGAAACAATACGGGCAGCACGGGTTCTGGGGCGTCTCTGACATGAGCAGGGTAATGGATAAGATTTTTCAGGTCGGCACCTTGCGTCGTTGGCGCCGGGCGGCGCGCGGCGCCAAACAGTCCGACTTGGCCACGTTGCGCCGGCAAAGGTTCCATGCGCGTCAATTGCGGACCCATCTGGACGACTTGATTCACGTCGCCGACGGCCAGCTGGCCTTGCCCATGATCGGCAGCGGCAACTTTCACAAACCGCATGGCACTGATTGGTCCTGGCGCCCCGAAGCGTGGAGCGGCCCGTTACCAGTGCCTGGCATTTCTTCGATGCCAACCAATTCCAGCTTGGGCGAAGAGGTCACGCTGTTTCATGATTGCAGCTATTCCGAGCTGACGCTGCGCCAGTTGCGCAACACGCAGGAAGAAGACCTGGCGCCATATGGTCTACGGCTGGATGTCTTCAACTTTGACGGGTCGTTCCTGTCGCTGGTGGTCAACTTGCCGCATGATGCAACTGATGGGTTGAACCGTGACCACATCCTGCGAGTTGACTCGATTGTCGAACTTGAAAAACCGCTCGAAATCTTTGCCCGGATGAACATCAAACACGGGCCGAACACGGAACAGATCGTACGGGAACTGCCCTTATCGGGTAAAAACATCACGGTCGAGTTTGATCTGGCCTATTCGAGGCTCAACGAAAAGCGGGTTGAACGGGCTTGGCTGGATCTGATCTTTGAAGGGCCGCAAATGAACCAGATCACCTTGCGCGATCTGACCATCATGCGCCTGCCACGCGCCGCGATTTAAGGGGTTGGGTATGACAGATGTAACGGTGACAAAAACTCGGTTTCGAAACGGTGTTTGGGAAGGCATCGTCGAAGGTTCAGCTGAAACCGGAGAAGCGCCAGCAATCCGCGTGACCTATCTGGATCAGCCATTGGATGCGGTCGAAATCACCCCGAATGGGGACGATGGCGCTTGGTTGTTGAAAATCCCGGTTCCACAAAAGGCGATTGCAGACGGTGTTCATACTTTCCTGATCCGGGACGCTGGTACCGATCAAAAACTGGCCGATTTCACGATGATCGCCGGCGAGGCGGCCACCGACGACATGCGCGCCGAGATTGCCCTGTTGCGCGCCGAGTTGGACATGCTCAAACGCGCGTTTCGGAGACATTGCGTTGAAACAACGACGTAATACAGGTTTTTGGCGGGCCCTTTTACCACTATCGTTTGCTGCTGACTAAGTTTGCCGGAAGCTACAAAAGAAGCCATAATGGCTTGTCAGTTACTACAACGAGACCTATGAATTTTTCAGAATCGGTTTTTTCATAGATTCAATCACCCACTGGCACGTCTGGTATTGACCATTTGTTTCCGAAGTCTACGCGATCCGAACCGGTTCAAGCCAACAAATCGAACTCCTGCCCGCCGATACGGATGTTGATCTCGGACTGGCCGTCGCCGTCGACAAGGGCCCACAGGATCTGGCCGGTCGGGCGGTAGATCACGAAGGCTTCGTCCACGCCATCTGCCCCCGCCGAAGCCGTGTTCGTGACGTTGACCTGGAATTGGTCCCGCGTTGCCGCGCCGCCATAGACCAGCACGTCGCCCTCGGCGGCGTTGTAATCCTGGATCCAGTCTGACCCGTGATCCGCGATGCCGAGGTGGAAGAACCGGTCCCCGTCCGCGCCACCATTGACCCGGTCCGAGCCAAAGCCGCCGTTTACGAAATCGAAACCATCTCCGCCGAAAATGAGATCGCCAAAGGCCGAGCCTGTCATCACGTCGTCGCCGGTGCCGCCAATGACCGTGTCCGCGCCAAAGCCGCCAGCGATGTCGTCATTGCCTGCATCCCCGCGCAGTTCGTCATTGCCATAACCGCCGTCAATTGTGTCATTGCCGTCGCCGCCAAACAAAACGTCGCGCAGATCGTTCACGCTCGTGCCACCAATGATCGAGTCATTTCCCTCACCGCCGATCAGCGTGTCAACGCCATCGCCGCCGTCCAACGTGTCGTTACCAGCCTGGCCATCGAGGCGGTCGTTGCCTGACGTGCCTGTCAAAGTAAGGCTCACATAATCGCTCAGTTCAGCATAGGTTAGTACTATGTCAGACAAAGCGAGAGTTTCCACGCTGGCGTCAAAGCTTGGCACTGATCAGCCCCACCTGAGTGGTCCAATTTGATTGTTAGTGCATGATCGACCTTTGGTCCATCTTGACGACGGTTTCGGGAGCCGGTGGGCGGTAGCCTAGAGCACTGTGTGGTCGTTTCGTGTTGTAGTGCTTTCTCCATTCCTCAATCAGGATTTGTGCTTCGCGCAGGCTATAGAAGATTTCGCCGTTCAAGAACTCATCGCGGAAACGGGCGTTGAAGCTTTCGCAGTACCCATTCTCCCAAGGGCTGCCTGGTTCGATGTAAGCCGCCCTTGCGCCGACAGCCTTGATCCAGTCCTGCACGGCTTGCGCAACGAACTCAGGGCCATTGTCGGAACGGATGAACGACGGGATGCCGCGCAGAATGAACAGGTCGCTCAGCACATCGATCACATTGCCTGAGTTGAGCTTGCGATCCACGCGTATGGCCAAGCATTCCCGACTGTACTCGTCGATGATGTTGAGTGTGCGGAAAGCTTTACCATCGTCGGTGCGGCAGTGGACAAAGTCGTAAGACCAGACATGATCGCGGCGCTCTGGCCGAAGCCTGACACATGATCCATCATTCAGCCAAAGCCGCCCTTTCTTCGGTTGTTTCATTGGCACTTTCAGCCCCTCTCGTCGCCATAACCGTTCCACGCGCTTGTCATTCACATGCCAGCCAGCGTCTCTCAGTAGTGCCGCGATCCTACGATAGCCGTAGCGGCCATACTGCCGGGTCAGTTCGATCATATCAGCCACTAAACGTTCTTCATCCGGGCGACCCGCAGGTACTTTGCGCTGTGTGGATCGATGTTGTCTTAGAACCCGGCATGCCCGACGCTCCGAGATGTTCAGCTCAGCACGAACGCGATCAATACAGGCACGACGACGAGCGGGGCTCAGAAGTTTCCCTTTGCCGCCTCCGCCAAGATCAGCTTGTCCAGCGTCAGATCAGAAACGGCTTTGCGCAATCGCTCGTTCTCTTTTTGCAGACGCTTCAGTTCCTTCAATTGATCCGTGCCCATTCCGCCGTATTTTTTCTTCCACCGGTAGTAGGTCTGTTCAGTCACACCGATCTGACGGATCGCATCCAGACGCGGCATCCCTTGCCCCGTCAGAACCTCAACCTGCCGTAACTTCGTGACAATCTCTTCTGGCTTTGGTCGCTTGTTGGCCATGTGTTTCCTCCGTTTCCTAAACATAGCGGAGGACCACTTCAGTGGGGGAAGACCAATGTTCCTGCTGGTGTTTCGGCTCAGTGCTGCCGGCAGTGTTTACCTATGCTTCAGCCTGACCCTTCTCTTGATCCAGAGAGCTTTTGTGACAGGGATGGTGGGACGGGCCAGTCAGCGGATGTTGAGCGCTTGGCGCCGTTGGAAAGTACGCAACATCTTTCACGGCATCTACCCGCTCGCATATACCGAAGCGTTGCGCAAAAGCGGGAACAAATCCTACCGCCTGTCCGTTCTAAAAAACGCAGGCTTGCCCGTGCCGGATGGCTTGGTGATCCGTTCCGACGCGATACAAGCCTATAGCGGCATGTCAAAGAAACAAAAGAAGAAATTCTCCCGGCTTATCTGGAAAATGGTTGGAGAGGAAAGCTGTGTAATCCGCAGTTCGGCGATGGGCGAAGATGGCAGCGACCAGAGCTTTGCAGGTGTGTTTGAAAGCGTGCTGGAGGTGCAGAAAAAGGGGATGCGCAAAGCCTTGGACAAGGTCGTAAAATCCTTCTCCTCAACGCGCGCGTCCAGTTACAACGCCGAGAACACGGCCGACCATGACGGCAACATCCTTGTTCAAAAGATGATCCGTTCAGAATACGCCGGGGTCCTGTTCACCCAGGACCCAAGTGCACCGGGGTTGATGATGGTGGAAATGGTTGCCGGTCAGGGCGATGACCTTGTGTCCGGGCGGGTGACGCCGCAAAGCCTGCGGTTCGGACGGTTTTCCAAAGCCGCATTCGATGACGAGGTGGCGCCGATCGATCTGTCTCCGCTTCTGGACCTTGGGGACAAGATCGAAAGAACCTTCGGATCTCCGCAGGATATTGAATGGGCTTATGCGGATGGTGTTTTCCATATCGTCCAAAGCCGGGACATCACGACGATTTCCAGGGGCAAATCCGTGGGAATGGTACGAGAAGCGGAATGGCAGCGGATCCTGGGCATGTATCAGGACGCGGATCCTGACGAGGAAATCCTTGAACAAGATGAAATGTTCGAGGTTTTGCCACGCCCCACACCGCTGTCTTTCGACCTTATGGCCCGCCTCTGGGCATCAGGGGGCAGCGTCGATTTGGCTTGCCGTGATCTCGGCGTGACATACAGCCTGCCCGAAGGACGACCGGGACATCTGGTCAGCGTCTTTGGTCGCACATTCGTAGATCGCAGATTAAAGGACGCCATGGCTTTGCGGTTGAACAAAGCCAAAGCGCGGCAGCTCCGGAAAATGACCAGCCCGGTTATGACCCGGTTTCGTCAGGAAACGATGCCTGCTTTACAAGACGAGATCTGCATCTGGAAGGCCATTGATTTCAACGCTCTACCAGAGAAGCAGATCGTGACCAGCATTCGCAAATTGGTCGAAAAGCTGACCCGCGAAGTCTATGTCGAGGCTGAAAAAATCAACATCTTGGCCAGTTTCACGCAAACAGAGGCGTCGAATTTTGCAGCCGATGATAAGAAGGCGCATGAACGCATGATGAACCCTGTCCTGCGCCACGCGCCGGTGAGCATAATCAATGCCTGTGCGAGCTTGTCGGACAAAACCCGGGAAAGCACGTTGATGGACGTTATGGGGCACCGGGCGATTCTTGATTATGAACTCAGCCTGCCCCGCTACCGCGAAGCGCCGGATTTGTTGTGGCCGTTGCTGGACAGCGCGACACCAACATCGGGCGAACCGCCCCGTGATCCGGACGACGCACCGGCTGATCCTGTGGACCTCGCGATTGCTTTTCAGGACCTCAAAGAGCAGGCCAAACACGAAGCGTTGCGTCTTGTGGACCAGATCAGACGGGGCCTGCTGGCTTTGGCAGAAGCCAATGACATGGGTGACCTGATTTTTTATCTGGAACTCGACGAAGTCTTTGACATCGGAACCACCGATGTAGCCGCGTTGATGACGTTGGCCCGGGTGCGAAAAGAGCGCGCTAAAACACTGCGCAAATTCGCGCCAAAGAACGTCATACTGACTTTGCGTGATTGCGAAAAACTGTCGTCGGGGGCGCTGGCGAACAGCCGCGCCGACGGGACAGAAATGGGGGGCACATGTGTGTCCGGCGACCGCGCCGTTTCAGGTCGCGTTTTTATCGTTCCTGACGGCACCATGCTGGACAAGAGAGCTTTTGCCGGTTTCCTGGACGGGGACATCCTTGTCAGTCGCATGATCAATCCGGCCTGGCTGCCGTATGTACAAAGGTCCGGCGCGGTCCTCAGCGAGGTTGGCGGCTGGCTCAGCCACATGGCGATTGTCGCAAGGGAAAAAGGGGTTCCGATGCTGGTCGGCTGCACCGGCTTGGACCGGCTTGAAACCGGGATGAACATACAGATCGGGCCGGACGGTCATATCTCAATTTTAGAGGCGCAACCCGAGCAAGCCCTCAAGCAAGCTTAAACGGCAGCTGAATCTTGTTGGCGGCAAGCACGGCCTAGAGCGTCACAGTACATGCAAAAACATGCGTCAAATGCACATAGTTTGGGCACTTGACCAGAAATTAGATCGCGCGCGTCGCCTCTTTGACGGCGTTCCTTTCCTTGAACCCGGGAAAGACCATACTTTCCTGTCATGCGCTGCGCATTAACAGGGGAAATGACGATCATGAAAAAATTAGCACTTAGCGCCGTTCTGGCCGCGCTGCCCGTTGCAAGCATGGCTGACGGTCACCTGACACCTGTAACATTCGGCACCAACTGGCTGGCTCAGGCGGAACATGGCGGGTTTTATCAGTCTGTCGCCGATGGCACATATGCCGCCTGCGGCCTGGACGTCACCATTGTTTCGGGCGGTCCACAAGTGAACAACCGGGCGCTGTTGCTGGCGGATCGCATTCAGTTCCACATGGGCGGCGACATGCTGCAAGCGTTTAACGCAGTTGCCGAAGACATTCCCGTCGTGGCCGTGGCGGCGATTTTCCAAAAACACCCGCAAGTGATTGTGGCCCATCCGGATGTCACCAGCTGGGAAGAGTTAAAGGACAAAACGCTCCTGATCGGGGATAATGGGTTTACCAGCTATTACCAGTGGATGATCGCCGAACATGGTTTCACCGCCGAACAGCGTCAACCCTACACTTTCAACCCGGCCCCCTTCATTGCAAACACCGAATTGGCGATGCAGGGATACCTGTCGTCAGAGCCATATCTCGTTGAAAAAGAAGCGGGCTTCAAACCGAACGTGTTCCTGATTGCGGATAACGGGTATTCCTCGTACGCAACCACCATCGAAACGATGCAGGCCACAATCGACAGCAATCCTGAACAGGTCGAGTGCTTTGTCGATGCGTCTTTGACGGGATGGTACAATTATCTCTACGGCGACAGCGCGGCGGCAGATGCGTTGATCCTTGAGGCCAATGCAGACATGTCCCAGGACAAGATCGACTTTGCCAAGAACATGATGCGCGACGAAGGCATCGTGGACAGCGGCAAAACGCTGGAACTGGGCATCGGGGCCATGTCAGATGAGGTGATCGGCGACTATTACCAGAAAATGGTTGATGCCGGTGTTGTTGCCGGCGATTTGGATTGGAAATCGGCCTACACTCTGTCGTTCGCCAACAAAAAGGTGGGCATGGACATCAAGCCCTGATCCGATCGCAACGATCAGGCCGGGCGTTCGCGCCCGGTTTTTCTAGGAGCCATAGATGCCCCCGATTGCCCCGTTTTCAGACCGCCCTGAATTGCTGCGCGCAACGGCCGTAGACAAGGTATTTCCCGGCGATGTGCAAGCCTTGCGCGCCATGTCGCTCAGCGTGCGCGAAGGTGATTTCATCTCTTTGCTTGGCCCCTCGGGCTGCGGAAAATCAACCGCACTGCGCCTGATTGCAGGGCTTTCAGAGCCGACAGCCGGTCGCATTGAATGGGCGCGTCCGCGCGCGGATGGCGATCTGGGGGTCGTTTTTCAGGAACCGACCTTGATGCCGTGGGCAACGGTTGCGCAAAGCGTCTATCTGCCGTTCCGGCTGGAAGGCAAAACGTATAACGCGGTGCGGGATGAGATCCTTGAGGCCCTGAAGCTGGTCGGACTGGAAAAGTTCCAAAACGCCTATCCACGCGAGTTGTCGGGCGGCATGAAGATGCGCGTATCCATTGCCCGGGCGATGGTGACGCAACCCAAACTGATCCTGATGGACGAACCTTTTGCCGCGCTTGACGAGATCACCCGTTTCAAACTGAACAATGACCTTCTGGACATGCAGGCGCGGATCGGCTGCACGGTCATCTTTGTCACCCATTCGGTGTTTGAAAGCGTCTTTCTGTCTGATCGCATCGTGGTCATGGCCGCCCGACCGGGCCGGGTGATCGAAGAGCTGCATGTCGACGAACTGTATCCACGGGATGAGGCATTCCGAACCTCCGCTGAATACGCCGCCCACTGTCGGGCAGCATCACAAGCCTTGGAACAGGCGATGGGGGCCGCTGCATGAGCCTGTCCGGAACCGACCCCACCACCACATCCGCCGAAACGCCTGTCATTGATCAGGAAGAGGCCCGCCGCGCGCGGCGACGCAAAATCGAAAGTACAGCGCGCTGGTTGTTGCCCATTCTGGTGATGGTCCTGATGATCTGGTTGTGGGACCGGATTGTCGTCTGGAATGAGATCCCGCATTTCATCCTGCCCAGCCCCGCCCGTGTTTGGGGCAGTCTGACAGGCGACTGGGCCATCTTGTGGGACTCGGCCCTGCTGACCGGGCGCATTACCTTGATGGCGCTGACCATCGCGGTGATCGGCGGTGCCGGATTGGCCATTTTGTTTAATCAAAGCAAGATGATAGAGTTATCGCTCTACCCTTACGCTGTCATTTTGCAGGTGACACCGGTCGTCGCGATTGCACCGCTGATCTTTATCTATGTCGACAGCAAAACAGTTGGCATGTTGCTTTGCGCATGGCTGGTGGCGTTTTTTCCGGTGCTGAGTTCGACGACATTGGGCCTGAACTCTGTCGATCATAACCTGCGGGACCTCTTTCGCATCTATGGCGCGTCGCGCTGGCAGCGGCTTTGGATGCTGCAACTGCCCTCGGCGCTGCCGTATTTTCTGAGCGGGCTAAAGATTGCGGGCGGATTATCCCTGATCGGGGCGGTGGTGGCTGAACTGGTCGCTGGCACAGGCGGCGTCGGCACCGGCTTGGCCTTCCGAATCCAGGAAGCCGGTTACCGCCTGAATATTGCGCGGATGTTTGCCGCGCTCGCCCTCGTTGCCGCGATGGGTGTCTTCATATTCGCCGCACTCTCGCTGTTGTCTCATATGCTGCTGCGCAAGTGGCATGAAAGCGCCATCAAACGGGAGACGTGATGGATTTCTGCGCTCTGCCCAGCGGACACATAACGCTTGCCAACGTCACCGTCCCGGCGTGTTTGATGCAACAGGCCGGCGACCTGATCACAACCGATATTCATATCGCCGAAGGCCGGATCAGCGACACGCCGGGTCAGCGGGTCGAGATGCGCCGCGCGATGGTCCTGCCCTGTTTCACGGACATGCACGTGCATCTGGACAAAGGCCATATCTGGCCGCGTGCCGCGAACCCGGACGGTTCATTTCCCGGGGCACTCAACACGGTGCGCGCCGACCACGCCAATTGGTCCACCGAGGATTTGCGACCGCGGATGGAATTTGGTTTGGCGTGCGCCTATGCCCATGGCACGCGGGCTGTGCGCACCCATTTGGACAGCATCCCGCCGCAACCCCAGATTACGTGGCCCTTGTTTGCCGAGCTGCGGTCAGACTGGAACGGCAAAATTGACCTTCAGGCGGTGTGCCTGATCGGATGCGATCACTTCTCGGAAGAGGGCGATTTTCGCGTAACCGCCGACCTGGTGGCCGAACACGGCGGCGTTCTGGGCATGGTGACCTACCCCGTTCCTGACCTGCGCGACCGGCTCTACGGCTTTTTCCGCCTCGCGGCACAGCGGGGTCTTGATGCCGACTTCCATGTCGATGAAACGATGGATGCGTCTTCGGAAACCCTTCGTCTGATTGCCGAGGTGGCGCTGGACATCGGTTTTGCCGGGCGGATCGTTGTCGGCCATTGCTGTTCGCTGTCGACACAGGATGAGGCCCGCGCGCTCGACACGCTCGACCTTGTGGCAAAGGCGGGCTTGCATGTTGTCAGCCTGCCCATGTGCAACCTTTATTTGCAGGATCGCAGCCCGGCTGGGATGTCCAGAACACCACGCGGGCGCGGCGTGACCTTGGTGCATGAGATGAAGGCGCGCGGCATCCCAGTTTCTTTCGCCTCTGACAACACCCGCGATCCGTTCTACGCCTATGGCGATCTGGATATGCTTGAGGTGATGCGACAGGCAACACGCATCGCCCATGTGGATCACAGCGATCGGGATTGGGTCACCTCCTTTGTGACCCAACCGGCGGCGACTTGCGGGTTTGCGGCGCAAAGCCTGAGCCCGGGCGACCCTGCGGACCTTGTCATCTTCAAAGCGCGCGAATGGACAGAGCTGTATGCCCGCCCGCAATCCGACCGGATCGTTTTGCGGGGCGGGAAAGCGATTGACCGCACCTTGCCCGATTACGCCACCCTCGATCATTTGTGGGAGACATCATGAACATCGACGCCGCCAAGGCCGCGCTGGCCCATTTGGACATCGAAGAAAAAGACACCAACATCCGCGCGTCATCACGCGACTTTTTCTGGTACTCGCCCGTGCTGAAAGAACGGCTCGAACATGTCGTGGCCGATTTTGTCGTCCGTCCGCGCAACGAGGCCGAGATCATCGAAATCCTCAAAGTGTGTTACCAGCACGATGTGCCCGTCACGACGCGGGGTGCCGGGACCGGCAACTACGGTCAGGCGATGCCGCTGGAAGGTGGCTGTGTCATGCATTTGCGCTGGATGGATCAGGTCAAGGAAATCCATCCGGGCCGCGTGATCGTGGAACCGGGCTGTTTTCTCAAGGATCTGGATGCGGCTTGTAAGGCGCATTCCAATCAGGAAATCCGCATGTTCAGCAGCACATGGGCCACGGCAACCATTGGTGGCTTCATTGCCGGCGGGTCCGGTGGCGTGGGGTCCTGCACCTGGGGCAGCTTGCGTGATTTGGGCAATATCATCCGTTTGCGCGTTGTCACGATGGAAGAAGAGCCGCGGGTGCTGGAATTTCGGGGAGAGGAACTGGCCCGCGTCAGCCATGCCTATGGCACAAACGGGATCATCACAGAAATCGAGATGCCGCTTGCCCCAGCCTATGACTGGGTCGAGATGTTCGTCAAAACCAAGGATTTCGTCGCCGCCGCGCAGTTTGCCGAGGAACTGGCCAACGAAGACGGGATCCTGATCAAGCTCGCCACCGTATTCGAAGCACCAACTGCCAAGGATTATTTTCGCCGCGTGGCGCCTTATGTGGAGGCCGATGATCACCTGATCGGCCTGATGGTCGCGCCCCATTCAATGGACGGGTTTGACACGTTCCTGAACCGACGGTCTGATCTGGACCTGATCTATCGCAGCGACGACAACACTTGGGAGCGCAGCCCGGGCACAGTTTTCGAATATGGTTGGAACCACACGACCTTGCGCGCGCTCAAGGTGGATCCGTCAATCACCTATCTACAGGTGCGGTATGGCTACCCCGATCACATGAAGCTGGTCGAAGAGATGCGCAAAGCGCTGTCGCCCGAGGTGTTGCAACATCTCGAAGTGCTGAAAGAAGGCGGCAAGGTCATGTTTGCGGGACTGTCGCTGGTCAAGTTCACCACCGAAGAGCGTTTGGATGAAATTGTGCACATGCATGAGGACGCGGGCGCGATGATCTTCAACCCGCACCGTTACACGCTGGAAGAAGGAGGCCGCCAAACAGTGGACGACCGCCAGTTGCGGTTCAAACGCGAAGCGGACCCAAAAGGGTTGCTCAACCCCGGCAAAATGATCGCCTGGGACGACCCGGACTGGGATTTTGCCGAAATGTACGCCTATCCGAAACTGCAACCGTCCGAGTGAGGTCAAAGGCACAATCCGCCTTGGTTCTTGCCGCGCATCCTGTCCCGGACAGCTATAACCAGGCGCTGCATCACCGGGTGGTCGAGACGCTGACCGCCCGTGGCTGGCAGGTCGATGATTGCGATCTTTATGCAGAAGGTTTTGACCCGGTGATGTCCGAAGCAGACCGGCGCGCCTATCACGAGGTGCCGGAAAACACCGGCCCGGTTCAGAGTTATGTCGAGCGCCTGCGCGCGGCGGATGCGCTGATCATGGTTTTTCCGGTGTGGAATTTCGGCTATCCCGCAATGCTCAAAGGATTTCTGGACCGTGTATTTCTGCCCGGTGTTTCGTTCCGGCTGGAAAATGGCAAGGTTGTCCCGAACCTGACGCGCATCCGGCGCTTGGCGGCGGTCACGACCTATGGCGGCACGCGCCTGCGCGCGATGCTCAGTGGGGATCCGCCGCGCAAATGCGTGACCCGGGCCGTCTGGCATGTGTGCCGTCCCCGCACGACCAAATACCTTGCGCTTTATGACATGAACCGCGCGTCCCAAGCCAAACGCGAGGCATTTCTGGACCATGTCGGATCACAGTTAAGGACGTTTTGATGCGGGCGCTCATCGTGTTTTACCATCCCAAAGAGGACAGCTTTAACGCAGCCGTCCTGGCCACGGTCATATCCTGTCTGGAAGCTGCGCAGATCAACTTCCGGCTACGCGATCTTTATCGCACCGGGTTCTCACCGGTTCTGACCGGGCACGAGCTGGACATCTACCTTGATGAAAGCTGCAACGTCGATCCGGTTGCCGATGATGTCGCGGATCTGCAATGGGCGGATACCTTGATCTTTGTCTATCCGACTTGGTGGTACGGGCTGCCTGCGATGCTGAAAGGTTGGTTGGACCGGGTTTTGCTGCCCGGGGTTGCTTTTGTGATGCCAAAGGGACCCGGCGAGAACATTCAGCCGGGCCTGACAAATATTGACCGGATTGCGGTTTTCACGACCTGTGGCGCTTCTTGGTGGCTGACCACATTGATCGGCGCGCCGGGGCGGAGAACGCTGACACGCGGCGTGCGAACCATTTGCGCGCGCAGGTGCCGCACTGTCTTTGCCGCGCATTATCTGATGGACAGTTCGACAGATGCCTCGCGGGCGCTGTATCTAAAGCGGGTGTCGCGCAAAATGCAAAGGTTGACCACATGATCCCCATTCTGGACTGGAAACAGGCGCAAGAGGACCGCGCGGGCTTTTGGTCTTCCCCCACTGAAGTGGTCCTCCGCTATGTTTAGGAAACGGAGGAAACACATGGCCAACAAGCGACCAAAGCCAGAAGAGATTGTCACGAAGTTACGGCAGGTTGAGTGATCAGCCCCACCCGCATCTCCAACATAACGAAGCGTGCGCCCTGTGAGCTCTGCCAATCCATCTGCGTGGCTTGAAACAAGAGGCGGCTGGAACTCTGTCAAAGATGGCAGGTCATATTTCCACGAATTCAGAATGAACCGATACAGCTTTCCGAACATGCCGGTTGGCGCACCTTCGGGAAAGGCACAGTCCTTTGATGGCGCGCAGAGTATTTCCCCATGGATCTGGTCAAAATCCGAATAGTCATCGACCGAACCGGTGCCCGACCAAAGATGCGCATGGACCGTGCCAAGGTCGAAATTCACAACGACATTGTCTGTTCCCCCCGGCGTGTTCCATGACAGGAAATAGACGTTCTCTGCGACCTTGGAGACGGTCGGGTTCACTTGCGAGACAATCTTGTCGAAGAACCCATCGCCAAAGCCGCGCCACTTGAGGCGGTTGTCGTAAAAGGCCAGTTCGAAACTTCCAAATCCGACGTAATTGTAGGCAAGCGTAAGTCCTTCCAAGTCGCGGTAGCCTGACCCGACATCTTGTGTCTCTGTTACATGGGACAGTGCCTGATCTTTTGTCCAAGTGGCCGACGCAGCGGCGTTTTTGTCGGGCATGTTGATGAGAAACACAACGCCCAGACCCGCTGCCAAAACCAAACAGAACACTATGTTTCGCAAACTCATTTTCGTACTCTCCAGTTCGTTTGAAGCGGTCTCAAGAAGCCAGAAACCGTTCGATACGGGGCTTTAAAAAGGATGTGCCTATGAGGCTGAGAGCGATACCAATGGGCAGTCCTGCACGCAGGGTGGCATGCCATGTTTCCCAAAAGCTCATCCCGAACCCCAACACCTGATAGGTCGCGATAAACGCAACCAAGAGCCATGTCGGAGTCAAAGAGGCGAGGAACCCTTCGAACGACCCGTTCGCGACGTAAGTCATGGCCGAGGTCAACACGCCAGTCATGGCAAGGTTCACACAGATCAGGACGAGTATTTTGACGGCCATTGATGTCATGGGGAAAGGTCCAGACAGGAATAATTTTGTAACGCGTTATATTTATATTGAACATTCTCAGCAAGCTCAGAGTGTCGTACAGCAACCCCTGAGGACACGCAGATCCATCCACGGAACTGAGAATGAACAAAATGGTTAAAGAAGATGGCCGGGAAGCACGAAAGCATGCCAGTCGCGCGCGTTTGATTGAAACGGGTTTTGCCTTACTGAAATCCGCTGGGCCTGACGCTCTGACCATGCGCGGTCTCGCCAAGGCCGCGAATATGGCACCAGCAACGGCATATAACGTGTTCGGCTCCAAGCAAGCCTTGTTCGAAGCCATGTTCAATCAGCTGAATGACCAAGGGCCCGAGACGGATTTTGCAAACTTACCCGGTGATGAGTTGGAAAGGGTGCTTGCTATCACGGACCAGATTTCGCGCGATTGGGCAGATCCAAAGGGTCCCCAACGCGTGCTGCTTGAGGCGAGCAAATTGTCCGGCTCACTGGCTTCTGTGCTTTTCCCAAAAGTTATTCCACGGCTCACCACTTTGATCGACGCCTTGAAGACCGCGGGCTGGCTTACGAATGGTATATCATCAACCGATCTTGCAAACCGCATCGGGTATGCCAATGCGGGGCTGTTCGAGGCTTGGTTGGATGGCAGGGTGCGCGACGAAGAACTGCTGCGCGAACACCGGCTCAATCTTTTGGTGATACTTCTGGGCGCTGCTTGCCATGACAAGCGCTCACGGATCGAAGACGCGATTTTCGCCACACTGAGAGATCAACAAGACGGGTAAGTTGAAAAAACGCCGGACCCATGTATTCAAGCCGCGGCTAGACTATTTTCCCTGTACGAGGATTTTGGCAACGATCGTGAACGTGTCTTTGGGTCCGACAAATCCGTCCGCAAAATTGCGTTCGTAATTCGCGCTGATTTGCCAGGGATGTCCCGATGTTTCGATCAGTTTGTTCACGCCAATTCCGATCGGCAGGCTCACCCAACTATTGTCATCCCAGTCGTAGCTCAGAACCATCTCTGAGTTTCCAACCGACCAACCGTTGCCCAGTTGAACATTCAAAAGCGGTTGCAATGTCGACAGGTTCACATCGGGTTTGTCAGAGTCGCCGGCGACCGAAAAGACATTTTGGTTGAACAGCCCAAGCAGGCCCCAATCGAGTTGAAGGGACGCTCCGACCGCGGGTCCGACCGCCCATTTCCCGGCGCTGATGGTGTCAGCTCCTGCCGGCAACAGCGCCACCAGACCCGCACCATAGCGTCCCCAATCCCGCTTGAACGTAACAAGGTTAAACACGGTGATGTCGTTCAGGCCGCTTTGATCGAAAGCCGTGTCCGTTTCATAAGGGATTGTTATGCGTAAAATATTACTCTGGTCCCACAGCCGATGGGGGATGGCCGCCTGAAACTGCAACGAGTTCGAAGTGGCGTTTTGATCATTATGATAGGTCGGCGAGTAGCTTTCCTGAAATGAATAGGCCCGTATCGAGGCCGTCGGGTCATTTGCTTCCGACTGCAAGCTTTGCTCGGCCGATGTGTTTCCGGCGGCGGAGATCATGACGGACGTCAATAAAAGAACACGGAACATTAAGGCCTCACATAGTGGAATGCGCATATTTTTGTAACGTGTTATATTTTTATTTTTGATGCCTCAATACCAACTGGTTCGTCATGCGGCTTCACATCCAAGTGTTGCCTTTGCGCGTCACCGTTTTTTTCGCGACGGACCAGCCGCCGCTGAGATCGTGCGGGCGTGCTTTTTCGATGTGTCATGGAAAGTGATGGTAGCGGAGGAGGGACTTGAACCCCCGACACGCGGATTATGATTCCGCTGCTCTAACCAACTGAGCTACTCCGCCATGGGTGCGCGTGGACGTATGCCAGCGCGCGAGAACCGTCAAGAGGAAAACTGACGGAAACGCAAACTTGGCTAAGCCACTTTTCGAACAGTGTCGATCATCAATTGCACATTCGCTGGATCAGCATCCGGTGTGATGCCATGGCCCAAGTTGAAAATGTGCGGGCCCTTGGAAAACGCGTCGACAATCGCGCGTGTTTCGTCGATCAACGCCTGCCCGCCCGTAACCATGTGCGAGGATTTGAGATTGCCTTGGACACAGACATCCGTTTGCACGTTTTGGGCGGCCCATGCCGGGTCCACCGAGTTGTCCAGGGCCACGCAATCCACCCCGGTTTTGGCGGCAAAGCCGACGTATTTCTCTTTAGCTTCGCGCGGGAAGCCGATGATGGGAATGGTTGGATGCCGCTCTTTGAGCGCCGCCGTGATCTTACGGCACGGCGCGACGGCGAAATCCTCAAAATCCTGTCCGTTGAGCGATCCGGCCCAGCTGTCGAAGATTTTGACCACCTCGGCCCCCGCTTGGATCTGCTGATCGAGGTAATCGATGGTCCCTTCGGTCAGCCGATCGATCAACGCCTCAAACACGGCGCGATTTTCGGATTTGAGCAAATGCGCCGGTCCCTGATCCGACGTCCCGCGCCCGGCAATCATGTATGTTGCCACTGTCCAAGGGGCCCCGGCAAAACCAATGAGCGTTGTTTCCCGGGGCAGCTCCTGCGCCAAGATGCGGACGGTGTCGTAAATCGGATTGAGTGTTTCGTGGATGGCATCGGCCGGTTTGAGCGCGTCAAACCCGGCTTGATCGGTAATGGTCGACAGCCGGGGCCCCTCTCCCGTGACAAACCACAAGTCCGCACCCAAAGCTTGCGGCAACAAAAGGATGTCAGCAAAGAGGATCGCCGCATCGAACCCATAGCGGCGGATCGGTTGCAACGTCACCTCTGCCGCAAGCTCGCTGTTGTAGCACAAGGATAGGAAATCTCCGGCCTGCGCGCGCGTTGCGCGGTACTCGGGCAGATACCGACCGGCTTGGCGCATCATCCAGATAGGCGGTGTGTCCAACACCTCACCAGCCAAGCTGCGCAACAGTTTTTTGGACTGGGTCATGAGTTTTCTCTCTCGCTTTTGCACCATGGGTCGGGGTTACTGTGAACTTTGTCAAGCAGTGCCAGTTGTCAGACAGAGTTTACACCCCTAATGATGACAACATGACACGACACGCTCCTTCGCCATCGGATCCATTGCGCATTGGCACGCGCGGTTCGCCTCTTGCTTTGGCGCAAGCCTATGAAACAAGGGCACGATTAAGTGCAGCACATGATCTGGCGCCCGAAGCGTTCGAGATCGTGGTCATCAAGACGACCGGGGACAACCGGGCCATGATTGATGCAGACCGTCCCTTGAAGGAAATCGGCAACAAGGGTCTTTTCACCAAGGAAATCGAAGAAGCCATGTTGCGTGGCGATATCGATATCGCGGTGCATTCGACCAAGGACATGCCGGTCGAACAGCCGGACGGTTTGATCCTGGATACGTTTCTACCGCGGGAAGATCCGCGCGACGCGTTCATTTCGCCCAACCTGACCTCAATCCACGACTTGCCAGAAGGCGCTGTTGTCGGCACCTCGTCCTTGCGGCGGCGGGCGCAGTTGCTCAACAGCAGGCCCGATCTGAACGTGGTCGAGTTCCGAGGCAATGTTCAGACCCGGCTTCAGAAACTGGCCGATGGTATTGCGGATTGTACCTTTCTGGCCATGGCTGGCATTCGACGGCTTGAGATGCAGGATGTTCCTGCAACGGCCATTGAAACCGACGATATGCTGCCCGCAATCGCGCAAGGTGCCATTGGGATCGAACGCCGCACGGATGACACCCGGTGTGCAGACATGCTGTCCGCGATCCACAATACCGAAACCTCTGCCCGGCTCGCCGCCGAGCGCGCGTTTCTTGCCGAACTGGACGGATCCTGTGAAACACCCATCGCGGGTTTGGCCGAATTGAACGGCACGACACTGCGCCTGCGGGGTCAGGTGCTGCGACCGGACGGATCAGAAGCCATTTCAGATGAGGCCAGCGGTGATATCGCGGACGGACCGGACATCGGACGTGCCATGGCCAAAAAACTGTTGGCAGAGGCCGGTCTCGGCTTTTTTGATTGGCGTCCCTAGGCGCAAGAACCCGACACGTCCAGCCCGCCTGAGTTGACCCAGAGCCATCTGTTTGTCACCCTCTAGGAGGAAGGATTGGCAGATGACACCTGGAAAGGCGTTTCTCACCACCGAAGAAATCCGGCCCTTGGCCGAACGCTCTGATTGGGTCGGGGCGCTGTTGGTTTTGCATTGTTGGGCATTGATCGGCGGTGCCGTCGCGCTGTTTGCCCTGTTTCCCAACCCGCTCACTTTTATATTGGCGGTTATGATCATCGGGTCGCGCCAGTTGGGCTTGGCCATCCTGATGCATGAGGCCGCGCATAACGCATTGTTCAAAACCCGCGCCTTAAACGAATGGGTCGGCGAATGGCTGTGCGGGCGTCCCATTCTGGCAGAGTTAGCAGCTTATAGGCATTACCATCTGACCCATCACAGGTTCACGCAGACCGACAAAGACCCCGACTTGGTGCTCTCGTCCAAGTTTCCGACCACGCGCGCGTCGCTGAAACGCAAATTCCTGCGCGATCTGACCGGGCAAACGGGTGTGAAACTGTTGGTCGGCCAAATCCTGATGAGCATTCGACTGGCCGGTGACCACGACGCGATCGAAGCCGCAAGCACGGATTTTGCACAGACGTTTCGGTCACAAGAGCTTTGGAAATCGTTGCCCATCTTCGCAGGTGTCATGACAATCATGAGCATGACGGGTGCGTGGTGGTACGGGTTCGCCTTTTGGCTCTTGCCGTATCTCACATGGTATCAGTTTGTGTTGCGGGTACGGAACATCGCCGAACATGGCGCAACAGAACAGTCAGAGGATCCTTTCCGAAACGTCCGGACAACCAGGGCGGGCCCCATTATGCGGACTTTTGTGGCGCCTTATTGGGTCAATTATCATCTGGAACACTATATGATCATGCATGTTCCCTGCTGGAAGCTCAGCCGGATGCATAACCTTTTGGTCTCTAAGAATTTGGGCGATCGCATGCGAATTGCGGACAGCTATTGGAGCGCTTTGTCAGAAGCCGGTTGGGGCTCGATGTCTCGCACACGGCAAGTCCACTAAAAACACAAGGCAGGCACCTGCCCGCCTTGTGTTGATCGACCAGACTTGGGGTTGACTGGGGGCCTGGTCGACCATTCGCAAACCTGATGATCGGTCACGAATTATGATTTTGCTTTGCCACAACGGGCGGCTTCGCCGGGTTGGCTTGGCCGTCTTCCGCAAATTGCAGGTTGGGAATATTGACTGCAAAAAACATCAAGGAAAGGGCTGTAAAATAACGCATTTCAAGTCTCCATTTGGTTTCTGCGGGACGGGGCAACCGCCCTTCAACAACCTCAACATGGCAGGTAGTGTGCACTTCAAATGTGAATAAGTTCACATGAAATCAATTATTTATTCGATTATCGACATAGTGCAGGAGCAAAAAAAGACGGGCACAAAGGCCCGCCGGAAGGAAGCAGTTTGGCACTGCAAGGCTGGAAGTCTCTGGGAGTGAGACAGGGAGGTAAGGGTAATCAGGAATTCTGGTTCGACGTCGACACAACCGGTGGCACACCATTGCCGGAGTTCGCGGTGCCGGTGAAGTCCAGGTTCGGCATGTCAACGGCGAAGAACGTCAGGGAAAAGATAGCTGCAAAACGCATGGGGTGTCTCCTTTGGTTTCATCTCGGTCGGGGCGGGTGTCCGTCCCTGTCTTGAGATCCAATATGCCCCGTCTCGACGGCCCCTTCTGTGATCCGGATCACAGTTTCGTTCACTTCCTGTGAGGTTTTTTCCAAAATGATTTTGGCGTCCTGACAACAGAAAAGGGCGGACATTTACGTCCGCCCTTCGAGATTTGGACCGCCTTTGGGACCGCGGCCTGGGGAAAGCCGCTGCGGTCCAAGGAGACCTCAGGAATTCTGGTTCGACGTCGACACAACCGGTGGCACGCCATTGCCGGAGTTCGCGGTGCCGGTGAAGTCCAGGTTCGGCATGTCAACGGCAAAGAACATCAGGGAAAAGATAGCTGCAAAACGCATGGGGTGTCTCCTTTGGTTTCATCTCGGTCGGGGCGGGTGTCCGTCCCTGTCTTGAGATCCAATATGCAGTGACCCGCTCACATCTTCTGTGAACTGGATCACGCAAAATGACACTTTAGAGAAAACCGGTGATTACACCCATTTTGCCAAGGGCGGCAGGCTCATTAGAACCGCATTGGCATCATGACCCGTCTCAAGCCCGAACTTTGTCCCGCGATCATAGACAAGGTTGTATTCGGCATAGAGCCCGCGATGTACCAGCTGCGCGTCTTTGTCTGCACCATCCCATGACTGAACGCGCCGCTTTTCGACCAAAGGCACATAGGCCGGAAGGAAAGCGCGCCCGATATCCTGGGTCAGTGCGAAATCCGCCTGCCAATCCCCGCTGCACTGGTCATCCATGAAAATCCCGCCCACACCGCGTGCGCGGTTTCGGTGCGGAATAAAGAAGTACTCATCTGCCCATGATTTAAGCCGCGGATAGAAATCTGTGCCATGCGGATCGAGATGCGCCTGCTGGGTCGCATGAAAATGCGCGGTGTCCTCATCGTATTCGATACAGGGGTTCAAATCGGACCCGCCGCCGAACCACCAAGCGTGCGGGGTCCAGAACATGCGCGTATTCATGTGGACCGCCGGGCAATGCGGGTTCTGCATATGTGCGACCAGACTGATCCCAGAGGCCCAGAACCTTGCGTCATCCTTCATTCCCGGAATGCCCTTGCGGGCAGCCATCGCCATTTGGGCACGTTCCCCCAAGGTGCCATAGACCTCGGACACGTTGACGCCGACCTTTTCAAATACACGGCCGCCGCGCAACACGCTCATCAATCCGCCGCCCGCATCGCCACCATCATCGGCTGTACGCTTTGTCTCGGTCACCTCGAAAACGGCTGGCTCGGCATCGGACATCGGCCCGGAGGCGTGGTTTTGTTCCAACGCCTCGAACGCGGCGACGATCTGATCTCGCAACTCCCGGAACCACGCGGCTGCCGTTGCCTTTTCTGTTGCAAAATCTGACGTCATTCCAGTGTCCTTCAATCCCAAGGATGCGGTGCGATCCGCAATCTCTTTACTACTGTACCGGTTTCTAATGGGCCGGGGCCGAAACCGGGTCCAGCAATGTACGGCCCCCGTCAACCGTCAGAATTTGCCCCGTCATGAAACCTGACCCTTCGGACGCCAGGTATTGAACGGCATCGGCCAATTCGCCGGGTGCAGCGATGCGGGAGAGCGGCGTAAACTCTTCGATATTCATCCGGAAATCGCGGTTTTCCTTTAACGTTGATTTCAAGGATGCACTCATCACCGACCCCATCGCAACCGCGTTTACGCGGATCCGGTGGGGCGCAAGGGCCACAGCCATCGATCGTGTCAACTGATCAAGTGCCGCTGAACTGACCGAATAGGCCAAAAGATCGGGGGGGGACTGACGAGCTGAGATCGACGAGAGGTTGATGATAGACCCCGCCTGACGATCATCGTCGCGCCCTTCGGATTGTTTGATCATGCGTTTGGCAACAAGCTGAGTCAGCCTGAGCGCGGGCACCATATTTTGGTTCAAAAGATCGATGACCGCATCGTCCTCGGGGTCCAAGGGATCTGACACAACAACCTGACGTGCGCCATTGACCAGAACGTTTACCTCGTCAAACGCATCGATCGTGGCGGATAACAGGTTTGCAATCGTCAGGTTCTTGCGCAGGTCACCCGCGAAATAACGGATATTGCTGTCTTCGGCGACATCCCCCAGCTCGTCCGCCAAGCGCCCCTCGTCCATGTCGGCGGACATGACATTCGCCCCGTTTTCGGCAAATTGACGGCCAATCGCCAACCCGATCCCATTGGCCGCCCCGGTCACGATGGCGGTTTTTCCGGCGATGGAAAACGACATTTGGATGTCTCCCTGAGTGGTTATCGGACGCTAGCGGACTTCGATCGTCTTGGCGAGCGGGCCGTGAGAATTTTGAACCGGTTGTCTCCGCCTACCTCTTGGACCGACGCGAACAGCTCATTCAGCCTGCTTTCGTACGGCAAATGGCGATTGGCCACCATCCAGAGCGTCCCGTTCGGACGCAGCACCTGCGCCGATGCCTCGATGAACTGACGGCCGATATCCGGTTCTGCATTTCGGCCGGTGTGAAACGGGGGGTTCATGATGACAGTTTCCACCGCTTCCGCCGGGCGCCATGTGGTGGCGTCCGCCCAATGGAAAACCGCCCGGTCGTCGGGTACGTTTTGCTTGGCGCAGTCCAATGCCAGTGCAGTTGCCTCAACCAGATGAACACTGGAAATCTTGGGTCGTGTTTTAAGAAGCTCAGCGGATAGGTACCCCCACCCGGCGCCAAGATCAGCCACCGATCCTTGCAGGTTCGGGGGCAGATGCGACGACAAAAGCCGCGAGGCTGGGTCCACATGCTCTGCCGAAAAGACCCCGGGAACGGTGTGGTAGCCATCCACCACCGTTTCGGCGGAGGGTGCCCAAGCGTCCAGCGCCCCTTTGAAATCCGTCGCATCAATGGAAAAGAGCTTGCCATCCGCTTTGGCAATCGCGGGCGTCACGGGACCGATGCGCTTCAGCTCTTTCAACACGCCATCGACGCCATCGGTCTTTGCCCCATCAATCACGACACGACCATACGTCGTCTGAACAGCCTTCCAGATCAGGTTGCGCGACTGGGCCTTTGACCTTTGCAGGAACACAACGGATTGCGCGACAGGTTCATCGCTTGGTCGCACAACGGTCGAAAACCCATTTTGAGCCCAGTGTTCGAACCATGGACGAAACGGTTGAACGATCTCTGACCCCTCGGGCGAAAAATCATTCAGAACCGCCTGAGGGCTGGGCAAGAAGAACCGGGTCGGGCGTGACGGATCAATCTCACCCGTGGGCAGCAGCAATGACAATCTGGGCGACACAGCGAACCGTCACGCTTCTTTTTCCATCGTGCATTGCAGCGGATGTTGATGACGCCGGGCAAAATCCATCACTTGGCCCACTTTGGTCTCGGCAATCTCATGGCTGAACACCCCAACTACGGCGAGGCCCTTTTTATGGACCGTCAACATGATCTCAAACGCTTGAGCATGGTTCATGCCAAAGAACCGTTCCAGAACATGCACAACGAATTCCATCGGCGTGTAATCGTCATTCAACAACAGCACCTTGTACAAAGGCGGTCGTTTGGTTTTCGGACGCGTTTGCGTGATGACGGAAGCTTCGTCATCGTCTTTTGGGTCGTCCGACATGAAAAGCGGTTCTAGCAACATCCAGCGGCTCTTGGGGGTTCAGGTTTCCAAGTGTTTGACGCTTATATATCGTTCATACACGTTTAGAAAAGGGAAAGAACGCCACAGATGCCGCTGCGTTCACTGACAACGATCGGGTTTGATGCCGATGACACACTTTGGCACAACGAGCGTTTCTTTCAACTGACGCAGGAAAGGTTCACAGACCTGCTGCAGGACTACACCGATCCCGACCATTTGTCCGAACGGCTCTTGGCGGCAGAGCGGCGCAACCTTGGACATTACGGTTACGGGGTCAAAGGGTTCGTCTTGTCGATGATTGAAACGGCTATTGAGGTCACGGATCAAAGGGTACCGGCCACGGTCATTTCAGAGCTTTTGGAAGCCGGACAAGACATGCTGCGCCATCCAATAGAGTTGCTGCCGCACGCACAGGACGTGGTCGAAGCTTTGTCAGATCACTATCGGGTTTTGCTGATCACAAAGGGCGATCTTTTGGACCAGGAACGCAAGTTGGCCCAATCTGGATTAGGCGACCTGTTTGACGGCGTCGAAATTGTCTCGAAAAAAATCATGAGACTTATCAGGACATCTTTTTGCGGCATGGCGACGGGCCGGACCATGCGATGATGGTCGGCAATTCCATGCGGTCGGATGTCGTGCCGATGGTCGCCGCCGGTGGTTGGGGCGTGTTTGTGCCCCACGGGTTGGAATGGGCCATTGAACGCGCCGATCCGCCGGATCATTCGCCCCGGTTTCATAAGATCGATCATCTTGGGCATCTGCCCGCGCTGATTGACGATTTATAAACCAAGCGCTGACATACATATTCTAGATACGGAGCGCGTGAAACGCACCAAATCTGGTCCAATTCTGGGCATTGTGCGAGAAAGCCACTTTTAAACGTCCTCAATTCAACATGTTATTTGCTTTGAACCCGTGCTGTGGTACGCTTTGGCAAAACAATTCACTGGTAAGCTGGAAAACCAGCGACCTGAGGCAGACAGAGGCAGATATCGTGCAGGTTCGGCGCTACCGACCCGCCCATTTGGGCATCCTTTTCTTAGGCATTGTATGGCTTTGCGTGATCATACCGTTGAGCGCGGCAGCAGCGCCGTATGCGGCCGTGGTCATGGACGCGAGGAATGGCGAAGTATTGCATGCACGAAATGCTGACACGCGATTGCATCCCGCATCGCTGACAAAGATGATGACGCTGTACATCGCGTTTCAAGCTGTCCAAAACGGCGAGATTTCGCTGGATGACAAGGTGCGGATTTCGAAAAATGCGGCTGCAGAACCTCCCTCGAAGCTGGGCTTGAAATCTGGCAGTCGGATTGCGTTCCGGTATCTGATCCGGGCAGCCGCGGTCAAATCCGCCAATGACGCGGCAACGGCAATTGGTGAAGCAGTGTCCGGCAGTGAGGCCGCATTTGCGCGCCGGATGAACCGGACGGCAAAACAGCTGGGCATGACCCGGACAACATTCAAAAACGCACATGGCCTGACCGAAACTGGTCACCTGTCAACAGCGCGGGACATGACCATTCTGGGTCGCCACCTGCTTTATGACTACCCCCAATACTACAATATCTTCTCCCGTCGTTCGACGCATGCGGGCCTTAAATCAGTCAACAACACCAATCGACGTCTTCTGGACGCCTATCGGGGTGCCGACGGGATCAAGACTGGGTATACGCGTGCGGCGGGTTTCAATCTTGTGGCCTCAGCCGAACGCGGCAGCGAGCGGGTCATTGCAACCGTGTTCGGCGGGAAATCGACCGCATCCAGAAACGCCCGTGTGGCTGAGCTCTTGGACATGGGGTTCTCGCGCGCGCCCAGCCGCACGGCTTTGCGCAAACCTACTCCGCCGAAATACCTCGCCAATGCGGGTACCGCTGATGGGACAAGCGGACGGACGGTCCGTGTGAGCGGGTTGATCAAGTCCAGCGTTCGCCCAAAAGCACGCAGTTTTAATACCCCAATTCAGGTCGCCCAGAACGACACGGATGCCATCGCCAAGACGGCCAGTGCCGACGAAAAGGCCATTCAGGCTACTATTGCAGAAGTCGTCGCCGCAGCCGTTGACACAAGTTCTCCACGCCCCGGTGCACGGCCGACCAATGTCAATGCGATCACAGAGCCCGAGATTGTCACTCGGTTGTCGACCTCGGATGGGAGCCAGCACTGGGGCATTAATGTCGGACGCTATGGCAGCCGGTATGAGGCCGAAAAGGTCTTACTGCGGACCGCGCTGTCCGAGATGTCGACACTCGACGGCACCCTGCGCAAGGTCGTGCAGACATCCCGCGGGTTCGATGCGAATTTCCTTGGGATGACCCGCGAAAGCGCAGACCTCGCCTGTCGCCGCCTTCAGGCGCGCAACGTTACCTGTTTTATGGTCGGCCCGTCCTAGCGGTCTGACCTAAAACTTAATCGCCGCCACAAATCGAGCCGGCGCGTTATCGGGAAACCCCTCGCTTTCCACAACCTCAAATCCGGCAGACAGCAACCCGTCCTCGATGATCTTGGTGGTCAAAAAGCTCAGATGGGGCGCACCCAGAAATCGGCGCATGGCAAAAATGAACGGCTTAAGATAGGCACTGCGTTCGCCAAGGCAGACGGTGTGTGACACGAAAACGCCGCCCGGTTTCAAGGCTTTATGAACAACGCTCAGAAAAGCTGGTAAATCCTCGATCAAATGCAACAGACGAAAGCCTGTGATGGCGTCGTAACCGTCCGTTTCCACGAGCAGTTGGTGGAAATCAGCCTGCAAGAATCGCGCGTTCTTGATTCCGTCTTTCAAACCGCCACCCCGGGCAACGCCGATCATAGCCGGTGACAAATCAACGCCGACGATGCGGTCAACATGCGGAGCAAGCAAAAGCGTGTTTGTTCCTGTAGCACATCCCAGATCCAGCACGCGGTCCCGCGGGCTCAGGTAGTGGCGGCTTTTGTCAATGAGCCGTTGATGGGCCGCGGTATCTTTTACCGGGGAACGAGAATACCGTTCCGCCAGTTTGTCCCAATAGTCCGTTCCGTTCTGTTGACGTGCCACAGCCTGCCGTCTCGTTGTCGCTTCATTCGGGCACAAAAGCGAAAAAGGTTTAAGTTTCGCTTTTTGCCTGCCAAACCGCGGCTTACTCAAAAACCTCAGGTTTCAATTGGCGATCGTACGATCTTTTGAACCCAAGTAAACGGATCAACGCTTTGGCTTATCATCCCATTCGTCGCTGAGAATTCTGCGCGCGTTTCCCTCTGGGTCGTCATATTGATTGGAACGTACCGTGTAGACAAACGCAATCAAGCCGACCGCGCCCAGAAAGATCGAAATGGGTATTAAGTAGGCAAGAACCGTCATCGTCACCTCACACGCAGCGCGTTAACAGAAACGGTAACCGAACTCAGCGACATCGCCAAGGCCGCGATCAATGGGGTCGCCAGACCGGCAAAGGCCAGCGGAACGGCGATGATGTTGTAGACGGTCGCAATCCGAAAATTCTCGCGGATGCGCGCGGTCGCTTTGCGCGCCACCCGACAGGCATCCGCAACCGGTGACAGGTCTTGGCCCAAGAGCACAATATCAGAGGCCACGCGCGCCGCGTCCAGCGCGCTGGCAGGCGCGATAGAGGCGTTTGCCTGTGTCAACGCCACAGTGTCGTTCAGCCCGTCGCCAACCATCAGAACATTCCGTCCGGACTGTTGCAGAGCCTTAATTTCCTGCGCTTTTTCGGCGGGGCTCACCTGAGCCTTCCAGGTTTCAATACCCAGCTTTGCAGCCATCTTTTCAACCACCGCAGGCGCGTCACCAGACAACAGGATCACGGATTTGTTGTCGCGTTGCAGGGCCGCAACCGCATCCTGTGCCCCGGGTCGCAGTGTATCGGAAAACGAAAATCCAATGGGGGCGGCGCCGCCGATTTGCAACCAGCATCGGGTGTCGTCGCTGACCGGTGCACCAACCCAATCGGCCCGGCCCAGCCGTATGGACTGACCGCCCGCATAGCCTTCCAACCCATAACCCGGCCGCTCAGAGATATCCGTCACCTGCGCCGCCGGAACATCCGCGTCCGCAATTGCCTTGGCCAAAGCGACCGAAAGGGGATGCACCGAGCATTCCGCCAACGCCCGCGCCAGGCCCAGGGCACTCGGATCAATGTCACTCAACCCCTCAACCACCGGCGTTCCGTGGGTCAGCGTCCCGGTTTTGTCAAAAACCACGGTATCAACCTGCGCCAGACGTTCCAGCGCCGTTGGGTCCTTGATCAACAGCCCTTTTCGAAAAAGCAGCCCCGACGCCGCAGTGGTCACAGCCGGGACCGCCAACCCCAAAGCGCACGGGCAGGTGATGATCAGAACCGCCGCCGCGATATTCAACGACACCCGCACATCACCGGAATACAACAACCAGCCCAGAAAGCTCAGAGCCGACAGGATATGAACCCCGGGCGCATAGAGTTTGGCGGCACGATCCGCCAGCGACGTATAGCGGGACCGCCCGCTTTCGGCGACCGCGACCAGCTCTGCCATTTTGTGCAAAGACGTTTCCGGGCCGACCATGGTTGCCCGGACCAGCAATGGACCGGTCAAATTGATCTCGCCAGCACTGACCGTTTGTCCCGGCGCGATCACGACCGGCAGAGTTTCACCGGTCAACAGAGACCGGTCCAGCTCGGATCGTCCGTCGATGACGACCCCATCGATGGGAATCCGTCCACCCGGACGAATATGCACGATGTCAGACACCGCCACCTCAGAGGCCGCGACCTCAACCTCTTGCCCTTCACGCACCAGCCGGACACGCGGGACTTCCAACGCGGACAGTTCCTGCGCCGCGGACCGCGCCGCCGACCGTGCCCGATAGTCGAGGTATCGCCCGATCAACAAAAAGAAGGTCAGCGTCAGGGCCGCATCGAAATAGGCGTGTTTGCCTGACAGCGCCGTTTCCCAAACCGATGTCACAAGCGCCAGAAGAATGGCCAGGACAATCGGCACATCCATGTTCAAACGCCCCACCCGCAGCGCCGACCACGCATTCTTGAAAAACGGCTGCGCGCAAAAGGCAATCGCGGGCAAGGCGATGGCCGCTGAAATCCAGTGGAACATATCCCGCGTCGCATCCGCAGCACCGGACCAAACCGACACTGACAGCAGCATCACGTTCATCGAGGCAAAGCCCGCCACAGCCAGCCGCATCAACAGGTCGCGTCCCGCTGTATCCCGGCCTGTCGCCGCCAGCACATCGGGGTCCAGCGCATGCGCCTCATACCCACGTGTTGCCAGCAAAGAGATCAACTCTTCCGGATCGGCGTCCGCCTGTGCCGAAATCTGAACGCGCTTGAGGGTCAGGTTCACGCGCGCCGAAGCCACATCGGGGTGGCACGACAACGCGGTTTCCACACCCGCAATGCAGTTTTGACAATGAATGCCCGGAAGCGACAGGAACAGGGTCTGCGGCCCCTCCGTCACAGGTTCGACCCGACGCGGCGGAACGGCGCTGCATCCCGCACAGGCCGCCGCGGGGGGCGGGCCGCTTATGCTGACCTCACCGCTCGACATGCAGGATCACACGTTGCTCAAATTCGGTGCCGTCCGACGACAGCGCCTTCATCCGGATGTTCCAATTCCCGTCAGCGAGATCGAGGTCGGCGACATACCGTTTGCCATCAAAGACAAAATCCGGCTCCAGATCATCCTGGACATGAGTCGCGCGGCCCAGCACGGCCTCCAGCTCTTGAACCTGCACGGGCGCCCCATCAGGCCCATTGATGTGCAGCAATATCTGACCATCCTGCGATTCCGCGCGTACCACCCATCCCAACGCCATTTGGCGGGCCCGCTTGGCATCAAATTGCTGCGACGCCACGTAGGAGTTTTTGACCTCCAACCCCGGAAAGGTTCGCACCGCGTTATAGGCCAGCGTCAGGTTGACCGCGATGATGATGCCAAAGGCGCCGCCGAAGACCATCAAGGCGTGTTTGCCTGTAAACTCACGATTGGCCATGGTCAGTTTCCCGTTCCTACAAATGATCCGTCGCGATACGCGCGTTCGCCATTCTCTGTGTCGATTGCCCAAAAGCGCAGCGGCGTCCGTTCCGCCAGAGATGCGGGCGACCCCGGCGGTGCGGTCACATACACACGCTGCATACCGGTGGCGTTGGGCGCGATTTCGACAGTGTCGCCGTCCGTCCCCTCAATCTCTAACCGGGTTTCCAGTGGGCCGGCCAGAAACAAGCGAAAGTCGCGCGCTTCGCCATGTTTGTTGCGCAGCCGCATGTCATATGTGTTCCGAATAGAGCCGTCCGACATCACGACATGGGTGGGGTTGCGCACCGCTGCCAACGTCATGTCGATATCCGGCCGAATAAAGAGCGCAAAGACCATCCCGAACCCAACAAGGGACCACAGCGCTGTGTACATGATCGTGCGCGGGCGCAGGACATGTTGCCAGATGGGGCGCGGTGGTTGTCCGGCTTTTTCCTGATCCTCGTCGCTAAGCGCGAGGTAATCGATCAGCCCACGGGGTTTGCCGATCTTTTCCATCACATCATCACAAGCATCGATGCACAAAGCACAGGTGATGCATTCCATCTGTTGCCCGTCGCGGATGTCGATCCCCATCGGGCAGACATTCACGCAGGCCATGCAGTCGATGCAATCGCCCAATTCCTCGGCGCCCACCGCTTTGCGATGCTTGCCCCGCGGCTCGCCCCGCCATTCCCGATAGCCGACGGTCAGCGTTTCTTCATCCATCATGGCCGCTTGAATGCGCGGCCACGGACAGGCGTAGATACAAATCTGTTCCCGCGCGAAACCGCCGAAGACAAAGGTTGTCGCGGTCAAAATGGCCATTGTCGTATAGGCCACCGGATGGGCCTGAAGCGTGAGAAGATCGCGCATGAGAGTTGGCGCATCGGCAAAATAAAACACCCACGCCCCGCCGGTGGCCAGACCGATAAAGAGCCAGACAATCCATTTGGTCAGGCGCAATCGGATCTTCCGGGCATCCCATTTTTCCTGATGGTGCAAGCGCAGGCGCGCATTCCGGTCGCCTTCGATCCATCGTTCCACAAGGATGAAAAGGTCCGTCCACACGGTTTGCGGACAGGCATAACCGCACCAGACGCGGCCCAGCGCAGACGTAAAGAGAAAAAGCCCCAGCCCCGCCATGATCAGCAGACCGGCCACGAAATAAAACTCGTGCGGCCAGATCTCGATCCAGAAAAAGTAAAACCGGCGGTGGGCGAGATCGAGCAGCACGGCTTGATCCGGCAGGCTGGGCCCACGATCCCAACGGATCCAGGGGGTCAGGTAATAGATGCCCAGCGTGACCGCCATGATCACCCATTTCAGGTTCCGAAACTTACCGTAGACACGGCGCGGAAAGATCGGTTCCCGGGCTTTGTACAGGCTGGGTGCTGGATCTGTGCTGGACACGGACGTCTCCGTTGATGGCGGGTTACTTGACCTTTTGGTTCAAATTTCACCCTACCACATTGACTTGGGTCAAAATCAGGGGGCCGGGGCGGGTTTTATGTCGCAGCGTCGCGCGCCGTGCGAAGCCAGCGCATAAAGGCCCGCACATAGGGTCGGATCACCCCCCCACCGGTCACGATGTGATAGCCGTAATCGGGACGTTCTTCGAACAGGGCAATCAGGCGGCCGCTGCGAATGTCATCTTCGACAAACACACGGACTGTGATCAGCACCCCCTGCCCGGCACGCGCGCTTTCGACCATCAGGTTTCCCGGCAGCTGTGTCCGCCGGCGCCCGTCGGCCACGTCCACACCATGCTCTTGCAGCCACTGTGTCGCTTCTGTTGTCCCCAACTCTTCGATCCATGGCAGCCCGGCGAGGTCTTTTGCGGTATTCACCTTACGGTCGCCCAAAAGCTCTGGTGCCGCCACCACGACCAGAGGAGATTGCACCAGCAATTCGCTCTGCAACCCGGGCCAGTTGCCCGACCCATAGCGCAACGCCAGATCGATGCCGCCGGGCGACAAGGTCACAACCTCGGGCGTGGGATCGATGCGCAGGCTGATTTCCGGGTGTTGTGCCGAAAACCCTGCGAGACGTGGCATCAGCCAGCCGCCGGCAAAGCTGGGCGTGGTAGAGACATGCACGGGCCGATCTGCCGCAATCTCGGTCAGTTCCGAGACCGCCCGAGCAATGGCACCAAACCCAAGGTTGAGCGCCTCGGCCAGATGTCGGCCTTCTGCGGTCAGTTCAAGGGCGCGCCCGCGTCGATCCAGCAGGCTGATACCAAGGAAGGTTTCAAGCTGTTTCAACTGCTGACTGACCGCGGCATGACTGACGTTCAGTTTTGCACCGGCTTCGGAAATCGTTTCGCTCTCTGCAAAGGCCGAAAACGCTCGAAGCGCGGTCAGAGGCGGCATATCTAGCCACATCATATGTAATTCCAGCTTACATTTTCAAATTTCATATGAGTCGCAATCAGATGCTCTTTGCCCAATATTTGCAAGCAGGAAACATCACGCAGAGGAGAGTTGCGATGATCAATATCTACGCTCAGTCTTTCATGACGGCTACGCGCACAAACACACCAAGACTGCGATCCGCCCCAACTGTCGTCAAGTCCGGGAAAAGCAAACGGCGATGGTTGCCCAACGGACACTGGTGGTTGAAGCCGGACACCGACATTGATCCTGAAAACCTGTGATCAAACCGCGTGGACACAGGTTCGCGCGATTGAATAAGGCCCGAGCCGTTCGCGGCTCGGGCCGTTTTCTTTATTCCCCGCCGCCCAGCTGGTGGACATAGACGGAAACGGCGCGCACTTGTGCTTCGGACAAACGCCCCGCCCAAGGCGGCATTACACCGTAGCGGCTGTATTCCACGGTTTCCTTGATCCGGTCATAGGACCCGCCATAAAGCCAGATCGCGTCGGCGAGGTTCGGTGCACCCTGTTCTACGTCGCCCAGTCCGGCCTCGCCGTGGCAGGCGCTGCAATTGTCTTGATAGACAATGCCGCCTGCTTCGACCAAATCCGCGTTCTCGGGCGTCCCACCAGAAAGTGTCATGACGTAATTCACCACCTGATCGATCTCTTCGGCTTCCAGAATTTCGCCGAAGGCGGGCATCTCGGAATAGCGAGAGTCCAGATCTTCCTCATTCCGGATACCGTGGCTGATCGTGTAGTGGATCGCCTCGATATCGCCGCCCCAAAGCCAGTCATCATCCAGAAGGTTCGGGTACCCGGACGCCTGAACACCGGCCGCACCGGACCCGTGGCATTGCGTGCACCACGTCCGAAAGACCGCCTCACCGGCGGAGGTGGCGTAGCCGTTCAGTTCTGGATCATCCGCAATCGCGGTCAGCTCGGCTGCCACCAGCTGCGCATTGATCCCGGCATTTGCCTGTTCCGCGGCCTCCAGCTCTGCGGCGATTTCTGCGCGGGTGGACCAGCCAAGCAGGCCGCCAGTGGCGCTGCTGATCAGCGGCCATGCCGGATAGGCGATGGTATAGCCCAGCCCCCAGATGATCGTGGCATAGAAGGTATAAAGCCACCAACGCGGAAGCGGGTTGTTGAACTCTTCGATCCCGTCCCAACTGTGTCCGGTTGTGGTTGGATCGCCCGGAAGTTTTTCAGGCACTTTGGTCATTTCTGCGCCTCCTTCTCATTAACTTGAGGCTGATCTTCGCGCGCGGGCGCAAATTCATGTCGAAACGGGATATCAGCAGTGTCGCTATAGGCTTTGGTGCTGCCTGGCCGGAACACCCAGACGATGACACCGATAAAGAACAGGAACAGGGCAAGCAGCATCCAGCTGTCAGCAAATTCCCGAAGAACAGAATAGGTTTCCATCGGGTCCTCCTATCGGCTGGCGTCTGGGGTGAAGGTGGAAAAGTCCACCAATGTGCCCAGCATCTGCATGTAGGCGATCAGCGCATCGGTTTCCGAAATGCCCGCCTGACCGTCGAAATTGCGCACTTGTGCACCGGGATAGCGTTCCAGCATCGCGTCATAGTCGCTGTCGGGATCGGCTTGTGCCCGGAAATCCGCGCCTGCGTTTTCGATCATTTCATCGGTATAAGGCACCCCGACCAAACGGTGCGTTGCCATCAACTCACCGATGTATTGACCATCAATCAGCGTTTCTTCGAGGAAGCCATATTTTGGCATCACCGATTCAGGCACCACTGATTGCGGATCGCGCAAATGGTCCACGTGCCAATCGTCGGAATACCGCCCACCGACCCGGGCCAGATCAGGCCCGGTGCGTTTGGACCCCCATTGGAACGGATGGTCATACATGGATTCCGCCGCCAGCGAGTAATGCCCATACCGTTCCACTTCGTCCCGCATCGGGCGGATCATCTGGCTGTGGCAGACATAGCACCCTTCACGGATGTAGACCTCTCGTCCCGCCAGTTCGAGCGGGGAATAGGGCCGCATGCCATCCACCTCTTCGATCGTGTTTTCGAGGTAGAACAGGGGCGCGATCTGCACGATGCCGCCGATGGTGACCACCAGAAAGCTGAAGATCAGCAACAAGGTGGCGTTGGTTTCAAGGATCTTGTGCCTATCAAGAATGGCCATTTTTTCAGCCCTCCTTATTCAGCGGGGCCCGCGGTGGCGAGGTCGGCCTCTTTGGCCGGCGCCCGCTTCACGGTCATCCAAAGGTTGTAGCACATGATGATCGCCCCGGTGAGGTACATGACCCCTCCCAGCCCGCGCATCACATACATCGGGAATTTGGCGGCAACGGTGTCGGCAAAGCTCCAGACAAGGAACCCGTTGGCGTCAACTTCGCGCCACATCAGGCCTTCCATGATCCCGGTCACCCACATCGATGCGGCGTAAAGAACGATGCCGATAGTGGCGAGCCAGAAATGCCAGCTGACCATCGCGAGGCTATAAAGCCGTTCCCGTTTCCACAGCACCGGCACCAGATAGTACAGCGCACCAAACGTGATCATCCCGTTCCAGCCCAAGGCACCGGAATGCACATGGCCAATGGTCCAGTCGGTGTAATGGCTCAGCGCGTTGACCGCGCGGATCGACATCATCGGCCCTTCGAAGGTCGACATGCCGTAGAAGCCCAAAGAGATCACCATCATCCGGATCACCGGATCGGTGCGCAGCTTGTCCCACGCCCCAGAGAGGGTCATCAAACCGTTGATCATACCACCCCAGCTCGGCATCCACAGGATGATCGAGAACACCATGCCAAGGGTCGACGCCCAATCCGGCAATGCTGTGTAGTGCAAATGGTGCGGACCGGCCCAGATATACAGGAAGATCAGCGCCCAGAAGTGGATGATCGACAACTTGTAGCTAAAGACCGGGCGTTCCGCCTGTTTCGGGATGAAGTAATACATCATGCCCAGGAAACCCGCGGTCAGGAAGAAACCCACCGCGTTGTGGCCATACCACCATTGGGTCATGGCATCTTGCACACCGGCAAACACCTGCACCGAACGTGATCCCCAGATCGAGACGGGGATGGACAGGTTGTTGACGACATGCAGCATCGCAACGGTCACAATAAAGGACAGGTAGAACCAGTTTGCCACATAGATATGCGGTTCCTTGCGGCGGACGATCGTGCCGAGGAACACAGCCAGATAGGCGACCCAGACAATGGTCAGCCACAGGTCAACATACCATTCCGGTTCGGCATATTCCTTGGACTGTGTTGCGCCCAACAAGTAACCGGTTGCGGCCAGAACGATGAAAAGCTGGTACCCCCAGAACACGAACCATGCCAGGTTTCCGCCCCAGAGCCGTGCCGCGCTGGTGCGCTGTACGACGTAAAAGGATGTCGCCAGCAATGCGTTGCCCCCAAAGGCAAAAATCACCGCAGAGGTGTGTAGCGGCCTGAGCCGGCCAAAGTTCCCGATCCCGTTTGTCCATTCCCAATTGAGCCCTGGAAAGGCCAATTGAAAGGCGATGAACACACCCACCAGGAACCCCACAACGCCCCACAGGGCCGTTGCAATGACCCCAGCCCAGATGACGCCATCGTTGTATTCGTGATCAACGTTTACAACAGAAACGGGTTCGTCGGTCTGACGCAGCGTGTAGAGGAAAAATCCGCCAGCCAGCAGCATGATCAGAATCGCATGAACCTGATATGCCAAATCGCGTGCATAATTGGACGCAATCATCGCAAAGAGCGTGATTGCGCCAAACACGATCAACTTAATATAGTTATTCATGATCTGTCCCTTTGCCCATTTCGCTTGGGTCTTGATCGCATCCGTGTCGTTCGGAATGCCCCATCAATGCAAAAGTCGGGGCGCTTTCGCTTTGATCTGCATCAACACCAACCAATGGAATCTCTGTCATCACCTTGGCTGCAAAGCTGCGCGCTTGTGTTGCTCAAACATGAGAGGCTCTGATGTCTTACAAATCCTTGATGACTTTTCTGACGGAATCACGCTGTTCTGGCGTGGCGCTCCGGACGCTGGAAACCCTTGCAGGACGATTTGATGCACATGCCGAGGCGGTCTGTCTTGGCATCGATCGGATGCAGGTCGGGTATTACTATGCCGGCGCAACAGCCGATGTGTTGGATGAGGCGTTTACCCGGGCGCGGGCTGAGGCAAACGATCTGGAAGCGCTTGCCGAAGGCGCCCTGAAACCTTCGGGTCTGCGGTGGAACACGCAAACAGCCACCACATCGATCAGCGATGTGGGCAACGTTGTCGCCCATCGCGCCCGGTTTTCGGACCTTGTTATCTTGCCGCAACCCTATGGGCCTGACCGCGATAGCGCGATGGAGGCTGTAACCGAAGCCGCCCTGTTCGGCGGCGATGCATCCGTGTTGGTTGTCCCGGACGATCCCGTGGCGACGGGCACCTTCGACAATGTCATAATCGCCTGGAACGAAAGCAGAGAAGCGCTCGCCGCGGTCCGCCGCGCTTTGCCCATCATTCAGGCGGCCAAACGGGTTCAGGTGACGCTGATCGATCCTCCTGGTCACGGGCCCCCGGTGGGCTTTTGTCTCTGTTCCTGTCTCGCCACGGTGCTGCTTGCGAGATCAATGTGCTGAGCAAAACACTGCCGCGCGTGTCAGATGTCTTGACGCGCCGCGCTCTTGATACCGAAGCGGATTTGATTGTGATGGGGGCTTACGGCCATTCGCGGCTACGGGAATCCATCTTGGGCGGAACGACCCGAAACCTTTTGGAACATGCGCAGGTGCCGATCTTCCTCGCCCATTAAAGCGTTTCGAGTTTTCATTGAAACATGCCGGATCGCTTGTCGCGTTCGAGCGCAGCAAGAGGCCGCGAACAAGCGATTCGACCTAAACTCGAAACGCTATAACGTCAGGTGATCATCCCGCCATCTTCGTCATCGCCGGCCTCTTCCATCAATCGGCCGACATCGGGTATGGCGACGTTTCGTTTGCCGCTGAGCTGTATGATGCCGTCCCGTTTCAGTGCAGACATCTGTCGGCTGACGGTTTCCAGCGTTAGCCCAAGGTAATCCGCCATCGCCTCTCGGGTCAGGGGCAGGTCAAAGGTGGCCTGCCCACCCAGGGACTTGTCGTTGAGCGCGGCCTCTTTACGGGCAAAGATCAACAGCAGGCTTGAAATCTTCTCACGTGCCGTTTTCCGCCCCAGTACGAGCATCCACTCGCGCGCGGCGTCGAGCTCGTCCAGTGTCATTTCCAGAAGGCGTTGCGCGATATGCGGTGTGCTGCTGATCAAAGCTTCAAACGGCTTTTTGAGGAAACAGCACATTGTCATATCCGTTGTCGCGACCACGTCGTACTGAGACCCAGAGCGGCCGGGTCGTCCGACAAAATCCGATGGCAACAACAAACCCACCATTTGTGTCCGGCCATCTTCCATCGTTTGGCGCAGCGTCGCCACACCGGATACGACCGACCCAACGTAATCCATCTCATCACCGGCCCAAACCAGTGTCTGCCCTGCTTCGAAACTGCGATAATATTTGATGGCTTCCAGTTCCGCCAATTCATCGCTTTCGCATCGGGCACAAACAGCGCGATGGCGGATCGGACAATCCGCGCAGTTTTGCGTCAGGTTCGGGGCGGGCGATTGCATGCTCGGCTCCTGATTGATCTGCGTCAAAGCGGTGGGTCGTTGGCTGTGCCAAGCCTAGCCGCATGACACAATTATCGCAATTCGCCCGGCTGGGGTTATTTGACGCGCGTGTACCGCGTTATACCAGTTACCCGACCGCCCCGCATTTTGGCGATGCGGTTGACGCGGCCCGGTTCGAACGCTGGGTGTCCGAGATCACGCCGCAAAGCACAGTTTCGCTTTACGTGCACGTCCCCTTTTGCAGGCGCCTTTGCTGGTTTTGCGCCTGCCGGACCCAAGGCAGCCCCGACGCCAGACCCGTCGCCGCCTATGTCGAAACGTTGAAAGCTGAATTGCGGTTGATCGCAGAACATCTACCGGATGGTGTCACCTTGTCCCGGCTACACTGGGGAGGTGGGACACCAACCTTGCTGACGCCGGACCTGATGTCCGATCTGGCGCAATTCATTGCCGGGTTGCTGCCCTTCGCAGATGGCGCCGAATTCTCAGTTGAAATCGACCCCAATGAAATTGATGCCGACCGGGTTGCCAGCCTTGCCGCAGCTGGCATGAACAGGGCATCCATCGGCGTTCAGGATTTTGACCCGGAAATCCAAGCCAGCATCGGACGCCCACAAAGCTTTGAAATCACCCGGGACACCGTCGATCTTTTGCGGGCCGCAGGCATTCACAGCCTGAACTCTGACATTCTGTTTGGCTTGCCCCATCAAACCCCGAACCGCATTGCTGAAACGGTCCAAAAGCTGCTCTCACTCAGCCCGGACCGAATTGCGCTTTATGGCTATGCGCATGTGCCGTGGATGGCCAAGCGACAACAGCTTATCCCGTCAGATGTCCTACCCACACCGCAGGAACGGCTGCACCTCTTTGATACCGCAAGGCGGCTTTTTGTGTGGGACGGGTACAAAGAGATCGGGATCGATCATTTCGCCACGCCCGAAGACGGGCTGAGCATTGCCCAGCGCGCAGGGCGGCTGCGCCGGAATTTCCAAGGCTATACGGATGACACCGCAGAGGTGCTGATTGGCGTTGGCGCCTCTGCCATCTCGCGGTTTCCGCAAGGCTATGCGCAGAACAACGCAGCCACATCAGGGTACCAAAAAGCAATCCGCGCGGGCGAATTTGCAACGGCGCGCGGGCATGGCTTCACCGACGAAGACCGTTTGCTCGGCCGTATGATCGAGATGATCATGTGCGATTTCCGGATCGACGCATCAGAAATTCTGGACAGCTTCTCGATTGCAGAGGCGGACTTGCAGCTTCAATTGGAACAGGTTGCGGCGAAGTTCGAGGATTTACTGACCGTAACGCCCGCGGGCTTGTATATTCCTGACCACGCGCGGCCTCTCACGCGGATGATCGCGCAAAGTCTGGATGCCTATAGCCTTTCCAAAGCGGGGCATAGCCCGGCGATGTGAAGCAAAACGGCTCTAGGGTCTGTGGACAATCACCAGTACACCCCAGCGCGAGAACCATTTTGCCGCCAACGCGCGGATTTGGGGCCTGCGATCTGGTCGATCGGAGCCGAGAATACGCAAAGTCGGAGGCAAAATGGGCCGCGCCGCGGAGCGGTTTCGCCAAAATTGCCCATTTCTGCGTCATTTGCGCTTGAAAGAGATCACTCTTACTGCGCGCAAATTCCTGGAACTGAGCAATTTTGGACGGAAACTGGGGTGTAATGGTGATTGTCCACAGACCCTAAGTCGCCGCCTGCATCAGCTGCTTGGTATAGTCGTTTTGCGGGGCGTTAAACACGCGCTCTGCGGTGCCATATTCGACCACATCGCCTTGCTTCATCACGATGACATTGTGCGACATCGCCCGCACCACCTTTAGGTCATGGCTGATGAAGAGATAGGCTAGCCCGTATTTTTCCTGAAGTCCACGCAACAGCTCGACATTCTGAACCTGCACCGTCATATCCAAGGCTGACGTCGGTTCGTCCAGAACCAACAGCTTGGGACGCAGCACCATCGCGCGTGCGATGGCAATCCGTTGCCTCTGTCCGCCCGAAAACTCATGCGGATAGCGATCCATCGCGGCGGGGTCCAGCCCGGTTTCCACCATCGCCTCTGCCACCAGTTCGCGTTCGTTTCGACCGGGATCGATATTGTGAACGCCCAGACCTTCGGCAATGATTTGTTGGCACGTCATTCTGGGACTGAGGCTGCCAAAGGGGTCCTGAAAGACGATCTGCATATCCTTGCGCAGCCGACGCAACTCTCGCGTTGACCAGCTGCGAACGTCCTGACCGCGGAAATCAATCGAACCTTCGGATGCGATCAGCCGCATCATGGCCAAGGCCAGCGTGGTTTTGCCGGACCCGGACTCGCCCACGATCCCCAAGGTTTCACCGGCGCGCACGGTAAAGGAGGTGTCGTTCACCGCCTTCACATGCCCAACCGTCCGTTTCATCAGACCACGCTGGATCGGAAACCAGATGCGCAGCCCATTTGCGCTGGCAATGTCTTCGGCATCGGGCGCAACGGGGGTGGGTTCCCCTGACGGCTCAGCAGCCAGCAACATCTTGGTATAAGGATGCTGGGGGTTGGCAAAAATCTCGGCCGTCGGTCCGGTTTCGACAATCTCTCCATGTTTCATCACACAGACCCGATCGGCGATCTTGCGCACGATCCCAAGGTCGTGGGTGATGAACAAAAGCGCCATGTTCTCGCTTTGCTTTAACTCAGCCAACAAATCGAGGATCTGCGCCTGAATGGTCACGTCGAGCGCGGTTGTCGGTTCGTCAGCGATCAGCACATCGGGTTTGTTGGCAAGCGCCATCGCGATCATGACACGCTGCCGCTGACCCCCGCTCAGCTGGTGCGGATAGCTGTCGATCCGCTGTTCCGCGTCGCGAATGCCGACCTTGTTCAAAAGGTCGAGTATCCGCCCCTCTGCCGCGTCACCAACCACGCCCTGATGCAACGCCAAAGCCTCGGCCAGCTGTTTGCGAATGGTATGCAGCGGGTTGAGCGAGGTCATCGGCTCTTGGAAGATAAAGCTGATGTCATTGCCGCGCACCTTACGCAGTTGGGCCTCATCCGCGCCGATCATTTCCGTGCCGTCATAGGTGACGGACCCGGACACGGATGCGCTGTCACCCAAGAGAGAGACGGTGGACATCGCTGTCACCGATTTACCTGACCCGCTTTCCCCGACCAGCGCGACCGTTTCGCCCTTATCGAGGGCAAAGCTGACCCCGCGCACGGCGTCCGTGGTCACACCGTCCTGCCGGAAACTGACCCGCAGGTCTTTGACAGTCAAAAGCGCGCTCATGAGAAAGTCTTTCTCGGATCAAATGCGTCGCGCACGCCTTCAAAGATGAAGACCAGAAGCGACAGCATAATGGCGAAGGTAAAGAACGCCGTGAAGGCCAGCCAAGGCGCTTGCAGGTTCTGTTTGGCCTGCAAAGTCAGCTCTCCCAACGACGGTGCCGAAGATGGCAAGCCGAAGCCAAGGAAGTCCAGCGAGGCCAGCGCACCGATGGTGCCCGTGACGATAAACGGCAGCATGGTCAATGTTGCCACCATCGCGTTGGGCAGCATGTGCCGGAACATGATGGTCCAGTTGCTGACACCCAACGCCTTGGCCGCGCGAACATATTCGAGGTTCCGCGCCCGCAGGAATTCTGCGCGCACCACGCCGACCAAAGAGGTCCAACTGAAGAGCACCATCAGGAACACAAGGAGCCAGAAACTGCGCCCCAGTATCGCGAACATGATGATGATGACATAGAGCGATGGCGTCGACGACCAGATTTCAATGATCCTCTGAAAGATCAGATCGAGCCAACCGCCAAAAAAACCCTGCACAGCGCCGGCGATGATGCCGATGATGCTCGCCGCCGCCGTCACGACCAGCGTAAAGATGATCGACAACCGGAACCCGTGGATCACACGCGCCAGCACATCCCGTTTGGTGTCATCCGTGCCCAGCAGGTTCTGACCATTTGGCGGCAAAGGCGCCGCGCCCGGGCGATCCACCGTTGTGTCGTACGAATAGGGAATAACAGGCCAGATCGTCCAACCCTTGTAAAATCCGTCGACCCCGGTGCCATAGGTGCCGTCCTTGACCCCCTCGATCACGCCTTCGGGGTCGTCCCAACAGTCTTCCATACCGCCCGAAACGATCAGGCATTCGACCTCAGGGTCTTTGTAAATCGCTTCCGTCTGGAAATCCCCACCAAAGGCGGTTTCCGGGTAAAAGTTGAAAATTGGGGTGTAAAGCTCTCCCCGATAACTGACCAGGATGGGTTTGTCATTGGCGATGAACTCGGCAAAGAGCGACAGGCCAAACAGGATCGAAAAGATGATCAGCGACCAATAGGCCCGGCCATTGCGCCGGAAATTGCGCCAACGGCGTTGATTGAGCGGCGACAGGCGCAGGCCACGGGGGCGCTCGGCGGGCGGAGCGGTGACCTCTTGTTCGATTGGGGGGGCAACTTGATCCGTCATTATCAGCCCTCCCGCCGTTCAAAGTCGATCCGCGGATCGACAAAGACATACATGAGGTCCGACAAGATACCGACCACAAGGCTCATCAGGCCAAAGACAAAGAGGGTCCCAAAGATTACCGGATAATCGCGCTGCAACGCCGCTTCGAACCCCAGCCGGCCCAACCCGTCCAGAGAGAAAATCGTTTCGATGATCAGGGACCCGGAAAAGAACACACCGATGAACACGGCCGGGAAACCAGCGATCACGATCAGCATCGCGTTGCGGAACACGTGACCATAGAGCACACGACTTTCGCTCAGCCCCTTGGCGCGGGCGGTCATAACATACTGCTTTTTGATCTCATCCAGAAAGCTGTTCTTGGTGAGCAGGGTCAGTGTCGCAAACGCCGAAATGGTGCTGGCCAGAACCGGCAATGCGATATGCCAAAAATAGTCACCGATCTTGCCCAGCAGGCTCAGCTCTTCGAAATTGTCAGATGTCAGGCCACGAAGCGGAAAGATCTGCCAATAAGAGCCGCCGGCGAATAGCACCAGCAAAAGGATAGCGAATAGGAAGCCCGGGATCGCATAGGCGACGATGATCGCGCCGCTGGTCCATGTGTCGAACTGGCTGCCGTCCTTGACCGCCTTGCGGATACCCAAGGGGATCGAAACAAGATAGGCGATCAGCGTTGACCAAAGACCCAGCGATATGGAAACCGGCATCTTTTCAAGCACCAGATCTACCACGCTGATCGACCGGAAATAGCTTTCGCCGAAATCGAGCCGCATGTAGTTCCACATCATATTGAGGAACCGTTCCACCGGCGGCTTGTCGAAACCGAACTCTTTTTCCAGCTGTTCGATGAATTCCGGCGGCAAACCGCGCGCACCGACATATTCGCTGGTGAACTCATTCGATTCGCCCAGATCCCCGGCATCGCCCTGACCACCTGCAAAGCTGCCAAACACGTCGCCCTGCCCCTGAGCACGGGCAATCGCCTGTTCAACCGGCCCGCCCGGTACAAACTGTGTCAGTGCGAAGTTGATGATCATGATCCCGATCAAGGTCGGAATGATCAGCAAAAACCGCCGAAATATATACGCGCCCATATGGCCCTACCTTAGTGCGCCAGCATCACGCAGCGCGGCACCTTTGTGTGCCTCGTACCACCAGAAATCCAACTGTCCCAAGGCCAATGGCGGCAACGGGTCGGGATATCCGTACTGGTCATAGAACGAAACCCAATAGCTGTCATTGTACCAGACTGGAACCATAATGAATTCATAACGCAGCGCACGGTCGAGTGCGCGCAAGGCGGTTTGTTCATCTTCGATGTTATCGGCAAAAAGGGCCGCATCGATGATCTGGTCGACCATCGGGCTGGCCAGACCGGCGGGGTTAAACAGCGAAAACTCTGCCTCTGCCGAACCGAACCGTTGGCGCAGACCGGTGCCCGCCCCAAGGAATGACGCGTAAGAGCCATAGATCATGTCATAGTCAAAGTCGCGACGGCGCAGCGTGAACTGAGACGGATCAACCTTTTCCAGCACCGCATCGATCCCCATCGCGCGCAGGTTCGACATATAGTTTTCAATGACAGCGCTCAGCATGCCTTCTGCGGACGTGTTGAAAAGGAAGGTGATTTTCAGCGTTTCGCCGGCCGCATTTCGACGGACGCCGTCATCGCCCACAGGCCATCCGGCGTCATCGAGCAGCGACATCGCCTGACGCAGATTGCGGCGGTCGGTCAAACGTCCTTCGCTGGAACTGTGCGGCACCAACGCTTCTTCGGTCAGCATGGCGGCAGGCACAGCCTCGCCCAGCGATTCCAGTAATGCGAGCTCATCGCCCTCTGGCACCCCGGTGGCCATCAGCGGTGTATCCTGGCTGTAAGACGCGCGGTGCTTGAAGAGGCCGTATTGCAAGGAGGCGTTGGTCCATTCGAAATTGTAACCCAACGCCAGAGCCTGACGGATGCGCACATCCTTCATGATGTCGCGCCGCAGGTTAAAGACAAAACCGGTTGGTGTCGGCGGTGTGCCATCCGGCAATTCCGCTTGGATGACATAGCCATCCCGGATTTTCGGGAACGTGTACTGGCTCGCCCATTTTTTGGAGTCCGCCTCGGTCCGAAAGGTCACCTCGCCCGCTTTGAACGCCTCAAAGGCGGGTGTGTCATCGGTAAAATACTCGATCCGGATGCGATCGAAATTGTGCCGGCCCTTATTGATCGGCAGGTCGTTGCCCCAATAATCCGGGTTACGCTTGTAAACGATCCGATTGTTCACATCGACCGTGTCGACCATGTAAGGCCCGGACCCCGGCGATGTTTCCAAACGCGCCTCATCCAGACGGGCGCCGGTTTCTTCATACCATTTCTTGGACCAGACCGGGACGCCGCCCACCTGATCGATCAGGCTGCGACGGGAAATGCCGTCGGCAAAGTAGAATTTGATCGACAGGTCATCCAGAACTTCGGCATTCGGAATGCGCTTTTTGACAGCGGCGGCATAAGACGGAAGCCCTTGTTCCAGCAGCAGGTTGTGACTGAACAGCACGTCATGGGCCGTCACAGGTGTGCCATCTGAGAAACGAGCCTCGGGGCGCATCCGGAAAATGACCCATTCTTTGCTCGGCGGGTATTCGACGCTTTCAGCCAACAGACCATAGCCTTCGCCGTAGGCATCTGCGGGACCGTCCCCCAACAGGCTTTCGTACATGATCCAGCTGAGCTGTCCGCCCCGTCCCTTGCGGGAATACGGGTTCATTGAGTCAAAAGTGCCAAGCGCGGCATAGGACAGCTCACCACCCTTAGGGGCGTCCGGGTTTACATAGTTGTAGTGCGGAAAATCCTCGGGGTACGTCAGGTCGCCGTAAAAGGAATAGCCATGCGCAACGATCAACTCTTCATGCTCTTCCGAGCGCAACATTCCGGCCAGCGCTAGAATAAGCCCCCCGGTCAAAGCCAATAAGAACGGCACAATGTTGTTTTGACTGCGGGCGACGGCACGGGCTCGGGACCGGGCGCGGGGCTTTTGCATGTGTCAGTTTCCTCTGATGCTGCGCTTCTTATGGTGATGTAAGCTAATTGAACGCCGTTCCAATGTTCAAGACGAGACTCTGTGATCATTTGTGTGCAGGCGGTATACCCGCAGCTTGGCGTTTTCTTCGGCAGAACCAAAAAAGCCACCGGCGTCGCCGATGGCTTTTTGAAACGGTTCAGACCTGTTCAAACTCAGTTGTCGAGGCTGTCGAGATAGGCAATCACGTTGACCCGGTCTTCGATCTTTTTCAGACCTGCAAAGCTCATCGAGGTGCCTTTGAGGTACGAGCTTGGCTTTTCAAGGAAGGCGTCCAGCTCTGCCAGGGTCCAGTCACCACCGTGGCTTGCCATTGCAGAAGAGTACCCGAACCCTTCAGCTGCGGCCACAGGGCGGCCCACAACGCCATAAAGGTATGGCCCGGTGCCATTTGCGCCCGCTTCCAGCTTGTGGCAGGCGGTGCATTTTCTGAAGACGCCAGCGCCTTTGTCGATGTCAGCCGCTGCGTACAGTTCTTCAAAGCTGACTTCTTCTTCTGCTTCAGCAGATTCCGAAGCGCCTGTGTCAATCACATAGGATTGTTCGCCGTGACCACCCACGTGGTACAACTCACGAGCAAGCCAGCCGCCGAGCAGGAACACCAAGAGCGTGCCGCAAAGACTGGCGGTCACTTTGGTAAAGGTCATCGTGTCAAGCATTGGTAGCGCGTCCATTAGATACGTTTGCGCGGTTTAGTACGGCTTCACTTCGCCAGAGGCAAGGTATAGACACCGCGACCAAACGCCCAATTGGGCAGAAAATACGGACGACCGGACAGAATGAGCAATCGCATTACATTTCAGGGTGATTTGGGCGCCTACAGCCAAGAAGCCTGCATCAAAGCCAGACCGGACATGGAACCCCTTCCGTGCCGCACCTTTGAAGACGCAATTGACGCCGTTCGCAACGGAGATGCAGAGCTGGCCATGTTGCCCGTTGAAAACTCGACCTATGGCCGGGTCGCGGACATTCACTCGATGTTGCCCAAATCCGACTTGCGCATCATTGATGAGGCATTTGTTCGGGTGCAGATCAACCTGATGGCCCCCAAGGGCTCAACTCTGAGCGATATCAAGCATGTGCGCGCACATGTGGTGCTGCTGTCCCAGGCGCGCAGTTTCCTGAAAGAACACGGCATCACGACCGAAGCCGCCGCCGATAGCGCCGGAGCCGCAGCCGCTTTGGCCAAGTCGAAAGAGCCCGGCATCGGCGTGATGGCCAGCAAGGTTGCGGCGGATATCTATGGCTTGGACGTTCTGGCATCCGACATCGAGGATGAAGACACCAACACCACCCGCTTTTTGATCATGTCACGTGAGGCAGATTTTTCGCGTCGCGGATCACACGGAATGATCACAAGCTTCGTCTTTAAGGTCCGCAACATTCCAGCGGCGCTCTACAAGGCCATAGGCGGATTTGCGACAAACGGGATCAACATGACCAAGCTGGAAAGCTATATGGTCGGCGGGTCCTTCACCGCGACTCAGTTTTACGCTGACATTGACGGGCACCCGGAAGACAAGGCAGTGCAGCTGGCATTGGACGAGCTGGCGTATTTCACGACAAATGTTGAGATTCTAGGGGTTTACCCTGCGGATTCCGGTCGATTCTAACCGATTACAGAGCGTGCGGTTATGTCCGGCGGTTGCCCTGGTTTTCAATGAATTGCGCAAAATCCGCGATCCGCTTTTTGAACCGCTGATCCATGCTGGATTTGGCCAGTTTCAACGATTGCAGAAACAGCCGTGCCGCCAGCGAATTGGGCTTAAGGTCCAGTGAAATCGCCAATCTTGTCCGCTTTTGCGACAGGGCGACGAGATCGATCCGGGTCGTGCCGGTTTGATGTAAGGATGATCACCCGCAAAGGCTGACATCATCTCGGACCGCCCGACCCACATGGCTTCTTCGATCTCATCAGGGTCGATATTGATTTCGGTGGTCACCGCATCCCCTTGGCAGCCGATCATCAATGAGGCCGGGAAAGGCCATGGTTGACTCGACAGATAAGACACCTGGCCGATGTGAACACCTGCCTCTTCAAAAACCTCGCGCCGAACGGCGGCCTCGATCGTTTCGCCCGGCTCGACGAACCCCGCCAAAAGCGAAAACATGCCTTCGGGCCAGCCCGGCGACCGTCCCATCAAAACCTTGTCGCCATGCGTAATCAGCATAATGACCACAGGATCGGTTCTTGGAAAATGTGAGGCGCCGCATGCGGGGCATTTGCGTTGCCAACCGCCATCGTGAATGTCGCTGGGATGACCACAGGCCGCACAGAACTTATGCGTTTGGTGCCATCCGATAATCGCCTTGGCCGTTGCGGCCAGTTCGGCATCTCTTGGCGACAAATGCGTCATCTGCCGACGAAGCTCTGCAAAATAACTACCCTCTGGCAGCTCTGGATGCGTTTGCTGGCTGGCATCCACAAACGCGCCAACGGTGTTGGTGTCTTGTCCCTCGGGCACCCATGCCGAGATATCCCAGCCGAAAACGGGGCCACTATCTTCGACGCCCAGCAAAACTGGCTCTTTGATGATCCCGCCGGGCCCTTCGGCAATCACTGGGTGTTTCATCGACAGGCGCAGGACGCCCGAAGCATCTACAAGGACCTTGCCTTTCCACAACACAACCGCGCTTGCCCGATCATCATTACGCGCCGTGTTGAACGCGTCTGGATCCGAGCGAACCTTCGCTGCACGGTCCAGACCTGAGCCGCCAAACGTGACGGTTTCCGCATGTTTCAAGCTGACTCCGAATTCTAATTTGGTACCGGCGAGAGGTCGCATGACTTGATGGACCGATCAAGTCGAAGTTTGAAACGACCTTTGCCAGCCCCGACCAATCAGGTCCGCGCGTGGTTGCAAATCCGTATTCCAGGATTTATATCCACCATCGAGAGGTTGGCGCGGGCGAGCGCCTCGCCAACCCGGTCAGGTCCGGAAGGAAGCAGCCGTAACGAGCCCCGCTTGGGTCGTTGTCCAGCCTCTCACCTTTTCCCTTTATTTCAGAATTTCGGGCCATGCCGCGGCATTTCTGGCGGTAAATGCGCTGAGGTGACCAATCGGTCCGGTGCCAATCTCCACCGGATCAATGACCGCCCGCTGAACCGGTGTTCCATATTCAGGTGACAGCTTGTCGATTGACGCGGACGGACAGACCTGATCATCGGCGATCTGCACCATTTTGACCGGGATGTGGCCGGGCCAATTGGGTTCGGGCAAGGTCGTACCAATGTCCCCGAAATAAAAAGTTTCGGACGTGCACCATCGGCGCCACTGCCAATAGACTTCGGCCGGCAAATCCGCTCCAAAGCCCAGTTTCGTGCCCGGCAGATAGCCAAATGCGGAGGTAAAGACCGGCCCCGGCCCAAACCAGAAAATGCGCGCCAAGGCTTGGTAAGGCCAGGGATGATGGCGATAATGTACAGCACCGCTGGCCACGGTGATGACCCGGTCAATCCGGTCCAGGTTTTGCTGAAATGGCAGCATCATGCCGCCCAACGAATGGCCAATGACCGTCAGAGACAGTTCAGGGAACCGGTTGCAGAGGTAGTCGCGCGCGGACTGTTGATCTGTCAGACCCCAAGCCGCCATATCGACCTCTGATCCACGCAGATCCCCACGCCGGGAGGCACCGAAATCCCGGTAATCGTAGGTCAGACAGAACATATTCCGCTCGGCCGCCAGCCATTTTGCGAAATCGCGATAGTATTTCTGCGGGACGCCTGTTGCCCCATTAATCAGAACCGCCCGATCCGCCGGACCATCGGGTGCATAGAGCTTTCCGATCATCATGCCCATGTCTGATGGAATCTGAACCGTTTCCGTGATGACTTTCACAACTGGCATTTGATCAAGCATTGCCGCACCTCTCTAAGCTAGACCAATCGGTCTAGAGCAATGACTGGACCAATTGGTCTAGTTCTGTCAAGAAAGAATTCATGACGCAAAAACCCATGCCCACCAAAGACCGGTTGATCCAAACCGCAGCGCGCCTTTTTTCGGCGCGCGGTTATCATGGGGTTGGCGTTGCCGAGATTCTGGCAGCCGCGAAGGCGCCCAAAGGGTCGCTGTATCACCATTTTCCCAATGGAAAATCGGACCTTGCGCTGGCTGCGGCAACTTGGGCATCGGACGGGATGTTGCGGACGATTGCGGCGGCCTTCGAACCCGCGCCCGACTTTCGCGCCGGGGCCGAGACGCTGTGCCACAAGCTGGCCAAGCTTTTCGATATTTCCGGGCAATGGGACGGTTGCCCTGTTTCGGCAACCCTGTTCGAAGGGCCCGAGAATCAGCCCTTCCGGGATCATGCGAACCATTTGTTCGAAGGATGGATTTCCGAAACCTCGGATCAGGGAGAGCGGCTGGGTTTATCGCCCGAGGCGGCACGTGACGCGTCCGAGGCGCTGTTTCTGCTGGTTCAAGGCGGCTGGCAACTGGCCCGGGCGCGCGGCAATTCGGATGTCTTGCGCAATCTTCCGCGGCAATTACAGATCGCTGACAGCGCTGACCAAGTTTAGCGGCGTGCCGGACACTCAAACGGTGGACGTTGCCTGCACCGCGCTCTAACCTGTGGACCGCAGACAGGACCACGGGACCCGGATGACCGAGACAGACACCACAGCCTATCGCGTGTTGGCACGCAAATACCGTCCCGAGACCTTTGCCGATCTTGTCGGCCAAGACGCGATGGTCCGCACGCTGAAAAACGCGTTCGAGGCAGACCGGATTGCTCAAGCCTTCATCATGACGGGTATCCGGGGCACGGGCAAAACCACAACCGCCCGGATCATTGCCAAGGGCATGAACTGTATCGGCCCGGACGGAACTGGGGGCCCCACAACAGAGCCTTGCGGCCAATGTGAACACTGCACCGCGATCATGGAAGGCCGTCATGTCGACGTGCTGGAAATGGACGCTGCCTCGCGCACGGGCGTCGGCGACATCCGCGAGATCATTGATTCCGTACGGTACCGCGCTGCCTCAGCCCGGTACAAAATCTATATCATCGACGAAGTGCACATGCTTTCGACAAGCGCGTTCAACGCGCTGTTGAAGACACTCGAAGAACCGCCAGAACATGTGAAATTCATCTTTGCCACGACCGAAATCCGCAAGGTCCCGGTCACAGTGCTCAGCCGATGCCAACGGTTTGACCTGCGGCGGATCGAATCCGAAGTGATGATTGACCTGCTGCGCAAGATTGCGGGATCAGAAGGCGCGCAAATCACGGATGACGCTTTGGCCCTGATCACTCGGGCCGCCGAAGGATCGGCACGGGATGCCACGTCATTGCTGGATCAGGCGATCTCTCACGGGGCGGGCGAAACCGGCGCTGATCAGGTGCGCGCCATGCTGGGGCTCGCCGATCGCGGACGTGTTCTGGACTTGATGGACATGATCCTGCGCGGAGATGCAGCAGCCGCCCTGACCGAATTGGGCGCGCAATATGCCGAAGGCGCAGACCCCATGGCCGTTTTGCGCGATCTGGCGGAGATCACCCATTGGGTGTCGGTGGTCAAAATCACACCTGATGCCGCCGATGATCCGACGATATCCCCCGATGAGCGGGAACGCGGCCGGCAGATGGCCGATGGCCTGCCGATGCGGGTCCTGACCCGGATGTGGCAGATGCTGTTAAAGGCATTGGAGGAAGTGGCCGCCGCACCCAATGCGATGATGGCCGCCGAAATGGCCGTTATTCGGTTAACCCATGTCGCGGACCTGCCAAGCCCCGAAGAGCTGGTGCGCAAATTGAAAGACAACCCGCCGCCCCCAAACCCCGGTGGTGGTGCGCGCGTGTCTCATTCCGCTGCATCGACGGAGGGCCCTGCTGTCAGCACAACCGCCTCCGCCCCGCGTGGCGGCGCGCCGGTGGCCGCCTTGGCGCAGGACCCGGCGCAAGCCTTGGCGCGCTTTCCGACATTTGAGCATGTGGTTGAATTGATCCGGGCCAACCGCGATGGCCTGTTGCTGACCGAGGTCGAAGGCAACCTGCGTCTGGCCAATTACCAGCCGGGGCGTATCGAATTTGTCCCCACGGACCGCGCCGCACCCGATCTTGCGCAGAAACTGGGGGCCAGCCTGCAACGGTGGACCGGCAACCGTTGGGCCGTCATCGTGGTCAACGAAGGTGGTGCGCAAACGATCCGCGAACGGGAAAACGCGGCAGAGGACGCGCTCAAAGCCGAAGCCAAACAGCATCCGCTGGTTGAGGCCGTGCTCAGCAGCTTTCCAAAGGCCAAAATCATCGACATCCGCACCCCGGAACAGCTGGCCGCCGAAGTTGCGACCGAGGCTCTGCCAGAAGTGGAAGACGAATGGGATCCGTTCGAGGAGGATTGACCTTCGCCAACGGACCCGTATCTACAACGCAACGCGAACCGCAATAGGAGACGGTTAATGTTCAAAGGACTTGGTGGACTTGGCGACATGGCTGGGATGATGAAAAAAGCCCAGGAAATGCAAACCAAAATGGCCGAGATGCAGGAAGAGCTGAACCACATGACCGTCGTCGGCGAAAGCGGCGCGGGTCTGGTCAAAGCCACGGCATCCGCCAAAGGTGATTTGAAGGCCCTCGACATCGATCCGTCGATCTTCAACAGCGACGACAAAGAAGTGGTCGAAGACTTGATCCTGGCCGCGATCAAGGACGCCCAAGCCAAGGCTGCCGAAAAGGCACAGGACGAGATGGGCAAACTGACAGACGGTCTTGGCCTGCCGAAAGACATGAAGCTTCCCTTTTGAGGCTTGAGGCTCTGATCCCAAGCGGGCGCACTGCATGAGCGGCGGATCCGATATCGAGCGGCTGATCGAGCTGATGGCCAAGCTGCCCGGGCTTGGCCCACGGTCCGCGCGCCGCGCTGTTTTGAACATGATCCGCAAACAGGCGTTGGTGCTGCAGCCGCTCAACGACGCGCTGACCACCGTGTCAAAAACCGCGCGCGAATGCCTGAACTGCGGCAACATTGGAAACGCAGATATCTGCGACATCTGTGCAAGCGAAAAGCGCGCCACCGGGGAAATCTGTGTAGTCGAGGATGTGTCCGATCTTTGGGCCATGGAACGCGCAGGCGGGTTTAAGGGCCGCTACCATGTGTTGGGCGGCACACTGTCGGCTTTGGACGCAATTGGCCCCGAAGAACTGCGCATTCCCCGTTTGCTGGACCGGGTTCAGACCGAGGGTGTAACCGAAGTCATTCTGGCCCTGAACGCGACCATCGACGGGCAAACCACGGCGCACTACATCGCAGATCAGTTGGAAGGTCAGGTCAAACTGACATCCCTTGCCCAGGGCGTGCCCATCGGTGGGGAGCTGGATTACCTGGATGAAGGCACAATTTCCGCAGCCTTGAACGCCCGCAAACCAATCTAGTTTTCAGCCACGAAAAAGGGCCAGCCGGGCGTTTATGCCCAACTGACCCGAAACACGTCTGCGCGCGCTATGCTTTAGAGGCGCGGCTGATCGTCTTCTTCGTCATCATCCGTGCTGGCTGGCAGGTTAAAGAAGCTGTCAGCGTCGACAACAAGGTTGTCTTCGTCATCTTCATCTTCATCTTTCTCGGTCAAAGAGAAGGTTTCCAACCCTTCGATCGCTGTCGGGATCTTGGGTTCGGCATCCATTTCCAGCGACTGTTCGGTGCTGACCAGCTTGCGACGCTCATCATCGCTCATCACTTCGCCCTCTGCCGCCTTCTTGGCAGCGGCTTTTTGAACAACCGCGTCGAGTTCTGACTGCTTGCACAGGCCCAGAGCGACCGGGTCAATCGGTTGGATGTTCGAGATGTTCCAGTGCGTCCGTTCCCGAATGGCCTGAATCGTCGGCTTGGTCGTGCCGACCAGCTTGGAAATCTGACCGTCGGTCAGTTCCAGGTGGAACTTGACCAGCCACAGGATTGAGGCCGGACGGTCCTGGCGTTTCGACAGCGGTGTATAGCGCGGTCCGCGGCGTTTTTCCTCGCCCTGTGCAGCCGGGTTATGCTTCAGCTTCAGCTTGTGCAGCGGGTTGTCTTGTGCCGCGTCGATGTCTTCTTGCGCCAGCTGATTGTTGGCGATGGGGTCAAAGCCCTTAACGCCAGCGGCAACATCACCATCGGCGATGCCCTGCACTTCCAGTTCATGCATACCCACGAAATCCGCGATCTGCTTGAAGCTGATGGTCGTGTTATCCACCAGCCACACGGCGGTGGCTTTGGCCATGATGGGTTTTGCCATCTGTGTTTCTCCTATCTCAACACGTTCCCAACAAACGGTCCTCTTGCGTCGCCAGCCTTTGGACTGGCTGCCCGGGCGGCGGCCTCGGGCGGGTTTCCGTTGTCGGGGAACTTCACGGGTATATAGTCGGGCAGGGCAAAGAAGGAAAGAGGCAATGCGCAACGCGCTTTTGGGGCTGATAATCGCCGCCTTCGCCGGATGGGCGGCGGCAGATGGCGAAAAGTCGGGTGAATTTGATTACTATGTGATGAGCCTCAGCTGGTCGCCCAACTGGTGCTTGCGCGAGGGCGACGCGCGCGCATCTGAGCAATGCGAAGACCAGCATGATCACGGTTGGATTTTGCACGGGCTTTGGCCGCAATACCATCGTGGCTGGCCCGCCTACTGCCCGACGGCAACACCCCCGCCAAGCCGCAGCATGACCCGGTCCATGATGGATATCATGGGCGCATCCGGGTTAGCATGGCATCAATGGAAAAAGCATGGCACTTGCTCTGGCCTTACGGCGGAACAGTTTTTTGACCTCTCACGCGTGGCCTATGCCCAGATCAATCGCCCGCCCGTGTTCCGCGTATTGGACAAGCCCGTCGAGCTGCCCGCGCAAGTGGTGGAAGAGGCCTTTTTAGAGGCCAATCCGGCGCTGGAGGCGGACATGATCACGATCACCTGCAAAGCAGGCCAGATCGAAGAGGCCCGCATTTGCCTGTCACGCGCCCTGGACCCGGTGCCTTGCGGCCGTGACGTGATCAAAGACTGCACAATGACCGACGCATTGTTGACACCAGTCCGCTAGGATCAAAGCTCCAACACAGTGCTGCCCGTCGTGCGGCGCGCTTCCAGGGTTTTATGGGCTTCGGCCACCTGATCGAGCGGAAAGCGTTGATCAATCCGGATTTTGACGGCCCCAGAGGTCACTTTTTCAAAGAGCTGTTGGGCCATGCTCTGACAGGTTTCGTGATCGGCAATGTGGGTAAAGAGCGTTGGGCGGGTCACCTTCAACGACCCTTTGGGCCCGAGGATGCCGAGGTTGAACGGCGGTACCGGCCCCGATGCGTTGCCGAATGAGGCCAGCATGCCCAAGGGTTTCAGGCAGTCCAACGACCCTTCAAACGTGTCTGCACCGACCGAATCCGCAACATAGTCGACACCTGCACCGTCGGTGAGTTCCTTAACACGCGCCACGAAATCGTCGGACCGATAGTTGATGCAATGCGCCGCCCCGTGATCCAGGGCCAACTGGCATTTCTCGTCCGTGCCCGCCGTGCCAATCAGCGTGATACCTTCGGACTTGGCCCATTGGCAGGCAATCAGCCCGACACCGCCCGCTGCGGCGTGAAACAGGATGGTATCGCCCGCTTGCAAGGGCGTGGTCCGATGCAACAGGTATTGCACCGTCAGCCCCTTCAGCATCATCGCCGCACCTTCGTCAAATCCGATCTCGTCGGGTAACGGACAGACCTGTGCGACAGGCATGACGCGCGATTCGCAATAGGCGCCGGGCGGTGCGGCAGCATAGGCCGCGCGGTCGCCTTCTTTGAGGTGTGTCACACCCTCTCCTACCGCTTCGATGACACCGGCGGCTTCCATGCCCAGCGCATGGGGAAGCTCTAGTGGGTACAATCCACTGCGTTGATAGACATCGATAAAGTTCAGCCCAACGGCCCGATGAGCGATGCGAACCTCACCCGGGCCCGGCGCGCCGACGTCGCGATCTACAATCTTGAATTCTTCTGGCCCGCCATGCGCCTCGATCACTGCCGTTTTCGCCATGTCTCTCTCCTCCGGCCTTTGTCAGCCGCCAACTTTCAAAACGATTTTGCCAATATGGCCGCTGCTTTCCATCCGCGCATGGGCCGCTGCCGCGTCGTCCAGATCAAATTCGCTGTCCATGACCGGACCAAGGCGCCCGGCGTTGAGCATCGGCCACACATGCGCGCGCAGATCTGCCGCGATCTGCGCCTTGGCCAGATCGCTTTGCGGGCGCAATGTACTGCCGGTCATGGTCAACCGCCGCGTCATCAGCTGGGCGAAATTCACCTCGACCTTGGGACCTTGCAGAAAGGCAATCTGCACCAGCCGACCATCATCTGCCAAAGCCTTGAGATTGCGCGGGATGTAATCGCCGCCCACCATGTCGAGGATCAGGTTCGCGCCCCCCTCGGACCGCATCAAATCGACAAAATCCTCATCACGGTAATTGATCGCGCGCTCGGCCCCCAACTCGAGACAAGCCGAACACTTCGACGCGCTGCCAGCGGTGACAAAGACCCGAGCACCGGCCAGATGGGCCAATTGGATCGCCGTTGTGCCTATCCCGCTGGACCCGCCATGGATCAATATGCGTTCTCCGGCCTGCAAACCGCCTCGGGTAAATATGTTGGAATAGACGGTAAAGTACGTCTCTGGCAGGCACGCCGCCTGCTTAAGATCCATGCCGTCAGGGATGGGCAGGCAATGCGCGGCGGGTGTCGCCACATATTCCGCATATCCACCGCCCGGCAACAGGCCACAGACCTGATCGCCAATGCCATATTCGGACACACCCGGACCCACGGCCACGACCTCACCCGACGCTTCAAGCCCGGGCAGATCACTCGCCCCCGGCGGCGGGTTATAGGCCCCGGCCCGTTGCAAGGCATCTGGCCGGTTGACCCCGGCATAGGCCACCTTGATCACGATCTGCCCATGGGTGGGCACGGGGATTGGTCGCTGGGTTGGCTGCAAAACATCCGGACCACCGGGCGCGGTGATCTCTATGGCGCGCATGGTCTGCGTCATCGGGTCGTCCTTTATGTGTCTTTGGTCAATGACTAGCAGGCCGGTTCGTGGCTGAACAGCGGTCAGTCGCGCGGTGTCATCATGCCAGGCAAATCGACCCGTGGCATCCGAGACGGCGGTTTGATCTGGCTCAACAGCCAGTTTGGTCCCGCCATCAGCGGTTTCAGCAACGGGTTGTCGTTGACCTGTGCTTTCAGCTTTTCGATCTGCATCACGTTTTCGATGCGCCGGTCGAGGAAATCCCACGTGGCCTGATGGTCCAGACTGTCATCACCCAACCAATAAAGCACTGTCGCAGAATAGACGCCGGACAAGGTCGCGCGTTTGGTGTACCAGTTGTAATCGTCCGACGGATCGCCCAAGGCGTCCCAAATGATATCGGCCGTGCCCCAAATGGCCTTGGCCCCATCTCCCGCGTGCTGTGGCAGAGCAAACAGTGTGGTGCCCCGGCGCACAGCCTCTTTGTCATCTGCCGCCTCCAGCCGGAACCGTACGGCCAACGCCACCTTTTCCCGAAACTTGAGCGCGGTCAGATCGGTTGTTTTCAACCGCTCCAACATCGCCTTATCGCCGCGCGCATGATTGGCCAAAGCCAGATCAACCGCCCCCCTGGGACAGATCGATCGCGCCAGCGCATCGTCCAGTCCGCTGTCGGAAATGGCGGCTCGGAACGTGGCCTCGGACCAACCATCGAACGCGACGTGGACCAAGGCGGCATCAAGCAGTTTGTCTTTTGCGTCTTCATAAGGGTTCGTCATCTGGCATCCTCCGATCATCGGACCTGTCATACTGGACAAGGTAGGTGTGCTTTGCTATACGGCCACCTCCTGCAAATCCTTGCAACTCGAATCTAGAAAGGTGGTGACAACCACATGCAGGTTAGTGTTCGCGACAACAATGTCGATCAAGCGCTCCGCGTGTTGAAGAAAAAACTGCAACGCGAAGGCGTTTTCCGCGAAATGAAGCTGAAGCAGCATTTCGAGAAACCGTCCGAGAAAAAAGCGCGTGAGAAGGCAGAAGCGATCCGCCGTGCCCGCAAGCTGGCACGCAAGAAAGCACAACGCGAAGGTTTGCTGTAAACCATCGCTGCGTCTCACAGATTTTGAATGACCCCGCTGCCGAATGGTCGCGGGGTTATTTTTTGTCAGACCGGCAGGGCGGTTGTTTTGAACACAGTGCGCAGGGCAAAGCTGGACTGCATCTGCGCGGCCCCGGGCAACCGCGCCAGGTGTTGGCGGTGGATACGCGCGAAGTCTTCGGTGTTTTCCGCTACGACCTTCAAAATGTAATCCGCCGTGCCTGCCATCAGGTGGCATTCCAGAACATCCGGGATGCGCGCCACGGCTTTTTCAAACGCATCGAGCAACTCATCCGCTTGGCCCTGTAGCCGGATTTCAACGAACACAGTTGTGGGCACACCCAGCCGGCGCGCATCCAACAGCGCAACATAGTCCTTGATATACCCATCCGCCTCTAATCGCTGCACGCGACGGTGGCAGGCAGAGGGGGACAGATTCACCTTCTCGGACAGTTCGGCATTCGACATACGCCCCTTGACCTGCAAGGCGGCCAGAATGCGGCGATCGATATCATCAAGGCTCATACGCGCAAGAATCTCCTGCTCATTTCGCAAATATTCGACGATTATTCACCATTTTCTAGCAATTGCGAGGTGAGATTTCACGGAAATTGCAGTGGATTTGTCCGATCCTAGGGTCAGGGAAAATAAGGGAGAGCGCCATGAAGATCGGATGTCCCAAAGAGATCAAGGCACAGGAATTTCGGGTTGGCATGACCCCAATCGCCGCGCGCGAAGCGGTGCAACACGGGCATGAGGTGGTCATTGAAACCCAGGCCGGCGCCGGTGCGGGGTTCGATGATGCGGCCTATCTGGACGCAGGCGCGCAGGTTGTCGACACGGCGGCAGAGGTGTTTGCCACCGCCGACATGATCGTCAAGGTCAAGGAACCACAAGCCGGTGAACGCAAGATGTTGCGCCCCGAACAGATCCTGTTCACCTACCTGCATCTGGCCCCGGACCCAGAGCAGACGCAGGACCTGTTGGCCAGCGGCTGCACGGCCATCGCCTATGAAACCGTCACCGATGATGCCGGTGGCCTGCCCTTGCTCGCGCCGATGTCCGAGGTTGCCGGGCGACTGGCCCCGCAGGTTGGCGCGTGGACCTTGCAAAAGGCCAATGGCGGGCGCGGCGTCCTGATGGGCGGCGTGCCGGGTGTCGGCCCCGCGCAGGTCACCGTCATCGGCGGCGGTGTTGTTGGCACGCAGGCCGCGAAAGTGGCCGCTGGCATGGGGGCCGATGTCACCGTTCTCGACCGCTCTTTGCCCCGGATGCGGTATCTGGACGACGTCTTTGGCGGTCAGTTCAAAACGCGCTATGCCTCTGTCGCGGCCACAGCAGAACTGGTGAACCAAGCCGATCTCGTGATCGGCGCGGTACTGATCCCGGGGGCGGCAGCGCCCAAGCTGGTCACCCGCGCACAGCTGTCGGATATGAAACCAGGCGCGGCGATTGTCGATGTGGCCATCGACCAAGGCGGCTGTTTCGAAACCTCGCGCGCCACAACCCATGAGGATCCGATCTATGACGTGGATGGCATCATGCATTACTGCGTGGCCAACATGCCCGGTGCTGTTGCGCGGACCTCAACGCTGGCGCTGGGGAACGCGACAATGCCCTATATGCTGGCGCTGGCCGACAAGGGATGGCGGCAGGCCTGTACCGACGATGCGCATCTTTTGAACGGGCTGAACGTGCATGCCGGTCGCTGACCAACTATGCGGTGGGCAAGGCGTTGGGGATCGACGTTCTGTCGCCCAGCCTCGCCCTCAAGAAATAAGAAAGGGCGCCGTATCGGCGCCCTTACCAAACCTGTTATCCGGCTTTTTGAATTTCGACCGTGTGCGGGTACGGGATGGATACGCCGCCTTTGTCAAAGGCCTCTTTGACCGACTTGGTCATGTCGAATTTCAGGTCCCAATAATCGGCGGCGTTGCACCAGATACGCGCCGTGATATCGACCGAACTGTCGCCGAGGTTGGTCACCCGCACCCAGGATTCAGGGTCTTTCAAAACGCGTGCATCCGCATTGGCCAGATCCGAGATGATCTTCATCGCCGCATCGGCATCATCACCATAGTCAATCCCGAACACCAGATCGACGCGACGGGTGTCATGTGCCGAAAAGTTCGTGATCACCGATCCCCAAGCTTGGCCATTGGGTACAATGATCTGTACATTGTCGGGCGTCGCCAACTCTGTGACGAAGAGGTTGATGTCTTTAACAGTCCCCGCGGTGCCGCCGATATCCACAAACTGACCCAGTTTGTAGGGGCGGAAGATGATCAACATCATGCCAGCAGCCAAATCGCTGAGCGTGCCTTGCAACGCCAAACCAATGGCCAGCGAAGCCGCACCCAAAACAGCCACAAGGCTGGTTGCCTCGATCCCGAAAATCCCGAGTACTGCGATCAGAACGACCAACAGGATGGCCCAGCGGACAATACTGGCCAAAAAGTTGCCAACGGTCGGGTCGATTTGCGGCGTCGCATTCACGCGTTTGCGTGCAATGCGCCCCGCCCAACCGGCCACCGTCCAACCCACGATCAAAACCACCAAGGCTTTGAGCGCACTCATCAATAATGGCAGCAACACACTCACTTGCTGCGATACATCTACGTCCATTGGTCCCTCTTTATGTCGTGTTGTTTGATCGTAGCTTTACCAACTTCACACCACCGCGCAAGCAAGGTGAATTTTTGCGCATAAATGTCGTATGTGATTGACCGGTCGATACCTATGTTGAAGCGGAACTCACAAAGGACACGATATGGCAGACCTCAGCACATTCCCGATCACCCAGAAATGGCCAGCTCAGAACCCTGACATTATTCAGCTGTACTCTTTCCCGACCCCAAACGGTGTCAAAGCGTCTATCGCGCTTGAAGAACTGGGTCTGGACTATGAACCACATCTTGTCAGGTTGGCCGATGCGGATGTCAAAAGCCCGGAATTCCTGTCCCTGAACCCAAACAACAAGATCCCAGCCATCATTGACCCTAATGGGCCCGATGGGCCCATCGGGCTATTCGAAAGCGGCGCTATCCTGATTTATCTGGCTGAAAAGACCGGCAAACTGATCGGGACAACGGCCAGTGAAAAAGCCCACATTATCCAGTGGCTGATGTTCCAGATGGGCGGTGTTGGCCCGATGTTTGGCCAGATGGGCTTTTTCTTCAAATTCGCCGGCGCAGAGATCGAAGACCCGCGTCCGCGCGAACGTTATATGGGCGAAGCCAAGCGATTGCTGGCAGTGGTTGAAAAAGAGCTGACCGGAAAAGATTGGATCGCCGGAGAGTTTTCCATCGCCGACATCGCGATTGCACCGTGGATCGGTGCGTTGGACTTTTACGGTGTCCGGGATGCAATCGGCTGGGAAGACCACAAGAACACAGTGGCCTATCTGGACCGCTTCATGTCCCGGCCCGCTGTCGAAAAAGGCCGCCAAATCCCGGCACGCGGGTAAGCAAATGCGCGCCGTATCAGGCGGCGCGCATTTCATCTGCGATTTTTTCGGCCATCATGATCACGGGGGCGTTCGTATTTCCACCGATCAATGTGGGCATCAGCGACGCATCCACGACGCGCAATCCGGTCACGCCATACACCCGGCCCGACGGATCAGTCACCGACATTTCGTCTTTCCCCATCCGACATGTTCCCACGGGATGGTAAATCGTATCGGCACGGGCCCGGATATCCGCCTCTAACGCGGCATCGCTGCCATCATGGGCATAGAGTTGCTGACCACGCCACGGCTCTAACGGCTGCGCGGTCAGGATGTCTTCCATCTGGCGGGCGCCTTTCATCAAAAGCTCCAGATCGCGCCGGTCCGTCAAATAGCCCGGATCAATCCGGGGCGGCTTTGCCGGGTCCGGACTGTTCAGCCCAACAGTCCCCCGCGAATGGGGCCGCAGCACGCAGACATGACAGGAATAGCCAAACCCCAGATGGATTTTGCGCATGTGGTCGTCGACAATACCGATCACGAAATGCAATTGCAGGTCTGGTCGGTCCAGACTTGGCGAGGATTTCAGGAACCCGCCCCCTTCGGCCATCGGCGAGGCGAACATACCGCTGCCATCCTTGAACCACCGCATCGCCTGCCCGCCCAACAGTGCGCCGCCGCTCAGGCTTAGCCCGACGGTGTCTTTCCGCTTGGACTTATAGGACAGGACGTAATCAAGGTGGTCCTGCAAGTTCTTTCCAACACCCGGTAAGTCTTTGACAACGGGAATGCCATGTTCGGCCAACGCATCCGCTTCGCCAATCCCGGACAACTGCAACAATTGCGGAGAACCAAACGCGCCTGCGCTCAGAATAACCTCTCGACCGGCAGAGATGGTTTTGACCTGCCCGGCGTGGCGGATTTCGACGCCCGTTGCGCGCCCGTCGTCAAAAATCACCTTATGCGCCATGGCCTTGGTCAAGATGGTCAGATTGCCGCGCGCCTTTATCGTTTCATCAAGATAGGCCGCCGCCGCCGAACAGCGTTCGCCTTTTCTGTCACCATCGTGGAACTGGGTAACCTGATACAGCCCCACACCTTCCTGATCCGGCCCGTTGAAATCGTCATTGCGCCGGATCTGCTGCTGCGCGCCAGCCTCGACAAAAGCATGGCTGATCGCGCGCGGCTCTGATTGATCGGCCACCTGCAGCGGCCCACCTGCCCCATACAGAGCATCCTCGCCATGCTCTTGGCCCTCGGAGCGGCGGAACCATGGCAGGACGCTTTGCCAATCCCAACCCTCGGCGCCCATATTGGCCCAATCGTCATAATCTGACGGATGGCCTCGCACATATAGCATCGCGTTGATCGCGCTTGACCCACCGAGTGTCTTGCCGCGCGGTTGAAACCCCCTGCGCCCGTTCAGTTCCGGCTGTGGTTCCGTTTCAAATGCCCAATTGTTGATCCTCGGGTTGCCGCGGATCATCGCGGCCACCAAGGCGGGGGCACGGACAAACATGCTGTCACCGCGCCCTCCCGCCTCGATCAAACAGACCGAAACACTGGCGTCCTCGCTCAGCCGCGCGGCCATAACACAGCCGACAGAGCCGCCGCCGACAACCACGTAATCATAGGTCATGTATGTCCTCCCATTAGTGAGAGGTTAAATCCAAACGGATTAGCCTGGCAAAATGCCGGTCTGAACATATTTCAGGATATCAACCACTTGCGACGGGTTTTCAGCAACCGCAAGTGCCGCAGCGTCAACCTCTTTGAGCGCATGCGCATGCTCTGGTCCGTGCAGAATAATCAGCGATTTGCCCAAAGCCGCCGCATAACCGGCGTCAAAAGCGGCGTTCCACTGTTTGTACTTTTCGCCAAAGCGCACAACGACGATATCGGCGTCTTCCAGACCCTTGCGCGTCCGGATGGCGTTGACCATCGCCCCCTTGTGATCGTGCCAGTACTTGTTGGGCTCGCCCCCTAGGATCGCAACACCGCAATCATCGCTGGCGGCATGGTCGGTCACAGGACTGTTGAACCGGACATCCAATCCTTCCGCACCGGCGATGATCTGTTCGCGCCAGTCGGTGTGGATTTCTCCGGATAGATACACGTTCAACGTCATGTCAGCCTCCCAACCGCCAAAGCGGGCGTACCTGTCCCGCGTAGGGACAGACCTACGCGGGCGGGATCATAATTCAAGATCAACCGCGCAGCGTGCCGCCGGTTGCTTTGGTCACCTTTTCGACGATCTTGGCGCCGACCGCCTCGATATCCTTTTCGGTCAGCGTCTTTTCCTTAGGCTGTAGGCGCACGGTGATCGCCAGTGATTTCTGTCCATCCCCCAGGCTGCCGCCCACAAACTCGTCAAACACGCGGACATTTTCGATCAGGGCCTTATCAGCCCCGGCCGCCGCGTTGACCAGTGTCAGCGCCTCAACGGATTGATCGACCACGAAGGCAAAATCGCGTTCAACCGCTTGCAGATCGCGCAGTTCCAGCGCTGACCTGGTCGCGCCCGACTTGCGCGGCAACGGCACCTCTTCGGGCCAGATGGTAAAGGCCATCGCCGGCCCCTTGATATCCATGGCCTGCAGAACCCGGGGATGCAATTCGCCGAAAATGCCCAGTACCTTTTTCGGGCCAAGGCAGATTTTGCCGTGCCGCCCCGGATGCCACCAATCTTGCGCACCGCGCAAAATCTGAACCTTCGATGGTGCCCCGATGGCCGCCAGAACCGCCTCGGCATCCGCCTTGACGTCAAAGAGGTCGACGCCCCGCGCCGCGCCATGGACATCCTTGGGGCCTGTCTGTCCGATCAACAGACCACTCACCAAAAGATGCTGTTCGCCCGGTTCACCGCCGTGAAAGGCCGGGCCAACCTCGAACAAGGCCAAATCCATGTACCCGCGCGCCTGGTTCCGTGCCGCCGCCTGCAACAGCCCCGGCAATAGGGCGGGCCGCATATGGCTCATCTCGGAACTGATCGGGTTTTCCAACATGGTCGCGTCAGCGCCACCGCCGAACAGCGCGGCCGTTCCCTGATCAATGAAGGAATAGGTGACGCATTCATTGTAGCCCACGGCCGCACAGGTGCGGCGCGCCGCCTGTTCGCGACGCTGCATCGGGGTCATCACCGCTTTGGGGATGCCGGGTGTCAGACGGGGCAAGGGCGTGCCATTCAGACCCGTCAAAGAGGCAATCCGCGCCACTTCCTCGACTAGGTCCGCTTCGCCCTGCACGTCCGGACGCCAACTGGGCACATAGGCCATGTTGCCATCCAACCGGAACCCCAGCCGTGTCAAAGTCTGACGTTGCTCGCTTTCCGGGATGACCATCCCGACCAGCGATTGCACACGCTCCGGGTCCAGTTTGTAGGCCCGCGCATGGTTCGGAACATCGCCGGCGATCACCACTTCGGATGCTTCACCACCACACAGGTCCAGGATCATCTCGGTCGCCAGATGCAGACCGGGAACAGTGAACTCTGGGTCAACGCCACGTTCAAAGCGGTACCGAGCATCTGAATTGATCTTCAACGCCCGCCCGGCTTTGGCGATCTGAATGAAATCCCAGAACGCGCTTTCGACAAAGACATTGACCGTCTCTTCGGTCACGCCGGTTTCGGCACCGCCCATGATCCCGGCAATGCTCTCCGGTCCGTTTTCGTCTGAAATGGCGATCATGCCAGATCCGAATGTATACTCTTTATCATCCAGCGCGGTGATCTTCTCGCCCCCAACGGCTCGATGCACACGCAAGGGCCCCGCGACCTTGTCCGCGTCAAAGACGTGCAAGGGCCGGTTCCGGTCAAAGGTGAAAAAGTTCGTAATATCAACCAGCGCCGAAATGGGCCGCAACCCGATGGCACGCAACCGGTCCTGCAACCACTGCGGGCTGGGCCCGTTCTTGACCCCGCGGATCACACGCCCGGCAAAGACCGGGCACCCATCCAGCGTATCGGCATCAATCGTGACCGCGATGGGGCATAGCCCTGCGCCTTCGATAAATGGCAGATCTTTGGCCTTCAGCGTGCCAAGGCCCCGCGCTGCCAGATCCCGCGCAATGCCTTCGACACCCAGCGCGTCCGGGCGGTTGGGCGTAATGGCAATCTCGATCACCGGGTCCACCTTGGCCGGATCGTTGGCGGCCAACCAGTCCACAATCAGCTCACCCACTTCGCCGGACGGCAACTCGATGATGCCGTCATGTTCGTCGCTCAGCTCCGTCTCGCGCTCGGAACACATCATGCCAAAGCTCTCGATGCCGCGGATCTTGCCAACCCCGATCGTTGTATCAATGCCCGGCACGTAAACTCCGGGCTTTGCGATCACCACCGTGATGCCGGCCCGCGCATTCGGGGCGCCACAGATGATCTGGGTCTCGCCCTCATCCGTCATCACCTGACAAACCTTGAGCTTATCCGCATCCGGGTGCTTTTCGGCATGCAGCACCTTGCCGATGGTAAAGGCGCGCAAGCTTTCCGCAGGGTTTTCAACCCCTTCCACTTCCAAACCCAAATCGGTCAGAGCATAGGTGATCTCATCCACCGACGCATCGGTATCAAGATGGTCTTTCAACCAGGAAAGCGTGAATTTCATCGGCTCAGCCCTCGCGCGCAATCATCCCCGTGCCAATGGCAAAGAAAGCGACGCTGTGCAAGCGTTGCAACGCCCATGGGACGGCGGGCGGGGCGAATTGCGGCCCCACAGGGACGCAAGAGCGTCCGACCGGCGCCCCGATCAGGGATATGTCTCTGGCAAGCCCAGCAATTGATCCAGCTGCCGACCGATCCAGCCATGCGGGATGAAATGGCCCCCCGGATGCAGATCCAAAGTCACCGGCCCGCCGTTTGCGCAACCGGTCCATTCCGTGCGCTCCAGCTCCAGAAATGGCACCACTTGCCAAGAGCCACCCGGCGTTCCGGCACCACACCCGTAGATGTCCCGCCAAAGTGCCACGGGATAGGTCACATCCCCGTCTGGCCCCATCGGGAAATCCATCACCGTATCGGCAAGCCCGTGCACATGCCGCACCTCGACTGGCGCCTGCGGACACGCTTCATCTTGGCGGAGCGTGCCCGCGACCGCCAAAAGCGCTGCCACCCCGTCGCCGTTTTGACAGGCATAGCGCCACGCCATGGCCGACCCAAAAGAATAGCCCGAGATGTAAATGCGGTCGCGATCAATCGGATAGCGCGTCGCTACATCCTCGATCACGGCTGCGGCAAATCGCAAATCCGCACTGTCCGGGTTCCAGAAATTCCACGTCTTGTTCCGCCCGTTCGGAGCCAGCAACAAGACACCGCGCAACCGCGTATGTCCCGCAATCCGCGTATGCCGCACCACCAGATCGCCCTGCCGCGCCCAGCCGTGGAAATGCAACATCACCGGCAAGGGGCTGACCCCGTCCCACCCGTCCGGTTCCAGAACATGATAAGACCGGTCACCCAAAGGACAGGCAATCTGATCATGGCAAGGTTCGGCCCAAACCCGGAGCGGAAGGCACAGCATAAAGAGGATAAAGGTCAATCGCATAGCGCGACCCTACCCGGGTTTTACCGCGTGTCACATCACAACACTGTTGCCCTGTCCTAAAGCAGAACAGAAACGCCGGCGCGCGGGTTCAGCGGCTCAGCCCACCATGCAGGTTGGGCATGTCCAGCGCGGCAAACCCATAGTGCCGCAGCCAGCGTAAATCGCTGTCAAAGAAGGCGCGCAGATCCGGGATGCCGTATTTCAGCATCGCGATCCGGTCGATCCCCATGCCAAAGGCAAAGCCCTGATAGACCTCCGGATCGATCCCGCCAGCTTGCAGAACCTTGGGGTGCACCATGCCACTGCCCAGAATCTCCAACCAGTCATCGCCTTCGCCAATCTTCAGCGTGCCACCCTCCCAAGAACAACGGATATCCACCTCTGCCGAAGGCTCAGTGAAGGGGAAGTGGGACGCCCGAAAGTGCAATTCCACGTCGTCGACTTCAAAGAAGGCTTTTACAAATTCTTCCAGAACCCACTTCAGGTTCGCCATGGAAATATCCGTGTCGATAGCCAGCCCCTCGACCTGATGGAACATCGGCGTGTGGGTCTGGTCATAATCCGCACGATACACGCCGCCGGGACAGATGATACGCAACGGCGCACCCATCTTTTCCATCGACCGGATCTGCACCGGCGAGGTATGCGTCCGCAGAACATGCGGCGGGCGATTGTCGCCCTCTGCCCGGTGCATATAGAACGTGTCCATTTCCGCCCGCGCCGGGTGGTGGCCCGGGATGTTCAGCGCATCAAAGTTGTACCAGTCGGTATCGATCCGCGGCCCTTCTGCGACCGAGAAACCAAGCTCGGCAAAAATCGCCGTGACCTCTTCGCTGACTTGGCTGATCGGGTGCAACGTGCCGACACGACGGGTCCGGCTGGGCAACGTGACGTCCAGCCATTCGGACCGCAAACGCGCATCCAATGCGGCATCGGCAAGCCCTTGTTTCTTGGCGGCCAGCGCCGAGTTGATCTCGTCTTTCAATGCGTTCAGGGCAGGCCCGGCCACTTGCCGCTCTTCCGGGGTCATCTTGCCCAGCTCGCGCATCTTCAGCGCCACTTCGCCCTTTTTGCCAACGGCGGCGACACGAATGGCTTCCAGCGCGGCTTCATCCGCCGCATCCGCGATTTGGGTTAGATACTTGGCTTTGAGATCGTCCATCCCGGCCTCCTGAAACGTGCTTTGGCCGTGCTATCGGCAGCGCCACGCGAATGCAAGGTATCTGCGCGGTCTCGCGGCGCTTTGATTACACGGCAGGGCGCGACGCCCGATGATATGCATTCAGATAAAACCCGAACGAAGGGACACGGAATCGCCCCAATCATGCTCTGATAATGCTTTGTCTTCCTGTTTTTTAACGCACCAGTTGGGCCCGAATAGGCCCCAAACAAGCCAAACGTAGGAGTATTGAAATGAAGAAACTGGCGCTCACGCTCGTGCTTGCCCTGTCAATGACCGGCATTTCGAGTGGTGCGACTTCGGCAAGCGGAACGGCCAAGGCCTCTCCGAAACCGCCGGCGGGTTACACAGGACAATGGTGCACGACGCCTTCGGGGTGTTCGTATACCAAGGCGCAAGCCCCCGGTTATGCCCCGACATGGCACTTGATTCTGAACCCGCACCATATCGGCGGTAAACAGGCTCAAAGGTCTTGCCCGACGATGCTATAAGCGTTTGAAGCCTCCGCATGCTGCGGAGAAAACCCAAACAAAAAACCCCGCGCGATGCGCGGGGCTTTTTGTTTTTTTCCGGTACTCGCTTACGCGGCCAAGGCAGCCTGTGCTTTGGCGACAATGGCACCAAATGCTTCTGGTTCCTGGACGGCCAGATCGGCCAGAACCTTGCGGTCCACTTCGATACCGGCCAGGTTCAGACCGTTGATAAAGCGGCTGTATGTCAGTGCTTCATCGTGGCTGCGCACGGCGGCGTTGATCCGCTGAATCCACAGCGCGCGGAAATTACGCTTGCGCTGCTTACGGTCGCGTGTTGCGTATTGGTTCGCCTTGTCGACAGCCTGCGTTGCAACTTTGAAGTTGCTTTTGCGACGGCCATAATAGCCTTTTGCCGACTTGATGATTTTCTTGTGACGGGCGTGGGTTACGGTTCCACCTTTAACGCGGGACATATTCTATATCTCCTCTTAGCGGTCGTAGGGCATGTAGCCCTTGACGATCTTTGCGTCGGGGGCGGACAGGGTTGTGGTGCCACGGGCATCACGAATGAATTTCTTGGTACGCTTGATCATACCGTGACGCTTACCGGCCTGTGCCGACATGACCTTACCGGTCGCAGTCACCTTGAAGCGCTTTTTGGCGCTCGACTTGGTCTTCATCTTAGGCATTTCCGTCTCCTGCTTTTGGGTCGGTTTACCGTGCGACTCGGCATGCCATTTTGGCCGGCCACACAAACAGAGCGCGCATTTACGCGGAAACGCCAAACCTTGCAAGCGGTTTCTTGTCAGAAGATGCGGCCAATGACCTGGTAAAACGCGTCCGGGATATCCGCAAGGCTCAACCCCTCGGGCACAAGCCAATTGGCATAATACATCAACCCACCGGCAATCAGCAGCGGTATGGCGTTCCACAATGACAGTCGCTTGTCAGCCCAGGCCGTCAGGATCGATGAAATAGCAAAACTCGCAACGACCGTACCCAGAACAAGCGCCATATCCGAGTCCATGCTATGCCTCCGCCGTTGCGTTGCCCAGCGATTAGCCCGGATCGGTCGAGTAGATCAATCTTTCATCACAAGGGGTCACGCGCAGAATGTTTGTTGTCCCCGGAATGTTGAAGGGCACACCGGCGGTGACAACAATCTGATCCGTTTCAACAGCAAACCCGCCTGAACGGGCCGCGCGGGCCGCATTTACAACCGCCATCTTGAACCGCTCCAACGTGCCGCCGGTCATCACGCAATAGGTGCCCCAGCTAAGCGCCAGCTGACGCGCCGTGTCGCGCATGTTGGTCAAAGCGATGATCGGAACACTGGGACGTTCGCGCGCAATCAACCGGGCGGTCGTGCCGCTCTGCGTGAAACAACAGATGGCTTTGACATCTGTCGTTTCGGCAATCTCACGCGCCGCAGCAACGATGCCATCGGCAACGCCCGATTGGCGACCCCCGCGAGAGGCCGCAATAATCTGGCTATAGGTCGGGTCGGCCTCAACCTCGATGGCCACGTTGTCCATCGTTGTGACCGCTTCGATTGGAAACTGTCCCGCCGCGCTTTCCGCGCTCAGCATGATGGCGTCTGTGCCCTCATAAATTGAGGTTGCGACATCCGACACTTCGGCGCGCGTTGGCATCGGGCTTTCAATCATGCTTTCCAGCATTTGGGTCGCAACGATAACGGGCTTGGCCGCTGCACGGCACTTGCGCACCAGCCGCTTCTGGATCGGGGGGACGGCATGGACGGGCAGTTCGACCCCCAGATCGCCGCGGGCCACCATGATGCCGTCCGAGGCATCGAGGATTTCGTCGAAATTGTCGATGGCGGCAGGCTTTTCGATCTTGGACAAGATGGCCGCCCGGCCATCTGCAAGACCGCGCGCCTCGTAAACATCCGCCGGACGCTGAACAAAGGAAAGTGCGAGCCAGTCGACACCGAGGTTGCAGACAAATTCGAGGTCTTTGCGGTCTTTGTCCGACAAGGCCGCGAGCGGCAGGATCACATCCGGGACATTTACGCCTTTGCGGTTCGAAATCGTCCCGCCCGCGATGACTTCGCAATCCGCGAAATCTTCGCCGCATTCGGTCACCTTCAGCCGGATTTTACCGTCATTGACCAGCAGCCGCGCGCCGGGTTTGAGCGCATCAAAAATCTCTTTATGCGGCAGGCATACCCGGTTGATGTCGCCTTCTTCTGGATCGAGGTCTAACCGAAAGCTTGCACCATCCACCAAGTTTTCGGCCCCGTTCTTGAACGTGCCCACACGCAGTTTCGGTCCCTGCAAATCCGCTAGAATGGCAATCGGGCTGTCCAGATCTTTTTCAATTTGGCGAATTATCCGATGCCGTTCGGCGATTTCGTCATGACTGCCGTGGCTCATGTTCAGACGGAAAACATCCGCACCGGCTTCGTGCAATCCGCGGATAACGTCGTAACTGCTGGATGCCGGGCCCAATGTGGCCACGATTTTCACTTTGCGCTGGCGACGCATCTCGACGCACTCCTTTATGCACTTTTTGCTTGCGTTAGCGCAAACACTGCTGACCGCCTCATGGCCTATTTCCCTTTATCGGGCAACTGTTCTAAGTCTGCAAATAAAGAGATCACAGGCGCATGACATATTCCCCATATCTTTTGCACGGACAGGATCGCCGCTCGCGGTGGCTGATCACTTGTGAACATGCCACCAATCAGGTGCCGATGGACATAGCCAATGGCGATCTGGGGCTACCGGCGGACGACATGGAACGCCATATTGCCTATGACATTGGCGCTTGGGGTGTCGCACAACGGCTCGCTGATCTTTTGGGCGCCCCTGCTATCGGTGCGAACTTTTCGCGGCTCGTCATCGATCCCAATCGGGGCATTGACGATCCGACCCTGCTGATGAAGCTGTATGACGGGTCCATCATCCCGGCCAATCGGTCCGCCGATGCGGCAGAGCTGAACCGACGGCTCGACCTGTGCTATCGCCCGTTTCACGCCGCGCTCGCCGAACGCGCCGCCATGCAGCCAGACACAGTTATGGTGTCGATCCACAGTTTCACGCCGCAATTGCGCGGGCGTCCCCCGCGGCCTTGGCAGATAGGCATCCTGTCCGCCTCGGATCGTCGACTGTCCGACCCGCTGATCCATAATCTTCGGCAAGACAGCACACTGACAGTTGGCGACAACCAACCTTATCTGGGCCACCTTCCCGGAGATTCGGTTGATACCCACGCCATCGCACCGGGGCGTCACAACACACTGATCGAACTGCGCAACGACCTGATTGCGGATGCCACCGGCCAAAATGCCTGGGCTGAAAAGCTGGCACCGCTTTTGCCCGCATCGCTGGCCGAAGCCGAACGGTGACATCCCCGGTCGGCCACGCTACATGTGTGGAAACAGTTTTCCCGGAGGCCCCTATGGACCAACAAACACAAATCGAGCTTGAAGCCGCCGCATTCCGCCGCCTGCGCGAACTTCTGATGCAAGAGCGGACCGATGTGCAGAATATCGACATGATGAACCTCGCTGGGTTCTGCCGGAATTGCCTGAGCCGCTGGTATCAGGAAGCCGCCAACGAACGCGGCATTGAAATGAGCAAGGATGAAGGCCGTGAGGCGTTCTATGGGATGACGATGGCGGAATGGAAGGCGAACTATCAAACCGACGCCACGGCCGAACAAAAAACCGCCTTTGACAAATCCTTTGCCGAAAACGTCACCGACAAGGGTCAGTCGGCCTGATCATCATCGACCCGATGGGTCACGATCACTTCAAGCGGATCTGGTTCTGGCTTTGGCTCTTTGCGGCGGCGTGACCACAGCCACGCAACAATGCCAAACAGGGTCGCGCCGACACCCGCCACCATCGTGTGCACCGCGCTGATCTCTTGGGACAAGGCCACCACCCGGTCCCAGCCCGAGATTTCCACATTGATCGTTTCGGTGAAGGTTTCGATCTGCACCGGCGGCAAATCCGTGTCGCCCTGCGACACCAGCGCCGACAAGGACAGGGTCAGAACCCGTTCCGGTCCTGGTTCCGTCGGCTCAACCGACCACACCCAACGCACAGACCGGTTCGGCAAAACCGTCTTTTCCTCTGGCCCGCTCGGGCTGATCTCAAAATCCGATCCTGACAGCTCGGCCTGCATGCGCAAAGCGTAATCAACTCCCTGCACCACGCGCGGCGTCCCCTCGCGCGCTTGGGACAACCCGACCGCGTCCGCCTGCTCCTCGACCGGCGCATCTGCGGGCAGGTCCGATAGCGCGGACACCTCCTGTGGCGATAACACCAACTCGATTACCGTCGTGGTGCCAATCTTCATGCTTTCAGGACGATTGAACGCCAGATCCGCAGACTGCAGCTGGTCGAGAATGCGGGACACCGGATCTACAGTCGCGGCGCCCGCTTCGGGGCAAGGCAGTACGATCGTTTCGACCCCCTCAGCTCCCCGCCGCGAGACGAAACAGGAACCGGCCGGCGGATAGTTGTCATCGCCGGTGTTCAGCGCTGCCACGGCGTCCAAACTGTCCAGGTAGACCCCATCGGCCAGCCCAATCACCAAGCCCGATTGCCCCGCTGTCGTGCGCAGGTTCTGGGCCTCTTCAAGCGGCACGTAAAGCGTGACACGCCCATACATCCGCGGCAGGTACTCGGCCGACCTTTCGTTGGTCCGCGCCCAGCGCCAAGCCTCTTCCGACAGGATCGCCGAACCGACGAGAACCGGCGGCAAGGCGGTTCCATCCGACCCGATAACAGCTACCGACAAAGAAATCTGATCACCGGGCTGCAAAAACGGCACCAGATTCGAAGATACGCTCACCGGCAGCCGAAGCGGCACATACCCATCCGGCCAGGACTGTTCGACGCTTTCTTCGGTTGCATGATCCGCGCCGTCATCTGGCAACGGATAAACCGGACCACTGGCGCTATCAGAGAATGAGCGCACCACCTCTGACGGCATCAAAACCGCAACCAGCAACCCCAAGGCCGCACCACAAAGGATCCAAATCAAATACCTGCGCATTGCAGCCACGCCCAATGCCGAAAAACCGGCCTCAGCATGCCCGCAAAGCGTTACGCGCGCAAGTTGTGAGGTCAGATCGCCGCTTTACGGCTTTCATCCAGATAGATCTCGCGCAGGCGCGGTGCAACTTTGCCCGGCGTTCCATCGCCCAAGGTCACACCATCGATCTCGACCACGGGCATTACGAACGTGCTGGCCGAGGTGATAAACGCTTCATCCGCTTCCTTGGCTTCGTCGATCGTGAACAGCCGCTCTTCGACTTCCATCTGCGCCTCTTCGGCAAAGCGCAAAACAGCGGCCCGCGTGATCCCGTGCAAAATGTCGTTGGACCGCGGACGGGTGATGATCTTGCCGCCTTTGACGATATAGGCGTTGTTCGATGTGCCCTCGGTCACATGCCCGTCCTGGATCATCCATGCATCATCGGCACCGGCTTTCTTGGCCATCATCTTGCCCATCGACGGATAAAGCAGCTGCACCGTCTTGATGTCGCGCCGTCCCCAACGGACGTCCTCGATGCTGATGACCTTCATCCCCTTTTTCGCCGCCGGGCTCTCGGCCAGCCCGGGCTTGTTTTGGGTGAAGAGCACGATAGTTGCCGGGGTCTCATCAGGGTCAGGAAACGCAAAGTTGCGATCAGCCGGGGCCCCGCGGGTGATTTGAAGGTACACCAGACCTTCTTCGATCCCGTTCAGGCGGACCAACTCGCGGTGTATTTCCAGCAAGTCGTCCTTTGTCACCGGGTTCGCCATGTCCAACTCGCTGAGCGAGCGTTCCAACCGCACCGCGTGACCGTCAAAGTCGATCAGCTTGCCGTCGAGGACCGAAGTCACCTCATAGACACCGTCGGCCATCAGGAACCCCCGGTCAAAGATCGAGATCATGGCCTCGTTTTCCGGCAGGTAGCTGCCATTTACATAGACGGTCCGCATCTCGTGTCTCCTATCCCCAAAGGGCCGCAACGGGCGGATGAATACCCGCGGCATCAAATGTCAAAGCGTTATCCCGGTCTTCGGCCAGAAGCAGCGGGCCGTCAAGGTCCACAACCTCGGCACCCTGAGCCAAGAGTGTCGCAGGCGCCATCGCCAAAGAACTGCCCACCATGCAGCCGATAAAGACCTGATAGCCTTCCGCGCGCGCCGCGTCTTTCAACGCCAGCGCTTCGGTCAGCCCCCCAGTCTTGTCGAGCTTGATGTTGACGATGTCATACTTGCCCTTCAACCCGGGCAGGTTTGCGCGGTCGTGGCAGCTTTCATCGGCACACACAGGCACCGGACGCGGCAGGCCGATCAACGCATCATCCTCTCCAGCTGGCAGCGGCTGTTCCACCAACTCAACACCCAATCGAACCAAATGCGGGGCAAGGTCCGCGTAAACCTCCGCGCTCCATCCTTCATTGGCATCAATGATGATCCGCGCGTTTGGCGCCCCGGCCCGCACGGCTTCCAGTCGGGGCATGTCGTCCGGCGTACCCAGCTTGATTTTTAACAGTGGCCGAAACGCATGTGCAGCCGCTTGTTCTCGCATCGCCTCTGGGTTGTCGAGCGACAAGGTGTAGGCCGTGATCTGGGGCACAGGTGGCGCCATCCCCACCAGATCCCAGGCGCGCTGGCCTGCCCGTTTGCATTCCAGATCCCAAAGCGCGCAATCGACAGCGTTGCGCGCGGCACCGGGTGGCAAAAGATCTTGCAGTGACGCACGGGTCACATCACCCGGCAACCCGGCAATCTCTTCGGCTACACTGTCCAGCGTTTCGCCATACCGGGCATAGGGTACACATTCGCCCCACCCGCGATACGCGCCATCCGTGACCCGCACCTTCAGAACATGCGCCTCGGTCCGCGACCCTCGGGCGATGGTAAAAACCTGCGCCAAAGGAAACACATCACGGCTCACATCAATCTGCATGGTGGTCTCCGCTCACGGGTTCAGCACCCTTCTTCTCTTGAAAATACTCCCGCCGGAGGCGTCCGACGGAAGCCACGGCACGCTTACATCGCGAGCAATGCATCCACCAGCTTGCCCGCACCATAACGGAACGGATCGGTGGCCGGCAGGCCTAGGCGCTCTTCGATTTCCGCCAGGCACGCTTTGGCGTCTTCATCGCTCAACGCCTTGGTGTTGACCGATACGCCGACGATCTGTGCATCCGGGTTGGCAATCCGCGCCAGCGGCAGCGCCGTATCCCGCAGCTGTTCCAACGACGGCAGGCTGTATTCCGGCAGGCCGCGCATGTGGGTCCGGGTCGGCTCGTGACATAGGATCAGCGCATCTGGCTGGCCGCCATGGATCAGGGCCATGGTCACACCGGAATAGGACACGTGATACAGGCTCCCCTGCCCCTCGATATGGTACCAGTGATCCTCGTCCGCATCCGGCGTCAGGTACTCGACCGCACCGGCCATGAAATCTGCGATCACCGCATCCAGCGGCACGCCTTTGCCGGTGATCAAAATGCCGGTTTGACCGGTCGCGCAGAAATCGGTTTTCATGTTCCGTTTCTGCATTTCGGCGTCCATCGACATCGTCGTATACATCTTGCCGCATGAACAATCGGTACCGATCGCCAAGACACGCTTGCCAGACCGCTTCTTACCGTTGGCAATCGGATAGGCCACGGAAGGCACCCGCACGTCATGCAAGGTCCGACCGTTCACCTCGGCCGCCGCCACCAGTTCCGGCTCATCCCGCAGCAAGTTGTGCAGGCCCGCCGCCAGGTCGTATCCCAGCTGCAGCGCTTCAACGAGGACCGATTTCCATTCCGCTGAAATCACACCGCCCCGATTGGCAACCCCGATGACAAGCGTTTTAGCACCGGCCGCCAAACCTTCTTCCAAGGTCATGTCGGCCACACCCATATCCGCCTTGCACCCGGGCAGACGGAACTGACCGACGGCGTTCTCGGGACGCCAATCAACGATGCCCTGCGCAACCTTTCCGGCAAGCTGGTCCGGCGCATCGCCGAGGAAAAGAAGATAGGGTGTTTGGATCATGACGGCAGCCTCCTGTGATTCCCGCGGTATGTTATGCAAATCTGCCTGCGCATGTGTCGCAAACCTGATCATCGAAGATTCATTTTTTGCAATAATCGTGCGCTGAATAAACAAAATGCAGGAAAATCTTGCACCAAGAGGCCTGCCTTGGCGCAAAGGAAAAATGCTGCACCTGCAAAATTCGCTTGCGGGCCCTCGCGCAATTTTATACCCGAGGCGAGAACTTATCCGCAATTTCCTTACCTAAAGGCTGCCTGACATGAGCTTTCGCATCCAACCTGCCGCCCCGGCCCGCCCGAACCGCTGCCAATTGTTCGGCCCCGGCTCTCGCCCCGCGATCTTTGAAAAGATGGCCGCCAGCGCGGCAGATGTGATCAACCTGGACCTCGAAGACTCTGTGGCCCCATCGGACAAGGAAAGCGCGCGGGCCAATGTGATCGAAGCCATCAACACGCTGGATTGGGGCAATAAAACCCTGTCGGTGCGGATCAACGGCCTCGACACGCCTTATTGGTATCGTGACGTCGTCGACCTGATCGAACAAGCGGGCGAGCGGCTGGACCAGATCATGATCCCCAAGGTCGGATGTGCAGCTGATATCTACGCCGTGGATGCGGTTGTCACGGCGGCCGAAGCCGCCATGGGCAAAACCAAACGCATCGCCTTTGAGGTCATCATCGAAAGCGCCGCGGGCATTGCCCATGTCGAAGAGATTGCGGCCAGCTCGCCACGGCTTGAAGCGATGAGCCTGGGTGCTGCGGATTTCGCGGCCTCGATGGGCATGCAGACGACCGGCATCGGTGGCACACAGGAAAACTATTACATGCTGCATGAGGGTCAGAAACACTGGTCCGATCCGTGGCATTGGGCCCAGGCTGCGATTGTTGCGGCCTGCCGGACGCACGGCGTTCTGCCGGTCGACGGACCCTTTGGCGATTTCAGCGATGACGAAGGCTTCATTGCCCAAGCTCGCCGTTCGGCAACGCTTGGCATGGTCGGCAAATGGGCCATCCACCCCAAACAGATCGCCTTGGCCAACGAGGTCTTCACCCCGTCCGACGCCGCTGTTGCAGAAGCCCGCGAAATCCTCGCGGCGATGGAAGAAGCAAAGGCAAAGGGCGAAGGTGCCACGGTCTATAAAGGCCGCCTGGTTGACATCGCCTCGATCAAACAGGCCGAAGTCATCGTCAAACAGGCCGAGATGATCGTGGGCGGCTAAGCATCCCATTCTCTGTTCGGTTCTGGCGCCGGAGTTTTCCGGCGCCTTTTTTGTGGCTCAGGCGCGCACCACCAGAATATCGGTTGGTGGGTTACGCAGCAGGTCTTCGGTAAAGCTGCCGAGTTTGTTGGGCACAAAGCGCGATCGCGTGTGCGCACCAACCACAAGCGCGTCCACTCCCCCACTGGCCAACGCCTCGGCCAAAACCTCGGTCACGCTGCCGACGCGGAGTTCTGGCAGGGTGCAGTTGGCGGGGAGATCGTTTTCCTGCAACCAAGCGTTCAGCCGGTCTTTGGCTTCGGTCACGAAAGGATCAAACTGGGCTGCGGTACCACCCGGCGCAACAAGACCACGAAACGGGATATGCACCGCGTGAAAACATGTGATCTGCGCCTCGGGGACGAGCCTTGAAGCAAAGGTCAGCGCGGCCAGACAAGCAGGTGAGAAATCCAGCCCGCTCAACATCTGTTTGTAGTCATGGGTCACGGGGTTGCGCACAAGCAGCACGGGCCGTCGGGTACCTTTGACCAGCCGGGTCATCGTCGTGCCGGAAACCATGTCCAGAAACGGGCGAGCGCGATGCACGCCCAAAACGATAAGGTCGGCATCCAATTCATCTGCGACACCGTGAATTGCGGTTTGAACATCTCCTGCCTCGACACGGATTTCTACGCTCGGAGCTGAAATGCTGTCCATGAATTGTGACAGTTCCGCCTTGCTGGTCTCGATCAGCGATGCGACGATAGCTTGCGGCAGGTCTTTATCGACCACACTCAGCACCACAAGGCGGGCCTTTTTGTGCTCAGCCAATGTCACCGCGCGGCGCAATGCGCGTTCGGACCTGTCGGACAAATCCGTTGCGACAAGAATAGTGTTCATCTTGACCCCCAAATCCTTGGTGTTGTTGAAAGGCTGGCAACTTCATGCGTCGGTTTCACGGCCCTAGCTTGCGGCAAAATGTGCCGGCGCGCAACTGGCGGCCCGCCTATCCACGCTGATCCTTGGGCGCACCAATGACCACATATGTTGTCATTTTTGCCAATTGTGGCAGCGCGCCCAGGACATCCGTATGAAACACCTTATAGCTGGGCAAGTCCGCGCATTCGATGCGTAGAATATATTCTATGTTGCCCGTCACGTTGTGGCACTCAACCACCTCTGGCGCATTGGCAACGGCACGTTCAAAGGCCTGCTGCCCCGCCTTTGAATGATCCGAGAGGCCAACGCCCAGATAGGCGACAAAGCCAATACCAACAGCCGCCGGGTTCACCACCGCGCGATAACCGGAAATGACGCCCGCTCGTTCCAATTCCTGAACCCGGCGCAGGCATGCCGAGGGCGACAAACCGATCCTGTCGGACAGTTCAAGATTGCTCATACGGCCATCGCGAGAGAGCTCTTGCAATATTCGTCGGTCAGTTTCATCAAGTTTCGCCATTTGTTGCACAGATTTCCCGATATCTCGCCAAAACGCAATTTCATTCGGCGCATTTGCAGCGAAAAGTTGCGTATGACTTATGACCTTCTTCTTGGACTTGCCTTGTTTGCCTTTGTCTCCTCGATAACTCCGGGGCCGAACAACCTGATGCTGATGGCGTCCGGTGCCAATTTCGGTTTGCGGCGGACCGTTCCACATATGCTGGGGATTGGGCTGGGCTTTACCTTTATGGTGCTGGTCGTCGGCGCCGGGCTGTCGGGCATTTTTGATGCGTTCCCTGTCAGCTACACGGTTCTGAAAGTCGTCAGCGTCGCCTACCTGTTGTATCTGGCTTGGAAAATTGCAAACGCAGCCCCGATCAAAGAAACGGACGACCCGGGCCGTCCGTTCACGTTTTTTCAGGCCGCAGCCTTTCAATGGGTCAACCCCAAGGCCTGGGCAATGGCGCTCACCGCGATCTCGGTTTATGCGCCCGACCAAAGCCTGTGGGCGGTGGTTGTGGTTGCCGCCGTATTTGGCCTGATCAATCTGCCCTGTGTCAGCAGCTGGACCTTGCTGGGGCAACAACTGGCGCGGTTCCTGACCAATCCCAGACGGCAAATTGCCTTCAACTGGAGCATGGCCGGGCTCTTGGTCTTATCGCTCTATCCAACATTGATGCCGTAAAGCGGATGGCGACTTGGCCTTATGCCGCCAACGGCAGGCAGACCTCAGTCCGCAAATCCGCCGGGGCGGTATCCGTCGGGTCGTTAAGGTAAATCTCAAACGACGGAGCATCAGCAGGTTCGCGACCGCTCTCTTGCAGCCAGGGGCCATAGAGGTACTGATAAGCATTCGGCAAGCCGGTATACGGTCCTTCCAGTGTCAGGATGGCGTGATCGCCAGCGGGCAGGACCAACTCTTCCAGATCCTCTGGCATCTCGAACTCCGGTCCGACAATGATCCCGGCCGCGCTGCGCAAATCGGCAACTGCCACGGTCGAAGGATCATCGAAATAGACGCCCGCCATACCGCGGGACTGAGCCCACAAGCCACGAGAAGAAAAGACGGCAGCCAATTGGCCAAAGGCGTCCGAAATTTCGGTATAGGCACCGCGATGTGTCAAGCTGGCCAAGCGCAGGGCATTCTGAGGTCGGATGGTTACAGGGTACATGTCATCGTCTCCGATTTGGATGGTGATAGGGGATGCACAAGGCCGGCCGGCTTTACGAAAAGCGGCCGGTGTCAGGCCATAAGCGTCCCGAAACGCACGGGCAAAGCTGTCGGTATTGTCATAGCCGACATCCGCAGCGATCCGGGACACCGGCAACTTGGTTTGCACCAGCATATGCCCGGCCCGATAAAGACGGATGCGCCGCGCGGCCTGGGCACAGGTTTCCCCGGTCATCGCTTGAAACACGCGATGCCAATGAAACCGAGACATCGCCGCCACATCCGACAACCGGTCCAGCGACAGATCACCGTCCGGGTTGTCGTGCATATAGCGGATCACACGCCGCAGACGTTTTTCGTAAAGAGGGTTCATTCTATTCCCAGCCCTTCATGTGCCCCCGATGGATGCCATTCCTTGATCCGACAAATCTTGCTGAGTTGCATCCGGACGCACCTAACGTCATATAACAGCCAAGACGTGACCGAGAGACACAATGACCCAATATTTGGATTTCGAAAAACCGCTGGCAGCGATTGAAGGCAAAGCAGAAGAGCTGCGTGCCCTTGCGCGGTCCAATGAAGACATGGACGTGACCGAAGAGGCTGCCGCATTGGACGCAAAAGCGTCCTCCATGCTCGCTGATCTCTACAAGGACCTGACGCCTTGGCGGAAATGTCAGGTGGCACGGCATCCGGATCGGCCCCATTGCCGCGACTATATCGACGCATTGTTCGACGAATACACACCCTTGGCCGGCGACCGGAATTTTGCCGACGATCACGCCGTTATGGGTGGGCTGGCCCGCATCGACGGGCGTCCAATCATGGTAATCGGCCATGAAAAGGGCAATGACACCAAATCTCGTATCGAACGCAATTTCGGTATGGCCCGGCCCGAAGGCTATCGCAAAGCGATCCGCCTGATGCAAATGGCGGACAAATTCGGCCTGCCCGTGGTCACACTGGTCGACACGCCCGGCGCCTATCCGGGCAAAGGCGCAGAAGAGCGCGGCCAGTCCGAAGCGATTGCGCGCGCAACGGAAACCTGTTTGCAGATCGGTGTTCCGCTGATTTCGATCATCATTGGCGAAGGTGGGTCTGGCGGCGCGGTTGCTTTTGCAACCGCCAACCGGGTGGCCATGCTGGAGCACTCGATTTACTCGGTGATCAGCCCCGAAGGATGCGCCTCTATCCTGTGGAAAGACGCCGAAAAAATGCGCGAGGCGGCAGAAGCGTTGCGCTTGACGGCGCAGGACCTCAAGAAACTGGGCGTCACGGATCGCGTGATCTCGGAGCCCACAGGCGGTGCGCATCGCGACCGTGGGGAAACGATCAAATCCGTCGGCAAAGCAATCGAAGCTATGCTGTCCGATCTCGACGGCTTGGACCCGGTCCAACTGGTTGCAGATCGCCGTCGCAAATTTCTGGACATGGGCAATCAGGGCCTGGCGGCCTAACTCGCCAGCATCCGCAATCCTTGCGTCACGTCTGACCGCACGGCAAGACGCAGACCCGGCTCATCCCCGGCCTTAAGGGCTGCGATGATCAGCTTGTGAAAATGCGGCGGCTCGTTGCGCCGCAAACGCCCGTAAAGCGCGCGCATTGTTGGCCCCATCTGAAGCCAGACCGTTTCAGCCATCGCCAACATCGCAGGTGCTTGGGCACGCAGGTAAAGCGTCCGGTGAAATTCCAAATTCGTCCGGATATAGGCGACCGCGTCCCGGTTGGACACGGCATCGGAAATCGATTGGTTGATCAGTTGCAACCTTTCGATCAGGGCCATGTGGGCGCGGGGCAAGGCGCGACTGGCCAGTTCGACCTCTAGCAAAGCACGCAGGGCCGCCAGCTCTTCGATGCGTTCGTTCGACAATTCCGGCGTGGACACACGCCCAGAAGAAGACAGGGTCAGCGCGCCTTCGGCCACCAATCGGCGCACAGCTTCTCGCGCAGGCGTCATAGATACGTCGTATTCCTTGCCGATGCCGCGCAAGGTCAGCGCTTGGCCAGGGGCGATATCCCCTTGCATGATACGCCCCCGTAAACCGCGATAAACGCGATCATGTGCGGCTGGCAGAACCTCTGCTGGACGGGAATAGATCATCATACCAGCATTTGTGATCACAAAAAAGCATAGCGTCAATCATCAAAACGATACCGATGCAGGGCAGCTCCATTCTGCCGCAACCAGTTGCGCTGCTCTTCATAAGGCCCATAGAGTTTTTCCACCAAAGACCAGAACGCCGGCGAATGGTTCATTTCGGCCAAATGCGCCACTTCATGTGCCGCGACATAGGCCAGTACCGGCGGCGGGGTGAGGATTAATCGCCAAGAATACATTAACCCGCCTGTGCTGGAACAAGACCCCCACCGGGACCGGGTGTCGTGCAAGGTCAGACGGGCGTAGTCGCGCCCCAAGCGGTTGGCGTACGCATCTGATGCGGCAGAGAGCCTATCCCGCGCCCGCGTTTTCAAGGCCGCGCGCAACGACGGCCCAACGGACCGACCAACAGGCATCGCAATGACCGCATCGCCGATCAAAATACGGCGACCGGATGCTTCTATGATCTTGTGCATACGACCTTCGATGGGGATCTCGCTGCCAATTCCGATGACAACATCGTTCGGCCGGTCCGCCAAATGCTTGGCGATCCATCCGCGCTTGCTTTCCGCAAACGCCAAGGCTTCGCGCAATGGCGTTCGGTTTGGCAGGGTCAACGTCACCCGGCCATCAAGCTGGGAAATCCGCAAGGTGATCCGGCGCGCCCGCGCCGAACGCCGCAGGATCACCGGCAGCGGAGGATCGCCGGAAAGGAAATGCTCTGACATGCCTGCGCGCTCACCTTGCGTTTCTTGACCAAAGCCTTTGACAGTGCCCCGGTCATATGGCAATTGCCCGGAATCGTCGACACGACTCAGCAGATTTTGAAAGGGAAAAACATGCCCAAGGAAGAATGGGGCGTAAAGCGCCTGTGCCCCACGACAGGCAAGCGGTTTTATCACCTGAACAAAGACCCGATCGTCAGCCCGTACACTGGCGAGGTCGTTGAATTTGATGCCGGCAAAAGTCGGATGATCGCAGCGGACAGCGAAGATGCGGCTACATTGAAGGCCAAGGCAAACGAAGTATCCGATGATGATGTTGTTCTGGACGACGACGATCAAGTCGATGTCGATCTGGGCGATGACGTTTTGGATGACGAGGATGAAGACGATAACGTTTCGCTGGACGATATCGCGGACGTCGCCTCGGAAGACGAAGAATAACCAATTTAAATCGGGCCGGATTTTTCCCTTGATCCCGCCCGGTGGACCGCGTAAATCGCGCGTCACGGATCGGCAACGATCACGGCTTGGGGCCTTAGCTCAGTTGGGAGAGCGCTATAATGGCATTGTAGAGGTCAGGGGTTCGACTCCCCTAGGCTCCACCATCTTTATCTTCACTTCGAATTCACTTGATCAGCCCCACCTAAGTGGTCCAATTTGATTGTTAGTGCATGATCGACCTTTGGTCCATCTGGACGATGGTTTCGGGAGCCGGTGGGCGGTAGCCCAATGCACTGTGTGGTCGTTTCGTGTTGTAGTGCTTTCTCCATTGTTCGATCAGGATTTGGGCTTCACGCAGGCTGTAGAATGTTTCCCCGTTCAAGAACTCATCGCGGAACCTTGCGTTGAAGCTTTCGCAGTATCCGTTCTCCCAAGGTGACCCAGGTTCGATGTAAGCCGTCTTCGCGCCGACAGCCTTGATCCAGTCCTGGACAGCTTGGGCAACGAACTCCGGGCCGTTGTCGGAGCGAATGAACGATGGGATGCCGCGCAGGATGAACAGGTCGCTCAGCACATCGATCACATTGCCTGAGTTGAGCTTGCGATCCACGCGTATGGCCAAGCATTCCCGACTGTACTCGTCGATGATGTTGAGTGTGCGGAAAGCTTTACCATCGTCGGTGCGGCAGTGGACAAAGTCGTAAGACCAGACATGATCGCGGCGCTCTGGCCGAAGCCTGACACATGATCCATCATTCAGCCAAAGCCGCCCTTTCTTCGGTTGTTTCATTGGCACTTTCAGCCCCTCTCGTCGCCATAACCGTTCCACGCGCTTGTCATTCACATGCCAGCCAGCGTCTCTCAGTAGTGCCGCGATCCTACGATAGCCGTAGCGGCCATACTGCCGGGTCAGTTCGATCATATCAGCCACTAAACGTTCTTCATCCGGGCGACCCGCAGGTACTTTGCGCTGTGTGGATCGATGTTGTCTTAGAACCCGGCATGCCCGACGCTCCGAGATGTTCAGCTCAGCACGAACGCGATCAATACAGGCACGACGACGAGCGGGGCTCAGAAGTTTCCCTTTGCCGCCTCCGCCAAGATCAGCTTGTCCAGCGTCAGATCAGAAACGGCTTTGCGCAATCGCTCGTTCTCTTTTTGCAGACGCTTCAGTTCCTTCAATTGATCCGTGCCCATTCCGCCGTATTTTTTCTTCCACCGGTAGTAGGTCTGTTCAGTCACACCGATCTGACGGATCGCATCCAGACGCGGCATCCCTTGCCCCGTCAGAACCTCAACCTGCCGTAACTTCGTGACAATCTCTTCTGGCTTTGGTCGCTTGTTGGCCATGTGTTTCCTCCGTTTCCTAAACATAGCGGAGGACCACTTCAGTGGGGGAAGACCACTACCGCCTCAATCTGAAATTTGCCGCGCAGGAAATGATCCGGAAACTCACTGAAAGAGTATCTCGAATGCACAACCAAATGACGGTTGAAGAGGTCATTCTTGAGGTCTTCTCACCCACCTGATCAGGGGGGTAAATTAGAACTTTTGTTTTTACCCGCCTGCTTTCATTATCTGAATTGCCAGTATCTTTTTGTAGGAGGCTGGCAATGACAGATCACATCGAACTGCCCGTTCCACACCGTCTCTATGATGAGCGGTATCTGGCGGCGCTGCTCGGTCTCAGCGGCGACGAGTTCTATCTGTTGGACTACTGGCGCGAGTACCATCTCGGCCCGAAATTCATGAACCTTCCCACGGGACAAATCCGGTACCTCGGCAGCGACATTACCAATTGGATAGAAGCTGGTGGCGATCACGATCCCCGTGACATCATTCGTAGCTATGAAGGCCTTGAAGCCAAGAAGGCAGAGAAGCTGGGCTAGGAAATGATGGAGAAAGGCTTTTTTCAAGCGGTCACTGGCTGCGATTGAAAAAGCCAATGGCGAAGAACCTCAGACGGAGGCGTCAGCATGAGTGTCGCCCGTATGCCTATCCACCCCGACAGCTTCCCGAAAACAGGGAACGTCACACTGAAACAGCTTTCCACCCACAGCGGTGCGTTGGGCATGTTCCCCGAATCGCCAAGCACGTGGTTGCGTATGGTGGACAGCGGCGATGCGCCGGAACCCATCCAGATTGGTCGCCAGCATTTTTGGCGCGGTGAACATGTCCGCGCAATTGCGGCGGGTATCGACTGGCGGCTTGTGAAGATCGACACGCCCGATCTGGCAGCGGAATAGGAATAGAGAAACCCCGCCGCACGGAGAGCGCAACGGGGCCAGTGATGATTGTTGCTCTCCCAAGACCAAAGAAAGGAACAAAGCATGCAGGCAAAATCTGCAGCATACCGGACCGAAACACTGCGGTGGCGGGCATGAGGGGATCAATGAAAAATTTGACCGAGCGTCTCCGCATCGTCGAGGAATCACACGCGGACAAAATTCTCGCCATCATTGGTGCCAAACCTCAAACTGGAAAAAAGCATCAACGCTGCCCGTTTCCTGACCATGAAGATAAGAACCCTTCATTTCGCTACGATGCAGACGCTAATCGTATTTTTTGCACGTGCCTGCCCGAAACAGGGGTTTCGCTGACCGATGCGCTAATGAAGGTACGAGGCCTTGCCGACTTCAACGCTGCTGTACGCGAGATTGAAGCCATAACTGGCGAAAAGGTTCTTGAAGGACGGCGGAAGCAGAAGCAATCGGAACCGGGAGAACAGGCGGCCTGGGAGAACCGTGAAGAAACTGATGAACAAGCCGTGCAGCGAGGAGCGGAGGAAAGAGCACGCTCCGACGCGGCATCTGATGAAAAGACTGCTAAGATCGCATGGGTGCAGAAGCAGGTTGCGAAGACACGTCCTTTAGCCGGCTCACCCGGCGAAGAATACTTGCGCAGCATCCGTGGATTAGTTGGGATCGATCTTGAACACGACGCTTTGCGATATGCTCCAGATTTCCAATGCAAACCGGGTGGTAAGAAAAGCCCGGCTCTAGTGGCGGTGTTTACGGATAACGATGGAAATATTGTTAGCATGCAGGGCACAATCCTGAACCGCAATGGGCAACCGATACGCGATGAGAACGGCAAGAAGACCAAACTGAGCGCAGGCTACGTCGGGGATGGTTCAGTTCGGATCAAAAACAAACTGGGTACAGGCACAATTGCGATCGCCGAAGGTATCGAAACCGGATTGACCCGATTGTTTGCTGGGCCAGCAGAGATCAGGGTGTGCCTCGAGTCTATCCGCCGCGAAACGATAGGAGCAAACGCCAGTCGGATTGAGATAATTGCCGACAGCAACAAAGCGCAGGACTGCCGCCAGATCGCGCGTGAATGGGCGGCAGAAAACCCAGATGCACGGGTCCATGTCGTCACGGTACCGTCAAACCTTGGTGAAAAGGCCGATTTGAACGATCTGCTCCAGGATATGGGACGTCGGGCTGTTGCCGCCGCCGTGGATGATGCCGACCGCATCCACGCGCGGCAGCGCAGGTCCAACGTTAAGCAGCTGGTGCGCGGTAGCGACGAAGAGATTGCCGATCGTGTGCTGGAAAACCTAGAAGATCTCTTTGGTCACATTGTCATCACTGAGGGCACAGTTTGAATTTACGATGGCAAGCTTTGTACTGCTCTCAACGACAATCGGCTTACGCGTGCCATCGCGCGCTTTGACGGTGCCACTTACCCTACGCCGTCCAACGGCATTGGCGAGGTCAAGATCACGTTAAGTAAGGCGCAGAGTGTCAAGTCGCTTCCCATGTCCAAACGCGATGACGATGGGTTTTTTGAAGGTGCGCCTGTTGGCATCACCTGTGAAAGCGGGTTCGTTTTGTTCGAACAAGACGTTGCAACAGGTGAATATGTCCCACGGCTCGAACCACATGTCCGCAAACACCGGGCCCGGCATCCCGTACGTGGTGTATGGCCAGTGCAGGATGCTGAGAAGCAGCTTTTGGGAAGCGACTTGATGAAGCTGCTCACGGGTTTGTGCTCAGCTAAAGCGACTTTGAGGCGGCTGCAGCACGAGGCTCCAAACCTTGAGTTCGACCTGGACATGGCTGAACGAGACAAAAGCGCGCGGATTGAGCTGATCCTGCAGACAGCCGCCGCAGCGGCACTTGGTATCGGCACGCAAATGAAACACCCGCGGGCCCTTATTTGGACTGGGCCGGGCGGCGCAGGAAAAAGTACCACGCGCAAGGTCATCTCATCATTGATCTCAGCGGATGAACTTCAGTCGGTGCCGCCAGCCAAAATGGGACAAGACTACTTCGTCTCAGTTTTGCGCGGGTATGCGCTGAACGTTGCAGAGGAGACGTCGGATCGTGATCTTTCAGGCGACGCGCTAAAAAAGGTCATCACCGGGGACATCTGTCATGCCCGGCTGCCATACGGCATACCGTTTTATTTCACTCCCACGGCGCAGCATGTGTTCATCTGCAATGAGCTGCCCGCATTTAGCGGAGGGATCGACAGCGGCGTTGAGCGCCGCTTCAAGGTTCTGTTCTTCGACAAAGCGTATTCTGAAGAGCAGGCCGACGAGGGATTGGCAGATCGCATAATCGAACACGAGGCGGATCTTTTACTACATCTTGTCGTAGTTGCGGCTGGGGAACTTTTGACCGCGCGGCGCATGGCGGATCCCGTGACATCACGCATAGCCAAGGAGGCGTGGATGAGGGATGCGGACCGGGTTCGTGCGTGGGCGGCAGAGAGACTATCCATCAAGGCAAACAACGTCGTCACTATTGCTGATCTGTATTCGAATTTCCGTCAGTGGTGTACCGCAGAAGGTGTATCGGACAGCCGAATTCCTGCGCCCAACAGCTTCGCTCGACCCTTGCGTCATGTAGAGCCCCGTCTCGTTCCAGGACCCAATAGGAAAGGCGCTCGGTTCGAAAGTGCTATCCTCAAGACGGCCTGATTTAAAGTGGGACAGCTTGTAACGAGGCCAAACGAACTAGGCCGACCATTTCGTTATGGTTGGACATGCAATAAAGCCTCCCAACTTCCCTGTCGGGCGTTTGGTTGGGAGGTTGGGAGGTTTTGTGTCTCGTCCGTCTGTATATTTTCTGTTGTTCAGATCAAGCATAATGCTGGCTTTTAACGCCTGACGTTCATTGCAGCGCCGCGGTGCGACCCCGCGAGGACCTCCGTGTTTCGTCCAGCGCCTGACGCATTGCTGCCAAACCAGCCCGCTCGACATACTGGTCCATCGGGTCGAGTTCATCCCAAGTGCGAGATGCGGCAGCAGGCCAGAACTGCGGATGACTGTGCCGCATTTGGCTGAGCCGCCATTCATGGTGGAAGAGTTGCGGTGTCATAGCTTCAGGATCGCTCTGGAAGCGCGCAGCGACACCACAGCAGGCCTGCCACTGCCGGTCATGCACAATCGGGCTTTCCTCGCCGCTCGTTGCTGTTTGGGCTTCACAGCAGGCCATAGCGATCAGGACGATGTGCCTTGCTGCGGCAGCTTCAAGTTGGATATCTTGCTCCATGTGATTTCTCCTATTCATCATGTTGATGCGCATCCCGTTGGCTGTTGCCACCGGCGACCACCCCAGGGCGGGGTTGGTGATCACGATTTTCGTAACGCTCTGGATGGTGTTGGTTTCGCACTGCCTTAGGCTCATCAGTGGATCGGCGCTAGGCCCAGACCATTCGCACCGGTCGCAAGCATGTCTCGGGCGGTCCATACCCCGGCGGTCTTCCGCGACTTACGGGCAAAGCTCGGTAGACGAGCGTCACCATGTTTGTGGGAATTGCGGGCTGTCCGCCCACGATTGGCACGTAATCGCTAAGTCTGTCAGCTTCAAGGAGCGGGCGGCGTAGCGCGGACAAAACAAAAAGCGGCTACGTCTTTTAGAAAGAACAACGTCTGCTTCGCGCTCAAAATAAGCCGTTCATGCCAAGTGCAGCGAATGACTGTTCTGAGCCCAAAGTTACGAATGCTGCGAAGCGCATGAACAACAAATTTGTGCAGATAGCTGACTTTGCAAAGTCGCAGGCGGTCCGGCATCTCGCGACTTGAAGGTTGGGCCGGTGCGGTGGTGGAAACCCCAAAATGTTAGAGCAGGTCGGCGTTTGGCGGTGCGAACGTCCGCTTCAGGCTTGGTGGCTCGGCCTCGTTTTAATCGCGATACATCAGCTTGGTCAGCATCCTCGCGATCTCGAGCGCTGGGATCTTGTAAATATGCTAAATCCAAGCCCTTCGCGCGGGCTTCAAGCGTCACTGCTGAGAAAACATCGCTCGTTCGATCCCGGCAACGTCACAGAGTGTAATGCTGGCATACGAGAGCTCAACAAGCCCTTCATTCTCAAATGCTTTTAGGTGCTTTGAGAGCCCTGGACGCCGCATGTTGGCGAGGCCAGAAGGCTCCTGCTGGCTGACGCGCAAATCCATCTTTTTCTGCACGGATTGCACGACGCCCCGATGGCCACACAACCGCAAGATTGCTGCTGCAAGACGTTGCCTTCCCGTTGGCAGCGCAAGGTCATTCGCAGCAACCATTGCCGTCAACTGGTTCATGGACGTCAACCGCGCTAGCGCTTCCCAAAGCTCGGGGTGCGCGTATGCCAAAGGTCGAAATTTGGCGTAAGGAATTTGCACCAACTCAACTGTTCCCCCGGCGCGCATGTCGACGATACCAGGAATTCCCAGCAGGGGCTCTGACTCACCAAGCCAAGCTCCCGGTAAATGGATATGTCCCAAGGTCGGTTCCATTTCAGATAGCGCTGCCATGACACGGACCTCGCCAGCAAGAACGCCCCATAGCGAGTTCTGATCGACGCCTTCCGCATAAACGGGTTGATTGTTTTGAAGCTCGACGCGTTGCGACAGGGCCCGCAATTTATCGAGAACTGCAGGCGGAACACCTTGAAGCCAAGCAGTTTCAAAGGGGTCTTCTACAAAAATGCGCGCGTCTTCGCTCAAATTGACTCCTATCGAACAGTGTTCCGTTCAGGGCTTTGTTAGGAACAAAGGTATGTTCGGATAGCGATACGCGCATCAAGGCACGTCAAATTCCCGATAAGCCATTTGGAGGAACTCAATGCGTTTGAGCAAACTCATTTTGATCGCGGCGGTTTCAGCCTCATCTGCTGCTGCACAGCAAGCACCTGACGCAGATGCGCCGAACGTTGCGCCAGCGCGCGAAGCCTATTCGCCTTACCCGCAACAGGAGTTTCCCAATCGGGTGTTCTTTGGCGATACGCACCTGCACACATCCTATTCCTGGGATGCCGGCATGGTGTTCAACACGTTGTCGCCGACAGACGCTTATAATTTTGCCAAGGGTCAGACGGTCACGTCTGGCACGGGCCTGCCCGCAAAGCTTCAGCGCCCCCTCGATTGGCTGGTGGTCTCGGATCACTCTGACGGGCTTGGTATCGCACCCCTGCTGGCCCGCGCCGATGAGGTGTTGCTGGCCGATGAGTTCGGCGCGGCGCTTTACGACCTGACCAGTCAGGGCACAATTGAAAGCACTCAGGTCGCCTATAACCTGTGGCTGAGCCGCACCTATGACGGTACTAATCACCTCGCATCAGACCCCAACGTGATCGAAACGCCTTGGAATGAAATCGTCGATGCCGCTGAAGAGGCCAATGCACCGGGCAGCTTTACGGCTTTCATCGGCTACGAATGGAGCTCTGCGCCCGACGGCAACAACCTGCACAGGGTGGTCGTGTATCGCGACGGCGCAGAGGAAGCCAAAACGCGGACTCCGCTCTCAAACGAGTTTAGCAACGACCCCGAAGATCTTTGGGATTGGATGGAAGCCTACGAGACCGAGACCGGCGGACAGATGCTCGCCATCCCACATAATGGCAACCTCTCAAACGGGCTGATGTTTGACGATGTCACGTTCTCAGGCGAACCGCTTACAGCAGAATACGCCGAACGTCGGCAACGTTGGGAACCTCTTTATGAAGTTGGTCAGATGAAAGGCGATGGAGAGACGCATCCCTTGCTGTCTCCAAACGATCAATTTGCCGATTTCGAAACCTGGGACAAAGGTAGCTTTGGGGCCGAAGTCAAGACGCCTGATATGCTGCCAAAAGAATACGCGCGCTCGGCTTTGATGCGTGGGTTGCAATACGAAAACGAGCTGGGCGCAAACCCGTTCAAGTTCGGCATGATCGGCTCGACTGACGCGCATACATCGCTTTCGACCTCCACCGAAGACAATTTCTTTGGCAAGATCACCGCGTTCGAACCTTCTACCAATGAGCTGCGTTTCTACGAAGCGGTTCGAGGCCGCTTGGGTGAGCCGGGCAATGAAACGTTCACATGGGAAACGTCAGCGGCAGGCATTGCCGCCGTCTGGGCGCGTGAAAACACGCGCGAGGCCATTTTTGACGCGATGATGCGCAAAGAGGTTTATGCGACTTCGGGAACTCGGCTGCGTGTGCGTGTATTTGCAGGATATGATTTTCAGGCATCCGACCTGCCGCGCTCTGACTTTGACGCCCACGGCTATGAAAACGGTGTACCCATGGGCGCCGATCTGGGCGCCGATCCAGAAGGTCGGGCCCCGCGCCTGCTGGTGCGTGCCCTGCGCGATCCTGATGGGGCCAATCTTGACCGAGTTCAGGTCGTAAAGGGCTGGGTCAATGCAGATGGTGAGACCGTTGAGCGGATCTATGACATTGCCTGTGGAGGCCGCGACGTGATCAACGGCCAGTGTGCAGACGAAATTGGCAATACCGTGGACGGCGCGACGGCGACCTATACGAACGATATCGGTCAGGCGATCCTGGCGGGCTATTGGGAAGATCCGGATTTCGATCCGACGCAAAATGCATTCTACTATGTCCGCGTCATTGAGATCCCATCGCCGCGTTGGACGACCTTTGACGCAGCCTTCTTCGGTGTAGAACTGCCAGAAGGTGCCAAGGTTTCAATTCAGGAACGCGCCTTTACCTCGCCGATCTGGTACCAGCCGGGCTGATTATGTCGGCAGAATACGACGACCGGTCGAAAAAGCATTTTGAAACAAGGAGTGGTGCCATGCGCCTTCTGATCTCAGCCGTATCGGCAATCGCCATCGGGTCCGCCGTGTCTGCACAGGAATTCGATGTTCCGCTGCCAAAGCCGGGCGACAGAGCATATTCGCCCTATCCGTCGCAAGACTATCCCAACCAAGTGCTTTTTGGTGATACTCATCTGCATACATCCTATTCCGTGGACGCGGGCATGATTGGCAACACGCTCGGTCCGGATGAGGCCTATCTCTTCGCCAAGGGCGGGACGGTGACGTCATCGATGGGCGTTGAAACCCGTTTGGTGCGTCCCCTTGATTGGCTGGTAGTCTCTGATCACGCCGAGGCGCTCGGCGTTACGCCAATGATCGAACGCTCAGACCCTTTGGTTCTCGAAGACCCGCTGGGAAAAGAACTGCATGATCTTGTAAAGCAAGGCACGGCCGAGGCCGCCGGTGAGGCCTTTAACCTCTTTAGCGTTACGAAACAGCAAGGCACCAATACCCTGGCTTCGAACCCCGATTTCCCGATCGTACCGTGGGAAGAAATAATCGATGCGGCGGAAGCCGCCAATGACCCCGGTCAGTTCACCGCCTTCATCGGGTTTGAGTGGACCTCGGCGCCAAACGGAAACAACATGCATCGCGTCGTGGTGTATCGGGACGGCAAGGATGTCGCCAACACGCGCATTCCCCTGTCGTCTGATCTCGATGTCGATCCAGAGGCCTTGTGGGACTGGATGGAAGACCTCGAAGCCGATACCGGTGGCAGCGTCCTCTCGATTGCCCACAACGGCAATCTGTCCAACGGGCTGATGTTTGACGATGTGCGCTATACATCTAAAGAGCCCATCGATCAAGCCTATGCAGAACGGCGTCAGCGTTGGGAACCCATCTATGAAGTGGCTCAGATGAAGGGAGACGGTGAGACCCATCCAATGCTCTCTCCCGATGACGCGTTCGCCGATTTCGAGACCTGGGATTCATCGTCGCTCGGCGGCCTCGAACCTAAAACACCCGACATGCTGCCGCGCGAATACGCCCGTTCTGCATTGCGGCGCGGTCTCGCTCATGAGGCCAAACTCGGCACGAACCCCTTCAAGTTCGGGATGATCAACTCGACGGATGCACACACCTCGCTGGCAACCACACGGGAAAACAACTTTTTCGGAAAAGTGGCGCAGCTCGAACCAACGAACGATCCAATCCGGTTCGAGGAACCCGTGGCAGGGCGTCTGGGGCCTGACGACACTTGGCAACGAGCTTGGCAAACCTCTGCTTCTGGTCTGGCCGCAGTCTGGGCAACGGAAAACACGCGTGAAGCGATTTTTGATGCCATGATGCGTCGTGAGGTTTACGCGACAACTGGCTCGCGCATCCGCGTTCGTGTGTTCGCCGGCTATGACTTCGAACAAAATGATCTCCCGCGCTCCGATTTTGATGCGCATGGGTATGCAAATGGCGTGCCCATGGGCGCAGATCTTGCTGCCGCATCAGATGGCCGTGCACCCAGACTGCTGGTGCGCGCGCTGCGGGATCCTGATGGGGCCAATCTTGACCGTATTCAGGTCGTCAAAGGCTGGCTCAACGCTGATGGCACGACTAGCGAGAGAGTGTATGACATCGCCTGCGGCGGCAGGGATCTAATTGATACCGCATGCGATGGCGAGGTTGGCAATACGGTCGATCCTGACGAGGCCACCTATACCAATGACATCGGTCAGGCGATCCTTTCGGGTTTCTGGGAAGACCCCGATTTCGATCCTGAGCAATCGTCGTTTTACCATGTCCGCGTGCTTGAAATCTCGACGCCCCGCTGGACGACCTATGACCGCAAGTTCTTCGGCGTCGAACTGCCGCCAGAAGCGCCAATCTCAATACAGGATCGCGCCTATACCTCGCCTATCTGGTATACGCCTGCAAGCTCGCGATAGGCTTGGGTGTCTAGAAGTAGATTTGGCGTGCCACATAGTCTGCTTTGGGCTGAGAGCGGTCATTGCGGCCCAAAGGTCGAACGGCAGCTCCGTCCGCAGAACGGTCGTTCACCCTTAGCGGCACCATGACTGCGTCGAGCCCAACTTGCTCATTCGTCAGGGTGCAGCGCATGTCCACTATCGGGTCGGCGTTGTTCCGGCTACCCAGAACTCGTTCCGCCTAGATTGGACGCGAGCGGCCAAGAAATCTACAAACAGCCTGACCCGTGCTGTGTTCTTCAAATCGCGGTGCAACAGCAACCAAATGCTTCTGTAGGGCATGGGCTTTTGAAACGGTGCCCTGATCAGGTTCGGATGCCGGTCACCCAGATTGCAGGCAAGGTAGGCCATACCCAGTCCGGACGCGGCGAGGGTGATCAACGGAACGAGTTCTGAGACACGGTGTTTCAATGTGGCCTTGGGGTAGTGGCTTTCCCTAACCCATTGCGCTGTGGTCGCTTCTTCTGGCTCGTGCCAGCCAATGAGGTGCAGACCTTCGCCACCATTGTCCGCGACCCGCTCAGCATAATCTCTTGTGCAATAAGCGGCTTGAGACATCTGCACGAGTTTCCGCCCCACCACCTCATCCGTTACCTCACTGGCAACGCGGAGCGACACGTCTGCTTCCCGACGGGTTAGATCACGAATGTCGTTGGTGAAGTTCATGTTAAGAATGATGTCTGGGTAGCGATTAGCAAAGGCCGTGAAGTCGTCCATCAATGAAGTCATAGCCAGGCCATGGGGTGAAGCGCCCCTTGTTTGCCGGAGACCCAGAAGTAAGGATACTGGGTCATGGGAAAGACAAAGAACGGAACACGTTATCCAGAGGAATTGCGCGCACGAGCGGTGCGGATGGTCTTGGATCACGAGAGCGAATACACGAGCAGATCGGCAGCACTTTTGTCGATCTCTCAGAAGGTTGGGTGCAGCAGAGACAGCCTTCGTATCTGGGTCAAGCAACACGAGGCGGATACCGGCAAACGCGATGGCGTGACCTCTGCAGAGCGGGATCGCATCAAAGAACTTGAGCGCGAGAACCGGCAGTTGCGTCAGGCAAATGAGATCCTGAAGAAGGCATCTGCTTATTTTGCTCAGGCGGAGCTCGACCGCCCATTCCGCAAATGATTGCCTTCATCAAGGATCATCGTGGGGCGCATGGGGTCGAGCCGATCTGAAGAGTTCTCCAGATTGCCCCTTCGACGTTCTATAAACGCATTGCCATCGAGCGTGATCCCGACCGTGCCTCGGACCGGGCCAAGCGGGATGAGTTTCTGCGCAAAACGATGAAGGATGTTTGGGAGAAGAACCGTTCTGTCTATGGCGCACGCAAACTATGGCACGCGATGAATCGCGAGAAGATTGATATTGCTCGCTGCACTGTAGAACGGTTGATGCGCCAGCTTAGCATTCAAGGCGTCCGGCGCGGAAAGAAGGTCAAAACCACCTGTGGTCAACCTGCGGATCAATGCCCGCTGGACAAGGTCAATCGCCAGTTCAGGGCTTCAATGCCGAACGAACTGTGGGTGTCCGACTTTACGTTCGTCTCGACCTGGCGCGGGTTCGTCTATGTGGCGTTCGTCATTGATACCTTCGCGAACCGGATTGTGGGCTGGAAGGCATCAACAACGCAGGACACGCAGTTTGTCTTAGATGCGCTTGAACAGGCGATCCACGCACGCAGACCCGCTGAGAAACTGATCCATCATTCAGATCGCGGCAGCCAATACGTGTCGATCAAGTACACAGAACGGTTGGCCGATGCTGGGCTGGAGCCATCCGTCGGCAGCGTTGGTGACAGCTATGACAATGCACTGGCTGAGACGATCATCGGCCTCTTCAAAACCGAAGTCATCAATCAACTAGGTCCGTGGAAGTCCAAGGATCAGGTCGAATGGGAAACCCTGCTATGGGTGGACTGGTTCAACAAAGAGCGCCTGCTTGAACCACTCGGGTACATCACGCCAATCGAAGCCGAGGAGAGATACGAAGAAGCCTTGAAGTCAGACAAAATCGCAGCTTGAAATACGAACTCAATAGTCTCCGCCAAAACTGGGGCGGTTCAGTGAGATGATTTGATCGTTCTCGGCGATAACGTAGCTTGACGGTTTCAACGACCATGCCGCCACCGTGGGCGCGTCATAGTTGGTGTCGTAGTTCAAAGGGCCTTGGGTCACCGCCATCACGGCCGTTTCCTCGGCGGGCAGGTCAGGTGCAAAATAGGTGGAAATCCCATCTGCAGTCAGTCGCAGGTATCCTGCGGCATCCGGGTAAATTTCTGCCTGCCAAGGGGAGGCTGGCTGGCCTTCTGTCAAGTCAGACAGCGATTGTCCTGCGTCGAGCGCAAAACCTGCGACGTAAACCAAGTGTTCCACCTTGTCATGTGCCCCAGCCTCCGTGATGACGTTGCCACCATAAGAGTGGCCGACCAGAACGACGGGCCCCTCTTAGAGTTCAATCAGCCGCGTGACCGTGGCCGCGTCGCCTTCCAGAGAAGTCAGGTTCAGTTGCGCTGCACTGACAGACACACCAGACTCTTGAAGAATCGGAATCACCTTGGACCAAGCTGAACCATCAGAAAATGCGCCATGAACGAGGACGACAGAGGCACCATCAGCCGCCGCGGCCATGGGCAATGAAATAGCTATGGCCGCGATGCCGCTCCGGAAGATATTGAGAGTTTTGGACATTTTGAGTTACCTCGGGGTTGGGTTAGCATTAACCCAAGAGGTACGTGCGGGATCAGGGTTTGCCGATGACGGGAACACCGATGTTTGGGACCGATGCGTTCTCCGAAGTGCTCGATATTGTCCACGTTCGTGGGGAAACGGCCCGGGTTGTTACGCCGGAAGGACCGCTGGAGCACGATGTGCCCGCCGGAAAACCCTGCGTCTACATCGTCGAACAAGGGTCCTTGGCAATCACGCCAGAGGGCGGCGAGCCAGTCGTTCTCCATGAAAAGCAAATCGCATTGATGCTCCAGGGGACCGGGCACACGGCGGTGTTTAGCGACCCCCGAAGGAACACTGCTCAGGCGAGGTTGATTGACCCACAGACCGGCGAGCGCCTGCAACCGGCGATCAATTGCTTCTGCGGGAGCTTTACAGTCGATGGCGATTTGGCTGCGCGTGTGTTGCAGTCTTTGCCTCAGGTGATTGTACTTGACGGGCTGGCCGAAAATCCCATCGAGTGGGTCGACGTGATGTGCGAGCTTGTCCTGCGCGAATTGGGCGCGACGCGTCCCGGGGCCAGCCTGATGGTGTCTCGCCTACTGGACCTACTTTTGGTCGTCATCTTGCGCAGGTGGGCGCAGTCGGATGACAGCCTGCCCGGCTGGTTGGCCGCTGCAAAGGACGAACGGATCGCTGGGCAGTCGCGGCGATCCACGCAAATGCGTCGGAAACTCTCACGAACGCAGAGTTGGCAGACCTTGCGGGAATGTCAGTGTCGAGTTTCGCTGATCGCTTCAAACAGGTCATGGGCCAAGGCCCCGGAGCCTACTTGCGGGCATGGCGTCTCGATCAAGCGGCAGAGGCTCTCCTACATTCCAGTGCGTCGATTGAGGCCATCGCCGACCGAGTTGGATACGCCTCGAAAGAAGCCTTCAGCCGTGCCTTTCAAGCCAAGTTCAACCAGTCGCCATCATCTTGGCGCAGTTCGCGTCAGAGCGGACACTAGATTTAGAATTATTTTCGGCAGTTTCGTCCGCAGAACGGTCATTCGTCGCAACTCTGTTCAATGCCTGCTTTGCGGGACGCTGTTGACGTTCAAAAAGCGGAGGAGTGCGTCCTTATGTTCTGCTCCTACCTATTCATCTTGACCTTTCCTTAGATGTTTGGGCGATACCAGTGATCAGCCCCACCTGAGTGGTCCAATTTGATTGTTAGTGCATGATCGACCTTTGGTCCATCTTGACGACGGTTTCGGGAGCCGGTGGGCGGTAGCCTAGAGCACTGTGTGGTCGTTTCGTGTTGTAGTGTTTCCTCCATTCCTCAATCAGGATTTGTGCTTCGCGCAGGCTATAGAAGATTTCGCCGTTCAAGAACTCATCGCGGAAACGGGCGTTGAAGCTTTCGCAGTACCCATTCTCCCAAGGGCTGCCTGGTTCGATGTAAGCCGCCCTTGCGCCGACAGCCTTGATCCAGTCCTGCACGGCTTGCGCAACGAACTCAGGGCCATTGTCGGAGCGAATGAACGACGGGATGCCGCGCAGAATGAACAGGTCGCTCAGCACATCGATCACATTGCCTGAGTTGAGCTTGCGATCCACGCGTATGGCCAAGCATTCCCGACTGTACTCGTCGATGATGTTGAGTGTGCGGAAAGCTTTACCATCGTCGGTGCGGCAGTGGACAAAGTCGTAAGACCAGACATGATCGCGGCGCTCTGGCCGAAGCCTGACACATGATCCATCATTCAGCCAAAGCCGCCCTTTCTTCGGTTGTTTCATTGGCACTTTCAGCCCCTCTCGTCGCCAAAGTCTTTCGACACGCTTGTCATTCACATGCCAGCCAGCGTCTCTCAGTAGTGCCGCGATCCTACGATAGCCGTAGCGGCCATACTGCCGGGTCAGTTCGATCATATCAGCCACTAAACGTTCTTCATCCGGGCGACCCGCAGGTACTTTGCGCTGTGTGGATTGATGTTGTCTTAGAACCCGGCATGCCCGACGCTCCGAGATGTTCAGCTCAGCACGAACGCGATCAATACAGGCACGACGACGAGCGGGGCTCAGAAGTTTCCCTTTGCCGCCTCCGCCAAGATCAGCTTGTCCAGCGTCAGATCAGAAACGGCTTTGCGCAATCGCTCGTTCTCTTTTTGCAGACGCTTCAGTTCCTTCAATTGATCCGTGCCCATTCCGCCGTATTTTTTCTTCCACCGGTAGTAGGTCTGTTCAGTCACACCGATCTGACGGATCGCATCCAGACGCGGCATCCCTTGCCACGTCAGAACCTCAACCTGCCGTAACTTCGTGACAATCTCTTCTGGCTTTGGTCGCTTGTTGGCCATGTGTTTCCTCCGTTTCCTAAACATAGCGGAGGACCACTTCAGTGGGGGAAGACCAGCGCAGAGGCGCTCACTCGCTAAGCACTACCGCGCTAACGCGCGAGGATATTTCCAAGGTCCTCTTCCAAATCGGGTCTGTGATGGTCGTAGTGCTTTTTTAATGTCTCCACCGAAGTATTAGTCAGCTTTTCAATCGTTTCGTACGGCATGCCAGCTCGAACCAGCCAAGTGATGCACGTTCGTTTCAATACATGGTGGGTAAGCTTGAAGGGCAACCCAGCTTCGTTGCCCACGGCCTCAAGGCCTTTCTTGAGGCTTTGAACGGGCTTTCCATGGTAGGAAATAACGTAGTCCGAAATCCGCTCTTTCATGCAAAGGTACTGGACCACCCGCCAGTTTTGCCCAATCGGCATCTTTGGACGTTTTTTGTTGCCGTGACCTTCGCCAAAATCAATGAAAGCGCCTTTCACTACTTGGTCGCTCTTGAAATCAAACGTAGGTTCGCAACCGGGAAGAGGTTTTGCGTCCAACATGTCGAAACCGGGCATGTATATACTGGACCATTTCAACTCAAAGAGAGCTGCTGCGCGTGCTCCAGTTGAGACGCCCAAGATCAAAAAGGCATATAGGTGCTCGCGCTCATCTTCGAGGCACCTTTGCAAACAGCGATCAAATTGATCGTCAGTAAGCCATGTTCTTCGACTATTACCCGGCAGATCGCGAATCTCGATTTTTGTTTCTGTTGGAATAATCTTTCGGACATGCGCGAATTTGAGTGCGGTGCGCAGGATTTCCAGATCTTTCTTGATCGTGCCATCTGCCAAAGTCCCGTCGGAGGCCTTGTGCTCGTGTTTGTCCCAACGGGTAATGTGTCTTGCCCAATACTTGTAGTCATCAACATATTCTTGCGAGAACTCCTCCCAAAAAACATCGCCAAGAAAGTCGATCAACCGTGCAACCTTGGACTGCATCGGCACAACCGTTGAATCCGGTTTTTCCTTCTGAATGTGGAGGAAGTACCGCTCGATGATGTAGCCGAGAGTAACATTCTTGGGTGGTCGAGTGTCCCCAGAAAGGATCAGATGCGCAAGCTGGCGCTTCGCCTCAGTTTCGTTGCGCGTCTTGGTGGAGCGCCGCCTTGGCTTCTTGTTTTCGTCGCTCCAAACGATCTCCCAAATCTCGTTCTCTGGCCTCTGTCGTAGCCGAAATTCCGGTTGGTGCGCGGGTTTTCCGCCCACAGTTGCAAGCCGCAAATTAGACATGTTCTCAAACCTCTAATGGTATTCCGTGCCAAACTGGCAGGAAGAGCTTCGTTCAAGGAGGACATGAAAAAGCGGCAAGAGTATGATCTTGAACGCTTTAATTGGTCGGAGTGGCGAGATTCGAACTCACGACCCCTGCCTCCCGAAGACAGTGCTCTACCAGGCTGAGCTACACTCCGACCGTGTCGGGCGTCCTACTCTTCCGTCTCATCTTTGGCAAGAGGCTTATCGCGGAAGCGGCCGCTGGTCATCATGCCGCTGAGGCGCAGGGTCGACGGCGTACCGATGCGGGTCCGGGTGCGCAGCACCGGCTTGTTATCAGACGTGCCCGACTGGCTTTCCCGGAAGACGATAAAGAGGCCAGATGCAATGATGATCGCGGCGCCGATGGCCGTGTACATGTCCGGAATTTCGTTGAAAAAGACGAACCCGAAGAGCGACGCCCAGATGATCTGGGAATACTGCATCGGTGCCACGATGGCCGCTTCACCAGTTTGGTAGGCCGCAATGATAAACCGGGCGGCAATCCACGCCAGCAGGGATATGACGGCCAGCATTCCCAGATGTTCAATCGGCATGGGTTTATAGACGAACCCAAGCGCCGCACCCATGATCACAAAGTTGGCCACCATGGGGTACAGCAACATGACCACCGTGCGTTCTTCGGCCCCGATCTTGCGCACGACGATCGACGCGAAGGCACCAGAGAACGCCGCGACGATGGCTGCGGCATGGCCAAAGGCCAAATCGGTGCTGCCTGGACGAAGCACGACCATGACGCCGATCAATCCCACGATTACCGCAATCCAACGTTGCCAGCGCACGCGCTCACCCAGGATCGGAATAGACAGGATGGTGATCAGAAGGGGCGTGGCAAACAGGATGGCATAGGTTTGCGTCAGCGGCAAAAGCGAGAACGCGAAAAAGGCCGAAATGGCCGTTGTGACCGCGCCGATGGTGCGCACCACCATCCACCAAGGGTGCACGGGCAACAGGGTCCCCGGCTTGGCATCCCGCATCAACATGATCGAGGCCAGCGGAAAGCTTAGCAAGACGCTGAAAAAGACGATCTGGATGGGCGAATAGCTGGCACCCAGATACTTGATGAACACGTCATGTGTCGAAAACAGCCCGAAGGCTAGAAGGGCCAGCAGCGCGCCTTTTGCATTGGCTGACATTGTACTGGCCCTTTCAAATCAGAGGCTTTCGTTCAGCGCCGCGATCACGGCGTCGCCCATTTCGGATGTTGAAACCGGGGTAACGCCTTCTTCGCCCAAAAGATCCGCGGTCCGTGCGCCTTGGGCCAACACGGTTTCAACTGCTTGTTCCAGACGATCCGCTTCTGCACCTTGGTCAAAGCTGTAACGCAGCGCCATGGCAAAGCTGAGGATACAGGCGATCGGGTTCGCTTTGCCTTGACCGGCGATGTCCGGGGCCGATCCATGGACCGGCTCATAAAGCGCCTTGGGACGGCCATTTTCCATCGGCGCCCCCAATGAGGCTGACGGCAACATGCCCAGCGACCCGGTCAGCATCGCCGCCGCATCGGACAGAAGATCGCCAAAGAGGTTGTCCGTCACGATCACATCGAACTGTTTTGGCCAACGGCAGAGCTGCATCGCGCCGGCATCGGCGTACATATGGCTCAGCTCGACATCCGGGTAATCCGCGTCATGCACTTTCTGCACGATCTCACGCCACAGGATGCCCGACTCCATCACGTTGGCCTTTTCCATCGAGCAGACCTTGTTGCCCCGGCGGCGGGCCAGTTCAAAGGCGGATCGCGCCACGCGGTCAATCTCGCTCTCGGTATAACGCTGGGTATTGATGCCAACACGTTCATTGCCTTCGGTGATGATGCCGCGCGGCTCACCAAAATAGATGCCCGACGTCAGCTCGCGCACGATCATGATGTCGAGCCCGGCCACCACGTCTTTTTTCAAAGACGAAAAATCGGCCAACGCGTCGAAACACTGCGCCGGACGCAGGTTGGCAAAAAGGTCCATCTCCTTGCGCAGCCGCAAAAGGCCGCGTTCCGGCTTCACGCTGAAATCCAGATCGTCGTATTTCGGTCCACCCACGGCCCCCAGAAGAACCGCGTCCACCTCTTGGGCCCCGGCCATCGTGTCGTCATGCAGCGGTGTGCCATGCGCGTCATAGGCGGCACCCCCGACCAAATCCTCGCTGACATCAAAGCTCAGATCCCGCTTGGCCCCATACCAATCGATAATCTTGCGCACCTCGGCCATGACCTCTGGGCCAATGCCGTCACCGGCCAGTATCAAGAGCGAAGGATTGGACATGCGGGAGACTCCTGTTTTTTGACGGATCAGGCCCTAGCGCGCTGGTGGGATGGGGTCAATAAGGGGCGGATTTTGAAGGGGGGCTTTTTGTGCATATGGGGTGTTCGTCATGCAGTTCGAACTTGGCCCGCTGAACACTTGAAACGAAAGGCATAACTTGTGGTGTCGTTGTTGTTGATGACTCAGGCACGTCGAAATACGGTTTATGTCGGCTTGGAGCCCAGAGTGTTCTTCACAAGTCCGCACCCGCGCTGCAAAGCTGTTCTAATAAACGTGCTTTGTAACACTGCTATCTTGACTCAAAGCTAAGCCTTCAACACGACTATCGGGATCACATTTGGACCACACAATTCAGGAACCAACTACATTGAAAAAAGGTAATTTCCTGTACTACGCGGCGGGCGGGTGGTTGTCTTTGACTGTCATGGCCGGAATTTACTTTCTATTTCAGGCAACGTTACCTTCTGCAGACGTGGCAAGCGTTTCACGCTCTAATGTCTACATTTTGGACGTGGAGAACTTTGAACCCGGCCAGTCTGCTACGTTCAGGCTTGACGGCGTTCCAGTGGTCATTTGGCGACGAGATTTTGTGCAGAAAGTTCAGGCGCTTGAGCTCCTTGGTTTCGAATTCAACGGAAATACCAGCCTTCTTGAGGAAGTCCGGGCTAAGGCAGAGATAGAAATCGAACCTGACCGCGTTTTGAGGTTTGAGTGGTTTGTCGTTAGCCCAATCAACACTGGCGGATACGGTTGCATGGTACTGCCAGATGCAGGGGACTTGGGTGGTTTTTTTGACCCCTGCCAAGATGTTCATTTTGACCTTTGGGGGCGGGTCGGGAAAGGACCAACTGAAGTGGATCTTCAGGTTTTTCCATGGAGCATTTCTGACGACGGTAGTGCAGTCACTGTCGATGTCAGCAATGCGCCACGGCTTGAATAGTAGCGCCGCAATTCGACTATAGGGAAAAGGCAACTTAGTCCCGCACAGCTGTCATTCCACAGTTTAATACGACGAACTCAAAGATCGATTGAGTAAATGGGCGAGGACACATGGTCTGGCTGAAAATATGTTCTTGATCGCAACCGATCACCAAATTGTCCCTAATGCGCCTCGGCCCAATTGGCCCCGCGCCCGGCATCGACGGTTAGTTTTACGTCCAGTTTGACCGCTGGATCGGCGGCGCCTTCCATCACGTCGCGGGCGGTTGAGATGGTTGCGTCGATCGCGTCCTCGGCCACTTCGAACAGCAATTCATCATGCACCTGCAACAGCATTTTAGCGGGCAGGTCCGCGATGGCGGCGGGCATGCGGATCATGGCACGGCGGATAACATCTGCGGCTGTGCCCTGGATCGGCGCGTTGATGGCGGCGCGATAGGCAAACCCGGCTTTGGGACCTTTGGCGTTGATCTCTGGCGTGTGGATTTTGCGTCCAAACAGCGTCTGAACAAACCCGTGTTCCTTTGCAAAGGCCTTGGTGTCGTCCATATAACTGCGAATGCCCGGGAAGCGTTCGAAATAGCGGTCGATGAAACCCTGCGCTTCACCACGCGGAATGCGCAGGTTGCGCGCAAGGCCAAAGCCGGAAATGCCATAGATCACACCGAAATTGATCGCTTTGGCGCGGCGGCGAATGTCCGGTGTCATCTCATCCATCGGAACATCGAACATTTCGGAGGCGGTCATCGCGTGAATGTCCAGCCCATCGGCAAAAGCCTGTTTCAGTTGGGGGATATCGGCGATGTGGGCCAAAATGCGCAGTTCGATCTGGCTGTAGTCGAGCGAGAGCAGCACATTGCCCTCTTCGGCGACAAAGGCCTCTCGGATGCGACGGCCGTCTTCGGTGCGGACGGGAATGTTTTGCAGGTTCGGATCGGTCGAGGCGAGCCGCCCCGTCGACGCACCAGTTATGGCGTAAGACGTGTGCACGCGCCCGGTATCGGCGTTGATATGGGTCTGCAATGCATCCGTGTAAGTTGACTTCAACTTGCTCAGCTGGCGCCAGTCCAAAACCCGCGCGGGCAGTTCATGTTCGGTCGCCAAATCTTCCAACACATCCGCGCCGGTGGAATATTTTCCGGTCTTGCCACGTTTGCCGCCGGGCAGGGACATCTTGTCGAACAGGATTTCCCCCAGCTGCGCAGGCGAGCCCACGTTGAAATTCTCACCGGCCAATTCGTGGATTTCCGCCTCTAGACCCGCCATTTTCTGAGCAAAGGCATTGGACATTCGGCTAAGCGTGTCGCGGTCCACCTTGATGCCGTGCATTTCCATTTGTTTGAGCACGTCGACCATGGGCCGTTCCAACGTCTCATACACCGTGGTGACTTTGGCCTGATGCAGTTGTGGTTTGAAAAGCTGCCACAGGCGCAACGTGATATCCGCGTCTTCGGCAGCGTATTTTGTGGCCTCATCGATGGCGACCTTGTCAAAGGTGATCATCGATTTGCCGGACCCCAGCAGGGATTTGATCGGGATTGGAGTGTGGTTCAGATACCGTTCGGACAGCGTATCCATCCCATGCCCATGTTCGCCGCCATGCATGGCGTAAGACATCAGCATGGTGTCATCGAACGGGCCCACCGCGATGCCGTAGCGGTCAAAGATCTTGGCATCGTATTTCATGTTTTGCCCGATCTTCAGGATCGCGGGATCTTCGAGAACAGGTTTCAACATGGCCAAGGCATCATCGAGCGGCATTTGCCCCTCGGCCAAAGCGTCAGAGCCAAAAAGGTCATCCGCCGCGCCGTCCTTGTGAATCAAAGGGATGTAGCAGGCTGATCCCGCCTCAACACACAGACAAATTCCAACAAGGTCCACGACCATTTCGTCGAGGCCGGTTGTCTCGGTATCTACCGCCACATAGCCGCGGTCGCGGATAAGGTCGATCCACGGTTGCAGCGCCGCCGCGTCGCGCACGGTTTCGTAGGTTGCGTCGTCAAAGGACGGCGCTTCTGGTGCGTCCAGCTCTGCCGTCGTAGGCGGTTCTGCGATAACCGGGGCCTCGACCCCGAACCCATCGGCAATCCGGCGGGTCAGGGTTCGGAACTCCATGCTGGTCAAGAAGCCTAGCAATGCCTCGGGCTCTGGGTCTTTCACTTCGAGATCATCCAAAGTGAAATCCAAAGGCGTTTCGCAATCCAGTTGGACGAGCTTTTTTGACAGCTCAATTTGATCGCGGTTATCGATCAGCGTCTGGCGGCGTTTGGGCTGTTTGATCTCTTCGGCACGGTCCAGCAGGTCTTCCAAAGAGCCGTATTCATTGATCAGCAGCGCCGCTGTCTTGATCCCGATGCCCGGCGCGCCCGGCACGTTGTCAACGCTGTCCCCGGCGAGCGCCTGAACATCCACAACCCGATCAGGGCCCACGCCAAACTTTTCGATCACACCGTCAGTATCGATCCGCCGGTTTTTCATCGCGTCCAGCATTTCGACCCCGCCGCCGACCAGTTGCATAAGGTCTTTGTCCGAACTGATAATGGTCACTCGACCGCCCGCATCCCGCGCCTGACAGGCCAAAGTCGCGATGATATCATCGGCCTCGTATCCTTCCAGCTCTTTGCAGGCGATGTTGAAGGCAATCGTCGCCTCGCGGGTCAGCGGGATTTGTGGGCGCAAATCCTCGGGCATAGCGTCACGATTGGCTTTGTATTGATCATAAAGATCATTACGGAACGTATGGCTGCCCTTGTCGAAAATCACCGCGACATGGGTCGGCGCGTCAGGGCCTTGGTTCCCTTCGACATACCGGTGCAGCATGTTGCAGAACCCGCTGACGGCGCCCACGGGCAGGCCGTCGGATTTGCGCGTCAGCGGCGGCAGCGCGTGATAGGCGCGGAAAATAAACGCCGATCCATCGATCAGATGCAGATGGCAGCCTTTTCCAAACGTCGACATGACCGCTCTCCTTCTTCCGGCATCGGGTTCGACATAAGGTTATACGCGATTGCGAAGGATAGGCGAGAGCGCGCGGCACCTTACCTGACAATTTCGAAGAAGAGATTGCCGAGCGTTTGTGGGTCAGGCCGCTGACCAGGCCTCAAGCACGTGTTTTTGGTTCTTTTGCAATCGTTCAACCAACCGTTTTTGCTGATGACGCTTGGGAATGGGCCGGGCTGGTTTGCCGATGCCCAGATCCGGTTGCAGATCCGGAAAAATTGTCAACACTTCGGCGCGGGCCGCTGCCGAAAGTGAGTTCAACGCCCCGGGTCCAAGATAGAGGCTTTCTGACGGACAGCCTTCGGCATAAACGACCTGGTGCCGCTCGAAAAGAAGGTGGAAATAGGTGACTTCTTCAAGGGTGTCGTCCACTTCAACACCCGGCAGTTCGGTCAGTTTGATCGCAGGGACCAGGACGTCTTTGACGCCGAACATGCGCTGGGCCACCCTGGATGACACCAGCATCCTGTGTTGCCGTGACACCAACAGGTCCCGGGTCGGCAGATGTCCGTTCAACGCCCCCGCCGCAATGCGCACGGGCCGCAATTTCGGAAAAGCCGCCAGCGTCGCCGCATCAATATGTCGTTGGAAGATCCGCAGAACTTGGCCTGTGCCCGGTATGGGGCTGTCACCAGCGGCCAATACGTCCACAGCATCCCCAGTTTTGAGGTCTTCAACGCGTGTTTCACCACGGATTGTCCGGATACGGGTGCCTTTGGCAAAACACGGGATCAGCCCGTCCTCAAACGCGACGATGCCCACCACTTCGTCGACGTGGTTCACCTCGCTGTCCTGAGACTGTTCTTCTTCGACAAAGACGCCAACCGAAGTACTGGTTTGGCTGTCGATCACGACCGTGGCCGTATCGCCCCCTTCGATGGTCTGTGTTTCGGCAAGGACAACACCATCCGAAAACGTGGCGCCGAGCCCGATAACATCAACGTTTTCGTCAACGCCACCGACGGCCTGAGCGGTGCCCGAAACCGTATCGTTGCCTCCCGCGGAAATCGCGATCCAGCCAACCGTCTCATCGGCGTGATTGCCATCCTGGCCTTCTTCTTCCTGAAGCCGGACGTTAAAGCCACTTGCAGTGATGTTAAGCGGGTCGCTGTCCACTGTGGCTGTGTCATTTTCTGACATGACGGATGTCAGAACTACGGGCGGATCGTCGAAATTGCCGGTCAGGTTAACGCTGGAGTTGTTTTCATCCGCCTGAACTGTGCCGGCCTCAATCACCCGTCCATCGGGCAATTCATGGGCCCCGGCTTCTATCGCCAGCCAATTGATGGTTTCCGTCGCCGGGTGTGCACCATCGTGATATTCCCATTCTTCGATGATGACGGTGAAATGCGTGGTGTTTCCATCAGCATCAATTGTCTGGTCCACCAGCCGGACGACAAACTGATTGCCCCCGTTGTTGGTAGCGGTGAACGCAAAAACGGGGTCGGTCAACGGCTGTTCGAGTGCGATCTCGATCGGCGCGTTTTCCGTCGGCGAGTTTGTCGTGATGCTGCCCGCTTCACCAATTGCCATATGACCAATCGAGTGACGCTAACGCCAATCGACCCCTGATTTTCTGGGCAAACTGATGGAATGGATGCCCTGCCTCGATGCTGTCCGCGATTAAACCGCGATACTTATTTCGATTAAGGTAACAGATCGGATTAAAACTGTTGAGGAAAAAGAAGCGGATAGGGTTTTTGATGTATCCATGTGGCGCCAAGACGCAAAAGGTCCGCGTGCATCGTGACTTTCCGGTCTGACAGCCGGTTGATTTGGTGTACGCTGATCTGACCAAGACAGGGATGGCCAAATGAACGTCGAAAAGATCGCCCGCGAGCTGGCCCAAGCGCGGACCGCACGCAAAAAGCTGACCGAATACCCAACAGACGCGCCATTTGATCTTGGCACGGCATACGACATTCAGTCGGCAACTGCGGAACTGCTGTCTGGTCCGAAAGTCGGGTGGAAGATCGGCGCAACATCCGTCGCGGCGCAACAGGCCTTGGGCTGCCCGGAACCCGTCGCGGGTCCGATCTTTGAGGATAACATTATCGCCGCGCCCGCTGTGGTGCCCGTTCGTGACGACGATTTGCGGATCGTAGAGCCGGAGATCGGGTTCCGTCTGGCCACGGACCTGCCACCCCGCGATGCCGGTTATACACCGGAAGACGTGCGCGCCGCGATTGCCACTGTGATGCCGGTGATCGAACTGGTTACCAAACGTTTGCCCGGCGGCCCCAAGGAACGGCCAGAGTGGATCGTTGCCGATGGCGCTTTTCATTTGGCTTTGGTGGTTGGGCCGGAAACCGACTTTGCCACCGATATGGATGTCGCGGCAGAGACCGTGACAGTCGACGAAGACGGGGTTCAAATCCATGAGGGGGTCGGTTCGAACGCGTTGGGTGATCCGATCCTGGCTTTGACCTGGCTGGCCAATCATCTGTCCAAGCAGGGTATTACACTGGCCGCAAATGACATCGTTGCGACGGGTGTCATAACCCCGATGTTTCAGGGGCAAATCGGGGCAAGTTACGTCGCACAGTTCAAGACGCTGGGCGCCGTCTCATTGAAACTGACCCAGATGTAATGGGCGTCAGGCCGCGTCCTGATGATCTTCTTGGATATATTTGCAATCGCAATAGGGGCAGGTGACCCAGCCCCGGTCGGTCGGGATTTGCAACCAGACGCGCGGATGGCCCAACGCGCCTTCGCCACCGTCGCAGGCGACACGATAGCTTTTCACAATTTTGGTTTCTGGCACCTCAATGGTCATCGGTCCCTCGGTCCTTCTCGCTTGTCGCGCCCTGCGCCATGGCTTACTTGCGTTTATGATCCAAGCATTTCCCGTGGGCAATAGGCACCAATGACCCAAGACGCAATCCGCCTCGACGCGCTGACCAAAACTTATGCAGCCTCACGCGCGGGACCGGCAAAAGAAGCGCTCAAAGGGATCGATCTGAATATCCCGCGCGGATCGGTTTTTGGGCTGTTGGGTCCCAACGGGGCGGGCAAGTCCACCTTGATTAATATTCTGGCCGGGCTGGTGATCAAAACCTCTGGCAAAGTGTCGATCTGGGGCTTTGATCAGGATGCCAACCCACGGCAATCCCGCGCCTCGATCGGTGTGATGCCGCAAGAGCTGAACCTCGACCCGTTTTTCACGCCCCATGGTGCCCTTGAAATGCAGGCCGGTCTTTACGGTGTGCCGCGCGCGCATCGCCGTTCTCACGAAATCCTTGAACTGGTGGGTCTGGCTGACAAGGCCGATGCCTATGCCCGAACCCTGTCAGGGGGGATGCGCCGCCGGCTTCTTCTGGCCAAGGCCTTGGTGCATTCGCCACAAATCCTGGTCCTCGACGAACCAACGGCGGGCGTGGATATCGAGCTACGCCAAATGCTCTGGGCCAACGTGCGTAAGCTCAATGAACAAGGCATGACGATTATCCTGACAACCCATTACCTCGAAGAAGCCGAGGAAATGTGTTACGAGATCGCCATCATCAACCACGGTGCGTTGGTCGCGCGTGACGGCACCGCCAACCTGTTGGGCCGGCTCGATGCAAAGTCAATGGTCATCCTGCCGGACGGGCCCGTCGAAACTCTGCCATCCGGGCAAGGTATCTCTGCGGAAAAGCGTCACGACGGTGCCGTTGTTGTGCGTTATCACAGCCGTGCCGTGCGCGCCGAAGCCGTTTTGGAAGCGGTTCGATCGGCGGGGATTTCCATTCGTGATGTCAAAACCGAGGAGGCTGACCTAGAGGACGTGTTCCTCGCCCTGACCTCCAGTCGCTAATCGCGATCTGCGCGGGCCTGATAACAGTTGTTGCGGGCGGACCTTATGTGGACATAGGCGATATCGGGGTTGTCAAAAATGGCGTCAATCCGGGTGGCGACATCCTCGCTCGGCACTACCGCGCCTGTGCCATAGACAATCCGATCCCCTGTCCCATAGCCCTTGATCAAGTAGTCAGGAGAGCTGGTCAGGATCGGCGGCACATCTTTGCCTTCGTATCGTTCACAAGGCTCTACACACAAGAATATCGGGCCGGTTTCCGCATAAGGCTGCAAGGCTGGAAATGGCCGATGGGCAAGAACCAACATCTCGGCACCTTTCGGGATATTTTGCAGGCAGTGTCGGCATGGATTTCCGGCACCGTTCGAAATCTGACGCTCGGCGGGTTGCCCGTTTGCATCCGGGGCCCCGTGGCGCAGGGCGGTGACTAAATCGGTTGGCAAAGCTGAGAATACAGGCATCTTAGTCTCCTCTGTCGTTGAGGCTCAGCTTGCGCTATCTCAACACCTGTCACGATCCGTTTCCTGCGCTTTTGATGCATAAACCTGCCGCATACATCATTTGTACGTCCCCACGCAGTGGCAGCACGCTGCTCTGTGATCTTTTGACGTCGACCGGCGTGGCGGGCCGTGCCAAATCCTATTTCCACCAACCTTCGCTCTCGGCGTGGTGCGCGTATTTTGACCTGCCTAACGACTCTGATGCGACACAAATAGAGACCCTAAATAGGGTTTTCGAGACTGCCCGTATGGCCGGGCGCGGCGACACGGACATTTTTGGCCTTCGGCTGCAACGGGGCAGCTTTGACTATTTTCAGACACAGCTAACGCTTCTTTGGCCCGAGGTGCAGGGGGACAAGGCGCGGGTCGAGGCGGTCTTTGGGTCGACCCGGTTCATCCATTTGACCCGTACGGACAAGGTTGATCAGGCAGTGTCCTATATAAAGGCCCAGCAAACCGGGCTCTGGCACATAGCACCTGATGGCCGCGAAATCGAACGGCTCTCTGCACCGCAAGAGCCGGTTTATGACCCTGAGGCAATTGCGGAGGCTGTCCAAGAGTTCACCGGCTTTGATCAGGAATGGATGACATGGTTCGAAAGGGCCGGGATTGTCCCGATGCGCGTGGAATACACGACCCTTGCGTCAGATCCCGTTGGCGTACTGCGCGAGCTTCTGAAGGATTTGGGTCTGGATCCCGCAGCGGCCGATCGTGTTGAACCCGGTGTCGCCAAACTGGCCGATGAGGTCAGCCGGACCTGGCGGTCCCGATTTCTTGGCGAAACGGGTGGGACCATCTGACGCCGGTCCTAGCAAGGAGTCGTAAAAAGAACAAAACGTGAATATACTGCGACTCGTTATGTTTGCAGAGCTGTCCGCCACCTCCAATTTCTCTTTCCTTATCGGGGCTTCTCACCCCGAGGAATATATCCGCCGCGCAGCCCGGTTGGGGATTTCGGCTGTGGCCATTGCCGATGACAATTCGGTCGCCGGGATCGTGCGCGGATATACCGAGGCGAAGTCCATTGCGCGTCAGGTGAAAGAGCGCGAAGACTGGAATGCGGAACATACGCCGATTGGTCCGCCCAAACCGGACCACCTGCCAGCGCCTGCCTCCTTTCCCATCTACCATGTGCCCCGGTTGATCCCGGCTGCGCGCCTGGTGTTCACCGATGCCCCCCCGATCACAGTGCTGCCAGAAACCCGAACAGGTTGGGCCAATCTCTGCCGGATCATCTCCACCGGGCGGCTGCGCGCTGAAAAAGGGGAATGCGACCTGCAACTGGCGGATCTCTTGGACCGTGCGGATGGGCTCCAACTGTTGCTCTGGCCACAGGCGGATCGGGTGCCGCGCGGCGCGGGCGCTTGGGGGCCACATAGCGCGCGGTTGACGCGCCGCTTTGCCGGGAAAATCCATCTTCTGCTGCATCCCCACTACGATGGCCGCGATGCAGACCGCTTTGGTCAACTCGCCGATCTGGCGCGGGCCAATGGCTGGCCCACCATCGCCTCGGCTGCCCCGCGCATGCATCACGGTCGCCGTCGCCGCCTGGCGGATGTGCTGACCGCGATCCGCCTCAAATGTCGGGTCGATGGTCTGGGTGCACAGGCGCTGGCCAACGCAGAACAACGGCTCCGGTCCGAGGCCGAGATACGCCGCCTGTTCAAAGGGGTCGATGGGGCCGTGGACCGTGCGCAGCACCTGGCCGACAAACTGACCTTTTGTCTCAGCGAGCTGCGCTATGAATATCCCAGCGAAATCGCGGAAGGCGAAACCGCCGCGGCTCGGCTCGAGCGGCTGGCATATGAGGGTCTGAATTGGCGATATCCATCCGGGGCGTCCAAGAAAGTCCACAAGATGCTCCGCCATGAACTGGCGTTGATCGCCAAGCTGAATTACGAACCCTATTTCCTGACCGTGCGCGACATCGTGGCCTTTGCCCGGTCGCGCAACATCCTGTGTCAGGGGCGGGGATCAGCGGCCAATTCCGTCGTCTGCTATTGCCTTGGCATCACCTCGGTCTCGCCAGAGATCGGCACCATGGTCTTTGAACGTTTCGTATCAGAGGCCCGCGACGAGCCGCCCGATATCGACGTCGATTTCGAACATGAACGGCGCGAAGAGGTTATCCAGCATATCTATGAACGCTATGGCCGCCACCGCGCCGGTCTCTGCGCCACCGTGATCCACTATCGCGGCAAACGCGCCATCCGCGAGGTTGGTCGCGCCATGGGGCTGACCGAGGACACGATTTCCGGTCTCTCCTCACAGCTTTGGGGCTTTTTCTCGACCAAGGGGATCGAGGCAGAGCGGATGGCCGAAATTGGCCTCGACGCCAATGACCGGCGGCTGAAACAGACGCTGGAACTGGTCTATGAAATCAACGGCTTTCCGCGTCACCTGTCCCAACATGTGGGCGGTTTCATCGTGACCGAAGGACGGCTGGATGAACTCGCCCCCATCGAAAACGCGACGATGGAGGACCGCACGGTCATTTGCTGGGACAAGGACGATATCGAAAGCCTTGGTATCCTCAAGGTCGATGTGCTGGCGCTTGGCATGCTCAGCTGCATTCGAAAGTGTTTTGACCTGTTGCAACAGCATCATCAGGTCAAACATACGCTCGCCACCCTGCCGCCCGAGGACCCGGTGGTCTATGACATGCTGTGCAAGGCGGACAGCATCGGGGTCTTTCAGGTCGAAAGCCGGGCGCAGATGAATTTTCTGCCCCGCATGAAGCCGCGCAATTTCTATGATCTCGTGATCGAGGTGGCCATCATCCGCCCCGGTCCCATTCAGGGCGACATGGTCCATCCTTATATCCGTCGCCGCAACGGCGAGGAGGAGGTGAGCTTTCCATCAGATGCGCTGGGCGAGGTGCTGGGCAAAACGCTGGGCGTGCCGCTGTTTCAGGAACAGGCGATGCAAATCGCCATTGTCGGGGCCGGGTTCACCCCCGATCAGGCCGACCGTTTGCGTCGGTCGCTGGCCACATTCAAAAAGCACGGCAATGTCAGCGAATTCCGTCAGCTCTTTTTGCGGGGGATGCGGCGCAATGGCTATGATGATGATTTCGCCGAGCGTTGTTTTTCCCAGATCGAGGGGTTTGGCTCTTATGGTTTTCCCGAAAGCCATGCGGCCTCTTTTGCGCTTTTGGTCTATGCCTCTGCCTGGCTCAAATGCCATCACCCGGGCATCTTTGCCTGTGCGCTGCTGAATTCTCAGCCGATGGGGTTTTACGCGCCCGCACAGATTGTGCGGGATGCCCGCGAACATGGCGTGGTCGTGCGCCCGATCTGTATCAATGCCAGCTTCTGGGACAATGTGATGGAACCCGATGGGCGCGGCGGGCTGGCCCTGCGTCTGGGATTTCGCCAGATCAAGGGGCTGAAAGAGGAAGATGCCGCCTGGCTGACGGCTGCGCGCGGCAATGGCTATCAAGAGGTGCGCGATGTCTGGCGTCGTGCGGGTCTGGGCCCGGCGGTGATCGAACGTCTGGCCGAGGCGGATGCTTTTGCCGCCCTTGATCTCTCACGCCGCGCTGCGCTGTGGGAGGCCAAGGCCATCGGCGGGATCAAGCCATTGCCGCTTTTTGCGGGGGATCTCGAAGGCGAAGCCATCGACGAACCCGCCGCGCATCTGCCGCAAATGACCCTGGGAGAGGAAATGGTCGAGGATTATGTCGCCATGCGCCTGTCCCTGCGCGCCCACCCGCTAGCGCTGTTGCGGGACCGGCTGACCCCGCCCGATGGCCGCCTCCGACCTTGGCCCACGACCCCCGGCCCGCGCGCGCCGGACCTGTCCAAGATCAGTTTTACAAATGGCAACCCGGACTAGGGACGGAGGTGTTGGATTTGAGTATTTTTAAAGAGAAGAAGTCATGGGTGGCGCGAGGGTCGCGGAAACTGCGTTTATTGGCGCGAACGGCCTCGGAAACCCGCGCCAAATTGGCGGCCTTTGTGAGGCAGAGCAGAAATATGGTTCACCCCTCGGCGCGCAGAGGGTAGAAGACGCCAAAAGCCGGTCGAGCGGAGAACCTAGGATGACTGTCCCAAAACCTGTTGTTTTATGCATTCTGGATGGTTGGGGCGTCTCAGACGATACGTCGGTCAATGCGCCATATCTTGCCAACACACCCACGGTCGACAAGCTGTTGGCGACCTGTCCGAATGCAACGCTTGTGACCCACGGCCCGGATGCGGGTTTGCCGAGCGGGCAGATGGGCAATTCCGAGGTGGGTCATACCAATATCGGGGCGGGTCGTGTTGTGGCGATGGATTTGGGGCAGATCGATCTGGCCATTGAAAGCGGTGGTTTTGGCCAAACCCCGGCTTTGACGCGATTTATTGCGACGTTGAAAGAGACCGGGGGCACCGCGCATTTGATGGGGCTGTGTTCGCCCGGCGGCGTTCATGCGCATCAGCTTCACATCCTAGAAACGGCCCGACTGATCGCAGAAGCGGGCATTCCGGTTCAGATCCATGCTGTGACAGACGGCCGGGATGTTGCACCAAGTTCGGCTCGCGAACAGATCGCGGATATGGTGTCTCATCTGCCCGAAAACACGGTGTTTGGCTCTGTCGTCGGGCGCTATTTCGCAATGGACCGCGACACACGGTGGGAGCGCGTGAAAGAGGCAAATGACCTTGTTCTGCGCGGCGTCGGGCACAGTGCAAACAGCATCGATGCCGCGATTGTGGCGGCCTATGAGCGTGGCGAAACCGATGAGTTCATCAAGGCAACGCGGTTGGACGATTATGCCGCGCCGGCAGATGGGGACGGGCTGTTTTTTGTCAATTTCCGCGCAGACCGGGCGCGAGAGATCCTGTCAGCGCTTGCCGATCCAGGCTTTAATGCGTTTGACACCGGTACGCGGCCTGACTGGGCGGCGCGGTGCGGCATGGTTGAGTATTCGGACGCCCATAACGGCTTTATGGACGTCATGTTCCCGGCGCAGGATATCGTCAACACTTTGGGCGCCTGGGTCGCACAGCATGGGCTGCGCCAGTTCCGTCTCGCCGAGACCGAGAAGTACCCGCATGTCACCTTCTTTCTGAATGGCGGCAAGGAAGTCCCGGAAGAAGGCGAAGACCGGTTCATGCCAAAATCGCCCAAGGTGGCGACCTATGATCTGCAGCCAGAAATGTCCTCTGTCGAGGTGACCGAAAAATTCGTCGAAGCGATTGAGGCAGGCTATGACTTGATCGTCACGAATTACGCCAACCCGGATATGGTTGGCCACACAGGCGATCTGCGTGCAGCAATTGCAGCATGTGAAGCCGTGGATCAGGGGCTGGCCAAGGTCTTGTCTGCGCTGGAAAAAGCAGGTGGCGCGATGGTCCTGACGGCAGATCACGGCAATTGCGAGTTGATGGTGGACCCCGAAACCGGCGGTCCGCATACGGCGCATACCCTGAACCCGGTGCCGGTTATTCTTGTGGGCGGGGCCGAAAACGCCCGGCTGCGCAATGGGCGGTTGGCCGATCTTGCGCCAACCGTGCTGGACCTTATGGGTTTGGAAAAGCCGCCTGAGATGACCGGAGCCAGCCTGATTTCATGAGGATGCGCGTTTTTCTGATTTGCGCCGCCTTGTCGTGGGCCACGGGTGGTTTTGCACAAGACGCCGATCCGGCAGATGCGGCACGTCAGGCTTCGGCCCAGATTGTCGCGGCAGCCGATGCGTTGGCCGAAGCAGAAGGTGCGCGCGACCGGGTGCGGGCGCTGACACGCACCGTTCAGGCCTATGAGGCAGGTCTGGCCGCGATGCGCGATGGCTTGCGTCGCGTGGCGACGCGCGAAGCCCAGCTGACGCGCCAATTGGCGGCCCGGCAAGAAAAGCTGTCAGATCTTCTGGGCGTATTGCAAACGATTTCCGCCGCGCCGCCCCCGATCCTGATGCTGCATCCGGCGGGCCCCTTGGGCAGCGCGCGGTCGGGCATGATGATGGCCGAAGTGACCCCGGCGCTGAACGCGCGGGCGACAGAGCTGCGGCGCAATCTGGAAGAGGTGCAAACGCTGCGGTTTTTGCAGGAAAGCGCGACACAAACGCTGGCCGACGGTTTGGCAGGCGTGCAAAGAGCCCGGACAGAGTTGAGCCAGGCCGTTGCAAACCGCACGGATTTGCCCAAGCGGTTTACAGAAGACCCTGTTCGAACCGCAATCCTGATATCATCGACCGAGACATTGGACGGGTTCGCCAGTGGCCTTTCCGAAATCGCGAACGGACCTATTGCAGCGTTGGAACCAGATGAAGATCTGGTTCCCGGCGCGTTGCCCTTGCCGGTTCAGGGTGTCGTTCTGCGCCGGTCAGGAGAGGCGGATGCCGCCGGGATCACCCGGCCCGGGATCGTTGTTGCGACACGGCCGCGCGCCTTGGTCTCGACACCGGTCACGGCAACAATCCGCTATTTGGGTCCGCTTTTGGATCTTGGCAACGTCGCCATTTTGGAACCGCAGCCGGGTATCATGATCGTTTTGTCGGGTCTTGCGGATGTGTTTGGAGAGATTGGTCAGGTTCTGCCCCAAGGCGCACCTGTCGGCTTGATGGGCGGTGCAGATCCTGAAATCGGCACGATCCTGTCACTAAGCAGTGATGGCACTGGAACTGACCGCTCAGAAACGCTCTATATAGAAGTCAGGGAAAATAATGACGCAGTGGATCCCGACACCTGGTTCCGCACCGATGAGAATGGATAACAACCTATGAAAAAGCTCTTTATGGCGGCGCTTGCTGGGACTGTCGCCGGCGTTGTGGCGACCACGCAGGTCGCAGCACCTTTGTTGGCACAGGAAAGCAATGGCAGCGCGAATGTCTATCAACAGCTGGACCTGTTCGGCGATATCTTTGAACGCATCCGCGCCCAATATGTCGAAGAGGTGGATGCCAGCGAGCTGATCGAGGCCGCCATCGATGGGATGCTGACCTCTTTGGACCCGCATTCCAGTTACCTGTCTCCTGACGATGCCGCCCAGATGCGCGTTCAGACGCGCGGCGAGTTTGGGGGGCTTGGCATTGAAGTCACGCAAGAAGAAGGCTTTGTCAAAGTTGTCTCGCCTATCGATGGCACCCCGGCGGACGAGGCCGGGATCGAAGCAGGCGACTTCATCACGCATGTAGATGGTGAAAGCATCTTGGGTCTGACACTCGATTCCGCTGTCGATCTGATGCGTGGTCCGGTCGGGTCCGAAATTATCGTCACAGTTGTACGGGAAGGCGAAAGCGAACCCTTTGACGTGTCGATCATCCGCGACACCATCAAGTTGACCGCTGTGCGATCACGGGTTGAAAGCGATGCAGTTGTTCTGCGTGTCACCACGTTCAACGACCAAACCTATCCAAACCTCGAAGCGGGCCTGAACGAACAGATCGAAACAGCGGGTGGTTTGGACAATGTCGAAGGCATCGTTCTGGACCTGCGCAATAACCCGGGCGGTCTGCTCACGCAGGCGATCAAAGTGTCCGATGCATTCTTGAACGAAGGTGAGATCGTCAGCACCCGAGGCCGGAACCCGGAAGACGGTGAACGTTTCAACGCGACGCCAGGCGATCTGGCGCAAGGCAAGCCACTGGTTGTCCTTATCAATGGTGGGTCCGCATCCGCGTCAGAAATCGTGGCAGGTGCCTTGCAGGATCACCGACGTGCCATTGTCGTGGGCACCAACAGCTTCGGCAAAGGGTCGGTTCAGACCGTTATGCCCTTGCGCAGTGATGGGGCGATGCGCCTGACCACCGCGCGATATTATACACCGTCGGGCCGGTCCATTCAGGCGCTGGGCGTCTCGCCGGATATCGTGGTTGAACAACCGCGCCGCGATCTGAATGCCGAGGCCGAGGAAGAGGATGACGCCCGTACCCGTTCAGAGGCCGACCTGCGTGGCCGTCTGAATAACGACAGCCTGTCCGAGGATGAGGTTCGCCAAATCGAAGAGGATCGCGCCAAAGCCGAAGCGGCGGCAGAGCTGCGTGAAGACGACTATCAACTGGCATATGCCATCGATATCCTCAAAGGTCTGGCTGCGATTGCACCGCAGGACTAATCCAACCCAATTTCTTTCGAAGGGCGGTGCATGTTGCGCCGCCCTTTTTGCGTCGCCCTTTGGGTTTTGTGATGGATGCCGGTTGAACCAGGGCACCTTCGTGAACAAGTTTTAGGGAACAGCAAGCATTCATTGATCTCATCGGGGGACGACCACATGACATCCATTTATGAGCAAGCCGTTTCCGAAGGCGGCATCGCCGTCGTTACTGGGGCCGCCAGTGGTGTGGGCCGCGTGGCAGCGCAACGATTTGCAGAGGCTGGCTTTGGCGTGGTTCTGGCCGATCTGCCGGGTGAGGCATTGGACGCCGCGGCCGCAGAGCTTTCAACCATCTCCGCTGCCGGACCGGTCAGTGCTGTGCCAACAGACGTCTCCGATCCCGCAGCGATCGCCGCTCTGGCCGATGCGGCGTTCGACGCGGGGCCGGTTGCCGTTCTGATGAACAACGCCGGCATTGGACGAGGGACCACCGCCTGGGGCGAGACAGCGCATTGGGAACAGATGATCGACGTGAACCTCAAAGGGGTTATGCACGGCATCCATACTTTTGTACCTCGTATGATCGAAGCCAATCGACCGGCCGTGGTGATCAATACAGGCTCTAAACAAGGGATCACGACCCCGCCGGGTAACCCCGGCTATAACATGACCAAGGCTGCCGTGAAGGTGATGACCGAACAACTGGCGCATTGGTTTGTCAAAGAAGGTGCACCGTTGTCAGCCCATCTTTTTGTGCCCGGTTTTACCTATACCGGCATGATCGCCAGCTTCCTGCCGGAAAAACCTGCTGCGGCTTGGACCAGCGAAGAAACCGTCGACTACTTTATCGAACACATGGCCAAGGGCGATTTTTACATCCTTTGCCCGGACAATGGTCTTCCCCCACTGAAGTGGTCCTCCGCTATGTTTAGGAAAACGGAGGAAACACATGGCCAACAAGCGACCAAAGCCAGAAGAGATTGTCACGAAGTTACGGCAGGTTGAGGTTCTGACGGGGCAAGGGATGCCGCGTCTGGATGCGATCCGTCAGATCGGTGTGACTGAACAGACCTACTACCGGTGGAAGAAAAAATACGGCGGAATGGGCACGGATCAATTGAAGGAACTGAAGCGTCTGCAAAAAGAGAACGAGCGATTGCGCAAAGCCGTTTCTGATCTGACGCTGGACAAGCTGATCTTGGCGGAGGCGGCAAAGGGAAACTTCTGAGCCCCGCTCGTCGTCGTGCCTGTATTGATCGCGTTCGTGCTGAGCTGAACATCTCGGAGCGTCGGGCATGCCGGGTTCTAAGACAACATCGATCCACACAGCGCAAAGTACCTGCGGGTCGCCCGGATGAAGAACGTTTAGTGGCTGATATGATCGAACTGACCCGGCAGTATGGCCGCTACGGCTATCGTAGGATCGCGGCACTACTGAGAGACGCTGGCTGGCATGTGAATGACAAGCGCGTGGAACGGTTATGGCGACGAGAGGGGCTGAAAGTGCCAATGAAACAACCGAAGAAAGGGCGGCTTTGGCTGAATGATGGATCATGTGTCAGGCTTCGGCCAGAGCGCCGCGATCATGTCTGGTCTTACGACTTTGTCCACTGCCGCACCGACGATGGTAAAGCTTTCCGCACACTCAACATCATCGACGAGTACAGTCGGGAATGCTTGGCCATACGCGTGGATCGCAAGCTCAACTCAGGCAATGTGATCGATGTGCTGAGCGACCTGTTCATTCTGCGCGGCATCCCGTCGTTCATCCGTTCCGACAATGGCCCTGAGTTCGTTGCGCAAGCCGTGCAGGACTGGATCAAGGCTGTCGGCGCAAGGGCGGCTTACATCGAACCAGGCAGCCCTTGGGAGAATGGGTACTGCGAAAGCTTCAACGCCCGTTTCCGCGATGAGTTCTTGAACGGCGAAATCTTCTATAGCCTGCGCGAAGCACAAATCCTGATTGAGGAATGGAGGAAACACTACAACACGAAACGACCACACAGTGCTCTAGGCTACCGCCCACCGGCTCCCGAAACCGTCGTCAAGATGGACCAAAGGTCGATCATGCACTAACAATCAAATTGGACCACTCAGGTGGGGCTGATCAGACCCACCTGGCGATAGAGCCACCCCGCTGGGCCTGGTCGCGCCAGGCATTGGCCAGGGGGCGGCCCAGGGCAAGCTGGGTTGTGCACGGCTAATCGTGCGCAACCTCGAGGAAAACGCCGATGGACCCCGTATTAAGCCAGACTTTGGGCGCGGCTATTGGGGCGGCTCTATCCGCCGCCCTGGCCGACCATTTCGAGGCCAGATCACCGCCGCTGTTTTTGGGTTTTCTGTTGTTGACCTTTGCCCTGGCGGGCCGGGGTCTTTTTCTGGTGTTGGTGTGATCCGGTGGCCGTGATCGGCGCCCCTTTGCCCGATCCGCGCGCGGCCGGGTTGTCTCTGGTGGCGCTGTTGGGCCTGGTGATCCAGGGGTGCGCCCTGTCCTATCGGGCCGAGACTGAGGCCCAGGCCCGCTAGGCGTTTGACTTGGCGGCGGATATCGCGGCCCGCGCCCGGCACGGGTTCCGGGTATCGCGCGCCGGTCTGGAAATCCACGGCGCCCAGGCCGGCGTGATCCGGTTTCGCTGGCCTGATGATGATGAGGGGGTTCTGGATGGCTGATCACCGCCTGGCTGGCAATGGCGTGCCCTGCAAGGTGTGCGGTGGCCTGGACAGGGAAAAGACCCTGGGCGGGGGCTGCCCGCCGCCCTGCGATGCCTGTGGCGGCCTGGGGCGTGTTGCGATCCCGGCCGAGGATATCGTGGCCACCCAGCTGGCGGAAAACCGGGCCTTGCGCAACTCTGGCGCGCGCGACTAAGGTGCAATTCTTTGGAGGTTGAACTATGCGCAAAATCATGATCCTGGCGCCGATTTTGGCGGCGCTGGCCGGTTGCACCGAAATGACCGGATATTATCCCGAGGCCGAGGTGACGCAGATTGCGGGCCGGGAATTTTTCGTGGCCCCGCGGCCGGCCCAGGGTGCCGGCGTTTACCTGGCCGGGCCAAATCAGCCCGGCATCGATGAGGTATTGACCGGCATTGATATGACCCTGCCCGCCGCCAATGTGGCCGCCATTGAAGCGGTAACAGGCTGCACCGTTGACCCGGTTACGGTGCGCAATACCGAGGCAACAACCTATGCCGCGGTGACCTGCTAAAACCAAAGGCCCCAGGTGATCCTGGGGCCTTGTGCATTTGGTCAAGTTGTTTGCCGGTCCTGTCAGTTCACCCGAATGGCGAACATGTTCACCGGATCAGGGCCGAAATGTGGGTGGGTGATCTTCTTGATTTCGTAACCGCGCCACGGCCTTTCGATGCGGCGTTCGGTGTCGGATTTCTTGGGATACCCGCGCGTCAAAACGATCTTGTCGAACGATTTTTCGAAAAGCCGTTTCACCCAGAAACGTTAGCAAAGGCGGTATTCCTCGGCTTTAGCCCCGGCTTTGATCTGGTCAAAATACTCGCCCTTTAGGGGTAGGTGCAGCGTTGCCATTTTGGGTTCCGGTTCTGTTAGGGGTGGATGTGTCGGGGTAGTGGCTTGCTCATGCGTTCGGTTTCAACTTCTACCCTGCAGGCGATAACGTCGCCTATGCCGCCTTCCGTTGCGGAAATTTCGATGGTGCAGCCTGTCGCGGCCCCTTCATTCAAAATCCGCGTGACAGCCCAATTCATGCAGGCCGCTCGAATGTCGTCGTCGGTCATTTTTACGGTGATTGTTGCCATGTCGCTAATTGGCCTCTTATTGGGGTTTACTTTGCTTGACGGTGGCGCGGATGCGCCGAAAATCTCTGTAGAGTTGCGATCCCTTGAACAGCCAGGAAATCTTTGCCGGGCCGAGGTGAAGCGTAATGCACGTTTCAAAGGAAAGCCCAACCGTCCATTCGCTCCATTCAAACCTGTTCCAAAGCATAATTCGCCCCCTTTTAGTCCGTGTTGCTTTTGACCAGATCGACGATTTCGGAACCGTCCGTTTTGCCTGTCGCGAAATCGTAGGTCATTTGTTCAAGCTGGGATGCAAGGTTGAGGCGCTGCGCGATCCAGGCGGCATTGCGAGGATCGGGGCACCAGCAAACCGCGTTATCTGTCGGCCCTGGTCGCACCAGATGGGTTTCCTCTTTGCGCCGTTCGTCTTTCCATGTCTCGCTCATTTCGTCGTATTTTTTCTGGTCGATGAATTGGCCTTGCCGCCATGTCTGAATTCGGTTCATGAGTGGGCGCCTTTAGTTGAGGCCGCGCGCCTGAGCTTCGCGGCTCATTTGCTCGGCAATCTTGCCAGTGCCATCACATTTCTTGCATTTGGTCATGTCGTTTATCGGTCCTTCGTGGTCAGGGGGTTAGGTCAGTGCCGCGAACGGCGTAGTCTTCGTACTTCTGGGCCTCGGCTTCGGCTGCCGCGTCTAGCTCTGCGACTGTCTCCCTCAGCTTCTCAATCTCGGCTTCATATGCTCGCACTGAATGGATGATGTGATCGGCGTAGGGGCCAACATCGGACTTGCGGCGTTCGATCCAGGCGGCAAGATTTAGTGTGACTGTGGGCATGTCGTTATCCGGTCCCTTTGTGTTTGGGTTTTGCGGTTTGCGAGATAGAAAGCCCGACACGCGCCACGCGCCCCGAGATTGCGAATTTTTTTGGTCTTTTCGGATTTGCCGCCGAGGTAAAAGAACTGCCGCGATCCGCTGATTTTCTTGCCCGAGCGGGTGGTGCGCCGGATGATTTCCGGCTGGACCTCTTTACGTTCCGGCATGACAAACCCGCCGCCGATCCATGCGCCGGTCTGTTTCGTGTAGGCATCCCGAGGGGCGATGTATTTGGGCCAGATCGGGTGTTCGCTTTCCGGGGGCAGATACCCCCCGAAATAATAGGGGTGCCAGATGTGGTCGGGCTTGCGCCAAAGGGTTGACAGTTCCCCCACCGGGTTTTCGATCATCCACGCAAAGCCAAACTTTCGGGCGATGGCGGCCGAGCGCGTGGCGCGGCGCATTGCTTTCCATTGAAAGCGGGGGTCTTTTTGACGTTTGGCCGCTTTGTGCCGGTTGCCTGAAACCATCATATCCTCGCACGGTGGCCAGGCGAACAGCATTCTTTGACCAATGGCCGCGCGGGCGATTATGGCAACTTTCAGCCAGCCGGTGCCGTTGTGGTTCAAATCAGCATGGTGGTATGTGATCTGCCCGCAGCCAACCTTTTCAATGCGCGGCGCCCGGTCATGCACGATATCAAAGCAATGGCAATCATACCCGGCCCGCGCCCAATCCCGCACCGCATTGCCGCTGTAGTCAAAAAGAGAAATCACGGTTCCGAGGGCTTAGCATGATTTATTGGTCTTTCTGGGCATAACTCGATTGCCTGCCATGTGTGCCGGTCCTTTAGTCTGAGGGTGGAGCCGGGCCTTGGCCCGGCATCTGGTTTAGGCAAAAACGTGGGTATCTATATCAGCCATAAGTTTTTCAAAGCGGGTTTCGCCAATTCGTTTTTCGAGCGCATCGCCAGCATAGAGCATCGCATCTGCAGCGCCTTTTTCTGCCCTTTTGCCGTTGCTGCGGGCGGTCATGACCATAAGGCGCAAACCTGAATAAACGGCCATTGCCTCGGCCTCGGATTGTGCGTTGATCTTGGCCGCGATTTTTTGTGCTGCATTCATTGGTCTGCGCCTTCGTGTTGGTTTCTTTCTGCATTTTGAGTTGCACGAAATATAGTTTAATACAAGTTATAAGTTTGAAAATCATGTTGTATGTGGAGGTTCTGAATGCGTGTTGGTTATGGGTTTGGCCGGTCTGAGAGTGATTTACGCGCGGCTGGCGCGGACCAGGTTTGGCTGGATACATCGAAAGAGCGCACCCGGCGCGCTGCAATGATCCAGGCCGGGTTGCATCCCGGTGATACCCTGGTGCTGTTGTCGATCCGCGATCTGGGGGGCAGCGCGCCAGCTGATAAAATGTGGCGCCGCCGGATCGAGGCCCTGGGGGTGCAGATCGAAATTGCACAAAAGCAACCCCGCCCGCGTGGCCGCCCGCCACTGTTCTGCCCACAAGCCCCAGCCGATAGCAAAATCAGGGAAACGTGGCTGGATGGCCTGCAGGCCGAGGCTTACCGCCTGCGCCGCTGCGCCGAAATCTATGGCGGCAAGGTGAGTAAAGGGCAGCTGGTCAACAGGTATGGAACCCCCAGCGCCCCCAAGGCGGTGCGCTCATGAGGGCCGCCAGGATCGGCGCCACCGTTGGCTGGACGTTTTGCAGCGGGATCGGGGCGCCCGAAATGGCAGCCCCTTGGGTTGACTGGCGTCTGGCCTCTGAGATTGAGGATTTCCCGCGCGAGGTGTTGAGGCAGAGGTTTGGGTATCAGTTGCCCGAGGAACAAAACCAGGGTGACCCATTGCTTTGGGGGGATTTCACCGAAATCACGCCCGACCTTGCCCGCGCGCGCGGTGTCCCTTTGCCTGAATTGATCGTGGCGGGAACGCCCTGTCAGGCTTTTTCTATGGCTGGGATGCGAAAGGGTGTGCGCGACCCGCGCGGAAATCTGACTTTGAAATTTGTGGAGACATGCCACGCAATCGTCGATGCTCGACATGATGGAAAACTCACCGTCTTGTGGGAAAACGTCTATGGGGTCTTGTCCGACAAGGAAAACGCCTTTGGATGTTTCCTGGGCGGCCTTGTCGGATCAGGTGATGCCTTGTCTGTCCCAGGCGGGGGAAGCTGGCCAAGTGCAGGCATGGTTGCCGGGCCACGGGCACGGGTTGCTTGGCGGGTTTTCGATGCTAAATATTTCGGAGTGGCCCAACGGCGCCGCCGTGTGTTCCTTGTCGCAGATTTTGGAGGGCGGGCCGATCCCGCCGCGATATTTTTTGAACGCCAAGGCGTGCGCGGGAATTCTGCGCCGCGCCGAGGGCCCGGGCAAGACCCCGCCGGAACCCTTAGCGCGCGCTCTGAGGGCGGTGGCGGGCTTGGAACCGACTTTGAATTAGCGGGCGGGTTGCAGCCGGTTTGCATGGCGGAGCCTCACGCCCATACGCCCACGGCCGAGGGGCCGGATTTCTGTGCTTTGGATGCCTGGGCGGTTCGGCGGTTGATGCCGGTAGAGGGGCACCGGTTGCAGGGGTTCCCCGATGATCATTGCGCGATCGGGTGGCGTGGTAAGGGTGCCCCTGATGGCCTGCAATTCAAGGCTTTGGGAAACAGTATGGCGGTGCCTAATGTGGAGTGGATATTGACCCGTCTGGCAGTTTCTGCCGGCTGGTCTGAGTTTCTGATTTGAGCGGGGTTAGTTTGAAAGAGTAATTGGAGAAAGCCAGGATGGCCCGCCTTTGGCGGGCCTTGTCATTTGACTAGGCGCAGGCGCTTTGCCCCCAGATCGGGGGCTGGCATATCCCGGCCGAGCCGGGTGAAATCCCAGCCATATTTTAGCAGCTGGTCGCCCAGATCATCGGGGGCAATCTTTCGATATCGCTGGGCCATGTCGGGGGTGCGCCATCCGCCCAGATCGAGCAGCCCGCCAAAATCTTTGGTGGCGGCATGAAACCAGGTTGCCCAGGTATGCCGCAACACATGCGGGGTTACATCGGGGCCAAGCTTTGCCGCCTTGCGGGCGCGGATAAACGCGGTTTTGATCGGCACCTGGCGCGGCGCCATAATGTAGGGATCGCCATCCGGCCGACGAAACAGCGCGCCGGCCTCGGGCACGCCGGCCGCCAGGATCAGATCGCGGGCACGCGCAGGCATTTTCAACATGCGGGGCCAGTCGCTTTTGGTATCGTCCAGCCACAGTTGCCCGGTGTCTGGGTGCAGGTTGCGTACCTCGGCTTTGAGGCATTCGCCCACCCGTGCCCCGGTGCCCACCATCACCGCCAGGATCGGCACCAGGTGCGCCCCGGCGTTGTCCAGGAGGCTTTCCATTTCGGCCGGTTGCAGCCAGCGGGTGCGCGCCTTGTCGCCCTTCCTGGTCCGAAACTTGCGAAACGGCATTTTCCCATCCTCGGCCGCCTGGGTGGCGATGGCCCGCACCGGCGTGATCAGCTGGCGATTGATGGTTGCGTTGGTTGCGTCTGGGTAGAGTTTTGCGGCCGCCTTATTCAGGGCGGCATTGTCCAGATCGCGCATCAGGAAATCATCGCCAAAGTGTTTCAGGATCGGGGCCAGAAATCGCGTTTCGCCGCCGGTTTCCATGTAATCCAGCGCCGCCTCGGCAAAGGTTAGCGTTGCGTCCGTGCCAAAGGCGTGACGTTGGAGGATTTCGTTTTGCCGCCGGATGGCCCACGCCTCGGCCTGGGCGCGGTTGCTGCAGCCAGTGCTTTCTCGAATGTGCTGGCCCGCGATTGTGCCGCGTGCGTAATAGACTTTCCCGCGTTTTTTGAGGGTGAGGGGCATGGCTTAGGTTCCTCTAAATGTGCGGCCCGCAAATCGCCCGCGCGGTACAGGATTTTGACCTTTCCGCGCGCCTGGATGTAGGGCAGCTGGCCGGCCGCCCTGAGGCGGCCCAGGGTGGTGCGGGATGTGTGCACCCCGAGGGTGGCGAGATAGGCCACGGCCTCGGGGGTCGATAGCAGGCGATCCGGTTTTGTCATGCCTGGTCCCCGCACTTGGCGATCCAGGCGCGCCACCAGTCGGCCCGCGCTGTAAACTCAGTAAGGCCCACGCCGGTGACGCCATCCAGGTGAATGGACGCAATCCGCAAGTTGGGGTCTGGCTGCGCGTTTTCCTCGGGTGCGATATATTGACCGCCCCTTGAGAGAACCCAGGTGCGAAATCCCGCTGCAGCGGGGGTGGTTTTTGCTGGTCCGATATGTGGCATTGTGTAATCCCTTGCAGTAACGGGATCAGCGGTAGCACGATATTTCGGGCACAAACAATAAAATTTTCATCTTGCAAGGTGAGACTAAAAACGCCTATTGAATGATGCAGATTAACCGTTTTGGTTGCGGTATTGGGGGAATACATGTCTTTAAGTGGAGTATTTGAAAAGATTGCAATGCGGGCAGCCGACGCAAGCGAGGCGGACGTTTCGCGCCTGGCCGACCACCTGGAGGCGTTGACTAAGGCCGATCAAGAATTGTCTCGGCCTCGGCCATCGCCTGGGCAGGCAGGTGATCAGGCATCCGTTCAAGAAGGCGATGCAAGCGAATTTTCGCGTCTGTAATGGCATCTGGTCGGTGCATAACGCCGACCGGAACCTGCAACACATCACAAATCCGCATCATATTGGCGTATGAGATCGAGGATTTACCCGAAACGAATTGTTGAACCCCGTTTCGCGACATGCCAGCCCGGCGCGAAACTTCCGACATAGTGACGCCGCGCTTTGCAGCTGCCATTCGGATATTTTCGCGCGCGACATCCAGGCGCGGATCGGTTTGTGTGGGGTTGTCTATCATTGCTGGTCCCTGTGACATATGTTTTCTGACAATCACTATATAAAGTGAATGTTACCGTTTTCCTATCAAAATCTGCAGTTTGGTAGTCAGGAAATCCCCACCGCCACCATACCGCAAGACTTATCTTGCAATTCACTCTATAGCGTGCAGCCGATTAGAGGCCGCTACATATAGAGGGGTGTTGCGGCCGCCCCAAAGAGTTGAGGACGACAAAATGGCAGCCAAATCGGACATTGAGACCCCGCGCCCCTTCACCGGGGCATTCCGCACCTGGGTGCAGGATTGCCTGGTGGTCCTGGGAATAAGCGCCTGGCGCCTCGGAAAAGAAATCGGCCTGGCCCGTAACACACTGCGGGATTTTTTGCGCGATCCGGCGCGGGATATTCATTTGGAACCAGCGCACGATATATCGTTCAAGTTGAAAGAGCTTGCCGCCCAGAGCGGCAAAAGCCTGCCCAGCCTGCAGGTGAAGCTATGATGGCCGATCTGATCGATGCCCTGCCCCCGAGCGACCGCAACCTGGTGCGGTCAATGGCCGAGGATGACAACACGTCGCCCGAGGCCATGCTGCGCCAGATCGTGCGCGAATATCTCGGCCTCGTGCGTTCTGCGCCCGACGCCCTGCCCAACAATCCGATGCGCCGCCTGACAGCGGCCACGCTTAGAAAGGGTCGCTGACATGCTGGAGAATGCGAATTTTCAGGAGGATGGCTGGCACACCAAGCGCCCCGAAAACGAAAACCCAAAAGACGCGCGTTGCCGCCTGGAACTGCAGCGCATTTGCGGCACCTGTCTGCACTATCAGGGGGAATTGCGCCCGGCCAGGATCGGCCACACGCCCGCCGATGCAGACAGCGCAGCCTGCGATTACTTCAAGACCATCACAACCCGCCGCCGGAAAGCCTAGGGTTGCCACCGCTGGGAACGCAAATCAGCGGAGGGCGCACAATGACCCTGCCAACCGATCCGCTGGCGCATATCCGCGCCGAGGTTATGGCGCTGCCCGAGGCCGAGCGCGCCGATTATGCCCTGGACCTTTTGTCGTTCTATCTTGCCCCCTGCCCCCGCTTCTTTGACGCTTGCGACGTGCTGGGGATCGATCTTTGCCCTGGTGATTTGCGGGTGTTGATGGCCCTGGACCGGAGCCGCGGCCGCACCGTGTCGATGGATGCGCTTCTGGCGGCCCGCTACATTGACCGCCCCGTTGATGATTGGGGCACTCATGACAAAATCATTCGCGCGGCTTACCGCATCCGGCCCCAGCTGGAGGCCGCCGGGGTGCCTGTATCGATCGATCATGTGGCTGATCTGGGCTACCGCCTGGAGGCCCCCAAAGCATGGCGTTTTGAGGATGCGGCCCCCGCCGATCTGTTCCTGGCCGCTGGGGTGCGGGCATGAAAAGCGACGGGCGCCGCGATCTGGCCAAAACCATTCCGATCCTAGATGTGGCCACCCGCCTCGGGATTGACTGGCTGCGCCCCGATGGGGTCGAGCGCGTGGGCGCCTGCCCGGTTTGCGGCGATGGGGGCAAGCGGTGGCCAGATCGCTTTTCGATCAACCCCGCCCTTGGGGTTTGGAATTGTCGCAAATGCCCGCCGCCTGTCGGAGGGGATGCGCTGGCCCTTGTGCAGCACGTTTTGGGCTGTGATTTCGTCAAGGCGCTGGATTTCCTGGTGGGTGATGCTGATGTGGCCCCCGACCCGGCCGAGCTTGCCCGGCGCAAGGCCGCGGCCGAGGCGGCCGAGCGCAAGCGCCGCGACACCGAGGCCCAGCTGCGCGCCCGCGCCATCCGGGACGCGCGCGAGATTTGGCACGCGGCCTAGGATGGCAAGGGCAGCCTGGCTGAGGCGTATCTGGAAAGCCGCGGCATTCGGTTTGACGCCTGGCCGCCCGCGCTGCGGTTTAGGGCTGATCATCCTTACATGAAACACTGGCCCGAGCGCGGTGTGATTGAGTGGATGCGCGGCCCCTGCATGATCGCCGGGGTGCAAAACGCGGCCGGCCGTGTCACGGCCGTGCACCAGACCTGGATCGATCCCGATGGCACCGGCAAGGCCACAATCACCGCGCCCGATGGCAGCCTGTTGAGCCCGCGGGGCAAGCCCTGGCCTGCGAAGTTGGTGCGGGGGTCGAAAAAGGGCGGCGCCATCCGCCTGACCCCACGCGACCGCCACGGCCGCCTGGTGATGGCCGAGGGGATCGAAACCACCGCCAGCGCCCTGGTGGCTAAGGTTTGGCCCGGCGCGACGTTCTGGGCCGGTGTGGACCTGGGCAACATGGCCGGCCGGATGCTGAAAGAGCCGGGCCACCGCTGGAGCGGTATCCCTGATCTGAGCGATGCCGAGGCGTTCCTGCCCCCCGAGGGGGTCACCCGTCTGTTGCTGGTCCAGGATGGTGATAGCAGCCCGAAAGAAACCCGCGCCAAGCTGCAGGCCGGCGCGATCCGCGCGATGAAGGCCCGGCCGGGCCTGATTGCGGAAATCATGAGCGCCGACGCCGGCGCCGATCTGAATGACATGCTGACAAGAAAAGTTGAGGGATAGGACATGAGCGCCAACGACATTCAGGAGGCCGCCGCCGCGGCCGAGCGTGTTGAAATGCCCGCCGATCTGGGTGGCCAGGAACAGGGGCCCGCCCCCGATGATCAGCCTTGCCCCGTGCCTGAAATGGACCCCGCGCCCGAGGCCGAGGCGGCCGAATTTGAGTTGAACGATTACGGCAACGGCCGCCGCCTGGTGCACTACTTTGGCGAAAACCTGCGCCATGTCCCGCGCCTTGGCTGGTTCCGGTGGGATGATAAGCGATGGGTGGCTGATGAGGATGGCGTTTCGGTGCGTGCCGATGCCCAGAAAATCGGTGCGCGCATCCTGCACGAAATAAAGTTCATTGCACTCACAAAGGACGAAATGGGCGTTCTGGACCAGTGGGAGGCGTGCAAAGAGGAATTTAAACGCCTTTCTGAAATCGATGATCCGGGGGCTGATGACCTGATGCGCCAGGCTGAGTTGCAGGCGTTGAGGGGGCGGGCCGAGGCGATCCGCAAGCAATTGGCGCAGATGAAGCGCGACCACCGCCGACACGCGAACAGTTCCGGCAATTCGGGCAAGATCACCAATATGATGGCCGAGGCCGAGGTGGCCCTGCGCATTGATGTGAAGGCGTTGAATTCCGATCCCTTTATGGTCAACACCCGCAACGGGGTGGTGCATTTTGTCAAATGTGGTGCCGAGCGGCCCGAGGATGTGCCGAGCTACCGGGAGCCGCGCGCCACCTGGCGCGCCGACCTGGTGCCCCATCACCGCCACCAGCTGATCACCAAGATGATCGAAGCGGATTATGACCCCGGCGCCCGCGCGGTTAAGTTTCACCGATTTTTCAACCAGGTGCAGCCAGACCCGGAAATTCGCGATTTCCTGCAGCGCTTTGCCGGTTATTCGCTGTTGGGCATCACCACCGAGCAAAAGCTGTTGTTCAATTACGGGATCGGCCGCAACGGCAAATCCACCCTGGTGGATCTTCTGGCGGATATCCTGGCCGATTACGGCACCACCCTGCCCATTGAAAGCCTGACAGGATCGGCGCAGCGCAAGGGGTCCGAGGCTACCCCCGATCTGGTCAGGTTGCCCGGCGCCCGCTTTGTGCGCGCATCTGAGCCGGAACAGGGCACCAAGATGAAAGAGGCGCTGATTAAGGCGCTGACCGGGGGCGAGGCTATCCTGATCCGCCGGATGCACGCGGAATTCATTGAGATTGTGCCCGAGTTCACATTGTGGATTTCCGGTAATCACAAGCCTGAAATCCGCGGCGCTGATGATGGTATTTGGCGGCGCGTCATGCTGGTGCCCTGGTCGGTCCAAATTCCCGACGCAGATGTGGACCCGACCTTGCCGGCTGAGTTGCGCAAAGAGCGCGACGGAATTCTGGCCTGGATGATAGAGGGCGCGCTGAAATACCTGAATACCGGCTTGCCCATCCCCGCCGCGGTGCGTGAGGCGACCCAGGATTATCGCACCATGTCCGACCCGATGCGCGAATTCCTGGTGACCGAATGCGAGGTTACGGGCGATGGGGCGGATCGCGTCACCGCGCCCCATATCCGCGATGCGTTCAACGCCTGGCGCCTGGCCCAGGCCGAAAGCACCTGGACCAGCAACACGATTTCCCGGCGGATGATGGAGCGCAGCGGGGTGATCAAGTCGCCCGATGGTGTTTCCTTTGAGAAATACAAAAGCAACGGCGAAACCGGCTGGCGCCATCTGCGCCTGAAACCCAGCGCCCTGGCGCGCCTGAAAGAGTTCGAGGTGCAGATTGATGACGTGAACCGGAGGGCGCGGTGATGCTGCGCCCGATCCTGTCGGCCCTGGGTGAATGGGTGCCGCCCCATGATCTGGGCCGGGGTGAACCCATAAGCCATTTTGGCCAGCGCGCGGCCGAGCGTGGCGTGGCATCGATCCACGGCGACATTCTGCAATATTTGATCCACCGCGCCCTGGCCGAGGGGCGGGGCGATCTGATCGAACAGGTGCGCCCGCTTTGTGATGAAACAATGGCCTTTCGCGTGTTGTTGCCTGAGGGGTGTTTTTACCCTCTGATCAAGGGCGATCCGCCCCGCGCGGTGACATGTTACGACCAAAAGCAAATGCGCCAGGTTAAGTTGAGCCAGCGCTGGCGCCGGCGTAAAAGCGGCACCCGTGCCCGGCGGTCGGGGCCGGTATGACCTGCGATTTCTGTAAATCCACACCGGCCCCCTTTGGCTTTGCGCCGGCCCCAAAATTTGGCATTGCGGTGCGCCGCCCGATCAAAACCTGCGCCTCGGCCGCCTGTAAGGAAAAGGCCCGCGCCCGCGTGGCTGACCTGGTGGCGCAAAAAGGCCCCCTGGCCCGGCCCGCCTCGGCCGCGCCCCCGCGCCCCCCGCGCCAAGGTGCCCTGTTTTAGGAATTAACCTTTTTCTTGCAGGCTGACGCAGAATCGTGTCACTTTTTCCGGCCTGGGGGAGTGGCATTAATTTGTGCTGCAGAAAGAGGCTTTTACCTGAATATTCCACAACTTAATCCGGCGCCCGATGCGGGCCGCCGGGCCGCTGATGATCTTCTGGATACGTTGACCACCGATCTGGAAAGACTGCTGTTGATCTATCAGGGGGTGCAGCGGATCGCCCAGGGTAATTCGCTTTATGATGACATTCTGGAGGGGCGCGACGTAGCCGAGGCCCAGCTGGAAATGGCAAACCGTGGCTTGGCCGAGGCCCTGGAGCGCCTGCGCCAGCGCCAGGCGGCCGCGCGCCAGTTCCATGTGGGCAGCGGCCCCTGCCCGTGTTGCGGCCGGTATCAGGCAGCAAGCTGATCAATCCCGCCAGGAGTGCCAGAGCGACCACGGCCGCGGCGCGGCGGGCGGCGGCGTCGAGGGGGGGGGCGCCCGATCGGTCAGGATGGCCCGCACCCTTCACCCCGCAACGTGAAAAGTCCGCGTTAAACAGCACTTTGGCACTGAAAAGTGTTGTTTTTCGGGGCAATCGGCACCGCAATTTTCCTTTTATTCCCAGCGACATATGAGGCCAGCCCGGAAAAAAGTGCCAAAGTGTCGATTTTCGGGGGTGTTGTTCTATACACATGTGCGGGGTCCGGGGGCGCAAAATTGCCGGTTCACATGTAAGGTGAGGGGAAAACGGCACTTTGGCACTGGCGTTTATCTTATCTCTTTATTTTCAATGCGTTGCGCCTCTTTTCCCTTATCTCAAACGTCACTTAATTGGCACTCAATTGGCACTTTTCTGTTAAATCGACACTGATTAAATCAGGATATTGGGGTGTTATAGTTGGGTCACCACAAGATAGAGGGTGATCTATGCAGGTAACGGAAAATCAGGGCGACCAGGGCCGGGCGGCGCGATACCTGGCGCGGGTGAATTCGATCATTATCAAGGCGGCGGCCGAGCGGCGGCAGGGGTATGGTGGCCGGGCTGCAGGCAAGCGCCCACCAGCATCCCTTGCGGGCGCAAAGGTGCGTCTGGTCAAGTTGCCCGATGATGGCCGAGCGGGAACGCCACCGGGTTACAAGACCGCCACCCGGTCCCTGCCCCGCGCCCTGGCGTCGCTGCACCGCGATGACCCGCGCTTGCGGGCGGCCATCGACCTGGCCGACACGGTGGAGCGGATCGGATCGGTGAAGGGCGCTGATCTGCAGGGATCGGTTACTAAGGCGGCGCTGTCCGATGGCGGGGCCACCACGCGCGTGCAACACGCGGCGCGCCTGTCCGTGATCGAAGCGCTGGCCAATGGCTGGCCGATCACCCGCACCGGGCGGGTGGACAGAGGCCCCGAGCGCCTGGCGCTGCCAGTGACGCGGCGAAACGGCAGAATTCAACAAATAAAGGCGTTTCCCGCAATCCTGGCGATGTGCGTTGATGGGGTTTCGGCCGATGATTTGCTGCGGGTTCACGGGTGGAGTGTCCAGACCGAAACCCGGCGCAGGCTGTTGAGCGGGGTTCTGGCGGCGCTGGATGACGTGGCCGATGGTCTGGGCTTTGGCCGCTGGGATGCGAAAAAGGCTTGACCGCTTAGAAACTGTTCGGAGATATCAGGGCGACACGGTGCAGAACTGCGCCGGGAACAAACCCAGCCGAAAGAGTGAGCCATGAACCGGGGCGCCTAAACAGCGCCGCGCCCGGCGTCTGAGGCGTCGGGCGGTTAATTATCAAGGGGGCACGCATGGGCCGATTGAAGGCGCCACCGGCGCGGCTGTCGGCCCCGCCTCGGGCGATTGGGTATGCAACCAGGGCCGAGGCCGAGCGGGCGCGCGACAAGGTGCGCCGCCAGAGCGCGGGTGAAAACCTGCGCAACCTCTACAACACCAAGCGCTGGCGCGATCCTGTCACCGGCGTGCGGGCGCGGGTTCTGGTGCGTGATGGGTGGTGCTGCCAGATGTGCGGCGTGACCCTGGCAGGCAAGCGCCCGGCCCCCACCAGCCCGGTGGTGGACCACGTTACGCCGCACAAGGGCAATCTTGTGCTGTTCTGGGATGAGGGAAACCTGCAGGCCCTTTGCAAGCGGTGCCACGATACCGAGAAACAGCGCCAGGAGCGCGCGGCCGAGGCCCTGGGGGGTGGGTCGAAAGTCTGAGGGCGCATTGCTGCAGACCCGTCTCCCCCACAATTCGGAGATTTTTTTTCCTGTGACCGATGAAAATTCAGCTGATGCCGCGCCCCGCGATCTGCTGGGTGATCCCATCGACCAGAACCGGGAAAGCTGGGGGCGGCCAGGGTTCGAAAAAACTAAGGAAAATCAAGAGCGTGTGGAGGTTCTGGCCGCGGCCGGGTGGAAAGCCGAGCGGATTGCGCGGCACATCGGCTGTGATCCCAAGACCCTGCGCAAACATTTTTCCCGTGAGCTTAACCAGGCCGCGGACGATGCCGAGGCCGAGGCACTGATGACCATTCATCGCCGGATGAAAGAGGGGAATGTTTCCGCCGCCCGCCAGGTTCTGAGCCTGGCTGAAAAGGGCAAGGCGGTGCCCCCGCAACCAACGCAACCCGCGCCAGAGGTGGTTGCGGATGACCCGGCCGAAAAGCTGGGCAAGAAGGAACGCGCGGCCGAGCGCGCGGTGGGCGTCTACAACAATTTGCGTTTGCCGGATGTGCCCGGCCAGCCACGCCTGGCCGAGGCTGGCGCGGATTGGTTCCGCGACCTGGTGCGCGCGGCCTTTGGGGCGGCCGACCCGGAAACGGCCGAGCGCCGCGTGGGCGAAATCTTTTGCCTGGTCCCTAAGAAGAACAGCAAAACCACCAACTCGGCCGCCCTGGGTCTGACCGCGCTTTTGCTGAACCAGGTTCCCAATGCCGAAATGTATGTTGTTGGCCCCACCAAAGAGGTGGCCGCTACCTGTTTCAGCCACGCGAAAGGCATGATCGACGCCGACCCGGTGAATGAGGAAACGGGCGAAAGTTATCTGTCAAATCGGTTCTGGGTGCGCGATGCGACACAGGAAATTGTGGACCGGCTGACCGGCGCGGTTCTGAAAATCGTAGCCTTTGATGTGCGGGTGCTGACCGGGAAAATTCCGCTTTTGGTGATCCTGGACGAATTGCACTTTCTGGGGTCAAACCCAAAGGCCGAGCGGGTTCTGGCGCAGCTGCGCGGCGGGATGATCACGCGCCCCGATGCGCTGTTGCTGATCATCACCACCCAAAGCGATGAACCGCCGGCGGGAGTGTTCAAAAAGGAACTGGAGTTTGCGCGCAAGGTGCGCGACGGAAAGGTGGCCGGCGGCAACATGCTGGTTTGCCTTTATGAGTTCCCCGAGGCGCTGCAGACCAGCGATGGCAAGGATTGGCGCGACCCGAAATATTGGCCGATGGTCCTGCCAAATCTGGGCAAATCGATCACGCTGGAGCGCCTGGTGCGCCTCTATCGCCAGGCCATCGAAAAAGGGCCTGAAACAGAAATCATCTGGGCATCCCAGCATCTGAATATCCAGATTGGCATGGGCTTGCACACTGACCGCTGGGTGGGTGTGGATCATTGGCCGGGTGCAAGGGTGCCCGCGACCCTGCAGCAAATCCTGGATCAATCGGACGTTTGCACCATCGGGATCGATGGCGGCGGCCTGGATGACATGCTGGGGCTGGGGGTGATCGGCCGGCACCCGGAAACCCGGCACTGGCACGCTTGGGCACGGGCTTGGGTGCAGCCCACCGCGCTGGAGCGCCGCAAAGAGATTGCGCCGCGGCTGCGCGATTTCGAGGCCCAGGGCGATCTGGTGATTTGCGCGGACCCCACCGACGATTTGCGCCAGGTGGCAAGCATCTGCGCGGAAATCCACAGCCAGGGGTTGCTGCCCGAGGAACATGGCATCGGCCTGGACCCCTACGGGGTGGCCGCGCTGATCGATGAACTGGCGGCCCTGGGTCTGGAGGGCAGTCTGCTGTCGGCCATCCCCCAGGGCACCCGACTGTCGCCCGCGATTTGGGGCATCGAAAGAAAACTGGTTGATGGCACATTTCAACACGCGGGCCAGCCCATGCTGGATTGGTGCGTGTCGAATGCGCGGACGGAACAGCGGGGCAACGCGGTGCTGATCACCAAGGCGGTGGCCGGAAAAGGCAAAATTGACCCGCTTATGGCGCTATTCAATGCCGCTGTTTTGATGACCCGCAACCCTGAGGGCGCCGGCCCCGGCCTGGATGAATTCCTGGCTAACCCCGTGATGGTGATTTGATGCTGAAAAAAATGAGACAGGCGGCCAGCGCAGCGGCGGCGGTGGTTCGAAACGAATTGGCGCCGGGCGAAAGCGGCTGGGTCAATCTGACCGATGCGGGCAGCCTGGCGACCGCCGGTTTTTCCTCGGCCGCGGGCAAAACGGTTTCGCCCGAAACCGCCATGACCCTTTCGGCCGTGTTCGATGGGGTGCGCAAAACATCCGAGGTGATCAGCACCTTGCCTTTGGGGCTATACGAAAAAAACCGCGACGGATCGAAAACCCGCCTGGAGAACGATCTGGATATGGTTTTGACGGTGCAGCCAAACCCGCACCAAACCGCACAAGAATTCTGGGAAGGCATGACCGCCCAGGCATCCCTGCGCGGCAACGCGATGGCGGAAAAGCTTTTTATTGGCGACCGGCTGGTGGGGTTGCGGCCGATGCTGAATTGCACCGCGGCCGTTCTGCCTGGTGGTGGCTTTGAGTATTCGGTTTATGACCGCGGCCGCCGGTACAAGCTGCCCGCGGAAAAGGTGTTTCACCTGCGCGGGTTCGGCGCTGGCTATGGCCTCGGCCTGTCGGTGATCAAATACGGGGCGCAGTCGATGGGGGCCGCCCTGGCCGCCGATGAAACCGCCGGAAAGTTGTTTTCGAATGCCATGATGGCGGCGGGTGTCCTGGAGGCATCGCAAACGCTGGATAACAAACAGCGCGCCGATCTGCAGACCGTGCTGGAAAACTTCACCGGATCAAGCAAGGCCGGCAAGGTGCTGACGCTAGAGGCGGGCATGAAATATTCGCAGCTGCAGTTGAACCCCGAGGATGCGCAGCTGTTGGAAACGCGGGCGTTTGGGGTTGAGGATGTCTGCCGCTGGATTGGCATCCCGCCGGTGATCGTGGGTCACGCCAGCGCCGGCCAAACCATGTGGGGGTCGGGTGTTGAGGCCATAATGCTGTCCTGGCTGACCCTCGGGATAAACCCGCGCCTGGCGCGGATCGAAGGCCGCGCAAAGATAGACCTTTTGCCGCCTGAGCGGCGCCGGCGGTGGGAACTGGCATTCGACCGCGAGGCCATGCTGCAGATGGACAGCAAGTCGAAGGGTGATTTCCTGGCCAAGATGGCCACCAGCGGCACGATGACCGCAAACGAGCGCCGGGCAAAGCTGAACCTGCCCAAACACAAAGACCCGGCCGCCGATGATCTGCAGATGCAGGGTGCAATGGCGCCGATTGGCAACCTAGGCAATTCTGGAGGCGCAAAGAATGGACAAGAATAAGCTGCCCAAAGTGGCGGTGCCGGCAAAGGCTGGCGTTTCGGGCGGGATCGCGCAGGCCGCGGCCGAGGATGACGCGGCCGAATCGATTTCGATCCTGGACCCCATCGGCGCCGATATGTGTGGCGATGGGGTGACCGCCAAGCGGATCGGCGCAGCCCTGCGCGCCATCGGTGGCGGGGATGTGGTTGTGAATATCAACAGCCCAGGCGGTGATTTTTTCGAGGGCCTAGCGATCTACAACCAGTTGCGGGAATACCAGGGCAATGTGACCGTGCGGGTTCTGGGCCTGGCGGCCTCGGCCGCATCGATCATTGCGATGGCGGCCAATGAAATTCAGATTGGCCGGGCCGGGTTCCTGATGATCCACAACACTTGGGTTGTGGCTGCTGGCGACCGCCAGGCATTCCGCGACGTGGCCGACTGGCTGGAGCCTTTCGACCAGGCGGCGGCCGAAATTTATTCGGCCCGCACCGGCAAGGATACCGCCGATATTGCCGCGATGCTGGACCGCGAAACCTGGATTGGTGGCCAGGCGGCCGTAGACCAGGGGTTTGCCGATCAGCTGCTGGCCTCGGATGAGGTGGAACAGGACGCAGCCAAGGCGGCAGCCGACCTGTCGCCCGGTGCGGCTGCAAAGAAAATCGATCTGATGCTGGCCGGCAAGGCCAGCCGATCCGAGCGGCGCGCCCTGGTGGCCGCCCTGAAATCGGGCACGCAAAACGCTGCCCAGCCCGGCACGCTACGCGCTGCCATCGACCAGCTGGCACCGGAACTGCAATCGGCGCTGGCTACACTGAAAACCATGTGAGTTAGAGGAAAACCTGACATGAGCAATTTGAAAATGCCCGCGATTTGCGTGGCGGCACTGATGGCGGCGACCCCTGCAAGCGTTCTGGTCGGCCCGCGTAACGACGGGTCGGTTGATCCCGAGGCGCTGCTGAAAGATGTGCAGGCGCAGCTGGAAAAGCTGAATGGCGACGTGAAGCAAACCGCCGAAAACGCTTTGAGCGAGGCCAAGAAGGCGGGCGACGTTTCGGTTGAAACCAAGGCCCAGGCCGACAAGCTGCTGACCATCCAGCAAGGCTTGACCGATAGTGTCAAGGCGCTGACCGATCAGCTGGAGGGCGTCAAGCAATCCAACCTTGAGATTGCGCAGGCGGTTGCCGCTGGTGGCCAGGGCGGCGCATCTGCGCCCATGTCGCTGGGCCGGGCGATCACCACCGAGGGGGCGGACCAGATCAATGCATATCTGTCGGCGGGCGCCTCGGGGTCGATGAGCTTTGATGTGAATAACGCCATCACCACGGCGGACGGTTCGGGCGGTGGTCTGATCTTCCATGAGGAAGAACGCGACCCCGTGAACATGCCCCGCCGCCGCCTGCGCATCGCAGCGCTGGTTGGCCAGGGCCGCACCGGCACCAACCTGGTGCCTTACCGCAAGCAAACCCTGCGCACCGATGCCACCGATATGATTGCCGAGGGCGGCGCATATCCTGAAAGCGCCTTTGGTTGGTCGGCTGCGGATGCCAAGGTGCGCAAGGTGGGCGCGCATACCAACATCACCGAGGAAACCCTGGCCGATGCGGCGCTGTTTCAGTCCGAGATTGATGGCGAATTGCGCTATGGCGTTGACAAGGCAATTGACGAGCAGGTTCTGGCTGGCGATGGCGTGGGCGAAAACCTGGATGGGCTTATGCCGAATGCGACCGCCTTTGTGGCGGCGGCTGGCCTGCCAGATGCAAACCCCATCGACCGCTTGCGGCTGGCGATCCTGCAGGTGGCCCTGGCTGACTATGTGGCAGATACGATCCTGTTGAACCCGACCGATTGGGCGCGCATTGAACTGATCAAAAACGGTTCGGGCGATGCGCGCTATGTATTCGGCAACCCCTCGGCACCCTCGGCCCCTGCGCTTTGGGGTAAGAATGTTGTTGATAGCAACACCATGACCGCGGGCGAATGGCTGGTGGGTGACCTGGTGATGGCCGCAACGCTCTATGAGCGCGCCGGCATCGAGGTGCTTCTGTCCACCGAAAATGATGACAATTTCATCAAGGACATGATCACCATGAAGGCGCGCAAGCGTCTGGCCCAGGCGGTCAAGCGCCCGGCGGCGATGGTCAAGGGTAACTTCACTTTCGCCTGATCCGCGCCTGAGGGTGTGAAAAGCAATTGGCCGGGCGGGTGTGCTGCCCGGCCATACCAGACCCCAAGTTGAGGGAAGCCCATGTTGTATTTCAAGATGATCGAAAGCCGCAAAGGTGCGGCTGGTTTTTGCCGTGCTGGCCATGTGATCTCGGCCGAGGCGGGCAGCCAGAAGGCCGAAACCCTGCTGGCCTATGTCGAAAAGGGTGCGGCCAAAAAGCTGACCGAGAAAGAGGCGAAAGAGGCCCTGGCCAGTGCGGCCGAGACCTCGGCCCCGGTTGCCGAGGGTGAGAAGGAGGCGATTGGCGAGGGCGCCAAGGCTGAAACCACGAAAGAGGCCGGCACCGAATGAGCCAGCTAGCACCGGCGGCGATCAAGCCGCATCTGGCCATTGCCGCCGGTGATACCGGCGATGACCAACTGATCCAGGATTACATCGACGCGGCCGAGGCGTGGGTGATCAAACATCTGCGCCGCGATCTGGACGCCGAGTTTTCAGGCGGCTGGCCGGCACCGATCCTGCAGGCCGTGCGGTTGTTGGTTGCTCATTGGTACACCCACCGCGAGACGGTGGCGGTTGGCGCTATGGTCGAAATTCCCTTTGGCACCGCGCAGATGCTGGCCCCCTATCGTGACCTGGGGGCCTGATCATGGCGGCCGGTAAATTCAGAGACAAGGCAACATTCCGCCGCCAGGACAAGGGCGCGCTGGACCCCTACGGGAACCCGGCCGGCGGCGCCTGGCCGGTTTACCTGGCGGATGTGCCCGCCGATCTGCGCGAAACGCCAGGCAAAGAGGCCCTGGCGGCTGGCCGGTTAGAGGCCCGCGTGACGGGCACCCTACGGATCAGGGCCAGCGCATCCAGCCCGGCCCGGTCTGTCACCCCCGCCGATCAAGTGGAGGTGCGCGGCCATACCTGGAAAATCCTGGCTGGCCCCATCGATCCCGATGGCCACGGCCGCAAGCTGGAATTCACAATCGAACGTGGTGGCCTGGCGCAATGAGGGTTGACGGGAAAAAGCTGATTTCACAGATGGGCCGGCTGCCCGAGGCAAACCGCGCCCACCTGGTTACGGCGATCCGCCGGAATACCGAGGAAGGGGCGCGGGTGGCCAAGACCCTGGCGCCAGACGTGACCGGCGAAACCCGTTAAGAGATCACCGCCGAATACCGCGATGGTGGTCTGACCGGCGAGGTGGTGGTGATCGATAGCCAGGCGCCGCGGCCGGAAAAAGACAAAGCCTATTCGATTGAGCATGGCCGCAAGAAAGGCGACCACGGCACGACCGAGGGTTATCACCACGTATGGAATACCCGGAAATACCTTTCGAAGAAATTCGGGGGGCGGGTGCGCCGGGCGTTGAATAAAGCAATCAAGGGCGTTTGATCATGGCGGATGATGTGGTGATGGCAGCCTGGGCGGGCCTGCGCGTGGCACTGGCGGCGGATGCCAGTCTGGCGGCGCTGGTCCCTGGGGATCGGGTTCTGGATCATGTGCCCGAGAACGTGGCGTTTCCCTATATCCGCCTCGGCCGCCTGCAGCCATCGCCAGACGATACAGACGGGCATCGCGGCCATCTGATCACCTTGGGCCTGGAGTGTTTCAGCCGGCCAAGTTTCGGCCGGATGCAAGCGGTGCAAATCTGCCAGGCCATAGAGGCCGCGCTGCACCAGCGCCCGCAAGATGTGCCGGTGGCGGGGTTCAACCTGATAGAAATCGAGGTGCAAACCTGGAGCGTTGATCGCGCCGCCGATGGGATGACCTGGCGCGGGGTGGTGTCTCTGGAGTTGCGCCTGGACAGCTGACGCGGCCCGGCCGTGACAGATCGCCAGACCGCGGGGGATGGGCGCCCGCTTAACCCGTGCCCAGGCGGCACGAAAATTCGTGCAATGCACACAAATGGAGGGCTTATTTTATGGGCGCAAAAAGGGCCGCGCGTGGCTTTTGAAAATCGCGGATGGTCAGGGCGGCTTTGACCCGCTGACCGGGATCACCGGCAAATCTCTGGATATCAACGGCGAACGCATTGATGCGACCGTGCCGGATGCCACCACCCCCGAGGGGCCGCTGTGGGAGGCATCGCTGGACGGGGTGCGCAATATCAGCTTTTCCGGTGATGGCCGGTCTGTTGGGGATGCTGCGGAAACCCGGCTGAAAGGGGCGATCCATTCGGACAGCATGACCGATGATTTCCAGTTGTTCATTCCTGGCTGGGGCACCTATGAGGGTAATTTTTCGATCAACCTCAGTTTTGGGGATGACGGAACCGTAACCTATTCGATCAGCGGCGCCAGCAACGGTGCAACTGCCTTCACCAGCGCCTAATGGGTGTTGGTGTTCAAGCACCGCGGGGCGGGCTGGCTGAAAAGCTGGCTGGCGCGCCCCGCGTCCTGATCCTGCGAAACGCGGAAATCGAGCGTTTCGAGGATCTTCACCAGGGCATTTTTGATGCCTGGGATGGGTTCATGGGGCGCGGCCCCAAGCCGACCAGCACCCAGGTGCGCGACCTGGTGGCCCTGGGCCTGATCGGTGGCGGCCTGGAGGATGCGGCGGCGGATGCGCTGGTGGCGGGCCTCGGCCCTGACAAGCTTCAAAGCCTCTATGCCATCGCCAGCGCCCTGATCGGTGTGGCCTTCACCCCCGAACTGGCGGACGAAACGGCCGAGGATGACGGGGCCGAGGATGGCGAGGCGGACCCCGGAAAAAAGACCTAAGCCGCGCGTGGGGCGTGCGGCAAATCATCAAATCGGCGGTGCCGCTGGGTTACCGGCCCGATGATGTGCGCGGCATGGTGCCCTGTGACTGGTTGCTGGTGGTGCGCGGGCACAACGCAGCGGCCCAGGCGCAGAAACCCGGCGGCCGTGCCCCAAGCAAAGCTGAAATCGAAGAATTGTTGAGGTTGGACAGTGAGCGATCTTGAGAGGCTGAATATTATTCTGGCGGTGCGGGATCGGGAATTCACCCGCGCGATGGAGCGCAACCAGCGACGTATGGAGCGTTTTGCGTCCCGATCCCAAAAGGGCCTGTCGAATACCACCAGGAAATTTGATCTGTTGGGATCGGCCTCTAAACGCCTGGCGCCGGTTTTGGCGGCGCTGGGTGCTGGGGCGGTCCTGGGGCGTGTGCGGGAAACCATCGGCGCGCTGGATGATATCGGCAAAACGGCAGACCGCATTGGCCTGACCACCGACGCCTTGCAAGAGTTGCGGGTGATTGCCGAAAGCGCCGGCGTTTCGCAATCCAGCCTGGACAGTTCAATGGAGCGGTTTTCAAAGCGCCTGGGGGAGGCCACCGTGGGCGGTGGTGCCGCCGCCAAGATGCTTAAAACCCTCGGCCTGGAGGCCGACCAGCTGGCAACTATGGGGCTGGATGATGCCCTGTCAGTTGTGGCGGATCGCATCGCGGCCATTCCTGAGCCAACCCAGCGCGCGGCCGCGGCGGCGGCGCTGTTCGGCCGTGAGGGGGTGGCGATGGTCAACCTCTTGCGCGAGGGATCGGACGGGATGGCGCGGATGCGCCAGGAGGCCCGAGAAATGGGCATTGTCATAGATGAAAGCGTGGTGCGCGGGGCCGAGGATGCGCAGACAAAGCTGGACCTGATGAGCCGGGTTATCTCGGCCCAGCTGAATTCGGCCTTGATCGATCTGGCGCCGCTGCTGGTGGGTGGCGCAACGGCGATTGCCGACCTGGCCCGCGCCCTGAATTCCGGGATCGATGCGGTGCAGAATTTCCTGGCCCCGCAAACTGCGCTGGAAAAGACCACCGACAACGTGGTGGCGGCGATGGCCGACGAAATCCGGCAATCCCAGCTTTTGGAAACGGCCCTGGGCCGCGGCATCACCATGAGCCAGGCCACGGCCCGCGCCAAGCTGGAAGAGGCCCGCAACCGTCACGAAAATGCCAAGGCCGCGGTTGCCGAGCATCGCGCTATTGTTCTGGGATCGGCGCAATGGGGCGATCTGACAACCCAGATTGAGCAATCCCAAAGCGCCCTGAATGCGATTGGATTTGTGGGCGACAAGGCCAGCGCCAAAAACGCGGCCGCCTATGAGGAAGAACAGGCCCACCTGGCCAAGCTGATCATGCGCCGCCAGGATTTGCTGCAAGTCAACAAAGACCTGCAGGCGCAGCTGGAGCGCAGCGCCCGCAACACCGAGGCGCTGGAGGCGGCCATCGGAAATTCAGGCGGCGGCCTTGTCGATGTAAATGGGGGCGCGGTGCAGCCCATCGATCCCAGCGCCCGCAAAGAGGTGGGGCGCACCGGATCAACGGCCAAATCTGCGGTGCCGGAACTGTCGGAATATGCCGAGGTTATGGACCGCATCAAGGCCACCTTTGGCGACGTGGCGGGCGCGGCGTCCAGCTACACCGACCGTCTGGCCCAGCTGGAGGCAATGCGCCGCTAGGGCATTCTGTCAGAGGCTGAATATGCCGAGGCGCTGGAAACGGTAGAGGGTAAGTTTAACGACGCGGCCAGCGCCTCGGATGGGTTGCGGTCCAGCGCCGCGCAGACCTTTGCCGGTATCGTGACCGGCGCAAATGATGCCAGCGATGCAGTGTCAAACTTGCTCAACAACCTGGCCGGCCAATTTGCCAACTCGGCATTCGGCAGCCTGTTTAAGGATTGGGGGGTGTTCGATAGCGTGGGCGAATTGCTGTCTTTCGATGGCGGCGGCGATACCCCAAGCGGCCCGCGTGTCGGGGGTGTTGATGGCAAGGGTGGTTTCCTGGCCGTGCTGCACCCCGATGAAACGGTGATTGACAAAACAAAGCCACAAAAACGCGACCCGCGCCCGGCGCGCGGCCCGCGCGATGGGTCCAGGGTTGATATGGCCGAGGTGGTGCCAGAGCCAGCCCGGCCCGATCCTGGCCCGCGCGAGACCCCGGCGGCGCAGCTGGCGCGCGTCTTGCCATTTGCGCAGCGGTCAGAACCGCCCCTGGAGGTGTCCGAGCGCACCGCGCAGATTGCGCCGCTTATGTCTTTTGATGGCGGCGGCCGCACCCCGCGCGGCCATCGCGTGGGCGGGGTCGATGGCAAGGGCGGTTTCCTGGCTGTGCTGCATCCCGATGAAACGGTGATTGACGAAACCAAGGGCATTTTGCCTGCCCGAAGCAACCCCGGTGGGTACGGATCGCCCGCGGCTGTCGCGCCGGCCGCGGCAGCATCGAAACAGCCACCGGCCGAGGTGAGTATCAACATCGAGGTGAACGGCGCCCGCGGCAATTCCGAGGTGCGCGAAATGATGGAGGCAGGCGTGCGCCAGGGTTTGCAGGAATATGACAGGGCGGTGTTGCCGCGATCTGTCGCCAAGATCAAGTCGGACCCCCGGAGGATCAGCTGATGGCGGTGATTTATCCCCTGGTTGCGGGTGAGTTCATGGCCCTGTTGCCGGTCAAAGATGTGCAGTTTGCACTCAATCGATCCGACCAGATCATCGGCCTGCGCGGTGGTGACATTCTGACGGCCGAGCGGATGCCGCCCTATTGGGGCGGCACTGTCACCCTGGGCGCGATGGCATCGCGCGCATCGGATGATCTGGATGCCCGCCTGGAGGGGTTGCAGGTGCCCGGCCGGGCCTTTGAGGTTTACCACCCTCATCGGATCGGCCCGGCCAGTGATCCTTTTGGCCTGGCCCTGGCCGGGTTCAACCCGGTGATTGAGGCGATTACAGGCGATGGGCAGGGCATCCGGCTGGGCGGCCTGCCCCAGGATTTCCGGGTGCAGCCGGGTGATCTGCTGTCATTCGATTATGACCCAAGATCGGGGGCGCGCCGCGCGTTCCACCGCATTCGGGAGGAGCGCCTGGCCAGCGCGGCCAGCGCCCATTCCGGTTTTGCGCTGTCGCTGTCGGCCGAGGTGTCGCCCCATGTGCGCCCTGGCTGGGTTTTGGGGGCGGCCGTGCGCCTGGTGCGCCCTGCCCTGATGGCAGTCCTGGTGCCCGGCAGCATTCGGCCCGGAGTGAGCCGCGGCGGCGTTGTGTCGGGCAAGGCTTTTGATTTTCGCCAGAAACTGAGGGTCTGACCTGATGCGCATCTATGACCCGGCCACCCTTTCCATGATGACCGGCCGCGGCGGCATTATCGCCCGCCGCATGGTTTGGATTGAGGCCCGCAACCGGGAAACCGGCTTGCCCGAAACCCTCGGTCTTTGGGCTGGGGAGGATGATATTGCGACGGTGGTTGAGGGCCAGCTGCGCACCTACCTGGGGGTTGCCGGGTTGATGCAGGGGGAACCGATCACGGCCGGCACCGGCCTGTCGGTGCGTGTGCACCAGCTGCGCCTGGCGGCAATTGACCGCCGGGTGGAGGATTTGGTGAAGGGCTATGACACAAGGTTTGCGCCGGTTGAAATCCACCGCGCGATCCTGGACCCGGAAACCCAGGCGCTGCAGGGCGCCCCGCATCGCATTTTCCGCGGCCTTGTCAATTCTATCGATTTCCCAGAGGCCGAGCCGGGCGCCGATCCGATGTGCACGGTTGAGGTGGTGAGTGAAACCCGCCTGCTGACCCGCACCCTGGCATTGAAAAAATCAGACGAAAGCCAGCGCGCCCGCGGTGATGACCGCTTGCGGCGGTACGGCGATATCTCGGGCGTGGTGCCGGTCTATTGGGGGGAACTGTATGCGGCCGCGCCCGCCGATCCGGCGCCGGTGGCGAACAAATCCGGCAGCAACGCCAACACCGACCAATTCGGAAACATCATTTATGCGGGGCGCTGACATGGGGGCAATCAACCGCCGGCCGGATTGGCGCGGGCATCTTTCCGAATACCTGGCGGCGGCCGCGCGCTTGCGGTTCCGCCCTGGCACGCATGATTGCGCCCTGTTTAGCGCCGGCGCTGTGGAGGCCATGACGGGCCACGATTACGCCGAAACCTGGCGCGGCAAATATGTGAGCCTGGGGGCCGCGCGGGCGATGCTGCGCGCCCAGGGGTATGCCGATCACCTGGAGCTTGTGGCATCCATTCTGCCCGAGGTGCCGCCGGCGCTGGCCGCGGTGGGTGATCTGGGGGTGGTGCCTTCTGACATTCCAGGAGAGGCCGGCGCCCTGGGCGTGGTGCAGGGGCCTGGTGTTTATGTCCTGACGCCGGCCGGGCTGGCCGTGGTGTCGCGCTTGACCATGACAAAGGCGTTTCGCGTATGATCAGAATTTCAGTATTTGTCGCGGCCTTCCTGGTCGCGCTGTTTGCGGCCGATCCTGCGGCGGCTGGCCCTGTTGGCGCCATTATTGCGGCCATCCCGACTTTTGCCGCCAGTTCGGTGATCGCCGGTTTTGTGGTGCGGATCGGGATTTCCCTTGCGCTGTCGGCCCTGGCAACAGCCATCGGCCGAAAGCGGCCTGGAGAGGCGCGCAAGCCGGGCATCAAGACGGATGCGACCACCACCGGCGGCGCCAATGCGCAAAGCTTTATTCTCGGCAAATACGCGGCCGCCGGCAACATGGTGGCGCCGCCCTATTCGCACCCAAACTCTGGCAACGTGCCGAATGAGTTTCTGACATATGTGATTGACCTGGCAGATATGCCCGGCGTGCAATTCAGTCGGGTGATGGTGGCGGGTGAATATGTCACCGACCTGCAGCCATCCGATGGTGTCCATGATCTGGAGGGGATGATTGAAACCATCCCCGGCCGTGGTTTCGATCTGCCCCACCTGTTCCTGACCTGGCACGATGGCACCCAAACCGCGGCCGATGCCTGGATGATGGAAAATTACGCCGATCACCCGGACCGGCCTTGGTCTGCTGATATGATCGGCACCGGCGTGACCTATGCGGTGGTTGCGTTCCGGTATAACCGCGAAATGTTTAACCAGCTGCCCGGCGTGCGGTTCGAGGTGCTGGGAATTCCGCTTTATGACCCCCGCCGGGATAGCACCGCCGGTGGTACCGGCGCACATCGCTGGAATGACCCGGCAACCTGGGAGCATTCAGCAAACCCGGTTTTGATGGTCTACAACATTCTGCGCGGCCTGACCCTGCCCGATGGCCGGCGATATGGCGGCAAAGTGCCGGCCGATGATCTGCCCCTGGATAACTGGTTTGCCGCGATGAATGAGTGCGACCTTTCGGTGGTCGCGGGCAACAGTTCGGAACCGCAATACACCGCCGGGCTGGAGGTGTTTCTGGATGAACCGCCGGCTGATGTGATCGATGATCTTTTGGCCGCCTGTTCTGCTGAAATTGCAGAGTTTGGAGGGGTCTACACCGTGCGGGTGGGGCCGCCATCCTTGCCGGTCTATTTTATCACCGATGACGATATTGTGGCCGATCAGGCGCAAAGCCTGGCGCCTTATCCTGGCCTGGATGGGGTACATAACGCGATACACGCGACCTACCCCGACCCCGAAAGCCTTTGGGAAAGCAGAGACGCGCCGCCGCGCTACAATGCAGAATGGGAGGCCGAGGACGGGGGGCGCCAGCTGGTGGCGCAGGTTGATCTGCCCGCGGTCTATTCGCCCACCCAGGTGCAACGCCTTATGCAGGCGTGGATTGAGGATGAACGCAGGTTCCGGCGCCACGGCCTGACCCTGCCACCGGATGCCGCCATTCTGTCACCGCTGGAGACGCTGGCCTGGTCCAGCGTGGGCGAAGGCTACACCGCCAAGATTTTCGAGATTGGCGAGTTGACCGACGACCTGGAGACCTGTCTGCAAACTGTTTCGATCCGGGAACGCGACCACGGCGATTTTGTCTGGAACCCGGAAACCGACGAAATCACGATCTATCACCCCAGCAAGGCGGTCACCCGGCCGGCTGGGCGGGTGCTGTTGGGGTTCGAAATGGAACCGCACGCGGTGACAGATGGCACCGGCGCGGATCGCCGCCCGGCCCTGCGCCTGATTTGGCCGATCACCGATCTGGCCCCCACGGATCGCCTTGAATATGAGGTTGAACTGTCTGATGGCACGCCGGTTGCGGCCGGGTTCGTGTCCTTTCCGCTGCGGGGGGCTGAGATAGTTTCCGCGGGCATTCTGCCCGAAGAAAGTTACCGCGGCCGCGCCCGCATTGTGGCGCGTGGGCCTGGGCTTTGGAGTGCCTGGGATTACGCCACCACCGACGATTTGCGCTTTTCCGTTGATGATCTGACCCCGGCGGTTTGGGCGGCCATCGCCCAGGATGCGCAAACTGTGGCCTCGGCCCTGGATGACAGTCTGGTGACTGAGCATGTCACGCCGCTGGCCACCGAGTTGACAGAGGCCACCGAGGCGATTGGGTCGCTGCAGGTAGAGGCCACCGAGTTGACAGAAATTACTGCCGATCTTGGGCGCCGCCTGGATTTGCAGGATGTGGACCAGATCAGCACGGCCGAGGCCCTGGGCGTGATCAATGATCGGATTTTGTGGGCCATCACCAGGATTTCGGGGCAAGAAAGCCTGGTGCGCGATGCTGGGGTGTATGTGTCGCCCGAGGATGGTGTGGTTAGAATTTCCGGTGTGGAATCAGCCGAAAAACGCGCAAGCGAGGCTGAAATCAGGTTGGACGCGGCCGAGGCGCAGATTTCGCTGCGCGCCACGATGGCCGATGTAAATACGGCAATTGCGGATTACGTGTTGGACCCGTCTCAATTGCCGATCCTGGATGATTTCGAGGCCACGATTAACGAGGTGCGGGTGGACCTTGACGCGGCCGAGGCGCAGCTGATCCTTAAAGCGGATCAGACGCAGATCACGGGGTTGGATGCGCGTCTGAGCCAGGCGGAAATCGACCTGGACGCAGCCGAGGCGCAGCTGGCCTTGAAGGTGGAGCAATCCGAATTCAGCCCGCTTGAAAGCCGTGTTTCTACGGCCGAGGTACAGCTGGGTGCGCTGGATGGGCCAAGTATCACCGCCACTGTGGCCGACACGCGCAGCCTGTTCGACGGGGCCAGCGACGACCGGGCGCGTGATTTGGCGACGCTTTTGTCAGTTTATGAGGAACGCGAGGCCACCCGCCGCGATCTGGCTTATGCAACCGAAAATGTGAACGCGCTTGTTACCGAGGATCGCGAGGCGGTTGCGGCGATTAAGCAGGAGTTGGGCGCAGCAATTGATGAAAGCGCGGCCCTGATCCGCGCGGAGAAAAAAGCGCGCGCCACCGAGACCGAGGCGCTGGCCGAGGATATCATGGACCTTCAGGCCGACGTTGCCGACGCCGGCGCCGCGCTTTCTGAAATCAACCAGGTTTCGGCCAGTAGTGGCAGCCCCAATGCCCGCGCGCTGCACCAGTTGCAGTTGGATGTCAGCGCCGCGGAAAATGGCATTGCGGGCAACGCCTCGGGCTTGGCCGGGTTGACCACGCGGGTGACCGCGGCCGAGGGGGATATCACATCGATCAGCCAGGACGTGACCCAGCTGGAGGCCGATCTGGGGCTGGCTGAGAATGGCATTGCGGGCAACGCCTCGGGCCTGTCGCAGCTGACCACGCGGGTGACCGCGGCCGAGGGGGATATCACATCGATCAGCCAGGACGTGACCCGGCTGGAGGCCGATCTGAATGTGGCCGAGGGGAACATTTCCGGCAACGCCTCGGGCCTGTCGCAGCTGACCACGCGGGTGACCGCGGCCGAGGGGGATATCACATCGATCAGCCAGGACGTGACCCAGCTGGAGGCCGATCTGGGCACGGCTGAGGGGGATATCGCGGGCACGGCCCAGGGGTTGGCATCGCTGACCACGCGGGTGACAGGCGCCGAGGGCGCGATTTCATCCCAGGCCAGCGCAATCACCAACTTGCAAACCGAAACCGGCGACAATGCCACATCGATCACCCAGGCGATCAATTCGATTGATGGGATAGAGGCCGAGTATGCGCTGCGCATCGATAACAATGGTGTTGTTTCGGGCATGGTGGTCCGGTCTGAACTGAATAACAATTCTGTGCCCACCACCGGCGTGGCCTTTGTGGCCGATAAGTTTTCGATCAGCGGGCCATCCGGCACAGATCGCCAGACCCCGTTTGCGGTCTACACCACGGCCCAGGTGATCGATGGCGAGACCATCCCGCCCGGTGTCTACATTGAAAAGGCGTATATCCGAAAAGGCTTGATCGGCACGCTGGAGCTTGCCCAGGGTGCGGCCCATGCAGGCGCGCGGTTTTATGGCCCGGCCGTTTTGGTTGTTTCGTCTGATGCCAATTGGAACGCTATGGCCACGCTGCGGATCGACCGCGCCGGGTTTGCCACCGATCTGACCTTTTCGGCGGCCTTTGATGGGTACGGCAGTGGCGTGGCCGAATTGGGTTTGTTCCGCAATGGGGTGTTGGTGCAGCTGGCGCACCAGGCCACGGCAGAGGGCGGGCGGCAGACCCATATCACCGTCACTTTCACCGATTTTGACCTGGGCGTGGGGTCAACACTTTACGAAATCCGCGCCCGCCGCGTGAACGCCAGCCTGACAGCGGGATGGAATGCAAATCTGCGATTTTTCAAACGGCGGTTGACCGCGTTGCAATTCAAAAGGTGATCAATGGCAAATTTCCTGATCTATCGCTACCTGGAGGGGGCGCCAGGGGAGCGGCCGGTTTCGTCCTGGGGTATCTGCCAGGATGGCCTGGAGACCAGCCAGCCGGTTTCGGCGGGGGAAAGAGTGACCGCCACCGGCATCGATGTGACCGCCCTAAATGATGAGGGCACCCATTATTACAATAGCGGCACCGATGCGATATCCCGCTTTGACCCTGGGGGATCAGCGCCGATCTATGACGCTGCGCAATCCGCCCTTGAGGATATCCGCCGCCGCCTGCGCGATAGCGATTGGGCGGTTTTGGATGATGCGCCCCACAACAATTATTCGGCCTGGGCCAATTACCGCCAGGCTTTGCGTAGCGTCCGGTATCAATCCGGTTTCCCCAACACGATCAGCTGGCCATTGCCGCCGGGTGACGCCGAGTTTTAAGGAGTAGTAAATATGGCATGGTATTCAGCTGGCACCGTATCGGTGACAAATGGCAGCAAGGTGGTCACCGGCAGCGGAACCGCATGGTTTGGTGCCCTGCAGGCTGGTTGGGGGTTTGTTGGGCCGGATGGCCGCGTGGTTGAAATCGATACTGTGGACAGCGCCACAATAGTGACGCTGAAACGCAATTATCAGGGTTCTACCGCCTCGGGGCAATCCTATGGGATTTTCCCGACAAACGCGCTGGATAGCACCCTTGCAAACCGTCTCCAGGCGCTCATCGAAAACTATCAGGGGGTATATGATGCCGCCGGCCAGGGGAAATTTTCTAACGGCACATTGTCGGCCCCAGGCATCCGTTTTGAGGCTGACCCGGATACAGGCGTGCGCAGGCCCGCAAGCAATACTATTGCTTTGACAGCCGGGGGCGCGGACAAGCTATCAGTCTCGGGGAATACTGCATCCGGGGACGTTGTGCAGTCTAGCGCCAGGGACGCCACCGCCGGCAAACTTTTGACTGTCGGTGCATTTGGCTTGGGGTCTGCTGCAGTTGTTTCGGCAACCGGTGATCTGGACGACATTACGGACAGCGGGTTTTATCAGACTGATGCCACAACCGGGGGCAGGCCGCCCAAAATCTCTAATGGGCTTGTTTTGCACATGCGCAGAACCCCGACAATTCATGTGCAGCTGGCTATTTCCCGAAGTGTTTCAAACCCTGGTCACACTTGCACCCGCGCAAAAGACAGCGCCGGGAACTGGTCCGAGTGGCGGACGGTTTATGATGAAGCGCGCGTGCTTGGAACTGTCACGCAGTCTAATGGCATTCCAACCGGTGCTTTGTTCCAGGCCGGCAGCGGCGTTAATGGGGAATTTTTGCGCTTTGCTGATGGCACTCAAATTTGCTGGCACGCTATGAACATTGGTTCTGTTGTGGATCAAGGGGCTGGAACCCTGGCTAATCCTTATAGAACAAATGCGACAAATTGGGATTTCCCCGCCGCGTTTCTGTCGGGCAGCACGCCAATGGCGATGGCTATTGCGGGGGTCAACAACTCAACAGATGGTATCCGGCGATCTGTCGCAGCCCATATTCGAAATATGGACCAAACCCGCGCCTATCAGGTGCAGGTTACCCGCCTGTCGTCTGTCTCGGATGATGACTATGCAATTGTTCGTCTGTTGGCCATTGGCCGCTGGTTTTAAGGAGTAAGTCAGTGAAAATCACGGTAATGTTGCAGGCTGGATTGCCTGGTGATCCCGAAACACAAGTTCATGTAAGCGGCGAAACTGTCACCGTTGACGGAGTGGCCCTTGATTTGGCCGGAGTTGATGAGGGTGGACAGGGAATTGTTGAGCCGGCCGAAGGGGAGGATAGCCCCTTTGTCGGCCCGATTACGCGGGAGGCTGGCGAGATATCCCTTGTGTTGCGCTTCCGTTTCGACCCGCTGACTGCAATCCCGAACCAGCCAGCTGTTCCTATTGTCCAGGTTGTAACAGATGGCGCGTTGCCTGACCCGGTGGCGCGTATTGAGGAAAAGGGGGGCTTGGAATGAAATTGATGATTAAGACAGCGGACCAAATCCGCAATGAACACCGCGTGCAATTGAAAGCAAGGCTGGCGCGCATTCGTTGGGAGTATCAGGTGGGCGGCCTGGCGCTGGCGGACGGGACCGAAATCCGCACTGATGACGCGACCCGCGCGGCCTTGTCCCAGGCGGTTACAAGTTTTGCGGCCGGTGCCCTGTCGGGGGTAGTGCCCTGGAAAATGGCGGATGGTGCCTGGCGAGATTTGAGCCAGGCTGACCTGATTGCAATCAACGCCGCTGTGGCTGGCCACGTCCAGATTGCATTTGCCGCCGAACGGCAGGTGAGCGCGCAGATAGAGGCCGCGGCCGACCTGGCTGGTTTTGATGTGTATGGTGCGTTCTCGGCAAGCATAGAGGCCGCCACATGATCCCGCGCGATACGCTGGCGCAGCTGCGCGTTGATTATCACCCCGCCGCGGATGGCGGGCTGGACGCCTGGGCCGGGTTCCGTGGTGATCTGGTGCAGGGGGATTGTGTGATTTTCGCGCTGGCCTTGGCCTGGCGCCTGGCTGGGCGATCCTGGCCGCGGTTTATCTGGCATCTGTTGAGCCGAAAAACCGCGATCTGGCGCGCCTGGAGCGCAGGCGCAGGGCGGCCCCATGCGGTGCTGTATCATCGTGGCGCTGGCTTTGCGGATAATCTGGCGCCCACCTGGGCCTCGGCATCTGCGCATCGGCTGCGCTATCGCTGGCCGTTTCCGGCGGTGATCGTAAAGCTGGCCCTTGGACCGTTGTTTTTGTGGCTCAATTGCATGATAAATCGTGCAAAGGGTCAAATAGGTGTTCGACATGGCAAAGGGAACGGGATTTATAGCCGATTTGTTGGCGTGGCTGCAAAGCGATGCTGGCGCGGCGGCGATTGCAGGGGCCGCGGGTGGTTTGGTGCGGTGGTTGACCCTGCGCGAACACTGGTCTGATGGGGTGGTGTCGCTGGTGGTGGGGAGCATTTGCGCCCTGTACCTCGGCCCGCTGGTTGAGCCGATGCTGGCGCCGGTGGTTGGCAAAATATCGGGCCAGGCCGATGCGGCCGGCTTTTCCTCTTTTGTTGTCGGCCTCGGCGGCATCGGCATGGCGGGTTTCGTGATCGAAACGCTGCGCCAGTTCCGGGGAAAGGGGGCCGCTGATGGCGAAAGCTGAGGCCGCAAAACGGGCGGCCCAACGGGCGGCCCGGCGCGAAATCAAGTTTTTGGTGATTGCTGCCCTGGCCGTTCTGGCCTGGCTGGCTGTCGCCTGGTTGAGGGGGCAGACATGTTTCGGGATCGGGTAGAGAATGCCCAGCGGGTGCTGCGCGCGGCCGCGGGATACAGGGGCGCCATAGATGGCGATCCGGGAAAGCAAAGCCTGGCCGCCGCCTGGCGCGTGGTCGGCCGGCGATCTGGTCACAGTTCCGGTTGGCCGGCCGAGCGCCATGTGATTGCAGCGGCCCAGCTGGTCCTGGCGGCGCAAGGCTTTGAGCCTGGCCCCGCCGATGGGCTTTGGGGCACCCGCACCGATGGCGCCTTTCGTGAATGGCGCGCCCGCGGCCTTGGGGTGCCCTTTGTGGATCGATCCGGGGAGTTTGGCACCCAGGCCGATCTGGAGCGGGTTTTCGGCCCGGCGGGTGGCCCGCAATGCACCGCCGGCCGGGTTGTTCCGCCCTGGCGCATGGTTCTGGCTTGGGATACCCGCCGCCAAATCGAGGTGATCCGCTGTCATGAGCGGGTCGAGGCCTCGGCCCAGCGGGCCTTTGACCGGATCGGCGCGGCCTATAGCCCGGCCGAAATCCGCGACCTTGGCCTGCATCTGTTTGGTGGCTGTTTCAATTACCGAAAGATGCGCGGCGGTTCCCGTCTCTCTACCCATGCCTATGGTGTGGCAAAGGATTTCGACCCGGCCCGCAACCGGCTGACCTGGGGGCGGGACCGCGCCCGCCTGGCCCAGCCAGACGCGGCCGCCTTTTGGGCGGCCTGGGAGGCCGAGGGGTGGACCAGCTTAGGGCGTGCCCGAAATTACGACTGGATGCACGTCCAGGCGCCGGGGATTTGATCATGCGGCGCGTGATCCTGATCTGGGTGGCCGTGTCAATCTTGGCGCTGTTGGGGGCCTGCAGCCCGGCGCAGATCGCCAAGGGGGTTCTAAGCACCGGCGGGCCGAAAGTGGCCGCCAATGTCCAGGCCGGCAAAACAAATGCGCAGGTTCTGGGGCGGGCGCAGCTGACCGATCAACGGCTGGTGCGCCCCCAGGCCCGCACCATCGAACAATCGGCGGGCGAAACCGGCGTGCGGGCCGAGGCGGTGCAATCCGTCACGGTGCGCAATGAGGCGCCACCCTGGGTTTGGGTGGTGGCCATCCTGGCGGTGGGCCTGGCCGCTGCATCGCTGACAGATGAATTGCGCGACTGGCTGGCCCGGCGCAGAAAGAAAGGGGCGGCCAATGCTGACCAGTAACCAGCGCCAGGTGATTGACCTGCGCGACCGTAACAAGCTGACATGGCGCGAGATCGCGGAACAAACCGGCCGCGACAAGCGCAATCTGGCGCGCGACTACAAGGCCGGCAAAAAGAAGCTGGCCGAGAAATCTGCCCGGCTTGATCCTGGCATTCAGGAAACCCTGACGAAATTCGACATGGGCACCTTGCCTGGTTTGCATTCCGGCTGGGTGCACAAAGAGGATGAAAACACCGGGGAATGGGTTTCGTCCTATTTCTTCCTGGGCCAGGATGACCAGCCAAGCGCGGTGGACTTGGAAACCGTTATGGCCTCGGCCATCGGCAAGGTGTTTTCGGGTGATCTGGCCGCGCCTGCGCGCCCGGCCCCATCGGGCGAAAGCCTGCTGGTGGTCGATATCGCAGATTTGCATATTGGCAAGCTTTGCGTGGCCAGTGAAACCGGCTTTGCCTATGACCACCAGGAGGCGACCCGGCGCGGCCTGGAGGGGTGCCGCCGCCTGGCTGAAAAGGCCAGGTTGCAGGGGGTCGGCCGCATCCTGTTTGTGATCGGCAATGACATTATTCACATAGATCGACCTGACAAGCGCACCACCAGCGGCACGCCCCAGGATACAGACGGCACCTTGCATGTAATGTGGGATGACGCCTTTGCCTTTTACGTGGCCTGCATCGATCTGCTGCGCACCTATGCGCCGGTTGATGTGATCTATTGCCCGAGTAACCACGATTGGTTTGCGGGCTTTACTCTGGCCCGCGCGATCCGCGCCTGGTATCGCGATTGCCCCGAGGTTGGCGCGACGGAATACAACACCAGCCCGCGCCATCGCAAATATTACAGGTTTGAAAATAACCTGATCGGGGTGACCCACGCGGACGGTGCAAAGGAGGATGATCTGCACCGCCTGTTGATGGCCGAGGTGCCCGAGCAGCTGGGCCGCGGTGTGCTGTTGTATTGGTATCTGCACCATCTGCATCACAAGATCAGAAAGAGCGGCGCCGGCAAGCAAAAGCGGACCACCGAAAAAGATCAGATCGGCATGACCGTGCTGGGCAATAAGGCCGGGCTGGACCTGGAGGGCGCGGCCCAGATTGAATATGTGCGATCCGCCAGCCCGCCCGATGGGTGGCATGACCGCAACGGGTACGTGAACCGCCAGGCGGTGGAGGCTTTCCTGCATGATCCGCACGAGGGGCAGACCGATCGCTTTACGGTGTGGTTTTGATGCCCCGGCTGGTTGTTCCGTTCATTCATCACCTGTTTTGCAAGCCGGCCCCGAAAATCGTGGCGCGCCTGTCGGGTGGCCGCGTCCGGTGGGCCTGCAGCTGTGGTGCGTCCTGGGATGAGTAGGGGGCAATCAAGGGCCGCCAGCCTGGTGGCGGCGCTGGCCAACCTGGCGGCCGGCGCGGCGCTGGCGTTTGTGGCCAACCTGGTGATTTTGCCAATGGCAGGCGTTTCGATCACGCCGGGCCAGGCTGGCCTGGTGTCGCTGGCATTCGCCGCGCTATCGGCGGCGCGTAGCTTTGTCTTGAGACGTTTTTTTTAACTGGCTGCAAGCGAGGTGTGACGGTGGCGGGTAGTGTGAACAAGGTTCTGATTGTGGGCAATCTCGGCCGCGATCCAGAGGTGCGGGCATTCCAGAACGGGGGCAAGGTGTGCAATCTGCGCGTTGCAACCTCGGAAACCTGGAAAGATCGCAACTCGGGCGAAAGCCGCGAGCGGACCGAATGGCATTCGGTTTCGATCCTGGCCGAGGGGCTGGTGCGGATTGCCGAGCAATATCTGCGCAAGGGGTCGAAAGTCTACCTGGAGGGGCAGCTGGAAACCCGGAAATGGCAGGATCAGTCAGGCCAGGATCGCTATAGCACCGAGGTTGTTTTGCGGCCCTATCGCGGCACGCTTGTGTTGCTGGGCGATGCCCGCGCCGGTGGTCAGGGCGGTGGCCAGGGCAGCCCGAGCGGTGCGCCTTGCGGCGGCTATGACAGCGGCCCGAGCGGATACCAGGGCGCCCCCACGGGCGGCGGTATCGATGATGATGAAATCCCGTTTTAACTAGGAGGCCGGTGGCATGAACGCAGAAAGAGACCCTGAAAACCTGGAACCCTACGGCGCGCAAAATCACCCGCTGCCCCAGATGCAGGAAGTGGGCGCACGGTTCGAGGCCCCGCGCGTGATCGGCTTGTGCGGTTATGCCGGTTCCGGCAAATCCACCGTGGCCGAGGCACTGGAGCGCGAGGGGTACACCCGATTGCGGTTTGGCAAGGGGTTGAAAACCATGTTGCGCGCGTTTCTGGTATGCGCCGGTCTGGATGGGCCGACAATTGCGCGCATGATTGAGGGCGATCTGAAAGAGCAACCGCACCCGGCGTTGATGGGGCAAACCCCGCGCCATGCAATGCAGACCCTCGGGCAAGGGTGGGGGCGCGACGCGATCCACCCGGATTTTTGGGTGCAGGTTACGATTGCAGAGGCAAATCGCATCCTTGCCGCCGGTGGCCGCGTTGTGATCGAGGATGTGCGCCAGCTGAATGAGGCGGCCGCGGTCAAAGGCACTGAGGTGGAAAACGCCCTTGGGGTTCGTGAATTGTGGCATGTCAAGGGCCGCCGGGCGCATCTGCCCGGCGCAGCGGCAACGCATGTCACCGAGGCCGACCCGGCAAGGCTGCAACCTGATCTGGTGTTGCACAACACCCGCGGCATCGATCACCTGGAGCGCCAGGCCTTGGAAATTATCCTGGGTTGACCACCAGACACGATTTTTCGTGCATTGCACGTTACGAGGCGTGCCTTTTTTGAGGGGTGGGGTGTGCCACCTGGCCCGGCGTCTGGAGCGCCGGGCCTTTTTCATTGGGCGGGTTTTGGGCGCACAATGTGGCGACCGGCAGGGCACTCTGGTTTTCTGTCGTTCATAGTAGACATTTGCGCATTATATCGTGCAACACAAAAACGCAGCAAAATCGATAATTCTCTTTTGTTTTCATGTGGTTGAGTGGCGACCCCGGCAGGATTCGAATCTGCAACCTGCCCCTTAGGAGGGGGCTGCTCTATCCAGTTGAGCCACGGGGCCTATGGGGACGGTTTAGCCGTGGTCTGAAGGGTTGTCATCCGCTTTAAGCGGTGTTGAAAAGCCATCGGTGTTCGCGGTAACGTTTTTCCATTCAAAACAGAAAGGTTGGACGTGTCCCTAGATACCAAACGGCCCCTCACCCTGCGTGATGTTTCAGAGGCTTCAGGCGTTTCCGAAATGACCGTCAGCCGCGTGTTGCGAAACCGCGGTGACGTGTCCGAAGCGACGCGGGCGCGCGTTCTTTCAGCGGCAAAAGAGCTGGGATATGTCCCGAACAAGATCGCCGGTGCTCTGGCATCCAGCCGGGTAAACCTTGTGGCGGTGATTATCCCCTCTTTGTCGAACATGGTGTTCCCCGAAGTATTGACCGGCATCAATCAGGTTCTGGAGGATACGGACCTTCAGCCGGTGGTCGGCGTCACCGACTATATGCCTGAAAAAGAAGAAAAAGTTCTCTATGAGATGCTGTCGTGGCGTCCGTCAGGTGTCATTATCGCAGGTCTGGAACATTCCGATGCGGCCAAAGCGATGCTGGAAGCCGCAAGTATTCCGGTGGTTGAGATTATGGATACCGACGGCAAACCTGTGGATGCCATGGTGGGCATATCGCATCGTCGCGCCGGACGGGAAATGGCGCGGGCCATTCTGAAAGCAGGCTACAGCCGGATCGGGTTCATGGGCACCAAGATGCCACTGGATCACCGGGCGCGGAAAAGGTTTGAGGGCTTTACCGAGTATCTGGCCAAAAACGGGATCGAGATCGAGGATCGCGCCTTTTACGCGGGCGGGTCTGCCTTGGCCAAGGGGCGGGAAATGACCCGTGACATGCTGGAACGCTCACCAGAGCTCGATTTCCTGTATTATTCCAACGATATGATCGGTGCAGGCGGCCTGTTACACCTGCTGGACGCCGGGATCGACATTCCGGGGCAGATCGGATTGGCCGGATTTAACGGTGTCGAGCTTTTGGCCGGGTTGCCCAGACAATTGGCCACGATGGATGCCTGCCGATCCGAGATTGGCCGCCACGCGGCAGAGATCATCGCCAAACGGCTGGAAGAGCCCGACGCCGAGATCGAGAACCATGTGACCTTGACCCCCACGATTACCTATGGCGACACGCTGAAGCGCCGCCAGATTTGATGCCGCTTCCACGGCTGGACAATAAAACCGCGCGGCGGATCTTTATGGATCGGCACGCGTTGGCCGAAGCACCTGCGGGCCCAGCCAAGGGCGCGGCGCTGGCTGACCTCATCCACCGCCTGGGTTTTGTTCAGCTGGACAGTGTCAACACGCTGGCGCGGGCGCATGACATGATCCTCTATTCCCGGCGCCCAACTTACCGGCCCAAAAATCTCAAACGCCTCTATGAAAAAGATCGCGCGCTGTTTGAACATTGGACCCATGATGCCGCTGTGATCCCGATGGCGTTTTACCCCCATTGGCATTTGCGGTTCGCCCGAGATGCCGATGTGCTCAAGGCGCGGTGGCGCAACTGGCGGCGGGACGGGTTTGAAGCTCGGTTTCAATCTGTTTTGGATCACATCCGCGACCATGGCCCGGTCATGTCGTCCCAGCTGGGCACGGATGAAAAAAAGGGCAGCGGCGGTTGGTGGGATTGGCATCCATCAAAAACCGCGCTGAAATACCTTTGGCGCAGTGGTGCGTTGACCGTGACTGGACGGGAAGGGTTTCAAAAACGCTATGACCTGACCGAACGGGTGATCGAAACGCACCTCTGCGGGGCACATGCATGTCCACCAGAACACGAAAGCATTGATTGGCTTTGCAACGCCGCATTGGACCGGCTGGGCTTTGCCACGTCCGGAGAGATTGCCGCCTTTTGGGATACCGTGACCGCCGCCGAAGCCAAAGAGTGGTGTGCGATGGCAGAGGCGCGCGGCAATATCATCCAGATCGAAGTTGAATGCAGCGATCGAGCTTGGCGCAAAGTCTATGCACGCCCCGACATTTTGGAAGAGATCCCGCCTGCCCCACCTTCTCGTGTCCGCGTGCTAAGCCCGTTTGACCCTGCCTTGCGGGATCGCGCGCGGGCGGAACGGCTGTTTGGGTTCCACTATCGGATCGAGATCTTCGTGCCGGAAGCCAAACGGAAATACGGGTATTACGTGTTTCCCTTGCTGGAAGGCGACCGGATGATCGGGCGGATCGACATGAAGGCCGTGCGGGACGAAGGTTCATTGTTGGTGCGGGCGTTCTGGCCAGAACCAAAGATCCGTTGGTCCCCGGCCCGGACCGAGCGGCTGACCAAAGAGCTGTGGCGCGTCGCCCGTTTTGCCGGCTTGGATCAAGTTACGTTTGACAACGACTGGCTGCGTGTGCCTGCCTAAAGACACGCGATCCATTTCGACGAGACCCCCCATGGCTGACAAAAAACTCGAAGGCGTGATTTCTCCGCTGCTGACCCCGTTTGACGATGATCTGTCCGTATCTTCGCCGCTCATGTTGGAACACGCCTTGTGGACGCTGGACCAAGGGGCGCATTACCTGTCACCTTTTGGCACGACCGGCGAGTCCGTTAGTGTTGGTAACCGGGAACGGATGCATGCGTTGGAAAGCTTGGTGACATCCGGTGTGGATCCCAAACGCATGATGCCGGGAACAGGTGTGTGCGCCCTGACCGACACGGTCGAGCTTTGCCGTCATGCGGTGCAGATGGGATGTGCCGGGGTCATGGTGCTGCCGCCGTTCTATTACCCACATAGCGACGATGGGTTGGTCGACTATTACAGCCGACTGATCGACGGCGTTGGGTCCGATCAATTGACCGTCTGTCTGTATCATATCCCGCAAATGTCCGGTGTCGCCATAACGCCAGATGTCACAAAGCGTCTGAACGCGGCGTTCCCCGACATCGTGACCGCCTATAAGGACAGTTCCGGCAATTGGGAAAACACCAAGGCCGTTGTCGATGCGGCCCCCGATGTTTCGGTGTTTCCGGGCACCGAAAACCTGCTGAAAGACGGCATGGAATATGGTACTTCGGGCTGCATTTCGGCCACGATGAACAGTCAACCGGCTCGCATCCGGGCCGTCTTTGACGCCTTAAAAGCCGGAGACTTGGCGCGCTATGATACCCTTGGGTCGGATATGATAGAGCACCGCAATGCTGTGCAGGCGGCAGGTTTCATTCCTGCGCTGAAATCAATGACGGCGCGAGCGACCGGTGACACGCGCTGGCTGAACATACGCCCGCCGTCCGATCCGGCCCCAGCGTCACTGGGACCGGAATTGGCCGATGCGCTGAACTGGTCCCGCTAACCCGGGATCAGGAACAGCGTAATGGCCGGGAACATCACAAGTAAGACAACCCGAACAATGTCAGAGCCGACAAAGAACAACACCGCTTTGTAGGTTTCGAGTATCGGCGTCTCTCGATCCATCGAATTGATAATGAATAGATTCATGCCCACCGGCGGCGTTATCAATCCAACCTCCACCACGATGAGGACAAGGATGCCGAACCAGATCGCGACATGTTCGGGGCTCATCCCGAAATCCAGCGCGCTGATCATTGGAAAGAATATCGGGATGGTCAGCAGGATCATCGACAGGCTGTCCATCAAGCAACCCATGACAAGGTAGAAGACCAGGATCAACGACAGAACCGTAATCGGGCTCAGACCTTGGCTGATGACGAATTCTGACAGCTCTTGTGGCACTCGTGTCAGAGCCAGAAAGCCGTTGTAAAACCCTGCGCCCAACACGATGAAAAAGATCATGGCCGAAGATTTGGCCGTGACCATAAAGCTTTCCATCAGCGTGGTCCGCGTCAATCCACCATTGACCAAGGCAATGATCCCGGTGCCCAGTGCCCCCACAGCCGCCCCTTCGGTTGGGGTGAACCAGCCAAGGTAAATGCCCCCAACGACAAGTCCGAAGACAAGCAAAACGGGCCACACGCGAAAGAGCGCCGCGAACCGTTCCGCGTAAGGGACCGGGGGCCGAGTGCCCGCACTGTCGGGGTAAAGCCGGACGTAAATGGAAATGGCGATCACATAGCCCATGGCGGCCAGAAAACCCGGCACGAAGGCCGCCAGAAACAGCTTGGCGATGTTCTGTTCCGTCAGGATGGCATAGATGACCAACACAATCGATGGTGGGATCAGGATGCCCAGTGTGCCGCCAGCGGCCAGTGTTGCGGTCGAAAACCCACCGGCATAGCCGTAACGGCGCAGTTCTGGCAGTGCGACGCGCCCCATGGTTGCCGCCGTCGCCAACGAGCTGCCGCAGATCGCGCCAAAGCCCGCGCAAGCCCCGATCGCTGCCATCGCAACGCCGCCTTTGCGATGGCCCAGCCATCCTTCCGCCGCCTTTAAAAGCGCGGTCGACATACCGCCCAAGGTCGCAAAATGCCCCATCAACAGGAACATGGGCACAATCGAAAGAGAGTAGTTGGAAAACGTGGAATAGGTTTCGTTTTTGAGCCGTGAGAACGCCATGTTCGTGCCGTCCGTCACGAAGATCAAACCAACGAGGCCGACCAGGAACATTGCCAGTCCAATCGGCACGCGCAGAAAGATCAGGATCATCAACGCCGGAAACGACGCGATGCCAATTTCAAGATTGCTCAATGATCTGCTCCTGCGGTTTCAGGGATCAGAGATTGCCCCGAAAAGAACTCAAAGACCCGCACGCAGGCCATAAAAACGCCGACGATGGCCGAGATCACGGCACCAAAAAGGCTGGCCGCATAAGCCCACCAGATGGGGAACTGCAAAAGGAACGTGGTCTCGTTGTATCTCATCTTGGACAGCGTGCCGTCATAGAGCCGCCACGCGATCAGGATCAGAACGCCCGCGAAGACAATTTCAATAACCATACGCAAAAAGCGGTTCACGACGGGCGGAAATGCGTTGGCCAGAATGTCGACAGAGGCATGGCTGGCGGTGATCTGACACAATGGCACAAAGGCAAAAATGGCAAACGCCATACCGGATTGAACCAGTTCAAAGTCGCCATTGATCGGACCGACCCCGGCATCCAGCGCCCATTGTGAAAACCCTGGCGCGATGCGTTCCATTAAGTCGCCGTTGAACACGCCGTTCAAAAGACGCCCGAGGATCGACAGACACGTCAAAATGATCAGGAAAGACAACACAAGCCCGCCCAGCAACGCCATGACTCGTGCGATCCAGTAAAAAAAGGAATACATGCCCCGCCCCGACTTTGTTCAGGCCGCGCCAGCCGTGACCGGCGCGGTCCTGTCACCGATTATTCGGTATATTTTTCGATCAGCATTTGCGCCTCATCGATCAGCGCCTGACCGTCGATGCCTTTGGCGTTCATGTCCGCAACCCACTCGTCATAAACAGGCTGAGCAATCGCGCGCCATTCGGCCGTCGCCGCTTCGTCCAGCGTGACAATGTTGTTGCCAGCTTCGACGGCGATGACCCGCGCAGGCGCGTCAGCATCTTCCATTGTGCCACCGGCGAAAACAGAAACGTCGACGCCCGAGTTCTTGTCAAAGACGGCCTTCAGATCATCCGGCAGGCTTTCATAGGTTCCCTTATTCATCGCCAAGACAAAGGTCAGCGTGTAGAGCGCCGCACCAGAAAACTCTGTGTGGTTGCCCACCAATTCCGGAACTTTAAGCGCCGGGGTTACTTCCCAAGGGATCGTGGTGCCGTCGATCACGCCTTTGCTCAACGCTTCGGGAATAGCCGGAACCGGCATCCCAACCGGTGTGGCGCCGAATTTGGTCAAAAGCGTGTTGATAGAGCGCGACCCACCGCGGATTTTCATGCCACGCAGGTCATCTGGCGTCGCAATCGGATCCTTGCTGTGGAAAATCCCTGGGCCGTGGACCCAGGTCGCCATGATATGGACATCCGCAAACTCGGTGTCCTTCATGTGCTTTTCAAACATTTCCCAATACGCACGCGACGCAGCACGCGCGTCGGTCATCATGAACGGCAGCTCGAACACTTCGGTGCTGGGGAAACGGCCTGGCGTGTACCCGACCACCGTCCAAACGATGTCGACAACGCCATCCATCACCTGGTCCATCAATTCCGGCGGCGTGCCGCCCAATTGCATCGCAGGATAGCGTTCGATCTTGATCCGGCCTTCGCTGTCCGCTTCGACCTGATCGGCCCAGACATCAAGGATCAGTTTCGGCACGTTGGCCTGCGCCGGAAGAAACTGATGCAGTTTCAGAGTGACCTGGGCAAACGCCGCACTTGCCATGGCTGCTGCGGCCGCCAGACCCAAGAGTGTATTTCGAACGATCATGTCATCCTCCCTATGACCTTTTCTAAGCACTTTAGAACAGTTGTTTTTGTAACCTTCAAACCCAACTTGCACGCATCAGGGCAGATTTTCAAAGAAATCAAACGGCCGCTGCTATTTCTTCGGGGGCAAGAATTGTCAACGAGAGCTCTGCCAATCCATCAATGCCGCCCGCGATCTGGTCGCCGACCTGAACAGGGCCAACACCAGCCGGGGTTCCCGTCAAAATCAGGTCACCGGGCCCAAGATGATAAAAGCCGGACAAATGGCTGATAATCTCTGCGACAGACCAGACCATTTCGGCAAGGGTCGCGTCCTGACGTGCCTCGCCATTCTGGCTCAGCCAAATCCGTTGATCTGCAATCGCACCAAAATCGGACGCCTTGGTCAGGGGCCCAAAAACGGCACTCTTCTCGACATCCTTGCCCAGATCCCAAGGGCGCTGTTTGACACGCTCGGACAACTGCAGGTCACGGCGGGTCATGTCCAAGGCCGACCCGTATCCATATACAGCATCCAGCGCATCCACGCTAGAAACGCGGAAAGCCGAAGCACCGATGGCAACGGCCAGCTCCATTTCGAAGTGGTAGTTCTCCGTCCCCGGTGGATAAGGCGTTTGGGCTGGACTGATAACGGCAGAACGCGCCGACTTGGTAAAGTAAAACGGCTTCTCACGATCAACTTCCTGCCCCACTTCGGCAGCATGGGCTGCATAGTTGCGCCCAACACAGAATATTCGTGCAATAGGATAGGTTGCTGTCTCGCCAATCACTGGAACTTCGGGTAAAGGCGGCAGGTCAAACAAAGAACACGCCTTAGTGCAAGGATCCGATTTTGGCATACGGCCACTCATTCGTTGAAATGCCCTTGGTTCGACGAAGAGATTCTGACAGCGTGCCGCGTGACATTCAAACTATTTTGGCATCCAAACCCGACAAGAAAAAGGCCGCTCACAGCGGCCTTTTAACCTCTTTGCTTCGCCAACTGTTGTACCGTCGACCGTTAAGGAGATGCTGTTGTAGATGTTGTCTTGCTGCTGTCTTCGAGAAAGGCAATAAGTGCGGCAGTCGTAACGATCGCGATTGTCGCGCCAGCAACAAGACCGTTGCCCTGCAACACTGGAGGCAGGTTTTCATCTTGCGCAAAAGAAGAAGTAGCGCTCAACGAAAGCGCCAGCGCCAGCGCCAGCGCTGATGCGGTAAGTATTTTTTTCATATTAATGAACTCCCTTTCAACAATTGGTTTCGTTGTAGCGCAGCCCGCACGGCTTATCAACATTCGTTAAAGCGGTGCTGCGCTGCAGAATGGCTGTTTTGAGCATTTTTTTGCCCTTTTGCCTATCGTGTGAGCTGTTCAATCTCCAAATAGCCAGTAGCAGGGCCTGCCCACTGTCTAGATTTCCAAATGATCCCTGCCGCCGAATCAATCCAGTAGTCGTTTTGGATCTGACCTTTGGAGAACTCACATATCTCACGAACGTGCCGAGTAGAGTAGGCTCGTTCGACAATGACAATTCGCTCTCCACCTAAGTCCGTGACCGAGCATGCTGCGGACAATGTTGCTGTTTTGTTGTCGAATGCATCGAAAGTCATGCGCCTTTCTCCACCAGTCCGAGGTCCCAAACCAGAACTTGAAATCGCGACAGATGAAGCCAACAGGTCGTTTCCAAGACCGCGTGTCTGCACCAATACGCCCTGTTGGATCGCTAGAGTGACATCGTCCTCGGCGCGCCATACGCGCACGGTGCCTTTGCTGCCAAGACGACGTTCGCTCTGGACATAAAGAAAGCCGGATTGCTGTCGGTCCAAAACTGTGACGCGTAGAAATTCACCGTCTAAACCATCGAGTATTCCACGAGTCAGAACAGGCGGCGCTTGGTTGGCTTGCTGACGATCTGCGAAGACCCTTTGAAACACTCTTGTAAGTTCGACGTTCGTGGGCGTCTCTTCGAGACCACCGCTGCAAGCTCCAACTACCAATGAAAACAAACTCAGCAGCATTGTCCGTGCAAGACGCTTGGTCGGAAAGATTATTGCTACGGTTGTCATTCCCAGAACCTCGCAGCTTGTCCACGCAGTTCAGCTCTATGACCTTCCTGAACTTGTCTGTAGAGCCTGTTGGGCACAATCAATTTGGCACCACCGTCACGTTGAACTGGACGAATAACAACATTTGCACCTCTTCGAGACGGACGCCCGATGAATTCACCCAACGGAATACGCAAAAGGATACCTTTGTCGAACGATCCTTCGCCAAAGTCTTCGGCTGAGACATCAGTCAACGTGAAGAACCCACCAAACTCCCATCCATTTGCAAAGGTTCGTGTCAGCTGAAAAGTCGCGCCATCGTCTCCGGCCAAATAACGGCCGACATCAATTTGACCGATATATCCTTCGCCGAATTCATAGTAAGCCGATGCATGGCCCGTAAAGACCTCATAGTCCTGAAACCCGAACCGCTGATCAAAATCTCGCTGGACCGCGTAATTCATCTCGACCCCAAGAGCGAGCGGGCTGGACACGGGCTTCCAGAGCAGTTCTCCGGAAATACCCCCGTACATTGCCACTAGATACCCAACAGTCGCCCTTGCATATAAGTCCTGTCCGGGCCGCCACTGCCGCGAAGCGTAGAGGTTTTCGAGTGTCACACTTTCTTGTGCGTAAAGCACCGCATCACTGAGAACACGCGGAAGAACAGAGTTTGAGGGCCTACCATCTGCGATGTTGCCCGCAATACGTCCACGCACCGCGCCCGAAACCAACCAACCTGGCGCTGGTCGGTAAATTGCGCTGCCTTCAATGCCGACATCCACACGGATCGGAGCGTCCGGATCAAAGTAGCTTTGAGAGATGTATGGACCCAAAGACCAGCCAAATGATGGATACAGCTCTTCGTTCAAAACAGCCGTTGATGACAATTCTGGAGCATCGCTATAGCCGACCACGGCTTCGATTGCCGCGGGCGCATTTGGCGAGAACTCCAGCCGTTCTAAGTCGGATCGGCGTACAGTCACAGCCGAAACCGCCATGCCGTTGGAGGTTGGAACGATCCGAAACGTCTCTACCGAAGGCGGAAGGATAGCCGCCATTGCTCTCGCAACTCGGCCAACTGCATTTGCAACCGACTCATACCTGATATTTCTGAACCTGACCTCGGCCGAAGTCGCGGCGACCGTCAAATACTCCAACAACAAGCCGTCCGCGCGCAGGACGGGTGCCAATCGATCCCTGATCTGAACAGGCGCGGTAGTACTCTGCGTCCAAGAAGTGCTCCATGCTGTAGGATTGCTTGAGCGCGATAGGCGCTGTTGAACACTCTGGGGCGCTGCAATGCGAAACGGTGTAATCTGCTCCTTGGGGTTAAGTTGCAACTGGAGGCTCACGCCAAGCTCGGACCCGTACAAATAATAGGCACCAACACGTGTACCTTTGGCAATTTTGTATTCGACACCTGCGTTGATGCTCGATCTGCGTTCAAAAACATTCGAGTCTTGCGTTTCCGTCTCGTATGCATCCGAAGAGTATTCTAGCTTAAAGCCCAACCGATCATTTGGCAGGTATTCAATGCCGGCAAATGGTGACATCGGTCCGCGAAACCAACTATCCGTCGCCAGTTCCCCACCAGTCCCTCCGTCAAACTCGGGTCGCTCCTCTCCAAATGGGGATCCGATGCTGTTGTTCGAGCCTAGGCGACCCCAACCCAAACCACCGGTGACCTTCAAGCGACCGGGCAATGGACTTCCCCAGCCTGGAACATCAAAGCCTTTTGTCGCCACAAGGTATTCGGCCGAGAAGATACCAGTCCCCACAAAGTCTTGAAAGCCGAGTGTTACCGCCGGCAACACGTCTGTTTCCTCCAACAGTCTAAAACGGACGTCAAAACCACGGTCGTAGTAAGTATCGAAACCAAACAGGTTCAGATCTTCGATGCCACTGTAACGAAACGTTGCGGACAGCCACGGAAATGCCTGAAACGTGAGATTGAACCGTGATTGTCCACCAAAATATGATACAGACGAAGAAAACTGAGCATCCGGCTGATGCTCGGCAGTGGGCATGTCGATCAAACCTGTAGAACCGTAAAAACTCAGGCTAGGCGTTGTTACGCGATAGAAATCTGGTGTTTCGCTTGAAATCTGTGCGCGAGCCGCCTCCGCGTTCAAGATGACTGCGGAACTAAGTGCCAGAACAAAACGCCACTCTTTCAATTTCTCAAAAAACAAGGGAACTGCCCTTTCCCAACTTTTCTTTCCAGCCTTAGAGCACGCGTCTGTCTCAGAAAGCAACTTTGTTGCCAATCGAGCCCAAGCGGAATTGAATTTAGCGGCAATCGAGACACAGGTTGCGTCAAGTTTTGCTGGGCAGTCTGTCTCTCCTCGCACTTTAGGGTGTCCGCCGATCGGCCTCACTTTCGTGAAATCCTTCGACCCAGCGTTGAACAACTACTCTGGCAGCCTCTTCGTCCATCGAAGCAATGGCAAGTTTCATATTTCGAAGCATCGAAGCTACTTCAATCTCTGATAACGGCATTTCCTGAACGTTGAAGATTTTTCTGTGGCGGGTACCAATCAAATCTCCCGAAGAACTGAGCTCCTCTTCGAGTTTTTCGCCGTGCCGTAAACCGATTTCCTGAATTTCTATGTCGCCTTCAGGGTTGTCGCTATCGCGAACTTCGTAACCGTTAGCTTCGATGACTTGTCGCGCCAGCTGGATGATTGGGACCAATTCACCCATATCCAGCACAAAGACCTCGCCTCCTCTAGCCTCGGCACCAGCCGTAAGCACCAACTGTACGGCTTCTTTAATTGTCATGAAGTAACGTTTGACGCGTTTGTCTGTTACGGTCACGGGCCCACCGCGGCTGATTTGCTCTTGAAACAACGGCACTACGGAGCCACTGGAGCCAAGTACATTTCCAAAGCGAACCATGGTGAAAACGGTATTGTGGTTACGTGTAGCCAGATCCTGAACTACCAGTTCAGCCAAGCGTTTTGATGCACCCATTATGTTTGTAGGGCGGACCGCTTTGTCGGAAGAAACGAGGATAAACCTTTCAACTCCAAGCTGGGCAGCTTCTCGCGCGAGTGTCAGCGTGCCGAAAACGTTGTTGGCCAATCCGGGCAATGGGTTCGCTTCGACAAGCGGTACGTGTTTGTATGCCGCAGCATGTAAAACAACTTCGATTTCTTGTTCATTCAGTATCTTACGCACGTGTCTCGGATCTGTCACGGAACCCAGTACAGAGACAAGCTCGATATCGGTACCTTCCATTAACACGCGCAGTTCCTTATCAACCGTGTAGAGCGCCAGCTCACTCACTTCCAAAAGCACCAGCTTTTTAGGACGACAAGATAATACTTGTCTGCACAACTCGGACCCGATGGAACCACCGGCTCCAGTGACCAGAACCGACCGATCTCTGTAACTGTTCGCTGCATCTTCCAGCGCGATGTCGTTTGCCGCGCGACCCAAGAATGAATGAGACGCGACCGGCGTCAACTTGTCGATCAGCTCTTCTTCACCTATCAGCTGTGCAAACGATGGGAACGCTTGAACCTCCAGCCCCATCTGTTGCAAGTGACGCGCTATTTGGGACTGCTTTGGCTGGCTCAGGGACGGCATCGCCAACAAAACACGATCAACTCGTCGATCGACAACCAATTGTCCGATACGGGCCGGTGGATAAACAGGTAAACCTGTCAGCATTACACCTTGCAATGAACTGTTGTCGTCAACGAATGCAACTGGATCAATAGTCTCGTGGGTCCGTAATGCCGACGCAAGCTGAGTGCCGGTCGTTCCGGCGCCGTAAATTAGAACCCGGCATCGAGGCTGTGATCGCCGGTAAACACCTACAACAAAGTGGTACATTAACACTTTGGCGGCAACGGAGAACAAAAACAGACTGATCCCAAACATCACGTAGGTGCCTGCGGGCAACGCGGTTCCAGCAACCCAAAACAAAATCGCTGCTACAAATGCTACGACAACCGCGTAGCAACCGGTAATTTCTACGGACCTGCCCTCATAGGCGTTCAGTTGAATGTGCGGCAAACCCAGCTGCCAAGAGATTATTGCGGCAGCAAAGACCAAATATCCGATTATTGGACCCGCCATCAGCAGCGTTTCGAATGCGTTGGTTGGCAAGGATTGCAGAGCAAATGCAAAGAGCAGTGCCAACGGCACTACAGTGAGGTCCACGCCCAGCAAGATCAGCGACTTCTGCTGTCGGGTCAACGACACTATGAACTTCAGCAAATTAATCCGCCCCCAAGGCAAAAATAGAGTGCCCCGTTCGGGGCGTTAATCCAAAAACACCGAACAAAAAAACGCAAGCTCGGTGAGGCGTGGTCACACCGGCACTCGACCAGCCACCGGTGTAATGTAACTCAACAGCGAGACTTGTGAAATAATTTGTAGCTAAGGCGCTGAAATCAGACAGCTTATCGGGCTGTAAAACTATCCAAAAATGCGCAACTGCACACCTTTTCCAGTGCAGAGGTGCATTTTTGCGACGGGCGAACCTGATCAGCCCCACCTGAGTGGTCCAATTTGATTGTTAGTGCATGATCGACCTTTGGTCCATCTGGACGATGGTTTCGGGAGCCGGTGGGCGGTAGCCCAATGCACTGTGTGGTCGTTTCGTGTTGTAGTGTTTCCTCCATTCCTCAATCAGGATTTGTGCTTCGCGCAGGCTATAGAAGATTTCGCCGTTCAAGAACTCATCGCGGAAACGGGCGTTGAAGCTTTCGCAGTATCCGTTCTCCCAAGGTGACCCAGGTTCGATGTAAGCCGCCCTTGCGCCGACAGCCTTGATCCAGTCCTGCACGGCTTGCGCAACGAACTCAGGGCCATTGTCGGAGCGAATGAACGATGGGATGCCGCGCAGGATGAACAGGTCGCTCAGCACATCGATCACATTGCCTGAGTTGAGCTTGCGATCCACGCGTATGGCCAAGCATTCCCGACTGTACTCGTCGATGATGTTGAGTGTGCGGAAAGCTTTACCATCGTCGGTGCGGCAGTGGACAAAGTCGTAAGACCAGACATGATCGCGGCGCTCTGGCCGAAGCCTGACACATGATCCATCATTCAGCCAAAGCCGCCCTTTCTTCGGTTGTTTCATTGGCACTTTCAGCCCCTCTCGTCGCCAAAGTCTTTCGACACGCTTGTCATTCACATGCCAGCCAGCGTCTCTCAGTAGTGCCGCGATCCTACGATAGCCGTAGCGGCCATACTGCCGGGTCAGTTCGATCATATCAGCCACTAAACGTTCTTCATCCGGGCGACCCGCAGGTACTTTGCGCTGTGTGGATCGATGTTGTCTTAGAACCCGGCATGCCCGACGCTCCGAGATGTTCAGCTCAGCACGAACGCGATCAATACAGGCACGACGACGAGCGGGGCTCAGAAGTTTCCCTTTGCCGCCTCCGCCAAGATCAGCTTGTCCAGCGTCAGATCAGAAACGGCTTTGCGCAATCGCTCGTTCTCTTTTTGCAGACGCTTCAGTTCCTTCAATTGATCCGTGCCCATTCCGCCGTATTTTTTCTTCCACCGGTAGTAGGTCTGTTCAGTCACACCGATCTGACGGATCGCATCCAGACGCGGCATCCCTTGCCCCGTCAGAACCTCAACCTGCCGTAACTTCGTGACAATCTCTTCTGGCTTTGGTCGCTTGTTGGCCATGTGTTTCCTCCGTTTCCTAAACATAGCGGAGGACCACTTCAGTGGGGGAAGACCAAACCCCTTATTTTTATGGCCGACACCTGGATATGCACATCTTTCGCCTTGATTGATGGCGAAATTCGCTCACTCAGAGACACAAGATCACAATCGATGAAAAAACAGCACCAATTTGTTGACGCCTAAGAGAATCTTCACGAATCAGCCGAGACGATCTGAAAATGCAGGATGCTTAGAGCAGACCAGCAAAAGTCTGATTTTTGCGGTTTGTTTGTGGATCAAACGTCTACGGTCGTCCTCTTAAGGAGGTGGCTCTAAGGACTATTGGAAACGCTATCAGTTGCTCTTAGAGAACAGCGCGCCGACTGTCTCAAAAACGAGTGCTAGATCGTAGCAGACACTCTGGTTGCGTTGATAGATCAAATCCAATTTTGCCTTTTGTGGTATGCAGCGTTCTTGATAGGTTTTGTCTGTTTCTTCTGCCGTCAGACAGCGCTCTAAAAGATAGGTTTCATGTTTGTTGTAAACGAGCGTGGCAAGACCGGTTACACCCGGACGGTTTTTAAGGACTTGATCATATGTTTCCGGAAAAGCTTCAACATACTGGCGCAATGGTGGGCGAGGCCCGACAAAACTAATGTCTCCTCTCAGTACGTTGAGCAGCTGCGGCAATTCATCCAAACGTTTGCTTCGCAGCCAGCGACCTGTGGGTGTCACCCTTTTGGATTTGTCACCACCGGAAACGCCCGAATCTTCATGAACGACGGTCATCGTGCGAAATTTCCACAGCCAGAATGCCTCGTCTGGACTTTTCATGCGTTCCGCAACATGGAACAAAGGTCGGCCCTGCTTGAATGACAACCAACACATCAACCCGAGCACGACGGGCGTAAGCAAAAATACAAGCAGGACCGCAAAGAACAGATCAAATAGTCTTTTGTTCAAAGTCATGGTGCCGTCTTGCCTTGTATCCCTGCCATTCTTTTATCAACGTTTGAGGCCGACTGTTGCTGGCATCAAAGTCAAAATACTTCTCGAGGAGATTGGTTTGCAAGTGTACTTCCGCCAGCGTGTTGGCAGTCGCTGGGCGCGGTGTCCAGGATAATCCTGCTGCGTCAAGAAGGTCGCCCATGGCTACCGGCTCGGGAGAGGCGATATTCAGACGCGCTGGTAGCTCAGCATGTTGCGTCAGTTTTGCGACAACGTGGCTGAGCGTTTGCGGGCCTATGTAACTGCGCCGAGGAGTCGTTCCGTCTTTATAGGTGTCCATACGAAATCCATGTTTCCAACCGCCAACAATTGCATCCGCGCCAACAACATTACCAATTCTCAAAGCGGTGACCGAAACTCCAAAATCTTGCGCCATTCGAATGCAGACGTCCTCCATCTCAAGCTTGGCAATGCCGTAATCTGAGACGGGAGTTGGCGTTAGGGACTCTCTCAGTGGGCCAGGGTGCCGGCCATAAACGGCAGCAGAAGATGACAACATTACGCGAGCGCCGATTTCAGCGCCTAGCTTTACGGCGAGTTGCCCCAATCGAACGTTGATCCTCATATCTGGTTCTGCAACTGGACACGGAACTACTCCAGCCAGACACAGAATTACGTCCGACCCTTGAGCAGCCTGAACGAGCCCCACCGGTTCAGCCAACGGGTCTAAACAGACGTTGACGTAGGGCGGGATATGTCTGCGGCCCTGCCATTTGGCATCTTTTGCTGGCCAGTAGCATTGTAGCATTTGTCCAAGTCGCCCTGTTGCACCAAGGACGAATATTTTGGGGAAATTCTGGACTTTCTCAGAAATCATTGACGCATACTTTGCTCTCTGTATCTTCGCGCTGAATAAAATCCTTGTAAACGCTCGTTACAGGGCGATCAAAGACCAGGCTGGTTTCATGTTTATGTCGAAGAAAGCTGTGATTACAGCGCTGTTGTCCTTGCTTTTATTTGGTTGTGGTTCGCTACCATCTGGCGGCCCAGAGCGCTCAGAGTTTATCAGCCAAGCTGAATCTGGTAGCGGAGACTTCGCGGTTTACAATGTGACCCGCGCCTTTTTGCCGACGGTATCGTCATGGCCGCAAACAGGCGATCAGGAACACTTGAATTGGATCGGCAGAACGACCGGCGCGCGCAACCGACTGATCCAGCCGGGCGACACTTTGACCTTGCAGATTTGGGACGCGAATGACAACTCGCTCCTGACGCCGACCGACGATCGTGTTGTCTCATTGGAAGACGTGGAGGTTGCCTCCAACGGTACGATTTTTGTTCCTTACATTGGCGATGTCAGCATAATTGGATTGTCACCCGATCTTGCACGAACTGAAATTCAGATAGCGCTGGAGGCGATCATCCCTTCCGCACAGGTTCAGCTGGCGCTTACAGCAGGTCGTCTGAACTCTGTCGACCTTGTCGGTGGAGTGAATATTCCAGGCACGTATCCTATGCCCGATCGAAACTACACGGTCAGAAGTCTACTGGCCGCCGGTGGAGGCGTAGTTCCTACTTTAAACAACCCGCAGATCCGGCTTTTACGCGGCAGCGAAATCTACGGTACGTCCGTGGATGACTTGTTCGATAGGCCGCAATTTGACACGCTTTTGCGTGGTGGTGATCAAGTGATTGTCGAAGAAGATAGACGCTATTTCTTGTCTTTCGGTGCGACAGGTATCGAGGACCTGCACATTTTTCCTAAGGATACGGTGTCTGCGATGGATGCGCTTTCTATTGTAGGCGGCGTAACCGATACTCGGGCGGACCCGCAGGGGCTGTTGATTCTACGTGAATACGCTGCGTCCGCGGTTGCGCCGGGGCAGATCGGACCGCGACAGATGCGCGTCGTCTTTACGGTTGATCTGACATCTGCCGATGGCTTGTTCTCCGCTCGCAAGTTCCAGATCAACCCTGAAGATCTGGTTATGGCGACTGAATCACCGATCAACGACGTCAATACAATTTTCAACCTGGTCGGGAATGCCTTTGGCGTATTTAGCGCAGCCGGGTCACTTTAAAATGATCATATAGCCGCTTGCATGTGAGACAGATCATCAAATCACAAGATTGCCAACTTTTGGGGACACCAGATCGTTAATTCTTGCCAAGTGCTCCGGAAGGCAACGCTTGAGAAAATCATAATTCGCAACAACGTGAGCACGGGCATTTTTGCCCAGGTGTGAATATTGTTCGCCGTTCTCAAGAATATCGATAACTTGATCGGCCAACGCGGAATGGTCAAAAAAATCCACTAGCATGCCGTTGGTTCCATGCTCGACCACTTCTCTCACTGGCGCCACGTCAGTGGAGACGATAGTTGCTTCCATGGACATCGCTTCCAACAGGGACCAACTCAAAACGAAGGGCATCGTCAAATAGATGTGGCATCGGCTGAGTTGGACCACGCTTCGAAATGCATCATAAGGGACGCGACCCAGGAAATGCACACGATCCCAATCTACGTTTTCACCAACTTCCGTTTCCATTTCACCGCGCAGGCCAGCGGGGTGTTTGGACTTGCGTCCGTAGGAAACGCTTTGCCCTCCGAGCACAATCACTCGGGCATTTGGACGCGCATCCAGTATTTTTGGCAATGCCCGCACAAAAAAAAGAAAACCTCGTGCGTGTTCCAAGTTGCGCGCGATGTAGGTGATCGCCTCGTCGTCACGGGTTAATGGTCGGTCCAACCGTCCCAAAGCCAACGATGCGTCAGGGTTTGGCAAAAGCTTGTCTGTCCGAATACCATCGTGTTGAACATACATACGCTCCTGAAAACTATCAGGAAACAGGCTCGCCTGCCATTTTGTTGGGCAGTGCCCTAAATCTACTGTTTCAATTGACGCATAGGGTACCGTGTTCCGCGCGCGCAGTAGAAATGGCATGTCACTTGACACCTTTTCGTCTGGGTCAAATCCAATGAGGCCCATATTCAAACCGTAGTAGTATTCAAAGAAGCCAATCACCGGCACATCAGGCCAAACGTCTTTGAAGAACAAAAGCTCACCCCATCCTGTATGTCCAATTATGATGTCGGGTTTAAAGCTGCTTTCGCGACTAAACTTGTCTGCGGCGATGGCTGCGCCGTATCCTGTCGCAGCAGCTTCTTCCCAGACTTTCGACAGGCCGTACTTCGTTGCTTCTCCTCTGCCGTGTGGCTGGTAGACCACGGTTTGGACGCCGTTTATCTTCGGAGCATCCTTTGGTTGTGTAAGAAACACAATCTGGTTGCTGCCATTCTGCGCCAACCATTGGATGAGCGCGCGATATTGGCCGGGCATGTTTTGGTGAACGAACAAAAGGTTCATGTCTCGTACCTTTGCATGGTGCTTGAGGACGTTCGGAAAGTTATCGAGTGAATACCACAAACCGTAACTTTGAATAGTGTTACATTGAAGGTTAACTCTTTACCATTGTTGCGAAAACGAACTGGATTTACTGTTTGAATATGGCAGTCAATACCGCAACTCTATTGCTGACGCGGCCACCTCATGCGTCCGATCAGTTTTGGGCGTCCCTTCCGCTCGAAACCCGAACAGGACTTGAACTCTGTTTGTCGCCATTGCTGGAAATTGTACCACTCGCGGTACCACCACTGCAGGGTATTTCCGGACTGATTTTCACTTCTGCGGTGGCGCCGGAACTGATCGCAAAGGCCTACAAGCGTCGAGATGTCACCTGCTATTGCGTCGGCCAAGCGACCGCACGCGCGGCACAGGACCATGGGTTTCTAACCGTTTGTTTTGACGGCGATGCCGATCAGTTGGTGCAGGGCCTGATCGAACGGCGACCGCCGGGACGTCTGCTGCATTTGCATGGGCTGCACACAACCGGGAGTGTCGCTGGACGCCTAAATCAGGCGGGCCTTAATGTGCAAAACCACGCGGTCTATGATCAAAGGCTACAGCCATTATCCGACGGCGCCATTACCGCCTTCGAAAATGAGGGCACGCTGATCGCGCCGGTGTTTTCCCCTCGGACCGCGCAACAACTGGCAGATGAAATCGCTGACATCCCTTCTGTGCGCGCTACTCTGTCGATTGTGGCAATCAGTAAAAACGCAATGGAGCCGCTGAATGGCACAAAAGCCGCGTTTCGACGAATTGCCGCGTCGCCAAATGCCAGCGAAATGATCAAGCTCGTGTCCGAGGCCATCCAACAAGCATCGCGGGTTGAGAGGTCGGACCGCGCGAAGTAAGCTATGCTGGTGCGGGCTCGCAGGTTTTTGAGAATCAAGGGGGATTTCAGTTGGTTAAAAAATCAGAGGCCGATCTGGAGTCTGATGACTCAAAAGAGAACAAAGACCTGGCCGCCGAAGATCAGGAAACGGCCACAGATGCCGCGGATGATGAGACGCTCGATGCGGACCAACCGATCGAGGCCGATACGCCAGAGGCCGTGACGGAAGACATCGACGAGGTCGTCACAGAAGAAACAGAGGCGACCACAGAAGACGGCGAAACCGATACGCCATCCGAAGATGCGCCAATGGATCCTGAAGATCCCGAAGAATTGTCAGAAGACGTCGACGAGGTCGTTGCGGATGACGTGGACGAGGTGGCTGCGGACGAGTTAGAAAACGCGGAAGCGGTCGCTGATACGTATGATGATCCCGCACCTGTGGAAACCGTGCAACCATCCGAAGCCCCGCGAGAAAAGATAATTGAGCATGTCGTGGAAAAGCGAGGTGGGTTCTTTACCGCGTTTCTGGGCGGCGTCGTCGCGGCGCTCTTGGGTTTTATCGTTGGTCGAGGCGACATGCTCGACGCGATCTTCCCCGGCCAAGGCGACGCAGAAATCACGCAAAGCGTTGCCGCAAACAGTGCGGCACTATCCGAAATTCGGACTTCGCTTGACGCATTGGCCGCAACAGCAGGACAAACCGATCTTGGACCGCTTCAAACGCAGGTTGACGAACTGGCCTCTACCGTTGCCTCGGTTGGCAATCTAGCAAACAGTTTTGCCGAGGCAACCGCTCAGCTGACGGCCTTGCAAGCTCAGGTCACAGAAATTGAAAAACGCCCTCTGGCCGAAGGTGTGTCCGAAGAAGCCATTGCGGCCTATGAGACAGAATTGGCGCGCCTTCAGGAAACCGTATCAGCGCAACGCGCCGAATTCGAAAAGCTGCTTTCAGACGCGCAGGCACTTGAAGCGGGCGCAGCCGAAGCCGCACAGATCGCTGCGGCAGGTGCCGCGATGGCCCGGCTCCGCTCAAACATCGACAACGGCACGCCCTATTCTGGACCGCTGAGCGAAATAGAAACGGCCGGCTTTGAAATCCCCGGTGATTTGCCGCCGTCGGCGTCATCCGGCGTCAGCACCATTGCCTCGCTGCGCGAAAGCTTTCCGGACGCCGCCAGAGAAGCGTTGGCCGCAGACCGGGCAGAGCAAGGCGACACCGCCGGTGGTGTGGGCAACTTCTTGCAGCGCCAGTTGGGCGCGCGTTCTGTCACCCCGCGCGAGGGAACGGATGCAGATGCGGTCCTGTCCCGCGCAGAAGATGCGCTGACGCATGCCGATCTGGCATCCGCTTTGACAGAACTGTCCGGGCTGTCGGACGTGGCGAAATCCGCCATGCAAAACTGGATCACCCAAGCGGAAACCCGCGAAGCTGTGTCGAATGCCGCTGATGCATTGGCAAGCCAAATGAACACCAACTGAGGTCGCGAATATGCTTTGGTCACTCATCAAGATACTGCTGTTTGTCGGCATCATTGCGGCCCTGACGCTGGGCGCTGGTTACCTTCTTGAATCCGAAGGCGGGGTTCAGGTTGTGGTCGCTGGACGGGAATACACCTTTGGACCGCTCGAATCCGTGATTGCCGCGGTCGTCCTCTTCGTGCTGACATGGGTGGTTTTGAAACTTCTGTCGTTCTGCGTCGCGCTCTTGCGGTTTCTCAGCGGTGATGAAACTGCGCTATCGCGGTACTTTGACCGCAATCGCGAACGCAAAGGATATCGCGCCTTGTCCGAAGGCATGACCGCGCTGGCCTCTGGCGAGGGCCGCTTGGCGATGAGCAAGGCGGCAAAGGCCGAGAAATACCTTGGCAAACCAGAGCTGACCAACCTGCTCTTGGCCCAAGCGGCCGAGCTGACCGGGGACACGACCAAGGCGACCGAGACCTACAAGCAGCTGATCACCGACGAAAAGACCCGCTTTGTCGGCGTGCGCGGGATCATGAAGCAAAAGCTGTCCGAAGGGGACACGGAAACGGCCCTGAAACTGGCCCAGACCGCCTTCAAGATCAAACCGCGCCACGAGGAAACGCAGGACGTACTGCTGAAGCTTCAGGCTCAGGCGCAAGACTGGACCGGGGCGCGCGAAACGCTGAACGCCAAGTTAAAGCACGGCTCTTTGCCCCGCGATGTGTATTCGCGTCGTCAGGCCGTTCTGGCATTGGCCGAGGCCAAGGATCTGCTGGCGGATGATCTGAAAATAGAGGACGCAGAACGCGCGATTGAAGCAAACCGCATGTCGCCTGATCTGATCCCTGCGGCGGCGATGGCAGCACGCGGGTATATTGCCAAGAACAAACCGCGCTATGCGACGCGTATTCTGAAAAAAGCCTGGACCGTGCAACCACATCCGGATCTGGCCGCGGCTTTCGCCGAAATCGCCCCGGACGAGTCACCCGTCGAGCGGATCAAACGCTTTGCGACGCTCACGAACGTCCAACCGGACAATCCTGAAACAAAAATGTTGCTGGCAGAGCTGAATATCGCGGCCGAGGATTTCCCGGGCGCGCGTCGCGCCATGGGTGATCTGGCCGAAACGCAACCGGATAGCCGGTCTTTGACGCTGATGGCGGCCATCGAACGCGGCGAAGGTGCAGATGATGCCGTTGTCCGCGCGTGGCTGGCCCGCGCCGTGACCGCGCCACCGGCGGCCCAATGGGTCTGCGATGTGTGCCAGCACGTGCACGCCGTCTGGACTCCGATTTGCACGAATTGCGGTGCGTTTGACACTTTAAGCTGGCGCACACCGCCGGCCACGGAAATGTCCTCTGCCACCGGCGTGCAAATGCTGCCCCTGATCGTTGGAGCACTGGAAGACAAGCCCGATGATACTGACGAAGCGGAGACAGCTGACGCGGAAATCGTCGTAGCGGCGGAGGCCGAAGTGGTCAGCGATCCCGTCGATACCACGGTGCAAAAATAGGCCTTTTCCGCCCCAAAGCACGATGATAAGAGCCGCCGTCAGCAGGGCCGCTGTAGCTCAGCTGGTAGAGCACGTCATTCGTAATTAGCGGGTCCCCGCGAGAATGGCCTGCGAAACCAATAAGCGTGCGCCGCGTGACATCCCCAGACAGCACCAGCTTGTTTCCCGTCACGATCACCAGGCACTTGGTTGGCGGCGTTGCCATCTCGGATTCCCAAGAACGCGCGGCCGTACCATCTCTTGTGTCAGCATCGACCGTGCGCGGTTCCGCCGCCGCCCCGTCTTATGAGACCCTTTGATCGGGCCGGGTGCCGGCTTTGACGGGATTAGTAGGGCGTGTCAGGATTTATAGGGCGGTAGTAGGGCTGTTTAGTGCAAGGACTGGCGACAGGGCGACGCCCTTTGCTATGCTGACAGAAAAGAAAGCCTTTTGGATTCAGTAATTTATGCGACAAAAAACAATGTCCTCTTGTCTCGTCCAAACGTATGAGACCCTCTCTTATCAAATCACCCGAAACTGTCCTAATCATGCTGACGTCAGACACCCGTAAGAGGAAAAATGCAACGCTTAGAAACGACAATTTCGTATTGCAAACCAGAATGTTCAATTGACGCAAGGTCAACAAAACATTGCCACAACGGGCATTTGCCAATAGCCATGTGACATTGAGTATCAACCGAGTTCGATTTTTTTTACCAAAACTGATTTCGATGACCCGGGAAATTAGCCCAATGCTTACCAAAAGCGGGCGGGAAGGAAGCGCAAATGTCTCACCAGCAGTATGGCCCTTTGGTCTTCCCCCACTGAAGTGGTCCTCCGCTATGTTTAGGAAAACGGAGGAAACACATGGCCAACAAGCGACCAAAGCCAGAAGAGATTGTCACGAAGTTACGGCAGGTTGAGGTTCTGACGGGGCAAGGGATGCCGCGTCTGGATGCGATCCGTCAGATCGGTGTGACTGAACAGACCTACTACCGGTGGAAGAAAAAATACGGCGGAATGGGCACGGATCAATTGAAGGAACTGAAGCGTCTGCAAAAAGAGAACGAGCGATTGCGCAAAGCCGTTTCTGATCTGACGCTGGACAAGCTGATCTTGGCGGAGGCGGCAAAGGGAAACTTCTGAGCCCCGCTCGTCGTCGTGCCTGTATTGATCGCGTTCGTGCTGAGCTGAACATCTCGGAGCGTCGGGCATGCCGGGTTCTAAGACAACATCGATCCACACAGCGCAAAGTACCTGCGGGTCGCCCGGATGAAGAACGTTTAGTGGCTGATATGATCGAACTGACCCGGCAGTATGGCCGCTACGGCTATCGTAGGATCGCGGCACTACTGAGAGACGCTGGCTGGCATGTGAATGACAAGCGTGTCGAAAGACTTTGGCGACGAGAGGGGCTGAAAGTGCCAATGAAACAACCGAAGAAAGGGCGGCTTTGGCTGAATGATGGATCATGTGTCAGGCTTCGGCCAGAGCGCCGCGATCATGTCTGGTCTTACGACTTTGTCCACTGCCGCACTGACGATGGTAAAGCTTTCCGCACACTCAACATCATCGACGAGTACAGTCGGGAATGCTTGGCCATACGCGTGGATCGCAAGCTCAACTCAGGCAATGTGATCGATGTGCTGAGCGACCTGTTCATTCTGCGCGGCATCCCATCGTTCATTCGCTCCGACAACGGCCCGGAGTTCGTTGCGCAAGCCGTGCAGGACTGGATCAAGGCTGTCGGCGCAAGGGCGGCTTACATCGAACCAGGCAGCCCTTGGGAGAATGGGTACTGCGAAAGCTTCAACGCCCGTTTCCGCGATGAGTTCTTGAACGGCGAAATCTTCTATAGCCTGCGCGAAGCACAAATCCTGATTGAGGAATGGAGGAAACACTACAACACGAAACGACCACACAGTGCTCTAGGCTACCGCCCACCGGCTCCCGAAACCGTCGTCAAGATGGACCAAAGGTCGATCATGCACTAACAATCAAATTGGACCACTCAGGTGGGGCTGATCACACGGACGGAGCGACTAAGAAGATAGATGCCACGATCCTAACGCTCGGTGCTCTGAATTTCTTCTCGCCAATCAAAGTAATTATTAGCGTGGCTCAGGACGCGATGACCTCGGGCAAACAAGTTGTGCGCCGAGCAGAACGTCAGCTCGAACTGGGTGACAAAAAAACAATTACGACTGCGAGTGATGAAACGCTGAAGTGGTTTGACAGCGTCAAAGACTCTTTGTCAGCGGCAAGCGTGGTTCAGTCTTTCAGCCAGGACCTTCTGACAACTTACATTTTCTTCGCCGAGCTTGCGATAGAAGCAACCGACAACCAAACAGAAGCCAAAAACGCGGTTTGAACCGCCCCAGTTTTGGCGGAGACTATTGAGTTCGTATTTCAAGCTGCGATTTTGTCTGACTTCAAGGCTTCTTCGTATCTCTCCTCGGCTTCGATTGGCGTGATGTACCCGAGTGGTTCAAGCGGGCGCTCTTTGTTGAACCAGTCCACCCATAGCAGGGTTTCCCATTCGACCTGATCCTTGGACTTCCACGGACCTAGTTGATTGATGACTTCGGTTTTGAAGAGGCCGATGATCGTCTCAGCCAGTGCATTGTCATAGCTGTCACCAACGCTGCCGACGGATGGCTCCAGCCCAGCATCGGCCAACCGTTCTGTGTACTTGATCGACACGTATTGGCTGCCGCGATCTGAATGATGGATCAGTTTCTCAGCGGGTCTGCGTGCGTGGATCGCCTGTTCAAGCGCATCTAAGACAAACTGCGTGTCCTGCGTTGTTGATGCCTTCCAGCCCACAATCCGGTTCGCGAAGGTATCAATGACGAACGCCACATAGACGAACCCGCGCCAGGTCGAGACGAACGTAAAGTCGGACACCCACAGTTCGTTCGGCATTGAAGCCCTGAACTGGCGATTGACCTTGTCCAGCGGGCATTGATCCGCAGGTTGACCACAGGTGGTTTTGACCTTCTTTCCGCGCCGGACGCCTTGAATGCTAAGCTGGCGCATCAACCGTTCTACAGTGCAGCGAGCAATATCAATCTTCTCGCGATTCATCGCGTGCCATAGTTTGCGTGCGCCATAGACAGAACGGTTCTTCTCCCAAACATCCTTCATCGTTTTGCGCAGAAACTCATCCCGCTTGGCCCGGTCCGAGGCACGGTCGGGATCACGCTCGATGGCAATGCGTTTATAGAACGTCGAAGGGGCAATCTGGAGAACTCTTCAGATCGGCTCGACCCCATGCGCCCCACGATGATCCTTGATGAAGGCAATCATTTGCGGAATGGGCGGTCGAGCTCCGCCTGAGCAAAATAAGCAGATGCCTTCTTCAGGATCTCATTTGCCTGACGCAACTGCCGGTTCTCGCGCTCAAGTTCTTTGATGCGATCCCGCTCTGCAGAGGTCACGCCATCGCGTTTGCCGGTATCCGCCTCGTGTTGCTTGACCCAGATACGAAGGCTGTCTCTGCTGCACCCAACCTTCTGAGAGATCGACAAAAGTGCTGCCGATCTGCTCGTGTATTCGCTCTCGTGATCCAAGACCATCCGCACCGCTCGTGCGCGCAATTCCTCTGGATAACGTGTTCCGTTCTTTGTCTTTCCCATGACCCAGTATCCTTACTTCTGGGTCTCCGGCAAACAAGGGGCGCTTCAGTTCGACGGTTCGAAGGCGTTTCGCAGGGCTCCGCTTTGCCTGGTCTTCCCCCACTGAAGTGGTCCTCCGCTATGTTTAGGAAACGGAGGAAACACATGGCCAACAAGCGACCAAAGCCAGAAGAGATTGTCACGAAGTTACGGCAGGTTGAGGTTCTGACGGGGCAAGGGATGCCGCGTCTGGATGCGATCCGTCAGATCGGTGTGACTGAACAGACCTACTACCGGTGGAAGAAAAAATACGGCGGAACTGGCACGGATCAATTGAAGGAACTGAAGCGTCTGCAAAAAGAGAACGAGCGATTGCGCAAAGCCGTTTCTGATCTGACGCTGGACAAGCTGATCTTGGCGGAGGCGGCAAAGGGAAACTTCTGAGCCCCGCTCGTCGTCGTGCCTGTATTGATCGCGTTCGTGCTGAGCTGAACATCTCGGAGCGTCGGGCATGCCGGGTTCTAAGACAACATCGATCCACACAGCGCAAAGTACCTGCGGGTCGCCCGGATGAAGAACGTTTAGTGGCTGATATGATCGAACTGACCCGGCAGTATGGCCGCTACGGCTATCGTAGGATCGCGGCACTACTGAGAGACGCTGGCTGGCATGTGAATGACAAGCGTGTCGAAAGACTTTGGCGACGAGAGGGGCTGAAAGTGCCAATGAAACAACCGAAGAAAGGGCGGCTTTGGCTGAATGATGGATCATGTGTCAGGCTTCGGCCAGAGCGTCGCGATCATGTCTGGTCCTACGACTTTGTCCACTGCCGCACCGACGATGGTAAAGCTTTCCGCACACTCAACATCATCGACGAGTACAGTCGGGAATGCTTGGCCATACGCGTGGATCGCAAGCTCAACTCAGGCAATGTGATCGATGTGCTGAGCGACCTGTTCATTCTGCGCGGCATCCCGTCGTTCATCCGTTCCGACAATGGCCCTGAGTTCGTTGCGCAAGCCGTGCAGGACTGGATCAAGGCTGTCGGCGCAAGGGCGGCTTACATCGAACCAGGCAGCCCTTGGGAGAATGGGTACTGCGAAAGCTTCAACGCCCGTTTCCGCGATGAGTTCTTGAACGGCGAAATCTTCTATAGCCTGCGCGAAGCACAAATCCTGATTGAGGAATGGAGGAAACACTACAACACGAAACGACCACACAGTGCTCTAGGCTACCGCCCACCGGCTCCCGAAACCGTCGTCAAGATGGACCAAAGGTCGATCATGCACTAACAATCAAATTGGACCACTCAGGTGGGGCTGATCACAACGTTTGGCTGGATTTGAACGCATCGGAGACTTGCTTGAAAAGCTGAAAATTCCGCTTGATATCGCGCAAAATGCACTGAACCCGATCAAACCACTTTTGGACGCAATTGGCCTGGTTTCTCAGCTTGTCGATTCAGTTGTCGACTTTGTCCTTGAGACGCTTGGCCTAGGTGGCTTGCTGGAAGAAGCCGAAGACGCAATCAACCAACTTTTGCCATCGCCTGACATATTCGATGAACTGATCGCTCTCGTTCAGCCACTCTACGACATATTACAAGAAATGATCGACGAAGCGCTTGGCATCACAGCTATGATGGCCGAGTTAAACCTTGCCGCTTTTGGGGATGGAATGGGCGACGCGTTGCAAGGCGCGGCGGGATGATCAGATGACACCGACAATGTTTTACGGGGCGATGATCTCGCAGATATTTTGGACGCGTTGGGCGGGGACGATACTATTTTCGCAGGCGGCGGCAATGACGTCATTGTGGCAGGCGAAGGAAACGATGAGATCCACGGCGAAGGCGGTAACGACTTCATTTACTTTGACGCCAGCTTCACTGAGTACGAACTCAGCCGGGAACGGCTGCCGAGCGACACCAATGAAGCAACAGGAGACATAATCGTCAGCCATGTGAAGCCTCTTGGCGCATTCAATTCCGGTGTGGACGTCATACGCGGGTTGGATGATGGAGACGTTGTTGCTTTCGTAGATATTTCTTTCACAGGCCAAGAGCTAAAAGAGGCGTTCATCGGCGGCTCGGTCCTTACGGGTTCGGCACGTAACGATCTTATGTTCCTGAACTCTACTGGAACCCGTATCGATGGTTTTTTTGTCGCTGAGGGGCTGGAAGGGGATGATCGTATATTTGGGTCGACGGGTGATGATCGTCTAATCGGCGGGCCTGGCAACGACGTCCTTTTGCCGGGGCAAGGAGATGACCAAGCGCTCGGAGGCAGTGGGGTTGATACTTTTCAAGTGTTGTCTGGAGCCAACTCCAGCCTCCGCATTGATCTTGAGGCAGGGACCGCCTTCGGCCAAGGCTTGGACGATTTAATCGATATTGAAAATGTTGTCGTGATGCCCGGACAAAAACACTTTGTTCGTGGCACAAACGACGCCAACACCATTTTCACTGCCAGCGGCGTCGACGTGATCAGCGGCCGTGGCGGCGACGATGTTATTCGCTCCGGTGGAGAGGATGACTATATCGTTGGTGGGGCTGGATCGGATCAAATTGACGGCGGCTCTGGCTTCAACGTGATGATCTCGGGCAGTGCAGCCGTGGCAGGTGTCAACGATGAATACGTTGGAGGCGAAGACTATGACGTTGTCGCGTACACTTCGTCGTCCAACACGATCAAGTTCGATATCAACAATCAGAGCAGTGACCCTTCGATATTGAACCAGCTCAAGACCTATATGGACGAGGCTGAAGATAGCGGAAAGGTTGAAGTCGACGGCACAACCGGCTTGGTCAAGAGATTTGACGTTAACGGTGTTCTTGTGGCGACGGACAGGACTGAAAACGTCGAGGGTTTTTGTGGGTTTCGACTTGGCAGACTTGCTGATCGGAGGTCAATTCACAGATCTTCTGCATGGCGGTGGCGGAAATGACGTCATTCGTACCAACGGGACAGAAAATATCGACGGTGGAGAGGGTGACGACCTGATCCAAGCGCAACGCGTATATGGTGGCGCAACTCAGCTTCAGATCGAAGGTGGCGCAAGCTTTGATCGACTGGAATTGGATGGTGTCGGCGAAGCGCGTTGGTTTTATAAAATCGAAAGCGCGATTTCGCTGCAGTTGCGAGCTCATGAACTCGGAACCGACGGGGACGATTTGCGAAATGTGGGGAACGCAACATTTTCCATAAAACCGCGCAATATCGAGGTTATCGCACTGGGGGACTACGCCGATCATGCAATCTATGAGCTTGGTGGAACACGTACCACGGTCTTCGAGCTTGAGGGGGGGTGACGACCGATTTGACGGCGAAAATGGCTTTGCCGACGTGTATGCCGGGGATGGCAACGATGTGGGGAACTTCTTTAGCGGGGGTGGCGGAATATTTCGTGGTGGCGGCGGCAACGATTTGTCGATTTGGAGCGATACCACAACGGAAAATGCGGCCCTTATGGGAGACGGAACGTACTCTGTAGAGATCCGCCGATTTAAAGGACATGCGGACGGTGGCGATGGCTTTGACTCGATCAGCTTCAACGTCAATTTTCAATCGCGCATCGTCGCGGACTTGGCATTGGGCCAATTGGAATCTTTCAAAGGTGCGTCAGTCGCGAACGCGGAACAAGTAGACATGACGCTGGAAGGTTTCGAGCAACTCATTGCAACCGCATTCAATGATTTGGTTTCCGGTAGTGATCAGGGCGAACGGCTTATCGGTGGAGATGGCCGCGACACCATAGATGGTAGAGCTGGAAACGATGAGCTCTTTGGCGGTGTAGGTGACGACTCATTGCTTGGCGGCGCAGACGACGACGTTCTTCATGGCGGTGCGGGGCGCGATACGTTGGATGGGGGTGACGGGATTGACACCGCATCTTACACATGGACACAGCCAAGCGGCCTTGATGGCGCATTTACTGCGACCGCTTTCGGCGGTGTATCGGCCGATCTTGTCAACGGGCAAGCCACTGGATCATTCGGGACCGATGTCCTCCGAAACGTCGAGAATCTGACCGGCAGTGCTGGTGACGACGAGCTTATCGGGGATGCAAATGCCAATCTGCTGTCCGGCGGCCATGGCGACGATTCTTTGACAGGCAATGGTGGCGACGATGTTATCGTTACAGGCCTCGGCACCGATGTTGCGAATGGAGGCGATGGCGACGACCGGATCGTAGTTGGCCTGGGCATCAAGTCTATTGATGGCGGGGCCGGCGAAGATGTACTCGATTTCGGATTGATCGATGGCATTATTACCGTCGATTACGAGGCGGGAACATATTGGGGCCAGATAGAGGTGCGTACACCCAAATGGGCCTTGCTGGACGTCGATGGCGACGGAATTGACGACGGTGATGGGTTCGAGGTCCGCGATATCGGAGGCGTTCTGATGACACCAATGGACGTCTTGGAAGCCGACCCGCTGTATGCCAATGACGCCGGGGATTTGTTGCGGATTCTTCCAATCGAAGGTGAAAGCGATTTCTCTGCATCCGAAATTGAACAAGTTACTCAGCTCGTCGAAGCATCTGGAACGTTCGTCGGAATCGAAGTTATCAAAGGTGCTTTAAGCGATGACGATATCATTGGAACTAGTGATCAGCCCCACCTGAGTGGTCCAATTTGATTGTTAGTGCATGATCGACCTTTGGTCCATCTTGACGACGGTTTCGGGAGCCGGTGGGCGGTAGCCTAGAGCACTGTGTGGTCGTTTCGTGTTGTAGTGTTTCCTCCATTCCTCAATCAGGATTTGTGCTTCGCGCAGGCTATAGAAGATTTCGCCGTTCAAGAACTCATCGCGGAAACGGGCGTTGAAGCTTTCGCAGTACCCATTCTCCCAAGGGCTGCCTGGTTCGATGTAAGCCGCCCTTGCGCCGACAGCCTTGATCCAGTCCTGCACGGCTTGCGCAACGAACTCAGGGCCATTGTCGGAACGGATGAACGACGGGATGCCGCGCAGAATGAACAGGTCGCTCAGCACATCGATCACATTGCCTGAGTTGAGCTTGCGATCCACGCGTATGGCCAAGCATTCCCGACTGTACTCGTCGATGATGTTGAGTGTGCGGAAAGCTTTACCATCGTCGGTGCGGCAGTGGACAAAGTCGTAAGACCAGACATGATCGCGGCGCTCTGGCCGAAGCCTGACACATGATCCATCATTCAGCCAAAGCCGCCCTTTCTTCGGTTGTTTCATTGGCACTTTCAGCCCCTCTCGTCGCCAAAGTCTTTCGACACGCTTGTCATTCACATGCCAGCCAGCGTCTCTCAGTAGTGCCGCGATCCTACGATAGCCGTAGCGGCCATACTGCCGGGTCAGTTCGATCATATCAGCCACTAAACGTTCTTCATCCGGGCGACCCGCAGGTACTTTGCGCTGTGTGGATCGATGTTGTCTTAGAACCCGGCATGCCCGACGCTCCGAGATGTTCAGCTCAGCACGAACGCGATCAATACAGGCACGACGACGAGCGGGGCTCAGAAGTTTCCCTTTGCCGCCTCCGCCAAGATCAGCTTGTCCAGCGTCAGATCAGAAACGGCTTTGCGCAATCGCTCGTTCTCTTTTTGCAGACGCTTCAGTTCCTTCAATTGATCCGTGCCCATTCCGCCGTATTTTTTCTTCCACCGGTAGTAGGTCTGTTCAGTCACACCGATCTGACGGATCGCATCCAGACGCGGCATCCCTTGCCCCGTCAGAACCTCAACCTGCCGTAACTTCGTGACAATCTCTTCTGGCTTTGGTCGCTTGTTGGCCATGTGTTTCCTCCGTTTCCTAAACATAGCGGAGGACCACTTCAGTGGGGGAAGACCAGGATTTATTTGACGGTGGTGGGGGAAACGACCGTTTGAACGGACGCGCTGGCAACGACGATCTAGCAGGTGGCGACGGAACAGACACCCTGATTGGTGGCGACGGCCATGACAGCATTTTGGGCGGGTCTTCCGACGCCGACTTGCGTGATTTAGTCTTCGCAGGTTCGGGCAATGACACAATTGACGGCGGTTATGGCAATGACGAACTGCGCGGGGATGCGGGCGACGACAACATCGCCGGCGGCTTTGGCGCGGATACGGTCATTGGTGGCACGGGCGATGATGTGCTTACGGGCTGTGCCTTCGGCGACCTGATCTTTGGCGGTGATGGTTTCGATTTCATCAATGGCGGCTTTGGCTCGGACCGGGTCAATGGTGGCGCGGATGGGGACCGGTTCTTCCACCTCGGCATCGCGGATCACGGGTCAGATTGGATCCAGGACTACAACGCGGCCGAGGGCGATGTGCTCATGTATGGTGGGGGGGCTGCCACAGCAGCGGATTTCCTGATTCAGCGGGCCACAACACCCTCTGCGGGTGATGCAGCGGTGCAAGAAGTGTTCGTCACCCACATTGCCAGCGGCAACCTGCTCTGGGCCTTGGTCGATGGCGATGCGCAGACGTCGATCAACGTGCTGGCTGCGGGCAGCACATTTGATTTGCTGGCCTAGCCTCGTCTGTTGGTTCCGTCCAGCGGCTTGCGGCCATGCGTTTGCAGGCTGCCGTTTTTGCCGTGGACCGGGCTTTTTGTGTGTGAGTTTCGCCCCTCACGCGATAAGCTTCCTGCGAGTGGGCTATTTGGAGTATTGGGGAGCGTCCCAAGCCGTTAGGAGCGAGATCGGTGAGTAACCAGCTCTGAACTCTCAACCCGGGCGATCAGTTTTTTTGGCCCGTCGGTATCTCATTGACTGCTGTGGATACAGGAGAGTTTTGGCATGACGACAAACACTGGCACTACCGGAAATGACACGCTGGAAGGTGGCACAACTCTGGATGGCCTTGCGGGCGACGATCTTTTGATCCCGTCTTTGGGGGAGTTCACAAATGCGACGCTCAATGGTGGCGATGGCGACGACATATTCCAGATCAGCGGGTATCGAGGGCGCGACCGCACCGATCTGATCACAGATTTGGGCAGCGCCGACCACGACGTTCTTTTCATCGAAATTGACGATATTGGTCTGGGGACTTTTGCCTCACAGGACCACATAGAACTGGAGCGGCGGGGCACCCGGCTTGATGTGGTTTTGAACGGGAATTACACCGTCAGAGTTGAAAACCAGTATGATGCTGAGGGGAACTTCCTTGGCGTTCTTGACGAAATTCGCTTTGGCGAAGGCCCGTCGATCGACTTGTCCGGACCTCTGTCTTTCGCAGATACAAACGAAGATCGACTGCTGACCGGCACTACCGGCAATGACACGCTGGAAGTGCACAGCGGTAACAACCGGCTCGAAGGCGGGAGCGGTCGTGACACATTGCTGGGCGGCGATGGCGTGGACACGCTGATCGGCGGTGAGGGCAATGACTCGATCATTGGTGGCACGAGCGTGAACGATCTGCGCGACGTTGTGTTTGGCGGCGACGGCAATGACACAATTGACGGCGGTTATGGCAATGACGAACTGCGCGGGGATGCAGGCAATGACGACATCGCTGGCGGCTTTGGCGCGGACACGGTCATTGGCGGCACCGGCGACGACGTGATGACAGGCTCGGCCTTTGGCGATCTCATTTTCGGCGGAGATGGTTTCGATTTCGTAAACGGCGGCTTTGGCTCGGACCGGGTCAATGGTGGCGCGGACGGGGACCGGTTCTTCCACCTCGGCATCGCGGATCACGGGTCAGACTGGATCCAGGATTACAACGCCGCCGAGGGCGACGTGCTGGTCTATGGCGGCGCGGCAACGCGGGACCAGTTCCAGGTCAACGTCACGAACACGGCCTCGGCGGGGGCAGATGGCGTGAACGAAGCCTTCGTGATCTACCGCCCAACCGGCCAGATCCTGTGGGCCCTTGTCGACGGCGACGGCCAGTCCGAGATCAACATCCGTATCGGCGGGCAGGAGTTTGATTTGTTGGGGTAGAACTCCGCGGTCATCTTTTTGTCATGTTAGCCTATCAAGCAGCAGTGAAGCGTTCAGCAATTTGGCGCATGGAGAACACTATTATGGCCTCGCGCAGTGTTGTCTTGTCATCGGGTTGGTCTTCCCCCACTGAAGTGGTCCTCCGCTATATTTAGGAAAACGGAGGAAGACCACCACCTTTTGGCAGGTTTCGCTGCGTGGGTCGGTGCAGTTTCAGGATACGATAAGCCCGGCGCTCTGAGACACGCAGTTTTTTGGCGCACATGGTTGATACAGGCACGGCGACGGCTCGATAGCGCTGCGCGTTCAGGGCTACAAACCATCCATTGGATGGTTTGCTTTACGCCCTTCATCCTTCGCTGCCTCCGTCAGGAATAGTCTGTCCAGCATAAGATCTGAAACGGCCCTTCGGGGACGCTCATTCTCTACTTTAAGGCGCTTGAGATCCTTCAATTGATCCGCACCCATTCCACCGTACTTTTTCTTCCAGCGACAATAGGTCTGTTCAACAACACCAATCTGCCGGATTGCATCCAGACGGGGCGCGTTTTTCCCCACCGATATGTCAACCTGCCGTACCTTCGAGACGATCTCTTCAGGCTTCGGTCGCTAGTTCGCCGCGTGGTTCCACCGTTTTGATAACAAGAACGGCGGACCTCTCCAGAGCAGGAGGATCAGCGCCGCGCAATGGGCAATCTGGAATTCTACTTTGCGGTCAAACAGCTTCTTGCGTCGTCGCAACATGGCCTGATGCCGGAACGGCTGATATGCCCTTTGTTATCAGCTGCTAAAGCCAGAGGTGTGAATGGCGGCATGCAGTACCGGTTGACGACCTTGGCGATGGCCGAACGAACGGCCGCGGCCCAAGGCATATCGACTCGCGCGGCAAGTCGGCAAGTCGCCCAAACACTCAACGCATCCGCCATACTAAGCCTGGCAATAGGCGACAAAACCGCCTATGTCGAACAACTGCTGATGGCGTGAAGCCTATGAATACTCGGTCGATAACTTCATGAAATCGACAAACACAGCACCGTTCATCTACGCGATGGTCAAAACCGCACAAAGCGACGAAGAGCGCAAAATCGCAACGGTTTATGCGCACACCTTTGCGACCAAATATGACGTTGGCGACTGGGACATCGGCTTTGCGGCAGAAAACAAGGTGTTGTCGGCAACACTGATGGAATATGCCGACGTCAGCAACAGACCGGCGCGATATGGTTATGAAGATACGTCTTTCTCGGCAGGCGACGCTGTATCCAAGGCCTTTTGGGCTGGTGCTGTCTCGCCCAAAGGCACTGAACAAGAAGGGCGCTCTTACCGTGCCCTGGGCGACGCGCCGGTTTATTCCGGCAAAACTGAATATGCCGCCGGGGCGTATGCGAGATCGTTGGATGCCGGGTTCAAGGTTAAAAGCGCTTCGAACAAAAGCACATTTGCCCGGTTCAAAGAAACGCTCGAATTGACTGGCCAGTCCTACTACGTACAGTGCGATCAACCATTAAAAGACCCAGCGTCGACTACCTTCATGGATTTCCAGGCGCAGCAAGTGCTGCCCCTGGAAATCGATTTGTATTCTGTCGAAAAGTTCCAGTAACTGCTACAGCGGTTACCCTTTTCCTTTCCAAGGCACCAGGACACGTTCCGCCCAGCGCATGGCCATGTCGATGGCAAAGCCGATAACACCGATCAGGATGATCCCCATGATGACGATGTCCGTGTTCTGAAACTTGGACGCGACCATGATCATCATACCGGCACCTTTTTCGGCGGCGACCAGTTCGGCGGCCACAACCGTGCCCCAACAGACTCCCATCGCAACGCGTGCGCCGGTGAAGATCTCTGGCAGAGAGTTCGGAACGATTACGTAGCGCATGATTTGTGACTTGCTGGCGCCCAGCGAATAGGCCGCATGCACTTTGGATATCCGCACGCCGGACACCCCGGATCGCGCCGCAATCGCCATGATCCAGAGGGCCGCGAGGAACAGCAGGATGATCTTGCCCACCTCTCCGATCCCGGCCCAGATGATCACCAGAGGGATCAAGGCCAATGGCGGCACCGGGCGCATGAATTCAACGATCGGGTCAAACCAACCGCGGAACCAGTTCGACAAACCCATCGCGTATCCCAACGGAATACCGACAAGCGCGCCGAAGAAGAAACCGACAATCACACGGAACAGCGAGTAGCCCAGGTGTTCCAACAAGGTCGAACCCCTGAACCCTTCGCTTGCAATCTCGCCAAGTCGCTGCACTACCGCTTCCGGCGCAGGCAACCAGATCGGCTCCATCTGCCAGCCCTTGTTTGGCTCGAAATTCAGCGTGCCCTTGGGGGACATGCCAACGCGACCGAAATCAGTTTGCACTTCGCCCCCGGGCGCAATCGCCTCACCATTCACTGCAACGATGGCTGCTTCTTCATCGCGCCCAAACTCGTCGTTGCGGTCGACACGGATCAGGCCGCTGCGCCACATGCCGACGGTCGCGCTGTCGTTCTTGGCCCAACCGTCGCCCGGCTCAATTTCCGGCGCTTCGACATCCTGATCAATTGGATGGACCAAAACCGTGACCGTCGCTTCATCCTGATCCCCATTGGGCAACTCGGCTGTATATTCGAAGGTCGCGACACCCTCAAACGGGCCCGGCGCGTGCAGGAATTTTGGCAAAAGCACAGAGCCTGTGAACATGCCCCACAGGATGAAAATGGTGACAACCGACACAACGCTGGCCCAGCGGTCGGACACCACCGCGCTTTCATCGCCGAATGTTACCGTTTTCAAAGAGGTATAATCTGTCCGGGCCGCAGTCCGAATGACCCGGTTCACCAGATAGAACGAGACGACAAAGATCGCGACATAAATCAGAAAAGGTATCATGCGCTTTCCTCCGCACGGCCCATAATCTCTTCTTCCATGTCCCAGATCATCCCGAGGATTTCCTCACGGCGTTCTGCAAACTCTGGATGTTTTTTCACCTCTCGCAGGTCTTGGCCAACACCAAGATCGGCAAAGGGCAGCCTGTATTCCTTGTGGATGCGCCCGGGTCGGGGCGCCATCACCAACAAACGCTCGCCCAACAGCAACGCTTCTTCGACCGAGTGGGTGATCAGGATGATGGTTTTGCCCGTCTCTTTCCAAAGCTTCAAAACCAGCGACTGCATCTTTTCCCGCGTCAGCGCGTCCAAAGCCCCCAGCGGTTCGTCCATCAGGATCACGTCCGGATCGTTGGCCAGGCAACGGGCCAGTGCCACACGCTGTTGCATGCCCCCCGACAGTTCGTAAACCGCTTTTTCCTTGAAGTCCTGCAACCCGACCACATCCAGCAGATGGTTGACGATTTGGTCTTTTTCCGACTTTGCCATCCCCTTCATCGTTGGTCCAAAGCCGACGTTTTCCCGCACGCTCATCCATTCAAACAGCGCGCCTTGCTGGAACACCATACCGCGTTCGGCATCCGGTCCTGACACCGTGTGGCCGTTCATCACGATCTCACCTTCGGTGGGTGCGAGAAACCCCGCCACGATGTTCAAAAGCGTGGTTTTGCCACAGCCCGAGGGGCCAAGCACGCTCATCAACTCGCCTTCCTTAAGATGCAGCGAGACGTCTTTGAGCGCCTGAACGGCCCCGCCATTTGGCAGGTCAAACCGCATTGATAAATTCTGTATGGCTAATCCAGACATGGTGTTCCCTGTCCCATGGGCCGTTTGGCCGTGCGGCGGTTGTTCCGCCCGTCGTCACAAAATGAGAACTGCCCCGCAGTACGCGGGGCAGTTCAATTGGCTTAGCTTCCGCCTGCCGAAGACAACGGTGCAACGTTGACCGCGTTTTCATAGCTGTCCAGCGAGGACGCGATGCTGCCGGCATTCACAAAGACGTCTGCAACGCCTTTCATGAAGTCCTGTGCGCCGCCGCCCAGCCACTTACCGGACAGTTGGTCCTCGACGGTCGGGAAGATAAAGGTGGAAATGGTCGCCATTGTGGCGTCTTCGTCCATACCGGCGTCCTTGGCGATCACAGGCAGCATTTCCGCCCGATTGGCCTCATCAGCCCACATCGCGTTTGCGTCAGCGGTGACTTTCAGGAACTTGGCCACCAGATCGCTGTTCTCGGCAACCCAGCCCGCCGGGCCGGATGTCACGTCAAACACCAGAATGCCCAGCTCTTCCTTCTCGGCACCGGTCAACAGGATGTTTCCATGTTCCATCATGCGGCGCAGCGAACCGCCCCAGCCGCACGCCATGTCCACGGACCCTTGCGCAATCGCGGCAGCGCCATCTGGCGGCGCCATGTCAACGATTTCCATGCTGCCGATATCCACACCAAAGTGGTTCATCTGGTTCAGGAAACCGTAATGCGCCGCTGTGCCGAGCGGGATGGCAACTTTCTTGCCGGCCAACTCGCCTGCGCTTTCCTTGTCGATTTCGAGGTCAGAACGCACAACGCAGTTGTCGTTTTCCGAATAGGACACCGCAACGTCGAGGATCTGAAGATCCTGACCAGCGCTGGTGGCAACAACGAAGGGCGGCACGCCTTGGCTGACGCTCATCTGAACGTCACCCGACGCCATCGCCGCGCTCATCGCGGTACCGGCATCAAAGCTGACCCAGTTCACTGTAACGCCCAGCACTTCGTCATAGGTGCCGTTCACCTTGGCAAACTGGAAAGGCATCGGCCATTCCAGAAAGTAGCCGACGGTGATTTCATCCGCAGACGCCATGCCTGCGCCGGACAGCATCGCTGCACCAGCAGCTGCGCCCAGCAGTTTGGATTTCAATGTCATTCGTTTCTCCCGTTTGGTCTTATTTGCTGTGTCGAGCGTAGTCGCACCGGTTGGCCCGTGCTGATTATCTGTGCGCTTGGCACCACGTCCCGCGCAATCCGAGCCGAAAAGTTGCGCCCGATCAACGGTTTTTCTTAACCACAACACCAGATTGTTAAGCGGCAAAACGGGACAAATCTCATCCGGAATGGTGCAATTTCAAGGCCTTATAGCTGTTTTGCCCAGTCCAGATCGCGCTAAAGGAACAGGTTTGCGTCGGTTTTGGACTTAATTGACTCTTTGAACTGGCCCTATAATGCGCCGCTTTTTCGCGCTCATCGTCTTTGAATGTTCGATAGCCTGAATCTCGGCTATTCTTTAATTCCGTATCCCTCTGTGTGAAAGGAAACGCCATGGACGGCACGTTCAAGGACAACGATCTCAGCCACGTGGTTGAAGCGGACCGCGCACATGTGTGGCACCATCTCATCCAGCATAAGCCTTTTGAATCCGCTGACCCGCGGATCATCGTCGAAGGCAAGGACATGCGCGTCTGGGACCAAAAGGGCAAAGAGCATATCGATGCCGTGTCCGGCGGCGTCTGGACCGTGAATGTCGGCTATGGTCGCGAAAGCATCGCCAATGCCGTGCGCGATCAACTTGTGCGCATGAACTATTTCGCGGGCGCGTCCGGATCGATCCCCGGGGCGCTTTTTGCTGAAAAGCTCATCGAAAAGATGCCCGGCATGTCACGGGTTTACTATTGCAACTCCGGCTCCGAGGCGAATGAGAAAGCCTTCAAGATGGTCCGGCAGATTGCGCATGCCAAATACGGCGGCAAGAAACACAAGATCCTGTACCGGGATCGGGACTATCACGGCACGACGATCGCGGCCTTGTCTGCTGGCGGTCAGGATGAGCGCAACGCGCAATACGGCCCCTTCACACCCGGATTTGTCCGCGTGCCCCATTGCCTGGAATACCGCAAGCATGAACAAGACGGTGCGCCGGCGGAAAACTACGGCGAATGGGCCGCCGACCAGATTGAAAAAGTGATCCTCGCCGAAGGCCCAGACACGGTTGGGGCCTTGTGCCTTGAACCCGTGACTGCCGGCGGTGGCGTCATCACCCCGCCCGAAGGCTACTGGCAGCGCGTTCAAGAGATTTGCGCGAAATACGACATCCTGCTGCATATTGATGAGGTCGTCTGCGGCGTCGGGCGCACCGGCACATGGTTCGGCTATCAGCAATACGGCGTCAAACCTGACATGGTGACCATGGCCAAGGGTGTCGCGTCGGGCTATGCCGCGATTGCCTGCCTGGTGACGGCCGAAAGCGTCTTTGACAAGTTCAAGGACAACCCGACCGACCCCATGAACTATTTCCGGGATATCTCGACCTTTGGCGGCTGCACCGCGGGCCCTGCGGCGGCGCTGGAAAACATGCGGATCATCGAGGATGAAAACCTGCTCGATAACACCATCGCCATGGGCGCACGGATGATCGACAACCTGCAGGCGCTCTCCGAAAAACACGCCGTGATCGGCGATGTACGGGGCAAGGGACTCTTCTGTGGCGCAGAGCTAGTCGCGGACCGGTCTTCCAAAGAGCCGGTCGACGAAAAGCTGGCGCAGGCCGTAGTCGCCGACTGCATGGCCCAAGGGGTCATCATCGGGGTCACGAATCGGTCCATCCCGGGACGTAACAACACGCTGTGCTTCTCGCCCGCGCTGATTGCCAAACCGGACGACATCGACGCCATCACCGACGCGGTCGATGGCGCGTTGGGCCGCGTCTTCGGCTGACCGATGTGGGCAAACCCTGTTGACCTGCGCGGCCGCCACGCCGCGCTGGTCCCCCTGACCCAAGATCACGCCGCTGATCTGACAGAGGCGGCCGCCGATGGCGAGCTGCACCGCCTGTGGTACACGACCGTGCCCGCGCCCGAAGATGTACCCGCAGAGATCGACCGCAGAAATGCGCTCTTGGCCCAAGGCAGCATGATGCCCTTCGCCATTCTGGATGCAAACGCCAAGGCGGTCGGCATGACGACCTATATGAATATCGACCATGCCAACCGTCGGCTCGAAATTGGCTCCACCTGGTATCGCAAGGCCGTGCAACGCGGGCCCATCAACACGGAATGCAAATTCCTGCTGCTCAGCCACGCTTTTGAAACACTGGACGCCATCGCCGTCGAATTCCGCACCCATTTCGTGAACCACCAAAGCCGCCGCGCCATCGAACGGCTGGGCGCAAAACTGGACGGCGTCCTGCGCGCCCACATGATCATGCCCAACGGCTCCTTGCGGGATACTGTTGTCTATTCGATCATCGCCTCCGAATGGCCCACCGTGCGCGCCAACCTTGTCTGGCAGATGGAAAAACCGCGCCCTTAACAGGCACGGTTTCAGCTTCTTTCTTGTTCAAAATACCCCGGGGGAGGCCGCAGGCCGGGGGCAGCGCCCCCTATATCGCGGCCTGAAAGATCACGCCGACCATGATCGCCCCGAACACCCCCAGACCCAGATAGGTCGCGAAAACGCGCGGTTTGACAAGGGACCAGACCGCCGCCATCGCCGGGATCGAACTGACCGCACCCGCGATCATGAACGCCATGGCCGCCCCCGCGCTCATCCCCTGCTCCATCAGGCCAGCCAACAGCGGCGGAGCAACATAAGAGTTCAGGTAGGCAGGCATCCCTACAAGTGCAGCGGTTGCGATGGGAACGATCCCTTCGCCGCCCACAACCTTGGCAATCATGTCCGCAGGAACGTATGAGACCAGCAACGCTTCGAGCACGTAGGCCAGCGCCAGCCATTTCAGCAGAAAGAGGCCGTTGCTGACAAACTCACCCCGAAAGGTGTCGCGCCGCGATGCGTCCGTCCAGAATTTCCATTCCGGCTTACCATCCAGTTTCGGGCCGCTGCCGCAGCAACCGGACCGCTGATAGGTTTTCAACGGTGCTGCGAAGGCGCCACCACGGGTCAGTGCCTTGATCGCAAATCCGCCAAAGAGCCCAAGCGCCACGGCCGCAATGGCCTTGCCGATGGCAAAGGGCCAGCCAAGCGCTCCGGCGGTGATCAACAAGGTCGGCGGATCAATCAGTGGAGAACTGAGCCAAAACGCCATCACCGCGGACAAAGGCGCGCCCAAGGCGAGCAAACCGGCGATAAAAGGAATGACCTCGCAAGAGCAGAACGGGGCCAAGCCACCAAAGAGGGCGGCGAGGAATATCATACGCGTTTCACGCCCCTCAAAGGCGCGCGCCACCATGACCTCAGCCCCTGTCGCCTTGAGATACGCCAACAGCAGAACAGCAAAGAGGATGTAAGGCGCGGTATGTGCCAATGCGCCGACCGCAAAGGTAAAGACGGTCCAAAGGTTGCCCGGATCAAGGATCGCCACGGCGATCAGCAAAACCGCACTCACCGTCCACGGTGTCTTCAAGGATTGACCAAGCCGGTTCAAACCCTGCGGTAAGGATTGCGTTGTCTCAGCCATCTGTCTTTTCCAATTCTGGTGGAATGGCGCATTGATCCGCGCAACATTCTGTCATGATGAACCCTGCCAGAGCCTCCAGCCGGTCAAAATCGGCCCGGTTGATCGTCGCGCGGCCCACGCGTTCCTGGTCCACGACGCCGGCACCGGCCAGAAACTTCAGGTGATGTGCCAGTGTCGACGGCGCGATACCGGTGCGCTCTTGAATATCGCCGACGGTCAAACCCGCTTTCCCGGCCCGGATCAGGCTGCGCAGGACCTGCAAACGGGCCTCTGACCCCATCGCCGCAAAGCCTTGTGCTGCTTCTTCCCATGTCATCGATTCATCTCCATTGATTCTATATAACTAGTTTTATAGTTTATTGATCGCACCACAACCCTCTTTCTGGCCCTCAAAATGTATATCCAGATTGAACCTGCCATAAGGCCAACATAAACTGACCTTATGGCAATCTCTGTCGAAACGTTTTTCCTCAATCCCGACACCCCCGGCACCTTGCAGGCGAAGATCCAGCAAATGATTGCCGAGGGGATTCTGTCAGGTCGTTTCAACCAAGGCGAAAAGCTGCCCTCATCGCGCAAACTGGCCGATCATCTGGGTGTCAGTCGCATCACCGTCACGCTCGCCTACACCGAATTGCTGGCGAATGACTACCTCACCTCGCGCGGGCGGTCTGGCTATTTCGTGTCCCAAAACGCGCCGGTACCGCCCATTTACTCGCCAACGCCCAAGCAAACCGACACCGTGGATTGGACCAAGGCCATCCCGGAACGGTTCACCGGCGGCGCCACCCCGCACAAGCCCCAGAACTGGCAACGCTACAAATACCCGTTCATCTATGGTCAGGCTGATCCCACCCTTTTTGATCATGCCAGCTGGCGACTTTGCGCGATCCAGGCACTGGGACAAAAAGACTTCACCTCACTGACGACCGATTACTACGACCAGGACGATCCGCTGCTGATCGACTTTATTGCCCGGCACACATTGCCGCGGCGTGGGATCACGGCCCGGCCCGAGGAAATCCTGATCACCTTGGGGGCTCAAAACGCCCTTTGGCTGACCGCGCGTTTGCTTTTGGCCCCCGGGCGTCAGGCCGTCATCGAAAACCCTTGCTATCACGCGCTGCGTGACATCCTTCGGCATACCGGTGCACAAGTATCGCCCATTGAGGTTGATCGCGACGGGTTACCACCCGATGACCTGCCAGACGACGCCGATGTCATCTTTGTCACGCCCAGCCATCAGGCGCCGACAACAGCGACCATGCCCTGGCAACGGCGCAAGGATTTGCTGGACCGTGCGCGGGGCTCGAACGCGATTGTTGTCGAGGATGATTACGAGTTTGAAATGTCTTTCCTGGGCGCCCCGTCTCCGGCTTTGAAGTCGCTGGATGAAGATGGGCGGGTGGTCTATGTCGGCAGCTTTTCAAAATCCCTGTTTCCCGGCCTGCGCCTAGGATATCTCGTCGGATCGGAAACATTCATATCGCAAGCCCGTGCTTTGCGGGCCAGCGTTTTGCGGCATCCACCGGGACATATCCAAAGAACTGCGGCCTATTTCCTGTCGCTTGGACACTATGACGCACAGATCAAACGGATGAGCACGGTCCTGCAATCGCGTCGCCGCGCCATGGAATCCGCGATCCAAAATCTTGGACTTCAGGTCGCCGGTCGCGGCGTGTTTGGCGGGTCCTCTTTCTGGATGCGGGCCCCCGACACCGTCAATACAGAGCATTTGTCGCGCGCTTTGGCCCAAAAAGGCGTGCTGATCGAACCCGGAGCGCCATTTTTCGCCGGCGGACGCGGAAAACCCAGCCCGTATTTCCGGCTCGCCTATTCCTCGATTGGCGAACAGAAGATCAACGAAGGGATGTCTCTGATCGCGGATGCGATTGCCGCCTCCGCCTAACTGGACTCAAGGCAGGTGTCATCCTGGCCCTATTGAGAGGTGTCCCCCCCGCTTATCTCAAACCTAAGGCGATGGGCCCGCGCAACGGGCTGTCTATATTTTTCCGGGGAGACACTTCAATGAAAATGACCACCGAAGAGGCTTTTGTAAAAACGCTTCAACGTCACGGTATCGAACATGCGTTCGGGATCATCGGCTCGGCCATGATGCCGATCTCTGACCTCTTTCCGAAGGCGGGTATCATGTTCTGGGATTGCGCCCACGAGGGCAGCGCCGGGATGATGTCGGATGGTTACACCCGGGCGACCGGCAAAGTGTCGATGATGATCGCCCAGAACGGTCCGGGCATCACAAACTTCGTGACAGCTGTCAAAACCGCCTACTGGAACCATACACCATTGCTGTTGGTGACACCGCAGGCTGCAAACAAGACCATCGGTCAGGGCGGTTTCCAGGAAGTCGAACAGATGAAGCTGTTCGAAGACATGGTTGCCTATCAGGAAGAGGTCCGCGACCCGACCCGCGTTGCCGAGGTTCTGACCCGCGTGATTTCCAAGGCAAAACGTCTGAGCGGTCCGGCCCAGCTGAACATTCCGCGCGATTTCTGGACACAAGTTGTGGACATCGAAATCCCGGACCCCATCGAGTTTGAACAAAGTCCGGGCGGCGAAAACTCTGTCGCGCAAGCCGCCGCGCTTTTGTCGTCGGCGCAAAACCCGGTCATTTTGAACGGTGCTGGTGTTGTTCTCAGCGAGGGCGGCATCGACGCGTCCAAGGCGCTGGCCGAACGTCTCGACGCCCCGGTTTGCGTTGGTTACCAGCACAACGATGCCTTCCCGGGCTCGCACCCGCTCTTTGCCGGACCTTTGGGCTACAACGGTTCCAAAGCGGGTATGGACCTGATCAAGGAAGCTGATGTGGTGCTCTGCCTTGGCACCCGCTTGAATCCGTTTTCGACCCTGCCGGGCTATGGCATGGAATACTGGCCCGCAGATGCGAAGATCATCCAAGTTGACATCAACCCGGATCGCATCGGCCTGACCAAGAAGGTCAGCGTCGGGATCGTCGGAGATGCGGCCAAGGTCGCCAACGGCATCCTGTCGCAACTGTCCGACGATGCCGGTGACGCAGGCCGCGCTGACCGCAAAGCCAAGATCGCAGACACCAAATCCCGCTGGGCACAGCAGCTGTCCAGCATGGATCACGAAGATGATGATCCGGGCACCACGTGGAACCAGCGCGCCCGCGCGGACAAACCCGATTGGATGAGCCCCCGCATGGCATGGCGCGCGATTCAAAGCGCGCTGCCGAAAGAGGCGATCATTTCGTCGGATATCGGCAACAACTGTGCCATCGGTAACGCCTACCCATCCTTTGAAGAAGGCCGCAAATACCTTGCACCGGGCCTCTTTGGTCCCTGCGGTTATGGCCTGCCATCCATCGTCGGCGCCAAGATCGGTCAGCCGGATGTGCCGGTTGTGGGCTTTGCCGGCGACGGTGCCTTTGGCATCGCTGTCAACGAACTGACCGCAATTGGCCGTGGCGAATGGCCGGCAGTAACGCAGGTTGTGTTCCGCAACTATCAGTGGGGCGCGGAAAAGCGTAACTCGACCCTGTGGTTTGACGACAACTTTGTCGGCACCGAACTGGACCAGCAGGTGTCGTATGCCGGCATCGCACAGGCATGTGGTCTGAAAGGCGTTGTGGCCCGCACCATGGAAGAGCTGACCGATGCGCTGAACCAAGCGATCAAGGATCAGATGGAAAACGGCAAAACCACTTTGATCGAAGCCATGATCAACCAGGAACTTGGTGAACCGTTCCGCCGCGACGCGATGAAAAAGCCAGTCGCCGTTGCCGGTATTGACGCCGCCGACATGCAGCCGCAGGCCTGATCCTTGGCCAAAGGCGCACATAACGGGGACGTTCTGGTTCTGAATGCCGGATCGTCCTCTATCAAATTCGCGCTGTTTTCCGAAGCACTGGACTTGCGCCTGCACGGTATCGCCGCGGAAATCGGCGGTGCCGGATTTCTTGAGGTTGAAGGCGACCGCAAGGCCATTCCACTGGTGGATCACCGCGCTGCGCTGACGGCTGTTCTGAAAGCGCTCAAAGATCGCGGGGTCAGCGTGGATACCCTGACTGCCGCGGGGCACCGTGTGGTTCACGGTGGCAAGAAACTGACAGCGCCGATGCGCGTGAAAGCGGATGTCATGGCCGAGATCGGAGCCTGTTCCCCGCTCGCACCATTGCACAATCCGCATAATCTGGCGGCCATCGAAACGCTGGCAGAGCTGGCACCGAACCTGCCGCAATTTGCCAGCTTTGACACCTCGTTCCACGCCAACAACCCGGATGTGGCGACGCGCTATGCCATTCCCCGAATGATGGAAACCAAGGGCATCCGCCGCTATGGGTTCCATGGGCTAAGCTATGCGTCGCTGGTCGAAACATTGCCCGAGGTTTCGGGAGAAAAGCTTCCATCCCGGCTTTTGGCCTTTCACCTTGGCAACGGGGCCAGCCTTTGCGCCATTTTGAACGGCCAGTCGGTTGCAACCACGATGGGCTATTCCCCGCTGGACGGCCTGACGATGGGCACCCGGTCCGGTGGGATTGACGCAAACGCGGTGCTGCGCTTGGTCGAAGAGAACGGTCTTGAGCGCACCAAGGCGATTTTGAACCACGAAAGCGGTCTGCTGGGCCTGTCGGGTGGTAAATCGGACATGCGCAACCTGATGCTGGACCCGTCCGCTGACAGCGCCTTTGCCATCGAGCATTTCTGCTATTGGTCGCTGCGCCATGCCGGATCGCTGATCGCGGCGATGGAAGGCGTCGACGCCGTCGCCTTTACCGGGGGGATCGGGGAAAACGCGGTTGGTGTTCGAGCGCGGATCTTGCGTGGCTTGGAATGGGCCGGTGTCCGAATGGACCCCGACGCCAATCACCGTCGCGCCCCACGGCTGCACGCGGAAACGTCCAAAACCGCCGTATGGGTTGTGCCCGCACAAGAAGAGCGGATGATCGCCAAAGACGCGCTCAACCTGATGCGGGCGGCATGATCGGTCAGGTGCCGCGGGCGAGCGTGATCACTGTAGAGGCCACGATGTCATCCGGGCTGGCCCCGCGTGACAGGTCGCAAACCGGGCGTGCAAAACCTTGTAATATTGGGCCAATGGCTTGGGCGCCGGCCAATTCCTGCGCCAGCTTGTATCCGATGTTCCCGGCATTGAGATCGGGAAAGACGAGGACATTTGCGTCACCGGCTCCGACGCCTTTTATGGCGGCGATGGATGCATTGAGCGCGGCATCCGCTTGCACTGGGCCTGAAAACCCGGAAAGCTCGGCCGCTTCGCGCACCAGTTCAACGCTGGACCCCGCACCGCTGGCCCCGGTCGAAAACGATAAGAGCGCAACGCGTGCCTCACCCAGCAACGCTGCGCCGGACGCGGCAGAGGCCCGGGCAATATCCGCCAGCTCGGTCGCAGTCGGCGCGACATTCAGTGCGCAATCGGCAAAGATCATTTCGCGCCCGTCCTTGAAGACCATCAGGAAGAAAGACGACGCCGTTGTGACCCCTTCGGCCGGTCCGATAACGATCGACGCGGCCTCAAGTACTTTCTTGGTTGGCGTGGCGGCCCCCGCCACCATGGCGTCCGCTTCACCCGCGGCCACCATCGCTGCGGCCCGAAACATCGGCCGCGACAACATCCGCCGCGCGACACCTTCCTTGATCTCGCGCCCATCGACGAGAGCCGCCATCTGTGCATCCGATACCTCGGCGCACTCCAAAGCTTCGACAACCTCTTTTTCGCGCAACCATGCGGCCGCTTCGGCCACACGGGGATCTTCCATCTCGGGGAACACAACGCGCGCGTGTTTTGATGTCGCTGTTTCCAGCGCCGCATCCAATACTGACATGACCACCTTCCTTTTCAAGACAAGGAGCCTTCAATGACCGACAGCGTCAAGATCAATCGCGGCCTGAAAGGCGTCTATTTCGAACGTTCGGGGGTCAGTCACATTGACGGCGCCAAGGGCGAGCTAAGCTATCGGGGCTATTCGATCCACGATCTGGCCACACACGCAACCTTTGAAGAGGTTTGTTACCTGCTGATCCACGGCGAATTGCCGAACGCCGATCAACTTCGCGCTTTCGATCAGGGCATGCGCGCCAACCGGTCGGTGCCAGAGGCGGCGCTGGATATTATCCGCAGCTGTTCTGGCGGGCACCCGATGGATGTTTTGCGCACGGCCGTGTCTGCACTGGCGGCACTGGACCCCGACAGCCTCGAAACCGGGGAAGAGGCATTTATTCGCAATGGCCTGAAACTGACAGCCCAGTTGCCAACATTGATCGCGGCGCACGAAGCAATTCGAAACGGACGCGATCCGGTCGCCCCCGATCCGGACCTGTCCCATGCCGCCAATTGGCTGTGGATGCTCAAGGGCGAAAAACCGTCAGAGGACGCCGCGCGTCTGGCTGATGTCGATTTGGTTCTGCACGCCGAGCACGGCGCAAACGCATCCGCTTTTGCCGCGCGCGTCACGGTCGGAACCGAGGCCAACTTGCACGGCGCGATTGTGACCGCGCTTTCAACCCTCGCGGGCCCCGCACATGGCGGCGCAGCCGAGGACGTCATGAAAATGGTCCACGAGATTGGCAAACCGGAAAACGCAGCTGCCTACGTGAAAGAAAAGCGTGGCAACCGCGAAGCCGTCACCGGATTTGGTCACCGCGTCTATCGCGCCGAAGACCCCCGCGCACGACACATGCGCGAAGGCGTTCGCAAACTGGGCGAGGAGATGGGCGCGCCGGAATGGTATGAAATCCTGCAAGGTGTGGTCGAGGCGATGAAACCCTATTCCCGCCACGGCCTGAACGTGAATGTCGATTTCTATTCTGGCGTTATCTATCAGCTGCACGGCATCCCGATGGACCTCTATGTTCCCATCTTCGCAATCGGGCGCATGCCCGGCTGGATCATCCAATGTGTGGAACAGCAACGCCAGAACATCCTGATCCGTCCGCTGACACTCTACAATGGACCGGACATGCGCGACTGGGTTCCGCTTGAAGAGCGCGCCTGATTCAGGCACGAATGATTTACGATTGATATAGCCGGATTGAGGACGATGTTTTGCCCAGCCAGCCAGAACTAGACTTATCTCCCAAAGTCTCGGACGAAATCCGGAAAACGACGTGCTATATGTGCGCCTGCCGTTGCGGGATCAACGTGCACATGAAGGACGGCAAGGTTGCCTATATCGAAGGCAACCGAGACCATCCGGTGAACCAGGGCGTTCTCTGCGCCAAGGGCTCTGCCGGGATCATGCAGCACAACGCGCCCTCGCGATTGCGCGCGCCGCTGAAACGGGTCGGCCCCCGAGGATCAGGCCAGTTTGAAGAGATCAGCTGGGACGAAGCGCTGGACCTCGCGGTCAGTTGGCTGGAACCGGTCCGCAAATCCGCGCCGGAAAAACTGGCCTTTTTCACCGGGCGGGATCAATCGCAAAGCTTCACCAGCTTTTGGGCCCAGAATTTCGGCACGCCCAACTATGCCGCGCATGGTGGTTTTTGCTCGGTCAACATGGCGGCCGCTGGCATCTATACGATGGGCGGCGCGTTTTGGGAATTTGGGCAACCCGATTGGGACCACACCAAGCTTTTCATGCTGTTTGGCGTGGCCGAAGACCATGACAGCAACCCCATCAAGATGGGCATTGGCAAGATCAAGGCGCGCGGCGCGCGGGTCATCGGGGTGAATCCGATCCGCACAGGCTATAACGCCGTGGCCGATGACTGGGTCGGCATTACGCCGGGCACAGATGGTCTGTTTATCCTTTCCTTGATCCACGTGTTGATGTCCGCCGGAAAAATCGACCTCGGTTACCTTGCCAACTACACCAATGCGCCGGCGCTGATCATCGATAATCCGGGCGCCGCCGATCACGGGCTTTTGCTGCGCAATAAGAATGACAAGGTGGTCGTGATCGATCGGGCGACCGGCCAGCTCACCCCGTTCGACCAAGCGGGTGTGCAACCGGACCTCAACGGCACGCATGAGGTGGACGGGCGCGTCTATCGCACCGTCATGGCCAAGATGGCCGAAAGCTATATGTCGCCTGAAAACGCGCCCGAAGCCGTGGCGGACCGCTGCGGAATTTCCGCCCAACGCATTCGGCAGATTGCAGCAGAGCTTGCGCGCGTCGCCTTTGAAGAAGCGTTTGAACTGCCCGTGGAATGGACCGATTTCCGCGGCGAAACCCACAAAACGATGACGGGCTGCCCGGTCAGTTTTCACGCCATGCGTGGCATCTCGGCCCATGCCAATGGGTTTCAGACCTGCCGGACGCTGCACACCCTCCAAATCCTGCTGGGCACAGTTGAGGTGCCGGGGGGCTTCCGCTTTAAACCGCCCTATCCAAAACCGGTAGAGGCGCATCCCAAACCGCACTGCAAAGCCACGCCCGACACCCCGCTCGACGGCCCCCATCTGGGCTTTGTACGTGGACCCGACGATCTCGCGCTCAAGGAAGACGGCACACCGGCGCGGATCGACAAGGCGTTTACGTGGGAAAACCCGATGAGTGCGCATGGCCTTATGCATATGGTCATCTCGAACGCACATGCGGGCAATCCCTACAAAATCGACACGTTGTTCATGTACATGGCCAATATGTCGTGGAACTCGTCCATGAACACGCGCGGTGTCATGGACATGCTGACGGACACGGATGACAACGGCGATTACGTCATTCCGCACATCATCTATTCCGATGCCTATTCGTCTGAAATGGTGGCCTATGCAGACCTGATCCTGCCGGACACCACCTATCTGGAGCGCCACGACTGTATCTCGCTGCTGGATCGCCCGATTTGTGAGGCCGATGCCGCCGCCGACGCGATCCGCTGGCCCGTGGTCGAACCGGACCGGGATGTGCGCGGTTTTCAAACCGCCCTTGTGCAGCTTGCCAACAAGATGAAGCTGCCCGGCTTCACCAATGAGGATGGCAGCGCCAAATACACCGACTACGCCGACTACATCACGAACCATCAACGCAAACCGGGCATTGGCCCGCTCGCCGGTTGGCGTCTCGGCGAAGAAGGGGCGAACTCCTTGACCGAAGGCCGCGGCGCGCCCAACCCCGATCAGCTTGACCGGTACATCGAAAACGGCGGCTTTTTTGTCTCCCACATCCCGGATGCCGCGGCCTATTACAAACCCTGGAATGCGGGATATCAGGACTGGGCGGTCAATCTTGGACTTTATGACAGCCCGCAACCCTACCTATTCCAACTCTATTCAGAACCGATGCGCCGCTTCCAACTGGCGGCCGAAGGTCATGGCGACCGGCAACCCCCGGATCACCTGCGCGCGCAAATCCGCGAGAAACTTTCGCCACTGCCGATCTGGTATGAAACCGACCAAACCGGCAATGACGGCTTTACCGTCACCGCCCTCACCCAACGGCCCATGGCGATGTATCACAGCTGGGGCACCCAGAATGCCTGGCTGCGCCAGATCCATGGCCGCAACCCGCTTTACGTGCCGACAAAACTGATGCGCGAACACGGGCTGCAAGACGGCGACTGGGCGCGCGTCACCTCTCCGCATGGCGAGATTACCGTTCCCGTGATGGAAATGGCCGCGCTCAACGACAACACGGTCTGGACATGGAACGCGATCGGCAAACGAAAAGGCGCATGGGCACTGGACCCGGACGCGCCGGAAGCCACCAAAGGGTTCCTGCTCAACCACCTGATCCATGAGCTACTGCCGCCCAAAGGCGACGGTCTGCGCTGGTCCAACTCTGACCCGATCACTGGACAGGCCGCCTGGTTCGACCTCAAAGTGCGCATCGAAAAGGCAGCCGCCCCCGCAGAGGCGCAACCAGCCTTCCCGTCTCTGCCCAACGCCGGATCATCTGCGCCCGCGGAACTGCGCTGGAAGGTCGGCAAATGACCCGGCTTCTTTTCTTCAAAAATACTCCGGGGTCCGGGGCAGCGCCCCGGTCCACAGCCCACAGCCAGAACCGGACCCAATCATCATGACCGAGCTTCCCACACAAACCGACCGCAAGATGGGCCTGGTCATCGACCTTGACACCTGTGTCGGCTGCCATGCCTGCGTGATATCCTGCAAAGGATGGAACACGGAAAACTACGGCGCGCCGCTGTCGGATCAGGACCCTTATGGCAGCGACCCTTCGGGCACGTTCCTGAACCGCGTGCACAGCTACGAGGTGCAGCCGGAAACCGGCCCGGCGCAACTCATCCATTTCCCCAAATCCTGCCTGCATTGCGAAGATGCCCCGTGCGTCACCGTGTGTCCGACGGGCGCGAGCTATAAGCGTCAGGAAGACGGGATCGTTCTGGTGAACGAAACCTCCTGCATTGGCTGTGGCCTGTGCGCCTGGGCCTGCCCCTATGGGGCACGGGAAATGGATCAGGCCGAAGGCGTGATGAAAAAATGCACGCTGTGCGTCGACCGGATTTACAACGAAAATCTGCCCGAAGAAGACCGGGTTCCGGCCTGCGTGCGCACCTGCCCCGCCGGGGCACGTCACTTTGGCGACTTTGCCGATCCCGAAAGCCATGTCTCGCAACTGACGGCCGAACGCGGTGGAATGGACCTGATGCCCGAACAAGGCACCAAACCGGTCAATAAATACCTGCCACCCCGCCCCAAGGACTGCCTGAGCAGCGACATCGACGTTCTGGGCCCGCTTCTTCAACCCGTGGCCGAGGACCCCAAAGGGCTCCTGGGCTGGCTTGATAAGACATTGGAGCGGCTCTGACATGCATCCAGCGGTTTCCGTTATCGTTTTCACCAGCCTGTCGGGCCTGGGTTTCGGTCTGCTCTTCTGGCTGGGGCTCGGGCTTCCGGGCAGCACCGGCTGGGTGGCGTTCATTTTCTTTGCAATCGCCTACGTGTTGGCGGTTGGCGGCCTCTTGGCGTCAACCTTTCACCTTGGGCACCCGGAACGGGCTTGGCGCGCGTTCACACAGTGGAAGACCAGTTGGCTGAGCCGCGAAGGCTGGTGCGCGGTACTGGCCCTTGTTGTGATGGCCATTTATGGCGCTGGACGCGTGTTTTTAGGGGTGCATTGGGGCGTCCTCGGATTTCTGGGAGCCGTGTTGAGCCTTGGCACCGTGTTTACGACGTCGATGATTTACACCCAGCTTAAAACCGTGCCGCCTTGGCATCAGCCGCTGACGCCGGTGCTGTTTCTCAGCCTGTCGTTGGCCGGTGGAGCGACGCTTGCCGGTCAGGTCAGCGCCGCGATGCTTTTGCTGGCGCTCGCCGGGTGCGTGCAGCTCGCCTATTGGCATATGGGAGATCGGGCATTGGCGGGCTCTGGCAGCAACCTGGCCACCGCGACCGGGTTGGGAACCGTCGGATCGGTTCGCGCCTTTGAACCGCCGCACACCGGCACGAATTACCTGATGCGCGAGATGGTCCATGTGGTCGGGCGCAAACATGCGGCCAAGCTGCGCATGATTGGCTTTACCCTTATGATCGCCTTGCCACTGATCTGCCTGCTTTTGCCGTTCTCGCACTTTTTTGCGGCGGTCGCGGTGTTGAGCCATATCGGCGGCGTTTTTGTCGTGCGCTGGCTGTTTTTTGCTGAAGCCGAGCATGTGGTCGGGCTCTATTACGGCAAGCGTTAAGCCCGGGCGGGCCCGGTGCGCCATGAGTATTTTTGAAGAGAAGAAGCAAAGGCCGCTCTGAGAGTGGCCTTTGTTTTTCTTTAGATCAGCCCGGCATGGGCCATGGCAGCATCAATGGCCGCTTTGGTGCTGTCCGAAAGACCGGTCAGGGGCAAGCGCACTTCTTCGCTGCAGAGGCCCAGTTTCGACATGCCATATTTGGCACCGACAAGGCCGGGTTCGAGGAAGATTGCCGTGTGCAATGGCATCAGCTGATCTTGCAGTTCCAGCGCCTTGACATAGTCCCCGGCCAGTGTCGCCTCCTGAAATGCGGCGCAGAGTTTCGGCGCGACATTTGCAGTGACCGAGATACAGCCCACGCCGCCATGAGCATTAAAGCCCAGCGCCGTGGCGTCTTCGCCGGACAATTGCACGAAATCTGCACCGCAGGCGCCGCGTTGCTGGCTGACACGTGCGATATCACCGGTCGCGTCTTTCACGCCGATAATCCGCGGTAGCTGTGCGAGTTCCGCCATCGCGTCGACCGACATGTCGATCACAGAGCGACCCGGGATGTTGTAGATGATGATCGGCAGATTACAGCATTCGTGCAACGCGGTGAAATGGGCGATCAGCCCGCGTTGGGTCGGTTTGTTGTAATAGGGCGTGACAACCAGCGCCGCGGCGGCACCAACGGCCTTGGCGTGCTTCATGAAACGGATGGATTCCAGCGTGTTGTTGGATCCGGCCCCGGCAATGACGGGGATCCGCCCATTGGCGGCTTTCACGACCTCTTCGACCACACGTTCGTGCTCTTCATGGGTCAGCGTCGGGCTTTCACCTGTGGTGCCCACCGGCACCAACCCATGAGAGCCTTCGCCGATATGCCATTCCACCAAGCGTTTGAGCGTATCGAGATCCAGTTCGCCATTGCGAAACGGGGTCACGAGGGCCGGCATTGAGCCTTTGAACATAGCTACGCTCCATCAGTTTGGTGTGGCGGACAATTGCCGCCTGTCGGCACCCTGTTGCGGAATTGTGAGTTGAACACCGCAGGGCAGGTCTTATCGTGTATGCCTGTAGCCCCGGTTGATCAGGAAATGCAAGAGATGAGACGCATACCAGCCCTGCTGGCCTTGTGCGCGGCCCTTATGTTGCAGTTTGCGCCAAGCCGACTGGCCGCGCAAAGCGCAGACAACCTGGCCGCGGGTATGGCGGCGATGTCCAATGGCGAATGGGAAGACGCGATCCGCCTTGCCAAGCGGGATGGTCAGGTTGCCGATGACATTATCGAATGGCACCGCTTGCGCGCGGGGCGCGGCACCTATGGACAGGTCATCGATTTTGTCGAGCGCCGGTATGATTGGCCTGGGCTGGACTGGCTGATGCGTAAAAGCGAACCGGCCTTCGAAGAAGCGCCCCATTCAGTGGTGCGCGAGGTTTTTGGCAAGCGGCCCGCGCAGACCGCTGAAGGTGTCCTGATCCATGCACGCGCTCTGGAGAACAGCGGTGAAACCGGCGAGGCGCAAGCCAACCTGGTGATCGCCTGGCGAACGATGCCCATGGGCGCGACAGTTCAGGCAGAATACCTGCGGGATCATCGGGCCTTGCTGGCCGCCCATCATGAGGCGCGTTTGGACCGGTTGCTGTGGGACAACCATTTGGTCAGTGCCCGGCGGATGCTGCCATTGGTCAGCGACGGCGCGGCCAAACTGGCAGAGACGCGGATTGCGTTGCAGGATCTCGCCCCCGGGGTAGATGCAAGGATCGCCGCGGTGCCGGAGGCACTGCGCTCTGACCCTGGCCTTGCCCATGACCGGTTTGTCTGGCGCGATCGCAAGGGGCGTGACGCGGATGCGATCACCTTGATGCTGGAACGGTCGACCAGCGCAGAGTCTTTGGGATTGCCTGCAAAATGGGGAGAGCGCCGCCGGGTCCTAGCTCGGCAGAAAATGCGCGAACTGCGTGGTGCCCGGGCTTATCAGATCGCTTCAACGCATCACATGTCGCCCGAAGACGGATATGTTTACGCTGATCTGGAATGGATTGCAGGGTTCGTGGCGCTGCGCCAGCTCAACGATCCCGCAACTGCCTTGACCCATTTTCAGCGATTTGATGCTGCCATCGCCTCGCCCATCTCCAAAGGGCGGGCGGGCTATTGGATCGGACGCGCCTATGAGGCGATGGGGGATGAGACGGCGGCACGGCTGGCCTATATCGATGGCTCGGAATACCAGACGTCTTTTTACGGGCTGTTGGCGGCGCAACGCGTGGGCCTTCCGTTCGACGATCGCTTGATCGGCGCAACAGCGCCGGAAGGATGGCAATCGGCGGCGTTTCGGGATTCCTCGGTTTTCCAGGCGGGCCTGTTGCTGATTGCCGCGGGTGAGGCCAATCTCGCAGAACGCTTTATCACGCATCTGGCGGAAGATCTGAACGCCGACGAAGCCGCCCAGTTGGGTGAAATTGCGTTGAGCATGGATCGCCCGCATCTGGCCGTGATGATCGGCAAACGAGTGGCGCAGCGGGGCATCGTCATTCCGCGCGCCTATTACGCGGTGCATCCCGTTGGGCGAATGGAATTGCCCATGTCGTCGGATATGAACCTTGCGATTGCCCGGCGCGAAAGCGAATTCGACCCGCGCGTGGTCAGCGGCGCGGGCGCGCGCGGCCTGATGCAGGTAATGCCTGCAACGGCCCGGGACGTGGCGCGCGACATTGGCGTGCTGGCCGCGCACAGCACTGGCCGACTGACTGAAGACTGGCGGTACAATGCGCGGCTGGGCAGCCGGTACCTGGCCGATCTGGCGGGCACGTTTAACGGCAATGTCGTCTTGATGTCCGCCGGATACAATGCGGGTCCGTCACGGCCTTTGCGCTGGATGAACCTGTACGGCGATCCCCGACGCGCACGGGTGGATATGGTGGACTGGATCGAGTTCATACCGTTCCGCGAGACCCGAAACTATGTGATGCGCGTCGCCGAAAGCCTGCCGGTTTACCGCGCGCGGCTGGGACAAGACCCGCATCCGGTGCCCTTTATGGAAGAGTTGACGGGCTCAACCCTGCGCGCGTTCGCGCCATAGGGTAAAGAGCCCCGCCGCCACGATAATCGCCGCACCGATGGCCACGTTGCTGCGCAGCACCTCGGAAAAGATCACCATGCCCAGCATGGCCGCCCAGATCAGGTGAAAATAGGCAAAGGGTTGTACGGCGCTTGCCTCGGCCATCTCATAACATTTGATCAACAGCCAATGCCCGGTGACGCCCGAGACGCAAAGGGCCGCCATCCACGCCCAATCGGATGGGATCATGGGTTCCCAGAACCAAAGACCGATGGCGGTCATCATCACCGCTCCGGCAATGCCGGTCCAAAAGAAACTGGTCGCGGTACTGTCCTTGCGCGCGGCAAACCGGGTGAGCAGACCGTAGAGCGCAAACATCAAGGCAGAGACCAAGGGGATCACAGCGGCGGGATCAAAAACGCCGACACCCGGTTGCAGAATGATCATCACGCCGACAAAGCCGACCCCCACAGCCGCCCAGCGACGCCAGCCGACCCGTTCTCCCAAGACCGGGCCGGACAAGGCAGATACCAACAGCGGGTAACAGATGAAGACCGCCTGGCTTTCGATCAGGCCCAGCACGGTAAAGCCATAGACGGCAACGCAAATCTCGCCCGCCAAAAGCAATCCCCGCAGGATTTGCAGACCGATCTGATCCGTCCGCGCAGTGGCGCGCAGACCGCCGGGCGCGCGTGCGGCAAGGGCGATGACAAAGGCCGCAAAGAACCAATAGCGGATCATCACGACCATGTAGGTGTTGTAGCTGCCTGCCAGATGGCGCGAGATACCGTCCTGCAAGGCAAAGACGATGGTCGCGCCGATCATCAGGGCAATACCCGCCGGGACGTTGTTGCGTTGCGGGATCGCGGCAGTGTTCATCGCAGCACCGCGCATGTCATGTGCCGTTTGCGGCCATAGCCGGGTATTCTGGTGACCTCGAACCCGGCCTCATTCAGCGCGCGCCGAACGAAACCGGCGGCCGTATAGGTCGCCGCAGTGCCACCTGACCGCGTGTGTCGCGCAACTTCTGTCATCAGGTTGGCATCCCAAAGCTCGGGGTTCTTGGCCGGTGAAAACCCATCCAGAAACCAAGCGTCTGCCGCCCCGGCCCAGTCCGGCAAACGGGCCCGAGCATCGCCGCTTTGGACGGTCAACAGGACGTCACCCAGATCGCATTCCCTGTCCAAAGTTCCGTCCCAGCGCGACAGAAAGACCTCGGCCAAATCGGCAAGTTCCGGAAATGCCCGCAGCGCCTTTGCCATGTCGTGATGGGCCATCGGATAGGCTTCATAACTGGTAAAGCGCAACGGTCCTTGAACCCCGGCCTTTTCCCAGGCGTGCCACGCGGCCAACAGGTTCAAACCGGTTCCGAACCCAAGCTCGGCGATATGAAAGCCGGGCGTGAACCGTTCGGGCAGGTCATTGCCTTCCAAAAACACATACCGTGTTTCCGCCAAACCGTTTTCAAGGCTGAAATACGGGTCATCGAACCGCTCCGAGACCGGCACACGCCCGTCGCGCCATTGCAGCTCTGCCTGCTGGTTCTTCATGCGGATGGCCTGTAACTAGATCAGCGATGCGACACTGACGAAAGGCGCGCAAATTAGCAATGGTCGATGTCACCATACGTGGGGCGGGAATTTTTGGGATGTCCATTGCGTGGACATGCGCCCAGCGCGGCGCGCGCGTGCGCGTTATCGATCCCCAAGGCCCCGGGGCCGGGGCCAGCGGCGGATTGGTCGGCGCCTTGGCCCCGCATGTCCCTGAAAACTGGAATGCCAAAAAGGCGTTTCAATTTGAGAGCTTGCTGTTGGCAGAGCCGTTTTGGCGCGCTGTGGAAGAGGCATCGGGCCTGTCTTCGGGGTATGGCCGGACCGGTCGACTGCAACCGATCTTGGATGACCGTTCGCTTGACCTTGCCTATCGGCGGGCTGACACAGCCAGAGAGCTATGGCAGGGGCAGGCATCTTGGTACGTTGTGCCTGCGGATGCCCATTCGGCGTGGGGGCTCAGCAGCCCGACAGGGTATCTGATCCATGACACGCTGACCGCCCGCATGCATCCCCGTCGCGCCTGCGCGGCCTTGGCCACCGCGCTGACCGCGACCGGCGTCGACATCGTGACAGAGGCTGAGTACGAAGGCACCGTGTTGTGGGCGACCGGGGCTCAAGGCCTTTTGGATATCAGCGCCGCGTTACAGCGCCCTGTCGGCAACGGTGTCAAAGGCCAGGCCGCCCTCTTTGCCCTGAACGTGTCGGGCGCGCCGCAGCTTTTTGCCGAAACCCTACACATCATCCCCCATGCAGATGGAACCGTGGCAGTCGGGTCCACCAGCGAGCGGGACTATGACGACCCCCATAGTACAGACGCACAGCTGGACGCGATCATCGAAAAGGCCCGCCAAATTGTCCCGGCCCTCAAGGGCGCAGAGGTTCTTGACCGTTGGGCCGGCCTGCGCCCCCGCGCAAAGAGCCGCGCGCCGATCCTTGGCCAACATCCCTTGTACCCCGATCAGTTCATCGCAAATGGCGGCTTTAAGATCGGCTTTGGCATGGCTCCCAAATGTGCCGAGGTGATGGCCGACCTGTTGCTGGATGGGACCGACCGGATTCCAACGGATTTTCGGCCAGAAACGTCGATTTAAGCTTCGAATTGGGCCTGCATGCACTGGCGACCATCCGGTCCGCGGACCCACATATCCCCCCCGGCACGGCAAAGCTCTGCCGTTTCAAAATGCATCAAGGGTGACGTGGCCCGAAACGAAAACCGGTGTAGGCTGCCCGCTAAATCATGCGCCATCAGCATCAAAAGCTGCGCCAGCAGGGGGCCGTGCACAACCAATCCACCGTATCCTTCAACCGTGCGCGCATATTCGATGTCATAGTGGATGCGATGGCCGTTAAAGGTCAGCGCTGAATAGCGAAACAGCATCGTGGGATCGAACGACACCGCGCGACAGTCCGTTTCGTCCCGCCGCGCCTCTGGTGCGATGGGTTTGGGCGCATTGGCATCGGCATCCTCGCGATACACAAGATCCTGCCATTCTGTTGCGCAGAGCACCGCGTTTTGCCAAATTTCATGGCGCAGCGTGACAAAGCCCAAGGGGCCACTGCGCCCGGTTTTTTGCGTCTGCGTTTCGACAATGGTGCGTTTCTCGGCCACTTGCCCGGCGACCAGATCGGTATGAAAGGCCAAACGTCCCCCCGCCCACATGCGGCGCGGCAACCCCAAGTCGGGAATGACTCCTCCAACCTTTGGATGCCCGTCCCGCCCCAGATCAGAGGGCGTTTTGGCGTCCCAGAAATAGATCTGATGGTAAAACGGCGGCAGCGCCTGACCGGATACGACCTGTGATGCGTTCCCCAATGCCGCATTCAACGCGGCAGCGCGGGCAGGGTCCATCACGTCGGAGTGAATGACTTGGGATTGGGTCTGGGTCGTCATGGCATTAGGCTAAAAAGCAAGACGCAAAAGGACAATCGTAAATGCCGCTTTCCGTAACTTCGTTGGATCACCTTGTCCTGACCGTTCGCGGCATCCCCGAAACGATCCGCTTTTATTCAGACTGCTTGGGCATGCAGGCCGAGGCGTTTCAACCGGCCACCGGCCCCGAACGCTGGGCCCTGAAATTTGGTCAGCAGAAGATTAACCTGCATCAGGCCGGGGCAGAGTTTGACCCCAAAGCGGCCCGTCCGGGACCGGGCACGGCGGATTTGTGTTTTCTGACCGAAACGCCGATCGCCGAATGGCAGGCCCATTTTGCCGCCGCACATGTCGCCGTTGAAGAAGGGCCCGTTCAGCGCACCGGCGCGACGGGCCCTATCCTGTCACTCTATTTGCGCGATCCGGATGAAAACCTGATCGAGATCAGCAACCGTATCGATCCCTAGCGTGCAATCTCGGCCTTGAGGTTCCGCATCAACTGATCGACAGACGCTTCGTAACGGTCACTGGTCAACCGCCCGTCTGCATCAAACTGGCTGGAGCTTTCGGCCAGATGGATCTCTGGCCCGGCCAGAACCCGCGCCTGAAACGGGACCATGAAGCCGCGCAGGATCATCTGCGCGCGTTCGCCCCCGGCCCGGCCAGCAGCGGCGGACATGACCGCGACGGGCTTGCCCGACCAAGGCCGCAGTTTGGTCCGGCTGACCCAGTCCAACGCGTTTTTCAAAACACCCGAAGGACCCTTGTTGTATTCCGGTGTGGAAATGATCACCGCATCTGCCGCCGCGATCTGTTCGGCCAAAAGCTGAACACCGGCCGGCACCCCGGTCGCATCTTCATCATCGCCATCATAAAGCGGCAGTTTCAGATCCGCCTCTGTATATTCCGTTGGATCAAACAAACGCGCGGCTTCACGCAGCAATAGCCGGTTCGTCGCATCCTTGCGCAACGAACCGGATAGTCCCAACAACTTGAATTCCTTGGCCATGCCACATCCCTCTTTGGTCTGTGAAAGACCTAGTCTGCAGGGGCGCGATTGACCAGAGCCATGGCGTTCAGATCAAGTGGTCGGCAGAACCAGAATGTCCACACGCCGGTTCAAGGCCCGCCCTTCCGGCGTACCATTGGTCGCAACCGGCGCATTTTCGCCCTGGCCGTAGGCCGTCAAACGGTTGGACGGCACACCGCCATTGACCAACACCGATGTGACCGCGGTCGCGCGACGTTCCGACAGACCTTGGTTATAGGTCGCATCACCTGTGTTGTCGGTATGACCGATCACTTCGACACTGGAGTTGGGGTAATTCAAGAGGTTGTTGGCCACCCGTTGCAGATCGGATTCGAGCGTTGGCCGAACCGTAAAGCTGTCGACATCAAAGGTAATGTCCTCGGGCAAGGTAATAATCAGCCGATCCCCCGCATTGGTCACGGTGATATCGTCGTTAACCAGCTGCGCGTTCAGCTCTGCGGCTTGTTTGTCCAACTGGTTGCCAACCAAACCACCCGCGGTGGCCCCGACGGCGGCCCCGATCAACGCGCCGCGCGCTTCGGTATCTGCGATGGCGGCTCCTGCAACGGCACCCACCAAAGCACCGCCCAGCAAACCGGCATTCCGGTTCTGGTTCGGTTGCGTATTGGCCACCGATGACAAGGATGCCGGATCCGTACAGGCACCCAATGCAACAACTGCCGCCGCTGCGGCAACGAGAGAAAGTTTGCTCATGATCTATACTGCTCAATTGTGCTGGCCCCGTTTGTCGGGGTCTTCCTGCAGCCTCTTTAACACATTACGGCGGCGAAAGCCTCCCCTATCACGCAGTCATGATCGGCGGTTCCTCGCCGACCTCTCCCCGGGCGGATTCATAGGCCAAAAGCGCGCGTTTCACTGGCAGGCCCCAGTGATAACCACCAAGCCCGCCAGATTTCCGCAACGCCCGGTGACAGGGGATCAACCAGCTGACCGGGTTGCGCCCCACGGCCGTGCCCACCGCACGGACGGCGCGTGGGCTGCCAACGGATTGCGCAATCTCTGAATAGGTCGACACATGCCCGGATGGGATGCGCATCAACGCCTCCCACACCTTGATCTGCAATGGCGCCCCGATCAGGTGCAGGCGCGTTTCCCCTTTCTGCGCGTAGGCCGCATCAACCAAGGGTTTCAGGCGCATCGGGTCTTCAACATAGGTGGCGTTCGGCCAGCGCGACTTCAGGTCTGCCATGCTCGCCTCTGCCCCCATTTCCGCGGCAAAGCCCAATCCGCAGATGCCGCGATCCGTCCCCATGACCAGAGACAACCCAAAAGGACTGTCAAACCAACCCCAATAGATGGTCAGCCCATCGCCCTTCTTGGCAAAGTCGCCCGGGCTCATCGCCTCCCAGCGCAGGAACAGATCGTGTAACCGGCCGCCCCCCGACAACCCTACCGAATGGCTGACCTCCAGCGTCGTAAACCGGTCGGCCAGCAATTCCTTGGCATATCCCAGTTTCAGATATTGCTGATACTTCTTGGGCGACACACCGGCCCACGCGGAAAACAACCGTTGGAAATGCGCGGGGCTCATATCCATCGCATCAGCCAGCTCTTGCAGCGACAGAGAATCGCCACCCTCATCGATCAGCTCGATCGCCCGCCGCATGACGTTATAGTGGTAGCCGGTCTCACCCGTTTGAATGTTCATCACGCACTCCTTTCCTGTTGATCCTACCCTATGCCAAGGAACACTGCAGAACGATCCGAAACCTGTGCTTTATCCGTTGCGATAGGCGTCGGCGCACGGCATTAAGCTTCGGATGGCCAAGCAACTCGATTACCACACGATCCGCGAGATCTTTACCCGGTTCCAAGACGCCGATCCCGCTCCCGAGGGAGAGCTGAACCACGTCAACGCCTATACCCTTGTCGTGGCCGTCGCCCTCAGCGCGCAAGCCACGGATGCTGGCGTGAACAAGGCCACGGCCAAACTATTTGAAATTGCCGATACCCCGCAAAAGATGCTGGATCTCGGCGAAGAACGACTGATCGAGCATATCAAGACCATTGGGCTTTATCGCAACAAGGCCAAAAACGTCATCAAGCTCAGCCGGATCCTGGTTGAGGATTACGGGGGCGAAGTGCCCAATTCCCGCGCCGCCCTGCAATCGCTGACGGGCGTGGGGCGCAAGACGGCCAATGTCGTGCTGAACATGTGGTGGCGCCAACCGGCTCAGGCTGTTGACACGCATATCTTCCGGGTCGGCAACCGCTCGGGTATTGCCCCGGGTAAAGATGTGGACGCGGTTGAACGCGCCATCGAAGACCATATTCCGGCGGATTTTCAACTGCACGCACATCACTGGCTGATCCTGCACGGGCGCAATCACTGCAAAGCCCGCAAACCGATGTGCCCAACCTGCATTATCCGCGATCTCTGCGGATACGAGGAAAAGACTGTATGAAAACCTATGACCTGGTCGGCATTGGCAACGCCATTGTCGATGTGATCTCTCAATCTGACGACAATTTCCTCGACATGATGGGCATCGAAAAGGGCATCATGCAGCTGATCGAGCGCGACCGGGGAGAGGTGCTTTATGCCGCCATGACAAACCGGGTTCAAACGCCCGGCGGCTCGGTGGCCAACACGATTGCCGGCGTTGGCGCGCTGGGCCTCAATGCAGCGTTCATTGGCCGGGTGCACGACGACTCGCTTGGGCGCTTTTACGAAGAGGCCATGCGCAAGGACGGCATCGACTTTGCCAACCCACCCGTTCCAGGCGGCGAATTGCCCACGTCCCGTTCGATGATCTTCGTATCGCCCGACGGCGAACGCTCGATGAACACCTATCTGGGCATCTCGTCCGAGCTGAGCCCGGCGGACGTCTCCGCCGATGTCGCCACCAATGCAAAGCTCATGTTCCTTGAGGGCTATCTCTTTGACAAGGACAAGGGCAAAGAGGCGTTCTTGCAAGCCGCGCGCGACTGCCACGCCGGGGGCGGCAAGATCGGCATCGCCATTTCGGACCCCTTTTGCGTGGACCGGCACCGGGCGGATTTCCTGTCCCTCATCGAAAACGAAATGGATTTCGTGATCGGCAATGAGGCTGAAATCAAATCGCTGTTTGAAACTGATGATCTTGAGGCTGCGCTGACCAAAACCGCGGCCCTGTGTCCGCTGATCGTCTGCACCCGTTCCGGCGATGGCGTCACGGTGATGGGCGAAGACACCCGCGTCGACGTGCCAGTGGAAAAAACCACCGTTGTCGATGCCACCGGCGCAGGCGATCAATTTGCCGCCGGGTTCCTCTATGGCCTCGCCACCGGCTGCGATCTGGCCACCTGCGCCCGCATGGGCAACCTCTGCGCGCGCGAAGTGATTGGCCATATCGGCCCCCGGCCCGAAGCCAACTTGCACGCGCTCATGCGCAGCGAAGGCTTGTTGGACTGACCTGATGCTTGAAACCGGCTATCACGACGTCCCCTTGGGCAGCCTGGCTGTCGTCATCACCTTTCTTGAAATGACGCACGCGCCGGACGCCGCCAGACAGACGCCGCTGCCAGACGGGGTCACCATCGAACGGATCACCGCCACCCCCGCCTTCTACCGTGACCTATTTCTGCGCGTCGGGGGGCAGGATTGGCTTTGGGCGTCCCGTCTGAAACTGGACGATGAGGCGCTGGGCAAAATCCTCTCCGATGACCGAATCGAGCTTCACCCCGACGCGTCAAAAAGTCGAAATTTTCGAGGACCCGCGCCTTTCGGGCGTCTTGCCACAAAACGCAGCGCCCCAGATCCCGATTTACCGGCCCGCGGACTAAAACCCTTCTGGCTTCTTTCTTGGCAAAATACCCTCGCCGGAGGCACCGCGCGGCCACCGGCCGCGCCAATATCTCTTGCGCCGCAGGCGCGCCTTTTAAAACCGCTCCGCGATGACGGGACCAAACGCCGACACCACCTCTGCATAAACATCGCGCTTGAAGGGGACGATCGCATCGACCAACCCATCCACAGGGGCCCAGCGCCAGGTCGTGAACTCGGGATGCTTCGTCGCGATATCGATCTGCTGATCTTCGCCAAGAAACCGAAACAGGTACCATTTCTGCTTTTGACCGCGATACCGCCCTTTCCAGATCTTGGGTACCAGGTCTTGCGGCAAGTCATAGGTCAGCCAATCATCGCTTTCAGCGATCAGTTCAACCAGATCTTCGCGCACCCCGGTTTCCTCCCACAGCTCGCGCAGCGCCGCCTGCCCCGGTTCCTCGCCCTTGTCGACCCCGCCTTGTGGCATCTGCCAGGCCTCGGCATGCCGATCATTGCGCTGACCGACAAAGACATGCCCTGCGGCATTGACCAGCATGATGCCGACACAAGGCCGATAGGGCAGTTGCGCAATCTCTTCCGGTGTCATGTTTCACTCCTGATCTATACTGTCATCTCTATCGCTTACGCCGGGCAAGGCAAGCGAATGACGCCGCGTATAGGGTGACAAAAGTTTACGTGGACGTAATTCTAGTGGCGACCTGAGGAGGATGCGATGACCCAATACCCACATATGCTGGCCCCGCTGGATCTGGGCTTCACCACGTTAAAGAATCGCGTGCTGATGGGCTCGATGCATACCGGGCTCGAAGAAACCGGTGATTGGAACCGCGTGGCCGAGTTTTATGCCGAACGCGCCCGCGGTGAGGTGAGCCTGATGGTCACCGGCGGCATTGCACCAAACCCGGAAGGCGGCGTCGCCTTTGGTGCGGCAGGCATGTACAAAGCCGAGGATGCGGTGAACCACAAGATTGTCACTGACCGTGTGCACGACGCGGGTGGCAAAATCGCGATGCAAATCCTGCACGCAGGCCGATACGCCTATAATCCGGCCTGTGTCGCCCCCAGCCCGGTCAAATCACCCATCTCACCGTTTCCGCCAAAGGAACTGGACGAGGAAGGGATCGAAAAAACAGATCGCCGACATCGCCGCCTCTGCCGCCTTGGCACAAGAGGCCGGGTATGACGGGGTCGAGATCATGGGCTCCGAGGGGTATTTCATCAACCAGTTCCTCGTCACCCATACCAACAAGCGCACGGACCGTTGGGGCGGCGCCTATGAGAACCGCATGCGCCTGCCAATTGAGATCGTGCGCCGGACGCGGGCGGCGGTCGGGCCAAACTTTATCATCATTTACCGCCTGTCGATGATCGACCTTGTGCCCAACGGCTCGACCTATGAAGAGGTTGTCCAATTGGCCAAGGAAATTGAAAAAGCAGGCGCCACCATCATCAACACGGGCATTGGCTGGCACGAGGCGCGCATTCCGACCATCGCAACATCTGTCCCGCGCGCTGCATTTTCCTGGGTCACCAAAAAGCTGATGGGACAGGTGAGCATTCCGGTCATCACCTCGAACCGGATCAACACGCCCGAGGTGGCCGAAGAAGTGCTGGCCACCGGCTGCGCCGACATGGTGTCCATGGCCCGCCCGATGCTGGCCGATTCCGACTTCGTCAAAAAGGCGATGGAAGGTCAGTCAGATCGCATTGCGCCCTGTATCGCCTGTAATCAGGCCTGTCTGGACCACACATTCGGCGGCAAGCTGACCAGCTGCCTTGTGAACCCCCGCGCCTGTCACGAGCAGGAACTGGTGATCTCGGAAACCGCCGCACCCAAAACCATCGCCGTCGTCGGCGCGGGTCCGGCGGGCCTGTCAGCGGCCCTGACCGCTGCGAAACGCGGCCATGCGGTAACCCTCTTTGACAAGGCGAACGAAATCGGCGGGCAATTGAACCTCGCCAAACAGGTGCCTGGCAAGGAAGAGTTTTGGGGCCTGGTGGATTGGTATCGCACCATGCTGTCAACATCCGGTGTGACCGTCGAACTTGGCAAAGCTGTCACGGCCGATGATCTGGGTGGTTTTGATGAGGTTGTGATCGCCACAGGCGTTTTGCCGCGCGATCCCGAAATCCCCGGTCAGGACGGCGAGAACGTGCTGAGCTATATCGACGTTTTGACCAAATCGGCAACCGCCGGTGACCGGGTCGCGGTCATCGGGGCGGGCGGCATCGGCTTTGACGTATCCGAATACCTGGCGCATGAGGGCGAAAGCCTGACCGAGAACCTGCCGGAATGGATGAAGGAGTGGGGCGTTTCTGATCCGGCGGAACATCGCGGCGGGCTGTTCCCCGAAGGTCCTCAGCCGCATGCCGCGGCGCGCGACATCACGCTCTTGCAACGGAAAGCGGAAAAGCACGGCAAGCGGTTGGGCAAGACAACCGGTTGGATTCACCGCGCGGCATTGAAGATGAAAGAGGTGAACTTTGTCGGCGGCGTGAATTACGAACGCATCGACGCAGCCGGATTGCATGTGTCTTTTGGCGAAGCCCGCGAAAACCCGCAAGTGATCGAAGCTGACACCATCGTTCTCTGCGCGGGCCAAGTGCCTGAACGCAGCTTGGCCGACGCGCTGATTGCCAAAGGGGTGACACCACATGTCATAGGCGGGGCGGATGTGGCCGCAGAGCTGGACGCCAAACGCGCAATCAACCAAGGCACGCGATTGGCCGCAACGCTTTAACCGTCATGCGCCGCGCGGCTGTCCTCTGGGGCTTCCGCACGGTCAAACATCCCGTAGTTTCGGATCACATGGGTGACGCGCAACCGGTAGTCGGCGAAAATGCCGTACCGGCCCTTGGACTGCGCGCCGCGATGCGCCGCCAGTTGACGCCACCGTTCCACCGCTGCTTCGTCCTCGAAAAATGACGGGGACAACAGCTTGCCCGGGTTTGTCAGGCTTTGAAACCGTTCGACCGAAATGAACCCCTCGACCTCTTCGACTATGGGGCGCATCGCGGCAGCGATATCGAGATATTCTTCTTTGCGTCCGTCGGCGGGTTCTACTTCGAAAATTACGGCGATCATGATCCATCTCCATGAGGGGCTGAGGCCAAGGTCAGCCACGTCCGGTCCTCGCGCAACAGAAATTTCTCTTTCTGCGCAAATGCATAGTTTTCCTGCCCAAGCGGGTCTGCCGCCAACCGGGCGCGATATGCCTCGTAAGCGGCCAGACTTTCGATGTTGTAGATGCCATAGGCCAAGGTTGTGGAGCCTTCATGTGGCGCGAAATACCCGATCAGGTCCGCCCCGCAGCGCGGAATAGCCTGACCCCAGTTGCGCGCATATTGATGGAACTGCGCGGTCTTTGTCGGGTCGATCTGATATCGGATGATGCATGTCAGCATGGAACGTTCCTTTTGTGATGTTCCTTGCTCTACCGCATTGATTGCGACGAATGGTTCGATTATCGTCGAAGTATGAAAGAAGGTCCAGACATAGCCGCAATCGCAGCGCTGATCGGTGATCCGGCCCGCGCAAACATCTTGACCGCCCTGATGAGCGGCAAGGCCCTGACAGCCACCGAATTAGCGGCAGAGGCCGGTGTTACTGCGCAAACGGCATCGTCGCATCTGGGCAAGTTACAGGACGGCGGGTTGATCACACTGACCCGTCAGGGGCGGCACAGGTATTTCACGCTTGCCAATGCGGATGTTGCCGCGTTGCTGGAAACCCTGATGGGATTGGCCGCAGGACATGGTCAGTTACGCACGCGGACCGGACCCAAAGATGCCGCCATGCGCGAAGCCCGTGTCTGTTATAATCACCTTGCCGGCCGGCGTGGCGTGCAGATGTTTCGCTGGATGCGTGCACATGGCCTATTCGACGTAACCGCGGACGGTATCGACCTGTCCGCCGAGGGGCGCCGCTTTGCCACAGAATTCGGGATCGATTTGTCCACGCTCGCCGCATCCCGCGCGCCCATGTGCAAGGAATGCCTGGATTGGAGCGCGCGTGAGGCGCATCTGGCTAGCAAACTTGGCCGCGCAATGCTGGGCCGCATGGAAGAAACCGGGTGGGTAAAGCGAGATACTAACTCTCGGGTTGTTCGCTTTACACCGCTTGGGACCCAAGCGTTTGATCAACAGTTTGGGCAAACGGCGCGCCACCTCTGACGCGCCGTGCTTATTATCACTCGACGGAAATGGTGATCACGTCAGACACAATCGGGGTGCTGTGCGGAACATGCCCGGCATCGCCCAAGACAAGTTGCAGCGTGTGTGATCCCGGGGCCAGTTCGATGGTCGTCTCGGTCTGTCCCCCGCCAAAATGCAGATGGTTGTCATCTGACGGCAAACCAAACTCAAACTCTTCTTGCCCGTTTTCACCCTAGCCCAATGGCGGGCGGTCAATCAGCAGGTGATGATTGATCAGCCCCACCTGAGTGGTCCAATTTGATTGTTAGTGCATGATCGACCTTTGGTCCATCTGGACGATGGTTTCGGGAGCCGGTGGGCGGTAGCCCAATGCACTGTGTGGTCGTTTCGTGTTGTAGTGCTTTCTCCATTGTTCGATCAGGATTTGGGCTTCACGCAGGCTGTAGAATGTTTCCCCGTTCAGGAACTCGTCGCGGAACCTTGCGTTGAAGCTTTCGCAGTATCCGTTCTCCCAAGGTGACCCAGGTTCGATGTAAGCCGTCTTCGCGCCGACAGCCTTGATCCAGTCCTGGACAGCTTGGGCAACGAACTCCGGGCCGTTGTCGGAGCGAATGAACGATGGGATGCCGCGCAGGATGAACAGGTCGCTCAGCACATCGATCACATTGCCTGAGTTGAGCTTGCGATCCACGCGTATGGCCAAGCATTCCCGACTGTACTCGTCGATGATGTTGAGTGTGCGGAAAGCTTTACCATCGTCGGTGCGGCAGTGGACAAAGTCGTAAGACCAGACATGATCGCGGCGCTCTGGCCGAAGCCTGACACATGATCCATCATTCAGCCAAAGCCGCCCTTTCTTCGGTTGTTTCATTGGCACTTTCAGCCCCTCTCGTCGCCATAACCGTTCCACGCGCTTGTCATTCACATGCCAGCCAGCGTCTCTCAGTAGTGCCGCGATCCTACGATAGCCGTAGCGGCCATACTGCCGGGTCAGTTCGATCATATCAGCCACTAAACGTTCTTCATCCGGGCGACCCGCAGGTACTTTGCGCTGTGTGGATCGATGTTGTCTTAGAACCCGGCATGCCCGACGCTCCGAGATGTTCAGCTCAGCACGAACGCGATCAATACAGGCACGACGACGAGCGGGGCTCAGAAGTTTCCCTTTGCCGCCTCCGCCAAGATCAGCTTGTCCAGCGTCAGATCAGAAACGGCTTTGCGCAATCGCTCGTTCTCTTTTTGCAGACGCTTCAGTTCCTTCAATTGATCCGTGCCCATTCCGCCGTATTTTTTCTTCCACCGGTAGTAGGTCTGTTCAGTCACACCGATCTGACGGATCGCATCCAGACGCGGCATCCCTTGCCCCGTCAGAACCTCAACCTGCCGTAACTTCGTGACAATCTCTTCTGGCTTTGGTCGCTTGTTGGCCATGTGTTTCCTCCGTTTCCTAAACATAGCGGAGGACCACTTCAGTGGGGGAAGACCAGGCCGATGGATATCAGCCCGAAGTCCAATTTTTGTTGCCCTGCATTCCACCGATGTTGAGGCAACCGCAACGACGCGGTGCTTACATTCATTGAAAGGAACAAAAAATGTTCAACAACACCAAATCCGCTCTCCTTGCCACTCTTTTGCTTCCCGGCATGGCCTTTGCACAAATCAACTTCGGCGACCAACTTGGTGCATCGGAAACGGCAATCCGGGCGGCGCTGGAAGCGCAGGGCTATACGGCCGCAGAAATCGAGATTGAAGATGACGAGATCGAGGTTGAAGCCTTGATCGATGGTCAGGAATTCGAATTCGAAGTCTCACCTGACACCGGCCTAGTTCTGGCCGCATACGAAGAAGACGATGAGGACGAAGATGAGGACGAAGATGAGGATGAGGATGAGGATGAAAACGACAACGACAACGACTAAACATTTCCAAGTGCGCCCTGTAAAAGGGGCGCACCTTTATTCGTGATGAAGGAATGAACATGTCACGTGCTGCGATTTTGTTGTCACTTTTTGCACTTCAAGCGATTTGCTGTGCCTACTTCTTGATGGACATTGCATGGGACATGCTTTGGCCGGCTTCGATCAACAAGATTGCGGACAGCGACACTCTTGAGATTTTGGTGACAGTCGCCTTGTTTTTCGGCTTGGCGTTTACAGGCAATGAGTTGCGCCAAATCCTAAGACGGCAGAACCAGCTGGAAGATCAGATCAAAGTCGCCTCCGGTGCGTTCAGCGAAGTTATGGAAGCCCGTTTTCAAGACTGGAGTTTGACCGGCGCAGAACGTGAGATAGCGATTCTAGCCATAAAAGGTTTCTCTATCGCGGAAATGGTAACGCTTCGCGACACCAAGCAAGGAACGGTCAAAGCTCAATGTGCTTCTGTTTACAAAAAGGCCGATGTGGCGGGCCGCGTGCAACTTCTTAGCATTTTCTTGGACGACCTGATGGCGGATGACTTGGTCAGTGCCACGCAACAATCCGCGACTTAGGAATTTAGAATGAACCCTGTTGGACTTATCATAATCATCGCAACAACACTGTTTCCAGCGTATCAACTTTTTTCGCTTCCGAACATTCCGGACAAGCTCGCGCTTTTCTCGCAATACCTGGGCCTCGCAGCGTTGATTTTGATGGCCTGGGGCCAGATCATGTCCACACGGCTTCGCGGAATTGAAACGGTTTTCGGCGGGTTGGACCGCGTTTACGTTCTGCATAAATGGGCCGGTATCATAGCGATGGTGGCTGTTTTGCTGCATGATACGATCGACGCGGATATGCGCGGTCTTGGCCCCGAACCGGCATTGAATGATCTGGCAGAAACAATGGGAGAGCTTAGCCTTTATGGCATGCTCATTTTGGTCGTGGTTTCGGTCGCAACCTTCATTCTTTACCATCTGTGGAAATGGACGCACAAAGCAATGGGCGCCCTGTTTGCGGCGGGTTCATTCCATTTCTTCTTTATCATGAAACCCTTCGCGATGACCGATCCAGCCGGGCTGTATACCGCGGTTTTCTGCGTTGCTGGCTTGGCTGCGTATGTCTGGATGCTTTTTCCGGAAACAATACGGCCCAGCTATGGGTATAAGATCGCGGATATCCAGCGAACCGGCGATGCCGTGGCAATCGATATGGTTCCGGTTGGAAAACACCTGCCCGCCCAACCTGGGCAGTTCGGCGTTCTGCGATTTACAGATGCCGGGATGGCAGAACCACACCCTTTCAGCTTTTCCAAAATCGGCGACGACGGGTCGTTGCGCTGTACCATCAAAGCTCTGGGCGATTTTACATCCCGTTTGTCCCATGTGGTCGAAATTGATCAGGAATTGCGCATTCAGTGCCCGTTTGGAAGATTTCGGTATACAGGCAAAAAAGATGAAGTTTGGGTGGCTGGTGGAATTGGAATTACCCCTTTCCTGGCTTGGGCACATGCCATGCAACCCGGGGCCGCGCAGGTTGATCTCTTTTATTGCGTGAAATCACGGACCACAGCGCCGCACCTTGAGGAGCTGGAGGCATTGGCGCGTTCGAAAGAGAGCTTTACCCTGCACGTCTTTGCATCCGATGAGAAACAGCGGCTTTCTGCTGACGTGATCGCCGAGCGGATTGGTAGCGACCTGTCGACCAGACGCGTCGCGTTTTGTGGACCAGTTTCGCTGCGGGAGTTGCTTCGAAAGGGTTTGTCCCGGTTCGGCGTGACGGCACGCGACTTCCACTATGAAGAATTTGAGTTCCGCACCGGTATCGGGCTGAAGGCACTGGCAGCTTGGGTCATGCGTCGAAAAGAGGTTGAAAAGCTGAAACGCTCTGTCAGTAATCGAAGCGCCCTAGGGTCTTAAGCGTCAGATAGGCTTTTGCTTTTCGATGCTTTGATAATGGCGTTTGGGCGCCGGTGACTGATGTTTGCCATTTGAGTGTTTTTGAAGAGAAGAAGTAGCGTTAGTCGCCCAGGTGGGTTTCGCCGCGCGCGCGGGCGAGGTGAATCTGTTTTTGACGTTCGCGAAAGCGCGTTTTGTCCGCTTCGGATGTTTCATCGACGCATTGGTGACAGGACACACCTTCTTCGAATTCCGGGCGGGTGCGATCAGCTCGCAGGATGGGACGGCGGCAGCCGTGACAAAGCTGATGCGGACCTTCGGCAAGGCCGTGGCCGACGGAAACCCGGTTGTCAAAAACAAAACACTCGCCTTGCCAGGTGCTGTTATCAGCGGGCGTTTCTTCGAGGTAGCGCAGGATACCGCCCTTGAGGTGATAGACGTCCTCGACGCCTTCGCCCAAGAGATAGTTGGTGGATTTCTCACACCGGATACCGCCGGTGCAGAACATGGCGATTTTCTTGTTGTGAAAGCGGTGCTTGTTTTCCTCCCACCAAGCCGGAAACTCACCAAAAGACTTGGTTTCAGGATCTACGGCGCCTTCGAAAGTTCCGATGGCGACTTCATAATCGTTACGCGTATCGATCAAGGCAACATCGGGTTGCCGAATGAGGTCGTTCCAGTCCTGTGGGTCGACATAATGTCCAACCCGTGCCTTTGGATCGACATCGGGCTGGCCCATCGTCACGATTTCTTTTTTCAGCCGCACCTTCATCTTGCCAAAGGGCGGGTGGTCGGATGTCGCTTCTTTCCAGTCGAGATCAACGCAACCCGGCAGGGCCTGAATATGCGCAATCACCGTGTCGATGCCGGATCGAGGACCAGCAATCGTGCCATTGATGCCTTCTGGTGCCAAAAGCAGGGTACCTTTGACGCCGTTGGTACAGCACAATGATGCTAGTGCCGGTTTCAGGGCGGCCGGATCATCAAAGCGCGTGAAATGGTAAAGGGCAGCGATTGTGTACATGGCCGCGATCTAGACCCAGCGGTGTCATATCGCAAGGGCCGTTGACCAATCCGACGCGCCGTTTTACGCCAGTTACAGTCATGGAAGGGATCAGATCATGCAGGCATTGCTCGTCATTGACGTACAAAACGATTTTTGCCCGGGCGGTGCGTTGGCGGTGCCGGAAGGGGATCTGATTGTGCCGGGTATCAATACCGCCATGGCAGAATTTGACGCGGTGATCCTGACGCAAGACTGGCATCCCGCCGGGCATTCCAGCTTTGCCAGCAGCCATGACGATAAGGCGCCATATGATATGGTTAAGATGCCGTATGGCCCACAGGTTCTTTGGCCGGATCATTGTGTGCAAGGGACCAAAGGGGCGGCATTTCATGATGGTCTCAAAACGGATGGCGATCTGATCCTGCGCAAAGGGTTTCGGTCGGCGATTGACAGCTATTCGGCTTTCTTTGAAAACGACAAAACGACGCCCACCGGGCTGGACGGTTATCTGCGCAGCCGTGGGATCACTGACCTGACCCTGGTCGGCCTCGCGACGGATTTCTGTGTCCACTTTTCCGCCGTTGATGCCGCAAAACTGGGTTTTGCGGTCACGGTGCGCACAGAACTGTGCCGAGGCATTGATCTGGACGGGTCGCTTGCCGCGGCGATGGACGCGATGAAAACAGCGGGCGTGACGATCATCTGAACCGGCTTTGCCAGTTGTTAACCCCGGGATCCTACGTTCTGCGGTAGTTCAAGTAATACCGCAGGACCGTGAATGGTCGACACCGCCGCGCAACCGTCAGACGACTTTGCCGAATTTACGCGTAAAAACAGCCGGTCAGGTCTGTTGGTGCGCTATGCGCGTGGGCGGGTCAAACACTTTGCGCAACGACAGCTTCTGACCGTTGCTGGCAGCGTAACTTTGGCCGTTTTTGACGGGCTGATTTATGGCGCAATTGCTTTGGCGTGCGCTTTGTTCGGCGAAGCGGTGGATTGCCTGTTTCTGCGTCGGGTCCCAGGCTGGATCGAAACGGGCGTCCGGAAGCCACAACTCTATTGGTTGTCGACGCTCACGGCATGGATACAGGCGGCGTGCATATCGGTGTGTTTCATCTTGGCTTGCACCGGTCCTGTCACCAGCCTGTCTGCTCTTTTTGCGATGAGCTTTTTGATCGGCGCAACGATAAACGCCGGCGTGATGCTGCCGTTTCACCGCGCCGCAGGCATTGCGCGACTGTCTGTCTATGCGGCCTGTCCATTAGGGTGGCTGGGTTATCTGATCGTCAACGGCGGTATGACAGAATACCGGATCTGGTTGGACTTGTTGGGGGTATTGATCCTGTCCTTTATGGCTGTGGTGTTCATCGGCTTCGTCAATGCCGGGTTTGAACGGCACAAGGCCAACACGCGTAAGCTGGTCGAGAATGCGCAGCTGCTAAAAGACATCAATGCAGAGATGAAAAAGCGTGAGCGGGAAATGCAAAAGCTGTCACTTGTTGCGCGCAACGCCAATGACTCTGTAATCATTTCGGGCCCGGATGGGCGGATCGAATGGGTCAATGACGCATTCGTCCGCGCCACGGGATATGCCAGCGCAGAGGCGTTGGGTCGGACGCCTGCGGAACTGTTAAACAGCCCCAAAACCAACCCGGATACGATATTGGCGATTGCACAGTCGGTCATGGCTGGCGAACCTTTCCGAGGCGAGATTCTGAATCGACGAAAAGACGGGCAAGAGATTTGGATCGACGCGAATTTGGTTCCGGTGATCGATGAAGATGGCGAGGTAGAAGTTACCGTCGCCATTGAACGAGACGTCACCTATGCGCGCCAACATGCCCAAGAGATGGCCGAAGCCCGGAAAGCTGCAGAAGAAGGGGCCAAGGCCAAAGCAGAGTTTCTGGCCACGATGAGCCACGAAATTCGGACGCCCATGAATGGCATTGTGGGTATGTCGGACCTGTTGTCGGGGTCCAAGTTGTCGACCGAGCAACAAGAATATGCGGACACGATCCGCAGCTCGGCGCAGGCCTTGCTACAAATCATCAATGACATTCTCGACCTGTCGAAACTGGACGCCAAGAAGATGACCTTTGCCACCGTCACGTTCGACCCGGCGCAGTGTCTGAACGAGGTTGTGCAGCTTTTGAAACCGCAGGCGAATGGAAAAGGGATCGGCCTGGAATTGAAGGTTGTGCCGGAGTTTCCCAAAGCGGTGAGCGGGGATGACGGCCGACTGCGGCAGATTTTGATCAACTTGATTGGCAACGGGTTAAAGTTCACTGAAAAAGGCGGTGTCAAAATCGAGGCCTGTGCAGACGAAAACGGTTCCAGTTGGATGCTGCGCTTGCGGGTCAAAGACACTGGCATAGGCATTCCGGCCGACAAAATCGAACAGGTTTTCGCGCAGTTTTCCCAAGCCGATGCCGCAACAACGCGCCGGTTTGGTGGGACCGGGTTGGGCCTGACCATTTCCAAGCATTTGATCGAAGGCATGGGGGGCAGTATTTCCGTCACCTCTGAACCCGGCGTCGGGTCGTGTTTTGAAGTCCATCTGCCTGTTGGGCCGCCAGAAACTGCGGTCAAAGGCCCACGAGCGGTCCAACTTGAAGAAAGCGTGCTGACCGAACAGATCGCGGGATTGCGCGTGTTGGTCGCCGAAGACAATCGCGTGAACCGGATGCTGTTGGAGAAATACCTTAAGCAAAGCGGTGTGGAATTGACCTTTGCCTGCGACGGGCAAGAGGCGGTTACAGCCGTCCGCAAGGAGGTGCCCGATGTCGTATTTATGGACATGTCGATGCCAGTGATGAACGGAATTGACGCAACGCGCGCCATTCGAACGGGCGACGGTCCCCAGCCGGTGATCCTTGCTTTAACGGCGAACGCGTTTGACGCGGACCGCGAGGCATGTCTGGCGGCGGGCATGGACGGATTTCTTAGCAAACCGATCCGCAAGCGCGCGTTTCTGGAAGCGATTGCAAAATACGGAACGCAAAAGGCCGCTTGATTTCGAAGGTAAGGCAGGATTGGTTGGCTACGCACGCCAACGTGCCAGAGAAATGAGGCCAGACCCGTGGACATCGCAACCCGCGTCTATAATCACAAATGGAAGATCGACCCGATCGTCCGTTCCTTGATCGACACTGATTTTTACAAACTGCTGATGTGTCAGTCGGTGTTCCGAAACAAACCGAACACTCAGGTCACTTTTTCGCTGATCAACCGGTCGAAACATGTGCCTTTGGCCAAGCTGATCGACGAGGGCGAGTTGCGTGAACAGTTGGACCACATCAGGTCACTGTCGCTCAGCCGCGGGGAAAGCACTTGGCTGCGCGGGAACATGTTTTACGGCAAACGCCAGATGTTCCGGTCGGATTTCATGGAATGGTTCGAACAGCTGCGCCTGCCGCCCTATCATCTGGAACGGAAGGACGATCAATACGAGCTGACCTTTGAAGGGTCTTGGCCAGAAGTCATGCTGTGGGAAATCCCGGCTTTGGCCGTGTTGATGGAGCTGCGCGGTCGGGCTGTCTTGAATTCCATGGGCCGCTTCGAATTACAGGTGCTTTATGCCCGCGCCATGACCCGCGTCTGGGAAAAGATCGAGCGACTCCGCGCAATCGACGGCCTGCGGATCGCTGATTTTGGCACCCGCCGCCGCCACTCCTTCATGTGGCAGGATTGGTGCGTCCAGGCCATGATCGAAGGGTTGGGAGGCCAATTCACCGGCACCTCCAATTGCCTGATCGCCATGCGTCGCGAGGTCGAAGCAATCGGAACCAATGCGCATGAACTGCCGATGGTCTATTCCGCCTTGGCCGAAAGCGACAAAGATCTGGCATCCGCGCCTTATGACGTCCTAAGCGACTGGCACGAAGAGCATGATGGCAACCTGCGGATGATTTTGCCGGACACGTACGGCACCCAGGGCTTTTTGGACAACGCCCCTGACTGGTTAGCGGGCTGGACCGGCATTCGTATCGACAGCGGGGACCCCGCCAAGGGCGCAGAAACAGCTATCGAATGGTGGAAAGCCCGCGGCGAGGGCCCGCGTGAAAAGCTGGTCATTTTCTCGGACGGGTTGGACGTGGACAAAATTGCCGAGCTTCATGCGCAATTTGCCGACCGCGTCCGCGTCTCTTTCGGCTGGGGCACTTTGCTGACGAACGATTTCCGCGGTTTGGTGCCCAATGATGCGTTGGCGCCTTTCAGCCTTGTGTGCAAAGCAGTGCGCGCCAATGGCCGGCCGACGGTCAAATTGTCGGACAACCCGGAAAAGGCTATGGGCCCTGCAGACGAGATTGATCGGTACAAAAGGGTCTTCGGCGTTGGCGCCCAGGAACGCTTGAAAGTCGTTGTTTAGACCCTGTTTTTGATCTGGCGATCCCGCCAGATCACGATCAAACCACCTAAGCTGATCAAGAGCGCGCCGGGGAAAAGGTCACCCAACGGAGCCTCGCCATAGAAAAGCCAGCCCAACACAAAGGCAAGCGGGATACCAAAATAGCTGAACGGGGCAAGATCGCTTTGTTCAGCCATGCGATAAGCATAGATCAGGCACAAGACGGCAGAGCCGCCAAACACCCCCATCGCAGCGATCCAAATCAGGTCTTGGGGCCGGGCCAGTGTCGAAAACCCGCCCAACACCAAGGCCAAAGCGAAGGACCCCAGCAAAGCGAAGCTCGCAGAATAGAGGTTCAACAGCGGCGTTGGCACATCGTCGTCTACCAATCGCGATGTCACGCCCGCCAAGGCATAGCAAAACGCGGCCCCGAGAGGGGCGGCGGCGGCGAGCGTAAAGGTATCAGCACCGGGTTTTGCGATCCAAACCACGCCGAGAAAACCGATCAACACCGCGCCCCAGCGGACATAACCCACCTTTTCCCCCAATATCGGAACCGCAAGCGCCGTCAGGAAAAGGGCATTGGCGTAAGTGATCGTATTGGCCGTCGCAAAAGGCAAAATGCCCAAAGAAATGTAGTACAAAAGCTGCGCAACGGCGACGCATAGGCCGCGAAAAACACCCAAACGCCATTGCCGGATCCGTAAGGGACGACCGGCGCTGTGCCATGTCTGCACTGACCAAAGCGCGATCAGGCTGGGCACCAGGCCGAAAAAGTTGCGATAGACGGACAGCTCGGCGGCAGAATAGTCCGTCGACAAGCGTTTTTTGACCAATCCCATGAGATCGAACAAAAAAAGGGCCACAAGCGACAGCACAATCGCCAACCCGGTGCGGTCTGTCGCGCGTCTGCTCATTTTGTTTTAGCCATGCAGGGTCGCGACCGTTTTCAATTGGGAAAAGCCATAGAGCGCCTCGAACCCTTTCTCTCGGCCATGCCCGGATTTCCCAACGCCACCAAATGGCAGTTCAACACCGCCTCCGGCACCGTAATTATTGACGAACACTTGGCCAGCCCGCAGGGCCTTGGCCAGTCGCATCTGTCGACCCCCATCACGCGTCCAGACACTGGCCACCAGACCATATTCGGTGCCGTTTGCGATCCGAATGGCCTCTGCTTCATCCTCGAAAGGGATCAAAACCTGAACAGGTCAGAAAATCTCTTCCTGCGCCAGAACGTGAACAGGAGAGACATCGGCAAAAAGTGTCGGACGGACATAAGCCCCGGTTTCCGGAGCGCCGTCCACGATTTGGCCCTGCGCGGCCAAGGTGAGGTCCTGACCCATTGAAAGATAGCGTTCCACGATCTCTTTTTGTCGGTGCGATATCAGGGGACCAAGCCGCAAGTCATCTGTTGCCGGACCAACGGTCAGCGTCTGATAGGCGGCCGACATCCGGTCCAAGACCTCCTTATAGACACTGGTCTGCACCAGAATGCGGGAAGATGCAGAACAGGTTTGACCGGCGTTTTGAATGCCTGCGTTCACAAGAAACGGCAGAGCAGCGTCCAGATCGGCATCGTCAAACACAAGCTGAGGCGACTTGCCGCCAAGCTCCAAAGTCACAGGCACAACATTCTGCGCGGCGGCTGCCTGAACGCGGGCCCCGGTGGCGACCGAGCCAGTAAAGCTGAGGTGCTGAATGCCCGCATGGGCGGCAAGTGCCGCGCCCGCTTCGGCCCCAAGGCCCGGGACAACGTTCAAAACACCGGGCGGCAAACCTGCCTCTTCCGCCAATCGGGCAAAGGCCAGAGCCGTGAGGCAGGCTTCTTCAGCCGGTTTCAAGACACAGGTATTGCCCATGGTTAGAGCCGCACCAACGGATCGTCCGATGATCTGCATGGGATAGTTCCACGGCACGATATGACCGGTTATCCCATGCGGTTCGCGCAAGGTGTAAACCGTGTAGCCCGACAAATAAGGCAGGGTTTCGCCATGCACCTTGTCCGCCGCACCGCCGTAAAACTCCATATACCGCGCCAGGGCAACGGCATCGGCGCGGGCCTGCGTCAGCGGTTTGCCGACATCCATGGCCTCTAGCCGCGCGAGGTCCTCGACATGATCAAGGATCAAAGCGCCGAGACGCGTCAAAACACGACCCCGCTCGACCGCAGGAAGATCAGCCCATCCCGCGCGGGCCGCATCAGCGGCGGCGGCGGCAGCATCGATATCCACAGTCTCACCTCGCGCAATCTGACAGATTTCGCTGCCATCTGAAGGGTTGATCAGCGGCAAGGTCTGTGTGCCCGCCGGTTCGATCCATTTGCCACCAATCAGGCACAGCGCGGGATCAAACGCAAAAGTCTCAAACATGTGCGATATCTCCTTTATTAGTATCTATTTCGGGCAATACCGGAGCAGCTGCAATGAGGTCGCGGGTGTAAGGATGCGACGGGTTGGTGAAGACGGACTCTGTCGGTCCCTGTTCGACAATTTCGCCATTTCGCATCACCAGAACCCGGTCGGTAACACGCCGCACGACGGTCAGGTCGTGGCTGATAAAGAGGTAGGTCAACCCGTAGCGGCGACAGAGATCGGCCAGCAAATCGAGTATCTGCGCGCGCACCGAGACATCCAGCGCCGAAACCGCCTCGTCCAACAGGATCAGCTCTGGTCGTATGATCAGCGCACGGGCAATGGCAATGCGCTGGCGTTGGCCACCGGAAAACTCGTGGATGTATTTGTCGGCGTCCGACGGGTTAAGGCCAACGGCGGTCAACGCCTCTGCGATCGCAGCGGCACGGGCGGCCTTATCGGGTTTTGGATCGAGCAGGTGGAACGGCTCGGTGATCAGGCGCGCAACTTTGTGCCGTGGATTGAAACTGCCAAAAGGATCCTGGAAGACGACTTGCATCCGGCGGCGGACGGCCGGGTCATGTACGGGGGTTCCGTCCAATAAGATTTCACCGCTCTGCACGGGTTCAAGGCCCAAAATGGCCCGCGTTAGGGTCGATTTACCACTCCCACTTTCGCCAACCAGCCCCATGCGTTCGCCTTTGTCTAGGGTGAAACTGACATCCCGAACGGCAGGATGAGTTTGGACAGGCGCAAACAGGCTGGTGCGGGGCAAACGGTAATTGCGGCTGACGTCATGGACCTGCAGCAACGGTTCTGGTGGCGGGGGGGGCGGCAAGTCGACGTCATGACGCGAAGCAGCAAAGAGCATCTGCGTGTAAGGATGCTGCATGTTTTTCAAAAGATGCTGTGTCGGGCCGATTTCGACAATCTCTCCATAACGCATCACCGCAATGCGGTCCGCCAAGCCCGCCACAACGGCCAGATCATGGGTGATCATCATCAGGCCCATGCCATAGTCATCAACCAAACCGCGCAGAAGGTCGAGAATTTGAGCCTGCGTCGTCACATCCAGTGCTGTTGTGGGCTCATCCGCGATCAACAGTTTGGGCCGCAAAGCAATGGCCATGGCGATCACGACGCGCTGGCGTTGCCCACCAGACAGCTCATGCGGAAAGCGGGTCAGCGGAAACCGCTCGGGTGGCAGGCCGACACGGGTCAATACGTCCCGCGCTCGCTGCTCTGCCTCTGATCGCGGCATCGCCTTATGGATAAGGATCGTTTCGGTGACCTGTGAACCGATGGTTTTGACCGGGTTCAGGGCGGTCATGGGTTCTTGGAACACCATACCGACGTCCCGACCGCGTATCTGGCACATCTCGGCCTCGGTCGCCGTCAGGATTTCCGCATCATCCAACGCGATGCTCCCGGCGCTTTGCGCACCTTGTGGCAACAGTTGTGTCACGGCAAAAGCTGTCATCGACTTTCCCGACCCGCTCTCACCTGTCACCGCGACGATTTCGCCCGGTGCGATGTCAAGATCGATACCTTTCAGGATCGGGGTGCCACCAATAGACAGGCGCAGATCACGGATGGACAAAAGGCTCATGCCTGTCGCCTCCGCAGACGCGGATCGAGCCGATCCCGCAGTCCATCGCCCAACAGATTCAGTCCCAAAACCGTGAGAATGATCGCACATCCCGGGATCAACGCCATGTGCGGTGCAAGGCTGACCATCGTCTGGGCATCCGCCAGCATTCGGCCCCAACTGGGCGTCGGCGGCTGTGCGCACAGACCGACATAGCTGAGCCCCGCCTCTGCCAGAATGCCAAGGCTGAACTGGATGGTGCCTTGCACGATCAAAAGGTTCAGAATATTGGGCAGGATGTGTTCGACAGAGATATGTGCACGGGTCTTACCCGCAACGCGCGCAGCCATGATGAATTCCCGTTCCCACAAAGGCAGCGCACCGCCCCGCGTCACACGGGCAAACACAGGGATGTTGAAAATACCGATGGCGATAATCGCATTTACGGCTCCGGCCCCGAAGACTGCGGTGATCAGGATCGCGATGATCAGAGAAGGAAAAGCAAAGATCAGGTCATTGCCCCGCATGATCACCTCATCCAGCCAACTGCCACTGCGCGCCGCTGCGGCCAGACCCAATGGCACGCCCAGAACCATGCCGATCCCAACGGCCAACAGCGCAACGGCGATCGAGGTCCGCGCGCCAACCATGATCATGCTGGCAATGTCGCGGCCAAAATGGTCCGTGCCCAGCCAATGCGCCGGGTTGGGCGGTTGCAACTTGTCCGGGATGGCCAAGGCGGCATGGTCGTAAGGCGTCCAGACAAAAGACACCACCGCCATGATCAGGACAAGGCCGGAGAGCGTCGCGCCGATGAACAAGGACCGGTTCATGCGCGTGACCTCAGCCGGGGATCAACAGCGGCATAGGCCAGATCGACCAGAAAATTCACGACGATCACGGCAAACACCAACAGCATGACGACCGATTCCACGACGATCAGGTCTCGTGCGCTGATCGCTTGAAACACCAACCTCCCCAAACCCGGCAGATAAAACACCTGTTCGATGATGATCCCGCCGGCCAGCAGGAAAGAAAACTGTAACCCGATGATCGTCAGGACCGGGATCAGCGCATTGCGCAGCCCGTGCCGCCACAAGGCTTGGCGCGCGCTCAGCCCCTTGGCCCGGGCGGTGCGCATAAAGTCTTCGCCCAGGATATCGATCAATGATGAGCGCATTACCCGTGCCAGAATGGCTGCCTGCGGCAGGGCGAGCGAAATGGCCGGCAATGTCAGGGACTTCATGGCGGGCCAGAACCCGTTTTCCCAATCAACAAAGCCGCCCGCGTTGAACCAGCGCAAGTTGATGGCAAAGATCAGCACCATCATCATCGCGAACCAGAAATTCGGGATCGCGACGCCAAGCTGTGTGGCCCCCATGACCGCGACGTCGCCCGCACGGCCGCGGCGCGCGGCGGCGTAGACCCCGGCGGGAAAGGCGACCAGCGTCGACAAGGTCAGCGCATACAGCGCAAGTGGCAAAGACACCCGCAACCGGTCAGCGATCATTTCGGCCACCGGGGTGCGGTAGGTATAAGAGGTGCCAAAATCACCCGTCAGCATGCCGCCGACCCAGCTGAGATATCGTTGGAATTTCGACTGATCGAGGCCCAGCTCTGCCCGAAGCGCCGCAACCGTATCCGGTTGCGCATTCAGGCCCAGCATAAAGCTTGCCGGGTCGCCCGGTGCCACCTCAATCACGAAAAAAATCACCAGCGAGGCAATGGCCAGGCTGATCACCAGCGATCCAAACCGTTTGAGCGTGTAGCGCAGCATTGGGTGGAGCCTAGGCGGCAGGCCGCGCCGGGTCCAGCTATTAGAGCGCGCGCCAACGCGACATTCAACGCCCGCTCAACTATCGCGCTTGGTCATAGATCGCACGGGACCGGGCGATGGCATCGCGACTGTCCAAAGCCCAGGCCGCCAATGGTTCCAACTGCAGGACCAAAGACTGTCCCAGATCGGTCAGGGCATAATCAACACGCTGTGGGATTGAAGGCGTGACCGACCGGCTGATCAACCCGTCCCGTTCCAGCTTGCGCAGGGTCTGTGTCAGCATCTTTTGCGAGATATCCGGGATTTCACGGCGCAGTTCCGAAAACCGCTGTGTGTCCTGTTTGAGACAGGTCAGGATCAGTATCGTCCACTTGTCACCGATGCCGTCAAGCACATGGCGGACCGGGCAAATGTTCGGGTCGTAATTCACAGCGCCGTGATCTGGCATGGGTTACCTCAAAGTGCCTTCTTCCGCAGAATCGCCCATCTTCTTAGGGTCGCGTCGTCTGACAGTATAGATCAGTGACTTACTCTATAATGGAGAGCAAAATGTTTCTGCTTAACCGACGCAACTTTCTGGCCCTAACCGGCGCCAGCGCAGCCGCCGCCGCACTGCCCCGATCCGCGTGGGCCGCGACCAGCGCCGACATTTTCACCGCCGACCCGATGGGCGGTCTGGTGGATTCTGCAGTCATCATGGGCGAAAAATCCGCCGTGTTGATCGATGCGCAATTCAACATGCCCAATGCAACCAAGCTGGCAGAGATGATCGCAGCGACGGACCGGACCCTTGAAACCATCGTGATCACCCACAAGCATCCGGACCATGTTCTGGGACTCGAGGCCATCGTCGCCAAGTTCCCGGATGCAAAGGTAGTGACCCACGCCAAAATCCAGCCCGAGATTGCCAAATCGGCACAAGGGTATCTGGATTACATGAGCGGGAATGCCCCTGCGGGTGTCTTTGCCAGCAAGGTTGTCATTCCCGAGGTCATGGAGGGCGATCACATCATGCTGGAAGGCGAGCGGATTGATGTACTAGAGCCTATGCATGGGGATACCGCGCATATTTCTGCGGTGCACGTCCCGGCCTTGGACACGCTGATCGCCAGCGATTTCCTCTACGCGGATACGTTTGGCTGGACCGCAGAAAACACCACGCCTGAGTTGGTCGAGGCCTGGAAGGCATCGTTGGATCAACTGGAAGCGATCGGTGCAGGCACCGTTGTGCCGGGCCACCGGCTGGAAAGCTCTGCCAATGACGCGACCGCTTTTGCCAAAACGCGGGCTTATCTGGATCAATGGACAGCCGCGCTTGCCTCAACCGACAGTGCGGAAGCATTGAAGGCAGCGATGATGGAAGGGAACGACGCGCTTGGTCTCAACTTTGCGCTCGATGCCGCTGTCGCGGCGGTGTACCCGCAAGGATAATAGTACGGGCCTGCCGCATCCGCGCGGCAGGCCCTTTTTGGTCAATTAGCGAAGGTCACACCGGTCAGGTCAATCGCAGCAGTGGGCTGGTTGGTCCACAATCCTTCGATCCCTGTCTTCGCAACGCCCAGCGCGGCCAGCTGGAACAGATATCCGTTCACGTAATCCTCGGAAATGATTGTCTGCGCCTGTTGCATCAGCTCGATGCGGCGATCCTCATCCGTGGTGGCCGTCAGCGTGGTGATCAGGTCCTGAAACTCTGGATTGTCGTACTGAAAATAGTAACCAGGACGGGCATAGATACCGATATCCATCGGTTCGGTATGGCTGACAATGGTCAGACCAAAGTCTTTGCCCCGGAACACGGTTTCCAACCACTGCGCCCATTCCACATTGATGATCTCGGCTTTGATGCCCACTTGGGCCAGCTGCGCGGCGATGATCTCTCCGCCGCGACGGGCATAGGAGGGTGGCGGCAGGTGCAGCGTGGTTTCAAACCCATCGGCCAGCCCCACCTCGGCCAGTAGGGCCTTGGATTTTTCCGGGTCGTAGTCCGAATTCCCGGTCAGATCGACATAGGCCGGGTTGTGCGGCGCAAAATGGGTACCGATGGGCGTGCCATAGCCAAACATCGCCCCATCAATGATGGCTTGCCGGTCAATCGCATGCGCCACGGCTTGGCGCACCTTGACGTTGTTAAAGGGCGGCATCTGATTGTTGGTCGACAGGATCGTTTCACCTTCTGTCGAGCCGATCAGGACCTGAAACCGGGGATCGGCATCAAATTGCGGCAGGTTTTCCGGCGCAGGGAAGCCGGAAAAGACATCCACATCCTCTGCCATCACTGCCGCAAAAGCGGCGGTAGGGTCCGAAATGAACTTGAATGTCGCGTTTTCCAGCACCGGCGCAGGGCCCCAGTAATCCGCGTTGCGGGTCAATTCGATCCGGTCGCCCTGAACCCAATCCGTGAATTTGAACGCCCCTGTTCCGACCGGGTTCGTTTTGATGTTTTCAATGCTTTCGGGCGCAACAATTACCGCATCGCCCCAAGCAAGGTTGAAAAGCAGGCTGCCATTCGGCTGATCCAGCGTGACCTCTACCGTCTGGGGATCGATGACAGTGACACCGGTGATCCCGGCATAAAGCGCCTTTTGCGCGTTTGCGCTGTCTTCGGCCCGCGCGCGGTCAAGCGTGAACTTTACGTCTTCGGCGTCCATCGTGGTGCCATCGTGGAACGTCACCCCATCGCGCAACTTAAACGTATAGGTCAGACCGTCATCCGATATTTCCCAGCTTTCAGCGAGCCCCGGAACCACGGCGCCGTTCGCAATGAACCGTGTCAGACCTTCAAACACGTTGGAATAAAGCACAGAGTCGATTGCCTGCGCGGCGGCGCTTGTCGGATCCAGATGTGGCGGTTCCAGTTGCATGGCGACGGTGATATTGGTCTGCGCAGAGGCGGACGCGGCGAAAACCCCGAATGCCGCAATCAGCGCGGGACGTTTCAGATCAAAACCCATTTTGACAATTCTCCCTGTTGCGGGACCGCCCCGCAGGCCGAGTGTCCCGTCAAACCGGATTTCGATCAAGGTAAACCTGTCGCAACGTAATTTGGATTTGCTGCAGGTGCATTGTTAAGGGGCGCCAGCCAGTCATATTCGAGAGGAGCGGCAATGAGCGCACCTGCCCCCCAAAAACCCATCGGAACGCACGACATTCGCGCCATGAAGGGTCAAACCCCCATTGTCAGCCTCACGGCCTACACAACGCCCATGGCGCAAATCCTGGACCCGCATTGCGACTTTGTACTGGTCGGCGACAGTGTTGGTATGGTGCTGCACGGCCTGCCATCGACCCTTGGTGTCACGATGGAGATGATGATCCTGCATGGTCAGGCCGTGGCCCGCGGCTTGACCCGCGCGATGATGGTGGTCGACATGCCCTTTGCGAGCTACGAAGAAGGGCCGGATCATGCCTATCGCAATGCCGCGCGGATCATGGCGGAAACCGGCGCCGGCGCCGTTAAACTGGAAGGTGGGCGGCACATGGCGGACACCATCTCTTTCCTGACAACACGCGGCATTCCCGTGATGGGGCATATTGGATTTACCCCGCAATCGATCAACACCATCGGCGGCTATAAGGTGCAGGGGCGCGATGCCCACGCTGATGCCGTTCATGCCGATGCTGTCGCTGTTGCCGAGGCCGGGGCGTTTGCCGCTGTCTTGGAAATGGTCCCCGAAGGATTGTCCAACCGGATCACAGCCGACATCGCTATTCCGACAATCGGCATTGGCGCATCCGCGGGATGTGACGGTCAGGTTCTGGTCGTGGATGACATGTTGGGCCTTTTCGGCGCGTTCAAACCGAAATTCGTCAAACGCTTCGCAGACCTTGGCGCCACAGCCTCCGAGGCAGTCGCCCGATACGCGGCCGAAGTCCGGGATCGTCAGTTTCCGGGACCGGAACACGTTTTTGCGGATAGCCCGAAGTCATGAGTATCGAGTTCATTCGCACCAAAACAGCGCTACAGACGCGCGTCGATATGTGGCAGGCCGCTGGCGACAGCGTTGCGGTTGTGCCGACGATGGGCGCGTTGCACGCCGGGCATCTGTCCTTGGTCGAGGCCGCGTGTGCCGACAATGAACGCGTCATCGTAACGATTTTTGTGAACCCGACGCAGTTCAATAACCCGTCCGATCTGGAAAACTATCCCGGGACCGAAGAGGAAGATGCCCGTAAACTGGCCGTCTACCCGGTCGATGCGGTTTATGCGCCGGACGTCATACAGCTTTATCCGGATGGGTTTGCAACCAATGTGTCCGTCTCTGGTTTCACGGATGTTTTGTGTGGGGCGCACCGGCCCGGGCATTTTGACGGAGTTGCCACTGTGGTGTCGAAACTGTTCCTGCAAACCCGCGCAAACAGAGCCTATTTCGGGGAAAAAGACTATCAACAGCTGCAGGTCGTGCGCCGCATGGCCGCGGATCTGGATATCGGGATCGAAGTTGTGGGCTGTCCTACGGTTCGGGATCAGGATGGATTGGCCCTGTCATCACGTAACGTGCATCTGACCCAATCCGGCCGGACCGCCGCACCGCATTTGCAGGCGGAAATGCAGGCCTGTGCAACCGCGCTGTTTGGGGGCGCGTCGATGCCAGACTTGACCGACGGCATCGCGGATCGCTTGCACGCAGCGGGCTTTGATAAAGTCGAGTATTTTGAGTTGCGCCGCGCCGACAACTTGGGCCGATTAGATCGTGTCGATGCCCCGGCGCGTCTTTTTGCTGCGGCTTGGATCGACGGCATTCGGTTGATCGACAATATTCCTGTGGTAAAGGACTGTTAAGGCTAACATCACATGTGATTATCAAAGGCAATTTCCGTGGATCAGACAGACGTAACCGATCTTTTTGTTATTGGGGGTGGGATCAACGGCTGTGGCATCGCGCGCGATGCTGCAGGTCGCGGATTGAGCGTGACACTGGCCGAGATGAACGATCTCGCCTCGGCCACCTCTTCGGCTTCGACCAAACTGTTCCACGGCGGGCTGCGCTATCTCGAATATTTCGAAGTGCGGCTGGTGCGCGAAGCGTTGATCGAACGCGAGGTATTGCTGAAAGCGATGCCGCATATCAGCTGGCCGATGCGCTTTGTCCTGCCGTATCACAAGGATATGCGCTTTGACACGGACACGCCTGCATCGCGCGTTCTGAACACCGTCATGCCATGGATGAAAGGGCGCCGTCCCGCATGGATGATCCGTTTGGGTCTTGCCGCTTATGACGGGCTTGGCGGGCGCGAGATTCTGCCGGGTGCGAAATCGGTTGACCTGCGCAAGGACCCGGTTGGCGCGCCTTTGCAGGACAAGTTTGCGCATGCTTACGAATATTCTGACTGTTGGATCGAGGATTCGCGCCTTGTTGCGCTGAATGCGCGGGATGCTCAAACGCACGGCGCCACGATCATGACCCGCACCAAGGTTTTGTCCGCAGAGCGTGTCGATGGAATCTGGCAGATCACGGTTGAAAACACCCGGACGCAAGAACGGTCAGTGCATCATGCCAAAATGGTGGTGAACGCGGCGGGGCCTTGGGTTGGGGAGACACTGCGGCAGGTCGCCCGGTCCAACAGCCAGGAAACGGTTCGCCTCGTCCGCGGCAGCCATATCGTGACCAAACGGCTTTTTGACCACGACAAATGCTATTTCTTCCAAGGTCAGGATGGGCGGATCATTTTTGCCATCCCGTATGAACAGGATTTCACCCTGATCGGAACCACGGATCAGGACCACTCAGACCCCTCAACCAAGCCGGAATGCACCCCGGAAGAGGCGGATTATCTGCGTGCCTTTGCGTCGAACTATTTCAGAACCCCAATCGAAATGGACGACATCGTCTGGACCTATTCAGGGGTGCGCCCGCTTTATGATGATGGGGCAAAATCCGCGACCGCCGCGACCCGTGACTATGTGCTGTCCTTGGACACCAGCGGCGGTGCTTCGATGCTGAACGTTTTTGGCGGCAAGATCACCACCTATCGTAAACTGGCCGAATCCGCGTTGGAAAAGATTGGTGAGGTCCTCGACGTACCCAAGGGTCCGTGGACGGCAGGTGCAGCGCTGCCCGGCGGCGATTTTCGCCATGATGGTCAGCCCAAACTGGTGGCAGAGCTTATGACCGCCCATCCGTTCCTTACCGAAAAATGGGCCGCGCGCTTGGTACGGGCCTATGGGACAGAGGCCAAGAATATCCTTGCCGGCGCCACATCGCAGGACGATCTGGGCGAAGATTTCAGTGCAACGCTGAGCGCGGCAGAGGTCAAATGGCTGATGTCCAAGGAATGGGCCGAAACCGCCCATGATGTCTTGTGGCGCCGGTCCAAACTGGGTTTGCGCGTATCAGCAGAACAGGCGCAACGGCTTGACGACTGGATGCAGGCGCATTTGGCGGTTTAAGCTATCTCAAGACTTTCAGGGGAGGGTAGGCCGGACATGACTTTTATTCTGGCACTGGATCAGGGCACAACATCAACGCGTGCCATTCTGTTCGACACAAACATGCGCCCAATCGCAACCGGGCAGCAAGAATTTACCCAGCATTATCCGGCGTCTGGCTGGGTAGAGCATGATCCCGAGGATCTTTGGAACACCACGCTGTCCACGACTCGCGCGGCATTAGAAACCGCTGGCGTCGCGGCAAGCGATATCGCGGCAATCGGCATAACGAACCAACGCGAAACCACCGTTGTGTGGGACAAAGCGACTGGTAAGGCGGTTTCCAAAGCTATCGTCTGGCAGGACCGGCGCACTGCGGAATACTGCGCATCGCTTAAAAAAGAAGGTAAAGAACCGGATGTAACGGCGCGGACTGGGTTGCTGCTCGATCCATATTTTTCGGCAACCAAACTGCGTTGGATATTGGAAAATGATCCGTCGCTGCGGTTGCGCGCCGAGGCGGGAGAGTTGGCGTTCGGCACAGTCGACAGCTTTTTGATCTGGCACCTGACCAGCGGCAAGGCCCATGTCACGGACGCAACCAACGCTGCACGCACAATGCTCTATGACATTCACAAAGGCGAATGGAGCCGCGAAATTTGTGACCTGATGGGCATCCCGATGGCGATGCTGCCAGAGGTCAAGGATTGCGCGGCGGACTTTGGCGTCACGGACCCGGATGTGTTCGGGGCTGCCATTCCTATTCTCGGCGTTGCCGGCGATCAGCAAGCAGCAACGATCGGTCAGGCCTGTTTTGAGCCGGGCATGCTGAAATCCACATACGGGACGGGTTGTTTTGCCTTGCTGAACACCGGCGACGCGCCAGTTGCCTCCAAAGCCCGTTTGTTGACGACCATCGCCTATCAGTTGGATGGCAAACCAACCTATGCGCTTGAAGGGTCCATATTCGTGGCCGGAGCCGTGGTCCAATGGCTGCGAGACGCGCTGCAGATCATCGATGATGCCGCGCAAAGTGGCGTTTTGGCTGTCGAAGCGGATGGCGATCAAGGTGTCATTGTGGTTCCGGCCTTCACCGGGTTGGGCGCCACCTATTGGGCGCCTGAAAGCCGGGGCGCGGTTCTAGGGCTTACGCGCAATTCCGGTCGTGCGGAACTTGCACGGGCTGCCTTGGAAAGCGTGGCGTTTCAAACCCGCGATCTGTTAGAAGCCATGCAGGCCGATTGGAAAACCGACGAAGCCGCCGTGTTGCGGGTCGACGGCGGGATGAGTGCCAGCGACTGGACCATGCAAAGCCTGTCAAACCTGCTCGGCGCACCGGTCGACCGTCCCGTGATGCAGGAAACCACCGCCCTTGGCGCGGCCTGGCTGGCCGGAATGCGCGCAGGTGTTTACCCGGATCAAGCTGGTTTTGCCGAAACCTGGGCCCTGGATCATCGGTTCGAACCGGAACTGTCAAAGACAGAGCGGGACCTGCTGTATGCCCGATGGAAACGTGCCGTGGATGCGGTTCTATCCTTTTGATCAAAGCCTCTCACGCGTCAGCGTGAGAGGCGTTTTTGTCAAAGCGTCTTGGCAAACGTGACCTTGTCGTCGCCAGCTTCCCAGAAATTGCGAATGCGCGCTTCCTGCTGATACCCCAGAGCCGCATAAAAACGCCGGGTGTTTTCAAACGCTTCAACGCCGGACGTGTCCACGATCAACAAACGCTGATTAAGGCGTCTCAGCGTCTCTTCGACTGCCAAAACGAGCGTTCTGCCTGCACCTTGCCCTTGCCATACTGGCGTCACGGCAATCGCCCGCATGTTCCATGCGCCATCGGTCATGGGTTCTGGAACAGTATAGGCAAATCCGACAATATCAGTGTCTAACAAGGCGAGATGCCACAGGTCATCGCTTTCTCCGGCCAACATAGGCGCGATCATGTCTGGCAGCATCTCTGGCGGGAAAAGGCCGGTTTGTTCCGCAATCGATTGCATTTCAGCGACGTCAGCGGCGGCAGCTGAACGCGTTACAAAGGCATGCATGACACGTCCCCTTTCCGTTTGACACAGACAGAGTTTTCGACGCGGACCAATCGCGTCAGTGAATAGGTTTTTATGTGATTTCTTTCAGATTTTGGTCAGGACAAAGCGCCCCGGGCAAAACGCTCCGAGGTCGTTTGGAAACTCTGGTCCAATTGTTTGGACCTTAGCGGCGGACCGCAATCGTAGACATAAAATCTCCATCGCGCCGAATAGTTCCGGGCGTAGCCGCAGGATAGACATGACAGGCATCAAATACACTCTTGTCGCTCAGACATGTGCCCCATCCGGAATAGTCTGCGGACGCGCATTCAGTGCCTCGATGGAAAACCCGGCGAGCTGTTTGTATTTTGCCGCATGCGCTGACAGATCCGCGTGTGAAATCACGTCTTCGATACGATCAAAGTCGCCACCACACAGGTCCTCAACCCTTTGCAAGATCGCATCCGGACCACTGCCGCGATTGGCAAGGATGACCTTGGTTGTCTGGGGGCGTGTTTTGGCCTCATAAGTCTCTAATGCAGCAGAATTGACCCCAAATTCCAAAACTGCAGCCCCCAGATGGCGCGCATCAATGATCGCCTGGCTCGCCCCATTGGACCCCACGGGATAGGTCGGGTGGGCCGCATCACCCATCAGGGTAACGGGCCCATGCGACCAGCGCGGCAATGGATCACGATCCACCATCGGATATTCAAACACCCGATCAGCGCCCCGGATCAGGTCGGGGATGTCCAGCCAGTCATAACGCCAATCGGCAAAATCCGGGGCAAAGTCATCACGGTCCGCGGCTCGGTTCCAGTCTTCCTTTTTCCACCCTTGGGCCGGGTCGACCCGTTTCTCGGCAATCCAGTTCACGGTCGCCAGCCCCGTATCACGGTCTGCTTTTGATATCGGGTATGTTACGAAGCGCTGGGTGTCGTGCCCAATCAAGGCCATCGATGCCCCGTCAAAAAACGGTTTTGCTTGGGTCGTTGCCCGCCACAGGATGGCACCGCCCCAAATCGGGTTGCCTTCATCTGGATAAAGCTGTGACCTGATTGCTGAATGGATGCCGTCAGCGGCCACCAGAATCGTGCCGTCAACGGTATCGCCGTCCTCAAAGCTGAGCCTGACGCCACTGTCGGTGGTGAAGCCCACAGCGCGACGACCGGTTTCCACACAGTCCAGCCCCGCCCGCGCCACCAACTCTTCATACAGCAACATTTGTAGCGCACCGCGGTGAACCGAGTATTGCGGCCATCGATAGCCGGCCCACGTACCGCGCGGTTCTTCCCAGATCGTCCGCCCGAGTTTCGAATAAAACCCGTATTGCCGCGTCTTCACCCCAATCGCGGGCAACTTGTGTTCCAGACCGAGGTCAAAGAGTTCGCGGATTGCGTTGGGCTGAATATTGATCCCGACCCCCAAGGGCCGCAGCGTTCGGGTTGCTTCGAAGATGCGGAACGGGACCCCGATTTGGTGCAGGGTCAGGCCCAAGGTCAGCCCGGCTATGCCGCCACCGGCGATCAACACGGTCATTCTAGAACTGTTCCTTCCTTCTTCGTGATGAGACCGGGATGGCGCATCTTTGCTGATCTGACGAAAATGCTGTGTTCAAGCGGTTCTCGGGGGGTTATCCCCTTAGGACAGCTTAAACGAATTGGTGCAAAATCATATGGCAATGCTATCGCGGATAGAGGCGGCTCTGGCCAAATCCCTGTCATTCACATCCGCATGCGGGGCACCGGCTCGACTGGCAGAGGCCATTGAATACGCAATCTTTCCAGGCGGCGCACGTATTCGACCAACGATCCTTCTATCAGTGGCAACAGCCTGCGGTGAAGACGCGCCAGACCTAACCGACGCGGCGGTCGCAGCGCTGGAACTGATGCATTGCGCCAGCCTCGTCCACGATGATTTGCCATGTTTCGACGATGCCGATTGGCGGCGGGGCAAGGCATCGGTCCATCACGCCTTTTCTGAACCGCTGGCCGTTTTGACTGGCGACAGCCTTATCATCCTTGCCTTTCAAACCCTCGCGCGCATGGCAGACCGGTATCCCGATCGCGCCGCCAAGCTGATTATGGTTCTAAGTGCCTGCACTGGTATGCCAAACGGCATTTGCGCCGGGCAGGGCTGGGAAAGCGAGCCGGGCATTGATCTCGATGCCTATCACCATGCAAAAACCGCTGCGCTGTTTGTCGCCGCCACCCAGATGGGCGCAATTTCGGCCGGGCAGGACCCGGAACCGTGGACTGAAATTGGCACGCGGATCGGGGCAGCGTTTCAAGTTGCCGATGACCTGCGCGATGCTCTGTCTGATCCGCAACATCTGGGTAAACCGGCCGGGCAGGACCTCAAACACGATAGACCAAACGCGGTTACCGCGCTCGGCATAGACGGCGCGCTGGCACGGTTGCGGGTCAGTCTGGCCGGCGCAATTGCTTCGATCCCGGCCAGTCCGGGAGAGGCGGCCTTGGCCGAAATGGTCCGCGAACAGGCCAAACGACTGACCCCACTTGATCTTCCGACCGGCGCGAAACAGACGTAGGCGTCAGGCGGATTGCGGACGGCCAGCGACTTTCGCCCGGTATTGAAACCGGCGAAGCTCTCGGCTCAGCTTGCTGCCGCCCGGTTTTTTGGTCTGGATGGTTGAACCCCCGATTTGACCTCCGACTTCGCGGACGCCACAGGGCCACATCGTGTGCACCGGTTGGCCCGTGATCCAATGCATCTGCAAGAACGTGTCAACCGGACGGTCAAACCGTTCGGTCACGGATAACAACCGTTCAGCAGCCACGCGCCCCACAACCTGACAAGCCAGATGCAAGCCGATCACTTTTGGCAGAAAGAACTGCAACCCATGTTCTTCGGCCACGATCAGCGTCGGTTTTTCGCGCTGTTTGAAGGGCATCCGGACATAACTGTCCGGGTTTGCGTGATCGGTGATGATTTGCAGCGCCTGCGCAAAGGGACCGGGATCAACGGCCAGGTCATCTTCGGCGATCACAGCAAAATCCCACCCTTCGTCAACGATCATCTGCCAGCACTTTCGGTGGCTCAGAAAAACGCCAATTTCAGCCGGGCGAAGTGGAAAAGGATAGCGTGGTGAGAACATGTCGCCGTCTTGAACCTCGACCCCTTGCGTCTGGTCCGGATCGCGCCCGTCCACCGCCTCGATGGCGGCGGCATTGGGCAAATCCTCCAACAAACGGTCAACATTCGCGCGGCGAGCCGTCGCCGAAGACATGTGGATGATCAGGCTGTGCATTCTCGGGTCATACTTCTTCGTCGGGCAAACGAAAAGAAAGAGTTGAACAACACCTTCTGCAAACCCAACGGTCAGTTACAGCATCGTCTAAACTCCGGAATTGCCAAACCCTGGCCCGACAAGACCGACCTCAAATCGACTTCATCCGCGCGAATTCCGGATCATAGGGCGACGGTGGTATCACGGTGGCAGCAAATCCTGTGCCCAGCATATCGATTGACAACTGGGTTCCTATGTCGGCCAAACATGCGTCGATGTAGGCGTAAGCCAGGTTCAGAGACGTGCGATACCCCCATTCGCCAGAGGTAACAGTCCCGACCACATGGCCGTCCAGACTTACCGACGATCCCGGGTGGGCCGGACGGTCCTGGCATTCGACCTGCAAGGTCACCAGCCGCTTTCGTGGTCCATCAGAGAGACGTTTTTGGAGGGCCGATTTCCCGACAAAACCACCCTTCTCCATTTTGACAAAACGATCCAACCCGGTCTCAAAAGGATCAAACTCGGTCAAGATATCCGCCTTCCAATGCAGGAACCCTTTTTCCAACCGCATACTTTCGACCGCACGCGCGCCAAAGAGGCGAAGGTTATGCGCCGCGCCCGCCTGCCGAAGTGTCAAATAGGCTGAATAGAGCTGAGCATTCGGGACGTGGATTTCATAGGCCAGTTCCCCGGAAAAGCTGACCGACATGACGATGGCCGGCGCAATTCCGACGAAAGCCTGACGGACCGACAACCACGGAAACGCTTCGTTTGACCAATCACCACGTGCCGCTGATGACAGGACATCGCGTGCCTTGGGTCCTGCCAAAACAAGAATGGTCCAGTCGTTGGTCAAAGACTGAATCCGCACGTCTTCGTCCGGGCGGATATGCGCCGTCAGCCAATCCATATCGTGGAACTCAGACGCTGCGGCAGACCCGTACCAAACGCGCGCGGGACCGATCGGACCTGCCGGGACGTTGGCAATCGTCGCTTCGGATTTGACCATCCCTTGATGGTTCAGAAGATAACCCAAACCAACGCGCCCGGATTTGCTGGGAACACGGCCACAGATCATGCGGTCGAGGAATGCATGAGTATCAGAACCTGAAATCTCGAACCGGTTAAAACCGCAGACCTCGGTCAGACCGACACCGGTCTGGACCGCTTTGACCTCTTCGGCGACGACCGCGTGTACCTCGTTAAATCGAAAGCCCTGCGTTTCCGTGAAATCCGGGGACGGCCGGATGTAATCCACCCTTTCCCAGCCGTTGACCACGCCAAATTCTGCCCCTTCGGCGGCAAGGATCGGGGTGAGCGGCGTCGTTTTGACGGGACGCCCGGCGGGGCGGTGTTCATGCGGGAAATGAAACCGGAACTCGTTTTGATAGTCCTCGATGGCCTTAAGGGCCGTGTATTCCACATTGCCTTGCGTCGTGAACCGACGCGGGTCGAGGCCCCAAGTGTCATAACAGGCTTCGCCATGCACAATCTGTTGCGCCAAGAGCCAGCCGTGACCGCCGCCTTCGCCCAACCCCGCACGCAGCCCGATGATGCAAAACGCGTTCCGTTTACCCGGGATCGGCCCCACCAAGGGGGCGCCATCGATGGTATAGGTGATTGGGCCATTCACGATGGTATGAATACCAACCTCCATCAGCGCCGGCATCCGTTCAAACGCGCCCTCCAGAACGTCCGTGACACGATCAAGATCGTCCGGGCAGAGCGCGTTGGAAAACTTGGGATCAATCCCGTCCATGCCCCAGGTCCGGCAATCCTGTTCGTAAAAACCCACCAACAGGCCGTTCTTTTCCTGCCGCGAATAGTAGTCGCTGATCGGGCAACGGATCAGAGGCATGCGATGTCCCGCATCCCGAATGGCCGGGATTTCCTCGGTCACGAAATACTGGTGTTCCATAGATGCGACCGGATGATGCACACCCATCATCGCGCCCACCTCATTGACCCGATAGCCACAGGCATTCACCACGATATCGGCGTGCACAATGCCCTTTGGCGTCGTCACTTCCCAGGTATCATCCTGCAGCTGTTTCAGAGCTGTCACAGGCGTGTTGCGGTGCACCTCTGCCCCGGCAAGCCGCGCGCGACGGGCTAGCGCTTGGCACAGTTGCGCCGGGTCGATATCGCCATCCATCGGATCCCAAAGCCCGCCAATCAGGTTGTCCGTGGAAATAAGCGGGTGCCGCCGGGCGCATTCGGCTGCATCGATGACCTCAAAATGAACATCCATGCCCCGCGCCATAGAGGCAAAATGCCGATACCCATCCATCTGCGCCTCGGTATTGGCAAGCCGGATGCCGCCGTCGCAATGGTGGTAATTGATCGGATACTCGGGGTCGTGGGCCAGCTCTTGATAAAGCGCGATGGAATGGCTTTTGAGCCCAACCATTGTTTGCGTCATACCAAAATTGGTAACCTGCGCCGCCGAATGCCATGTCGTGCCAGAGGTCAGCTCATCCCGTTCGAGCAGCATGACATCGGTCCAGCCTTCCTGCGTCAGATGATACAGCGTTGAACAGCCCGCGATACCACCGCCGATGACAACAACCTTTGTACGCGATTTCATGCTGAACCCTTTCCCGGCACGGATTTGGCTCACGAAACCCGCGTTATGGATCAAAGGCAAGCGACGTTTTTGGTCAGCTGGGTTTGGTCAGGGGAACAACCCGCTCATCCGCATCCGGCGCCAATTCCTCAAAATCGAAATTGTCGAGCCGTTGGGCGCGTCGACCCGCTTTTTCCGCGCTGATCTTGATCTCGGCGATATCCTTGACCGCCTGACCAAAATGCCGGTCTAGGTTGCCAACCCGATCACCCAACCGTTCGACATCCTTGTGAAGCAGTCCCAGTTCCTTTCGGATGGCCCCGGCCTGTTCGCGCATCCGGGCATCTTTGAGGATCGCGCGTATGGTGTTCAGCGTTGCCATGCACGTGGTCGGTGACACGATCCAGACCCGCGCCGCGAACCCGTCCCTCACGACGTCCGGCAGGCGCGCGTGCAGTTCGGCATAAATCGCCTCGGACGGCACAAACATCAGCGCGCCATCGGCGGTTTCGCCCTCGATGATATATTTTTCCGATATCGCCTTGATATGGACCCGGACCGCATTGCCAAACGCCTTGAGGCTGCGCATGGCCTCTTCGCGGGTTTCGGCGGCGGCGAGCGCTTCGAAATCCTCCAACGGGAATTTAGCGTCTATCACGATAGGTCCGGGCGGATTCGGTAGATGGATCAGACAGTCGGCCCGTTTGCCGTTCGACAGCGTGTGTTGCAGCGCATAACTGTCGGCTGGCAACGCTTTGGATACGATATCATTCAGCTGAATTTCCCCAAACATGCCGCGCCGCTGTTTATTCGACAGGATATCTTGCAGGCTCAGCACATCGCCCGACAGCTTGGTGATATTGTCTTGTGCCTTGTCGATTGCCGCCAACCGTTCCTGCAACTGTGTCAGCGATGTCGCCGTTTGCTTGGAACTGCCATGCAGGGTCTCTTTCATCCGCTCCTGCATCTCGGCCAAAGCGCGCGTGGATCGCATGGCATTGTCGGCCAGCCGGTCATTCATCTGTTGCTGCACCGTCGACAGCCGTGCCTCAACTGTTTGGATCACCTGCACCTGCGCCTGGGCCTGGGTATCCGATACGGTCTGCAGATTGCCGCGCAGGGCCTCTTGGCTCATGGCCAGCGATTGAACGTTCTGGCCCAACACACCGATCTGGTGCGCCAGCGGTTCGGCCAATCGAGCGGACCGGCCCGCGGCACGCACCGCTTGGATCAGCAGGACCAACATCATCAGAATCACACCAATCGCGACCGCGCCTGCGATCACGCGAGGGTCGTCAAAGCTGAGCGTGGTTCCAGCAATCTCTATCATGTGCGGCCAAAAAGCCGTTCGATGTCGGCCAGTTTGAGTTCAACATAGGTCGGACGCCCGTGGTTGCATTGCCCCGAATGCGGCGTCGCCTCCATCTCGCGTAAAAGCGCGTTCATCTCATCTGCATGCATCCGGCGACCAGACCGGACCGAGCCGTGACAGGCCACCCGAGACAGGATCGCTTCGATCCTTGCCTGAACCAGCTGACTTTGCCCTGCATCGTCCAGTTCATCCAAAATATCGCGCAGCATCGCCTCTGCATTCACGGTGCCCAGAATTGCCGGCGTTTCCCGCACCGCAATGGCACCGGGACCAAAGGGTTCAATACCAAGACCCATCTGGGCAAAGGTTTCGGCATGGGCTAACAGCCGCGCGCAATCGCCGCTCGACAATTCAATGATGTCCGGGATCAGCAATGCCTGCGCGGCGACACCGTTTTCGGCCATCTGACGCTTTAGCTTTTCATAAACCAACCGCTCATGCGCGGCGTGTTGGTCGACGATCACCATGCCATCGGGCGTCTGCGCGATGATGTAGTTTTCGTGCACCTGGCCCCGCGCCGCGCCGAGGGGCAGATCGGGTTCCGGTTCTGACATCTCGTGCACAGGTTCTGGTTCAACAACCCGCGCGCTGAAATCCGTTTTCATCTCTTCGAAACCTGGGGATTGCGCGTGATACGCTGCACTCCCGGTCTGAGCCGACGGGCGATCCATTTGATAGACGCGCGCGGTTGGCGGCTCTGGTCGCATCGCACCAAGTGTCGCGTGCGCCACAGTTGACGACGCCCGATGCCCGGCCTCTGCCAACGCATGGCGCAAAGATGAGACGATCAAGCCCCGCGCCAGACCCGGATCCCGGAACCGCACTTCTGATTTCGCAGGATGCACGTTCACGTCGACCAATGTGGGATCACAATCGATGAACAACGAAGCGGCCGGATGGCGTTCGCGGCTGAGAAAGTCGAAATAGGCCGCCCGCAAAGCACCGGTCAACAGCTTGTCCCGCACGGGGCGCCCATTGACGAACAGGTACTGCGCCACCGCGGCGCCGCGCGAATAGGTCGGCAAAGCGGCGTAGCCAAACAGCCGCAACCCCTCGCGTGTTGCATCAATCCGCAGGGCGTTTTCGGCAAATTCCGCACCCAGAACACGCGACAACCGCCCGCGCAGCGCGTCAAAGAGATCACCGGTTTCCGCATCCGCTCGAAAACTGATCCGCCCATCACCGCCACCTGACACATCGCGCAGGGTAAACCCGATAGCGGGCTCGGCCATGGCGAGCCGTTTGACGACATCCGTGATCGCCTGAGATTCTGCCCGGTCAGAGCGCATGAATTTCAACCGCGCCGGGGTGGCATAGAAGAGATCCCTCAGTTCGACAATCGTGCCGGAACGCAGGGCGGCGGGTTTTGCATCGCTCATGCGCCCGCCTTCCACCTTGATGGTCGCCGCCTCACTGTCGGCCGCCCGGCTGGTGATGGTCAGCCGCCCCACGGCACCGAGCGACGGCAGGGCCTCACCCCGAAAGCCGAATGTATGGATGTTCAACAGGTCCGAGCCGTCGATCTTGGAGGTTGCGTGACGGGACAGGGCCAGCGGCAGATCACCCGGCGCGATGCCGCATCCATCATCGGTCACGCGGATCAGGGTCTTGCCCCCATCCGCGATATCGATGGTGATCCGCGTGGCCCCCGCATCGATCGCGTTTTCCACCAGTTCCTTGACCGCCGAGGCCGGTCTTTCCACAACTTCCCCCGCCGCAATCCGATTGATTGCCGCCTCATCAAGCTGTCGGATGATCGGTCGATCCTCGCCGATATTGGGGTTCATGTACGCCATACCGCTAAACCTAGCATGGTGGCGTACGATTCTGCCACCCGTATCCTGCGCCTCATTGACATCGCTGTCGCACCCGGCAAAGTCGCCCGGACCATCAAAACGAGGAGGCGGCCATGAGCGGCGCTTGGGAATTCTGGATCGACCGGGGCGGCACGTTCACCGATATCGTGGCTCGGCAACCGGATGGCTCTCTCGTGACGCACAAGCTGTTGTCGGAAAACCCCGAACGTTATCGCGATGCGGCCGTGCAAGGCATTCGCGAGCTGATGGATGTAGAGAGAGAATTTCCCGAAAATGGGATTACGGCCGTCAAGATGGGCACAACTGTCGCGACCAACGCGCTTTTGGAGCGCAAGGGCGAACCGGTTCTCTTGATGATCACAGCCGGGTTTCGCGACCTTTTGAAAATCGGATATCAAACGCGCCCTGACCTGTTTGCCTTGGATATTCGTCGACCGGACCTGTTGTACCAAGATGTTGTTGAGCTGAGCGAACGTCTGGATGCGGATGGGGCGATCCTGATCCCCTTGGACGAAGACCGGGCGCGCGCCGATCTGCAAGCCGCCTACAACAACGGCCTACGCGCGGTGGCGATTGCGGGGTTGCACGCCTATCTCAACCCCACGCATGAACAGCGCGTCGCCGAAATCGCCCGTGATATCGGTTTCACACAGGTGTCGACCAGCCACGAGGTGTCAAAACTGGCCAAGCTTGTCGGCCGTGGTGATACGACGGTGGTGGATGCCTATTTGTCCCCGATCCTCCGCCGCTACGTGGATCAGGTGGCCGGTGCGCTGGACCTTGGCCGCGCCTGCGAACGGCTCCTCTTTATTCAAAGCTCTGGCGGATTGACCGATGCCATGCGGTTTCAGGGCAAGGATGCGATCCTGTCTGGTCCGGCAGGCGGCATCGTCGGCATGGTCAAAACCGGCGAGGCGGCAGGGCATGACCGGCTGATCGGCTTTGACATGGGCGGGACATCCACAGACGTCAGCCATTACGCCGGGCAATACGAACGATCCTTTGAAACAGAGGTCGCAGGCGTGCGGATGCGTGCCCCAATGATGGACATTCACACGGTGGCCGCCGGGGGCGGATCGATCTGTTCTTTTTCCCAAGGACGGTTTCAGGTCGGACCGGAAAGCGCCGGGGCAGATCCCGGCCCCGCCTGTTACCGGCGTGGCGGGCCGCTGACCGTGACCGATTGCAACGTGATGCTGGGCAAGTTGAACCCCGATCACTTCCCGGCCGTTTTTGGCCTCGACGGGACCGAACCACTGGATGTCGACGCGGTGCGCGCAGGGTTTGACCAGCTCGCCGCCCAGGTCGCAGCAGAAACCGGTGAAGCGCAGCGCAGCGCCGAGGACATGGCCGAAGGGTTCCTGCGCATCGCGGTCGACAACATGGCCAATGCGATCAAGAAGATCAGCGTACAGCGCGGCCATGATGTGACCGGCTATACCCTCCAGTGTTTTGGCGGCGCGGGCGGCCAGCATGCCTGTCTGGTTGCGGACGCCTTGGGCATGAAAAAGGTGCTGATCCATCCTTATGCGGGCGTTTTGTCCGCCTATGGCATAGGCCTGGCCGAAATCCGCGCCCTGCGCGAGGTGCAGCACGACGCCCCGATCGAAGATGTTGCGGCGGCGGATACGGCGCTGAAGCGGACCCAAAAGGAAGCTGAAACAGAGGTGGCCGATCAGGGCGCCGCCCAGATTAGGGCGGAACGGACCGCGCATCTGCGCTATGACGGATCATACCAGACACTCGGCGTGCCTTTTGGTGCCGTGGACGAGATGACCAAAACGTTCGAAGCCGCGCACCGGGCGCGGTTCGGCTTTATCTCTCCAGAACGGGCGATCCTCTTTGAAATGCTCAGCGTTGAGGCCATTGGCGACACGGATGAGGCGCCCGCCGCCGCCCCGATGGGACAGATCGCAGAAGCTTTGGCCACGATCCCAATGTATGCCGACGGCGCATGGGCCACAGTACCGCTTTATGACCGAACGACGTTGGCCGCATCGGTCACTGTGCCGGGCCCCGCCGTGATCACCGAACCCACCGGCACCAACGTGGTTGAGCCGGGCTGGACGGCTTCACTGGACGCGTCAGGCAATCTCATCCTGACCCGAACAGAGGCCAAGTCGCGCGCAGCCGCGGCCGGAACAGACGCCGACCCGGTTTTGTTGGAAGTCATGGGCAACCTGTTCATGTCCGTCGCCGACCAGATGGGCGCGACGCTGGCCAATACCTCTTGGTCGGTGAACATCAAGGAACGCTATGACTTTTCCTGCGCGATCTTTGATGCGCAGGGGGATCTGGTCGCCAATGCCCCGCATGTGCCGGTACATCTTGGGTCCATGTCCGACAGCATCAAAACCGTGATGCGCGAAAACGCCGGTCAATTGCATGACGGTGATGCCTTCATGCTCAACTCTCCTTACAACGGCGGGACGCATTTGCCGGACGTCACGGTGGTGACGCCCGTCTTTGCGGACGGCAAACCTGTCTTCTGGCTGGGCAGTCGCGGGCATCACGCCGATATCGGCGGCCGCACCCCGGGCAGCGCCCCGCCAGACAGTCAGCATATCGAGGAAGAGGGCGTTCTGATCGATAACGTGCGTCTGGTGTCGCGGGGCAAATTCCAACAGGCCACCGCAGAGGCGGTTCTGGCCTCTGGCACCTACCCCGCGCGCAATCCCAGCCAAAATATGGCTGATCTCAAAGCCCAAGTGGCCGCCAACGAAACTGGGCGGCAGACCCTGTTGAAAGTGGCAGAGCAATACGGGCTGGACGTCGTAACCGCCTATATGGGCCATGTTCAGGACAACGCCGAAGAAAGCGTGCGGCGGGTGTTGAGCCGTTTGCCCGATGGACAATATTCCTATCCAATGGATCATGGCGCAAGGATCGAGGTGAAGGTCACCGTGGATCAGGCTGCACGTGAAGCGGTGATCGATTTCACCGGCACATCCACGCAGCATAACGGCAATTACAACGCGCCCTATTCGATTTGTCGCGCGGTCGTGCTCTATGTTTTCCGCACCTTGGTTGGCGAGAATATTCCTCTGAACGAAGGATGTCTGCATCCGTTGAAAATCGTGGCTCCGGAAGGGTCGATGTTGAACCCGACCTATCCAGCGGCGGTCATTTCAGGGAACACCGAAGTCAGCCAAGCGGTGTGCAACGCGCTTTACGGGGCGTTGCATGTGATTGCAGGCAGTCAGGCAACGATGAACAACTTTGTCTGGGGAAATGACGATTTCCAGAACTACGAAACCATTTGCGGCGGCACCGGGGCCGGGCCGGGGTTCAACGGCTGTGATGCAGTGCAAAGCCACATGACCAACACCCGGATGACCGACCCGGAAATTCTGGAAAAACGGTTTCCGGTGCGGCTCGAAGACTTTGGCATTCGCGCAAATTCCGGCGGGGTCGGCGAATGGACCGGCGGCAATGGCTGCGTCCGACGGATGCGGTTTTTGACCCCTGTGACCGTGACGACCCTGTCCAATCACCGAACAATCCCTCCCTTTGGCGTCGATGGCGGCGCGCCGGGGCAGGTCGGCGTCAATTGGGCCGAAATGCCGGATGGCTCACGCCGCGATCTGCACGGCAATGATGAGATTGATCTGCCCGCGGGGGCTGTGTTCGGCATGGAAACACCGGGCGGCGGCGGTTGGGGGTCAAAACCCTGAGACCCACCGCCCGGCGACGTGATCAGTAATAGCGTAGCTCCGTCGCCTTGCCCCGGAAGATATAATAGGACAGCGCCGTATAGCCCCCGATCATCGGCAGAACGATCAGAACGCCGATCAGCATGATGAACAGGCTTTCCGGGGCGCTGGCCGCCTCATAGATCGTTTTCTGTTCCGGCACGACATAGGGGTAAAAGGAATACGCCATCCCCGCGAACCCCAGCGCGAACAAGGTCATCGTGGCGACAAATGGAAACCACGCCATACGATCGTTTTGCGCGGGCAGCCGATGCAGAACAACGAACAAGGCAACGACCAGAACGCCGGACAAGATCGGAAGCGGTGCGAGAATGAGCGTGTCTGGAAAATCAAACCAGCGATCAAAAATCCGGGGGCTGACCAACGGTGTCGCAAGCGAGACCGAGCCCAGCCCGATCACCATGCCCCAAATACCGCCCTTGGCCCAGCCAACGGCTTTTTTCTGCAAATCGCCATCGGTTTTCATGATGATCCAGCAGGCCCCGATAAAGGAATAGGCGACTGTCAGACACCCGGCGGTCAGGATCGAAAAGGCCAGCGTCACCAGGGTGAATTCCAGCCCCATGATGTACATCCCCAGCATGAAGCCCTGACAAAGGGATACGGCGAGACTGCCCCCGAAAAACGCACGGTTCCAAAACCGTTTGTATTGTGCCGGTGCCTTGACGCGAAACTCAAACGCCACGCCACGCAAGATCAAGCCGATCAGCATGATCGCGACCGGCAGGTAAAGTGCGCCCAGGATCTCTCCATGCGCCGATGGGAAGGCGACAAGCAAAAGACCGACCGCCAAAACCAACCACGTTTCGTTGGCGTCCCAGAACGGACCGATAGAGGCAACCATCCGGTCCTTCTCCGTTGGTTCGGCAAAGGGCGTCAGCAATCCGACACCCAGATCGAAGCCATCCAGACAAACATAAACCAGGATCGAAACGCCCAACAGCGTGGCAAAGACAAAGGGCAGCCAAACCGTGGGATCACCAAATAGCTCCATATGTCTTACTCCGCCGGGACCGTGCGGCCCTGCTCGGGCGCGCCGGTTGTCGTGTCGCCCAACGCCGCTTTGCGGGCCAGGTAAAAGACCACGCCGATATAGGTTATCAGCAGCAAGCCATAGACGATCAGGTACGCGATCAACGTACTGAGTACGAGGGTCGGGGCGACATCACCCACCGCGGCCTTGGTCGACAGAATGCCATGGACCAACCACGGCTGCCGACCAATTTCGGTCACGTACCAACCTGACAGTGTGGCTAGCCACCCTGCCCCTGCCATCGGCACCAGCAGGTACAAAAGCGGCCTTGGCAACGCATCCGGCCCCGCTTTGCGCCGCATGAACCACATCGCGGACCAACTGACGAGAAGCATCAAAAGACCGGTACCCACCATGATCCGGAAGGCAAAGAAAATGGGCGTGACCGGCGGATGCAGTACCTCTCCATCCTCGGTGATGTAATCGTCCAGCTTTGGGATGCCCCCATCCCAGGTATGGGTCAGGATCAGCGAAGCGCCATGCGGAATGCCAATCTCAAAATGGTTCATCCGCGCCTCTTCATCAGGAATGGCAAAGAGCACCAAAGGCACGTCCTTGTCATGATCCCAATTGGCTTCCATCGCCGCGATCTTGGCCGGCTGGTACTTTTCCGTGTTCAACCCGTGCTGATCGCCGACAAACATCTGAACCGGGATCAAAATGGCGCCCAAGGTCAGGCCAGTTTTTAGCGTCGCGCGCAGCTCATTGCTGCGCTCGCCCAGCAGCCAGCGAAATGCGCTGATCCCGGCGATCACAAACGACACTGTCAGGAAAGACGCCAACAACATATGGGTCAGACGGTAGGGCATAGACGGATTGAAAATGATCTCAAACCAATTGACCGCATGCACGACACCGTCACGAATTTCGTGCCCCTGCGGGGTGTGCATCCAGCTGTTGAGGACCAATATCCAGAACGCAGACATGGTCGTTCCAAACGCGACAAGAGCGGTTGCTGTCGTGTGCAGCCATCCCGGAACGCGATGCATCCCAAAAAGCATGATGCCTAGGAACACGGCCTCTAGGAAAAACGCTGTTAACACTTCATAGGCCAGAAGCGGCCCGGCCACGTTGCCCACGGTTTCCATGAAACCCGGCCAGTTTGTACCGAACTGAAACGACATGGTGATACCGCTGACCACGCCCATGGCGAAGGTCAGGGCAAAAACCTTGACCCAGAACTTGTAGGCATCCATCCATTTTTCTTCACCGCTGGCGTTAAAGCGCAGTTTGAAGAACAAAAGCACCCAGCCCAGCGCGATGGTGATCGTGGGAAACAGAATGTGAAACGAAATATTGGCCGCGAACTGAATTCGCGACAACAACAGCGCGTCCATTGGACCTCTCCGATATCCGTTGTGTCCTCAGAAATCTGTGGTCTTAATTACAGCTTACAACGTGAATCGGCCCGCCTGCGACAGCAAATCGCGCGTGTGATACTCTGTCAGTTTTTGCCCTGATCAGGCCGCCGAAAAGCCTGTGTCCAGCGCCGACAGGATCTGGTTCACTTCGGCCTCTGTGATTGTCAGCGGCGGCGACATCAAAATATTGGGAACGCCCATGCGCACCATCGCACCGGCCTCATAGACCGCGGCATGGATACGTTTCATGGTTGGCATGTCGATCGGCGTTTTGGTGGCCCGGTCGCTGACCAATTCGATCCCGGTCATCAAACCATGCCCGCCGCGCACATCGCCAATGATGTTATGTTTTTCGGCCAGTTTCAGAACACCCTCGTAAAGCTGCGTGCCGCGTGCTGCAGCGTTGGTTTTGGTGTCCAGTCGCAGAGTTTCAGACAGGCACGCCACAACAGCCGCAGAGCCGACGGGATGCGCGGAATAGGTATAGCCGTGGAAAATACCGCCTTCTGCGGCATCCGATTTTTCAAAAACCTCGGCCACCTTTTCGCTCATCAACGCCGCACCGACCGGGAAATACCCGCTGGTGATGCCCTTGGCCGTGCTCATCATATCGGGTTGCACGCCCCAATGGCGCGAGCCGGACCAATCGCCGGATCGCCCGAAACCGGTGATCACCTCATCCGCGATCATCAGAATGCCGTGGCGGTCACAGATGTCGCGCATCAGTTTCATGAAGTTGGCACCGGGTACGATCACGCCACCTGCCCCTTGGATCGGTTCCATGATGAACGCCGCAATGCTGCCCGCGCCTTGGAACGCAATCTCATCTTCCATAACGGCCGCGATTTTCAGGGCCAGCGCATCCGGATCGGTTTCGTCAAACGAGTTCCGATAGGGATATGGGCTGGGGATGTGGAAACATCCCGCCAGCAGAGGTTCATAGTTGATGCGGAACCGGTTGTTGCCGTTGACAGAGGCGCCGCCAAAATGGGTCCCGTGATACCCCTTTTTCAGGCTCAGGAACTTTGTCCGGTTCAGCTCACCCCGCAGGCGGTGATACTGGCGGGCAAGTCGCAAGCAGGTTTCGACAGAGTCCGAGCCGCCCGACGTAAAGAAAACGCGCGACATACCATCCGGCTCAAAGAACTCGCGCACGGCATACGACGCTTCAATCGCCGTTGGATTGGTCGTCCCGGCAAAGGCCGAATAATAGGGAAGATCGTAAAGCTGCTTTGCGATGGCATCCTTAACGACATCGTTGGAATACCCAAGGTTCACGCACCACAAACCGCCGACGGCATCCACCGTCTGATGACCGTCGATATCGGTGATGGTGCTGCCTTCTGCATTTGAAATGATCGTAGGCGGGTTGGCCATTGCATCGCCGGGATGTCCCATTGGATGCCACAAATGGCGCGCATTGTTTTCACGCAGAAAGTTGTCGTCTTTCATGAGGGGCCTCCGGGTCTGCTGGAATTTGATCAAATTCAGTGACGCACGAATCCCACCTCTATGCAAGGTGGCTCAAACCGCGCCGGGCGCGCCTGATCGGTGTCGGCAAGGGCCAAAGACGGCCGCCAAGGCAAGGATTACGCCCGAAACGGTGGCGATCATGCCAGCCGCGCTGACTGCATCAGTCCCGCCCAGCCACAAAGGACCATATCCGGCAAGGATATAGCCAAGACAGGCAGACGCGGTGGCGAACACAACGCTCCACGCAACTTGCCGTTCCAGCCGGTTGGTCATCAACCGCGCCGCGGCGGGCGGACAGATGAACATGGCGATCACGATGATCGAACCGACAGCATCAAAAGCCGCAACCGCCGCCAAGGCAGCCATGATCACAAGCGCAAGCCCCAAGAGCGCGGTTGGGATACCGATGGTTTGGGCAAAACCTTCGTCAAAGGTGGCGAGCTTTAACGGCCGCCAGAAAATCGCGGTGAACAGCGCGATAACCGCCAGCGCGATGGCCATGCGCGTCAACTCTACCGGCAGGTTCGACAGCGCAGCCGGATCCAGCAGCGATGACCATCCAATGGCATCAAGCCAGATCAGGCTTTCCAAATTGCCGTAAAGCGCGTGTTCGACGTCCAGATGAACGGATGAGGTATCCGATTGCTCCAAGAGCAAGACGCCACCCGCGAACATCGTCGTGAACACCACGCCCATGGCTGCCCCCGGCTCGATGCGCCCAAGCCGGCGAATGCCCTCGATCAGCAAAACGGCCACGATAGCCGCCAGCGCGGCCCCAATCATCATCGGCCATGCCGCGGCAACGCCCGTAACCAGAAAGGCCACCACGATCCCCGGGAGCACGACATGACTGATGGCGTCACCAATCAAGGCCTGGCGCCGCAACAACAGGAAATTTCCTGGCAAGGCACAGGCGATGGCCGCCAGTGTTCCGATCACCAATGGCGGCAATGAGAGGGGGACAAATTCAGCGCCGCTCATGCTGGAACCCCCTTGGGTTCCCCGATACGGGCATCGATCTCTTGAATTTCATCTTCGGTCAGAACCGTTTCGATCGGGCGCAGCCCGTCATAAAGCCGCGCGACCGCTTCATGTGCATGATCGGCCCGGACCACCTCCCACCGTTTTTCATCGCGAAGGGCCTTGGCCGAACGCGCCCGGCCTTCCTCCGTGGCAACCCCATCAGCCCGCGCTAGACCCGCTGACCTCAGCAGGCGCAGCGTTAGACGTTCGTAGATCGGTTGCCCCTGAGCCAGCGCCAAGCGCCCCTGACGCAAATGCACCCGCCGCTGATAACGGCGATGGCGCAGCAAGGCGGCCAACGCCCCGCGCCCAGGGGCCAGAAGCATCGAAACCGCAAAGAGGCCAAAACTGATCAGCACGATGATCGGACCGGTAGGTAATTTCGGCGCAACCGCAGACAGCGCGGCCCCGACATATCCTGCCAGACCCCCAAACACCCCGGCCATCAGAACGACCTGATCGGCACGCTCGCTCCAAAACCGAGCGGTGACGGGCGGGATGATCAGCAGGGCCACGATCAGGATGAGGCCGACAATTTTCAGGCCCACGACCGTGACCGCCATCACCAGCCCCATCATCATCAGATCCACGCGGGCCACGGGAATGCCGCGTGCGGCGGCATAGTCGGGGTCAAAGGACACCAATGTCATGGGGCGCCGAAAGATGAGGACCAGCAAAACGCACAAAGCCCCACCGACGGCAATGACAACCGCATCAGACCACAGCATTCCGGCGGTGGAGCCCAACAGGAAGCTGTCCAAACCCGCCTGCCGCCCGGACCCCATGGTTTGGATGACCGTCAACGGGACAATGCCAAACCCAAAGAAAACCGATAAAACGGCCCCAATTGCTGCGTCTTCCGACAGCCGGGTACGTCGGGTCAGCCACCCGACGCACAAAAGGCCGAAAGTTGCGGTCAAGGCCGAACCGATCAGCAAGCCGGGCAGGTTCCGACCGTCCCCGCCCAAGCCCACCATCAGGATAAAGGCAATCCCGATACCGGGCAGCGTGGCATGCGAAACCGCATCGCTTACCAAGGCGCGCTTGCGCAAAAACAGGAAGGTCCCCGAAACGCCCGCTGCCACGCCCAACAGCATCGCACCCAGTGTGACCAGCGTGGCGTTATAGCCCAGCTGCAGCAAAAGCGCTTCGGAAAGCATGGGTCAGGCCCGTAAAGGCGCCAGTTGATCCACCTGCGCCGTGGCCAGACGACCGCCATAGGCGGCTTGAAGGGTTCCAGACGTGAACGCGTCCTCGACCTTGCCCTCGGCAACTTTGCGGGTGTTGATCAGGAATACGTTGTCGAAATAGTCGGCAACCGTTGCCAGATCATGATGCACGGCCAAAACTGTTTTTCCCTCGGCGCGCAGGTCTTTGAGCACACGGATGATCGCTTTTTCCGTGGCTGCATCCACCCCGGCAAAGGGTTCGTCCAAGAGATACAGCTCTGCGTTCTGTGCCAAGGCGCGCGCCAGAAAGACACGCTGTTGTTGTCCCCCGGACAGCTGACCAATCTGCCGATCCGCAAAATCCGCCATGCCCACACGGTCCAGACAATCCATCGCGCGCTGCCTCTGGCCTCGGGAAAGTCGGCGCAACAAACCAAGCTCGCGGTAGAGCCCCATTTGCACAACATCGATGACCCGTGTTGGAAAATCCCAGTCGATACTGGCGCGCTGCGGCACATAAGCGATTTGCGCCCGGTTGCGCCCCAAAGGAACGCCGTAAACGGTCACTTGGCCCGACAGGCGCGGAATGATCCCCAGCGCCGCCTTCAGCAAAGTGGATTTCCCGGCCCCATTCGGGCCAATGATCGCCGTCATCGAACCCGGAGCGACCGTCATGTCGACCGAGAAAACAGCCGGTTTTTCGCCGTATGAGACGGTCAGGCCGCGAATGGCAAGCGGGCTGTTTGACAGGTCTTCCAGACCTTGCGCGATACCGTCAGAGCTGGCCAGTTCCAATGTCATATCAGCTGCCCAAACCCAGCTTACCTGCCATACCGCCCGGAGGGACATCAGCGCCCAGCGCACCGGCAATGACAGTCACGTTGTGATCGATCATCCCCAGATAGGTGCCCTCATAGCTGCCAGCAGGACCCATCGCGTCGCTAAAGAGCTCTCCTCCGATGGTGACGTCGTGCCCTTTGGCCGCCGCCCCTTCGACCAAGGCGCGGATGTTGCGATCCGAGACAGAGCTTTCCACGAAAACAGCGCTGATTTGACGGTCAACCAACAGGTCGACCAGCTCGCTGATCCGGTTCAGACCCGCCTCGCTTTCGGTGGAGATGCCTTGGATGCCCATGACCTCAAAGCCATAAGCGGCACCGAAATAGCCAAAGGCATCATGAGCGGTCAGCAGAACGCGCGACTGTGACGGGACCTGATCCAGCATATCGGTGGCATAGGTGGCCAGCTGGTCCAGCTCATCCAGATGCGCGGCGGCGTTCCCGGCAAAAATATCGGCTTGATCAGGTGCAACAGCGGTCAACGCGCGCTGGACCTCGACCACGACTTCTTTCCATAGGTCCGGAACCATCCAGACATGCGGGTCAAATTTGGTATCATACTCGTCATGACCCAGAAGCAGGTCTTTTGACAGCGCTTCGGCAACCGGCACGACGGCCCGCTTTTCCGACAAAGTGCCCAGGAAATCTTCCATCTGCGCCTCAAGGTACAGGCCGTGCCACAGCACCAGATCAGCGCGGGTCATCGCGACAATGTCGCTGCGGGTCTGGCGATAGGCGTGCGGGTCGATACCGGCACCCATCAGCGCCTGAACGGTGACACGATCACCGCCAACCCGACGCGCGGCATCGGCGATCATGCCCGTGGTCGCGACAACCTGGATCACATCCGTTTCTGCCGAAACAAGGACGGGGGCACCGGCGGCAATCAGTGCTGCGGAAATCCGCAAAAGAAAGGACCGTCTGGGAATCATCTGGCAACTCCAAGCACACCAAGGGGTATGAAAATGAATATGAGAGTCATTCGCAACAAGTCAATGCTCTTGCGAATTATTCGCAATAAACTCTGTCCAAATGGTCAAAAAATAGCCGGAACAGACCGCCTGCCTCTTGCGTTTGCTTGCCAAGATATCGCACCCATGCGACCGTTGATCCCGAGCCTGACAAAGAGGACCGCATGGAACGCGACATAGCGCTGGACGCGACGCATTTGCCGCTGGTGACTGAACCACGCAACCCGGGCATGGCCTTGGATCTGGATTGGGTCCGGACCGTACAGGCCAATACCTCAGCGATTGAACGACGCGCCAAAACGCTGCCCGGTCGGCGGTCCGTCAAAAAAGACTATCAGGTAGCGTGGCTCTTGCGGGCGATCACCTGCATTGACCTGACCACATTGTCTGGCGACGACACAGAGGCGCGGGTGCGGCGGCTTTGCGCCAAGGCGCGCCAGCCCGTGCGCGCGGACCTGCTGGACGCTTTGGGCATGGGCCCGGTGACCACCGGCGCAGTCTGTGTCTATCACGACATGATCCCGGCAGCGGTCAACGCGCTGGACGGTACGGGCATTCCGGTCGCGGCAGTCAGCACCGGCTTCCCGGCCGGTTTGTCGCCCTTTCATTTGCGTGTTGCCGAGATCGGCGAGAGCGTCAAAGCCGGGGCAGCAGAGATCGACATCGTTATTTCCCGGCGGCTCGTGCTCGAAGGTAAATGGCAAGATCTGTACGACGAAATGAAAGCGTTTCGCGAAGCCTGCGGGGATGCGCATGTCAAAGCCATTCTGGCAACAGGCGAGCTGGGCACCCTGCGCAACTTCGCGCGTGCGTCATTGGTGTGCATGATGGCGGGCGCAGATTTCATCAAGACGTCAACCGGCAAGGAAAGCGTGAACGCAACCTTGCCTGTCAGCCTTGTGATGATCCGGGCGATCCGGGATTTTTACCAGCGCACCGGGTACCGGGTGGGATACAAACCAGCGGGGGGGATTTCCAAGGCAAAAGACGCGTTGGTTTATCTCAGCCTGATGAAAGAAGAGCTGGGTGATCGGTGGTTGCAGCCCGACCTGTTCCGGTTCGGGGCCTCGTCGCTGCTGGGTGATATCGAGCGTCAATTGGAACACCATGTGACCGGTGCCTATTCCGCCGGGCATCGCCACGCTATGGCCTAGCACGGTTTGGTCGTTGGCCTGCCAGTGAGTATTTGGAAAGAGAAGAAGACATGAGCGTCAAAGAGATCTTCGAAACGATGGATTATGGTCCTGCCCCGGAAAGCGCGGGCGATGCCTTGGCCTGGATTGTGGATCAGGGCAGCCGGTTCGGCCATTTCATCGACGGGTCTTTCACCGCGCCCGGCGAAGGGTTTGACAGCAAGAACCCGGCCACAGGCGAGGTTTTGGCAGCACTGACGCAGGCCACCGAAGCGGATGTAGACGCCGCGGTTGCCGCGGCGCGTTTGGCGCAGCCGGCTTGGGCCGATTTGGGTGGCGCGGGGCGCGCGCGGTTCCTCTATGCCTTGGCGCGGCTCTTGCAAAAACACAGCCGGTTGTTTGCCGTGCTGGAAACCATGGATAACGGCAAACCCATCCGCGAAAGCCGGGACATCGATATCCCGCTTGTGCAGCGTCATTTCTATTATCACGCCGGCATGGCGCAGGTCATGGAGACCGAGTTGCCCGGTGTTGAGCCGTTGGGCGTTTGTGGGCAGATCATCCCATGGAACTTCCCGCTATTGATGCTGGCGTGGAAAGTCGCGCCGGCCTTGGCAATGGGCAACACGGTGGTGTTGAAGCCGGCGGAATATACCTCTCTGACGGCTTTGTTGTTTGCCGATATCTGCCGCGAGGCGGGCCTGCCCAACGGCGTGGTCAATATCGTTACCGGCGACGGGGCCGTGGGCGAGATGATCGTTGGCCATGCAGGGATCGACAAGATCGCCTTTACCGGCTCGACCGCCGTGGGCCGCAAGATCCGCGAAGCGACGGCGGGCAGCGGTAAGGCGCTGACCCTCGAGCTGGGCGGCAAGTCGCCGTATATCGTCTTTGACGATGCGGATCTGGACAGCGCGATCGAAGGGTTGGTCGATGCGATTTGGTTCAACCAAGGCCAGGTCTGTTGTGCGGGCTCACGGCTTTTGGTGCAGGAAACCGTGGCTGAAGCCTTCCATACCAAGTTGCGGGATCGGATGGATAAGCTGCGGGTTGGTGCGCCGCTGGACAAAAGCATCGATATCGGCGCTGTTGTCGATCCGATCCAGTTGCAGAGCATCCGGGAAATGGTGGAGGCCAACACTGCCGGGCACACCCATCGCGCCGCTGTCGATCTGCCGGAAAATGGCTGTTTTTACCCACCGACCCTGATCGAAGGGTTGGCGCCGTCTGATCCGTTGATGCAGGAAGAGATCTTTGGCCCGGTTCTGGTCTCGACCACGTTCCGGACACCTGGCGAGGCGGTCGCGCTTGCCAACAACACGCGCTATGGATTGGCGGCGACGGTGTGGACAGAGAACGTAAACCTCGCGCTTGATATTGCGCCCAAACTGGCCGCCGGTGTTGTCTGGATCAACGCCACCAACCTGTTTGACGCGGCCGCCGGGTTCGGCGGTGTGCGCGAAAGCGGGTTTGGCCGCGAAGGCGGATGGGAGGGCTTGCGCGCCTATGCCAAGCCGACAACGAGCGTCAAACCCTTGGCACCCGTCGAAGCAGAACAAGGGCAGGACCGACCGGTCGATCCCATCGACCGCACCGCGAAGCTGTATGTCGGGGGCAAACAGGCGCGTCCCGATGGCGGGTATAGCCGCCCTGTCTGGGGCGCCGATGGGGCCTTGTTGGGTCATGCGGGGCTGGGCAATCGTAAGGATGTGCGCAACGCGGTCGAAGCGGCACAGGCCGCCGCCGGATGGTCGAAAACAACCGGGCACCTGCGGGCGCAAATCCTGTATTTCATCGCCGAAAACCTGTCGGCGCGGGCACAGGAATTCGCCGCGCGCATCGATGCGATGACAGGCAGTGGCGGTGCGGCAGAGGTTGAGGCCAGTCTGCAGCGCCTGTTCACGGCTGCCGCATGGGCCGACAAATATGCCGGGGATGCCCGCGCGGTGCCGATGCGCGGTATGGCGCTGGCGCTGAATGAACCTGTTGGCGTGATTGGGGCCCTTTGCCCCGACGACGCGCCTCTTCTGGGGCTGGTGTCGGTGATGGCGCCTTCAATTGCGATGGGCAACCGCGTTGTTCTGGCCGCTTCTGAGCCCTACCCACTGGCCGCCACGGATTTCTATCAGATCCTCGACACTTCTGACGTTCCGGGGGGTGTTGTCAACATTCTGACCGGCGCGCATGCGGAAATGGCCGGGGCGATGGCCGGCCATTTGAATTTAGATGCCATGTGGAGCTTTTCATCCTCTGACCTGTCAGCAGAGGTGGAACGCGCCTCTGCCGGCAACCTCAAACGCACTTGGGTGAATAACGGTATGACTCTCGACTGGGCCGAGGATCATACCAAGCATTTCTTGAGAGAAGCGACCGAGGTTAAAACCGTCTGGGTGCCTTACGGCGAGTGAAACCGCCTCAATTAGAGGCGGTTTCTTCGAGACCCGCGGGGTCACCGACAACCACGAATTGCAGCATGTCCGGATCAAGGAATTCAGCGGCAAACCGGTTGATGTCTTCGGTTGTTACGGCGCTCAGCTTGTCATTACGGGTTGCGACGTAATCGATCGGTAAATCGTCTTCCTGCATCGCGACAAGGATTGAGGCGATCTGGCTGTTTCCCGAAAAGCGCAAGGGGTAGGCCCCAGTAAGATTGAGCTTCGCCGCCTCAACCTCAGCATCGGTGAACCCGTCTGTCGCGGCCTTGGCCCATTCGTCTTTCACAACCTCGATCGCTTCGGCCATGCGGGCATTCGAAGTTGAAAAGCTGCCGAGGTAAGATACGGCGTAATCCTTGGGAACCAAATACGAATAGATGCCATAGGTCAGGCCGCGCGCTTCGCGAACCTCGGACATCAGGCGGCTTTCAAAGCCGCCGCCGCCCAGCATCGTATTCATGATGAAGGCCGCAAAGAAGTCTTCGTCTTCACGATCGAGCCCCGGTTGGCCAAAAATCGCGACCGATTGAGGTGTTTGAAACGGCACAACGGTGACGCCCCCGTCAAAAGCAGGCACCACGTCAGTTGGCATGGGCGCGCCGGTTTCCGGCAAATCGGCAAACAGCGTGTCGATAATCGTCGCAAGATCAGCGGCCGTGACGTCACCCGCAGCACCCACATGCAAGTTGGCCCGAGCAATGACCGCGTCGTGGGCGGCAACAATATCGTCCCGCGTAAGCGCCGTCACACTGTCGATCGTGCCTTTTTCGGGCGTGCCGTATGGGTGATCGCCATAAAGCATCGCGTTGAACCTGTGGCCAGCGATGTCGTTGGGGTCGTTTTCATCGCTGCGCAATCCAGACAAAACCTGTGCCCGCACGCGGTCGATCGCCTCTTGGTCATAACGCGGCTCGGTCAGGACCGTCCGCAAAAGGGCCAAAACCTCATCCCGGTTTTCGGTGAGAAATCGAGCAGAGATGGTGAGGTGGTCATCGCTGGCGTCAAAGCTGAAACTGGCGGCCAGCTCTTCCAAACGTCGAGCAAAGGCACGGGCGTCTGGATCCCCAGCGCCTTCTTCGAGAAGGCCCGCCATCAGGTAAACTGCACCGCGTTTGGCCGGATCATCCAGGGATGTACCGCCTTTGAAACTGATCTCAAGCGCGGTGAACGGGATGGCGTGATCTTCGACCAACCAGGCATTCAGACCACCGGGCGTTTTGACATCCTTGATATCCACCTCGGCAGAAACGGTCGTCGCCCAAAACAGGCACGCGGCAAAAGCGAGAAACTTTTTCATTGGCTGACCTCCTCATCCTGCATGAGCCATCCTGTGACGGATCCCTCGATCTGAAGCACGGCACGGGCCGCCTCAATGATCTCTTCTTCGGTGATCGACTGCAGGATCTCTGGCCAAGCCTGTACGTCTTCGACTGTCAGGCCGCTTGACAACGCGCGACCATATCGGTTGCCGATCCAGTCGACATCATCCAGTGCGTAAATCTGAGAGGCGCGCAATTGCATCTTGATGCGGTCGAGTTGATCCGGTTCCAGACCATCCTCGACAAAGCTGACCAATGCGGCATCCATCGCCTCTTCGGCCTCTTGCAGCGATATCCCCTCGGCAGGGACCATCACGACATCAAATGTTGTCTGATCCAACGACGTGCCGCGATAGAATGCCCCTGCATAAACCGCGACCGGGGTTTCGAATTGCAACTTGTCCGCCAGATAGGACGTGGTCGAACCGCCCAGCGCTTCACCCAGCAAGGTCAAGGCCGCGGCCTTGCGCTGATCCCCGCTTTGACGTTCGAGCGCGATATAGGATCGGCTGACATACTCCTGTGCGACGCGCGGGTCCTTCAAGACGACCCGACGGGCGGCAATTTGCGGCGGCTCTGTGCGGCGTTCCCGTGCGACGACATTCGGGTTGGCCGGGATTTTGCCATAGTGTTCTTCGGCCAGTGCGCGAACCTCTTCCGGCGTCACGTCGCCGGTCACAATCAAGATCGCATTATTGGGCGCATAGTGCTCACGGTAGAACGCCATCACGTCCTCTATGTCCAGTTGTTCCATTTCATGCATCCAGCCGATGATCGGGACCCCATAGCCGTGGTTCAGGTATTGGGCGGCATTTTTCTGTTCGCCGAACAGAGCGCGCGGGCGGTTTTCGACCCGCTGATTGCGTTCTTCAATGATCACTTGGCGCTCTGTCACGATGTCTCTTTCCGTCAGTCGGATATTGACCATCCGATCCGCTTCCATCTGCATCATCAATCCAAGGCGATCCGCTGCGATACGCTGAAAATAGGCGGTGTAATCGTAGCTGGTAAAGGCGTTGTCGCGACCGCCATTCGCCGCCACGGTGGCCGACAGCTCACCTGCTTCCAGCGTGTCCGTTGCTTTGAACAGAAGATGTTCGAGGAAATGCGCGACGCCGGATACGCCCGGCGGCTCATCCGCCGAACCGGCCCGATACCAGACCATATGCTGTACGACGGGCGCGCGGTGGTCTTCGACCACAACGACCTGCATGCCATTGTCCAAGTTAAAATCAGTGACGCGTTCCGAAATGCCCTGCGCCCAAAGAGGCGCGGCAAAAACCATGACCAACACGGCTGTTATAGCACGAACCATTTTTCACTCCTGCAACCTGTGCAACAAAGTACGGTCGCAGCGGCGCGGTTCAATAGACATTAAAGCTTTTGTGAGGATCCCGCAGTTCCGGCGTCAGTCAACCGGCGGCGAACTCGGCGTGATGGCCCCAGCCGCGCGATAGCGGGCCGCCTCAGACGGCGCATCGAGCGCTTGTGCCTGATAGGCTTGGTTGTAGCGGTCTACCGGCACCAGACGAATGTTGGTAAAGCGTTGCTTGCGGCGCCGGAAATCGGCGTCTTCCTGCGCAAGCGTGCCCCGGATCGAGGAATCAACACCATAGCGGCTGGCCTGCGTGACCAACCTCGCTTCGGATCCCGGGATCTGACCGGGATTGACCAGGCTTGCGTTTCCGCCCAAGGCCGCAATGGCCTCGCCGTTGGGGTTGGTGTCCGCACGGTTCACGCCTCCCGGCGTTGGTGCTGGCAGCGCGGCATAGCTTTCAGGTTGTTGTAACGGCTTTACTGGAAGTACCAAGAATTCGTCCGGACCTTCCCCTGTTGGACGGATCTGTTTCAGGCCCTTATCCGCACATGCCGACAGAACCAAACCAATCGTCAAAACCATGAAGACGCGGATAACACGCATCTGATCACTCCAACCCGTTTCATGACCGTTTACAGCATTCAGCTGCCAAGGTCACGAGGCGTTTTTTTCACCGTTCTTGTCAGGCCTGTCAAAAACGATCAAGCCAAGCGCGCCGACAAAAATGAATACATCCGCCACGTTAAACACAAAGGGGTTCTGAACCCCGCAACAGGACATGTTCAAAAAGTCGAGCACATATCCATAGAGCAATCGGTCAGCCACATTGCCCAACGCGCCGCCGACCAGCAGTCCGGCAGAGGCGTAGAGACGACGATCTGTGTGCCCCCGGCCGATCCAATAGGTCACCCCAGCAACGACGGTCAGCGAAATCGCGATCAGAACCCATCGCGAACCGTCCCCCCCGTCATTGAAAAGGCCAAAATTGATGCCGCGGTTTTCGCCATACCGAAAGTTGAGAATGGGTGGCAAAACATCAATCGCATAGACCTGCGACAGGTTCATCGCATGCACCACGATGTATTTGCTCAACTGATCGAGCAGCAACGCCAGACCACCCGCCAGTAGATATGGGCGCCAGACAGAAGACATCAGTGCCGGAAATGCCGCATACCGGTAAAGACCATGGCCAAACCAGCCTCATTTGCCGCCGCAATCACCTCGGCATCTCGCATGGATCCGCCGGGTTGAATAACCGCCGTTGCACCGGCGTTGGCCGCTGTCAGCAACCCGTCAGCGAACGGAAAGAAAGCATCAGACGCGACCACGGACCCAATGGTGGTGGGTTCGGCCAAGCCGAGAACTTCGGACATGTCTTCTGACTTGCGAGCCGCAATGCGGCAGCTGTCGACGCGGCTCATCTGCCCCGCACCGATCCCAACGGTCGCGCCACCTTTGGCATAGACGATCGCATTGGATTTGACGTGCTTTGCAACGGACCATGCAAACAGCAGATCGGCCAGTTCCGCGTCGGTTGGCGCGCGGTCGGTTACGACTTTAAGATCGTCAGAGGTAATCAGGCCATTGTCCTTGTCCTGCACCAGCAGACCACCCGCAACCTGTTTGACATACAGCGCTGAAGCAGCCGGGTCCGCCATGGCACCTGTCACCAACAGGCGCAGGTTCTTTTTGCCGGCAAACACCTCTTTGGCTTCGTCATCTGCGTCAGGGGCGATCACGACCTCCGTCATGATCTGGGTCATGTCGCGGGCCGTTGCACCATCCAAAGGATGGTTGACGGCAATGATACCGCCAAAGGCGCTGGTCCGGTCACAATTAAATGCCCGGGCATAGGCATCTTTCAGCGTCTCACCCCGTGCAACACCACAAGGGTTGGCGTGCTTGATGATCGCACAAGCCGGTCCATCGGCCGCCCGAAACTCGCTGGCCAATTCAAAGGCTGCATCGGTGTCGTTGATATTGTTATAGCTTAGCTCTTTACCCTGAAGCTGCTGCGCGCTGGCCACGCCGGGGCGGTCTGTCCCATCGACATAAAATGCCGCTTGTTGATGCGGGTTTTCGCCATAGCGCAGTGTCTGCGCCAGCGTCCCCGGGACGGTGCGCCGCCGTGGGGCTGGCTCCCCAATCGCGGATGCCATCCAACCAGATACAGCCGCGTCATAAGCCGCGGTTCTGGCATAGGCGGTTTGCGCCATTTTTTGACGGAAGGCATAGGTCGTGGCCCCGTCGTTTTCGTCGAGCTCTGCCAACAGGCCGGCATAATCCTGGGTATCAACAACAACCGTCACAAACCCGTGGTTCTTGGACGCCGCGCGGATCATAGCGGGACCGCCGATGTCGATATTCTCGATACAGTCGTCATACCCCGCGCCAGAGGCCACCGTGGCCTCGAACGGATAGAGGTTGACCACCAAAAGATCGATTTCCTGAATGTCATGTGCGTCCATCGCCGCCTGATGATCGGCGTTGTCGCGCAGCGCCAGCAAGCCACCATGCACCATCGGATGAAGTGTTTTGACCCGACCATCCATCATTTCGGGAAAACTGGTCAGCTCTGAAACATCCCGCACGGTCAGGCCCGCGGCACGCAACGCAGCCGCTGTGCCGCCGGTGCTGACCAATTCGACGCCCCTTTCGGCCAGAGCGGCACCCAGTTCGGTTAATCCGGATTTATCGGAAACAGAGATCAATGCGCGGCGGATCGGCTGCAGCGAGGTCATGGTGGCTCCTGTCGGTGTCGTCTGTCGTGTTCGCCCAGCCGTCACTAAGCCAGGTCGCGGATGGCCAGTGCTGTATCCTGCGGTTTCGACAATGACCAGCGCATCCGTGTCGCATAGTCCAAAGCATGGCCGGAAAGCACGATTTGTTTCGATGCACGCGGTTTCAGCCGGCCTTTTTCAAGGTAAACGCTCAATTCCAGCGCCAATTGACCGCGACCATCGTGCCGGAACACCCAGATTTCACCGCTTTTGAGCGCCATGGACACGGCTGCACCGCCAAGATCCACAGTCGCATCAACCTCGGGGTGGAGGTGGAACCGCAGTGCAAAGGGTATCCCGGTCAGCTTTGAGGCATCGACAGCCTTGTCAAACAGTCGTTTGGCCGGATCGTCGATGGCCAAAAGCATGTCTTCGCCAGCAAGACCGCGACCATCATGGCTTAGTTCCAGCGTGCGCGCCTGCGTCAGCCCGTGGCTTTTGAGATAACCGTCATGCCCACCCTGAAACCGCGTACCGTCAGAAATAGACCCTATTTCAATTGGGACATGTCGCGGTCCATCCACCAGTTTTTCCTGACCCGGTTCAGATGGCGTCTCGGCCAGGCGCGCGCTCGAAAACCCATCAAGACACAGGGTGGAATGGGACGGGGTGGCACGTCCAGCGCGACGCCATTCTGATCCGAACGACACACCTGAACCGCAATTTACCACCAAGGGGCGGCGTCCCGAAGTCAGCTCGAACGCAAGTGTTGAGGCATGAGCGTTGGTCGAGGCAGGCCCAATGGGCGGCGGGTTAGCATCAATGATAACGCTGGTCCGTCCTGCGCTAAGACGCGCAAACCCCATGGATAGACCATCAGAGTGTCGAGTTTTAACCATGCTGGCGGCCAACGCGTGGTCCAATCGCCCGTCCAGCCCCCGGCCGCCACCGTGAAACCGGGCGAGCCCACCATCCGCGTGACGCAAAGTGCGCAGAGTGGGGGCAATCCGTTCTATTGCGCTGACATGCGCCCCAGGCACAGGACGTCCGCGTTCTGTCAAAGCTGCAGATACCCAACTGAGTAGCGTGAACATCTCTAAAAGCTCTTCGGGATTTCTGGTTGGCAATCCGCCTTGCGCGTCGATTTGTTCGTCACATTCGCGCGCCAGCGCATTAATCGCGGGCTCGGACAGAACCTCCATGCCCTCGATCGCCTGCCCGGCATAGATCAAGCCGGCCAAGGCTTCGAACCGCGGCAGCCCCGGCGCGGCGGCGCGCCATCGTTTCGACAGGAACCACGTCTGCCGGGACAAGGACCGGTAAAAGGCAACGCTGTCTTCAGATACCTGCCCCCGCAAGAGAAACAGCGCGTGGTTGATCCATCGGATCACCCGTCGGCCTGTCAGGTCCGGTGTCCAACCCGGTCCGACACCTTCCCCATAAGTTTCGATCCAGTCCCACAGCCATGCCTGCGCCTTTGTTCGCGCCGCATGATCGCCAACGGCGGCCAAATCATCGAGCCAGGCAAACCCCTGGCGTTCGGCCTCAAACGCCATGTCTGGTGCGTCGACGTCCCATACCGACCGTTCTGTTCGTTCGACGAGGTACCCCGCAAACATCAGGTTGCCGGCGACCAACTGACGGCCGCGCGCAAAGCTGCCAATTGTCCGAGGTTCCGGCGAAGACACGAACCCGAGCGCCGACTTTTGCCAGCGGCTTCGACGCGCATAAAATCGGTTCAAAAACCGAACGCGACGCGCAGCAAAATTATCTGAGCTGGACATGCCCTGTGCCTCTCTGACGCTCTCACGGCGTTTTCGTGCACTGTAGCCCGAGTTGACGCAGGAGTCACCGATTGAAACAGGTCAATTAGATTTGATGAGGCACGCCATATAGAAACCGTCCATCCCACCGATATCCGCCCAATAATCTGGCCGCAGGCGCAAACCGCCCTCTTCCGTGACCCAATCGGGCAAGATGCCGGGCAATTTCAGTGCTGTTGGGTCCACACGCATGTCCGGATGTCTGGTCAACGCCTCTTCGATTTGCACTTCGCCTTCGTCAGGCAGCAACGAACAGGTACAAAATACCATCCGCCCACCGGGACGCAGCAATGTCCACGCCTGATCCAGCATGCGAGACTGAAGCATAATCAGTTCGTAAAACTCGCTGCCATCCTTGGCATAGGGCAAATCCGGATGGCGGCGGATGGTGCCTGTGGCGGAACAGGGCGCATCCAACAAAATGGCATCAAACGGACCCGCGTCATAAGTCAGCGCATCGCCAACGACAATATTTGCGGACAGACCCGTGCGGTTCAGGTTTTCGGTCACCCGCGCCATTCGGCCTTCAGATATGTCGAGCGCGGTGACATCCGCGCCCACGGCTGCCAGTTGCAGTGTTTTGCCGCCTGGTGCGGCGCAGAGATCCAGTAGCTTTTCACCCGGCTGCGCATTCAGAATACGCGCCGGCAAAGCAGCAGCGGCATCCTGAACCCACCATTGACCGTCGTCAAAGCCGGGCAGTTTCGACACCTGCCCACCAGACGACCGGCGCAAGGAACCGGTTGGTGTGATTTGGGCGTCCAACGCTTTTGCCAAATCCACATTTGCCTTTTTCGTAATGTCCAGCGGCGCACCGGCAAAATGAGCGGCTTCAATTGCGGCAATGGCCGGTGCGCCCCATGCCTCGGACAACGGCTCGCGCAGCCAATCGGGCAAGCGAGGCACACGCATTTTTGGCCAGGCTTCGGGTCCTTCCGCGACAACCTTTCGTAAAACCGCGTTCACCAGACCCTTCAGGCGCGCATGCTGTCGGTGGCCACCCACAAGGTTCACCATGCTGTTGACGACCCCATGCGCCGCACCGCCGGTGCACAGCTCTACCGTTCCAACGCGCAGCACGTTCATCACCGTCAGCGGCGGTGGTCGACGCAGATGGCTTTCCAAAAGACGATCCGCACGCTCCATCCCGCGCAGGGTCTCGTTGGCGAGGCGTTGTGCCTGCGCGCGGATATCAACCGGCAGTTTTTGAAAGGCGCGACCGTTCAGGCATTCCGCCATCAAGCGCCCCTTTCCAAGGATCTCATCCAGAAGATACACGGCCGCTTGCCGCGCGTTCGCCTTGGCGGGCAAAAAATTCTGCCCTGAATTCGTCTGTTTGCTCAACGCACTGACCTTGCCGAAAATGGAACCTCGCGTATATCAAGGCGTAATCGGCAAAGGAACCCGGCATGACCGACGACACACCGGCATATGATCCCGAAACGCTGCCCCCCGCAGCAAAACGCGCCTTGGCCGAAGCAGCGGCGCGGCGCAAAGCGGCTGATGCGGCAGAAAAAGAGATGCCGAAAGAGTTAGGCGGGCGCGACGGGCCGGAACCGGTTCGTTACGGCGATTGGGAAAAGAAAGGCTTGGCGATCGACTTTTGATCAGCGCAGCCGGAAATCTGCATACTGGCCACGTCCACGATCGGAGGTGAAGCGGATGCTGTCGCCGTTAATGCGCACTTCCTGACAGTTATGGCCCAGGTCGCTGCCGCCCCAGTAAAGATCGCGGCAGAAATAGCCGTTCTGCCAGGTCCATTGACCAGTGACATCCCAGCGCATTCCCTTGCCACTGATCGCGCCTTGCGGCGACACCTGCAGCTTGACCAACGGCCGCGTCAGCGTCTTTCCAGAGACGACCTGTGTGAACGCGGCTTTGTTATCAATCTTGGCAAATTCAGCCCCCGCAGTTGATGCGAGACTGATCATCAGGAATGAGGCAAATAGAGATCTGAGTGCCATAACGCTGTTCCGGTGTTCGTATTCAATAACCGGATTACGCGCAGAAACAGGTTTTGGATCACTTAAGTCACGGCAAAAAGTCCGCCACGTTGGCAGATTTTTGCCGGATGGTCACAGGCCGAGAACATCCACCATATCATACTGACCCGGGGCCTTATCCTGACCCCACAGCGCAGCCTTCAGTGCGCCACGCACAAAAACAGCACGATCCGATGCGACGTGACGCAATGTGATCCGTTCCCCGGTGGCTGCGAACAGAACGTCATGTTCGCCCACGATGTCGCCGCCGCGGATGGCCGTAAAGCCGATCTTGCCCTTCTGTCGCGCACCCGTGATCCCGTCCCGTCCGCGATCCGACATATCTTCCAAAGACACGCCGCGCCCTTCGGCAGCGGCCTCTCCCAGCATCAATGCCGTCCCGGATGGGGCGTCGACCTTTTGGTTGTGATGCGCCTCGATCACCTCGATATCGAAATCGTCATCCAAGGCCGCCGCAACCCGTTTTGTCAGCTGAACCAACAGGTTGACGCCCAGGCTCATATTCCCAGCGCGGATCTGCACGGAATGGCGCGCTGCCGGGGCCAGCGCCGCAATCTCGTCAGCGGACATACCGGTTGTGCCGATGACGTGGACCGCCCGCGCCTGTGCCGCCAGTGCCGCGAATTCAAGCGTGGCGGCGGGCGCGGTGAAATCGATGACGGCTTGCGCCTTGGCAAACGCTTCAAGCGGGTCATCCGTCACCGACACACCCATCGGCGCGCCGCCCATGGCAACACCTATGTCCTGACCGACCCAATCGTGTCCTGTGCGTTCCACGGCCCCGACCAATTTGGCCTTGTCGCTGTCCTGAAGAATACGCGTGAGCATCTGACCCATTCGGCCAGACGCACCTGTCACAACAATTCCCGGCAGATCCGACATGAAAGCTCTCCATCACTTCGCTTTCTGCCCCTTTACCCAACTGTCCGCCGCTTGGCAAAGGTCAGCAGAGGGCGTATGGGACAGACATGGCAAAGAACAAGTTTCATGATGGTCCCGGCCCGTCGCAGCGTCAGCTGCGCGTGGGCGAATTGATCCGGCGCACATTGTCGGATGTACTGGCACGTGGCGACGTCCATGACCCGGAACTGAACCGAATGTCCATCACGGTTGGCGAAGTGCGCACCAGCCCCGATTTGAAGGTCGCAACAGCCTATGTGTTGCCTTTGGGCGGTCAGGGACAAGAAGATGTCATTGGCCTTCTGGCGCGGAACAAAAATGAACTGCGGCGCGCGGTATCCAAGAAGCTGACTCTCAAATTCTCACCCGAATTGCGCTTTCAGATTGATGAAACCTTTGACCGCCTCGACGACACGCGGCGCATGTTCAGTCAGGACGCGGTCCGCCGCGATGTGGAAAAGTGATCCGGCTGGCGCTGGCTCTTTTCTTCACCATTGCGGCCAGCAGCGCATCGGCCGTGACGTGCCAGAATATTCGATATGACGACATTCCGTTCACCATCTGCGAAGCGCAAGCCGCCGAAGACCTGCGCCTGTTTCTTTACGACGAACAGGACCGCCCATTAGGGCATTTCACGGCTGTCGATAACGTTCTGAACCAGACCGGCGAAATGCTGAGCTTTGGCATGAACGCTGGCATGTATCACGAAGATCGCGCGCCCGTTGGCCTTTATCGCGAAGGCGCGGATGAAGAAATGCGACTGGTCACATCAGCCGGTCCCGGCAATTTCGGCCTGTTACCCAATGGCGTTTTCTGTATCCAAGAGGCGCGTGTCGACGTGATCGAAACGCTCACGTTTGAGCGTCAGTCGCCCGATTGCACATACGCAACGCAATCGGGCCCAATGCTGGTCATCGACGGCGATATCCATCCCCGGTTTCTGCCAGACAGCACTTCCCGATTTATCCGCAATGGGGTCGGCACCAGCGGCGACGGTCAAAAGATCATTTTTGCGATCTCACGCGTCCCGGTGACTTTCCACCAGTTTGGCAGCCTGTTTCGTGACGGTCTGAATCTGCCCAGCGCGCTCTATTTCGATGGCAATATTTCTCGGCTGCATGCGCCTGACCTGGGTCGCAGCGACGCGGGTTTTCGAATGGGACCAATTGTCGGCATCGTTGTGCCGCAGTCTTGACCGGACGCGTTGACGGATGACAGCACTTGGTCTAGGTCTCCGCCCTCTTCAAACAGAGAAGGTCAGGCATGGCGCGCAAAGGACGTGATATTTCCGGTTGGCTGGTGATCGACAAACCGGCTGGTCCCACTTCAACCGCGGTGGTCAACAAGGTGCGCTGGGCCTTTGGCGCGAAAAAGGCCGGTCATGCGGGCACCCTTGATCCCGAAGCCACCGGCGTTTTAGCCGTCGCACTTGGCGAGGCCACCAAAACGGTACCTTACATAACCGACGCGCTGAAAGCTTATGAATTTACGGTGCGGTTCGGGCAGGCAACCAATACGGATGACGCCGAAGGCGAGGTTATCGCAACGTCGGACGTGCGGCCAACGGATGATGACATCAAGAACGCCCTGTTGCCCTTCATCGGCGATATCGAACAGGTGCCGCCCAAATTCTCTGCCGTCAAAATCGATGGTCAGCGCGCCTATAAACTCGCGCGGGATGGCGAGGATATTGAGATTGCGGCGCGCCCGCTTTGGGTCGAGGAATTGTTGCTGACGGATCGCCCGGATGCAGACCATGCGGTGCTTGAAATGACCTGCGGAAAAGGTGGGTACGTGCGGTCAATCGCGCGGGACCTTGGGGGGGCTTTGGGCTGTTATGGTCACGTCAAAGAACTGCGCCGGATCTGGTCTGGACCCTTTGAGGCGCAAGATGGGCTAAGCCTTGAAACGGTCGAAGAACTGGCAAAAACGCCAGAATTAGACTCGTATTTGCGCCCAGTCGAAGACGGCTTGCAAGGTTTGAAAGAACTGCGGTGCACGGCGGAAGGCGCTGTTCGTCTGCGCAATGGGAACCCGGGCATGGTGTTGGCTTCGGATGCCGAATATGGCGAGGAATGCTGGGCCTCGTATGATGGCCGGGCGGTGGCCGTTGGCATCTATAAGGCCGGGGAACTGCAACCCAGCCGCGTGTTCCAGCACGGCACATGATCACCCGACGCCATACCAAGGGCGATGCCCCGTCCATTGCAGTCTATTCCGATTGCGAACGCTATCGCTATAGTCTGACACGGATTTGGGACCCATCGGGGCAAAAGGCGGCCTTTGTCATGCTGAACCCGTCCACGGCGACAGAGGTTCAGAACGACCCGACAGTTGAAAGATGCGAGCGCCGCGCTCGCGCGCTGGGGTTCGGGGCGTTTCAGGTGACGAACATTTTTGCATGGCGCGATACGGACCCGCGCAAAATGCGCGCGGCGGCAGACCCGATCGGGCCTGAGAATGACGCTGCGATCCTGGACAGCGCGTCGTGGGCCGATCAGGTCATATGCGCCTGGGGCACGCATGGCGCGCATTTGGACCGGGGACCAGCGGTCGAACGGTTGCTGCGGGCGCAAGACCATCCGCTTTGGCATCTGGGCCTGTCACAAGCCGGACACCCCAAGCATCCCCTGTACATCGCATATGCACAACAGCCAGAGCCTTGGTCCTGTTAACCAATTGATTCAAAAGACTTTGACGCAAAGCGTGTCTCTGTGCCTTGCTATCCGCGGGTAGGTGGGTCGGAAGAAACGGTAGTGTGCAATGCTTATATTCGCAGGTCTAATGAGTCTTATGGCGGTTGGAGCAGCCGCCTTTGTGTCGGTCGGGGATGACGTCGACCCCATCGAAGATGAGGACATGGATGAGATTGACGACGGGTCGTTGGATTCCGATGCGGGGTCAGACGTCGAAGCTGGCCCTGGCGACATTTTGAGCGGCACCAACACCGATGACGCGATATCCGGCGACACTGGCAACGACCAAATCAACGGCTATGACGGGAACGACACCGTGCAAGGCGGCGCAGGGGACGATGACCTCTATGGCGCGGACGGCCACGATCAGATCGAAGGCGATCAGGGCGATGACACGCTGCATGGCAACGATGGAGACGACACGCTGATCGGGGGAACGGGCGACGATTCAGTGTTCGGGCACAACGGTTCGGACCTGCTGATCGGCGGCCAAGGGGCCGATATGTTGCAAGGATCAGCTGGTGACGATCACCTGAATGGCGGGGATGGCGACGACGCGGCTCACGGCGGTTTGCACAATGACACGCTGTGGGGCGGAGACGGCGAAGATACGCTGTTCGGTGGCGCAGGCGATGACGTTATGACCGGTGCAGATGATGCAGCCCGAATGATGGATTACAACGATGCCGAGGATCAGTTTGTCGTGGTTTGGGACCTGCAATCAAACCCCGATCCCGAAATAGAGTTGATCGAATCGGATACCGGCGAAACGTCCATCGTCGTGGATGGTCAAACCGTGCTGACCTTGACCGATGCCGATGGGTTGGTTGCCGAGGACATTATCGTCGTGGATCAGTCCGAGATTACCATGCCAGAGCAACAAGTGGCCTAGGCGGCACCGTTAAAAACGTTCAAAACCTCTTTTCTTTGTGCCGATTAACCCGTATACGCGCGCATCCGGTCAGGACTCGGCCCATGCCGACCTGATCGTAAACCTCTCCATGGGCCTGTGCTGGACGACATCCCGGCCTGCGCCATTCACTCTAACCCAAAAGGAGACCCCGATGTCGATTACTGCTGAAGAAAAAGCACGCGTGATGAAAGAATACGGAACCAAAGACGGCGACACAGGTTCGCCCGAGGTTCAAGTTGCCATTCTGAGCTCGCGCATCGCGACACTGACAGAACACTTCAAGACCCACAAAAAAGACAACCACGGCCGTCGCGGCCTGCTCAAAATGGTTGCACAGCGTCGGAAGCTGCTGGACTACCTCAACGGTAAAGAAGAAGCGCGTTATCAGGACCTGATCAAACGCTTGGGTCTGCGCCGCTAAAGCGAGATCTTTCCGATCCTTTAGACGCCCGCTGGATGCCTAGCGGGCGTTTTTTTGTTGAGCTGCAGTCTCTGGCGCCGCCAATGCTTGTTGTTCACGGATGATGTGAGCAATCCGGCCGGCAATCGCATCACTTGCCTTCAATGACGGATGGATCATGTCAGCGGCGTGAAAAGATCGATCACCATAGGGCACCAAGTCAGCGTTCGACAAAAAGAACAAACCGTCATCAAGCTCGGCCATTGCTGAGACACGGCGGTCCAGTTCATCGCCATCATCGCCATCATCGCCATCATCGCCATCATCGCCATCATCGCCATCATCGCCATCATCGCCATCATCGCGGCAGTTTTCAATTATTGAATCAACCCCCGGGCTTCGCAAATACCCTACGTACACAACCTTCGCCCCGCTTGAACGCAGCTTATCGATCAGCTCGGGTATTTTTCCGGACCGGCCATCCTGCGCGATCATCCGTTTCATTGTTCTATGACACCGGTGACAGCCACAGCCAAGCCACAGATCGTTGCCTCCGCCGTTCAGCACAATCCAATCCCAATCGCCGGAAACGAACTGGTTTGGAATCCGCAAGCCCAAGGCCCCCGTCACCGGCAAAGCATATAGGACCCGGGCGGCCGTCACTGCGTTGTTATCAACCGGTTGGTCCATCTCTTTCGACAGCACATGTGAAATCGAGCGCCCGGAAGTACTGTGCCAAACCATCATGGAATCGCCCATGACCAAAATCCGTGCAGGCCCCTGCTGCGGCGCTCCGTCCGAGCAAGCTGTCACCGAAAAGAAAAAGCAAATCAAAACGAGTATTGTGCGCACCGAAGTGATCCTGGTTCAAAAGTGATGCAGTGTTGTTAACGCTTGATTTCCGGTTAGCAGGAAAAACTGGCGTAAATTAGACAACAGATCGATCGATGTGACATCAAGTTATTATGCGGGCCATTTGGTTGCGGAGCATCGCGTACAACTATATTTGTTACGTAATAACGTAACATATGCGACCCGAAATGATATCCGCTCGAAATCAAAACTCATCACTTCGGAAACGCCGCCGGTCAGGATGCACGATGTCGGCCTATGATGCTTTGCCGCCTGATCTACGACGTTGGATGCGGGACGCGAAGCTGCCATGGTCGCCGCAATCCTGCTTGCGCATCTGGAACAAGGCACTGTCACAAGGACAAGACCCTGTCGACGCGCTGCGACGGCTGGATCTCGCTGAACAAACCATGTTGTCCCGCGACCAGGTCAGCGAAACGGCGGCCTGACCTGCATCCTCTTTCATTCTCTGAAGTTCTGCTGTATGGGCGCTGTATCTGAGACGAGGCGCCACAGACCCCGGCGTCCGCAAGAAAGATATCAGGGGTCGGCGGCAATGGGGCCGCCATTTCAACGGGAGACCCGGGATACGCCTGGGAGTGCTCCCACTTAGGATACGCTAGATGTTTACCGAAACGAAAAAATCGATGCAGTGGGGCGAAGAAACGCTCACACTGGAAACGGGCAAGGTTGCCCGTCAGGCCGACGGCACCGTGATCGCCACGCTGGGCGAAACCAGTGTCATGGCCAACGTGACTTTTGCAAAGTCGATGAAAGAGGGGCAGGATTTCTTCCCTCTGACCGTGCATTACCAAGAGAAATACTACGCTGCGGGTAAAATCCCCGGCGGCTTTTTCAAGCGCGAAGCGCGCCCCACGGAAAAAGAAACCCTGACCGCGCGCCTGATCGACCGTCCGATCCGCCCGCTGTTCGTAAGCGGCTTCAAAAACGAAGTGCTGGTGATGTGCACCGTGCTCAGCCATGACTTGGTCAACGACCCGGACATCGTTGCAATGATCGCAGCTTCGGCCGCTCTGACCCTGTCAGGCGCACCGTTCATGGGCCCGATCGCCGGCGCCCGTGTTGGTTTTGTGGACGGCGAATACGTTCTGAACCCAACCGTCGACGACATGCAGGACCTGCGCCTGAACCCGGAGCAGCGTCTGGACCTGGTTGTGGCCGGTACCAAAGACGCCGTGATGATGGTCGAATCCGAAGCATATGAGCTGACCGAAGCCGAAATGCTGGGTGCCGTGACCTTTGCGCATGAGCAAATCCAACCGGTCATCGACCTGATCATCGATCTTGCCGAAGACGCCGCAAACGAGCCGTTCGAGTTTGCCGCACCGGATTATGCTGACTTGTACGAAGCAGTTACGGCCGCCGGTGACACCCAGATGCGCGCAGCTTTTGCTCTGACCGACAAACAGGAACGTACTACAGCCGTGGGCGCGGCGCGCGAGGCCATCAAGGCCGCGCTGACCGAAGACCAGCTGGCGGATGCCAACCTGGGTTCCGCGATGAAAAAGCTGGAAGCAGGCATTCTGCGTGGAGATGTTGTCAAAGGCGGTACGCGGATCGACGGTCGGTCCACCACGGATGTTCGGGCCATCGAATCTGAAACCGGCCTTTTGCCGAGGACCCACGGTTCGGCCCTGTTCACACGCGGCGAAACCCAAGGTTTGGTTGTGACCACTCTGGGCACTGGCGACGATGAGCAATTCATCGACGCGCTGCACGGCAACTTCAAATCCAACTTCTTGCTGCACTACAACTTCCCGCCCTATTCGGTTGGTGAAGTGGGTCGCGTGGGTTCGCCCGGTCGTCGTGAGATTGGCCACGGCAAACTGGCATGGCGCGCGCTGCAGGCGGTTCTGCCGGCTCCGACTGATTTCCCCTACACCATCCGCGTGGTGTCCGAGATCACAGAATCCAACGGTTCGTCGTCGATGGCGTCGGTCTGTGGTGGGTCCTTGTCCATGATGGATGCGGGCGTTCCGTTGAAAGCACCAGTGGCCGGTGTTGCAATGGGCCTGATCCTGGAAGATGACGGATCCTATGCCGTTCTTACCGATATTCTGGGTGACGAAGATCACCTGGGCGACATGGACTTCAAGGTGGCGGGTACCGAAAACGGCATCACCTCGCTCCAGATGGACATCAAGGTTGCGGGCATCACCCCGGCGATCATGCAACAGGCGCTGGCACAGGCCAAAGACGGCCGGATGCATATCCTGGGCGAAATGGCCAAAGCCATCACTGGTGCGAACGAATTCTCGGTCCACGCACCACGCATCGAGACCATGAACATCCCAACTGACAAGATCCGCGAAGTGATCGGATCCGGCGGTAAAGTCATCCGCGAGATCGTGGAAACCTCGGGCGCCAAGGTCGACATCAATGATGATGGTGTCATCAAGATCGCGTCGCCTGATGGCGAGTCGATCAAGAAGGCCTATGACATGATCTATTCGATCGTGGCCGAACCCGAAGAAGGCATGATCTACACCGGCAAAGTCGTGAAGATCGTCGATTTCGGCGCCTTTGTGAACTTCTTTGGCAAGCGTGACGGTCTGGTCCACGTGTCCCAGATCGAAAACCGTCGCCTGAACCACCCTTCGGATGTTCTGAAAGAAGGTCAGGAAGTGAAAGTCAAGCTCTTGGGCTTTGACGATCGCGGCAAGGTGCGCCTGTCGATGAAAGTTGTCGATCAGGAAACCGGCGAAGAGATCGTTCCGGAGAAAAAGAAAGAAGAAGCGGCTGACGAATAAATCAGTCTCAATTCTGCAATAAGAAAAGCCCCGACCCCGTGTCGGGGCTTTTTCGTTTAGAAGGCCAGCGTCAGGTTTGCGGTCAGGACATTGCTTTCGAACCGTCGTTTTGCGCCGAATTCGTGGGTGTATTTGATCTTCATCGACAAATCGCCTCCGAACAGGCTGCCACCAGAATAGGTCACGATTGGACCAGCGCCATGAACACCGGCCCGCAGGCTGTCAGTCCCCAACGCGGCTCGATAGGTATCGGCCCCTGACCCGCTGTCATCGCTGAGCTGCTGATATGTATAGCCGGTCAAGCCAAATCCCCAACCTGATGGCAACCGTTGAACGACGGCACCTTCAAGCTGAAACGCCGGCGCAGATTGATAATCTGTGGCATCGTTGCGGGTGCTGAATACAAAACTGGCCGCGCCAGAGGCCTCGAGGCCAGTTGTTGGATTGAACCATGTCGCGGCCACGAAAGGCTGAAAGGCCCAAACATTTTTGCCAACGGATATCGCGTCTATGGTCCGGTTGGCGACATCCACAGTTGCGGTGTCATAGCCCCCTGTTGGGGCATAAATCGACAAACCCGCGTTGTAGTGAAGGTTGTCACGATGCCAGCCCACCAGACCTGTAAACGTCAGATCACCGATGCCAGACGTCGTGTCATCGATTTGGGCCCCCGGAATGGGCGGTGAAACCGTCGTAAAGGCAAGCTCATTCGACAAGATCGGGATTGTCAGATCGACCGCTGGCGTTCCGCCAAACACTTGTGCATCGAACACCTGCGTCACGTTCAAACGGATCATATTGATCGTCAAATCACTGTCTGCCAAAATCGACAATCCGCCAACGGACAACCCTTCGACACTTCCGCTGAGGTAGTCATACGAAATACCCGTATACGTGCCCGGTTCCGCAACAAACCCGGAAAAAGTATCGCGGGTGCCCAGCCAATAATGGCCAATCCCGCCTTCGACCGCGTGTCCCGCCGGAGCGAAAAGAGCCGTTGCAACCGAAATCCCGACGCATGTCGCGCATTTAATTTGATGAACCCAAGACAATGACATTTGGTTCCTTTCGACATTCCTGAACCGGGCGCCGGAAAACGAGGATTTGACCTTCGCGGCTGGCGCTAAAGCTGTTTCATCCGGCGCGCACCAAATTTATTGCACAAAGTTAACAATCAAGACTGTCCCCTATGGTGCAATATCGGCCATAATGTGAAAATGGAATATGATGTCTTTTCATCCGCCTGGTTGCACGGCGTCGAAGCAGAGGCTGTGGCCGCTCTGAAATCAGCCGGAGAACTGCGACAGTACCGAGATAAGGAAATTCTGTATTCACTTGGTGGATCCCAAAACTGGCTTTGGGCCGTCCGTTCGGGTCGCGTGAAAGTACTGGTCGCCATGAATGAAATGGACGCCGTGCTCGGTCATATTCATCATCCGGGTGCATGGCTGGGCGAGGCGGAACTTGTCTTGAAGACGCCCGGGTTGGTCGAAATGAGCGCGAGCGGTCGAACTGATGTTTTCCGCGTGCATTTTGATAAATATCGGGAATTGGCCACGCGCTTTCCCGTCCTGTGGGAAGCACTGGCCCGGTTGACGGCAATGAACCAAGTGCTGGCCATGTCGGCCGCGAATGATCTGGCGCTAAGGACCGGCCACAAGCGGCTGGCTGCAGCGATCCTGCGGCTGTCCGGGCGGCGCGGTATTATTCAGGGGGCCGCCGAAAGCTCTGTCGTATATGCAAGCCAGCAGGACATCGCCGGTATCGCGAACCTCGCATTGTCAAAAGTATCCGCGTACTTGGGAGAGTTTGCGGCCGCAGGGTGGATCGAACTCGCATACGGCCGTGTCATTGTCTTGGACTCAGACGGGCTGTTGGGCGTGATCGAAGACTGACCGGGGTCTTTTTGAGCGGTGCGGAAAGCCCGGGGTTTCATCCTTTGGAAATCCGCTTTTCGACGGCTGCCAGATTGCGTTTTTCCTGCCAAGCCACCATGCGCGTGTGCCATTGTGGAAACAAACGAATTGCAAAATCGACAAGTTTTGCCTGCGTTGTGATCACCAGCCTAGGACGCCTTTTGCGCACCGCACGCAGAATCTGATTTGCCGCCTCTTCTGGCCTGGCAACGTTGATGATCTTGTTGGCAACCTGACGGGCCTGTTCAATTTCAAATTGGGTCCGGGCGTCGGCACCCTCTTTCGCCGTTGCGGCCATGTTGTTCACGATATTGGTGGCGACACCGCCGGGATGTACGACCAGCACATGAACCTTGTGTCCATGTGACCGCATCTCTGCATCGACGCTTTCGGTAAACCCGCGCACGGCGAACTTGGCTGATACATATGCCAAACCGGGCGTATGGGCGTAGAGGCCAAACAAGCTGGAGATATTGATCAGAGCGGCGTCTCCGCTCTCGATCAGATGGGGCAGAAAGGCCTTTGTCCCATGGACCACACCCCAGAAATTGATGTTCATCACCCGCTCGAATTCGGCCGGGTCGGTGGCCAACACACCTTGTTCATAAGACGCGATGCCCGCCACATTGTAGAGTTGGTGGATAATCCCAAACCGGGTTTTCACCGCATCCGCGAACGCTATGACGGCTTTGTTGTCACTGATGTCGAATGGGCGCGTAAACACCTCTGCGCCTTGTGCGGTCAGGGCATTTGATACCTCTGCCAAGGCGTCGGCGTTCCAATCGGTCAGGGCATTTGATACCTCTGCCAAGGCGTCGGCGTTCCAATCGGTCAGGGCGAGCTTTGCGCCGTCCCGCGCCAATTGCTCGGCCAAGGCTTTGCCAATCCCACTGGCCGCTCCGGTGATGACGACGGTTTTACCGCGAAACGTCATGCCGCAGATCCAACATGGTGCGCAATTAACTCGGTCAGTCGAGGCGCAAGGCTGTCTGCCAAATCATGTCCCATGCCTTTGATCTCTGTGAATGTCGCGTTGGGGATGGCGGCCGCCGTTGCTTTGCCTCCGCTCGGCGCGACGATGCGGTCCCGGTCCCCGTGAATGACCAGTGTCGGTGCCGTGATGTACTTCAGCGACTTTGTGCGGTTGCCTGATCCAATAATCGCTGCCGCCTGTCGCAGCAGATCCGCTCGACCGTCACCTTCTGCCCGCCGGATCGCCTCGCGCAGATAGGTTTCCCATCGCTCCAGATTGGCGGGATGCTGCGTGCCTTGCAGGTATTGAACATCGTCCAGAAACTTTGCCACCGCACCGTCGACGTGTCGCGGCATCGGTTTGGCCAACCTTATTTTCATCTGCAACGTTGGCTGCCCAACATTCATCGCGCCCGTGGTCGAAAAGATCGAAACAAGCGACGCGACGCGATCCGGATAGGTGGCGGCAACCGTCTGAGCGATCATCCCGCCCATCGACATCCCGACGACAGGCGCTTTTTCCAGCCCGAGGTATCCATCAGACCAACCGTATCATTGGCCATATCAGTCAGCGTGTATTGCCCTTTGGGCACCCGGTTGACGGCCAGCCGCCAAAACGCAGGCGGTTCGGTGTCGGGAAAACTCGACCGGCCACAATCGCGGTTGTCAAAAACAATGGGCTGAAAACCGGCCTCCACCAAGGCGTCGATCAAGGGCTGTGGCCAAGAATGCAATTGCAGGGTGATCCCGGCAATCAGCACAATCGGCGTGCCGGTTCCATAAGTCCGGTAGCACAGGCGGATACCCGATGGCAGCGAACAAAACTGGTCAGACATCCGGGTCCACCGATTTGATCTTGGCCCCCTTGGGCAAAAGGCTCATCCCCGGCTCTGGGATGGGCACCTTGGACAACAGCTTTGAATCCGGAACATAGCCGAACGACATCGCCCAAGGCTCTTTGGCGCCTTGTTTTGGCAGGTAGTCCAACGCGCGTTTCACATAGCCTGCGCCAAAATCCATCAGGGGCCGGGTCGGGAACGGGCCAAAGGGTCTTTCGGCGACACAAATCGCTTTGCCCTGTGCTTCTGTTTCGCGCATCAGGCGCATGAAATACTTGCACAGCAAGCCGATTTTCAACGTCCAGGATGATGTCGTGCATCCAACCGCAAGCGACAGGTTTGGAACACCGTCCAACAGCGCACCGCGAAAGACGACATGGTCTGCCGGATCGATGCGGCGGCCATCAACGGACAGTGCGATCCCGCCGGCAATCTTGACGATCAGCCCGGTCGCGGAAATCACGACATCTGCGTCGATCTGGGTGCCGTCTTTCATGCGAATGCCATTGGCCGAAAACGCATCGATCCCACCGGTTACGATCGTGGCGTTGTCCTGAGACAACGCTTTGAAATAGTCGCCATTGGGCGCAAGGCACAGCCGCTGATCCCAGGGGTTATAGGGTGGGTCAAAATGTGTTTCGACCGGAAAACCCGGTGGCAGCTGTTTCGCGGTGGCCTTGCGGATCATCCGTTTCGCGCGGTCCGGAAAGCTTTGACAAAACCGAACGAAATAGTGGCTGAACCAAATATTCTTGTGCCGCGACCAAGTGTGCGCGGTTTGATCCGGCAGCCATTTTTCGAACGCCTTGGCCAGACCGTCCCGCGCCGGCAGGGACATGACGTAGCTGGGCGTGCGCTGAATTTGGGTGACGTGGGCCGCAGTTTGAACCAGTTCTGGCAACAGGGTCACAGCCGTCGCGCCGCTGCCGATCAAGGCAACAGTCTTGCCGGTCAGGTCCAGATCATCCGGCCAAAACTGGGGATGAATGACCTGCCCTTCAAACGCATCTTCGTTTGGGAAATCCGGTTTGAAGCCGCGTTCGTAATCGTAATAGCCGCTCGACATGAACACCCAACGGCACTTTTGCGCCTTGGTCTGGCCGGTTGCCAGATCCTTGACCGTCAGGGTCCACAAGGCTTCTCCAGAGGACCAGCTGGCCGCCTCAATCCGCTGACCAAAATCAATTTTGTCGGACAGGCCGAATTCTTCGACCGCTTCGCGCAGATAGGTCAGGATGGCGTCCGCCGGTGCAATGGCGGTATCGCCTTTCCAGGGTTTGAACTCATAAGCAAAGGTATAGAGATCGGAATCCGACCGGATGCCCGGGTATTTGAACAGATCCCATGTCCCGCCGATATTGTCGCGCGCCTCGATGATCCGGAACCGTTTGCCGGGCATGTCGCGGGTCAGGTAACAACCACAGCCGATCCCGGAAATTCCGGCACCTACAATGACGACGTCCAGCACGTCTTTTTCGATGTGAATTGGTCCTCTCCTCCCAATGAAGCTTTACCCGGACAGATGCCATGCCGGGCAATGCGTTCATCAAGAGTGTGTGGCGGTGCAGGGCGCGAGGCAATTCATTTGGCAGGCGACGTTGCGGCACCCAAAGAGACCGGGCTGCCGCCCCGGTATTGGGACGGCGTCCGGTTTATGCGGTTGGATCCGGCAAATCGGCATGTGCTTTTGCAAAGGCCATCAGCCTGTCCAGAACCGCTTGCGTAGGAAGGGACGTTTTGCGCGTGTCGAGGTCAACATGCAGCAACATGCTTTCCACGGTCGCGCTGAGCCGCCCATCACCTGTATGCAGATAATGGAACAGCCGCAGCTTTTTGCCCTCTCCTTGCAAAACATGCGTTGTGACGCGCAACGTTTCCCCGGCTTTCACCTCATCCATGTAGCGGATTGTGTTTTCGACGGTGAAATAGCTTTTGCCAGAGGCGATATAATCCGCATCCGCCCCTATCATTTCCATGAAACGGTCCGTCGCCTGTGAACCTACCTCAAGGTAATGGGTCTCATTCATGTGACCATTGTAGTCGGTCCAGGTTTGCGGCACCGGGCGCAGCCCGGTCACCGGCAAACCGCCACCAACATCCGGCGTCGGCAATGCGGCCTCGTGCGCGGTCAGAACCCCGCCTGCTCCGCTGCCAGAGCGTTTCAGCGCCCGCATCATCCCCACAAGGTTGTCATCACGCAGACGTTCCAGTTCGCGGATCGTCATGTGTCCAGATTGCGCATCGGATTGCCCGGCGACCAGGTCGACCAACTCATCGGTAAATTCCGGTACGTCCATCAGTTTCGTCCAAGGCCATTCCAGGGCCGGACCAAATTGGGCCATGAAATGCTTCATCCCCGCTTCGCCACCGGCCACACGATAGGTTTCAAACAAGCCCATCTGTGCCCAGCGCAGGCCAAAGCCCATGCGGATCGCCTCGTCAATCTCTTCGGTCGTGGCGATACCATCCTTGACCAGCCACAGCGCCTCACGCCACACAGCCTCAAGGAAACGGTCCGCGATATGGGCATCGATTTCCTTGCGAACATGCAACGGATACATGCCCACGGATTTCAGCAAATCGGCCGCGGTCGCCATCTGATCAGCGTCGCCAACCAGCTCGACCAACGGCAGCAGATACACAGGGTTGAAAGGGTGCGCGACGATGACGCGCGCGCCTTTCTCGGTCAGCTCTGACGGTTTGAAACCGGATGTGGATGACCCGATCACGGCACTTTCTGGCGCGTGTTCGGTCAGCGCGGCATGGACTTTGTGCTTCAGCTCTAGCCGTTCTGGCACGCTTTCCTGAACCCAATCGGCCCCGGCAACCGCTGTCGCCAGATCGTCGTGAAACGTTAATGCGCCTTCGGGCGGCAGCGACGTGTTGTAAAGCGATGGCAGGCTGCGACGAGCATTGGCCAACACCTCACCGATCTTCCGCTCGGCCTCGGGGTCGGGGTCGAAGACGTTGACGTTCCATCCGTTCAGCAGGAACCGCGCGGCCCAGCCACCGCCGATCACGCCGCCGCCTATGATTGCAGCCGTCTTGGTCATGATTTTGGCGCCCGTTTGGTCAGGCCAAGATTTTCGCGAACCTCTTGCGGGCCGATCACACGGGCGCCCATGCCTTCGATCACGCCAACAGAACGTTCGACCAATTGCGCGTTGGTCGCCAGGACCCCTTTGTCCAGCCACAGATTGTCTTCCAGCCCGACACGGACATTCCCACCAGCCAGAACCGCCGCCGCGGAATAGGCCATCTGGTTTCGGCCCAGCGCGAAGGCAGAGAAGGTCCAGTCATCCGGCACGTTGTTGACCATCGCCATAAAGGTGTTGAGATCATCCGGCGCGCCCCATGGCACGCCCATGCACAGCTGAACCAACGCGGGATTCTCAAGAATACCCTCTTTGACCAGCTGTTTTGCGAACCACAGGTGGCCGGTGTCGAATGCCTCGATCTCTGGCTTCACGCCCAGATCGGTCATCATCTGTCCCATGGCGCGCAACATGCCGGGCGTGTTTGTCATCACGTAATCGGCCTCGGCAAAGTTCATGGTGCCACAGTCCAGCGTGCAAAGCTCTGGCAGGCATTCGACAATATGCGCCATCCGTTCTGTTGCCCCGATCATGTCGGTGCCGTCTGGATTTACAGGCAATGGGGCCTCGGTCGTCCCAAATGTAATGTCACCGCCCATCCCGGCGGTCAGGTTCAGCACGACGTCAACATCTGCATCCCGAATGCGGTCGGTCACCTCGCGATACAGGTCCAGACGACGGGATGGCACGCCGGTTTCCGGGTCCCGCACGTGGCAGTGCACTACCGCCGCACCTGCTTTGGCCGCGTCGATCGCAGAGTGGGCGATTTGTTCGGGGCTGCGCGGAACATGCGGCGACCGATCCTGGGTCGACCCCGATCCGGTTACGGCGCAGGTGATGAAAACGTCGCGGTTCATCGTCAGTGGCATGGCGGCTCATCCTGTTGGCAAATGTTCGGCATGCAGCGTATCGCTGGATCGCACTTGATCGCTATGCAATTTCTGCCATTTTTCTAACTTATGCTGCCATATCGGACTCATCACTTCGACTTTCTTCTGCTCGACGGCTTTTCCAACATGGTATTGGCCAGCGCGATGGAACCCTTGCGCGACGTCCAGATGCGCAGCATCGATGCAGGCCTGTCATGGCGCATAACAACCTTGGACGGTGCACCCGCGATCAGCTCAAGCGGGTTGAAAATGACGCCGGACGGCGTTTTCGACGAAACCCGCCGGGATGAAACGCTTGTATTGGTCGCCGGGTACATTCCAAGGGCCCAGATCACACCCCAAGTTCTCGCCCGCATACGGCAGGCCGTGCGGACCGCCGAACAGGTTATCGCAATCGATGGCGCATCATGGATTTTGGCCGAGGCGGGCGTGCTGGACGGGTTCAGCGCAACCGTGCACTGGCAGGATTTTGACGCCTTCACCGAAGCCTTCCCATCGGTCAACGTATCCCCGAGCCGCTATGTACGCTCTGGCAAATTCATAACCAGTGGTGGGGCCAGTTCGGTCATGGACTTGTTTCTGGACCTGATCGGCGAACGGTTTGGCCCCACCGCGGCGTTTGAGGCCTCCACAATGTTTCAATACGACCCCTTTGCCCAATCGGCGCGGCAAAGCGGGCCAATGCGTCTGCGAAACCGGGGATCAGCGACCGTTTTGTCCGCCCTTGACGCCATGGTCGAACATATCGAGACACCGCTTTCGACCCAAGACTTGGCGCGGCACGCGTCAGTGTCCGAGCGCACGCTCAACCGCGTTTTTCTGCAAGAGCTCGGCATCACGCCCGGCAAATATTACCAGATGCTGCGCCTGCAGCGCGCGCGGTATTTGGCAGAGGAAACACCGATGCCGCTGGACCAAGTCGCGCTGCGCTGCGGGTTTTCATCTGCTTCGGCCTTGGGGCGCGCCTTTGCTTCTGCCTATGGCTTACGCCTTGGCGACCTCCGTCGTCGCGGACCGCAACGCGCGGGGACTTGATCCGAACGCGTCCCGAAACGCCCGGGTCAACGCGCTGGCGTTGTCATACCCACAGCGCCCCGCGATCTCGGCGACCGATTGATCGGTATCGACGACCAGCTTTCGGGCCAGATTCAACCGCAATCGCCGGTAAACCGCGCGAGGCGTGGCACCCATATGGGTTTTCATGCGCTCTTCCAGCGTCTTTTGCGAACAACCGATGCGCCGTGCCAAATCGGCAATCGGCACCGGGTCTTCCAGATGTTCCTGCATGATGTCCAGTGCCCGGTCGACAAAAGTCGTACGGCCCGACCCACTGCGGTGGGAGCGTACGGAATCCCGCACCATGAAAAGCTGTGCTACCTCAAGACCCAGCATTTGACCGTGATCCTCAGTGATAAGATGCGTGATCAGGTCAAACGCCGCCATTGCGCCAGAGCAAGTGACACGGTCGCGGTCCAAAACGAACCTTTCCCGTTGCACATCCACTTGCGGAAAGGTTTCGGCAAAGCGGGTCAGTTCCTCCCAATGGATTGTCGCGCGATACCCGTCCAGCAGCCCGGCCCGCGCCAACAGCCAACTGCCGGTATCAAACCCGGCCAACCGTTGATACCGGGGCGCAACCTGACGCAGCGCGCGTGTCACATTGCGCCCATCCAACAGGTTAAAGCCGTAGGACGGCATCACGATCAACTGATCCGCCGCCCCGGATGCCAGGGCCCCGTGCGGGGCAATCTGTAACCCGCTGGAGCTTTGCACCGGATTGCCGTCCAAGGTCAGAAAGCGCCAGTCGTAAAGGGCCGCACCGGACAAGTCGTTGGCCGCGCGCAACGGTTCGACCGAATTGGCCAGGCAATGGTTGGAAAACCCGTTAAACAAAAGCAGGTCAAAGGATCGTACCCGATCCGACGGGATTTGCGAATTCTGCATGATTTTTTTCTAATCCTGCACGCCGTTCGCGCGCAAGTCTGATTGTTATTGCGGCGTTGAACATTGGGGAGTCGGTGATGCATTTCGGCCTGACAGAAGAACAAGACATGATCGTCTCAACCGTCCGCAGTTTTGTGGAAAATGAGATCTACCCGCATGAGGCCGAGGTTGAGCGCACCGGGCAGGTCCCCCATGAGCTGGGCGAAGAGATCAAACGCAAATGCATTGAGCTGGGCTTTTACGCGTGCAACTTCCCTGAAGAAGTTGGTGGCGCCGGGCTGAGCCATCTGGATTTCACGTTGGTTGAACGCGAATTGGGGCGCGGGTCGATGGCCCTGACCCATTTCTTTGGCCGCCCGCAAAACATCCTGATGGCCTGTAACGACGAACAGCGGGAACGATACCTGCTGCCAGCGGTGCGCGGCGAACGCATGGACGCGCTGGCCATGACCGAACCCGACGCCGGGTCAGATGTGCGCGGCATGAAATGTCAGGCGGTTAGAGACGGCGACGACTGGATCGTCAACGGGTCGAAACACTTTATCTCGGGCGCGGAACACGCCGACTTCTTTATCGTTTTTGTCGCCACAGGCGTCGATGAAACGCCCAAAGGCCCAAAGAAACGCATCACGACGTTTCTGGTCGACCGGGGCACGCCTGGGTTTGACGTGCGCGAGGGGTACAACTCGGTCAGCCACAAGGGGTACAAGAACTACATCCTTGCATTTGACGATTGTCGCCTGCCCAACGCCCAAGTGTTGGGAGAGGTCGATGGCGGTTTCGCGGTCATGAACGAATGGCTTTATGCGACGCGCCTGACCGTGGCCGCGTTTTCCGTGGGCCGGGCACGGCGGTGTTTCGACTATGCGCTCAGCTATTCCGCCGAGCGCAGCCAGTTTGGCCAACCCATCGGCAAGTTTCAGGGCGTCGGGTTTCAGATCGCGGACATGATCACCGAGATTGACGCCGCAGACTGGCTGACGCTCGCCGCCGCATGGCGACTGGACCAAGGGCTGCCATCCAACCGCGAGATTGCCTCGGCCAAGCTATACGCGTCGGAAGCGTTAGCGCGGGTCACCGATACGACGTTGCAGATTTATGGCGGCATGGGACTGATGGATGACTTTCCCATCGAACGGTTCTGGCGCGATGCGCGCGTTGAACGGATCTGGGACGGGACATCTGAAATCCAACGTCACATCATTTCGCGCGATTTGCTGCGTCCGTTAGGAGCGTGATGCGCTATGCCGCGTGACCTGAGCCGGTTTTTCCGCCCTCGCCACATCGCGGTCGTGGGCGGGGGTTTGTGGTGCCAAGAAATCATCCGCCAATGTGACCTGATGGGCTATGATGGTGACATCTGGCCGGTGCACCCCAAGGCAGAAAGTGTCGCGGGGCGTCCTGCATTCGCCAGTATTGATGCCCTGCCAAATGCCCCTGACGTGGCCTTCATCGGGGTCAACCGAATCGCCACGATTGGTATTGTTGAACAGCTGTCGCAACGTAGTGCCGGCGGTGCCGTCTGCTTTGCCAGCGGGTTTTCCGAAGCCGCCGCAGAAGATGAAAGCGGCGGGGACCTGCAAGCCCAACTGGTCGCGGCGGCAGGGGATATGCCAATCCTTGGACCCAACTGCTATGGGTTCATCAATGCGATGGATAAGGCGTTGCTCTGGCCGGATCAGCATGGCTGTGCGCCGGTAGACACCGGTGTCGCGATCCTGACGCAAAGCTCTAACATCGCGATCAACCTGACCATGCAGACCCGCAGCCTGCCAATCGCTTATATGGTCACTTGCGGAAACATGGCGCAAACCTCTCAGGCTGAGATTGCTGCGGCCCTGCTGGACGATCCACGCGTTACAGCCGTCGGGTTGCATATCGAAGGGTTCCACAATCTGCGCGATTGGGAAGCCTTGGCGCAAAAGGCGCAGGCCAAGGGCGTGCCACTGATCGCGTTGAAGGTCGGTGCATCAGAGCAGGCTCAACAAGCCACCGTGTCCCACACCGCGTCCCTGGCGGGCAGTGATGCGGGCGCGCAGGCGTTTCTGGATCGGCTCGGCATTCCCAGATTGCGGGCCCTTCCCGATTTCCTGGAAACCCTGAAACTCTTGCATGTTCACGGCAGGCCAACCTCGAACGGGATTGCCGCCATCTCTTGTTCCGGTGGAGAGGCAAGCCTGATTGCCGATATGGCCGTCGACACCGGACTGACCTTTCCAAAACTGTCTGACGATCAGGCAATCGGCCTGCGGGACGCGCTTGGGCCGATGGTCGCGCTGAACAATCCGTTGGACTATCACACCTATGTTTGGCGCGACACGGCAGCGATGACCCGTGCGTGGTCCAACATGACCGGGGATGGAATTGGCATGACCTTGTCCATCATCGATTATCCCCGCACCGACGCCACGGATTGGGCCTGCGCGACGCAGGCCGCTTTGAACGTGCGTGCCGAAACCGACGCGCCCTTTGGCGTTGTTGCCACGTTGCCAGAATTGCTGCCAGCGAACGTGTCGGAACAGCTGATGGCGGGCGGTGTTGTCCCCTTTGCCGGAATGCGAGAGGCCCTTTCGGCACTGGATGCCTGCCGGGATTTCAAAGAACCCACAGAAGAAGCGGTCTGGTTGCCCGGCCCCGACCGGCCCAGCACCACGATGGACGAAGCCGCCGCCAAATCGGCCCTGTCTGGCTTTGGTCTGAACGTACCTAAGGGGGTTGAGAACGCGGATACCGCAACCCTGACGGAGGACATCACAGGGCTGACCGGCCCCTTCGCGGTCAAGGGCGTCGGTCTGGCCCACAAATCCGAACATGGTGCTGTTCGCCTTGGGATTGCCGCCAAAGATGTGCCCGCTGTCGCCGCAGAGATTGGCACCGCGCGCGTCCTGATTGAGGAAATGACCACCGATGCAATTGCAGAGCTGTTGGTCGGTGTCGTCCGCGATCCGGCGCATGGCTTTGTTCTGACCCTCGGTGCAGGCGGTGTTCTGACAGAAATCTTGCGCGATACGGCCTCCTTGCTGTTGCCCACAACGCCCGCAGACATTCGCGCCGCGCTCGACACGCTCAAAATCGCGCCGATCCTGCACGGCTATCGCGGCAAACCCGGCGTGGCGATCGATGCCGTCATCGACGCTGTGCTGAACATTCAAGACTATATCGGCGCCCATCGCGACACGCTTGACGAAGTGGAGGTGAACCCGCTTCTGTGCACCCCAACCCGCGCCGTTGCCGTGGACGCATTGATCAGAAAGGCCTGAGCCATGACCTCTCCTGTAAAAACCAAACGCGACGGAACCATTTTGGAGGTGACGTTGGACCGGCCAAAGGCCAACGCCATCGATCTGGCGACCAGCCGCGAAATGGGCGAAGTGTTCCGCAGCTTTCGCGACGATCCAGAGCTGCGCGTCGCCATTCTGACCGGTGGCGGGGATAAGTTTTTCTGCCCCGGCTGGGATTTGAAAGCCGCCGCCGATGGCGACGCGGTCGACGGCGATTATGGGGTTGGCGGCTTCGGCGGGCTGCAGGAAATGCGGGACATGAACAAACCGATCATTGCCGCCGTCAACGGGATCGCCTGTGGTGGCGGGCTTGAGGTGGCAATGTCCGCCGATATCATTCTGGCCGCAAACCACGCGACCTTTGCGCTACCTGAAATCCGGTCGGGGACCGTGGCCGACGCAGCCAGCATCAAACTGCCCAAGCGCATTCCCTATCATATCGCGATGGAGCTGTTGCTGACCGGGCGCTGGTTCGATGTCGACGAGGCGCACGGATGGGGTCTTGTCAACGAAATCCTGCCAAAGGATCAACTGATGGACCGGGCCTGGGAGCTTGCCCGCCTGCTCGCCTCTGGCCCGCCTCTGGTCTATGCCGCGATCAAGGAAATCGTCCGCGACGCCGAAGATCGCAAATTCCAGGATGCTTTGAACCGCATCACTAAGAGCCAGCTTGCGACCGTTGATATCCTGTACAATTCCGAAGATCAGCTGGAAGGCGCGCGCGCCTTTGCGGAAAAACGCGATCCGGTCTGGAAAGGAAAATAACCGAGGCCGTCGACACAGACGGTCATTCGCAGAGTTGAAGACAAAGCCATCACAGCGTATCTGGGCAGAACAATTCTTTGCTGAGAGGCGCACGTGGCCAATTTTCTGTACAAAAACGATCTTCCTGACGGGCTCGACCTTGGCCCTGTTGTGGCCATCGATTGCGAGACGATGGGGCTGAACCCGCATCGGGACAGGCTGTGCGTCATTCAGATGTCGGGCGGTGATGGCAACGCGCATATCATCCAGGTCGAAAAAGGCCAGACAGCGGCGCCCAACCTTGCGGCCATGCTGGAAAACCCGAATGTCCTGAAACTCTTCCACTTCGGTCGGTTCGATATTGCCGCGATGTACCATGCCTTTGGCGCTTTGGCGGCACCGGTTTACTGTACAAAAATCGCCAGCCGCCTTGTGCGGACCTATACCGACCGGCACGGGCTGAAAAACCTCTGCCAAGAGCTATTGGGCATCGATATTTCCAAGCAGCAACAGATGTCGGACTGGGGCGCAGCCAAGCTGTCGGAAGCTCAACTGGAATATGCAGCGTCAGATGTTCTGTACTTGCACCAATTGCGTGAGGCGCTTGACTTGCGATTGGCGCGCGAGGGACGCGCAGAGCTGGCAGGTAAATGTTTTGAATTCCTGCCAACCCGCGCACAGCTGGACCTGACCGGCTGGCCCGAGATCGACATTTTCGCCCACTCATGACCCAGTTTCAAAATATCGCGCGCCGGGTCATCCAGACAGAGTTGGCGGCGTTGAGCCTGCTGGAAGCCAGCATTTCCGAAGAGTTCGACGCGGCGGTCGACCTGATCCTGAACGCAACCGGTCGCGTGATCGTCAGCGGTATGGGAAAATCGGGCCATGTCGGTCGCAAAATCGCCGCAACGCTGGCCAGCACCGGCACGCCTGCGCATTTCGTGCACCCGGCCGAAGCGAGCCACGGCGATTTGGGAATGATGGCACAAGGGGACGTGGCACTGGTCCTTTCAAACTCTGGTGAAACACCAGAATTGGCCGATGTGATCGCCTACACCCGCCGGTTTGCCATTCCGCTGATCGGTGTTGCGTCCAATCCGAACAGCACTTTGCTCAAGCAATCCGATGTGGCGCTGGTCTTGCCCAAGGCGGAAGAGGCGTGTGGCACAGGTATCGTGCCCAGCTCTTCGACGACGATGACCTTGGCGTTGGGAGATGCCCTGGCAATTTCCCTAATGGAACACCGTCAATTCACGCCAGCGAATTTCCGCGATTTCCATCCGGGCGGCAAACTCGGTGCCCGGCTTAGCAAGGTGGCCGATCTGATGCATGGCGGTGACGAGCTGCCATTGGTGGCCGCGCAAACCCCGATGGCCGACGCCTTGATCGAGATCAGCCAAAAAGGCTTTGGCGTTGTTGGTGTGACCGATCCGTCAGGTGAACTGGTTGGCATCATCACAGATGGTGACTTGCGTCGGCATATGGCCGGATTGCTGGACATGACCGCCGCAGAGGTCATGACCGAAGCCCCCAAAACGATAACCGCTGACGCGCTGGCCGAAGAAGCGTTGCAGATCATGAACCTGGGTACACCAAGGATCACCAGTCTGTTCGTTACAGATGGGTCGGTACCCATCGGGCTTATACACATTCATGACTGTTTGCGGGTCGGATTGGGCTGAACAGGGGCTGGCATGGACTTTCGCTCTCGCCTCATTGCCTTTCTCAAAGTTCTGCTGCCGCTTTGCGCGCTCGCGCTTATGTCGACGCTGTTCTTGTTGTCGCGCGGCAGTGAGACGGATGGCGTCATCCCTTTTGCAGAAACCGAAATAGACGAACGTTTGCGCGATCAGGTCGTGTCGCGCCCGTTTTATTCCGGCAACACGCGGAATGGTGATGAAATTATCGTCGAAGCAACCGCCGTGCGTCAGAACGACCAAAACCCGACCCAAGCTGATACGTTCTTCGCCCGTTTGCGCAGCGCCGACGGAACATCCGTCACCGTCACGTCGGACATGGGGTCTTTTGACATTGAAAACGATCAGGTCACCTTGACCGGTGATGTTGTCATACGGGATGCGACGGGCATGATCATCGAAACCGACACTTTGGTATCCGCCCTAGAAAAGATCGAAGCGTCGACACCCGGTCAAATCAAGGGCCAAGGTCCCATTGGAAACTTCACGGCCGGCGCCATGGAGGTCGTTTCATCAGAAAAAGATGATATTCACTTAGTCTTCAAAAACGGCGTGAACCTGATATATCGGCCTAAACCAAACGAAAGATAACCTGTGAAATTGATCCGCCGCATTGCTCTTTTCCTGTCATTGGCCTGCTTGGCCAACGCGGCGGTTGCGCAGGGCACCAATGTTGCTTTTGGCGGTCTCAAGGCCGATCCGACATTGCCGGTCGAAGTGACGGCCAACCAGCTGGACGTCGACCAGAACGATGGCACCGCACTGTTGCAGGGTGAGGTGTTGATTGTTCAGGGCGAAATGCGCCTGTCTGCAGATCGTGTTTTTGTCGTTTATCGCACCGATCAATCCGGCATCGACCGGATGGAAGCCATTGGCAATGTGGTGTTGGTCAGCGGACCGGATGCTGCAGAGGCAGAGCGTGTTGATTATTCTATCGACACCGGCATCGTCATCATGACCGGGAACGTCCTTTTAACACAGGGACCCGCAGCCATTGCAGGGGACCGGATGACGGTGAACCTGACAGATGGCACGGCACAGATGACCGGCCGTGTGAAGACGGTGCTGCAACCGGCCGGGGATCAATAACCGTGCCGGATTTTGAAGTGAAAGAAGGCAGCGCCGGGCTGCGGATCGAAAAAATCCGAAAATCCTATCGCAAAAAGGTCGTGATCCGCGACGTCAGCATGACATTGGACCGCGGCGAAGTGGTCGCGTTGCTGGGGCCGAACGGTTCGGGTAAAACCACAACCTTCTACGCCGTGGCCGGACTGGTTTTTCCAGAAGCCGGCAAGGTCGTGATCGACGGCAAGCCCGTTACCACGATGCCGATGTATCGTCGGGCTCACCTTGGCATCGGGTATTTGCCACAGGAAATGTCCATCTTTCGCGGTCTGAGTGTCGAGGACAATATCTCTTCCGTTCTCGAAATCTCCCTGCGCAATCGTCACAAGCGCCGCGAGCGTTTGGAAGAACTGCTGTCCGATTTCTCGATCGAACATCTCAGACGGGCACCGGCGTTGGCCTTGTCCGGTGGAGAACGTCGTCGGGTTGAGATCGCGCGCTGTTTGGCGGCAGACCCGAAATACCTGCTTTTGGACGAACCTTTTGCCGGGGTTGATCCGATTTCCGTCGGCGATATTCGCCATCTTGTTGCCGACCTCAAAAAACGGGGAATCGGTGTTTTGATCACCGATCACAACGTCCGCGAGACGCTCGAAATCGTTGATCGCGCCTATATTTTGCATGACGGTCAAGTACTTATGTCAGGCACCCCGGACGAGGTTGTGGACAACGAAAACGTCCGACGCGTCTACCTGGGTGAAAACTTTAAGATTTTCTGAACGCTCAAGTTTCTTTGCTGTTTTGTTTCAAACCGTTCGGATGGCATTGACTCCAAGCCCCCGTGTCGCCTCAAATGAGGTCATGGCGATGGCGTGTCACGATGCGAAGTCTCGTTCGACCTTTTTTAAGGGCGTCCTGATTTGCATAGTTTCGCCAAGCTTTACCCGGTCATTTCTGTGAGTGTCTGACGTTCAATCGAACGCCCTGACGCGTGGACTGGCCATTTTGAAGGAGATTACATGCGTTACCAAATCAGTGGAAAACAAATCGATATCGGCGAGGCGCTTACGTCACATGTAGAGACAGAGCTTTCCGAGGTTGTCAAAAAATATGCTGAGCGGCCAACAGACGCACAAGTGGTGTTTTCACGCTCGGCCCACGAATACGTATGTGAAACGACCGTACACCTATCCACCGGTTTGAACGCGCAGGCAAAAGCGCATGCCACTGAAATCTATGCCGCTTTTGACGGTTGCGCGGAAAAAATGGAAAAACAGCTGCGCCGTTACAAACGCCGGTTGAAAGACCATCACAGAGAACGCGCAGAACCGGTTGAACTTTTCGGCGCACCCTCTTATATCCTCGCGTCGGAAGATCAGGCCGATGACGCCGAGCCAGACACGCTCCAGCCCATGATTGTCGCCGAGATGGAGACAAAGATACCGTCTTTGTCCGTTGGCGAGGCTGTGATGCAAATGGAATTGGCAGGAGCGCCGGTTTTGGTCTTTAGAAATGAAACCAAGGACGGATTAAACGTGGTTTATCACCGAGATGATGGAAATATCGGTTGGATTGACCCGTAAGCCAAGAGAATAACCGGCGCGCCACACTGCGCGTGCTGAGATGGAGCAGTTACAGATGGATCTCACCAGCATCCTCAAACCCGAGGCCGTGAAGGTGTTGTCAGCCGTTTCGAGTAAGAAACGGCTGTTCCAGGATATCGCCGATCTGGGCCATACGGCCTATGACAATGATGCAAGCACCACATTTGACGCGTTGATGGAACGTGAAAGCCTTGGACCCACAGGTGTGGGGCATGGCGTTGCGTTGCCGCATGCGCGTTTGTCAGGTTTGTCCGACGTGTGCGGTGTGTTTGTCGTGCTGGAAAAACCAATCGATTTTTCATCCGTTGATCGGCAACCTGTTGATATTGCTTTTGCGATCTTCGCGCCGGAAGATGAAGGTGTGGAACACCTCAAGGCGCTCGCACTGGTATCGCGCACCCTGCGCGATACCAAGCTCTGCTCAAAACTGCGCGCCAATCTGGACGCCAGCACGCTCTATGCGATTCTCACCGAAGCGCAGTCCGTTCAGGCAGCTTAAAAGACCGGGTCGTAGGGCCGGAAGCCAAACATGACGTAGTCTTTTTGATAGATGTCGGACACGGCATCTTCGACCTCTTGGTCATAGACGTCATCCATGGAAAACGGCGTGTGGACCTGCGCTGCTGACGGTTTCACCGGATCGGACATGCCCAGCGTCCCGGCAAGGCGCGGCAAAGCCTCGAACATTTCATCCTCGCGAAGAATGTGATCCGGCAGAATGAAATCGGCAAAGTTCTGGATGACGTGGGCTTGCGTGCTCCACGCCCCGTCAATTCTGACAGAGGTCTGCCCCGCCAGGTTCTGTTTCACAAAGTGCAAAAACTGCAAAAACGCGGCCTTGTGCCGTTCCAGCGTATAAGAGTTGTTGGGGCCATCTTTGGGGATGTCCAACTTGAACTGCTTGCGCAAGGTTTCGCGGATTTGAACAAAAGCACCATCATTGGTGTGCAGAATACGGCTGCAAAAGACACTGTGCGCGTGCAGAACCGGATGCCGTAACACCGTGAAACTCCGATGCCCAGGGTGCCGGCGTTTCCATTGGCGCAGATCCTTTTGGTTCATTTTGGAATGAAGCCCCTTGGGCGGTATGCCTTCGATGGCTGCCATCCACGCGACGACCTCAGCCTCTGGTCCACCGCGCATGGGCATGTAAATCAGCGGCGCGTCAACGCCCGCGACATAGCTGGGAACCGCCGGGCCGCGGCGCGGTTCGAAATTGGGGGTTCGGGTCAGGTTGAATCGATCAATTCCTGAGAGCGCGGTCAGCATCTGCTCTGGGTTCGACACTTTGGCTGTGACGGGTCCCGGGTTTTGACGTTTCAGGCTGGAATCCAGCTTTGACAGGCTTTCATCAACGCCCAGCCATTTGGCCAGCCCGTTCATGACCTCCAGCGACCCAATATCCTCGTAGGCGATGTAAAACGCGGTCTGCCCAGTTGCCTGAAACCGGTTCAACAGCGTCACTTGGAAATCCTGCAAGGTTTCCAAGTAACGCGCAAATTCGCCGGCCTCAAACTGCGGCAACGCCTCTTTTCGACGGCGCACATCGGTCAGCTTCCACTGGCCGGTGGCCTTGGCAATCTTCCAACTGATGTAGCTGTCCAGTGGATTGCGCGTCAAAACCACCTTGGCACATCGTGGATCATCCAAGGCAATTTGGATCACGCGCGGGTCGTGATCATGAAAGAACCGGAAGCCCCCCATAACCCCCGGTTCGGATTTAATCCGCAAAATCAGGTTTTCCGGGCTTTGTTCCCGCTCGGCTTGTGAAACGCCCAAAATCTCGGTCCGATTTGGATAGCCGATGAAATGCGGGTTGAACGCCTCTCCATAACACTGAAGGCCATCGAACGCGTTAATGTTGGTTTCCAAAAAATTGGAACCGGTCCGCATTTCCGCGAAGATGACAAAATAGTCGAAACGTTTGTCCATGTCGGCTTACTGCACCAAGTACGGCTTGCGTGGTATTTTCGGTTGCCGCACAGCACCCTGTTCCACTGGAAAATCCCCCATCAGGTAGGGGTGCATGCCTTGGTTTTTCAGGTTTTGCAGGAACTGACCGAACCCCTCGAGATCCACCATTTTCGGCACTTCAGACAGCCGCCGGGCATTCACCGATCCAATTTCGTCGATGATCGCCTGCAACGGCTCCATGGGCGCCTCGATGAACTCTGCCATGGTCCAGATGCGGATGCGCGCCTTGGCATATGGCGACCGCAGCACCTTGAGGTGTTCGCTTTCGATCTTTTGCAATCGCGCCGCTTCCTTGCGGATGCCCTGGAAATTTCGGTTCGACCGAAACAAGGGAACCGCCCATGCGCCAGTTATGGCCGAGATTTGCGCATTCGGGTCACGCGCCATCAGCCATTCGACCTTTTGATTGTCCGCCGGACCAAACTGAAAACACTGGCGTTCCCCGCGGGTGTTCCAGATCAGACTGGTCAGGAACGCTTGGGGTTCATAGTCGCGCAAGACCGCGCTGTCGCCCAAGGCACCATTGATCTGGGTTTGCCCGCCGGCAAAATGCGCCCGGTCCGGTGCAAACAGGTGGCCATGCGCCCGCGTGCCCGTGGCGCGTTCCAGCCACGGCTCAAACTCTTCAAAAAGCTCGGAAAAGCCTTCGAATACAGAATAGCTGGCAGAGGTGATCCCGTTTTCCCAGTCTCTGTTCGGAAAGCGGCTTTGCATATACAGACCCGGACGACCTCGCATGCGGCGCTCAACCGCTTTGGCAAAAATCCGGTCGATCTTGCCCGGGTTCGGCTCTGCCTTTTTCATGCCGCTGGCGTTTTCGGTCAGAAACGCCTGATACAGCTTTTCCGCCATGGGCCAGATTTTGCGGGCCACAAAGCAATCCGACCGGCGCAGCATCTGCAGATGATCGTCATAAAAAATATGCGGCTTGCCTTGATAGTCGAACTTGCTGAGCGTTAAAGAGCGGCTTTCAATGCGGGTCGAATAGAGCCGGGCCAGAGACTGAAAATAGCTTTCATCAGGGATCCAGACGCGCTGAAAATATCGGTCATAAGTGTGACGGTCCGGGTCCTGCAAAATGGCCGACAGCGTCTGGCGCGTCAGGCACCACCACTGGCTGCCCATGTGCGGCACCAACCCGTCCGGGATGTGGCGGCGAAAACCGATCTTGCGCTGAAGGTCTACAAACCGATCAAACAGATACCGCCGTTTTTTCCAGGAGAACGGGAAGAACAGTGTGAACCGTTCATGGTCCAATCCGCCAACGGTCCACGGCACATCCGCGGTTGTGGCGCTTGCAAAACAGGATCTGGCCGTCGTCTTCACACCGGTCGCGGAACGCTTGGAACGTGGCACGCGGCACCTTTTTATCGACGTGAATGACAACCGGACAGCCGGCTGCGGTCCAGTGGCGCGCAACCTGCTCCGCCCGATCCAGGGCAGTGTGAACCAGCATCACGATGCCCACTGTCATGCGGCTAGGCCCAGTTTCCCTTGGACATCAGCCCAAGGATTTCCAGTTGACGCCAATTTATGTACTTTTCTGACCACTTACACCAAAGCTCGTTATTGTCTTTCCCGCCCTCTGCATACGCCCGATACTCTTGCGAATTACTGTAGTGCTGGCTGCGGCTTAACTCTTCCTCTGCCTTTTCGGGCAGTGTGTTGAGAAACTTCGTATGCAGCAAAATACCGCTCGCCTTTTCGCCACCCCACTCGTCATATGTCAGGTTCAGACCGCGTGGCAAAAGCATGTGGATCGAGCTGACATAGACGTATCTGCGATGCCATTTGACCAAAGGGATCTTGTTGAGCGCGGGTGCCTTTTTCGGCTTGTCCGCAAAGTAAACGCGACTGCGCGGACCACCTTGGATCCACAGGTTGCCGTATCGTTTGTTGCGCTTGATCGTGTAATTTCCGCTGTCAAACCAGTTGGCAATTTCCAGCGGATCTTGCCCCGGTTTATAGCTGTGCTCATCAATCCGACCCTTGGGGTAAACATCAAGCAACATGGCGCTGAAGGATTTGATCGATGATGCGTCCAACCAATCGGTCAGGGCGCGGATCGGGCGTGTGTCACAAAACGGGTAGACGAACAGTTCGTCCGGGTCGACGGTCAGAATCCAATGGTTATGACCGTATTTCATTTGCAAGCAGTTCAGCCAGTCAACGCCATACCGCGCTTTTATAGCTGGCCTTGGTGTGCCAGACAGAAACGTCCGGTTGGTCAGCAAGGTAATCAAGACCGCCATCATCACTGTCGTTATCTACAAACAGAAAGTGGTCGACGCCCAGATTTCGATAGTATTCCAGGAAGTATGGCAGCCGGACATTTTCGTTGCGCTGCGTGCAAAAAAGCAAGATGTCATTCGGTTTTATCTGGGCTGTTCGATCTACAATCGAACGCAAATCTCGCCGTTTTCTGAGCGCACGAATTCGCCATGGTCTTCCCCCACTGAAGTGGTCCTCCGCTATGTTTAGGAAACGGAGGAAACACATGGCCAACAAGCGACCAAAGCCAGAAGAGATTGTCACGAAGTTACGGCAGGTTGAGGTTCTGACGGGGCAAGGGATGCCGCGTCTGGATGCGATCCGTCAGATCGGTGTGACTGAACAGACCTACTACCGGTGGAAGAAAAAATACGGCGGAATGGGCACGGATCAATTGAAGGAACTGAAGCGTCTGCAAAAAGAGAACGAGCGATTGCGCAAAGCCGTTTCTGATCTGACGCTGGACAAGCTGATCTTGGCGGAGGCGGCAAAGGGAAACTTCTGAGCCCCGCTCGTCGTCGTGCCTGTATTGATCGCGTTCGTGCTGAGCTGAACATCTCGGAGCGTCGGGCATGCCGGGTTCTAAGACAACATCGATCCACACAGCGCAAAGTACCTGCGGGTCGCCCGGATGAAGAACGTTTAGTGGCTGATATGATCGAACTGACCCGGCAGTATGGCCGCTACGGCTATCGTAGGATCGCGGCACTACTGAGAGACGCTGGCTGGCATGTGAATGACAAGCGTGTCGAAAGACTTTGGCGACGAGAGGGGCTGAAAGTGCCAATGAAACAACCGAAGAAAGGGCGGCTTTGGCTGAATGATGGATCATGTGTCAGGCTTCGGCCAGAGCGCCGCGATCATGTCTGGTCTTACGACTTTGTCCACTGCCGCACCGACGATGGTAAAGCTTTCCGCACACTCAACATCATCGACGAGTACAGTCGGGAATGCTTGGCCATACGCGTGGATCGCAAGCTCAACTCAGGCAATGTGATCGATGTGCTGAGCGACCTGTTCATTCTGCGCGGCATCCCGTCGTTCATCCGTTCCGACAATGGCCCTGAGTTCGTTGCGCAAGCCGTGCAGGACTGGATCAAGGCTGTCGGCGCAAGGGCGGCTTACATCGAACCAGGCAGCCCTTGGGAGAATGGGTACTGCGAAAGCTTCAACGCCCGTTTCCGCGATGAGTTCTTGAACGGCGAAATCTTCTATAGCCTGCGCGAAGCACAAATCCTGATTGAGGAATGGAGGAAACACTACAACACGAAACGACCACACAGTGCTCTAGGCTACCGCCCACCGGCTCCCGAAACCATCGTCCAGATGGACCAAAGGTCGATCATGCACTAACAATCAAATTGGACCACTCAGGTGGGGCTGATCAGCCAACGCTTGCGTCTTAGTCGCATTTTGTAGGAATCCCACAAGCTCACGATCGGCTACTCTCTGCTCCAGGCTCTCAGCTTGGCCCATTTTTACATTATTAATGCGGTCAAGCATTTATGGCATTTTTCATCTTTATGAAACAATCTGTTTAAAGAATCGCTTAAAATCCATGGGATAGCGTGCTTTGCGTGCGCACAAATCCACGAAATCTTTACGCCCACTCAATCTTTGGCATCAATCCGCAGCGCACCAAGTCTTCTGGTTGTGTGTACCGGGCAGAGTCAGGCGTCCAAAAATCCGGCGATTTTGCCAGACGTGAGTAGTAGTCTTTGAATTCTGACGGGCGTGCGAAATGCTGTTGGCGGGTCTGATCTTCGATCGATTTTTCCACCACGACCGGTAAGAATTTGGTGTGCAACAAGGCTCCGCTTGGCCGCGTGTCACCGGGTCCGTCATAAGCCGCGTTCAGACGGCGGGGCAGTGCCGAGTGGCAGGAATTGACATAGGCAAACCGGCGGTTCCATTTGACCAACGGAATTTTGTTCAGTGTTGGCGATTTACGGGGATCATCCGAAAAGAAATACCGTTCTCGCACACCACCTTGCACCCAAAGGTTATCCATGGGCGCCTGACGCTGCGCGCGGTACGGCCCGCGGTCAAACCAGTGCAAATGGTTCAGTGGATTCTGACCCGCGGCATACGTTGCATCACCCACTGGCACCTTTGGATACAAATCCAACATCATCGCGCCAAAAGCGGCCTTCTCAGAGCGGTCCAAAAACGCTGTAAGGGCCCTGAGATCCGCGTGATCCATACCGGAATAAACAAGCAGTTCATCCGCATCCAACGTCAGACACCAATGCCCGTTGGCATGGCGAAATTGCAGCCACGTTGTCCAATCCAGCCCAAATCGGGCGTCGCGGTAACTGGCCGTGGTCGACCAAAGGGAAACATCATTTTGACCCCGCAAAAGGTCTGGTGTTCCATCATCGCTGGCATTGTCGAACACCAAAAAATGGTCGACCCCAACATCCCTGTAATACTTGAGAAAGTAGGGAAGGCGCACGGCCTCGTTCCGGACAACCATCACGACCAAAATATCATTTGGTTGGATGACACCGGTTCTGTCCTGAACCGGTGTCAGCGCGTGCCGGCTTTGCGCTGCGCGAAATAACAGCCTTCGGCGTTTCCAGCGAAGTTTGTAGTCTGCCCATAACGAGTTGGATACGTTCGTCGGTGCGGGCGTAGGTTGCGCAGAGTTAGCGTGTGTATTCACCTGCTTGATGCCATTTCCACGCGTCCTCGATCATGATCTTCATCGTGGACCGTTTTGGCGTCCAGCCCAAGTCATTTTCTGCCTTCGTCGAACCGGATACCAGCTTTGTCGCGTCTCCGGTGCGCCCGTCACCTTCTTCATAGGGAACGTCCCGGTTGGTCACAGCACGTGATTGATCAATCACTTCACGAACGGAGAACCCGTTCCCCGTGCCCAGGTTAAAGACCGCACTGTCGCGCCCGTCCTGCAACCACTTGATGCCCAAAACATGCGCATCCACAAGGTCGCACACGTGAACATAATCCCGGATACAGGTGCCATCGGGCGTGTCGCAATCCGTGCCGTGCACGGTCAGCTTATCGCGCTTGCCATCGATGGCATCCAGCATCAAAGGCACCAGATGCGTTTCCGGCCTGTGAAACTCACCAACTTCGGTATCGGGGTCTGCGCCAGCGACGTTGAAATAGCGGAAAATGACCGATCGCAGCCCGTTTGAGAACCCAAAGTCCCGCAGGATTTCTTCGACCGCGCGTTTGGACGATCCATAGGCATTCAACGGCAGCTGCGACGTGCCTTCATCCAGAACGATGTTGTCATGCCCGCCATAGGTTGCGCAGGTCGACGAGAAAACGAAGTCTAGGCAGCCAGCGTCGACCGCCGCTTCGATCAGGTTCAAGGACCCAAGCACGTTGTTGCGCCAGTACTTGCCAGGATGGTGCATGGCCTCACCCACCTAGCTGAGCGCAGCAAAATGCATAACGGCGACCGGTTTGTATGTCGCAAAGACCTCGTCAAGCCGCGCCCGGTCGAGCAAATCGCCGGCCTCAAAAGGCCCAAACTTCACCGCATCCTGCCAACCTGTGACAAGGCTGTCATATGTGACCGGCACAAAACCGGCCGCTTTCAAGGCTTTGCAGGCGTGGGACCCGATATAGCCCGCGCCACCCGTAACCAATACGTTGGACATGATTTATTGAGCCGCTTGCTTGCTGTGATACATTTTGGTCAGAAACTCATCGAGTTCGTCGCGCAGGTCATCACGCGCGAGGGCAAATGATACGGTCGCCTGCAAAAAGCCCGCCTTGGATCCACAGTCAAACCGTTGGCCGCGAAAGCGGTAACCATAAACGCCAACGTCAGAGTTGATATCCTCGGCAATCGCGTCGGTCAGTTGTACCTCGCCGCCGGCGCCCTGTTTCATCTTGTTGAGATGGTCCATGACCGACGGGTTCAAGATGTACCGGCCAATTACGGCAAGGTTTGACGGCGCCTGATCGGGAGCAGGTTTTTCGACCATGCCCTGTACGGATAAGACGGCCCCGTCTTCCTTAGAGACATCGAGGACACCATAAGACTTTGTCTTTTCCGGGGGCACTTCCATTGCGGCAACCATGTTGCCACCGGTTTCTTCGTAGGCTTCCACCATCTGCTGCAAACAAGGTTTTTCAGCAGCTATCACGTCATCCGGCAACATGACCGCAAACGGTTCGTCCCCCACAAGACGACGCGCACACCATACCGCGTGCCCAAGGCCCAACGCCTTGTGCTGGCGGATATATGCAATGGCGCCGCTTTCCATGTCGGTTTGGCGCAGAACATCCAGAAGGTCTGCCTTGTCTTTGCGCACAAGCTCCTGTTCGAGGAAAGGGGAGTGGTCAAAATAGTCCTCCAAGGCGCTTTTGCCCCGGGATGTCACGAAGATGATTTCCTGAATGCCGGCTGCACGCGCCTCATCGATTGCGTATTGCACCAAAGGGCGGTCAACCAGGGTCATAATTTCTTTTGGAACAGATTTTGTTGCGGGCAAAAAACGGGTGCCCAAACCTGCGACGGGAAAAATAGCTTTTCTAACTTTTTTGCGCATTTGAAACCTCAAAGTCCATGACAGCGGTCGTCAACAAAAAGCCGCGACGTTGCACAACCTACCATCATGGGTATCGTCGCATCTCGCTCGGCTCAAGAAAAGCTGATAATCCGAGTTTTTTGTTCAGGAGCATGAAACAACCGTGGTTTTTATGTGGTTTTTTTCAATGCGGCCCGTTTGGCTCAAAAAAGGTTCGTTTTTGCCCTTCGAACCGTTGTTCCAAGGGCGGTGAAGCCTCTCAGTCACGGAAGCTTCGACAGATCAACTAATTTGCATTTGTTTCAGCATCGCTTCTATTTTAGGCACATCGGCAGGATTGTTCAGTTCCCAAAACTGCCGACCCCGGCCTTCTACCTCGACACAGAGCACGCGACGCGCGTTTTCCAAGAATCGCAGTTGTTCTAGGCCTTCAAGCGTTTCCAATGGGCCAACATCCCAACTGGGGTATTTCAACAACGTGCCTGGTCGGTAGGCATAGACGCCGACATGGTGAAACACGGGTGTCGCGTCTTCTGCCGCATAGGTTTCCGGCGTGAACGGGACGACCTCTTTGGAGAAATACAGCGCTTCGTTCTGCAGGTTGAACAGCGCCGTAGTACCGCCGACCCGGTTCGCTTTCCGATCCGCCAGAAGACTGTTCAACGTCTCGCCATCGCAACGCAGAACCGGGGTGGCGAGATCGGCTGCGGTCTTGTTGCGAAGACCATCGACAAGGTCTTCGATAAACCAATGCGGCGTCAGCGGGGCATCGCCCTGCAGGTTCACCACAATCTCAAAGTCCTCATCCAGCCGTGCAACCGCATCCGCACAGCGCTCGGTTCCGTTGGCGCACGCCTCTGAGGTCATGACAACCTCGGCACCAAAACCCTCTGCCGTTTCCTTGATCCGCTGATCATCGGTCGCGACGACCACGCGATCGACCCCGGACACTTCGGTGGCCGCACGCCAAGATCGTTCGATCAGGGTCATCTTCTGCCCGCTCGCCCCGGTCAACGGAACAAGCGGCTTTCCCGGATAGCGCGTCGAGGCATAACGGGCCGGTATTACAATCAGAACGGACATCAGGCTGGTTTCAGATCAACGCCGGGTGCAAATGCGATGAAAAACGGGTTGGCAAACCCTTCTTTGCCGTAGGCCAATGGTGTGTGGTCGTCGAACCGAACGACTTGGCCGCCTGCGCCGACGAGCACGGCGTGCCCGGCGGCAGTGTCCCATTCCATCGTCCGCCCAACACGCGGATACAAATCCGCCTCGCCGGTGGCCACCAAGCAAAACTTCAGCGACGAACCCGCTCTCTTGCTGTCTTTGACACTGTATTTGTTGATGTAATCCTCGGTCGCCTGATACCGGTGCGATTTGCTGGCCACGATCATCAGGGCAGAGTTGTCTGGCTTGGAAACGTTCAGCGGTGATACCGGTCCAACCGCGTGGAGTTCGAAAGCGCCGCTTTCTTCGACAGTTGTGCCATCGGGTTGGGTAAAGAACATCCGTCCCTTTGCCGGCGCGTAGACAACCCCGCGGGTGGGCGTTCCATTTTCAACCAAGGCGATATTCACTGTAAAGTCGCCGCGACGGTTGATGAATTCCTTGGTCCCGTCCAGCGGGTCGACGATAAGAAAGGTGTCGCCTTTGACCGAATGCGATTCTGCCTGCTCTTCCGTCACCAAAAGCATGTCCGGAAATGCCGCGCGAAGCCCGTCGGAAATCAGCGCATCAGCTGCTTCGTCGGCCACTGTAACCGGGCTTTCATCAGATTTGACCTTCACGTCAAAGTCATCGGCGTCATAGATTTCCATAATTTTCTGGCCCGCTTGCAGCGCCAGCTTACGGATAACAGGCATCAAATCTTCGTAGTTCATTAAAGTCTCCGGGTTCGCGGATTTGTTGAAAAAACGATTCTGTCCCCTTATGGTTTGCCGATAAAGGAACAGCAAGAATTCCTTGGTATTTCAGGTTCAGCAGGCAGTCACGGATTACACATGTTTAGATACAGGTCACAGCGCACAAAGTTTGGTGCCGCCGTTGCGATGTGGGAGGTGGTATTCCACTCTATCGTTCGCGCTGTACGTGCCAAAGATAACAATGCGTTCGTGGCGTTGGGTAAGAATATGATGCAAATCGTCATGTTCGTGATCGTATTCTATTTGATGTTCAAGGTTCTTGGCCTGCGGGGTGCTGGACTGCGTGGGGATCCGCTGCTGTACATCATGTCCGGTATTTTCATGTACATGACGCACATAAAATCGGTCAGCGCGGTTGTCGGATCCGCGCTCCTGTTCAGCGCCACAGTTCTGCACGCCCCGGTCAATACGCTGGTGGCTATTGTTTCGGCCGCACTGAGTTCGCTTTACACGCAAACCCTGTCGGTACTGATGATCCTTGCGATCTATCACGTTGCGATGAACCCGATCCAAATCGAACAGCCGTTTGCGGCTTTTGCCATGTTCCTTCTGGCTTGGTTCACTGGATGCGCCGTGGGGCTGGTCCTGTTGGCGATCAAACCTTTTTTCCCGATGTTTGTCGGAATCTTCACGACCTTGTACCAGCGGGCGAACATGATCGCTTCGGGCAAGATGTTCGTGGCAAACACGCTGCCAGGCTTCATGTTGGCGATGTTTGACTGGAACCCGCTGTTCCATTGTATCGATCAGGCGCGCGGCTTTGTCTTCATCAACTATTTCCCTCGCAACAGCAGCTGGGAATATCCGCTTTGGGTCGGCATTATCTTGGTGATGCTGGGATTGATGGGCGAGTTTTTCAGCCGCCAGCATGCCTCTGCCAGCTGGAACGCAAGACGCTAATCAACCACGCGCAGCGTCAGGTTGATCCGACCGCCCTTGGGCATAATCCGGGATGACCCAAACCGGATGCGATCCACCCCGTGATAGGTCAACCGCGCCTCGCCACCCATGACCACAACATCACCAGAGCCGAGCCATATGGATTCCGTTTTGCCGCCGCGCGTTGTATTGCCCATGCGAAACAAGGCATCGTCGCCAAGACTGATCGACAGAACGTGCCATGAAAAATCCGCCTCATCCCGATCTTGATGCAGCCCCATGCGTGCCGTCTCACTATAATAATTGATCAGGCAACAATCCGGCTGCCGATCTGCTGATACGAGGTCCCGCCAAATCCGGGTGATCTGTTCGGGGATCTCTGGCCAAGGCGTCCCGCGCGGATGCGTCAAAGAGTATCGATACCCGGAACGATCCGAAATCCAACCGTATCGGCCCGCCGAGGTCATACGGACTGACATCTTCTGACCACGAGCGGTTGTGGGCGTGAACAACGGCGCCACTTTCAAAACGGATCGTAGCGCGGCAATCAGGTCATCCTGCTGTTCCGGCGTCAGATAGGATTTGTAGATGTCGAAACCGCGAATGGTCAGATGCATGATTTTTGAGACTCCGTAACGGCACATACATCACAAAATCCAAAGATTCCCAGCCCCCATTGCTTGGCACGTGTTGCAGGCCCTTGACACGCTCCTTATATACGCCGGGACGCGCTTCCGGCTGTGAAGATGCGCAATAAAAATTGGGGCAAAGATGCCAAAACGGGTCTAAGCCTCGGGACGTCGCCTTAAGTTAAGAAGGGATCAAAAAATGGCCAAAGTGATTGGTATTGACCTTGGGACCACGAACAGCTGCATCGCCATCATGGACGGCGCGCAGCCCCGGGTTATCGAAAACGCGGAAGGGGCCCGCACAACTCCGTCGATCGTCGCCTTTACAGATGAAGAGCGTCTGGTCGGACAGCCTGCGAAACGTCAGGCGGTCACCAACCCCGACAACACAGTATTTGGCGTCAAGCGCCTGATCGGTCGCCGGTTCGACGACGAACATCTGGCGAAAGACATGAAAAACCTGCCGTACTCCGTGATCAATGGCGGTAACGGCGACGCCTGGATCGAAGCCAAGGGTGAGAAATACTCTCCGTCGCAAATCTCGGCCTTCATCCTCGGCAAAATGAAAGAAACGGCGGAAAGCTATCTGGGTGAGGACGTCACCCAGGCGGTTATTACCGTTCCAGCCTATTTCAACGACGCCCAGCGTCAGGCCACCAAGGACGCCGGCAAAATCGCAGGTTTGGAAGTCCTGCGTATCATCAACGAACCCACCGCGGCCGCGCTGGCCTATGGTCTGGACAAAGAAGACACCCAGGTCATCGCCGTTTATGACCTTGGCGGTGGTACGTTCGACGTGACGATCCTTGAAATCGACGACGGTCTTTTCGAAGTGAAATCCACCAACGGGGATACATTCCTGGGTGGTGAAGACTTTGACATGCGCATCGTCAACTATCTGGCTGACGAGTTCAAAAAAGAGAACGGTGTCGACCTGACCAAGGACAAGATGGCTCTGCAGCGTCTGAAAGAAGCCGCTGAAAAAGCCAAAATCGAACTGTCCTCGTCCAGCCAGACAGAGATCAACCAGCCGTTCATCTCGATGGATCCAAACGGTGGTCAGCCGCTGCACATGGTCATGAAACTGACCCGTGCCAAGCTGGTGTCTCTGGTCGGCGATTTGATCAAGAAATCCATGGACCCGTGCAAGGCCGCGCTGAAAGACGCTGGCCTGACAGCCGCAGACGTGGACGAAGTTGTTCTGGTTGGCGGTATGACCCGGATGCCAAAAGTGGCCGAAGAAGTGACCAAGTTTTTTGGCAAAGAGCCGCATAAGGGTGTGAACCCGGATGAGGTTGTCGCCATGGGTGCGGCCATTCAGGCCGGTGTTCTGCAAGGCGACGTTAAAGACGTTGTTCTGCTGGACGTGACGCCTCTGTCGCTGGGGATCGAAACGCTGGGTGGGGTGTTCACCCGCCTGATCGATCGCAACACCACGATCCCGACCAAGAAATCGCAGATCTTCTCGACCGCCGAGGACAACCAGAACGCCGTGACCATTCGTGTGTTCCAGGGTGAGCGTGAGATGGCCGCCGACAACAAGATCCTCGGCCAGTTCAATCTGGAAGATATCCCACCAGCACCACGGGGTATGCCTCAGATCGAGGTAACCTTTGACATCGACGCCAACGGCATCGTGTCGGTCGGCGCTGCGGACAAAGGCACTGGCAAAGAGCAAAAGATCACCATCCAAGCTTCGGGCGGCCTGTCCGACGATGATATCGAAAAGATGGTCAAGGACGCCGAAGAGAATGCCGAGGCGGACAAGGAACGTCGCGAGCTGATCGAAGCGAAAAACCAGGCCGAAAGCTTGATCCACTCGACCGAGAAGTCGATGGAAGAGCATTCGGACAAGGTCGACCCGACCACGATCGAAGCGATCGAACTCGCTATTGCAGCCCTGAAAGATGAGCTGGAAACCGAGAACGCCGACAAGATCAAATCGGGCATTCAGAACGTGACCGAAGCGGCCATGAAACTGGGTGAAGCGATCTATAAGGCGAGCCAGGAAGACGGTGACGACGAGCCGACCGCAGCAGATGAGCCGCGCGCGGATAACGACGACATCGTCGATGCCGAGTTCGAAGATCTGGATGACAACAAGCGTGCCTAACGCACGAACCGGAGCCTAGACGGGCCGGTCCGGATCACGGACCGGCCCGCTTTCGTTCCGGGAGAGGGGACATGAAATGTCAAAACGTGATTTTTATGACGTACTTGGCGTGTCCAAAGGCGCATCCGCCGATGAGATCAAGAAAGCCTATCGCAAGAAGGCCAAAGGGCTTCATCCGGATCGGAACGCCGACAATCCAGACGCCGAGTCACAGTTCAAAGAAGCCAACGAAGCTTATGAGATCCTGAAGGACGCCGAGAAAAAGGCAGCTTATGATCGCTTTGGCCATGCCGCGTTCGAAGGTGGCATGGGCGGCGGTGGCGCGCGGGGCGGGCACCCGGGCGCGGGCGACTTTTCGAGTGCGTTTTCGGATGTGTTTGATGACCTCTTTGGCGACTTCATGGGCGGTCAGCGTGGGGGCGGCGGACGCCGTGCGACGCGTGGCTCTGACTTGCGCTATAACCTGCGCGTTTCACTAGAGGACGCCTATTCCGGTCTACAGAAAACCATCAAGGTCCCGACCTCTGTTGCCTGTGATGCCTGTAACGGCACCGGCGCCGAAGGTGGCAGTGAACCGACAACCTGTCCGACCTGTTCGGGCATAGGCAAGGTCCGTGCACAGCAGGGTTTCTTTACCGTTGAACGCACCTGTCCGACATGCGGCGGCTTGGGCCAGATCATCAAGAACCCCTGTAAGGTTTGCGGTGGCGCAGGACGCGTCGAAAAAGACCGCGCGCTCAACGTAAACATCCCGGCGGGTGTCGAAACCGGCACACGCATTCGCCTTGCCGGCGAAGGCGAGGCGGGCTTGCGCGGCGGACCATCAGGCGATCTTTATATCTTTGTCGAGGTTGGCAATCACGACCTGTTCGAACGGGACTCGGTCAACCTGTACTGCCGTGTGCCTGTCAGCATGTCCAAGGCCGCCTTGGGCGGGCATCTGGAAGTACCGACCATTGATGGCGGACGTAGCCGGGTGCAAATCCCGGCCGGTAGCCAGTCCGGACGTCAGATGCGCCTACGTGGCAAGGGCATGCCTGCCCTACGCGGCGGGGGTGTTGGGGATATGTTCATCGAACTGGCCGTCGAGACCCCCGTCAATCTGACCGCCCGCCAGAAAGAGTTGCTGGCAGAGTTCGACGAGATCGGCGAAAACAACAACCCGGAAACCAAATCCTTCTTTTCATCCGTGAAATCCTTTTGGGATGGCATGAAGGGGTGACGCGTTGGGGGGCCTACGCCCCCTGACCGCATATCGGCGTATCGGTTAAGACTTTGGCAACCATGACAGACGAAAGTCTGTCACATGACGTCCAAGCATTTCTCAGATGTCCCGTTGCCCCTGTTCGGCAACGATGAGGCCCCGGCCCAGCCGGTTCCAAAAACCGAAGGAGTGCGGCTGCCATCCTACATTCGGGACCACCGCAAACGGCTTCGCGAGCGGTTCATGGCGGGTGGGCCAGCGGCTCTGCCCGATTATGAAATGCTGGAACTTGTGCTCTTCCGCGCCATCCCCAGGCAGGATGTCAAACCACTGGCCCGTCGGCTGTTGGAGCGTTTTGGGGATTTCAATCGCGTGCTGTCGGCGCCTGTGGATCAACTGGGCAAGATCGACGGGGTCGGTCAGGCCGTCATCATCGAACTCAAAATCGTCGAGGCAGCAGCTCATCGGTTGGCGCGCTCACGTGTGATCAAACGGCCGGTGATCTCAAGTTGGGACGCGGTGCTGGACTATTGTCATACGTCCATGGCGCATCGGGCAACCGAACAGTTTCGTATTCTGTTTCTGGACCGCAAAAACATCCTGATCGCGGATGAGGAACAAGCGCAGGGCACCGTGGATCACGTGCCCGTTTACCCCAGAGAGGTTGCCAAACGGGCACTGGAACTAAACGCCTCTGCCCTGATCCTTGTGCACAACCACCCATCCGGCGATCCCACGCCATCACAATCAGATATCGACATGACGCAGAAAATCGACCGCGCCTGCGACGCACTTGGTCTAACACTGCATGACCACTTGATCATCGGCCAGTCCAAGGAAATCAGTTTCCGAAGCGACGGGTATTTATGATGCTTGCGCCGACGTTATGCTAACGCACCCAAACCTCGACACGGCGATTGGCCTGTCTGCCCCATGCGCTGTCATCGCAGGCCATGGGCATCGCCTCACCAAAGGCTGCGGTTTCCAGACTGACGCGAGTCTCATCCAACGTCTCAGAAGCACTCAGAACAAACGCCCGCACCGCGTTGGCACGCTGCAACGCAATTCTTTGATTGGGTCCCGCGGCCCCTGCGCCATCACTGAAACCGACCAGCGTGATATCGTTGCCATCCAACTGCCCGGTTTCCAGCATGCGCACCAGTTGCAGGACATTTGACCGTGACTGCGCATCCAGCTGTGACGACCCGGGCTGAAACCGAAAAGTCAGACTCAGGCGTTGCATAGGTTTGAGAAAGGCGAACATGTCGCGGGTCTGCTCAAAATTGGTGCCATCGGTTGCGGCCATGACGGCATTGACCATCCGATCACCCTGTTGGTTCAGTGAGATCTGCTCTTCCACCAGATCCACAAAACCCGCACGCCGGACCACGTTCTGCGCGGAAGGTTTTTGCAGAAAATCCATGAAGTCGCGCGCGATCTTCGGCAAACGCCGCGCAGGGACATATAAAAACATGGGCGCGCTCAGCGGATAGTCTTCGGTCTTGATGGCCTGACGGTTCGCTTCCAACAGAAATCCGCAACCACCGGTCAAAGGCAATATCTGGGCCGCATCCACCGAGGCATAGCTGGCCAAGCCGACCGCAAACGGATCGTTCCCCACCGCTTTGAGCGCGTCTTCTGCGAGGTCATAAAACTGGATGTCCGGTCTTAATCTGGCGGCTACGGGAGTCAGCAAAAGGTCTTCGGCGGCTTGGGTAAAGCCCGTCGACGGGTTTGGCAGATGAACGCTGATCGGGGCATCGGGCCCGCCCAGCTCTGCCCAGTTTGTGATATCACCCGAAAAGACAGCTGACAGGTTCTTGGGCGAAATCGCTTGCACCGGGTTCTCCGATGAAACAATCGGGACAAGCGCGTCCAAGGCCAACACCTGACTGCGATAAAGGCCCGTCATATCGCCAAGCCCGGCATCAATGGCCCGCTTGTTTTCTTCTGGCCGTATTTCCCGCAACGCCATGACAATATCAGCTTCATCCGCCAACAGGTCGGCAAATCCTTCGTCGGTATTGCTTGGCTTGAAAATGAACCGGGCGCGCATTTCATCATCAGATGCGTCACGAAGCACGTAGGCGAACCCATCTTGGTCAGTGCCGGTTTTGGACGCTTGGTATCCGTTGCTTGCAGCAAACGCCTGCACCAAAGCCGGCAACAATACCTTGGTCATTTCCGACGATCCGGCAAAGGTCACCTCGGCCACGAAATTTGCCAAATTGGGGCATCCGGGACCATCACAAACGACACCGGAACCGTCGATAGTTAGTTCGCCAAATACAGTCAGAACCCGATAGAACTCTCCATTGTAACCCAAGAGTGTTCCGGTGATTTCGACGGCTCCATCTGGCGATGACAGGATAACATCCTGCGCCTGGGCGGTGTGCGGTAAAACAAGAGCTGAAATGGCAATCCAAATCGTCGCCCACCGCCGTAACATCAATGCACCCCAACCGCCGATTGTTCTTTTGCGGGAGTCTCGGTTCAATGCTGGAGCAGTGCAATAGCCTTCCGGCTTCCGCACCAGATTTAGCGATGTGGGCGGACTTCGTACAACAGCTCGCCCATGACGGTTATTGCGTCACCAGAACGATGTCATCGAGCAAGTTGTTGAGCACAAGGAAATCGCCAGCCGTATCGCAGTCAGGCATTGAAAAGACGATATCGCGGGTTTTCAAAGCGCCTCCTTCGGCCAACCGCATGACTTGTGCTTCGATATCGCGACCACAGTTATCCTGTGATACTTCGCTTTCGATGCTCAACTGGATCGTTCCGGATTGTTGTGCAGCCGCTTTGGGGAAGGTGTAGACCTCAACCAGATGAGGGTTAAACGTATCGGCATCACCGAGTTGCGACACCATGCCGGTCACACCGTCCAACACCGCATCGAGCTGTCTTTCGGCACCAGACCAAACATGTCCAGCATCTCCATATCCGGCGCCAAATTCGCGTGCGTGTACTTCGAACCCAGCACGGTCGGACCATTGCAGCACAACCCGTTCGTAATCGATCAGATCAGGCACCGTTGTGGTTGTTACACCGCCCGCGCCATTTGCGAACGCAACCACAAAGACTGGCGCTCAGACAGAACCGGAACTTGAAGGTTCAGATGGCCAGTTTTGTCGACCACATCGGTGAACATCATACCTTGATGATGGATGGTCACACGTTCATTTGGAAAACAAGGGGCTAGAATATCGAGCGACACTGTCGCTGCGACACCAGCCACAGCTTTCGTTGTAACCTGACATCCCAGAACGGGCGTTTCGGGATCGCGCGGCGGTGTAGGCGCAATGCTTGGGTCCGTCAGGCCAGAACCTGGCACAACTGCAGAGGTCAAAGTGATATCTTGCAGTTCGATATTTGCCGGTTGGATGTCTTGGACGGTTACGGCGGATACCGGTTGTATCGATGCCGCCGTCGCCGAAAGCGAGTCTTGTGCCGTGTAAGTTTGTACCACAAAGCCAAGGCTCATAGCGCAAAGCACTGTTCCGGCAATTCTCAAATAGCTCTTTGAACGGGACATAGCATCCTCCGACTACATTTGGTCAGAGGATGTATTGTTTACAAAGACGGCCAATATATGGCCCTGCCATGATGACAATCTGTCTTGGCGCAGGCCCTTTGGTCAGCTCAAACGGCCGTGACAGTGTTTGAACTTTTTGCCGCTGCCACACGGACACAGCTGATTGCGTCCCGGGTTACCCCAAGTGGATGGATCGTTTTCTTCAAAGCCTTCGATCGCATTTGGGAAGGTCAGATTGCCGCCTTCATCTTCGGCGGGCGCTTCGGGCTTCAGGTCTAACGTCTGTTTGGCTTGTTCGAGCAATGCGGCATGTTCTGACTGCTGTTGCGCGAGGATTTGTTTTTGCTCTTCCTCGGTCAGCATCCGCACCGCGCCAAGCTGTTGCGTCACTGTTTCGCGCAGGCTGTCAAGCATACCTTCAAACAGTTGGAAGCCTTCGTTCTTGTACTCGTTCAACGGATCGCGGTTTGCATAGCCACGAAAACCGACCACGGACCGCAGATGTTCCAGCGTCAGCAAATGCTCGCGCCATTTGGTGTCGATGGACTGCAAGAGCACCTGTTTTTCGATGGTGCGCATGTTGTCGGGGCCAAAGGCGACGGCTTTTTTGGCCATTTCTTCGTCGGCGGCCTTTTCCAAGCGTTCGCGAATCTGTTCGTCATCAACGCCTTCTTCTTCGGCCCATTCAATGACCGGCACGTCGATGCCTAGTTTTTGGATCACATCCGCATACAATGCTTCGGTGCTCCACTGATCCGCATAGGTGTTTGGCGGCATGTGCTGATCGATCAGGTCTTCGATCACCTGGTGACGCATATCCGTGGTGATTTCGGAAAGGTCATTGGCCGACATGATCTCGCGGCGCTGGCTAAAGATCACCTTCCGCTGATCGTTCATCACGTCGTCGAACTTCAAAACCTGCTTACGCATGTCAAAGTTGCGGCCTTCGACCTTGGCTTGGGCGCGCTCCAGTGACTTGTTGACCCATGGGTGAATGATGGCTTCGCCTTCTTTCATGCCCAAGGACTTCAGAACTTTTTCGAGACGTTCGGATCCGAAAATCCGCATCAGGTCATCTTCGAGGCTGAGGTAAAAGATCGTGCGTCCCGGGTCACCTTGACGGCCGGAACGGCCACGCAACTGGTTGTCGATCCGGCGGCTTTCGTGGCGTTCGGACGCCATCACATACAAACCGCCCGCTTCCAGAACCTTGGCGTTTTCCTCGACATGCAGCGCCTCTTCGGCATGGCGCAGCTCTGCCGGGTCGGCATCGGGCTGTTCTTCGATTGCCTGCAGCACTTTCATCTCGACATTGCCGCCAAGCTGAATGTCCGTGCCGCGACCCGCCATGTTCGTCGCAATCGTCACGGCCCCAAGGCGACCCGCCTCGGCGACGATCTGCGCCTCTTTTTCATGCTGGCGTGCGTTCAGAACGTTATGCGCAATGCCTTCTTTCGTGAGCAATTGGCTCAAGATCTCTGATTTTTCGATGGACGTGGTGCCCACCAGAACCGGCTGCCCTTTTTCATTGGCCTTGCGGATCTCGGAAATCATCGCGTTGTATTTTTCCGACCTGGTCCGATAGACCTGATCGTCCTCGTCGAGACGTGCGATCGGTTTATTCGTCGGCACCTCGACCACGCCTAGACCATAGATTTCGGCAAATTCCTCGGCTTCGGTGGCGGCTGTGCCGGTCATCCCCGAAAGCTTGTCGTAAAGCCGAAAATAGTTTTGGAACGTGACGCTGGCCATCGTCACGTTTTCGGGTTTGATTTCGACGCCTTCCTTGGCCTCGATGGCTTGGTGCAGACCCTCGGACAGGCGCCGGCCCGGCATCATGCGACCCGTGAACTCGTCAATCAGAACGACCTCGCCATCGCGGACGATATAGTCTTTGTCCTTTTGAAACAGCTTATGCGCGCGCAGACCCTGGTTGACGTGGTGCACGATGCTGGTGCTTTCAGGATCATAGAGCGTATGCCCCTCTTCAATGAGGCCGCGGGCATTCAACTGTTCTTCCAGAAACTCGTTGCCTTCGTCGGTGAAGGTCACGTTCCGGGTTTTTTCATCGATCTCGAAATGATTGGTCTGCAACTCAGGGATCAGGGTGTCGATGGTGACGTACAGATCCGACCTGTCCTGCGCTGGTCCCGAGATGACCAGTGGCGTTCGTGCCTCATCGATCAGGATCGAGTCCACCTCGTCCACGATCGCGAAATTGTGTTGCTTTTGAAAGAGCTCAGACAGCTCTGACTTCATGTTGTCACGAAGATAGTCAAAGCCCAGCTCATTGTTGGTCGCATAGGTGATATCGGATGTGTAGGCCGCCATTTTCTCGGCCGCGGGCATTCCGGACCAGATGACACCGGTTGTCAGACCCAGCGTCGAAAACACCTTACACATCCATTCCGAGTCCCGCTTGGCAAGGTACTCGTTGACGGTGACAACGTGAACGCCCTTGCCGGTCAGCGCGTTCAGATAGGCCGGGAAAGTCGCAACCAGCGTCTTACCTTCCCCGGTTTTCATTTCCGAAATGTTGCCCTGATGCAAAAAGATGCCGCCCATCAGCTGGGTATCAAAGGCCCGCAGGCCCAATGCCCGCTTGGCGCCTTCGCGCACGTTTGCGAATGCCTCTGGCAAAAGGTCATCCAAACTCTCGCCAGCTTCGGCACGTTTATGCAGCTCATCGGTTTTCGCCTTGAGCGCGTCATCGGTCATCGCTTCGTATTCAGGCTCAAGCGCGTTGATCTGTTCTACAAGCGGACGTGTCGCCTTGATCTTACGGTCATTTGGTGTGCCAAACACCTTTTTGGCGAGTGTTCCGAAACCCAGCATGCTCTCTCCAGCGGCTCTGACGTTTTTCTGACCGGTCGCGGGCTTGCCCGCCCTGCACGCAGCCCGTAGATACGTGGTCAATGACGGGCCCGCTTGGCCATATGGCGATGTAAGCGGCGGTCCGAAGAGTGTCAACGCCACGGCTCATGCTAGCCATGCAATAGGAAAAATCTATGCTGAAACGTCTCACTTTCTTGCCAGCTCTTGTCGTGGCAACCAGCCTCGCATGGCCACTTGCCGCACAAGCACAAGATGTGCCCGACAAGAACATGGTCATTGCCAAGGTTGGAGACACTGAAATCACCGTGGGACATGTGGTCATTGCCATGGCCACCCTGCCCGAGCAGTACCAGCAATTGCCTTCGAATGTCTTGTTTGATGGCATTCTGGAACAATTGGTTCAGCAGACCCTGTTGATGCAGAGCCTCGACGGCCAAAGCTTTGCACATGTTGAACTGTCGCTGGATAACGAACGGCGGTCTTTGATGGCGGGCCAAGCCATGGAAGAGGTCATGGCCGACGCCGTGACCGAAGAGACATTGGCCGCTGCGTATGAAGAGGCCTATTCAGACGCCAAAGAGTTCAAGGCCGCTCACATTCTCGTGGATACCGAAGAAGAAGCAAACGCCATCAAGGCAGAGCTCGACGAAGGCGCGGATTTTGCGGAAACCGCCAAAGCCAATTCGACCGGCCCTTCGGGTCCGAACGGTGGCAATCTCGGCTGGTTTGGCGCGGGGCGCATGGTTCCTGAGTTTGAAGAGGCCGTCCTCGCGTTGGAACCGGGACAGATTTCCGATCCGGTTCAGACCCAGTTTGGTTGGCACGTCATCATTTTGAATGAAACACGTGCGCTGCAGCCGGACATGGCCTCTGTCGAGGCAGAGCTGGCAGATGGCATTCGTCGGCAAGCGGTCGAAGACCATGTTGCCAGCCTGATGGAAGGCGCGTCGGTTGAACGGCCAGATATCTCTGGCCTGAACCCCGATGCATTGAGAAATCTTGACATCGTGATGGACTGAACAATGACCGGCGCGCTTCCTGTTTCGCCTTTGGCCCCGGCCAAGGTCCCAACGCTGCCCGCAATAGATGGTGTCACCCTTTCCACGGTTGAAGCTGGCGTGCGCTATGCCGGGCGACCCGATGTGATGCTGGCGCTCTTGGCGCCTGGTACAACGGTGGCCGGGGTCTTCACGCGGTCTGCCACCCGGGCCGCGCCTGTTCTGGACTGTCAGGCAAAGCTGGGAGGTGACCCGTCCGCGGCTGCGGCGATCTTGGTGAACGCGGGCAACGCCAATGCCTTCACCGGACGACACGGTGAGGCTTCGGTCGCCGCTTTGACCGAGGCGGTGTCGCACGCCGCTTCTGTTCCGGTTGAGCGGGTTTTCACATCCTCAACGGGCGTGATTGGTGAGCCATTGCCACATGATCGTATCGTTCAAAAGCTGGAAACGCTGGTCGCCGATCAGTCTGCCGACAGCTTTGCCGAGGCCGCAAGGGCGATTATGACCACCGATACCTACCCAAAGGTGGCCACAACCGTTGTCGACATCGCGGGAAAGCCCGTGACGATCAATGGCATCGCAAAAGGGTCCGGTATGATTGCGCCTGATATGGCGACCATGCTGGTCTACATCTTCACCGACGGGCTTGCTGAACAAAGCGCGCTGCAAGCGATGGTTTCCGATCTTAACGCGGGCACGTTCAATTGCATTACCGTCGACAGCGATACCTCAACCTCTGACAGCTTGCTGGTCTGTGCAACAGGAGCGTCTGGCGTTGATGTGACCAACAACGACGATTTCCGAACGGCTTTGCACGGCATTATGCTCGACCTCGCCCACCAGGTCGTCCGTGACGGCGAAGGTGCCACCAAGTTCGTCGAGATCTGCGTGTCTGGCGCGGTTTCGACCGAGGACGCACGGACACATGCAATGGCCATTGCCAACTCGCCACTCGTTAAAACCGCAATCGCCGGAGAAGATCCAAACTGGGGCCGGATCGTTATGGCCATCGGCAAGTCCGGTGCCGCCGCGGATCGGGACAGGTTGAGTATTCGGTTCGGCGACATTCTGGTCGCAGAACAGGGATGGGTCAGCGAAACCTATCGCGAGGAAGATGGTGCTGCCTATATGAAGCAGTCAGAGTTGGTCGTTCAGGTCGACATTGGCCTTGGCGACGCGGTCGCGCGGGTTTGGACCTGCGACTTGACGCATGGCTATATCGATATCAATGCCGATTACCGGTCTTAAACAAGCAGGCCAAAACAGATGAAAGTTGTTCTTGTCAGCGCCGTTGCCCTGATTGACGTGGATGGCCGCATTTTGCTCGCCCAACGGCCAGAAGGGAAATCAATGGCCGGCTTGTGGGAGTTTCCCGGCGGAAAGGTCGAAGCCGGCGAAACGCCCGAACACGCGTTGATCCGTGAGCTTGAAGAAGAGCTTGGCATCAGTACGTGGGCTTCTTGTCTGGCACCTTTGACATTCGCCAGCCATAGCTATGACGACTTTCATCTTTTGATGCCGTTGTTTGCGTGCCGTAAGTGGGAAGGGATACCGACGTCGCGCGAGAGTCAAACGCTGAAGTGGGTGCGTCCAGAGAGTTTGCGCGAATATCCAATGCCAGCAGCGGACATTCCACTGATTCCCATCTTGCGGGACTGGGTCTGACAAAAAGGCAAGCTGCAGTACACAAAGGTACACTCAACCTATGCGCTTAGTGTTCATATCGTCATGACGCAAGGTCGCAAGCACAATATTTATGTGTAAATTTTAAAGATGTGTCAAAATATGTGCGCTCGGTGTATTTTTTGTTAAGCTTTTTTAAAGTATATTTGACGGACACTCACTAAATCCTTGGAGAGGATTTGACATGTTACGCACCATTACTGTTGGTACGCACATTTCAGTTCAAGGAATGTTCGCGCGCAACCTCCCGAACGGCCGCATTGCGGTACGTGATGGGAATACAGTTTATGAAGGCCGACCTGTTACGCAAGCAGCGTAGTAAGACGACCTTTCATTAAGGTTAAAGGCAAAAAGGGCGCTGTTTTCACAGCGCCCTTTTGTTTTTTGGATGTTGAACCTGGTCTTCCCCCACTGAAGTGGTCCTCCGCTATGTTTAGGAAACGGAGGAAACACATGGCCAACAAGCGACCAAAGCCAGAAGAGATTGTCACGAAGTTACGGCAGGTTGAGGTTCTGACGGGGCAAGGGATGCCGCGTCTGGATGCGATCCGTCAGATCGGTGTGACTGAACAGACCTACTACCGGTGGAAGAAAAAATACGGCGGAATGGGCACGGATCAATTGAAGGAACTGAAGCGTCTGCAAAAAGAGAACGAGCGATTGCGCAAAGCCGTTTCTGATCTGACGCTGGACAAGCTGATCTTGGCGGAGGCGGCAAAGGGAAACTTCTGAGCCCCGCTCGTCGTCGTGCCTGTATTGATCGCGTTCGTGCTGAGCTGAACATCTCGGAGCGTCGGGCATGCCGGGTTCTAAGACAACATCGATCCACACAGCGCAAAGTACCTGCGGGTCGCCCGGATGAAGAACGTTTAGTGGCTGATATGATCGAACTGACCCGGCAGTATGGCCGCTACGGCTATCGTAGGATCGCGGCACTACTGAGAGACGCTGGCTGGCATGTGAATGACAAGCGCGTGGAACGGTTATGGCGACGAGAGGGGCTGAAAGTGCCAATGAAACAACCGAAGAAAGGGCGGCTTTGGCTGAATGATGGATCATGTGTCAGGCTTCGGCCAGAGCGCCGCGATCATGTCTGGTCTTACGACTTTGTCCACTGCCGCACCGACGATGGTAAAGCTTTCCGCACACTCAACATCATCGACGAGTACAGTCGGGAATGCTTGGCCATACGCGTGGATCGCAAGCTCAACTCAGGCAATGTGATCGATGTGCTGAGCGACCTGTTCATTCTGCGCGGCATCCCGTCGTTCATCCGTTCCGACAATGGCCCTGAGTTCGTTGCGCAAGCCGTGCAGGACTGGATCAAGGCTGTCGGCGCAAGGGCGGCTTACATCGAACCAGGCAGCCCTTGGGAGAATGGGTACTGCGAAAGCTTCAACGCCCGTTTCCGCGATGAGTTCTTGAACGGCGAAATCTTCTATAGCCTGCGCGAAGCACAAATCCTGATTGAGGAATGGAGAAAGCACTACAACACGAAACGACCACACAGTGCTCTAGGCTACCGCCCACCGGCTCCCGAAACCGTCGTCAAGATGGACCAAAGGTCGATCATGCACTAACAATCAAATTGGACCACTCAGGTGGGGCTGATCAATCGAGGGTCCGTGTGATTTCTTCGCGCTCGAAAATCTCGATGACGTCCGACGGGCGAATGTCATCGTAGTTTTCAAAGGCCATACCGCATTCCTGACCTGACTGCACCTCGGCAACCTCGTCTTTGAAGCGCTTGAGGGTCTTCAGGGTACCTTCGTGGATCACCACGTTGTCACGCAGCAACCGAACACCTGCGCTGCGGCGCGCGACGCCCTCGGTCACCAGACAACCGGCAACCTTGCCAACGCCAGACACCTTGAACACTTCTTTAATCTCGGCATAACCGATGAAGTCTTCCCGGATCTCGGCGCTCAGAAGGCCACTTGCAGCGGCTTTGACGTCGTCCACAAGGTCATAGATCACCGAATAATAGCGGATCTCGACGCCCTTCTGGTTGGCCACGTTACGCGCAGTTGCGTTTGCCCGCACGTTAAAGCCAAAGACCGGCGCGCCGGATGCTTCGGCCAGACCAACATCTGTTTCTGTGATGGCGCCAACACCAGAGTGCAACACGCGAACACGGACCTCGTTGTTGCCGATCTTTTCCATCGCCTGAACGATCGCTTCGGCAGAGCCCTGCACGTCCGCTTTGACCAGGATCGGCAATTCGGACACGTTCTCGTCCTCTTTGGCCTTGGCCATCAGCTGTTCCAGAGTGGTCGCAGCGCCAGCTGCGGCGCGCTTTTCTTTCGCCGCGTTGGCCCGGTATTCGGCAATCTCGCGCGCTTGTGCTTCGGTTTCGACCACGTTCAGAACGTCACCCGCTTCGGGTGTGCCGTTCAGGCCCAAAACCTCGACAGGCACCGACGGGCCCGCAACTTTGACGCGCTTGCCCTGATCGTTTTCCATCGCGCGGACTTTACCCCATTGTTCACCCACAACGAAGATATCGCCCTGTTTCAACGTCCCGGATTCCACCAGAACGGTTGCAACCGGACCGCGTCCAACATCCAACTGCGCCTCGATCACGGCACCTTGGGCCGCGCGATCCGGGTTGGCTTTCAACTCCAGAATCTCTGCCTGAAGCGCAATCGCTTCCAACAGGTCGTCCAGACCTTGGCCGGTGATGGCCGAAACCTCGACATCCTGCACTTCACCCGACATCTGCTCTACGATCACTTCGTGTTGCAAAAGCTCGGCGCGGACCTTGTTCGGATCGGCGGCGGGACGGTCGATCTTGTTGATAGCGACAATCATCGGCACTTCGGCGGCTTTGGCGTGGTTAATCGCTTCGACCGTCTGCGGCATGACCGAGTCATCGGCCGCAACAACCAGAACGACGATATCCGTCACCTGCGCCCCGCGTGACCGCATCGACGTAAACGCCGCGTGGCCCGGTGTGTCGAGGAAGGTCAATGGCTGACCGTCGTCGGTTTTTACCTGATAGGCACCGATATGCTGGGTGATGCCGCCGGCTTCGCCCGCGACCACCTTGGCGTTTCGGATCGCGTCCAGCAGGGATGTTTTACCATGGTCGACGTGACCCATGATCGTGATCACCGGCGGACGTGATTTCAGATCCGCCTCATCGTCTTCGACCTGCTGAATGACGTCTTCAACATCCGAATCGGATACGCGCACAACCTTGTGGCCGAATTCTTCGATGATCAGCTCTGCTGTGTCGGCGTCGATGGTTTGGTTCTGCGTCACCATCATGCCCATCTGCATCAGAGACTTGACGACTTCGCCAACACGTTCGGCCATCCGGTTCGCCAATTCCGAAACGACAATCGCTTCGGGCAGCTGCACTTCGCGCACAATCTTTTCACGCTCTTGGCTGCCACCCATCGCTTTTTGACGCGCGCGCTCTTGCTTACGCTTCATCGCGGCCATGGACCGTTGACGACCACCTTCGCCACCAGACAGAGCCTGGTTAAGCGTCAGCTTACCAGAACGACGGTTGTCGTCACGGCCCCGGTTGTTGCGGGACGGACGATCGTCGCGTTCACGCTCTGCTTTGCGGGGGGCCGCCTCTGCGGATTTTCCGGGCGCTGGACGCGCGCCATCCTTTGCGGGCGCTGCGGCAGGTTTGGTCGCCGCTTTCTTGGCCGCTTCTTCAGCCTCAATGCGCTTACGCTCTGCTTCTTCGGCGCGCTGGCGCGCACGCTCTTCAGCTTCGCGCTGTTCGCGTTCTTTGGCTTCCGCTTCGGCGCGACGACGCTCGCGCTCTTCTGCGCGCGCTTTTTCTTCGGCTTCACGCTTGGCCGCTTCTTCGGCTTCGCGGGCTTTCGCCGCCTGAACGGCCTTCAGCCGCCGTTCCATCTCGTTGTCTGTAATACCAGCGGGCCGGCGACTCGGATCACCGGATGGGCCCGCACCACCGCTTTTGCCGGTTCCCGGTTTCGGGACGACAACGCGTTTGCGCTTGGTTTCGACCACGACATTCTTGGTGCGTCCGTGGCTAAAGCTTTGCTTTACGTTGCCCGGGCGAGATCCGCTGCGCAGTCCAAGTGTCTTTTTGCCGTCTGTGTCGCTCATTCAGTACTATTTCCTTCCCGATGGCCGCTGCCATCGTTCGATTTGCGCACGCCCTTCAATCTTTGGGCTTCCTCTACAACACGTTTCGCGAGTCCACCAGAGGCGAGCGCCGCGTTTATAACAGTTTGGCGTCCAAACGCCATTCCAAGCTCGTCTGCCGTCAGCCAACCGATGTATCGGCCGAAATGTGGCGTGCTTAATTTCGATTTTCCCCGACCCGATCCATCCGAAGCCTGGATCAACACTTGGGCTTCTTCCTTATCCAGCCAGGTTTTGACTTTTTCGTATCCGGCAACCGCACCTCCGGACTTGCGCGCCAAACTGATCAGATCCACGACACGCCGCGAAAGCATCTGTTCAACATCATCAGCCAAAGTATCGGGCACTTGAACCGGTGCCTTGAACCCCCGCGCGAACAGCTTCTTTTTGACCGCCGTCATAAGCGATTGACGGTCAGAGGCCACGTATACACCCCGTCCCGGCAACTTGCCCAGTATGTCAGGGACCACGATTGCATCGGGTCCCAAAACAAAGCGAACAAGACCTGTCTTTGGCTGCACCTCGCCGGTTGCCAAACACTTGCGTTCCGGACCGTCAGACCGATCTTTATGTACGCCACCGCGGCTCATTCAGACCCCCTGCGAGACCTGAGATCAGGCCTCGGATCCTTCTTCTTCTGCTGCAAGTTCGGCGCCTTCTTCCGACACAAGATCTGCCGGATCGACCCAGCCAAGCTGAATACGCGCCGTCATAACCAGATGCTGTGCCTCTTCCAAGGATACATCGAACGGTTCCAGAACACCATCGTCCTTGACCCGCTCTCCATCCACGGTGGTCCACCCACCGGCCAGTTCCCAATCCGCGCAAGTGGCGAAATCTTCGAGTGTTTTCACACCATCCTTGGCCAATGCTTCGATCATTTGGGGGCTCAGGCCTTCAAATTCAACCAGGCTTTCCTCTACGCCCAGCGCGCGGGCCGCTTCCAGCGCCTTGCGTGCCTGCTCTTCAAGGTAGTCACGTGCACGCGCCTGCAACTCTTCTGCAGTACCTTCATCGACACCGTCGATGACCAATAGCTCGTCCAGTTCGACGTAAGCCACTTCTTCGAGGTTGGTAAACCCTTCGGACACCAGAAGCTGCGCAAAGAACTCATCAAGGTCCAGCGTTTCCATGAAGAGCTGTGTGCGCTGTTCAAACTCTTTCTGGCGCCGTGCCGATTCTTCGGCTTCGGTCATGATATCGATGTCGAGATTTGTCAGCTGCGACGCTAGGCGCACGTTCTGACCACGCCGGCCAATGGCCAGAGACAGCTGATCTTCGGGAACCACAACTTCGATCCGCTCGGCTTCTTCATCCAGAACAACCTTGGACACTTCGGCGGGTTGCAATGCGTTCACAAGGAAGGTTGGCTGATCTTCATTCCACGGAATGATGTCGATCTTTTCGCCCTGCAATTCGTTGACCACGGCTTGCACACGGCTGCCGCGCATACCGACACAAGCGCCGACAGGGTCGATGGAACCGTCATAGGAAATCACCGCAATCTTTGCGCGCGAACCCGGGTCACGTGCAACGGCTTTGATCTCGATGATGCCGTCATAGATTTCCGGAACTTCCATCTTGAACAGCTCGGCCATGAATTCCGGTGCTGTCCGGCTCAGGAAAATTTGCGGACCGCGCTGCTCGCGGCGGACATCCTTGATGTAGACGCGGATACGATCATTCGGGCGATATGATTCGCGGCCGATCTTTTCATTCCGGCGCAGAATCGCTTCACCTGTTCCCACATCGACTATGACGTTGCCGTACTCCTCGCGTTTGACGAGGCCGTTGATGATGGTACCGGCGCGATCCTTGAATTCTTCGTACTGACGATCCCGTTCCGCTTCGCGCACCTTTTGCAGGATAACCTGCTTGGCAGATTGAACCGCGATCCGGCCCATTTCAACCGGCGGTACTTCTTCGATGAATTGGTCGCCGACTTTGGGGTCATCCAAATACTGACGCGCCTGTTCAACGGTGAATTCGGCCTGATAGTTTTCCAGCAGCTCGTCTTCGACCACGGTGCGGACCCGGGTAAAGGTGGCCTTGCCGGTCTTGCGGTCGATCGACACGCGGATGTCCATCTCGGAGCCGTACCGGCTTTTGGCGGCACGGGCGAGCGACTCTTCCATCGCTTCGACGACCAAACCGGGGTCGATCATCTTTTCGCGGGCCACGGCCTCGGCGGTTTGCAACAGTTCCAGCTGGTTTGCAGAGGTGATTGCCATTACTTTGTCTCCTCTTCGGACCCTTCGGTCTCTATCTCGTCAAAATCGGTTTCATTAATCGCGCCTGACGCTTTGCGTTGGCGCAGCATTTCCTTGATCAGGTCATCGGTCAGGACGAGCTTTGCATCGCTCAGCCAGTCGAATTTCAAGCCGATGGTCACAACCTCACCCTGATCTTCGATATTGATCAGGACCTCGTCATCTTCGATGCCGGCCAGTTCGCCTTTGAACCGGCGGCGACCATCGATAAGTTCCGCGGTTTCCAGCTTGGCCTCATAGCCTTCGAAGGCGTCAAAGTCCTTCAGGCGAGTCAGAGGACGGTCGATACCCGGGCTCGACACTTCCAGAGTGTAGGCGTCCAGAATCGGATCCTCGACATCAAGAACCGCACTCACCGCATTCGAAATTGCGGCACAATCATCCACTTCGATGCCGCCAAGGGCCTTGTCGGCCATGATCTGCAATGTGGTCTGTTTGCCCGACATCAGCCGCACACGGACCAGTTCAAATCCCAGATCTTCGATGACTGGCGTTATGATCTCTGCCATGCGGCGGTCGATCGCAGCCTTTGCTATCAGATCGTTGCTCATTGCTTTCCAACACAAAAAAACGGGCGCGCGGCCCGTTCGTCTTTCCCGGTGGAACCCTAGGGTTGGACCCTGCGGCGCCGCTGTTGGATGTCATATACGCCTGTGTTTCAGAAACTACAAGCCCGGTGCCTATTGCATCCACCACCGTTCGGCGATCCGACCGTCATCTAACGCGCGGGTGGTGCCGATCCGGCCAGGCAAACCAACGCCACGATGGGCGGCAAGTTGGATATCTGTCTCCGATGGCCACAGCTGATAACCACCGCGCAAACCGTCCGCATCCGGCAACGCGGCCACATCAACATAACCATCGCGCAGCGCTTCGGCGCGAACCATTGGATCGGGAATGACGATCACCTCGAACCGGTCAACCCATCCGGCCTCGCCGGATTTGTAATGCCCATCCACCTTTTGTCCCAGGAAATGGCGGTCGTCCTGCAAACGGGTCTGACGGAAAAGGCCGGTGCCAATCTGCTGCCCCTCCGGACCAGACCGCCGAATCGCAAAGCGCGGGTCGGCAAGGATCAGTGGCAGGTCCGGCTGCGCCTCTGCCAATTCGATCACCAGTCGGTGTGCCGTAACGGCTTCCATACCCTGCAACCGAACACGGTCTCCCAACCCTTGGGCTACCAGGCTGTCGCGGACCGCATCCGCCTGCAGCGCTTGCCCATCATGGAATTGGACGGCCTCTTTCAACTGCCATTCCCACCGCTTGGCAGCGGCGTCTGATATCCATGCCGAGGCCAGTTCGGGTTTCAGCGCGCCATCAGGACCGATTTCGGTCAAACAATCCGCCACCGCGCAGCGCACCACATCCGCAAAGGAGCCGTCACGCGCCACGGCCAACCGCAATGAACCACCGGTGCGCGGCGCCGCTTCGAGCGATACACCGGTTGCCGCCAACAGCGCGGCGGCAGCACCAGAGGTAAACAAAGCACGGCGATCCACGCGACCCATGATCAGAGCACCTCTTCTGCAATCTGGTCCATAACGCGCACCAGTTCCGCACTGATGCCCGGCTCGGACAGAGCATGGCCGGCGTTTCGAATCATTTTCAATTCCACCGCCGGCCATCTGTCTGCCAGATCATAGGCCGATTTCGGCGGGCAGATCATGTCATAACGCCCCTGAACGATCACGCCTGGAATATGCGCGATGCGGTCCATATGCGCCAAAATCTGACCGTCGAATTCGAGGAACCCACCATTTGTGAAATAGTGATTCTCTAGCCGTGCAAAGGCGCGGGCGTATTCAGCGGGGCTCTCACCTGACGTGCCGTTTGAATGAATGGACGCCAGCGCGTTTTCCCAAGCGGACCATGCGCGCGCATAACGGGTCTGTGTGGACAGGTCCCCTTCAAACAGGCGCTTGTGGTACGCCGCGATCATATCGTGCCGCTCATCTTCAGGAATCAGCGCTTCGAATTTGGACCATGGTTCCGGCCAGAACCGCCCGGCACCACCGCCATAGAACCAATCAAGCTCTGCCTGCGTGGACAGGAAAACACCCCGCAAAACCAGCTTTTGCACACGATCCGGGTGGGCTTGAGCATAGATCAATGCCAACGTTGCCCCCCAACTGCCGCCAAAGACGATCCAACTGTCGATTTCCAGAGTCTGACGAATCAACTCGATATCGTCCACCAGATGCCAGGTCGTATTGTTGGACACCGACGCGTGCGGGCGCGATCGACCGCATCCTCGCTGATCGAACAAAATCACGCGGTACATCCGGGGGTCAAAATACCGGCGCATGGCCGGGCTGCATCCACCGCCGGGACCGCCGTGCAGCACAACGACGGGAATGCCGTCCGGGTTGCCGCATTGCTCGACGTAAACATGGTGCCCTTGGCCCACATCAAGCACACGCTGATCGAACGGGTCGATCGGCGAATACAGATATTGCACTGCGCGCTTTTGATCCAAGAACTTGTCCATGCCAATCCTATATAGAGCGTTGCGAGCCAAAAGAGCACATGGAGATGAGAATGCAAGCGCATCAGACCACCATTGATCCGGCAGAAGTGGCCAAATTTGAAGCAATGGCCGCCGAATGGTGGGACCCCAACGGCAAATTTAAGCCGCTGCACATGCTCAATCCCTGTCGTCTGGATTACATTACCCAACAAATCGCCGGAGAGTTCGACCGCGATTTGACGCAGGATGCACCTTTTGCCGGTTTACGGATTCTCGACATTGGATGCGGCGGCGGCCTATTGTCCGAGCCTATGGCGCGATTGGGGGCCGAGGTTGTTGGTGCAGATGCAGCCGAACGGAATATCCCCGTTGCACGCGTACATGCCGAGCAAAGCGGCCTGACAATCGATTATCGCCACACCACAGCAGAGGCCTTGGCCGAAGCCAGGGAACAATTTGACGCGGTTTTGAATATGGAAGTGGTCGAACATGTGGCCGATCCGCTTTTGTACCTGACCGCTTGTCAAACGCTGCTCAAATCCGGTGGTATTCAGATCTGTTCGACCATCAACCGGAACCCGAAATCCTACGTCATGGCCATTTTCGGTGCAGAAGTCGTCATGCGGTGGCTGCCGAAAGGGACCCATGAATGGGATAAGTTCATCACGCCGGATGAGTTGTTCGATCTAATGCGCCAGTCCGGCATGAGCCCGGTTGACCGCACCGGCTTTGTCTTCAACCCGATTAGTTGGAGCTGGTCGCTGTCCGACCGGGACCTGAGCGTAAACTACGTGACGGCCAGTGTGAAACCTTAGCCGTTTTTGCCAAGTCGCAACCGCAGTTCCCGCAATATCGGCAAAGCTGAGCGCGCTTTGTCGCCGCCCAATTCGCCCACGACGCTTTGAATCATGGGCGAAATAGAGGCCATAGCCGCCTCGCGCGCCCGCTGGCCTGCTGGGCTGATCGCCACCATCTTGCGACGGGCGTCTTCCCAATCCGGGCGGATATGGATGTAACCTGCCCATTCCAGCCTGGCCAATGTGTTGGTCATGGCACCTCGCGTGACGTGAAACGTATCGGCCAATTGCGCGGGCGTGCGTTCGTCGGCCACAAACGCCAGATGGTTCAGAACCGAGAAGTGTGAGATTTCCATACCCTTTGGCAACACCTTGGACAGCCGGTTGCGCAGCAACTGGTCTGACATCAAGATCTCGCTGAACAGCGCGACCGCAAGAGAGTTGGAATCGTCCATCATCCGTCCGTCAGGTTGGGCCGGAAAAATCCCGGCGGTTTGCAAGCGACGGGATTTTGGCCCGTGTGTCGGCTACGGATTTAGCGGATATGTCAGAAATGTGAATGCCCGGTTCTGTGCCAGCGTCCAAAAGAATCTCGCCCCAAGGCGATATCACCATGCTGTGCCCGTAGGTGCGACGCTGTTTGCCACGGCTTGTGGGATGCGTGCCGCACTGGGCCGGCGCAATGACAAAACACCCGGTTTCAATGGCCCTCGCGCGCAACAAAGGCTGCCAATGCGCCGCTCCTGTGACCGGTGAAAACGCTGCCGGGATCGTCAGAATCTCCGCGCCCGCTGCGGCAAGTTGCTGATACAGGGTTGGAAATCGAAGATCATAGCAGATGGTCATGCCAACCCGCCCAAATGGCGTTTCTGCCAGAACCGCTTTGTCCCCCGGTCGATAGCCCGCAGATTCGCGATAGGTTTCTTCCGGTGTGACCTGAACATCGAACATGTGGATTTTGTCATACCGCCCGCGAATGCTGCCATCCGGGGCGATCAGGAATGATCGATTGGCAAAGCGGCCATCGGCATCTTCGGTTTTCAACCCAAGAGAGCCGACCAAAATCCAAATGCCATATGTTTTGGCCGCATCCTGTATCGCTGGAAGCGTTTGGTCATCTGTTTCCAGACGCAGCACGTCTTTCTGGTGGGTTCTGCTGGCCGACACGCAATTTGTAACTTCGGGGGTCAGAACCCATTCCGCCCCATCTGCCGCAGCCGTCGACAACATGTCCAAAACGGTGGCCAAATTGGCCGCCGGATCATCCGTCGATGTCAGCTGCAGCAGGGCGATTTTGGTCATGCGGCCAGCAACGCGTCCAGTTTGCCTGCACGTTCCAAAGCGTAAAGGTCATCGCAACCGCCGACGTGAATGTCACCAACGAAGATTTGCGGCACGGTTCGTCCGCCATTCGCCCGCTGGATCATTTCTGGCTTGCGATCCGGATGTGCCAGAACGTCGAATTCTTCGAACGTCACGCCCTTCTGGTTCAAAAGCCGTTTGGCCGCGTGGCAAAATCCGCACAGCGGCGAGGTATAAATCTCGACCTGTTTCATTCCCAATTCCCTATTCATCGTCACCTGACAGCAGATTTAGGCGTCCTTGGCCACGGGCGCCAGTGTCACGATGCATACGTCCTTTGCACCGGCTTCAAAACAGGCCTTTGCACATGCAGTGAGCGTTGCGCCTGTTGTCATAACATCGTCGATAAGCAAAATTTTGTGATCAGGGATAAGGTGCTGCCGTTTTGGGTGCGGCCTGATCGAGTTGGCAAGCAAGGCGGACCTGTCGCCGATACTGCGCCGGTCCAGCGTTGGGGTGCGCTTCACACGCAGCAACAGGTCTTCACAGACCGCGATATCGGCCAATTCACCCAGCGCCTGCGCCAGCAAAGCCGATTGATTGTATTTGCGGTGCAGCAGTCGGGTCCAATGCAGCGGTACCGGCGCAATGAACGTGTCAGAGGAAATCATTGGGCGCGCCACGTTCAATAACCAGCGCGCGGCGGGTCGCGCAATATCCGTTCGATCCCCATGCTTAAGCGCCAAAACCAATTGTTTGGCCTGATCCTTGTACACCAAAGCGGATCGTCCTTTGGACCAAGGGCGCGGCGTTTTCATACAGTCGTCGCATTCCAGCCGTTCGTCATCTGATGGTCCGATCAACGGAACACCGCACAGGTCACAAACCGTTCCGCCGATGAAAGCGGTCTCACGCCAGCAGGTACCGCATAATCCGGCATCATCTTCGACCATGGTGCCGCAATTGACGCATCGCGGCGGATATAGCAGTGCAAGAGCCGTTTGAATTCCGTCGGTGATCCGATATGTGGCGCGCATGACTGCTCCGCCCCCTTTGTTCGACATGGATGCCCTGCGCGCGCATCGGGCCCGCGCCAAGACCGACGCGCTGTTCCTGCATGAAGAAGCACGGGCCAGCATTCAGGATCGGCTGGGTTTGGTTAACAGGTCGTTTACAAATCCCGCCGTTGTCACCACCTTCCCGCAAATGTGGGGGACCGTTGTGCCCCATGCTGTTTGTGTGCCGGACGCTGATATCATTGGGCTTGAACGCGGGGCACATGACCTGGTGGTTCATGCCATGGGGCTGCATTGGGCCAACGACCCGGTTGGCCAACTGATCCAATGCCGTCATGCACTGAAAGCGGACGGCCTGTTTCTGTGTATTGTCTTTGGTGGCGAGACGTTGATCGAATTGCGCGATGCTCTGCGCTGTGGCGAGGTTGCCGCCACGGGCGGCCTCAGCCCGCGCGTCTCTCCGATGCCTGAAATCCGGGACATGGGCAGTTTGATGCAACGTGCGGGGTTCGCCCTGCCCGTGGCTGACAGCGAAAAGATCACCGTGCAATACCCGTCTCTGACCGCGCTTTTGCATGATCTGCGGAATATGGGTGAAACCAATGCTTTGACCGACCGGCCGAAACATCTGACACGCAGAACCGTTTTCGATGAGACCGCCGCGCAGTACCAAGCCAAGTATTCAGCGGACGGACGGCTGACCGCCACGTTCGAATTAATCACGCTGACCGGTTGGTCCCCAGCAGAAAACCAACCCAAACCATTGCGTCCGGGGTCCGCTCGGACAAGACTGGCAGACGCCTTGGGCACATCTGAAACCAAGTTGCCGGATTGACGGCACAGCAAAAGGGGTTATCTGCCCAGCAATATCAAAAGATCAGGACGCGCAAATGCTCGACGCAACCAAATATGCGAAATGCCCGGTACATGCCCCGGCGGACCACCCAGAGGTCCCTGCGGCCCGGGTCGGCATCCTTTTGGCCAATCTCGGTACGCCTGACAATTACGACTATTGGTCAATGCGCCGCTACCTGAATGAGTTCCTGTCGGACAAGCGCGTCATCGATTACAGCGCATGGCTGTGGCAACCGCTGTTGCAGCTGGTCATCCTGACGAAACGCCCGTTCAGCTCTGGTGCGGCGTATGAGTCTATTTGGAACCATGATGCGGGTGAAAGCCCGTTGATGACCATCACCAAAGACCAGACCGCCAAGATCAAGGCAGAGATGGCCAACCGTTACGGCGACCAGGTTATGGTCGATTTCTGCATGCGCTATGGCAACCCGTCCACAAAATCCAAAGTGCGCGAAATGGTTGAAGCAGGATGTCAGAAGATCCTCTTCTTCCCTCTCTATCCTCAGTACGCCGGGGCGACGTCGGCCACGGCCAACGATCAGTTCTTTCGCGCCCTGATGGAAGAAATATGGCAGCCAACCACGCGGACAGTTGCACCGTATTTTGACCATCCGAAATATATCGAAGCTTTGGCGCAGTCCGTGGAACGCGCCTATGGCGATCTGGAAAAACGCCCGGACATTCTGGTTTGTTCGTACCACGGCGTTCCACAACGGTATTTGATGGAAGGCGACCCGTACCATTGCCAGTGCCAAAAGACGACGCGCCTTTTGAAAGAACGGCTGGGTTGGGACGACACAGAGATCACCACGACATTCCAAAGTAAGTTTGGCCCCGAAGAGTGGTTGAAGCCTTACACCGTGGAAGAGGTCGCGCGACTGGCCGAGAACGGAAAAAAGAACATCGCCGTCTGTGCACCGGCGTTTTCGGCGGACTGCATTGAAACGCTTGAAGAGATCAACGAAGAGATCAAGGAAAGCTTTGAAGAAGCGGGTGGCGAGGTGTTTACCTATATCCCGTGTCTCAATGACGATCCCGCTCATATCGAGGCGTTGTCAGATGTCATCGACGTCAATCTGAAGGGTTGGTTGGCCTAACGGCTAAGTTTTCAGAGCCCCAAAATACAAAAGGCGGTGGGTGACCCACCGCCTTTTGAAATTTCGTGTCGACTATTATTAGTCGGCTGCGATCGCAGCAGCAACCAGAACCAGCAGTACCAAAGGCAGCAGGATGCCGCCCGACGAACCGGTGGTTTCTTCAACGATTACGGGCTCTTCAACGATCGGCTCTTCGATGTTACCAGCAAATGCGGTCGAAGCAGCGGCGGTCAGAGCAGCGGCGAGAACGAGTTTTTTCATATCAACCTCCAGAATGTGCACGGCCCACACGGGTACCGTACGCCCAAGACTTACCTCGTATCCTTCTCTAAGCAGCTATGTTGCCCGATTGCAAACGGTTGTTGCCCGTAATTCTGGCCGCAAGGCCGAAACGTCGTCAAATTAGCAACACTTGGCCATTGAGGTTACAGTAGGAATTACAGGCAAAGTCGGCGCAAAAATTCAAAAGAGCCGATGTTTTGACACGCTCATCACTCGATCGAAGACGTTTCTGTGAGTGCGTTCAATGTAAACAATGGCTTGCGCTAGAGATTTTAGCTCTGCAAAACAGAATATGTAGTGTTTCTCAATCAACGCATGCCATCATCTTGTCCCATCCCAGCGTGTTGTAAGCATCCTGTCACCCAGCCGCCGAATGAGCCATGCTTTCTACATCTATGGCCGGAATGTCGCAAAGAGTGGCCAAACCGGCAAAAGCACGCAGAATATCGGATTTGTGCGTTTGAACCTGCTCCTGAGGCGATGTATGCCGAACTCTAGGATCTTTCATAGGTGTGGAATGGCCAGAATTTTATCTTTGCTGACTGTTATTGCACTGGTCATTTCGGCCTGTGCGCCTGCGCCAAACACGAGCAACCGCACCGGATCGGATGGCAAGCCGTTGCCGCAAGTCTATAAAATTCGCAACGGGGATACGTCCAAGCTTCAGTTCAGAATGCTTGATTCTATCAATGCCCTTCGGTCAGCATCATCTCTTGGCCAAGTGCAGTTGAACGGTCAACTCAACGCAGCCGCTGCAACACATGCCCGCGATATGTCCGTCCAAAACCGGCCGTGGCATTTTGGGTCTGATGGGTCTTCCCCAATCGATCGCGTCGCGCGGACGGGGTATCCCGGCATCTTTCTGGGTGAGCTGATATCCGAAACCTATGAAACAGAGCTGGAAACACTGGCTGCTTGGATGGAACAACCCGGCACACGGTCTGTCATCATGCAACCCAGCGCCCAGAACATGGGCTTTGCCTGGTTCCAAGAGAAGAATGGCAAAATCTGGTGGACGCTGGTGATGGGCGGCTAGGCGCGGATCGCGATGACCGTTCCGTTTTTCACCATAGAGTAAATCTCTTCCATCTCTTTATTTTTCACGGCGATACAGCCCCAGGTCCAATCGCTGCGATTGGGCTTTTTCCCGTTATTGGGCTGGCCATGAATGAAGATGTCGCCGCCAGGGTCCTGCCCCAAAGCACGGGCTTCTGCGATGTCTTCGGCATTCGGATAAGAAATACCAATGGACAAATGGTACCGGCTGTTCGGGTTGCGTCGATCGATCCGATAGAGACCCTCTGGCGTTTTGCCATCGCCTTGGACCTTTTTGTCCCCCACAGGCGCGAACCCAAGCGCGAATTTGTAGGATTTCAAAATCTCTTCGTTGTGCAACAGGTACATCTTGCGCGCACCTTTGTTGACCACCACCGAAGTCACTTCTGGACCGTTATATTTCAGGAACTTGCTGCTGCTGCATCCCGCAATTGCCAATAGCGACGCCGCACCAACCCCCAAACCAAAATTTCTGCGTTTCATGGACCTGCTCAAACCACCTGATTTTTTGCCGTTTTACGCGGAAATCACGCCAATTCAAAATCACGTTTTGTCATTAGAGTTCTGTGAAAGCCGTTTTTCAATGGCTTCCAGACGGCTCAGAACCTCGTCCCGATAGGCGTCGGTCCGCTCTCCATCCTCTTGCGAATGCGCGTCCTGCATCGAATTGACGATCAGACCCACCAACAGGTTCACCACGGCAAAGGTCGTCACAATGATGAAGGGGACAAAGAACATCCACGCGAACGGGTACACTTCCATCACGGGCCGAACGATCCCCATGGACCAGCTTTCCAGCGTCATGATCTGAAAAAGAGTGTAGGCCGACAGGCCCAAAGACCCGAACCATTGCGGAAAGGTTTCATCAAACAAACCGGTCGCGATAACGGCACCGATGTAAAAGATGATGGCCATCAACAAGAACACGCTCGCCATTCCGGGCAAGGCGGTGATGAAACCTTCAACCACACGGCGCAGACGGGGGGCCACCGAGATAACGCGCAAGACCCGCAAAATGCGGAGGGCCCGCAAGACCGACAACCCCTGGGTTCCCGGAACAAGCGCAATGCCAACGATCAGGAAATCGAAAATATTCCAGCCGTTGAGGAAAAACCGCCCGCGATACGCGACCAGTTTCACGAGGATTTCCAACACGAAAATCAACAGACACAACCGGTCGATCAACGAAATGACAACACCAAAACGGTCCATCACCACTTCGGATGTTTCCAACCCCAAAGCGATCGCATTCACGATAATGACCGTGGTGATGAAGCTGCCGACTTGGGGGCGTTCAAGCCAATCCGTAAGGGTTTTGCGAAAAGCCATTAAGTGATGGGTCCTATTGATCCGCTTCCATATCGGACAGTGAGAACGACGCGGCAAGCTCCACATGGGTTGACCAACGAAATTGGTCAACCACTTGCACCCAATTGAGCGTATATCCGGCATCCGTCAACATTTGAGCATCGCGGGCAAAGGTAACCGGGTTGCAAGAGACGAACGCAACGATGGGGACACCGGACTGAGCGATCTGGGCAACCTGCGCTTCGGCACCGGCGCGCGGTGGATCGATCACAACCGCATCAAAATCCGCGAGCTCTTCTGGCAAAAGTGGTCGTCGGAAGAGATCCCTGGTTTCCGTGACAACCCGTTTCAGTCCACTGCTGTGGCGCCAGCCGGCATCAAGCGCGCGCATCATCTCTGCGTCACCTTCGACGGCAAGAACCTCTGCGTGCTCTGCGATTGGAAAGCTGAACGTGCCTGACCCGGCAAAAAGGTCCGCCACGCGTTTAGCACCGTTGAAGATTTCCAAAACGGCCTCGCACAAGGCGCGCTCACCGGCGTGCGTTGCCTGCAAAAAAGCGCCCGCTGGCGGAGTAACCCGTACGCCCCCGAATGTTTGGTATGGAGACAGGCGCGTTCCGATGACCTCATCCCCCCAAGCAAGGCGCGCCATCTTGTGGCGCTCTAACAAGCCGGCAAGTTCCATCATCAGGGCGTTATCCAGCGGTTTGCCACCTGACACAGCAAAATCGAGGCCCGCCGCGCTTTGCGTCACCGTCACCGAAAGCGCGCCCTTTCGGCTTGCCCCGGCAATGGCCAACGCCTCTACAACGGGTAAAGCAGTCAATAAATCAGGCTCTAATAAGCGGCATTCCGGGATTTCGACGACAACGTCAGACGCGCGCGCGTGAAACCCGGCGAGCGCTGCTTTCTTGGTCCGCCGGGCCGAAAACGTTGCCCGGCGACGCGACCGATCCGGCGAGGTTGCCAAGGGGCGAAACTGCGGGTTCAAGCTCCGCGCTTGGCAAGCCGCGCGCACCACGTCCACCTTCCAACCGGCCACAAACGCGTCGCTGGCATGCTGCAACTGGCATCCCCAGCAGGCACCATAATGGCGGCACGGGGCCTTCACCCGGTCAGCGGAAGGTGTTTCGATCCGTATGTCTGTCAGAGTTTGCCCATCCAACACGCCGGACACATGCTCTCCGGGCAGAGTGCGGGGGGGCGAACACAGGGCCGTCGGCCACACCATCTCCCTGATGGCCCAGTCGGTTGATGGTTACCTGCACGCGATCGCCGGTCATGAATTCGGTTGCCCGTTATTGTCCTATTCCGCGGCATCCGCACGAATGAAACCGCCGGATTGACGGTTCCAGAACAACGCATAAAGGCCGCCTTTGGCCAATAGCGCATCATGGCTGCCTTCTTCAACAATGCGGCCCTGATCCATGACGATGACCCGATCCATTTCAGACAGGGTCGACAACCGGTGCGCAATTGCCAGAACGGTTTCGCCTTCCATCACGCGGTGCAGCGCGGTCTGAATGGCAGCTTCCACTTCGCTATCGAGCGCGCTGGTCGCTTCATCAAGGATCAGGATCGGCGCGTCTTTTAAAACGGCGCGGGCCAAGGCGATGCGCTGACGCTGTCCGCCGCTCAACTTCACGCCGCGTTCGCCCAGATGCGCCTCGTACCCTTCGCGGCCTTTGTGATCCATCAGGTTGACGATGAAGTCATGCGCTTCGGCCTGTTGTGCAGCGGCGATCATCTGCGCGTCGGTTGCTTCGGGACGGCCATAAAGGATGTTTTCGCGCGCGGACCGATTGAACATCGCGGTTTCCTGCGTGACCATCCCAATCTGCCGTCGCAGACTTTCCTGCGTTACAGTTTCGATGCTTTGCCCATCGATCCGAATATCGCCGCTTTCGCCTTGATAGAGCCTAAGCAGCAGAGAAACCAAAGTCGATTTTCCGGCGCCAGACGCCCCTACGATGCCGAGCTTTTCGCCGGGTTTGATGGTCAGCGAAATATCATGCACACCGCCAACGTCGCGTCCGTAAGCAAAGCTGACATTGTCCAAAACAATCTCACCTGCGGGCACTTGAAGGTCCTGCGCCGCCTCTGCGTCTTCCAACCGCGTACGCGGTGTCAGCGTGCGCATACCGTCTTCGATTTCTCCGATATTCGAATAGATCGCCATCAGCGTGAAACTGACCCAACCGGTCATTTGCGCGATACGGATCGACACGGCACCAGCAGCCACGATATCGCCCGCCGTGGCAGAGCCCGCCTGCCACATGAAAACCGTGCCACCCATCAGCAGAACCGGCAGCAATCCGGCCAGTGTCATCAGGCACAGCCGAAACGCCGCCGCGAGATAACCAAAGTGAAAGGCACGTTCCCGAAAATGCGCCATCGCGCCCAGCGCGGCGCGGTCTTCATGATCCGCATGGGCAAACAGCTTTACCGTTTTGATATTGGTGATTGTGTCGACAACTTGACCCGAAACCAGTGCGCGCGCCGCCGCGCGCCCCGCAGACCGTTCGCGAATGCGCGGCAGAAACCATCCGATCAGGGCGAAATAACCGACCAACCACAACAGAAAAACCGCCGTAATGCGCGCATCAATTGTCGACAACAGGATCATTGAACCGACAAGAGAGGCCAAGGCAAAAGCCACGACATTGATCACTTCAACCACAACATCCGTCACAGCCCGCGATGCTTGCATCTGCTTTTGCGCAATCCGACCCGCAAAATCATCGTCAAAGAACGTCACCGATTGGCCCAATGTCCACCGATGCAAACGCGCCAGCACCATCGGGTTCACATTTGGACCAACAAGGATCGAGTTCGACGCAGCAGACAACCCGAACAAAAGCGGTCGCGCGATCAGGAAAAAGACCAACGCGCCGATGACTAAGGCCATGTTTTCCGGCGCAAAAAATGCTTCTGGCCCATTGGCGTTGGCATGGTCGATCACCGCACCCAGGATGTAAGCGGTGCCCGCCTCCATCGCCCCCGCCGCTGCCGAACAGCATGCCGCAAAGATCAGGATGTGCCACGAGCCGCTGAGACACCACCGCATGAACGCACCCAGCGTTTGCGGTGGTGGCCCATCGGCCTGTTGGAAAGCATCAAACCACGTATCCGGTCTCATTCAGCGGCCTCTGGGTTCAAGAAACCGCCGGATTGACGGTTCCAGAATTGTGCATATAGGCCACCTTTGGCCAGAAGCGCGGTATGCGTGCCTTCTTCGACAATTTTACCACCGTCGAGCACCAGAATTCGGTCCATTTGCGCAATCGTGGACAAGCGGTGCGCAATGGCGATCACCGTTTTGCCCGACATCATGCCATACAGCGTTTTCTGAATGGACGCCTCGACCTCGCTGTCGAGAGCGCTGGTCGCTTCGTCCAACATCAGGATCGGTGCATCCTTCAACATGACCCGCGCCAGCGTGATCCGCTGTCGTTGTCCCCCACTTAACTTCACACCGCGTTCGCCCACATGCGCGTCATAACCAGTCCGTCCCTTGGGATCGACCAGATCCAAGATGAACTCATGCGCTTCAGCCTTTTTCGCGGCGGCGATGATCTCTTCCTCCGTCGCATCGGGTCGCCCGTATAACAGGTTGTCACGCACCGACCGATGCATCAGGGAACTGTCCTGTTGCACCATCCCGATCCGCGCCCGCAAACTGTCTTGGGTGACCGCGGAAATATCCTGACCATCGATCAGGATTTTCCCGCTTTCAGCATCATAAAACCGCAAAAGCAGCTTCACGAGTGTCGATTTTCCTGCGCCAGACCGCCCAACCAAACCGATCTTTTCGCCCGGGTTGATGGTGATGTTGACCGAATCCAAGCCACCGCTTTGCCGACCATAATGATGCGTCAGATCCTGCATATCGATCCGACCATCGGTGATCGCTATCGGTTTCGCGTCAGGCGCGTCGACCAGTTCAATCGGCTGGGCAATGGTTTCCATACCCTCGGCCACGACACCCAACTGGCGGAAGAACGAGGTCAGCGCCCACATGATCCACCCCGTCATCGCGTTCAGGCGCAGCGTCAAGGCAGACGCCGCCGCAACCGCACCCGCCGTGGCTTGACCATTCAGCCACAGGGCAATGGCCCAACCCACGACGCCGACAATCAACAAACCATTCAGAACGACCAGCGACACGTCCATGATCGTGAAAATCCGCATCTCAACCTGAAACGTCCGCCGCGTCTCTTCAATCGCGTCCTTGGCGTACTCCAGCTCTCGGTCATGATGCGCGAACATCTTGACGGAATGAATGTTGGAATAGCTGTCGACCACCCGGCCGGTCACCGTCGACCGTGCATCCGACGCTGCCTGAGACGCCGGCCCAACCCGTTTCACCGTCCAGGACGTCAGAGCCGCGTAAAACGCAAACCAGATCAGCAACGGGATCAGCAGCCTTGGGTCAGAGGTGGACAACAAAATCGCCGCGCCGATCAGATAGGCTAGGCTAAAGGAAATCGCGTCAAAAACCTGAAACACGACCTCTCCGGCGGCTGGTGGCGTTTGCATGATCCGGTTCGCAATCCGCCCGGCAAAATCGTTTTCAAACCACCCAACCGACTGACGCAAAACGTGTTTATGGGCGCGCCAGCGGATCAACGTGCCAAAGTTCGGCAGAATCGTGTTGTTCAAAAGAGCCACATCAAGCCCCTGCACAATCGGGTGGATCAGCAGGATAAAGACTGCGAGCAGAATAAATTCTGTGCCGTGCTGGGACCAGACATCCTTTGGATCACCACTCAGCAGGTCAACCACCCGACCAAGGTAGTAAATCAAACCCACCTCAATCGCCGCCACGAAGACCGAAATCACGGTGGTCCACACGAACACCTTCTTAAACGGCAGGGAATAATCCCGCATGAACGGCCACAGCCGCGTGGGCGGACGATCCGTTTCGGGATAGTCACAATAAGGGTCAACGAGGTTTTCAAAGAAACGAAACATGCCGGAGGGCTCCGAAGCGTAAATGTGATGTGCAGATGTGGTGATCGATATGTCGCTGATCACCTCACGGAAAAGGCAATCAGCGTTAGCTGTCCCAGATTCCGAAATACATACTGCACCCCTCCAACTGTGGTTACAGGCTGTAGATAGCTCATGCCTGCCGCAAAGTCACGTGCAGTTTTTTTGACAGTGTCAAAGCACAGTTTTCAAAAGCGTTTCCCTGGTCATCGTGAAACCGGATGCGATCCAATCTGCGGTCAGTTGGGCCAAAACCGCGCCCAGCGCAGGTCCCTGATATTGCGGCATCAAGTCGGTGGATTTTACCGGAAATGTCTTTTTAGACCCTGATATCAGGCTTTGGATCTGTGTGTCGTCAACGGGTTGAGCAAGCCAGGCGGAACGCATCAAAAGAGCATCCAAGCCATCCTCGGCCCCCAACCGGTACCCGGTTTCGGCAGGCGACCAATCCTCTTTTGCAGAGGTGGTCAACCGCCGGAATTGCCGTTCTTCGGCCCGGCTCAACCGCAGATCGTCCGCCACGTTGTCCGGCGACAAAACACCGAGTCGCCGAAGGGCGGAGGGTGTGACGCCGGCGTCTGCTTCCAAGTGGACAAGCGGTGCGAGGCTTTTGGCATCCGCGCCGGGCAAAATACGCTGCAACATGCCGATTTGCTGCATTGTTGCCAACGCCGGCGACGGATCGGCCGCCGATAAAAGTTTCATCAATTCGGCGCTCACGCGTTCACGAGACAGGGCTTCCAACCCATCCAAATTGCGCGCAATAGCATTCAGCGCGTTAGCGTCCATTCCTTCTGACGGATCTGCGTACCAGGCGTTAAAGCGAAAAAAACGCAAGCTCCGCAGGTAGTCTTCTTGGATGCGTTTATTTGCGTCGCCGATAAACCGCACTCGCCGCGCCTTCAAATCCTCGATCCCACCCAGTGGGTCATGGATGGTGCCATCGGCGGCGGCATAGAGCGCATTCATCGTGAAATCGCGACGCGCGGCATCCTCAGCCATATCGGTTGAAAAGTCGACAACAGCGCGCCGACCGTCTGTCTCGACGTCTTTGCGGAACGTCGTCACTTCATGCCGCACAGAGGCCGATACAACGGTGATCGTACCATGATCTATGCCCGTCGGAATCGCCGTTAGCCCGGCTACTTTTGCAAGTTCCTTGACTTGTTTCGGCGTAGCATCGGTTGCGATGTCGATGTCCAACACCGGCGCATTTATCAGGGCGTTGCGCACACAGCCGCCAACGAAATAGGCCTGCCCGCCACCCGCTTGCAGGGCAGAAAAAACCGCCTGCGTTGCCGGGTTTGTCCGCCATGGTCCGTCAATGCGCATGGTCCACCATTCTGTCGGCAAAGGCGCGCAACATACGCGCCGTCGCTCCCCAAATATAGTAGGGTCCGTATGGAACGATAAAATAGTGGCGTCGGTTACCGCGCCAACGGCGCGACTGCACCAGAAAGTTGTCCGGGTGCAATACGTGCGTCAGCGGGACCTGAAGAACCTCGTCAACCTCACCGGGTTCGGACACCATTCCGACCACTGGGGTAACTTGAAATCCCGTAACAGTCTCATGCGACGACAAGGTGCCTAATACAGACACTAATTTGGGAGAAAGCCCGATTTCTTCCTGCGCTTCGCGCAACGCTGCGGCGATGACATCGGCGTCGCCTTCATCCTGCTTTCCCCCCGGAAAAGCGATTTGTCCCGGGTGGTGCTTTAACGCTGACGACCGTTTGGTCAAAATGACCTTGGGCTCATTGCCAGCAACGTTCACGGTCAACAAAACCCCGGCGGGACGCAGTTTTCGACCCGGTGGTGGCGCATATTCCGGGTTCAGATCAAAATCTGACGATCCGGTTCCCGGATTGGACAGGGCCGCGGTGATCGCGGCCCTGAGGGCTTGGGATGTGTCAGTCACTTGGCGCCTGTTCGGCCTCGAACCCGACGGTCGCTGGATCAAGGTCATAATGGGCACCACAAAACTGGCAGTCTGCGGTGATGCGACCATCTTCCGTGGTCATCTTTTCAATGTCGCGGGCAGAATAGATCGACAGGCTTTGGCGCACGCGCTCTTCGGAACAGGTACATCCAAAGCGAACCGCCTGCGCGTCATAGACGCGTGGCTGTTCCTCGTGGAAAAGCCGGACCAACAGGTCGGTCGGCGGCACGGTTGGACCAATGAGTTCCATATCCTCGACCGTGTCCAAGAGGATGTTTACGCGGTTCCAGTTTTCGCCGTCTTCACCATCGACAAGGTCCGCCGCCTGCAAAATCTCTCCGCTGCCGTCGCCACCCGCCACAAAAGGCGACGCTTTTGGCATATGCTGTAACATGATCCCGCCTGCGCGCCAGTGTTCGGCAACACCCGGCTCGGATGACAAACCAAAGCTCAGCGAAAACCGCGTCGGCAGCTGTTCAGATTGGGCAAAATAAGCCTCGGCATACGCCGACAGCGATCCGCCAGACAGGGGTGTAATCCCCTGATACGGGGCGGTACCGCTGCCTTGGTCGATCAGAATTGCAAAATAGCCTTCGCCAACCTGATCGAACGGCGCGTCATCGGTCAGACGGTCCCGGTCAAAGCTGGCATAAGCCCGGATTTTGCCCGGCTCGCCTTCTTTTTGTGGGGCATAATAATCGGTCGCGATCATCCGCACGGCCCCTTTGGACTGAACCTGCAGCGACAGTTTCCAACGCAACTGCATGGTCTGTCCGATCAAGGCCGTCAGCAACGCCATTTCCGCCACCAGAGCCTCAACAACGGGTGGGTAGTCATGCTGTTTGAGAATACCGCTCAGAACACCGTCGAGCCGCGCGATACGGCCGCGCATGTCTGATGCGTCAAGCTGAAAAGGCAGGACGGTATCGTCCCACGCGAGTTTTGATCCGAGTGTCATGAGGTTTCCTTACGCGCCAATGATTGGCATACCGCGACTATATAGGAGCGACAAGCGAAGTTGTAAGGCCTGCACGATGATCAGAAGATTTGGGGCCCCGCCGGAAAAAGGCCGCCGCTATCGCCAGCGGACCGGTGTCTATGCGGTGTTGCCCCTCGATGGTGTGCTGCTTTTGACCGAACAGGCCGCCCCTGATCCGGATCTGCAATTGCCGGGCGGCGGTATAGATCCGGGGGAATCACCGATCGCGGCGCTGCATCGCGAGGTGTACGAGGAAACCGGGTGGACGATCGCACAACCCTTTAGGATCGGCGCGTTTCGCCGGTTTGCCTATATGCCTGAATACGATCTTTATGCCGAAAAGATGTGCCTGATTTATTGCGCACGACCGATCCGCAAACTCGGCCCCCCGACCGAGCCGGACCACCGTCCGCTTTGGATGTCCCCGGACATGGCGTCGGTGTTTTTGGGAAACGCGGGCGACAGGCATTTCGCGTCGATGTTCTGCTAGACGCCTTCGTATTCAAAAAGGGTCGCCGACACGTCATCGTCCAGATATCCGCCTTCCGGCAGGCTTTCCGCAAGGCGCCAATACAGATCATCCAACAACTCATGCCCACCGGCCTGAACATCGCATTGGCGCAAAAGGTCCATCAGCCCGTCCTCGCCGAGCATTTCCCCACCTTCAACAATGGCCTCGGTAAAGCCGTCGGAATACAACAGAAGCTTGTCACCAACTTCTAGTTTGACGCTGAACTTTTCATACGGCGCATCGGGGATCAGACCGATGGGCAGACCACCCGGCCCGACAAACTCCATCTGACCGTCTCGTCGGATGACCAATGGGTGCGGATGGCCCGCCTGGACCATTTTGACCAAGCCGGAGCGCAGGTCGCTTGTCGCGTAAACCATCGTGAAATACTGATCTATCCCGCTGTCAGCATTCAGTCGGTGGTTTAGAATTTTTCCAACCTCATCCGGAGGCAACAACGCAAAGAATTTGTTGAACCGCTTCTCAACGCCGACGTTCTGTTCAAAATAAGATGCGCTCAGATATCCGGCGAGGCGGGCCGTCATCATGGCAGAGGTGATCCCATGCCCGGACACATCAATGCTGTAGAACCCGACGCGCGTGCCGCCTGGTGTGAACATACCGACCAGATCGCCGCCAATGTGACCACAGGGCTTCATCAATACGCTGATCCTGGATTTGCCAAAATACCGTGTCGGTTCAGGCATCAGCGATTCTTGGATTTTGCGGGCCTGCATCAGGTCATTGTCGATACTATCGTGCGCTTTTTGCTGTTCTGCCAACGTGTCGCTGATGACATTGTTCTTCTCAGACAACTCGCGTTGCATGCTGAGGATACGTTCGCCCGCAGCGATACGCGCGCGCAGCTCATTGGAATCAACTGGCTTGGTCAGAAAATCATCCGCGCCGGCCTGCAGTCCTTGCACCACTTCGTCTTTCTCGCTTTTCGAGGTGAGAAGGATAAAATAGCCATAGGTGTCACCGGGTAGCACGCGGAATTCCCGGCAGAATTCAAGCCCATCCATCCCCGGCATGATCCAGTCGCTGATGATCAGGTCCGGGCGCACCTCTCGGCACAGAACCAGTGCGGCCTGCGCGTCTTCAGCCTCAAAAATCTCAAAACCCCATCGGCGCATCAGACCCGACAGGATTTTGCGCTGCAAGCGACTGTCATCAACGATCAAAACCCGCTGAATCGTTTGCGGGGTTTGCTGTTCTTGCTTCTCAGAGTGTGTGGCCAGCTGGCTCAAAAAGCACCTAACTCGTTATCGCGTGTGTCTGACTGATGTGACACGGAGCAATTTAAAATGGTGTAAACATCCGCCGACTGTTCTTGGACGACAGACGTTAAACTGTTTTTCACTGTTCTGGCCCACGATGCCATCATCGAAACCGGTCCAGTAGATATGATCAGTTGGGACAGAGCCCGTCAGCTTCAGGATGAAGTCGGCGCAGATGAATTTGAAGAAGTAGTGGACCTGTTCATCGAAGAGGTGGATGAGGTCGTGACGCGTATGGTCGGCAAAGACACGTGCGAGGATTTGGAGGCGGATCTGCACTTTATCAAAGGCAGCGCGCTAAGTCTTGGGTTCGAAACCTTGTCAGATCTTTACAGGGATGGCGAAAAACTGTCCGCTGAGGGGCATCAGGCAGACGTGGATCTCGCCAAGATCGCCGAGAGCTTTGAAACCAGCAAAACGCTCTTTGTTCAGGAATGGAAAACCCGGCTTGCCGGCTAGGCTCAGATGATGAACTGCGCCAGCATGTCGTCGTTGGTTATGTCTGTGTACAGAAAACCTTGCGCCTCCAGCTCTGCGCAGATGCGTTCAAAGTTCTGCGGTTTTGTCGTTTCAATCCCGATCAGCACTGACCCAAAGTTGCGGGCTGATTTCTTGAGATACTCAAAGCGTGCGATGTCATCTTCGGGACCGAGAATCGTCAGAAAATCCTTTAGCGCGCCGGGCCGCTGGGGCATGCGAAGGATAAAGTATTTTTTGACACCAGAATAACGCTGCGCCCGCTCTTTCACTTCAGGCAGCCGTTCAAAATCAAAATTCCCGCCTGAGGTCAGACAGACCACAGACTTTCCAACGATACGGTCAGCGACATCTGACAGGGCTTCGATGGCCAGCGCGCCAGCAGGCTCTAACACGATGCCTTCGACATTCAGCATCTCGATGATCGTGGCACAAACACGGTCCTCATCGATGATCAGGCTGTTTTCAATTGGCGTATGCCGCAACAGGTCGAACGGCTGCGCACCGATCCGACCCACCGCCGCCCCGTCCACGAAGGTATCGACATGCGCCAGCGTGACGGGTTCGCCCGCGTCCAGCGCCGCATGCAAACACGCACCACCCGCGGGTTCGACAAAGATCGGCAGGCTGCGAGGGCCAAACCAGCTGGCAACACCGGATGACATCCCGCCACCACCGACCGGCAAAATCACAACGTCAGGGGCTTTACCAAACTGGGCTTCAATCTCGACCCCCAGACTGGCTTGGCCTTCGATCACGTCAGAATCGTCAAAAGGCGACAAGAAATGCCCGCCCTCGCGACGGCTCCAATCCTGGGCAGCGGCCAGCGTGTCGTCAAAATAATCACCGGTCAGATGCACTTCGACCTGGTCCCCGCCGAACATCTTGGTTTTCTGGATCTTCTGTTGCGGCGTGGTGACCGGCATGAAAATCACGCCCCGTACCCCAAAATGCCGACACATAAACGCAACGCCCTGCGCATGGTTGCCCGCGCTGGCACATACAAAAAGCGATTGATCCGGCAGTTTGCGCATCGCGTTGAACGCGCCGCGTATCTTGTATGACCGCACCGGCGACAGATCTTCACGCTTGAGCCAGATGTCGGCGTCAAACCGATCCGACAGCATCGCGTTGCGTTGCAATGGCGTTGCGGCAAAAACAGGTCGCATGGCCGCTTCGGCGGCGCGGGCACGGGTCATGAAATCGGTCATGGCCCGAGGACATGACCGATAACACGGATCGCCGCAAGGCTTAGCTCAGCTCGCGCCCTTCGACAAAAACGCCGTAAAGGGTGGTCAGGATGCTGACATTGAGAACTGTCAGAACCAGAGAAATCGGCAACTGCGCGATTGCGGCTAAGGCCGGCAAGATGGCGGTTAACAGGCCAACGACAAAGAGCACCGCAAAAGCGAACCCAAAAACACTCAAACCAAGAACAATAAAAGCGCCATTCTGACCCTTCGTCTTGTCCAGACAGTCACGTACGCTGACATCGGATTGAACCGCGATGCCGGGCAAAACAATCGCCGCTCTTGCGGCGATGACACAGACATAAATTGCCCACCCAAACAGGACGATACCCAGCAGCACGGCCAAGGGCCCTGCCACGGCCATCAGAAGAAACGGTCCAGAAATTGCGGCAACCGCGCCCACCCCAATCAGAAACGACCAAAGCGCGTAACGGGCGATCAGGTTCCAATGCAGCTTAGGAATCCAGCCATTCGGTGACTGCTCCAGCAAGATATAGCGATGCCAAGCAACAGCAGTCCAAGCACCAACGAAAATGTTCAAAAGGGTGGTGAGAAGTGCAAATTGACCAGTAGTCTGCACAGCATCGCCCGCGGCGTCTGCACTCTCACCGGCCACATCAAATTGAGTATCGAATGTGACAGGTTCGCCAACCGCTCCGCCCAAAAGGATGATCAGGCCGGTCAGGCACGCCCATGGTATCAAAAAGACCTGCAGCGATGACTGAATGTTGCGGATGGTCATCGAAACCGAATGTTTGAATATCGCCCAGCCGAGCATTTCGGCGCCTTTCCTAATTTTGGATGATGCCAGTTAGCGGCAGTTCGTAAAACCGGACAAGCCCACAATCCCTTGCCCAGACCCGGCAAAAGCGATAGTGGCCCATCCGATACACCGACAAAGGATTGCCCGCACATGTCCGCGCCCAAGAAAGTTGTCCTGGCCTATTCCGGTGGCCTTGATACCTCGATCATCCTGAAATGGCTTCAGACCGAATATGGTTGCGAAGTCGTGACGTTCACTGCCGATTTGGGCCAAGGCGAAGAATTGGATCCGGCCCGCAAAAAGGCAGAGTTGTTAGGCATCAAGCCCGAGAACATTTATATCGAAGATGTGCGCGAAGAATTTGTCCGTGACTTCGTATTCCCCATGTTCCGGGCCAACGCGGTGTACGAAGGATTGTACCTGCTTGGCACGTCCATCGCGCGGCCGCTGATTTCCAAACGCTTGGTCGAAATTGCCGCTGAAACCGGCGCGGATGCTGTGGCGCACGGCGCGACGGGGAAGGGCAATGACCAGGTGCGGTTCGAACTGAGCGCCTATGCGCTGAACCCAAACATCAAGGTCATCGCCCCGTGGCGCGAATGGGATTTGAGCAGCCGGACAAAGCTCTTGGCCTTTGCCGAGGAAAACCAGATCCCGATTGCCAAGGACAAACGCGGCGAAGCACCGTTTTCGGTCGATGCGAACCTGTTGCACACCTCGTCCGAAGGCAAAGTGCTCGAAGATCCGGCTGTGGCGGCGCCGGATTATGTGTATCAGCGAACCGTACATCCCGAAGATGCGCCGGACACGCCTGAATTCATCGAAATCGGCTTTGAAAAGGGCGACGCGGTCAGCATCAATGGCGAGGCGATGAGCCCAGCGACCATCCTGACCAAGCTCAACGAATACGGCGGCAAGCACGGCATCGGACGGCTCGACCTTGTTGAAGGGCGTTTTGTCGGCATGAAATCGCGCGGTATCTACGAAACACCGGGCGGCACCATCCTGTTGGAAGCGCATCGCGGCATTGAATCGATCACCATGGATCGCGGTGCGATGCACCTGAAAGATGAACTGATGCCACGCTATGCAGAGCTGATTTACAACGGCTTCTGGTTCAGCCCAGAACGTGAGATGTTGCAGGCCGCGATTGACAAGAGCCAAGAGTTCGTCAGCGGTGCGGTTCGGGTGAAGCTTTATAAAGGGCACGCATCCACAGTGGGCCGTTGGTCTGAAAACAGTCTCTATTCCGAGGCGCATGTGACATTCGAAGAGGATGCGGGCGCCTATGACCAGAAAGATGCCGCGGGGTTCATTCAGTTGAATGCCCTTCGGCTCAAGCTCTTGGCCGCACGCAACAACCGGTCAAACTGATCCCATCAAAGGCGGCCTTACGGGGCCGCCTTTTCGTTTGTCTTAACGTCACAATTGCATTGGACGGCGGCGCGCCGTAGCCCTTGACCTGCACGTAAAGAGGTAGGGCAAATGCAAGACATTGCGGATAAAATTCAATCGGGTCTGGGTGGAAAGACCTTTGACGGATCGCTGAAATTCGATTGCGGCGATGACGGGGTCATCGTTCTGGCAGACAGTTCGGCGGATACGGTCGATCGAACCACGGATTGCACCATCCGGATCAGTCGGGACAACCTGATCAAGCTTTTGACCGGCAAACTGAACCCGATGACCGGCGTGGCCATGGGCAAACTGAAAGTCTCCGGTAACATGGGCGTCGCCATGAAGCTCGGTCAGTTGCTAAGCTGACAAAAGGCTTTCATCCGTTCGTAACAAGGCAAAGCACGATCCAGCAGCGATCGAAGGGTTTCGGGCACGTCTGGCAGTGGACCTTCGGGACCCGCAAAGCCAGTGCTGTTGTGAATGGCGCCGTACCAATGCGGCGCCCAAGCGCCATCTTCGGCGATCCCACCGCTTGGCCAGGACAACATCGCGTCGGTATATGCGATGCCAATACTCTGACAAAGCGTGTGCAAAGACTTGGCCGGATTGGCGCGGATGTCATGACTGTCGACAACAATCGCTGTGCCTAGGGTTTCCCGCACCAAATCAAAAATCTCTTCCTGCTGGTGAAAGCCTAAATCGTCAAAATTCGGGTTTTGCCGCTTTTGGGCATAACTTGCGATGACGCGCGCCGGGTGGCGGATCAAAAAGACGTTCACCACTTGCGAAATCCAATCGCACGGCACGCCGCTCACCATGTGGTGGGTCATGTGCTTTTGGTAAAAGTGTTCTTTTTGTCCCGGCGGCGTTCCGACAAGTCCGCGGGCGACGTCCACCGGATCGTTGGATTGAGATGCCAGAGTTTCGCGTCGCATCGGATGATCTGCGTTGGTTAGAGACAGATAAGACGCGTAAAACGGTTCATCGACGACGGCGCAATCACCACGCGCGGCAAAGGCATACATCATGGCCGTCGACAGGTTGCGGGGGCCTGACCACATTGCAATCTTCACGTCTCAGCTCCGTTTCAAATGGCGTTAGCTTGTTTAACGCTATGCAGTTCTTGCCGCGCGACCAACCGGTAAATTCGGCTCAACCCGTCGTGACATTCCATGACAACCGGTTGCCGGACATTGGTTTCCGGCGCAGTTTGATCGGCGAGAGGAGCTTGTCATGCGCTATTCAGATAAGATCAAGGCGATCGCCCTTGCCGCCTTAATTCCACTGGGCGTTGTTGCTCATGCAAAGGATGCCCACGCCGCAGGACCGGAAACGCTGACGGTAGCCGGCGGATGCTTTTGGTGCATTGAGGCGGATTTTGAAAAGGTGGCGGGCGTAACGGATGTTATTTCCGGCTACACCGGCGGAACCGTCGATAACCCGACCTACAAAGAGGTCGTGCGGGGTGGCACCGGTCACTACGAAGCTGTTCAAATCACGTTTGACCCCAGCCAAGTCAGCCGGGCGCAATTGTTATCCATGTTCTTTCGGTCTGTGGACCCAACCGATGCCGGCGGGCAATTCTGTGACCGGGGCGACAGTTATCGCACCGTCATTTTCGTCTCTAACGCAGGGGAAAAGGCCCTTGCCGAGACCGCAAAATCTCAGGCCCAGCGCGATCTGAACCAAACGGTCGTGACCCCGATTATTAGCGAAGGGCCGTTTTACCCGGCCGAGGCCTATCATCAGGACTATTACAAAAGCAGTGATTTGATCATTACGCGCTTTGGTCCCCGTAAGAAATCGGCGGCCTACAAGCTTTATCGTCAGGCCTGTGGTCGGGATGATCGGGTGCGTGCGTTGTGGGGTGATGACGCCCCGTTTACGGGAAGCTAACCCAAACGGGCGTCTTGGACGTCTTTCAGGTCGGGGATAACATCGGCGGTGCCGGCGCGGGTGACCATGATCGCCGCGGCGGTTGTCGCCTGACCGATCGCTTGCTCCATCGGCATCCCCCGATCCAGCCCCGCCAGAACGTACCCCGTGAACGTGTCGCCGGCACCCGTTGTATCAACCGGTTTGACGGGCAACGCGGCAAAGCTATGTGTCTCGCCCGATCGATTATCGTGCCAACGACATCCATCCGCGCCCAGCGTTACGATCACGTCCGAAACCGGCAGCGCATCCGCCGTCATGCCTGTTGCAGCTTGTAGTTGGCCCGCTTCAATTTCGTTGAGGATCAGGAAATCCAGATGGACCAACACGGCGGCGACGGATTGCGCATCAAAAGGGGCCGCTGCATAACAGACCTTGAGCCCCAGGCGTTTCGCGATTTCAACGGCATGGCTTTGCCCATTGGTTTCGTTTTGCGTGACAAAGATATCGCCGGCCCGCGCCTCGCTTAACGCCAGACCTATCTGATCCTCTGAAATCGCCTGATTTGCCCCGGGATAGAGTATGATCTGGTTCTCGGCGCTGGCGTCGACAGCAATGATCGCGTGGCCGGTCGGACCATCCACTTCGGCGATAAAACGAGTATCGACGCCATATTCCAACAACCGGTCTTTCGCCCATTGGCCGTCCTCACCAACCGCGCCGATGTGGCAAACCTGAGCAGCAGCGCGTGCTGCGGCCACGGACATATTGGCACCCTTGCCACCCAAAAACCGCGTGAAATCATCAGCGGCGAGCGTCTCTCCTGCCGTTGGAAGGTGCGGCACCCCATAGACGAGGTCTGCGTTGATGGATCCAAGGTTCCAAACCGTCATTTCATTACCCGATTTTACAAGAGGCCAAGATCGCCATGTTCTGGATATCGTTGGCTGTGGCGACCGTCGAACAAATCTGAATCTGGGCACCGACGCCTGTCAGGATGGGGCCGATCACAGTGGCTCCGGCCATTTCTTGCATCAGTTTCACAGAAATGCTGGCAGAGTGCCGCGCAGGAACGACCAGGATATTGGCTGGCCCCGACAGGCGCGAAAACGGATAGGCGGATTGCGCTTGGGCATTCAGCGCAACATCCACGGTCATTTCGCCTTCATATTCAAAATCGACACCGCGGGCTTCCAACACATCCGTCGCGCCACCCATTTTTTGCGCCCGTTCCGATACCGGATACCCAAAGGTTGAAAAGCTGACAAAGGCAACGCGCGGATCCAACCCCATGTGACGCGCCACAGTTGCCGACCGTTCGGCAATCGTAGCGAGATCTTCGGCCTCGGGCCATTCATGCACCAACGTGTCCGAGATCAGGACGATGCGGCCGTTGTGAATAACCGCGGTCACACCCACCGCGCCATGGGCGGCGTTTGCGTCAAAGACGTGGTTGATCCGTTCCAAGGCATGCGCAGATTTCCGCGTTGCCCCGGTGACCAAACCATCGCCATGACCATGGGCCAGCATCAGCGCCGCAAAGACGTGGCGGTCCCGCGACGCCAGACGGTGAATGTCTTTTTGGTCAAACCCGCGGCGTTGCAGGCGATCATAAAGAAAGTCTTTATACTGATCCAAGTTCTGGGTGTTCGCTGCGTTGACGACTTCCAGCTCTCGCACCGCATCGCCAAGACCGGCCTGTTCCAGCTTGGTTTTTACGTCGTCCTGACGCCCAACGACCAGAGCTTTGCCAAACCCGTTCCGCTGATACATCACGGCCGCGCGCAAAACCCGTGGGTCATCGCCTTCGGCAAAAATCATCCGGGCCTGGGCCTGTCGCGCGCGCGCATTCATGCCGCGCAGAATGCTGGCCGTCGGATCCATACGGGACTTCAAGCCAAGCTCATACGCTTCCATATCCACAATCGGCCGCCGCGCAGCACCTGTATCCATGCAGGCCCGCGCAACGGCGGGCGGAATCCGGTGAATCAGCCGGGGGTCAAACGGCGTTGGGATGATGTAATCCCGACCGAATGTCAGGTTCGTTCCATAGGCCAGCGCAACCTCGTCCGGAACGTCTTCGCGCGCCAGTTTGGCCAAGGCATGGGCGCAGGCAATTTTCATCTCATCATTGATCGCGCGCGCATGGACGTCCAATGCACCGCGAAAGAGATACGGGAACCCAAGCACGTTGTTGACCTGATTGGGATAATCACTGCGCCCCGTGGCGACGATGGCATCCACGCGCACTTCATGCGCTTCTTCGGGCGTAATTTCTGGGTCGGGGTTTGCCATGGCAAAGATAACAGGGTTGTCGGCCATGCTGGCCACCATGTCCTGCGTCACCGCCCCTTTGACCGACACGCCAAGGAACACATCGGCGCCTTTCATCGCGTCTTCGAGCGTGCGGAGCTCGGTTTTGATGGCGTGGGCTGACTTCCACTGGTTCATACCTTCGGTGCGGCCTTGGTAAATCACCCCTTTGGTATCACAGACAACACAGTTTTCGTGCCGCGCGCCCTTCGCTTTGAGCAATTCGATACAGGCGATACCCGCCGCCCCAGCCCCATTGAGGACGATTTTGACGTCTTCGATCTTCTTACCGGAAATATGCAGCGCGTTGATCAAACCCGCCGCACAAATCACGGCCGTACCATGTTGGTCGTCATGAAAGACGGGGATGTCCATCTCTTCCTTGAGGCGCTGCTCAATAATGAAACACTCGGGCGCTTTGATATCTTCCAGGTTGATCCCGCCAAAGGTTGGTCCCATCAACCGGACCGCCCGACAGAATTCATCCGGATCCTCGGTATCCAGTTCGATATCGATGCTGTTGACGTCCGCAAATCGTTTGAAAAGGACGGACTTGCCTTCCATCACCGGCTTAGAGCCCAGCGCCCCAAGGTTTCCCAACCCCAAAACCGCCGTGCCGTTCGAAATCACCGCAACAAGATTTCCTTTGTTGGTGTAATCATACGCGGTCTCGGGATGTTCCGCGATGGCTTCGCATGGAACCGCGACCCCTGGCGAATAAGCGAGGCTCAGATCACGCTGCGTGGTCATGGGAACAGTGGCGCGCACTTCCCATTTGCCCGGCGTCGGCTCTAGGTGAAAGGCCAGCGCTTCTTCTTTGGTGATCTGGGTCTTGGACATGTCTTTGTGTTCCTCTCCCGGCTGATCTTGCTCTTAGCTTAGCGTCGGGATGGCCACAACGCCCAAGGCGATTTCGGCTTTCGTCTCTCCGTGCGGGTTTGTAGGTTGTCATGAAGAGCCGAGCGGGAGGGGTCGTGGGCACAGTCACGCCAATGATGGCGCAATATCTGGAGATCAAGGCATCCTATGGGGACGCCTTGCTGTTTTACCGGATGGGCGACTTTTACGAGATGTTCTTTGATGATGCGGTCGCCGCGGCAGAGGCATTGGACATCGCATTAACCAAACGGGGCAAACATGACGGGGCCGATATCCCGATGTGCGGCGTGCCAGTGCATGCGGCAGAGGGGTATTTGCTGACCCTCATCCGCAAAGGGTTCCGCGTTGCGGTCTGTGAACAGATGGAAAGCCCGGCAGAGGCGAAGAAACGCGGTTCAAAATCGGTGGTCAAACGCGATGTGGTTCGTTTGGTGACGCCCGGTACACTGACCGAAGACGCGCTTTTGGATGCGCGCCGGCACAACTTTCTGGCTGCATGGTGCGTCGTCCGTGACAAGGCTGCGTTAGCTTGGACAGACATTTCAACCGGCGATTTTCACGTCTTGCCATTATCTCCTATCCGACTGGGTCCGGAACTGGCCCGCCTGGCGCCATCGGAGCTGTTGGTGGCCGGGGACCCTGATCTTTCGGTGTCAGAAACCGGAACCGATCTGGGCGTTCCCATCACCTCAATTGCGAAATCAAGCTTTGACAGTTCGGCCGCTGAAGCGCGTCTGTGCAATCTGTTTTCTGTCGGAACCCTCGCCGCATTCGGGCAATTCGACAGGCCGGAATTGGGTGCGTTGGGTGCTATTGTCGACTATCTAGACATCACCCAAAGGGGCAAACTTCCCCTTTTGAAACCGCCGCAGAAGAAAACCGAAACCCACGCGGTTCAAATTGATGCCGCGACACGGCGCAATCTGGAACTCACGCATGCGCTCAGCGGGGGTCGCGCCGGATCTTTGCTGTCGGTCATTGACCGCACCGTCACACCGGGCGGCGCGCGTCTTTTGGAACAAAGGCTGTCGAGCCCATCCCAAAGGGTTGATGTCATCCGGGATCGGTTGGACGGCGTGTCCTTTGCTGCGGGCGATGCGACATCCCGAGATCGCATTCGCGACATGTTGCGCAAAACACCCGATATGGACCGGGCCCTGTCCCGCCTGTCTTTGGATCGTGGCGGCCCGCGTGACATGGCCGCGATCCGAAACGCTTTAGGCCAGGCATCGATCCTTTCAGAGGTAATCGCGGGAATTGATGCACCGGATATCCTGACCAAGGCAGCCGAGGCGTTGACAGGATTTAACGATCTCTCAGACCACCTGGAAAATGCGCTGATCGCCGATCCTCCTTTATTGGCGCGTGATGGGGATTTCATTGCGCCGGGGTTTCACCCGGATCTCGATGACATCCGCAGGCTGCGCGACGATGGGCGAGGTGTCATCGCCGGCTTGCAAAAAACCTATGCTCAGCAAGCGGATGTTTCTTCGTTGAAAATCAAACACAACAATGTGCTTGGCTATTTCATCGAAACCCCTGCGACCCATGCCGATCGTATGATGTCCGCGCGCCTGTCCGACCTGTTTATCCATCGGCAAACCACGGCCAATCAGGTGCGGTTCACGACCGTCGAACTCTCTGACCTTCAGTCGAAAATCCTGAACGCCGGCAATCAGGCTCTCGATATCGAAAAACAGCTCTTCGAAGAGCTTCGGTCGAAAATCCTTGGTCAAGCGGCTCTGATCGGTCAGGCCGCGCGTGCCCTGGCCGAAATTGATCTGGCGATGGCGCTGGGCGATTTGGCCGCGGCTGAGGATTGGACCCGACCGGTGGTGGACACATCGCGCGCCTTTGCCGTGACGGGCGGACGCCACCCGGTGGTCGAACACGCCCTGCGCCAACAAGGATCAAGCCCGTTTGTCGCCAATGATTGCGATCTTACGGCCTCAGACGGGGCCGCCATCTGGTTGCTGACTGGTCCCAACATGGCCGGCAAATCCACATTTCTCCGCCAGAACGCGCTCATTGCTCTTCTTGCGCAGATGGGCAGCTTCGTGCCCGCTTCGCACGCACATATTGGCGTTGTCAGCCAGGTTTTCAGTCGCGTCGGCGCATCTGATGACCTCGCCCGCGGCAGATCGACCTTCATGGTCGAAATGGTCGAAACCGCCGCAATCCTAAATCAGGCCGATGACCGCGCGCTTGTCATCTTGGACGAAATTGGCCGTGGCACGGCAACTTATGACGGGCTGTCCATTGCCTGGGCCACGCTGGAACACCTGCATGACGCAAACCGCAGCCGCGCTTTATTTGCCACCCATTACCACGAAATGACGGCACTCTCGTCAAAACTGGCAGGCGTCGAAAACGCCACCGTTGCCGTCAAAGAATGGAATGGAGAGGTCATTTTTCTGCACGAGGTGCACAAAGGCGCCGCTGACCGGTCCTACGGTGTTCAGGTGGCGCAACTTGCCGGGCTTCCAAAATCCGTGGTGGCCCGTGCTCGGGTCGTCCTCGACGCTTTGGAAAAGGGTGAACGCGAAGGCGGGGCCGCGCAAAAGACCATCATCGATGATCTCCCCCTGTTTTCCGCAACGGTGACAGAGGCTCCCACGCCCAAATCCCCGGACACGCCATTACGCGACATGCTGGCCGAAACCCACCCGGATGAGCTGACACCGCGCGACGCGCTGGACCTGATCTATAAACTAAAAGAGGCGGCCAAATCCTGACCGCCTTTTCTTCTCTTTCAAAATACTCTCGCCGAAGGCGAAAATCTTATGACGCCGGTGTCGAGGAAACACCGACCTGTGCAGGACGCAGCAAACGGTCATGCAACAGGAAACCTTCCGCCGCGACCTGAATGATATCGCCCGCAACGGAGTTCGGCACCGGGGCTTCGAACATGGCCTGGTGCAGTTTGGGATCAAACCGGTCCCCAACTTCGGGCGCAATCAGTTCGATGCCGTGCTTGGAAAACACGTTCAACAGCTCACGCATCGTTAGCTCGACACCTTCAATCAGTGCCGCTGAGACATCTTTCTGTTCGTCAGTCGCCGCTTCAAGAGCCCGTTTCAGGTTGTCGTACACGGGCAGGATATCGCGCGCAAGTTTGGACCCGCCATATTGCTCTGCTTCACGACGGTCTTTTTCGGACCGCTTGCGGGAGTTTTCGGCGTCCGCCAAGGCGCGCATGAACCGATCCCGATATTCGTCACGCTCGGCACGCAATTCGTCCAGTTCGATCTCGCCGGGGTCCAGCTCTGACAGTTCTTCTGCCAGCTCTTCCGCCTCAGCCTCGGCGATGTCGTCCAAAAAGTCTTCGTTCTTCGGCTCTGCCATCTCTCACCTCTAACTGCGATCGGATATCAGCTTGCCGACAAGCTGTGCCGTATAGTCGACGATGGGCACAATCCGACCGTAATTCAGGCACGTCGGGCCAATGACCCCGATCGCACCAATGAACTTACGATCCGCGTTCATATATGGAGACACGACCAAAGAGGAACCCGAAAGTGAGAAAAGTTTGTTCTCTGAGCCAATAAAAATGCGAACGCCCTCGCCTTTTTCCGTGAGGTCCAGAAATTCAGCGATATCTCGCTTGCGTTCGAGGTCGTCAAACAGCGTACGGATGCGGTCCAGCTCATCCTCGGCGCTGCCGTCCGGCGCCAAAAGATTCGCTCGCCCCCTTACGATCAGGCGCTCGGTGCCTTCATCCTGATCATCCCACAGGGCCAATCCGCTTTTGACCATTTCTTGCGCCAGCGTGTCGATCTCTTGGCGGCGCGACGTAATCTGTTCCGAAATTGAACGCCGCACGTCGCCGAGCGTTCGACCCTCGATCAACGCGTTCAGAAAATTGGCCGCTTCCCGCATGGAACTTGGCGTTTGACCCGGCGGTGGAGAAAACAGGCGATTTTCGACATGCCCATCGGAAAAGACCAGCACAACAAGCGCTTTGTCATTGGACAGGCCCACAAACTCTATGTGCTTGATTTCAGCTTCGTGTTTCGGCGTCAAAACCAGCGACGCGCCTTGTGTCACGCCGGAAAGCGCCGACCCGATTTTGTCGAGCATATTGCCCACGTCCGACGCGTTACTGCTGACCGTTGCGTCCAGCTTTTCCCGATCCGACTGATCAAGATCGCCAACCTCCAACAAACCATCAACGAACATCCGCAATCCCATCTGTGTTGGAATACGCCCGGCACTCACATGGGGGCTGTCCAACAAGCCGAGATACTCAAGGTCTTGCATGACGTTGCGAATGGTCGCGGCGCTCACCTGCTCGCTCAAAGTGCGGGTCAGGGTGCGGCTGCCGACCGGATCCCCGCTCTCAAGATATGACTCGACAACACGGCGGAATACTTCGCGCGAGCGGTCGTTCATTTCTTCAAGCAGTTTTGCGCCATCTTGCATCTGGGTCGTCCTTTGCTGGACTGTCATTAAAGACCTCTGAAACAACAGGTCAATCAGGGTTGCGTACAAGGGTACGTGAAAGGTATCCCGACCCTAACAGACAGAGGATAAATCATGCGACCTTCCGGCAGACAACTTGACGAAATGCGCCCCGTTTCCATTGAGACCGGCGTGACCAAACATGCCGAAGGGTCTTGTTTGATCCGTGTCGGAGATACCCATGTGTTGTGCACCGCAACCGTGGAGGAACGTGTACCGCCCTTTATCAAGGGCTCTGGCTTGGGCTGGGTAACGGCCGAGTACGGCATGTTGCCCCGTGCGACGAATACGCGAATGCGGCGTGAAGCTGCGTCCGGTAAACAAGGGGGTCGGACGGTGGAAATTCAACGTCTGATTGGTCGCTCTTTGCGCGCCGGTGTGGACCGCGTGGCCTTGGGCGAACGTCAGATCACCGTGGATTGCGATGTCATTCAGGCCGATGGCGGCACGCGCTGTGCCTCTATCACGGGCGGTTGGGTGGCTCTGCGTCTTGCCGTTAACAAGTTAATCAAAATCGATGATGTCATCACGGACCCCCTGATCGATCCTGTGTCCGCCATCAGCTGTGGCATTTACGCAGGTCAACCGGTGTTGGACCTCGACTATCCCGAAGACAGCGAAGCTGGCGTAGACGGAAATTTCGTTATGACCGGCGCGGGCCAAATGATCGAAGTGCAAATGTCCGCCGAGGGCGCAACGTATTCGCGCGACCAGATGAACACCCTTCTCGACCTGGCCGAAAAAGGCACGCGGGAACTGGCCGCTGCACAGCTTGAGGCTACGCAATGACACGCCGTTTTGACGGTGATCGTCTATTGATGGCGACCCATAACAAGGGAAAACTCGAAGAGATGCAGCACTTGCTGCAACCTTACGGGATTTCTGTGGTCGGGGCCGCCGAGCTTAACTTGGACGAACCCGAAGAAACAGAGACAACTTTTGTTGGCAATGCCCGGATCAAAGCTCATGCCGCAGCACAGGCGACCGGTCTGCCGGCTTTGTCAGACGATTCTGGGATCGAAATTGATGCGCTGAACGGGGCCCCGGGCGTCTACACCGCCGATTGGGCCGAAACGCCAAATGGCCGCGACTTTGTCATGGCGATGCAGCACACCCACAAAGAGCTAGAGGCCATAAACGCACCACATCCCCGCACCGCGCGCTTTTGCTGCACATTGGTTCTGGCCTGGCCTGACGGACATGATGAGGTGTTTCCCGGTGTGATGCCCGGGCAGGTCGTTTGGCCAATGCGTGGGTCGCAAGGACATGGGTATGACCCTATTTTTGTGCCCCAAGGCTATGAGGTCACCTTTGGTGAAATGGACCGCTGGAAGAAAAACAAAATAAGCCATCGCGCGGGTGCCGTGGCCAAGTTGATCGCTGGTTGCTTTGCCTGAAGACTGGCAAAATGCGGGCTTTGGCCTTTATATCCATTGGCCGTTTTGCGAGGCGAAATGCCCCTATTGCGACTTTAACAGCTTTGTTTCCCAATCCATCGACCACGAGGCCTGGCGCCGAGCGTATATCGCAGAACTGGATCGCGTCGCCGTAGAAACCCCGCACCGTGTCCTAAGTACGATCTTTTTCGGTGGCGGAACGCCCAGTCTGATGCAGCCCGAAACAGTCGACGCCGTGTTGTCACACATTAAAACACTATGGCCGCAAGCCAATGACGTCGAAATAACACTCGAAGCCAATCCCAGCTCTGTCGAAGCGGGCCGGTTCACTGCCTTTCGAAATGCTGGTATCAACCGGATTTCGATGGGTGTGCAGGCATTAAACGACGCCGATCTGCGCAAACTGGGGCGGCTGCACACCGTGTCAGAGGCAAGAATCGCCTTTGACATTGCCAGATCGACCTTTGAGCGGGTCAGTTTTGATCTGATTTATGCGCGGCAAGACCAAAGCCTGGCGGATTGGCGTGTAGAGCTGTCAGAGGCCCTTAACATGTCGGTGGATCACCTCTCGCTCTACCAATTAACGGTCGAAGACGGGACAGCATTCGGGGATCGCCTTAAACGCGGGAAACTGAACGGTTTGCCGCATGAAGATTTGGCTGCAGACATGTACGCGCTGACCCAAGAGCTGTGCACAAAAGCAGGTCTGCCGGCCTATGAAGTGTCAAATCATGCAAGAATAGGCTCTGAATCGAGACACAACATCATTTATTGGCGCACCGGGGACTATGCCGGGATTGGGCCGGGTGCGCATGGTCGTTTGACGCTAAACGGGATCCGCTGGGCGACGGAAACACACCGCGCACCGGGAGCGTGGCTAAAGGCAGTGCAAAATGGGTCCGGTGAAAGCAGCCGGGTCTCTGTGTCGTTGCGCGAACAGGCCGAAGAATATGCGATGATGAGTTTGCGCCTTGCCGAGGGTATGGACGTTGACCGCTACGAGGCTTTGGCAGGTCGGCCTTTAAACAGAACAGCGCATAACAACTTACTGGATCTGGGCTTGATCGCGGAAACAGATGGCAAGATTTTTGCCACCGCAGACGGCCGGGCGGTGTTAAACGGGATCTTGCGTGAATACCTGGCGGATTAAAGGCCGCTCAACAATCGGCACAACGTGTCCAATTCATCCAATGTTTTGTACTTGATCACCATCTGACCCGCTTCTTGTCCGGGCTTATGGGCCAGCGAAACGTTCATTCCAATATTCGCCGACAAATCACCCTCTAACGCTTTGGTATCGGGGTCTTTCTCTTCGGTCGGCCTGGCAAGTCTTGGCTTGGGTTCAGAGGTCCCCTGTGATTTCACCAAGGCTTCGGTGGCGCGTACCGACAAACCGCGCTTTATCACCTCTTGCGCAAGGGCAATCGGGTTTTCGGACGTGATCAACGCACGGGCATGTCCCGCCGACAGCTGCTCGTCTCGGATCAGCGCCAAAACCTCATCCGGCAAATTCAGCAGACGCAGCAGGTTTGCGATATGGCTGCGGCTTTTCCCAAGCGCTTCGGACAGTTTTTCTTGGGTATGCCCAAACCGATCCATCAGCTGACGATATCCAGCCGCCTCTTCCACTGCATTCAAATTGGCACGCTGGATGTTTTCGATAATGGCCAACTCCAGAACCTCGGTATCATCGAGCTCTCGAATGAGAGCCGGAACCTTGTGAAGCTGTGCCAACTGAGCCGCGCGCCAACGGCGCTCTCCCGCAACAATTTCATATTGATCATCGCCCTTAGGCCGCACGATCAATGGCTGAATGATGCCCTTTTCTTTGATCGATGCCGCAAGTTCATTCAGATCATCCTCTTTAAATTGGCGGCGTGGCTGATCCGGGTTCGCAACCAGTTTTTCAATCGGCAGAGTTGTTTCAGCCGGACGCGCAACAGTATCGGCCGGACCATTTTCTGGCGTGACATCCGCCATCAAGGAAGACAGGCCGCGACCCAAACCACGTGATTTTGATTTCTTATCCGCCATGGTGCCCTCGTTTAAGCCGCTGCACTTGTGTTGTTTTGAACCAATTCTTTTGCCAAGGCACGATACGCCAGGGCCCCTTGAGAGTTTGTATCATAACTCAGCACAGGCATTGCGTATGACGGCGCCTCGCTGACACGCACGTTTCGGGGGATCACGGTCTGAAAGACCAATTCACCAAGGTTGTCGCGCGCATCCTGCTCTACCTGTTGTGAAAGGTTGTTGCGGCGGTCATACATCGTCAACACAACCCCTTCGATCCGTAGGTTAGGATTTGCGGTTTGACGCACATCCCGGACCGTCAACATCAATTGCGACAAGCCTTCCAAAGCAAAAAACTCGCTTTGCAGCGGTACCAAAACCGAATGCGCAGCCACCATCGCGTTCATGGTCAAAAGGTTCAACGACGGCGGGCAATCGATCAGAACATAATCCCATCTATAAGCATCCATCGCGGTTTGGCGCAGGGCGTCATGCAGCAGAAAACTGCGTTTTTCGTTGGAAATCAGCTCAATATCAGCAGAGCTCAGATCAACGGTGGCTGGAACAATCGACAGCCCGTCCACATCTGTATCCTGAATGACGTCCGTCAGAGGGGCGTCTTCGACCAGCAGTTCATATGTCGTGAACTCACGATCTTCGTCTTCGACACCCAATCCGGTTGACGCATTGCCTTGCGGGTCAAGGTCAACGATCAGAACACGCTTGCCTTGCTCAGCCAATGCGGCCGCCAAATTGATGGCCGTTGTCGTTTTCCCAACCCCACCTTTTTGGTTGGCAACCGCAATAATTCGGGGGCCTGCCGGGCGTGAAAGATCAGACACGCTCCACTCCTTTAACCTTCAAGATGACCGCTTTTTCCTCTGTCACACTTGTAATCGCTTCGTAATCAAACCGCCAATGGATCTGGGCGTTATCCACTTCTTTTTTCCATTGAGCGCCCTTTGGCAGCAAGGCCGTTCCATCTTTGGCCATATGACGATCAACAAAGCCAAGCAGGACATCGAGCGGCGCCAAGGCCCTGGCCGACAGGATGGCCGCGTCTTGTCCGGAAGCGGCTTCGATCCGTTCAGCAATAATGGAGGTTTTGAGGCTCAGCTCGCGTGAAACCGTCCGCAGAAAAGCACATTTCCGCTGATCGCTCTCGATCATCGTGATGTGCAGGTCCGGGTTTTTCTCTTGCACCAGAATGGCGACGACAAGCCCGGGCAGCCCTCCTCCACTTCCCAAATCGACCCATGAGGTCGCACTTTGCTGCAAATGAAAGATTTGCGCCGAATCCTGAATGTGGCGCACCCACATATCTTCGATCGTCCCTCGTGAGACGAGGTTGATCTTGGGATTCCACTTTTTCAAAAGATCCGCAAAGACGGTCAGGCGGTCCAGTGTTTCACGTGAAACATTCAAGCTTTCCGGTGTTGGAATGGTCATGCAGATTTTCGCCGCGCGTCCCGCCGTAACCGCGCCAACAGAAGCGCCAGCGCCGCGGGTGTCATCCCCTCCAACCTCGCAGCCTGAGCCAGGTTTTCCGGACGCGCAGACCGCAGTTTCTGCAACAACTCCCCGGAAAGCCCCTCAACAGATGAAAAGTCGAACCCCGCCGGAATTTGGTGTGCTTCGTCTTTCTTCAGCGCCTCAATATCTGAACGCTGGCGTTCGATGTAGTTCGTATAAAGCGCCTCTCGCTCCAATTGCAAACCCGTTTCCGCGCTTACATCGTCAAGGCGCGGATCAAATGGACGCAAGTCATCAAAATCCACGTTTGGAAAGGCCAGCACATCCGCCAGGGTTCGCTTGTTTCCGTCCTGGTTCACCGCGACGCCGCCAGCGTTCAGCTCCTTCGGCGTATAAGTCCGGTCGGTCAAAAACGCTCGTCCGGCGGCTAAATTGTCCATTTTCTCTTTGAATTTCGCTTTTCGCGCGTCCCCAACACAACCGAGCTCCAACCCAAGTGGCGTCAGCCTTTGGTCCGCGTTGTCAGCCCGCAAAGACAGCCTGTATTCCGCACGAGATGTGAACATGCGATATGGTTCGCTCACCCCACGGGTGGTCAGGTCATCAATCATCACGCCGATATAGCTTTCTGCGCGGCTGAATGTGATCGGCTCACGGCCTCTGACATCCAGAGCCGCATTCAAACCGGCGACTATCCCTTGCGCGGCGGCTTCCTCATATCCTGTGGTCCCATTGATCTGTCCTGCCAGATACAAGCCCTGAACGTCCCGCAAACGAAGCTGCGCGTTCAGCGCCCGTGGATCAACGTAATCGTATTCGATGGCATAGCCCGGTTGCAGAATATTGGCATTTTCCAATCCTCGAATGGAATGGACATACGCATGTTGTACGTCTTCCGGCAATGAAGTCGAAATCCCATTAGGGTACACCGTGTGATCATTCACGCCCTCTGGTTCCAGAAAGATCTGGTGCGACGTTTTATCGGCGAAACGGACAATTTTATCTTCAATCGATGGGCAGTAGCGGGGGCCAACACCATCGATATGCCCACCATACATGGCAGAACGCGACAGATTATCGGCGATAATCTCGTGTGTTTGCTCGTTGGTGTGCGTGATACCGCAGGAAATTTGCCGCGCTGTTGGGCCTTTGGACAAGAAAGAGAACATCGTTGGATCATCATCGCCCGGCTGACTGTCCAAAATGTCCCAATTGATCGTGCGTCCATCCAGCCTTGGCGGCGTGCCCGTTTTTAGACGCCCCAGTGGAAGGCCAAAATCATCAATCCGCTCAGCCAATCGAATAGAAGGATTATCACCCATGCGCCCGCCCGGACGGGATACATCGCCGATATGGATGATCCCACGCAGGAAAGTACCGGTCGTCAAAATCACGGAGTGCGCTGTCAGCTCTGAACCATCTGCAAGACAAACGCCTGTCACAGCGGTGTTCTGCATCAGGAAATCGACCGCTTCACCCTCAACAACCGTGAGATAGGGTTGCTCGACGGTCATTCGCAACATCTCAGACTGGTAAATTGCCCGGTCGGCTTGCGCACGGGGCCCCTGCACCGCCGGTCCTTTGCGACGGTTCAACAGACGAAACTGAATACCTGCTGCGTCCGCTACCCGGCCCACAACACCGTCCAGCGCATCGATCTCTCGCACCAGATGGCCTTTCCCCAGTCCACCAATCGCTGGATTGCAGGACATAATACCGATGCCGCCGCGCGTTAAGGTCACCAACGCCGTTCGCACACCCATCCGAGCGGCCGCGTCGGCTGCTTCCGTTCCGGCATGACCACCGCCGATGACGATGACATCAAAATCGAGTTGTTTCACGTGAAACACTCCTCACTTACCGATGCAGAAACTGGAAAAGATTTCATCCAGCAGGTTTTCAACGTCTACGCGCCCGACCAACATTTCCAAAGATCGAATCGTGGAACGGATCATCTCGGCTAGCAGATCGTACACGTCGGGCCCCTCTCGCAGAAGAACCAAGGACGCATCGATTGTCTCAACGGCTCGCTCCATTGCCTGTTGGTGACGTAACCGCGTGGCGACGCCCGCGTTGGCGGCCCGTTTTTCCAATTCCTTACGCAGATTTTCAATCAGTTGGTCGACGCCCAAACCCGTTTTCCCGGAAATGGCTGCTGTTCCATCATCGAGTAAATCCGCCTTGGGGCGCAAGGTGATGTCGCCGGGTTGAACCTCCAGATCCGGCGCTTCGCCGGGGTCCAGCATGAATACTCGAACATCCGCCGCGGCAGCCCGCGACCGCGCCATTTCGATCCCAAGCCCCTCAACCACGTCATCCGTTTCGCGCAGACCTGCGGTGTCCAATAGGGTGACGGCCAATCCGCCGAGGTCCATCCGCACTTCGATTACGTCCCGCGTTGTGCCTGCGATGTCGGATGTGATCGCCGCCTGCCGACCGGCCAAGGTGTTGAGCAACGTCGATTTTCCGGTGTTGGGACGCCCCACAATGGCCACTTCAAAACCGTCGCGGATACGCTCTGCCATCTGAACGCCCTGTGCCTGCTGTTTCAGATCGCTTTGTACACTTAGTAAAAGCGCACGGACCTCATCGCTGACATCCACCGGCACCTCTTCATCAGCGAAATCAATCGTCGCTTCGATCAAGGCGGCCGCGCGAACCAGCTTGGTTCGCCAATCTTCGATGAGGCCGCCCAACTCCCCACTAAACACGCGTTGCGCCTGACGGCGCTGCGCCTCCGTCTCGGCATCGATGAGGTCTGCCAGTCCTTCCACCTGCGCCAAGTCCATCTTGCCGTTTTCCAACGCGCGCCGGGTAAACTCTCCAGCTTCGGCCATGCGAAGATCAGGCAGCGTACCAAGATAAGTCAATACGGACCTGACAATGGCTGGGCTGCCATGCAGGTGAAGTTCGACAACGTCCTCACCCGTAAAACTGTTCGGAGAAACAAAACTCAGCAGCAAAGCCTGATCGAGAATGGCACCATCGCTATCCACCAATGTGCGCAGCCACTGGCCTCGCTGTCGTGAAACCCCCGGACTCAGCTGATCGACAGCCGCAAAAGCGCTGGGCCCGGAAATCCGGACCACCGCAACGCTAGCCTTCCCTTGCGCACTGGCCAGCGCAAAGATGGTATCCATGTGAAATTGTCCGGTTCAGCCCAAAAAACTTAGGTATTCATGGAATCGAAGAATTCCGCGTTCGTCTTTGTCTGCTTCAATTTCGAGATCAGAAATTCGATGGCATCCGTCGTTCCCATCGGATTCAGGATACGGCGCAATACGAAAGTCTTCGCCAAATCGCCCTTATCGACCAGCAGATCTTCTTTCCGTGTACCCGATTTCAGAATGTCGATGGCCGGGAACACGCGTTTATCGGCAATCTTACGATCCAGCACGATCTCAGAGTTACCTGTGCCCTTAAACTCTTCAAAGATAACCTCGTCCATCCGGCTGCCCGTATCGATCAGCGCGGTTGCGATAATCGTCAGCGAACCACCCTCTTCGATATTCCGCGCGGCACCAAAGAACCGCTTGGGCCGTTGCAGGGCGTTTGCGTCGACGCCACCAGTTAGAACTTTACCGGATGAAGGCACCACAGTGTTAAAGGCCCTACCAAGTCTTGTTATCGAGTCGAGCAAGATAACAACATCTCGTTTATGCTCGACCAAACGTTTGGCTTTTTCGATAACCATTTCAGAAACAGCCACGTGTCGTGTTGCTGGTTCGTCAAAGGTCGACGACACCACCTCACCCTTCACGCTGCGCTGCATGTCGGTAACTTCTTCGGGCCGTTCGTCGATCAGCAAAACGATCAGATAGCATTCTGGATGGTTCTTCTCGATCGAGTTGGCGATGTTCTGCAGCAGAACCGTTTTACCGGTCCGCGGCGGCGCCACGATCAAAGACCGCTGCCCCTTCCCGATCGGCGCGACCAGATCGATGATCCGGGCCGATCGATCCTTGGTCGCTGGATCGTCCGTTTCCATTTTCAGACGCTCATCGGGATAGAGCGGCGTCAGGTTATCAAACGCCACTTTGTGTTTTGCTTTCTCAGGATCTTCAAAGTTGATCTGAGTGGCATTCATCAGGGCAAAATAGCGTTCGTTGTCGCCCGGTGCTTTGATCACACCTTCAATGGTATCGCCCGTCCGCAAAGAGAACTGGCGGATCATTTCGGGCGAAACGTAAATGTCATCCGGACCCGGCAAATAGTTCGCCTCGGGCGAGCGCAAGAACCCAAAACCGTCCTGAAGAACCTCAAGCACGCCATCACCGGAGATTTCCCAGCCTTCATCCGCGCGTTCACGCAGGATCTGAAACATCATTTCGCCCTTGCGCATCGTTGATGCGTTTTCGATCTCCAAGTCTTCGGCCATCGCCAAAAGATCTTTGGGGCTCTTTGCTTTGAGATCGGACAGATTGAGGGAGTTTGTGGTCATGAAACAGTCCATAGCGTCCTGCGACGCGGTACAACATTTTTAAGTGGAGATGCTCAGCCCGGACGGGCCTGCAGGACAGGTAGATAAGCAGCTATTGGGCCTTTGTCAAATATAGCTCAGAATTTGACGACCACTGACAGCACGATCACCGCCATCAAAACGGTGGGCACCTCGTTCATCATACGGAACTGACGACCGCTCAGCGCGTTTGATCCAGTAACAAAGTCTTTGCGACGGCGTCCCAGCCAGTGATGGAACCACGTCATCCCACCTATGCCAATCAGTTTAGTCCAGGGCCAAACCGCCGTCCAATCAACGATACCCGGCGTTAAGGCTAGGCAGATACCAAAGACCCACGTCGCAATCATCGCCGGGTTCATGATGACGCGTAATAGCTTGAGTTCCATCATCTCAAACACTTTTGGCAAACCTTCCGCCCCACCGGCCTGTTCGACGTGGTACACGTATAATCTCGGCAAATAGAACAGCCCTGCCATCCAAGCGATGACAGACATGATATGGAATGCCTTGGTCCAGGGGTAGAGCGTGACAAGAAGGTCGATCATAGTTTTCCCAAGCAGGTATGAACCCTCTCTAATATAAAAATATATATTAGAAAGGATGATGTTTTTGTAGGAAGCGATGCTTCTTGTGGATTACTGAGTTATTCTGGTGATTTTCCACATCCGGTCCTATGTGCAAAAAACCAAATAGCACTGCTGTGAAGAAGATATGTTTTCAATTATTTCATAGACTTAGTTACGATGATTTGGGTTTCTCTCTGTGGAAAAAGTAGGATATCTTGGTAGGTTTTCGTTGTCCCACAGTTCCGTTTCATCCCGTACACAAGCGTATAAAAATTGCGGGACTCACCTCTGACGCGTTGGTTTCTATGCTTCTTGCCAAGCAAGTGGTTTTTCATACAAAAAGCCCAGATTAACTGCCCCTGCTGGTCCACCTGGTTATCCACATGTCTGTTCCACTCATCCTTGCTTCTGGTTCGTCCATTCGTGCCCAGCTTTTGCAAAACGCCGGGGTGCCGTTCGACACTCAGGTCGCGCGCGTTGACGAAGATGCTGTCAAAGCGCCACTGATCGAGGAACAGGCATCTCCGCGTGACATCGCCGATGCACTTGCCGAAATGAAAGCAAGAAAAGTGAGCGAAAGGCAACCGGGCGCGCTTGTTCTTGGCTGCGATCAGGTCCTGTCGTTTGAAAAACAGTTGTTGTCGAAACCGACAAGCCCGCAAGATGCGTTGGATCAATTGTTGGCCATGCGGGGCAAGCGACACACGTTGCTGTCAGCCGCCGTCATCTATGAAGACGGGCAACCCGTGTGGCGGCATGTTGGGCAAGTTCACCTGTTGATGCGGCAATCGAGCGACAGTTACCTTGCCTCGTATGTCGAGCGAAACTGGGACAGTATCCGGCATACTGTCGGCGGGTATATGCTGGAAGCTGAGGGGGTCCGCCTGTTCACGCGGGTGGATGGAGACTATTTTACGGTTTTGGGTATGCCGCTGTTGCAAGTACTCGCCTTTTTGATGCTTCGGGGGATCATCGAACAATGAGCATTGACCGCGTTCCTTTGGCCGGTGTGATTGGGTCGCCGGTGTCCCATTCAAAATCGCCACAGCTTCAGCGGCATTGGCTGAATACATATGGTATCCGAGGACACTATATTCCGATGGATATCGCCCAAGCCGATTTGGCTGAGGCGTTAAAAACACTTCCGAAACTGGGTTTTGTGGGGGTTAACGTCACGATCCCGCACAAGGAAACGGTGATGCAGCTGGCCGATCAAATTACCGATCGGGCCATCTTAATCGGGGCAGCCAACACGCTGATATTCCTCCCGGATGGAAAGATTTTAGCAGATAATACTGATGGTTACGGGTTTCTGACCAACTTGCAGGCCAACGCCCCGAACTGGCAGCCGCCATCAGGTCCGGCGACCGTTTTGGGCGCGGGTGGCGCGGCGCGCGCGGTGGTTTCCGCGTTGCTTGATTCAGGCGTTCCAGAAATCCGATTGACGAACCGAACCCGCGCGCGGTCTGAAAAGCTGCAACAGGATTTTGGCAAACGTGTGGTTGTGCATGACTGGGTTCAGGCCGGGAACCTGCTGGAAGATGCAGCGTTGGTCGTGAACACAACATCACTGGGGATGGTCGGAAAACCAGAACTGCGTGTGCCTTTGGATGGGTTGGGCCCAAACACGGTTGTGTCGGATTTGGTCTATGCGCCCCTCAAGACACGGCTTTTAGAAGTCGCCGAAGAGGCCGGATGCCAGATTGTCGATGGTTTGGGCATGTTGTTGCACCAAGCGGTTCCCGGCTTTGAACGATGGTTCGGAACCCGACCAGAGGTTGATGCTGCGACCCGAGCGGCGGCGCTGCGATGAGTTTTCGACTTGGCCTCACCGGCTCGATTGGTATGGGCAAAAGTACAACGGCCCAGATTTTCAAAGACTTGGGTTGTGCTGTTTGGGATGCAGATGCCGCGGTTCACCGGCTTTACGATGTTGGTGGCGCTGCGGTTGAGCCAATGGCGTTGACCTTCCCAGAGGCCATCGTTGACGGCAGCATCTCTCGGGTCGCACTGAAATCGATCATTGCCCGAGACCCAGTTGCGTTGCGAGAGATTGAAAACATCGTGCATCCTTTGGTCCAAGAAGACCGGGCTGCATTTATCCAAAACGCCCAAGCAGAAATCGTGGTTTTCGACATTCCTCTCTTGTTCGAAACGGGTGGGCACAAAGCGATGGACGCCGTTGCGGTCGTTTCCGTTGACCCAAACATTCAGGAAAAACGCGTTTTGGACCGTGGCACGATGACCTATGATCAGTTTGTGCAGATCCGCAACAAACAGATGTCCGACGCGGAAAAACGGAAACTCGCGGATTTTGTGATCGTCACAGACACGCTTGAACACGCGCGCGACCAAGTTTCCGCGATCGTCAAAGAGATTAGGGAAAACCGAGCCAATGCGTGAAATCGTACTCGACACTGAAACAACTGGGTTTGACCCGGAAACGGGTGACCGCATTGTCGAGGTCGGTGGTGTCGAGCTGCACAATCACGTCGCCACGGGACGAACGTTTCACGAATACATCAATCCGGAACGGTCAATGCCACAAGAAGCGTTTGAGGTGCATGGCCTGGGTGATGAGTTTTTGGCGAATAAGCCCAAGTTTGCCGAGGTGGGTCAGAAGTTTCTGGATTTTGTCGGCGACGCAAAGCTGGTCATCCACAACGCGTCCTTCGACATGAAATTCCTGAACGCTGAATTGGGCTGGATGGGGCTGCCGAAGCTTCCGAATGATCAGGCCATCGATACCCTGGCCATCGCCCGACGTAAGTTTCCCGGTTCGCCGGCATCATTGGACGCACTCTGTCGCCGGTTTGGTATCGACAATTCGTCGCGGACTTTGCACGGCGCGCTACTCGATTCCGAGATTTTAGCCGAGGTCTATCTGGAGCTGATCGGGGGTCGGCAGCCGGACTTTGGTTTGTCGATCTCTTCGGCGGGGGATAGCGGGATCAGTCAGGACAGCTGGCGGCCGCAGCCACGGCCAACAGCATTGCCATCACGGCTCGGCGATGCAGAGCAGCAGCGACACGCTGAATTTGTTGAAAAACTGGGCGATGCCCCGATGTGGAAACGCGGCTGACACGCCAGCCGCGTCACCGGATTTAGCTTTGAGCAGCGGGCGCTGCTGCAGCTTGTTGGCGGGCGACTTCCTGCCGGTAAAGCTGCACAAAATCAATGGTTTCCAGATTCAGTGGCGGATATCCACCGTCACGGGTCACGTCGCTGACAATGCGCCGCAGGAACGGGAAGGTCATACGCGGACATTCGATCAACAGGAACGGATGCAGTTGCGCATCTGGCACGCCTTGGATCAGGAAAATACCGACATAGTCGATTTCCATCACAAACAGGGTGTCGCCCGATGACTTGGTTTTTGAGGTGATCTGAAGCTTGATCGCGACCTCATACTGATTGTCCGTCGGCCGCTTTTTCGCATCAAGGTTCACTTGAACCTGAACGTCAGGCTGAACTTCGCCCGATGCACCTTTTTGTGCCATTACGTTTTCAAATGAAAGGTCGCGAACAAACTGACCCAGAACTTTCATCTGGACTTGCGGTTGCTCGGTTGCGGTACCTTCAGCGGCGCCATTTTCGGCCATGCTGGCACTCCTCAGATAGAAAATTTTGCAGGTGCTTAACAGCTTGGCGGAGGGTTCTCAATGCCGTTCATTGCTGTCTTCGACCCACTTGGATGGCGATGTGGACGGTTTGGGTTTCACTTCTTCGAATTCGCCATCGATGATGTCGCTGGATGCGTTGGCGGAACGGCGGTGTGTTTGGTGAAATCCAGTCGAGCCGCCCATTTGAAACGTCTGAACTTTTACCCGCGAGCGCACAAAATTGAAGACGGCCAGACGGAAGTTCGGAACGAGCAGCGCGAAACCAACCGCATCGGTGAAAAACCCGGGTGTCAAAAGCAATGCGCCGGCGATCAGGATCATTGCGCCATGTGCCAAAGGCTCTGTCGGGTCCTGCAATTCAGAAAAGGAACGTTGCAGATTGTTAATCGCCATCAAGCCCTGTGTGCGCACCAACCAAGTGCCAAGAATGGCCGTCAGAACAACGATGGCCAGCGTCGGAAACAGCCCGATTGCCCCACCAACCTGAATAAACAATGCGATTTCTATGATGGGGACCATCAAGAAAGCGATGAACAGATACATAAACGCGCCCTTTCGGTTTGTTGGAGCAGTGGACTTGCCACTGTCCCTCCCCTACATAAGTTGGGTGAGACGCGCTTACAAAGTCTGTTGGCCTGAAATCGAGGTATAAATGAACTCTCCACTGATCCAGCTATTGGTATTGGCCGGCATCGCGGTTTTCCTGATCCTGCGGCTCAGGAGTGTTTTGGGCACGCGTGAAGGTTTCGAAAAACCGCCTGTTCCCAAGACGATGGAACCAACCAAGCGGCCCGACTTTGAGGTTATCCAAGGGGGCCCGGACCTCGACATCACCGATCATGTCGAAGAGGGGTCTACCGCGGCCGAGGCGTTGGCGAACATGAAGCGGATCGGGGGCGATTTTTCTGTCAGCGACTTCGTTCAGGGCGCACGCGGCGCCTATGAAATGATCGTGATGGGATTTGAGCGCGGAAATTTGGACGAGATTGAGCCGTTTTTGGCCGAAGATGTATTCCAGACATTTGTCGACGTCGTCGCAGATCGTGAAGACAAAGGTCTGAAGATCGAAGCGGAATTCATCGGTGTGCGGGAAACCACCGTGCAGGATGTGACCTTTGATCCGGATACCAACGAGGCCGAAATTACGATGCGGTTTGTTGGTGAGCTGACATCGGTTGTCAAAGATGCCGAAGGCGCTGTTATCGAAGGTGACCCCAACACAATCAAACGGCAGAAGGACAGCTGGACCTTTGCCCGCACCATGGGAAGTTCAGATCCGAATTGGTTGCTGGTCGCGACAGATGCCTAATGATCAGGGCTGTTTTGCTCTGCACTTTGGCGGCCCTTTGGCCGCCATTTGCATTCGCACAGGCGTCTGCCGCGCAGCTTGACCAAACCCTAAACATCAGCGTCCATGAATTCTCGGATCTTTCCGACTGGGCGAAGGATGATCATGCTGCAGCGTTGACCGTTTTCAAATCGACCTGTGGCGATATGAAGCCAAAGGATTGGCGGACCTTGTGTTCGCTTGCGCAAGCGAACGAGGGTTTGAACGCGCGGGCGTTCTTTGAACTCTTCTTTCGACCGGTCTTGATAGAAGACGACCGGGCGCCTTTGTTTACAGGCTATTTTGAACCAGAGCTGCTTGGTTCCCGCTACCCGACGGCGCAGTTTCGCTATCCGGTTTATAAAACGCCCCCTGCTTCCGATCCGATCCGCAGGCTGGATCGGCGCGCGATCATGTCGACAGATGCTTTCGCGAACAAAGGACTTGAAATTGCATGGGTCGCAGACCCGGTCGATCTCCACTTTTTACAGGTTCAGGGGTCAGGTCGCATTCGACTGCCAGACGGCGATGGGCTTCGCTTGGGATATGGCGGGGCAAATGGCCATCCATACCGATCACTGGGTGCGGAACTGGTGCGCATGGGGATTTACCAACCATCACAGGTGAGCGCGTCAGTGATCCGAAATTGGGTGAAACGAAATCCCGAACCGGGATCCGAGCTGTTGTACCACAACCGATCTTACGTGTTTTTTCGAGAGCTTCCGCACCTGAAAACCCACAGCGGGCCGCTTGGGGCGATGAATCGGTCGATCACGCCGTTACGGTCCATTGCGATTGATCCCGACTACGTTCCATTGGGTGCACCGGTTTGGATTGAAAAGGCGGGATCAGGCCCCATGAAACGCCTGATGATAGCACAAGATACCGGGTCAGCGATCAAGGGCCCGCAACGGGCCGATGTTTTTTTCGGAACAGGGGACGTGGCGGGACGTGCGGCAGGGCAATTGCGCGATCCTGGCCGGCTGTTGGTGCTTTTGCCAATTCAACGGGCTTATGCGCTGTTGCCCGCGGGCCAATCATGACCAGAAAGAAGTCACTGTCCCGCGAAGATCTTGAGCTTTGGCAGAAAGTCACAAGCTCTGTTGACCGGTTGGCCTTCCCGTCTGAATTGGCGCAGCCGAAAGCGTCAAAGCCCAAAGGAACCCGTAAGAAAGAGCCTGTTGCCCCGATAAAAACCGAACTGCCAGCGGAGTTCCCCAAAAAACCCAAGCCATCCCTTCCCAAAAACAGCTTTGCGGCAAAGCCCACATTGGAAGCGGTATTGGGGCAGGCATCTGTGAACATGGATCCCAAGGCTTTTTCCAAGATGAAAAAGGGCAAAATCAAACCCGAAGGGCGGATTGATTTACACGGTATGACCGTCGCGCAAGCCCAACCAGCCCTGACGAGATACATTTTGGCCGCACACGCCGGGGGCAAACGATTGGTTTTGGTCATCACGGGCAAGGGGCGTGACGATCCCGGCACCGATATCATGCCAATTCCAAAAGGGGTGTTACGCCATCAGGTTCCGCGCTGGTTGGGGGCGCCGCCATTGTCCGGTGTTGTGCTGCAATTCAGCGCCGCGCATGCCTCGCATGGTGGATCGGGTGCGTATTACGTGTACCTTCGACGGAAACGTTAGGACCGCAGGTCAGCGTTCATCATCGTTGTGCAAAACGACTTCTCTGGCATCACCGTGCCGGACGTTTTGCCCTTGGCCAAAGTCCACAATGGGCCGCCTTTCATATCCCAAAGTAGCGTTCACCGCTGCTGCATTGCTCATCAATGACAATAGCGCCGGAGATGTGGCGGCCACCAAATGACTGGACCCCGCCATATTGTTAAACGCCGTGGCATCAATGACGTCGATCGAAAAATCCGAAACCCGTCCAACATCTTCGATTGTTCCCAACCTATCTTGCGACCCGCTGATCAAAGCAGACAGGTTCAAAGCCTTATCGCGGGAAGAGGTGAAAATGATGAAGGGCTGCGGTAGTGGATTGAGGCTCGCAACCTGGGTTCTGAACAGTTCCACGTTGATATCGGGCGACATCAAAACGATGCCGGAAAGGTTCCTGGCCGTCCAGCCGGGTTCTGCCGCCTCCATCAATTGAAGCGTATCCATTGTCAGGGCGCTGCCCATGGAATGCGCAATCAGAACCATGCGTTCCGCACCAGCGCTTTGAAAGGCGCGCAAGGTTTCGGCTAACCCTTTTCGTGCGAAAAGTGCGCTGTCGTGATCGTAAATATAACCCAGTGCGCTACCCCTGCTGGGCCAGGAATAGATCGCCGATACGCTGGGAACCTTCAGGTCAAACCCCAGCTGTGTTGCCCGAAACGCCGCTTCTGGCAATGTGGAGTTGTACCCGTGCACGAACAAGGCAACTTCGCGGCGGCCAGCCGGACGCTTGCGCAGCTCCGCGCGTAAACCGCTAATGAATGCGTCCTCCGTGCCGTAATTGACGCGATTTGCAACGACGAACTGTTCTTCGGGATCGGGGTTGTCGTATCCAAAGTTCAGATCACCGGGTTGATGTGAGGGCGGTATCGAAACCGTCATTTCCATCAATGACAGCGCTTCGGATCGTTCGAACCCGAAATACCCGTTTTCGGCGTCATAGGCCCGGCTGGTCGAAACGAAGACTTTATGCGGTGTCCCAACATCCAATGCTTCTGGTGTTGTTGGCACAACATACCTGTCGGTGCAGCCCAAAAGCGCACCAAGAGTACCAATCAAAAGAACGCGCCGGAGCGACGAGCGGTTTTCAATCATTACCTAGAGAACATAGCGGCTGACATCTGTCGATGACGCCAGATTACCCAGATTCTCATTCACGAATCCAGCGTCGATCACGATCTCATCACCTGCCCGGTCGGGTGCTGTAAAGGACAGCTCTTCGAATACCCGCTCCATCACGGTATAGAGCCGCCGCGCCCCGATGTTTTCGACCGACTGATTGACCTCGGCGGCGATTTTGGCCAGCGCCGCGATCCCGTCGTCGGTGAAGGACACAACAACGTTTTCTGTGCCCATCAAGGCCGTGTATTGGCGTGTCAACGCGTTGTCGGTTTCGGTCAGGATGCGGACAAAATCCTCTTCGGTCAAAGCGCGCAACTCGACACGGATTGGCAAACGGCCCTGAAGTTCCGGCAGTAAATCGGATGGTTTTGCGATATGAAACGCGCCTGAAGCGATGAACAGGATGTGGTCCGTTTTGATTGAACCGTGTTTCGTGCTGACCGTTGTCCCCTCGACCAAAGGCAAGAGGTCCCGTTGCACACCTTCGCGGCTGACATCACCACCGCGGGTTTCTGTCCGGGCACAGACCTTGTCGATCTCATCCAGAAACACGATGCCATTTTGTTCGACCGCCTCAATCGCGGTGCGGGTCACCGCATCGTCATCCAGCAGTTTGTCGGCTTCTTCACTGATCAGGACATCATAACTTTCGGCAACAGTCATGCGTTTGCGGACCGTGCGACCGCCAAAGGCTTTGCCAAACATATCGCCGAGGTTCATCATCCCCATCCCGGCACCCTGTTGGCCCGGGATATCCATCATCGGAAACGGGTTCGAGGTGTCGGTCAGCTCCAGATCGATCATCGTATCGTCAAGCTCTCCGGCTTTCAGCTTTTTGCGAAAGATGTCGCGGGTCCCTTCCCGCGCGTCCTCGCCCGCGATGGCGGTTATCACGCGCTCCTCGGCGGCCTTGTGCGCGGCCGTTTTGACGTCTTCGCGCATATAGTCGCGCGTTTGGACGATGGCGGCGTCGACCAGATCACGAATGATCTGTTCCACATCGCGCCCCACATAGCCAACCTCTGTGAACTTCGTTGCTTCGATTTTCAGAAACGGCGCACGGGCGAGTTTGGCCAAACGGCGCGAGATTTCGGTTTTGCCGACACCTGTTGGTCCGATCATCAGAATGTTTTTGGGATAGACTTCGTCGATCAGATCTTCGCTCAGCTGCTTGCGACGCCAGCGGTTGCGCAATGCCACGGCGACAGCGCGCTTGGCGTTTTTTTGTCCGATGATAAAGCGATCCAGCTCGCTTACGATTTCGCGGGGTGTCAGATCGGTCATGCGTGTGTTCTCGCCTTGATGACTCAGCCGGAAATGGCTTCGACGGTCAGGTTTCCATTTGTGTAGACACAAATATCAGCTGCGATGCTCATCGCGGAGCGGGCAATGTCTTCGGCAGATTGGTCGCTTTCCATCAGCGCACGCGCGGCGGCCAAGGCAAAGTTACCGCCAGAGCCAATCGCCGCAACATTGTGTTCCGGTTCCAGAACGTCGCCTGCACCGGTGATGACAAACAGGTATTTGCCATCCGATACGATCAACATCGCCTCTAGTTTTTGCAGGTATTTGTCGGTGCGCCAGTCCTTGGCCAACTCCACGCTGGCCCGTGCCAGTTGGCCGGGCGTCGCTTCCAGTTTGCTTTCCAGCCGTTCGAGAAGGGTAAAGGCATCCGCCGTTGATCCGGCAAAACCGGCGACAACATCGAACCCTCCGGGGTTCAGGCGACGCACTTTGCGCGCTGTACCTTTGATCACTGTTTGACCAAGAGACACCTGCCCATCGCCCGCGATCACCACCTGTCCGTCTTTTTTGACGCCGATAATCGTGGTGCCGTGCCAACCCGGAAAGTCTTGATCCGCCATTACGCCATCTCCTGTGTTGACGGCCTATATGTCGATTGAGACCCGACTTCACAAGTCATGGCCGCAAAATGAAAAAGACACCCCAAGCGGGGTGCCTTTCTAAAAAAGGTATTTAAGGCTCAGATGGAATCGTCAATCCAGCTTTGCAGCGCAGCCTTTGGCGCAGCGCCAGCCCGGTTCGAAATCACCTGACCGTCTTTAAAGATGAAAAGCGCCGGAATGCCGCGCACACCCATGGCCGCAGCGGCGTTCGGGTTGCTGTCGACGTCTACTTTGGCAATCTTGACCTTGCCTTCATACTCGGACGCGATCTCTTCGAGCGCTGGGCCGATTTGTTTACATGGGCCGCACCATTCCGCCCAGAAATCCACGACAACGGGGATATCTGAGTTTTTGACTTCGGCGTCGAATGTGTCGTCCGTGACAGCTACGGTGGACATGGTCTGTCTCCTGGAGGGGTAAATCTGAGTGCTTGAACCTAGGAATGCGTATGTGCGGCGTCAAGACCGGCAATGCGCGTCAGGGCATTTGTCACAAGATCGTGCGGCAGATACATGATCTCGGCCGTCTTGGTCCACAATACGGCAAGCTTGATGGTTTTGTTGGGGTAAATCTCGGACAGGCACGCAAAATAGGCCGCCATTTGGCGCAAAATGCCTTCGGGGATTGCATCGGGGGCGTTTGGCACAACCGCATTGGATTTGATGTCGACGGCGATGACGCTGTCGTCTTTGACAATCAACCGGTCAATCGTGCCGAAAACAGGCTGTCCGTGGATCGAACCGGTGACGGATGTTTCCACCAGAACCTCAGGTCCAAAAAAGTTGGCAAGAGATAGCGTGCTGAGGACCCGCGCCGCCTCTTCAAATGCACCTGTTCGCAGGTCGGGCGAGAGATCGGAAAGCAACCGCGCTGCCAATTGTTGATGTTCCAACTGCGGGACAGGTGGCAGATGTTCCAACAACCGGTGGATTGCGGTCCCCCGTGCCATGGCGACGTCCGGATCTTGCCCCGCTTCGCCGGCCAGCGCTTTTGCCCCGCCCAGGTCAGACGGCGACAAGACCGCCGGTTCGGGAACAGGTTCAGGAGCGGGCCGCTGAAAAACGTCCGGCAGTTCGGTCTCTTCTGGAGCTTCTTTCGAACTTGTTGTGGCTGGCAAGGTCATCCAAGCGGGATTCATCAGTCGCAGGCCGGTGCCATTTGGATATTCGGTTTCCTGCGCGCCTGCCTGCTGCGCGGCGTCAAAAACCTTTTGATACCAACTGTCGCCCGTCTTGCTCAGGTCACCCGCCGTCGCCACAATCAACCACTTTTCTGCCCGGGTTAGAGCCACATAAAGCAGCCTTTCCCGTTCATTCATCTGTTTGGTTTGATGCGCATCGCGGGATTGGCGCATCGCATCGGGCATGTCATTGATCGGCACGCGCCAGAGGGGGATGTCGTCTGAATACAGAATATCCGGATCGGTTGGGGCCCGGCGGGGCCCAGTGTCGGGCAGTATGACGATCGGGGCTTCCAAACCCTTGGCGCCGTGGACGGTCATGACCCGGATTTGACCGTCCGCCGCGCCCATTTGACGTTTGATTTCCAGATCATCGGCCTGCATCCAGGTGACAAACCCCGTCAGGCTGGGAATCTCTGTCCGTTCATAGGCCAAGGCCTGACCCAAAAGGGCGTTGATACCGTCTTCGGCCTCTGGACCAAGGCGCGCCAACAGGCGTTTGCGACCGTGATGCCGGGTCAAAATACGCTCAATCAGGTCATAGGGCCGCATGAAATCCAGCTGGCGCATCAGATCGTCGATGATTTCAAACGTTCTTGGATACTTTTCACGGTTCTCTCGCAAGGCTGGCCACAAAAACGGGCCATCTCGGTAGTGCGCCAAATGAAACAGGTCGCTTTCCGACCAGCCAAACAACGGAGAGCGCAACGCGCAGGCCAGCGACAGGCTGTCTTCGGGTGTTGCAAGAAAGGATAGGACCGCGGCCAAATCTTTAACGGCGATTTCCGCACCCACCTTGAGCCGATCCGCCCCGGCAATCGGCAAGTTCAGGGCTTTGCACGCGCGGATGATCTCGGAAAACAGGTCTCTGCGGCTTTGCACGAGGATCAGAAAATCGCCCGCATGCACTGGCCGACGGTGAAACGCCCCGCGCGGTTCGCCATCGACGGGGATTGTCTCACCGCGATCAATCATCGTTTTGATCGATTGCGCGATATGCTCCGCCAAAACAACGTCGTGGTGTTGGGCAACCCGGCGATCCACCGGATCGAACCACGGCCGATCCTCTGTTTCTTCTGTTTTAGGAATAACGGGCCAGATATCGACGCGCCCCGGCAAATCGGATTTGAACGCCCGATGTTTCGCATCAGGCGCAAAACCTGCATCCGGCCGGTCTTCAAAGACCAGATCGACGAGCGTCAAAATCTCTGGCGCGGACCGGAAGGAGTATTCAAGGGTCAGATCCTGCAACGGTTTGTCTACCTGTTGCAGTCGGTTGCCGAATTCTAGCTGTATCCGGTCAAAAGCGCCTGGATCAGCGCCCTGGAACGAATAAATAGACTGCTTTTTGTCTCCGACGACAAAGATTGTCCGCTCTGTGTCCGGCCTTGCGCCCTCCCCACTGGTGAATTCCTGCGCGAGGTTTTCGATCACGCTCCACTGTTCCGGCGACGTATCCTGTGCTTCGTCCACAAGGATATGATCGATGCCCCCATCCAGTCTGAACAGGACCCAACTGGCAACGTTAGGGTCGTTCAACAGCTGGCGGGATTTGGAAATCAAGTCGTCGAAGTCGAGCCATCCCCGCGCGACTTTGCGGGCAGCGTATTCGGGTAGAAAAATCTCGGCAAAACGGTGAAGTGCCTTTGTCTTTGCCAAAGCATGCAGCGCGACCCGCTTCTGTCTGCCAGCGGCGACACGCATCATCAAATCGTTCAACGTGGGCATGTGATCGGCCAGAATGCCGGTTGCCAGCGATTTGGTCGGTACTTTGTCGATTTTTGGCGAAAACGGTTCTTTGGCGGACGGACCGGTTAACAGAACCTCTTCGAGCGTTTTCAGAGCTGACAAATCCGGTGATGTGACGGTGGCGAGCTTTGCCGCGTTCTTTTGATCCGTACTGGAACCAGTCCGCATGGCCTCGGCGACGGTTGCCAAAAGGGATAAGTCCTGATTGTTAAAAACAGTCTCTAACAGACGGCTTTCGTTGAAATCACGCGGCAGACCGAACAGCCTTTCCAGATCTTCCTGAGACACCGCGTCGTTGAATGCATCCCGATGGGCCAGCACGGATTTTGTCAGATCATCTAAACCCTGATCGCTTAGGAAAATGGCAATCTGGTCGAGGCTGTCCTTGTTTTCACCGCTGGCAATGTCCTCCAAAATCTCACGACGCAACAGATCCGCGGCGCGGTCTTCCATTTCCTGAAATTGCGGACTGACACCAGCCTCCAACGGGAAACGACGCAGCAGCGACGAACAAAACGAATGAATGGTTTGAATTTTCAACCCGCCGGGGGTTTCCAACGCCTGGGCAAAAAGGGTGCGCGCATTGGCGAGGCGTTCGGCGTCCAGCTCCATGGTTTCACCAAGGGTTTGCAGCGCGGTCCGCAATTCATTGTCGGGCAACATCGCCCATTCCCCAAGCCGTTGAAACAGCCGGTTCTGCATCTCGCTGGCGGCAGCCTTTGTATATGTCAGGCAAAGGATACGCTGGGGCTGGGTTCCGTTGAGCAATAAACGCGCAACGCGATCCGTCAAAACGCGGGTCTTTCCTGATCCCGCATTGGCCGACAGCCATGTCGAGTCATGGGGGCTGGCGGCCTGGACCTGTCGTTCGGTGGCATCGTCGCGGGGGGTCATTTGACATCCTCCGGACGGGGGTCGGCGGATCGATCCCATTCACCAAACCGCGCAAGGTGATCATAGTCGCCAATCTCGGCCTCTTTCTGAATCATACGCCGGGCGGTGTAGCCTTGACCAGGCTCTAAATAAGCGGAAATGAGCTCTTTCAGCTCTGACAAAACCTGATGCGTTGGGTTCTCCAGCAATGGCGCGGCGACGGTTTTCATGGCCCCGAGCCCGACAAAAACCGCGTCCTGAACATGTGCCGGGGCAAAGTTTTTGAAGGCGCCCTCCTCTGCCATCGCTGCCTCTAGCAACAGTTGCTTGTCGAAAAAGGTTTGTTCCTTTTGCGTTGGGGCGTGTGACGCTTTGTAGTCGAAAATGCGTAGCTGTCCGTCTGGTGTGACGTCAATCCGGTCGGCGATGCCGCTGAGCGTGAAAGAGGGATCAGAGAATTGATATGTCGCACGCGCTTCAAGGACAGCCGGTTTGCTTTCCGACTGCCGCGCGCTTTCTTGCGCGATGAACCAATCGGCAAAACGCGCCACCATCGCGTGCCACATCCGCCGCGATGTGGACCATGGTACATCCTTTTCTAGAATGGCATCCGCCGTCTGCAACAACGCCTCTGCGGACAGGGCCAACTCTCCTTTTTGTTCCTGCCGAATGAACTGTTCCAAAATGCTGTGCAACACGATCCCGCGGTTTCGGGCGTCCGGCTCTTTGACCAAAGGATCGAGCGTGCGCAAACGCAGGATATGTTTGGCGTAAATTGCATAGGGATCGCGGATCAATCGCTTAATCTCGGTCACTGACAATCGGTCAGGCCGGGCAGAAATTGGTGGGCGCGGCGAAGGGCGTTCCGCCGCAGGCTGTCGGGGCGCGTCATCCAGAACGCTGGCCCAGCGACGCCACTTATCGCCTCTGTTCCGCATATCAGAGAAGGTTTCTGGCCCATCGTTTTCCGGCAAACCGTTCAACAGGTTGCTCAAGCGGTTGAGCCATCGGGACGGAACCGTATCTGCGTTATCGCCACGTTTTGCGCGTGTCAGCCACACTTCTGGCGCACCAATCGCCTGTTGGAAATCATGCGCCGCCAACCCGATCCGCCGTTCCGGCAATAACAGACCGGCTTCTTTGCGCATGGCCCGGTTCAACCAAGGGTCCGGTTTTGCCGCTTCGGGCCAAGACCCTTCGTTCAATCCCGCAAGGATCAACAGATCGGCGCCTTGAACACGAGCCTCCATCGTGCCCCAGATCATGATGCGGGGGTGGGGGGCGTCGCGGTCCCGAACTTCTTCCTGCATCAAAAGGTGCCGCAACAGGGTCGCAAAATCCGTTGCGCTCAGCATCCCGCCGGCGTCGGCCTCTTCACTTAACGAGGCCATGACGGATTGTGCTTTTTGACCCGCATTCTGCGCCCAGAGTTCTGAAGCGTCCTCCGAGGAACTGCCCGCACAAATCGTTTCAGCGGAACTGATCAAACGGGATACCCAGCCAGACAGGGGCAGGACGCCTGTTTTGGAAGGGTTCAGCAAATGATCCGTCACCCAGCCAACCCATTTTTGAACATCGTCGGATTCACCGGTCCCGGCCCAGTTTTGTACTGTTTCGGCATCAGGGAACGGCGGCCCCTTGCGCCGCAGGTAAAGGTCCAGCTCTCTTGTATGCAGCAGATGGTCACCGCGACCGGCACCCGCATGCGCCAACGGATGCTTCAAAAGTGTCAGCAGTTTTGGACCGTCCAGTGGGCCAATAAACCCATCGGCGATATGCAAAAGAAACCGACCCGGCGGGCTGAGGTGCAGGGGTGTTCCCGCGCTGTCATCGGGCAGAATGCCCCATTGGTCCAACGCCGCAGTCACTTGACGGGTCAAAGCGCGATCCGGGGTGATCAATGCAGCTGTCTGACCGGTTTCCGCCGCCTGTCGAAGGCGCAGCGCAATGGTCAGCGCCTCTAGCCGGATCGTGTCCGCTTCGACCAATGTCACGTCGGCAAACGCCGACCGCAAATCCAGCAGCTGCGGCCCTTCTTTCAGCCAGCTGTCGGTCACGGGCGCGGGGCGCAAAGCCAGTGACACCGCCCGGTTCCGGTCGTGGGAAGGGGGGCTTGATATCGTCCAGCGTTCAACCTCGCCGGGGTGGGTTTCGCAGGCCTTCAAAACGGTGCGAAACCGAAATTGAGGATGATCTTCAAAAACCAATGCGTCCTGCATTTCGTTCCAGACGGCTTCCGGTAGATCGAAATCAAAGCCGGGCAGGATAATCGCGCCTTGCGGTAGCCGGGCAACCGCCTGCATCAGTAAAAGGGTCGTGCCACGCGAACCTGTCGACCCGGCCAGAATGATGGGATCGCGGGGTGGGGCCGAATTCCAGTGCTCAATCGTCTTTTGAACGAGCTGCCTTTGGTACCCTTCCGCATCCAACGCGTTTTCGGCGCGGTCTACGAAAGACCCGGCGATTTGCATGAAGGCCAGCGCCCGTTGCCAGTGCCCGGACATGTCGGACACGTCGAGGCGGGACAGAACATCGGGATCGACACCTTCGCCTTGCATTTCGTCGAATAAGGCAGCAAGGCTGTCCGTCAGGTCAAAGACCGAGGCCCGCGATTCAAATGACTTGTGTTTCTCGATCAGGCTGGACACCAGTTGAGACAGTTCCAACCGACGGCGCAGCGACGGGATTTTTTGCGGCAGATCGAGGAGGGCCGGATCGGTCACATCCGACAAAAGCCTGATCCTGGGAACAAACCCGGACCCGCGGCTTTCGAAAATGCTGCGTATGCGGCGGGCCATCCGCTTGGTGTTGACGATCAGCGTGACGCGGCCCAATGCCTCTGGCGGGTGATCCTGCAAACGGTCCGTGATCCCGGTGACCAGCTCGCGCGGGAAATCGATGCCCGGCGGCAGGGCAAAAACCCGGGACCCTTTCGCCGGCTCAAACATCGGCACGCGACAACAATTGTTCGGCCGCATCGATCCCGGCCGGATGCCCCACATCGCACCATGAACCCGGGTAGGCCATCGCAAAACAGCGATTGGCGGCGATCATCCGATCCCACAGCATGTTTAATGAAAACACCGGTTCGGAAATATCGAAAAGACCATCGGTTTTGATGATCTGAACACCGCCGTAAACGACGCCCGGACCCCGCGCAATTCGACCATCTTCGAGGATGGTAAAGTCACCATCCCTTCTATGCGCAGACGCGTTTTGCGTGGGAATACACATCAAAAGTGCATCCATTTTTTGCGGATCCCAGTTTTGAACCAACAGCTCTATTGGATTGGGTCCTTGCCAAATGGTGTCCGTGTTCATCGTTAAAACCGCGTTTTCTTCAAAAAATGGCAGCGCATGACGCAACCCTCCGCCCGTGTCGAGGATTTGTGGTGTCTCAAGCGAGATTTGGATGTTTCTGGGTTCCAGATACGCAATGATCTGATCCGCATGGTAATGCGCGTTGGCAACAATGTTGGTGATGCCCGCCGACCGGGACAAATCAATCGCGTAGTCGATCAAGGGCCTATCCCCAACCCTTAGCAGAGGTTTCGGCGTGTGTTCCGTCAACGTCCCCATGCGCGTGCCAAACCCGGCCGCAAACAGCATGATGGAATTTGGTGTCATGGGCGACATTGTTCTGCAAGTTTCTCCAAAGCGTCCGTCGTCGGAAAGGGCAGCGCGGAATTCAGGATTTGAGCGACGTCTGCCAAAGCCGGGTGTTCCAAATTCTGTTGCAGTTGTTGCCAAACTCGCGGGATCAGTTTGAAGTAGCCCGGTTTGCCATAATCGGTGCAAAGGCGTGCGAACACGCCTAGAATTCGCAGGCTCCGCTGGACGCCCAAAATCGCATAGTCGCGTTGAAACGTTTCAGGATCATAGTCGGTTTTTTGCAGGAACAGCGCGATCATTTCGGTTTCGACCGCTGGTGACACATCACGGCGCGCGTCTTGCAGAAGAGACACAAGATCGTAAGCCGGATGACCCAACATCGCGTCTTGGAAATCCAGCAATCCGACATTTCCGGGCGCTGGGCGGTCGGGCAACCACAACAGGTTCTCTGAGTGGTAATCGCGTTGGATCAAAACGGGCGTCGTCGTTTCGGTCAGCGCCAGCAAGGGCGGCATGATTTGTTTGAACTGCGCCAAAGCTTCGCCGGCCAAAATACCGGTGACAGCCGCTTGGTATTTTTCAAAAGCAAGCGCTGCCAGATCCGTCATCAGCGTTGCGGAATAGGGTTCAAGTGAGGCTGGTGGCGGGACCTTGTGCAGGTCGATCAACACCGTTGTCGCCGCTTGGTAGAGCGGGATTTCCAGATCGGCGTCTTTTTCAATTTCTCGCGCGAAAATCGCGTCGCCCAAATCCTCGATCAGCAGGAAGCCAAGTGAAGCATCTTCTGCAAAGATATCTGGCGCACTGAACCCGTTCTTGGTCAGGTGCCGGGCGATTTCGACAAACGGCCTGACGTCTTCTCCCTTGCCCGGATCGGCATTCATAAGGACGCGGGTTTCTCCCGTGCCCGGCATGATCAGCCTGTCATACTTGCGGTTGGATGCGTCCCCCGCCAACGACCTGCGCGCGGCATCTTGCCAGCCTGCGGATGCTATGAAAGCGGTTGCCTGTTTTTGTCTATCTGTCATCGCTTAATATATGTCGCAGTCGCGCCCAGCGGGTTTCGTCACCTTGCAGGGTGATCTGTCTATGTTCCGGCATGTCATCAACCAAATCGAACGTCAGGCTGAGCGCGTCATGAGGTGCCAGCTCGCCCAACCGATCGGGCCATTCGATGATACTTATGGCATCGGTCATGGCCTCAACCAAGCCAAGTTCTTCGATCTCGTCAATCGAACCGATGCGGTAAAGATCGGCATGCCAAATTTCACCAACAGCCGTTTCGTAAACCTGCACCAGCGTGAATGTTGGCGATGGCACGTCTTCTGCATGATCCTGATGGGCTTGGATCAGGGATCGTGTGAAATGTGTTTTGCCCGCACCAACTGGACCGTCCAGCAAAATGCAGTCTCCCGCACGCAATGTGCTGCCGAACCGGGCGGCAAGAATTGCCATTTCTTCCGGTGAGTGAACCAGCATAGAGAGTGTCATAGTCGGGGAGCCCATACGGCCACCATGGCGTGCAGGCCAAGCCGTCGCAAGCGGCAAATGCTGTCTATCGCGTGGACGAAAAAAATGATCTCCAGATCGTCATCCTTGAACGATTGAGCCCCGAATTGGCGGAACTGGATCAAGGTTGACCCATCTGGCAAAGGATCAATCTGACACTCCATCAGCGTTCCGTTTTTCTGGAGCTTTACCGTATCCGTCCACTTTTCCCTTTTTTCCAGTTGGACCACAAAGTCCCGCAACTCGCCCCACAAGGGCGTCGGACAGCACATCGCCTGCCATTGGCTTGTCGCGTCTGAAATCGTGAACTCGGCAAAGCTGTTGCTTGGGTCAACCGCCCAAAGCTTTGTATAAGCCGAATTGTACATGGTCAGGGTGCCGGATTGGGAAAACACCGCCAATGCATCCGGCATATGGTCCAGAATGTTCTGAGCCGCAGCAATCTCTGTGCGGAACCTGCGGGTCAGTGTTACCTCGGCCGTGATGTCTTCGAACAGAAAGGCGATGGCGGAATCTGGATGGGGCCGTCCGGTCACCCGGTAAATGGAGCCCGAAGGCAGGGTCCAAGTGTCTTGATAGCAACCATCAGTTGCTTCAGCGACCAGCAAGGCCATTTGATCCCGCCAATCCTTATAGTCCTTGGGTTCCGGCATGATCCGGCGATCCCGCAAGCGGTCGAAAAAAGACAAGATGTTTGGACGTGCGCTCAGAAAATCTACGGGCAGGCCCGTCAAATCCATCAAGGCCGGGTTGAACAGAACCAATTGGCCGCTTCGGTTGAAAATCACTAGGCCGATCGATAATTGCGCAAAGGTTTTTGCAAGGGTCTGGACAAAGTTTCGCTGAGCGGATTCTGCACGCACAACCGCATTGACGTCGGTTGCATAGTGCAGTGTTTCTTCGTCTTTGCGGATGGATGTGACTTCGTACCAAAGGTCGTTTGAACCGTCTCCATCCGGTCGTTTCACGCGAACCGGTTCCTTGCGCGCAAGCCCGTTTGAATGAAAGTCAGGAAAGAGCGAAGCTGCAGGCGCCTGGCCCTCTTTGCCAAAGACCGAGTTTTCCAAAATGTCGTAAGACTTGTTTTTCCAAATAATGTCGCCGACCGTGTTTTGCTTCCAAATCGGATAGGGGGCGCTTTCGGCAATTGTCTTCCAATTCAGTACCTGTGTGCTGTGGTAATCAGAACCCGCATCATCATGCATTGCCCGAATGTGAATGCGGGAGATCCCATCGACGCTTTCGGCAAAAACTTCGGAAAACTCTCCACTTTTTGCGGACGAAAGCAACAAGGGCGATCGTGCTTCCAACTCTGTTTGGTTGGCTGGAAACCGTGGAAAGCGGTCTTTCAATAGTTTGACAAGTTCAGGCCATACCTCTTCCGGGTTGGAAGTGTCCAAAAGCGATTTTGCGTAGCTGTTGGCGTCCAGCAATGTGTTGTCGCCGAACACAAAAATGGGATCGCGGGAAAAGACGTGTTTGAGGTGATTGAGGTGGTCTTCGCCACTTTGCCGGCGCAGTATTTTAAAGGCCATGAGGGCCGAAACACTACAAAGCCCAAAAATGGCGAGTAATTCCCAGAAAGGAGCATGGTACATGTCAGGTTCCAAACGGCTTTTGATCAATCAGTGGTTTGGAATTGGTTAACCATTGGTTAAACCGGCATGCCTCCGCGCACTTTATAACTCGATGTGCTGATTGAGCCCAAGTGGGACGGCGTTCTCGCCAATTTGGGCGTCAATTTTCAACCGCGGCCATGAAACTTCGACGATCGCGCCACGCTGATCCTTGCGCGTTGTGATCGTTTGATAGGGATCGGATCCGTTGGCAAAACTAATCTCTGCACCGGATCGTTCCAACAGCGTTTTGGCGATGAACAGGCCCAAACCCATGCCTTCATAGGCGGGTCGCGTGGATTTATCGGTTTCGGTCCGGCGTCGTCGCACAAAGGGGTCGCCGATCCGTCCAATCAGGTGCGACGGATAGCCTCTGCCATCGTCCAGAATACGAACGATAATTACATCTTCGGTCCACATTGCCTCGACCCAGACATTGGCACGGGCAAAGTCGACAGCGTTCTGGATCAGGTTTCGTAGTCCGTGAATGATCTCTGGCTTGCGCAGGACAGACGGTTGTTGTGTGGTCCCGCCATGTCCGGGAGCGGCCTCAAAATGTATCTTTTTGCCGCGGTCCTTATGCGGCTCTGCCGCTTCGTCGATCAAGGTGGTGAGCGGTGCTTGCCTGAGATGCAGGTCATCTTTGCCAGCCGTACCCATGTCGCGCAGGATGTCGCGACAGCGGTCCGCCTGCTCTCGGATCAACTCTGCGTCTTCGCGAAGATCGTCGCGTTCTGATAACTCTTCGATTAACTCAGAACTGGTAAGTTTGATCGTTGCCAACGGTGTGCCAAGCTCATGCGCAGCGGCGGCAACCACGCCGCCTAGGTCTGTCAACTTCTGTTCACGCGCCAACGCCATCTGGGTCGCGGCCAAAGCATCAGACATGGAATACATCTCAGAGCTCATGCGACGCGAATAGGCGCCGATAAAGAGCGTCGCGATGACAATCGCGACCCAGTTTCCAAAGATAAAGATCCCGGGCATTTCCAGAATTTCGCCCGATGCCGTGCGCAGGGGCAGGTAAACCTGCGAGATAATCGTCACAAGAACGATAGCCGTCCCGCTGATGACGAAGGCAGATCTAAACGTCATCACGGTTGCAGAGATCGTCACAGGCCCCAGCATCAACAGCGCAAACGGATTGTTCAAGCCACCGGTCAAAAAGAGCAACATGGACAACTGCAACAGATCAAAGAGAACCATCAAAAGGTTCTCTGTTTCTGTCAGGCGCTTGTTTTCCGGGAAAAGAAAGATGGCCAGCAAATTGCCAGCAACGGATGCAGCAATCGTGATGTAGCAAAGTGCATATTGCAGCTGAAGATCGAAAAACCTTTGGGCCACGATGACTGCGGCCAACTGACCCAGGATCGCAACCCAGCGCAGCAAAATCATGGTACGCAGTCGGATCCAGTTGCTGCGCTCTTGTCCTGGCAGCAGCCCGATCTTGGCCTCAGACATGTTTGATCCTATGTGAGTTGCAAGATGTGCCAGACCTGATAGGTCTCCCGGCCAGTTCGATCAAGTGTGATACAAGCGAGTGTGTTGATGAATACCAAGGTTATTGCGATTGCTTCGGTGGCCGCCATCGTTGCGGTGATTGGCGGAACGTGGGCGGCCACGCGGATGTCGCAACCATCTGATCAGTTTGCTGACTGCCGCGCCTCGGCGATTGCGGGCGGTCCGGGCGCCATCGGCGGTCCGTTCGAGCTTTTGAACGCAAACGGCGAAACCGTGACCGATCAAGAGGTCATCACCGAACCATCGATCCTGTATTTCGGATATACGTTTTGCCCGGATGTTTGCCCGCTCGACGCGCTTCGGAATGTCGAAGCGGTTGACGAGCTAGCGGCACAAAACATGTCGGTCACACCGGTGTTCATCTCTATCGACCCTGAACGGGATACGCCCGAAGTGGTCGGTGATTTTGCCTATAACATGCATGAAAAGATGATTGGTCTAACCGGCACACCAGAACAGGTTAAGGCCGCCAGCCAAGCGTATAAGACATACTACAATGCGCATCCGAGCGAGGATGAGCTTTATCTCGTCGACCACTCGACATTCAGTTATCTCGTCCTGCCCGAACACGGGTTTGTCGAGTTTTTCCGCCGCGACATTTCTGCCACTGATCTGGCCGAACAGGTCTCATGTTTTGTCAATAATGCCTGAGGTTTACCCAGTGTTTGACCTTTTTTTGTCTGGCGGTGATACTTGCTCGCGCTAGCTGTACTTTCAAGCTAACGAGGAGCCGGAAATGCCAATATCTGCGCCACTAGACATCGGGCCAGACAAATCGCTTTTACTTGTTGATGATGACGAGCCTTTTCTGCGTCGTCTTGCCAAGGCCATGGAGAAGCGCGGGTTCGAAATTGAAATGGCGGGTTCAGTGGCGGCTGGCCGCGCGATTGCGACAGCACGGACACCGGCCTGCGCCGTGGTAGATTTGCGGTTGGAAGACGGCAATGGACTCGATGTTGTCGAGGTTCTTCGCGAAAAACGCCCCGATTGTCGGGTTGTCGTTTTGACAGGGTACGGGGCCATCGCGACGGCCGTTGCAGCCGTCAAAATCGGTGCGACAGATTACTTGTCAAAGCCTGCGGATGCCACAGACATTACCAACGCACTGCTGACCAAAGGCGATGAGCTGCCGCCGCCGCCTGAAAACCCGATGAGCGCAGACAGGGTGCGGTGGGAACATATTCAACGGGTCTATGAACTGTGCGACCGCAATGTCAGTGAAACCGCGCGACGGCTCAACATGCATCGACGGACGCTGCAACGTATCCTGGCCAAGCGCAGCCCAAGATGATCTTAGCGCCGGAGAGCATTTCTGGTGGATGAAGAGCAGGCGTCAGGACCGCACGTGCAGCCTGATCCGGATGGCGGTTGGTCCGAAGCTATTGTTGACGTGACAAACGCCATTGTCCTGCCGCCGGTTGTCAGCAGCAAAGTACAAGCGGCCGGAGTTTTACACAGCAATGGCGACTATTGTGCGCAAGGTGCTTTGTGGCGAAGACACAAGTTGATGACGACGCAACCAGATGCGCCTTCCAACATCCCGCAATCGTTGGGGGGAAACTGGCTTTGGGGTGGGGTTCTGTGGAACCACTTCGGTCACTTCCTTGTCGAAAGCTCTTCGCGCCTTTGGGGTTTGGACCAACACCGAGACGACCTTGATGGTATATTATTTGTGCCCAAACGCCCCATGGCCGGCGACACGCTTCAAAGCTATCACCGGGACTTTATTGACCTTTTGGCACCGGATTTCCCAATCCATGTGGCAACAGAACCCACAACCGTGGAACAGCTCCGCGTGCCAGGTCAGGGGTTTGGGTTGGGGAAAATCGCGACTGGAACAGAGCGGTTTCGCCAGTTTTTTCACTCCGAGTTTGCCAAAGACGTTGAGGCCAATGGGCCCTGCAAGATTTATATCTCTCGGTCTGAGTTGACCCTGCAAAAAGGCGGTTTGCTGGGTGAAGAACACTTGGAAGAGCTGCTGAGGGACCGAGGCTATGAGATTTTCCATCCTCAGAACCATGACCTGAAAACGCAGATCGCGCGGTACAAGGCGGCAACGCATATAATCGGTGCGGATGGGTCTGCGTTACATCTTTTTGCGATGGTGGGCCGCCCAGATCAATCAGTTGCCGTGATCCTGCGACGCACGTCTGGGGCGCATGAGCATATCAAAACGAACCTGACCGGGTTTTGCGGGCGAGCGCCGTCGATGATCAGCGCATTGCGGACCGAGTGGTTGGCTAAGGCAACACAAAAATCTGACCGCAGATCATTTGGCGAGCTGGATCATGCAGCTCTTGGTCGCAAATTGGCCGATGCAGGGTTTTTGGATGCCAACCCAGGCTGGGAAAGTCTAACCGATGATCAACGACATCAGGTTTTGGACCAAAAGGGTTTGAATCCATCAAAATACACAGCAACCAATCGGTTGATTATCAGACAGAGACGTATTGAGCGCCGTGCTAAGCGAGCAGCTGAGCATGACGAAGCGTAAAATCCGCGCGTACCTGAGCTGGTGATCGCAAAGAGATTTCCAGCCCGTCCATCACTTCGGCAATTGGACGCCCAAAAAACTTCGTTGCTTCGGTTTCCGTAAACCCGGCGATCTGCACCGCTTCCGTCCACGCGCTAATGCGATCGGCCTTTTTGATCTGTTGTTTAATGGTCTTAGGCAGTGTCGCGGGAAGCCCAAACCGAAGGTGAATTGCTGCAGTTAGCCGAACATCCAACGCCTCATACCCCGGTCCAATCGCCGCTTTTACCGGGGAAATCATGTCACCGATCACGTATTCAGGGGCGTCATGTAGCAAAGCCGCCAAGCGCCATTTTTGTGGAGCGCTGGGCTGCAGGCGGCTGAAAATCTCTTCGACCAGCAGTGAATGCTCGGCCACGGAATAGGCATAATCGCCGCGCGTTTGCCCATTCCAGCGCGCGACAAAGGCCAGACCGTGGGCAATATCCTCAATCTCGATATCCATTGGAGTGGGATCCAACAGATCCAGCCTGCGTCCGGACAGCATCCGTTGCCATGCACGGGGTTGTTTCGACGGCATTTCACGCTCCTTTGACCGTGGTGCCTGCGTACCCGGACGCTAGCGTCATGGCAATCCAAAGCCGGTCGGGACGGCATCCTCAGCCTCTGCATTGCCGTTCAACTTCTTGGGTGCTATCTGCCCCGGCAAACAGTTCGACGCAAGGAGCGGCCAGACATGGCAAACGACTATATCGTTAAGGACATTTCCCTGGCCGAATTCGGCCGCAAGGAACTCGACATCGCCGAAAATGAAATGCCAGGCCTGATGGCCCTGCGCGAGGAATACGGTGCCGACAAGCCGCTAAGCGGGGCGCGCATCGTCGGGTCCTTGCACATGACGATCCAGACGGCGGTTCTGATTGAAACGCTGGCGGCGCTTGGGGCCGATGTCCGCTGGGCGTCCTGCAACATCTTCTCGACCCAGGACCATGCCGCCGCCGCTATTGCAAAGGCTGGCATCCCGGTTTTTGCGGTCAAAGGTCAAAGCCTTGAAGAGCATTGGGATTACCTCGACAAAAGCTTCCAGTTCGACGATGGCCCGAACATGATCCTCGACGACGGCGGGGACGCCACGCTGTATATCCTGCTCGGCGCACGGGCCGAGGCGGGTGAGGACATCATCCCGGTGCCACAGTCCGAGGAAGAAGAAGTCATCAAGGCACAGATCAAACTACGCATGGAAGCGTCGCCCGGATGGTTCACCAAGATGCGCGACCAGATCAAAGGCGTGTCCGAAGAAACCACCACTGGTGTTCACCGCCTCTATGATCTGCAGAAAAACGGCCAGTTGCCGTTCCCGGCGATCAATGTGAACGACAGCGTGACTAAATCGAAATTCGACAACAAATACGGCTGTAAGGAGTCGCTGGTCGACGGTATTCGCCGCGCGACCGACACGATGATGGCCGGCAAGGTTGCCGTCGTCTGCGGCTATGGCGATGTGGGCAAAGGATCTGCCGCGTCGCTGTCCGGCGCTGGGGCCCGCGTGATCGTGACAGAGGCCGATCCGATCTGTGCGTTGCAGGCGGCTATGGATGGCTATCAGGTCACGACCCTGGAAGACGTGATCGGCTTGGCCGACATCTTTATCACGACAACGGGCAACAAGGACGTCATCCGGATCGAGCATATGCGCGAGATGAAGGATATGGCGATCGTCGGCAACATCGGCCACTTCGACAATGAGATCCAGGTTGCCAATCTCAAGAACCACAAATGGACCAACATCAAAGAACAGGTGGACATGATCGCAATGCCGTCTGGCAATCGTATCATCCTGCTGTCCGAAGGCCGTCTGCTGAACCTCGGCAACGCCACTGGGCACCCGTCCTTCGTGATGTCGGCGTCCTTTACCAACCAGACCCTGGCCCAGATAGAGCTTTGGACGCGCGGTGAAGAATACGACAACCAGGTGTATGTCCTGCCCAAGCATCTGGATGAAAAGGTCGCACGCCTGCATCTGGAAAAAGTCGGCGCCAAGCTGACCAAGCTGAACGCGGAACAAGCCTCCTATATCGGCGTCGCACCCGAAGGCCCGTTCAAGCCGGACCACTACAGGTACTGATCCAACACAACGCGGCCCCATCCGGGGCCGCCTGAATTGGCCGCACCACTTCGTTTAGGTTTGCATGATTTACAAAGCTTAGGCAGTATGATGCTTTCGCGCTGCCAAGCCGACCAAACACGCATCTTCTGGTATTTGCCGAACAAGCACGGTACAGGGTCGTCAGGTGTTGTCGAATGCTATCCAGTTTTTGATAACGGACCGGGCTTGGAAGCGGTCGTTGATATCTTTGAACTATATCGCCTACTGTTTGAGTCTCCTATACCGCCGCTCATGGAAGATGTCGTTCAAGTAGCGTCCGCGCACAACCATTGCGATGCTCATCGCGGCTTCGGTCCGCGCGGCAATCCAAGCGCCCGCATTCAGCATGGTTTTTCGGCATTCAGTGCATCTTCGTCGCGAGCGAAGTGAAGAGCCGGTTCTAGCCCAAACTGAAAAAAGCTAACTGGCTGCGCAGAACGTAGCGATTCTGCTGATCCTCCTGCTCTGGAGAGGTCCGCCGTTCTTGTTATCAAAACGGTGGAACCACGCGGCGAACTAGCGACCGAAGCCTGAAGAGATCGTCTCGAAGGTACGGCAGGTTGACATATCGGTGGGGAAAAACGCGCCCCGTCTGGATGCAATCCGGCAGATTGGTGTTGTTGAACAGACCTATTGTCGCTGGAAGAAAAAGTACGGTGGAATGGGTGCGGATCAATTGAAGGATCTCAAGCGCCTTAAAGTAGAGAATGAGCGTCCCCGAAGGGCCGTTTCAGATCTTATGCTGGACAGACTATTCCTGACGGAGGCAGCGAAGGATGAAGGGCGTAAAGCAAACCATCCAATGGATGGTTTGTAGCCCTGAACGCGCAGCGCTATCGAGCCGTCGCCGTGCCTGTATCAACCATGTGCGCCAAAAAACTGCGTGTCTTCAGTGCTGCTGTTCTCCGCGTTTCGTTCAGTGCAAGTTTGGGACGACCTGCTTCGTGCGGTTGCCACGGTAACGTGTAACCCTGCAAAAGCAGCTCGGTTGAACAACAGTGGGGCTATGCAAACGGGGATGCGTGAGGATGTTCTGTGTGAATGCCCGGTTGGCCGAACGCCCATCCTACGCGGCGTGCGGAGCCAGGGATATAAAATCGGCTAGTAATCTTCGTTGATTTGATTTCATGACACTCCATCGTCGCTGCCTATAAAGAAAATTGACAAGTGCGTGAAACGGTGTGACGCCATGAGGTTTTCAGGCCTCGCAGCCCAATGTCTGTCATCATTTGACAACCGGTTCAGCCCCTGTTGGTAAAAGAGCTTGCACCGAGGGTGCATTTTTCTAGTGCGCCAACAAATGGCTTGAAATCTGGGCCACCTCTTTTCATCAATTGATGTACCGTTCGGCTCTTCACTGGTTTGCCAACGCCCTTCGGGCACGTATTCTGGAAGTTGGTCTGACATATGGATGACATGACTCTAACGGCTTTATGGTGGGCCGTAATTTTTTCCGGGTTCTACCACGGGATCAATCCGGGCATGGGCTGGCCCTTGGCCGTGTCTTCGGCGTTGATGGAACGCAAGAAGAGCGCGATGCCTAAGGCGCTTTGAACCGCCCCAGTTTTGGCGGAGACTATTGAGTTCGTATTTCAAGCTGCGATTTTGTCTGACTTCAAGGCTTCTTCGTATCTCTCCTCGGCTTCGATTGGCGTGATGTACCCGAGTGGTTCAAGCGGGCGCTCTTTGTTGAACCAGTCCACCCATAGCAGGGTTTCCCATTCGACCTGATCCTTGGACTTCCACGGACCTAGTTGATTGATGACTTCGGTTTTGAAGAGGCCGATGATCGTCTCAGCCAGTGCATTGTCATAGCTGTCACCAACGCTGCCGACGGATGGCTCCAGCCCAGCATCGGCCAACCGTTCTGTGTACTTGATCGACACGTATTGGCTGCCGCGATCTGAATGATGGATCAGTTTCTCAGCGGGTCTGCGTGCGTGGATCGCCTGTTCAAGCGCATCTAAGACAAACTGCGTGTCCTGCGTTGTTGATGCCTTCCAGCCCACAATCCGGTTCGCGAAGGTATCAATGACGAACGCCACATAGACGAACCCGCGCCAGGTCGAGACGAACGTAAAGTCGGACACCCACAGTTCGTTCGGCATTGAAGCCCTGAACTGGCGATTGACCTTGTCCAGCGGGCATTGATCCGCAGGTTGACCACAGGTGGTTTTGACCTTCTTTCCGCGCCGGACGCCTTGAATGCTAAGCTGGCGCATCAACCGTTCTACAGTGCAGCGAGCAATATCAATCTTCTCGCGATTCATCGCGTGCCATAGTTTGCGTGCGCCATAGACAGAACGGTTCTTCTCCCAAACATCCTTCATCGTTTTGCGCAGAAACTCATCCCGCTTGGCCCGGTCCGAGGCACGGTCGGGATCACGCTCGATGGCAATGCGTTTATAGAACGTCGAAGGGGCAATCTGGAGAACTCTACAGATCGGCTCGACCCCATGCGCCCCACGATGATCCTTGATGAAGGCAATCATTTGCGGAATGGGCGGTCGAGCTCCGCCTGAGCAAAATAAGCAGATGCCTTCTTCAGGATCTCATTTGCCTGACGCAACTGCCGGTTCTCGCGCTCAAGTTCTTTGATGCGATCCCGCTCTGCAGAGGTCACGCCATCGCGTTTGCCGGTATCCGCCTCGTGTTGCTTGACCCAGATACGAAGGCTGTCTCTGCTGCACCCAACCTTCTGAGAGATCGACAAAAGTGCTGCCGATCTGCTCGTGTATTCGCTCTCGTGATCCAAGACCATCCGCACCGCTCGTGCGCGCAATTCCTCTGGATAACGTGTTCCGTTCTTTGTCTTTCCCATGACCCAGTATCCTTACTTCTGGGTCTCCGGCAAACAAGGGGCGCTTCACTTGCTATGCTGGCGATGGGCCATTTCCTGGCAATGATTGCGATCCTGCTCCCGTTTTCGATGATGATCTATCTGGTAGAGCGGGAAGCAGAAATCCGCATCGGCGCGGGCGTTTTGGTCATATTGGCGGGAATTTACCTGCTTTTTAATCAACGCCATCCCCGGTTTCTGGCGCGGGTCCATCCGGCCAAATTAGGGCTTTGGTCCTTTCTGGCAGCGATGGCTCATGGTGCGGGCCTAATGCTGGTGCCGATTTACCTTGGGATTTGCGGATTGCTCGAACCCGGGGATGTTTCCGAAACCGGCCACGCCGCAGCACAAGAGCTGATGCAGGGCGACGTGATGACCGCGTTTCTGGTCGCTGCAACACACACGGTCGCCATGACCGTGGCCGGCGCCGCTATCGCCACATTCGTTTATCTCTGGTTCGGTCTCAAATTCATCTCACAAAGCTGGTTCAACCTCGACACGGTATGGGCGCTTAGCCTCATATTGGTTGGGGGGTTTGGCGTTTATTCAGCTTATGCCGGGCACCATTGATCAAGAGAGGCGCAGAAACCAATGCCAACGATCGAATACATCTATTCTGCCCATTCGGCCTTTGCCTATCTTGGATCAAAACACCTTTACGATCTTTGCCGACGCTATGGTGTCACGCTGATACACCGCCCGATCTTGCTTTCCTCCGTGGTCGAAGCACAAGGCAGTTTGCCGTTTCGGGCACGGACGCAGACACATGTCGACTATTTCTTTGGGCGTGAGATTGAACGGTGGGCCGAATATCGCGGTGTTGACGTCTTGGCACACCGCCCGACCTATCACGATGCGGACTATGCGCTGGCATCAGGCATGATCATCGCAATGGGTGAAACCGGCGCTGCGTCAGATCAAATGGCGCATCACCTGTTAGAGGCGCATTGGCGCGATGATCTTGATCTGTCCGATCCAACAGCGCTGCGCGACGTAGCGGTTGCGACAGGCCACGATCCCGATCTGCTATTGACCGAGGCCGCAAGCGAACCTGTACAGGACAAGTTGCATCAATTTTCAGATGACGCGCGATCCAGAAACGTCTTCGGCTCGCCGACATATGTCGTAGATGGCGATCCGTTTTATGGCCAAGACCATTTGGATTTGGTTGAACGCGCGCTGACCCATTCGTTCAAAGCGCCGCGCTTTCGCAACCCGAGCGTTGACGTGCAGACGCCTTAGAACCCGTAAAGCCTGTTTGCCCACTGCAATCCAATGAACATGCCCTTGATACGCGGCAACAGAACCAAGGCGAGCAGGGTGGCGAAGACGATCAGGGACGTAGCCACGATCCACGGCTCTGGCGCGAAGTTCACGTAGATGATCGGAAACAGGGGAAAGACAATCGCCACAACGACACAGAGCGTGAAATAGGCCGGGCCGTCATCCGTGCGGGCATAGTGCAGTTCCAGACCGCAGTGGTCACAGGTGTGTTTTACCTTCAGGTATTTGTGAAGCGCGGAACCCTCGCCACAAGACGGACATTTCTTGCGAAACCCCCGCCACAAAGCCGTCTTTACGACTCTCTCTGCATCATCAGGCATGTATAAGACTGTTCTGGGTTTCAAAAGTTTTAGCAAACGCCCGGGCATAACTAGAATGCCCGGGCGTCTTAGGTTGTTTTAGGCGACAAGGTCGAAGCGATCCGCGTTCATGACCTTGGTCCATGCCGCAACAAAGTCGCGAACGAACTTTTCTGCGTTGTCGCCCTGAGCATAAACCTCGGCATAGGCGCGCAGCACAGAGTTTGAACCAAACACCAGATCGGCGCTTGTCGCAGGCCATTTCACGTCACCCGTGTCACGATCCCGCAGTTCGTATGTGCCATCGTCCAGCGGGTGCCAACTGATGTTCATGTCGGTCAGGTTAACGAAGAAGTCAGGTGTCAGCGCGCCGACATTGTCGGTGAAGACGCCATAGCCGTTGCCGTCATAGTTCACGCCCATAACGCGCAGGCCGCCCAGCAAAACCGTCATTTCTGCGGCGGTCAGACCCATCAGTTGAGCACGGTCCAGCATCATCTCTTCTGCCGATACCGAATACGCCTCTTTCTGCCAGTTCCGGAACCCGTCTGCGACCGGTTCAAGGACCGAGAAGCTATCGACGTCTGTCATGCTGTCATCGGCATCGCCGCGACCGGGAGCAAACGGGATGTCGGCGGCATGACCACCGGCCTTGATGGCCATTTCCAGACCAACATTGCCGCCCAGAACGATCGTGTCAGCAACAGAAGCACCGGCCTCAGCCGCGATCGGCTCGAGCACGCCCAGAACTTTTGCCAGACGCTGCGGTTCATTGCCGGCCCAGTCCTTTTGCGGGGCAAGGCGAATGCGAGCGCCGTTGACACCGCCACGCTTGTCCGAGCCGCGGAAGGTCCGCGCGCTGTCCCATGCGGTCGCGATCAATTCGGCCGAGGTCAGACCGCTTTCAGCAATCTTCGACTTGACCGCTGCAACGTCAAAGTTGGTGTTGCCAGCCGGGATCGGATCTTGCCATATGAGGTCTTCTGCCGGAACGTCCGGGCCATAATAGTTGGCGCGCGGACCCATGTCGCGGTGGGTCAGTTTGAACCAGGCGCGAGCAAAGGTGTCACGGAAATACGCCGGATCAGCCATGAATTTCTGGCAGATCTCGTTGTAGATCGGGTCAACCTTCATCGCCATGTCCGCATCCGTCATCAGCGGCATTTTCGGCGTCGAAAGGTCGCCAGCATCAACAGGCTTTTCACTGTCCGGCATATCGATCGGCGCCCATTGGTTGGCACCGGCCGGGGATTTCGTCAGCTCCCAATCGTAACCGAAGAGATAGTCGAAATAGCCCATGTCGAACTTGGTCGGGTTCTTGGTCCAAGCACCTTCAATGCCCGACGTAAACGCGTTTGATGCCGTTCCAGACTGATCCGGGTTCATCCAACCCAGACCTTGGGTTTCCAGCCCAGCGCCTTCAGGCTCTTTCCCGATGTTATCACCCGCCAAAGCGCCGTGCGCCTTACCAACGGTGTGCCCACCGCAGGTCAGGGCTGCGGTTTCTTCGTCGTTCATGGCCATCCGCGCAAATGTCTCACGGATTTGCAAGGCTGTGCGTGCCGGGTCCGGGTTACCGTTCACACCTTCCGGGTTCACATAGATGAGGCCCATGTGCACGGCCGCCAGCGGGTTATCCAACGTCGATGCGTCGTCCAGATCGCCATAGCGGTTTTCCGAAGGCGCCAGCCATTCGGATTCCGATCCCCAGTAGACGTCAGTTTCCGGACCCCAGATGTCCTTACGACCAAAGCCAAAGCCAAAGGTGTCCAGACCCATGTCTTCATAGGCGACGGTGCCCGACAGAATGATCAGGTCAGCCCAGGACAACGCATTGCCGTATTTCTTTTTGACCGGCCACAGAAGGCGACGCGCTTTGTCGAGGCTCGCGTTGTCCGGCCAAGAGTTCAGCGGCGCAAACCGAATGTTGCCCGAACCCGCGCCGCCGCGACCGTCTTGCATGCGGTACGACCCGGCAGAGTGCCACGCCAAGCGAATGAACAGGCCACCATAGTGACCCCAGTCTGCTGGCCACCAAGGCTGACTGTCGGTCAGCAATGCTTTGACGTCAGCTTTGACCGCTTCAAAGTCCAACCCTTTGACCGCTGCACGGTGATCAAAATCGGCATCCATTGGATCGGTGCGCGCGCCGTGCTGGTGCAAGATGTCCAGGTTAAGCGCTTTCGGCCACCATTTGGTCACCGGTTTTTCCATTGAAGTGTTGCCGCCGTGGTTGACCGGGCAACCGCCCAAACCGGGCATATTGTTTCCGTCCATCTTAAATCTCCTTGGGTTACAGAACGCTGATTCCCTGACCGGAAATTAGAATGGTTTTAGAATAATTCCCAATTGAAAAATCTTCTTTCCTTGATAACTGCAGATTATGATAAATTTCACGCTCAAACACTTTAGATACTTCGATGCTCTGGCCCGGACCGGGCATTTTGGGCGCGGGGCTGAGGCCTGTTCAATTTCGCAGCCGGCCCTCTCGGTGCAGATCAAGGAACTTGAGCAAATGCTGGGCGCGCCATTGGTCGAGCGGAGCTCGCGTCAGATCCGTCTCACAAGCCTCGGCGAAGAGTTTCTTGAAAGAGCGCGCAAGGTGCTTTCAGACGTCGAAGACATGTCGGACCTCGCCCGCTCCTCTGACGGTCCTTTGCGCGGCAAGCTACGCCTGGGAATAATTCCCACAATTGCACCATACCTTTTGCCAAAGATGATGCAGACACTTTCAACGACCTTCCCGGATCTCGAAGTGTTGCCGCGCGAAACGGTTACCAAACCGTTGGTCGAGGATCTGTTACACTCGCGTCTCGACGTGATCATTGCCGCTATTCCGCTCTTTGAACCCGGGCTTAGAGAGTTTGCCTTGTTCGACGAAGAGTTTGTTCTGGTGCGCCCGACCCAGGCCGCCGATCGTCCGATTCCAAGCCCGCAAATGCTGCAGGAAATGAAACTGCTTTTGCTGGAAGAAGGTCATTGCTTTCGTGACCAAGCATTGTCCTTTTGTGAAATGGGACCCACCGATCCCAGCCTGGTCATGGAGGGATCGAGCCTGTCGACCCTGGTTCAAATGGTTGATGCGGATTTGGGCGTTACGCTTTTACCGGAAATGGCGGTGCCGTTGGAGACCAAGAACACGCGCGTCGCGATCAGCCGGTTTGACCGAAACACGCCGAAACGCGCCATCGGAATGCTCTGGCGCAAAAGCAACCCGCTGGGGACACAGCTGATGCACTTGGGCGCCGTTATCCGACAATCTGCTCAAAGGTCCTGAGACCCGTATCAGTCAGCGCCGAACAGGTCCCGGGTGAACACCTTGTCTGCCACGTCGTCCAATTCGCTGGTTTGGCGATTGGCAATAATGACATCAACCTCTTTCTTGAAAGCACCTAGGTCGTTCACAACCCGAGAGCCAAAGAACGTTTCATCATCCATGGCCGGTTCGAAGACAACGACTTCGATCCCCTTGGCCTTGATCCGTTTCATGATCCCTTGGATAGAGCTTTGGCGGAAGTTGTCTGACCCCGCTTTCATAACCAGCCGGAAAACACCCACTTTTGCAGGGTTCATAGCGATGATGCGGTCGGCGATGAAATCCTTGCGCGTGCGGTTCGCGTCCACAATCGCACGGATCAAAGATTGCGGCACATCCTGATAGTTCGCCAAAAGCTGTTTGCTGTCTTTCGGCAGACAGTAACCGCCATATCCGAACGACGGGTTGTTGTAATGCGTGCCAATGCGCGGGTCCAAACCGACGCCGTCAATGATCTCTCTGGTGTCGAGACCATGCATCAATGCGTAACTGTCCAATTCATTGAAATACGCCACCCGCATCGCAAGGAACGTGTTGGCAAACAGCTTGATGGCTTCGGCTTCTGCTGATCCGGTGAAATGTAGTTCCGTATCGGGTTTCAACGAACAATCGCGCAAGGTTTCCGCAAAAATCCTCGCGCGCTCGGACTCTTCGCCCACCACGATCCGGGACGGGTAAAGGTTGTCGTAGAGCGCGCGACCCTCGCGCAGAAACTCTGGGCTAAAGATGATCTGCTGGCTGTACAAATCGGCGCTCAGCGATCGCGTGAAACCAACCGGAATGGTCGATTTGATGATAATTGTCGCGTCGGGATTGATCTCAGTCGCGCGCTGCGCAACCTGTTCGACCGTTGACGTGTCAAAGTAGTTGGTTTTGGGATCATAGTTGGTCGGCGTCGCGATGATAATGTAATCAGCGCCGCCAAAGGCCACGTCTGGGTCGGTCGTCGCCGCGAGATCCAACTCTTTGTGCTCCAGGAAATCCTCAAGCTCTTCATCAACGATCGGGCACACCCGGTTGTTGATCATGTCGACACGCGTTGCGTCCACGTCCAAAGCAACGACCGTGTGTTTTTGCGCCAATAGAACAGCGTTCGACAGCCCGACGTAGCCGATACCGGCCACAGCAATTTTGAGTGCATTCATTTTCTTGTCGTTCCGTGCAACTTGGCGCGCGATCATCAGAGCATAGCGCGAATTAACTTGGTACGGTCACCCTACATAAATAGCGTGTGCAATTTCGCAAGGCGGGAAGTGGGTAATAGCCCCGAACGGGACGTTGACTCTGTGCCGCCTTGCGGGCAGTTAACCCGAATGAGAACAGCACTTGTCACCGGTTCCGCCGGCTTTATCGGCTTTCACGTCAGCCAGCAGCTTTTGAAAGCAGGGTGGCGGGTCATTGGGTTGGACAGCCTCAGCCCCTACTATGATGTGTCCTTGAAACATGCGCGCCATGCCCTGTTGGAGCAGCAGACGCATTTCACGCCCATCATTGGGAAAATCGAAGACCCCGGCCTTTTGACTGGTCTTTTTCACAGCGAAGAGCCCGACATCGTCGTACATCTGGCAGCGCAAGCCGGCGTGCGCCATTCCATCGAAGCGCCGCGCACATATCTCGACACAAATGTCCGTGGCACTTTTGAACTTTTTGATGCGGCCCGCGCGCAGAAACCCGCGCATCTCTTGGTGGCGTCGAGCTCTTCCGTCTATGGCGCAAACGGGACCATGCCCTACACGGAAACAGAGCGTACGGACTTTCCGATGTCGCTCTATGCGTCCACGAAACAGACCACCGAAAGCATCGCGCACGCCTATTCGCATCTCTATGGGCTGCCTACGACCCTGTTCCGCTTCTTTACGGTTTATGGGCCTTGGGGTCGTCCCGATATGGCCTATTTCAAGTTTACCAAGGCCATTTTGAACGGCGAACCCATTGATGTTTACAACAATGGCCATATGCGGCGCGACTTTACCTATGTCGACGATCTGGTCGCATCGATTGTTGCGTTGGTTGATGTCCCTCCCGGGGATACGCCGGTTTCTGACAAAGACAGCCTGAGCCCGGTTGCCCCTTGGCGCGTCGTCAATATCGGCAACAATTCTCCGGAAGAGCTGGGGGATTTCATTGCTGCCATTGAGCAGGCCGTTGGTCGTGAAGCGCAGAAAAACATGCTGCCCATGCAACCCGGTGATGTTCCCGCAACTTGGGCAGATACGGATCTTTTGCGCGCATTGATCGGGTTCCGTCCCACCACACCGATGGCGGACGGCGTGCGCGCATTCGTGAAATGGTACATGGAATTCTACTACAAAACGTGACGGATCACCGTCGGGATTGTTTGGCACCCATCTGGTGACAGACAGCAGGATTGCCAAATCGGCAAAGGGGCGCATATGCCATCCGAACTGACAGTGTTGGGACTGGAAAGCAGCTGTGATGACACGGCCGCCGCCGTGGTGCGTGTCGGCGGGTCCGGAGACACAGAGAAACTGTCGTCCATCGTACACGGGCAAACCGAATTGCACAGCGCCTTTGGCGGCGTCGTGCCAGAGATTGCGGCACGCGCGCACGCGGAAAAACTGGATGTCTGTATCCGCGACGCATTGGATCAGGCTTCGCTTGTGTTGTCGGATCTGGATGGCATCGCCGTCACGGCCGGGCCCGGTTTGATCGGCGGGGTCATGTCGGGCGTGATGTATGCCAAAGGCATCTCGGCCGCGTCGGGGCTGCCCCTGATCGGGGTGAACCATTTGGCCGGGCACGCCCTGACCCCGCGACTGACAGACGGGCTCGGCTTTCCGTACCTGATGCTGCTGGTGTCAGGTGGGCATTGCCAGTTTCTGATCGTCCATGCGCATGATCGGTTCTCCCGGTTGGGCGGTACGATTGACGATGCGCCGGGCGAAGCATTTGACAAGGTGGCCCGCCTTTTGGGTCTGTCGCAGCCGGGCGGACCGTCGGTCGAAGCCTGTGCGCGGGCTGGACAGGCCAACCGGTTCGCGTTTCCCCGTCCCCTGCTCGACCGTGCCGATTGCAACATGTCGTTCTCTGGGCTGAAAACGGCCATTTTGCGCACACGAGACGGATTGGTTGCCGACCAAGGCGGGCTTTACCAACAGGACCGTGCCGATATCTGTGCAGGGTTTCAACAAGCTGTCGCAAACGTTTTGACTGCAAAAACCCGGCGCGCCACGTCGCTTTATATGGATGAAAACCCATCCCAGCCTACGTTGGCCGTCGCCGGTGGTGTCGCCGCAAATCAGACGATCCGCACAGCCCTGCAAGCGCTTTGTTCAGAATTCGGCGTCCGTTTTTACGCCCCGCCCCTGTCGCTCTGCACGGACAACGCGGCCATGATTGCCTTTGCGGGGGCTGAGCGTCTCCAACATGGCGATGTAGACGGGATGGATTTGGTCGCGCGCCCACGATGGCCACTGGACCAAACCGCCCAACCCCTGGTTGGTGGTGGCAAAAAAGGTGCAAAGGCATGACTATTGCCGTGCTCGGCGGCGGCGCGTTTGGTACCGCGCTGGCAATGTCATTAAGCCAGAATGAACCCGTCACATTATGGATGCGCAGCAAATCTGCGGCTGAGAGTATTCAGGCAACCCGCCAAAACCCGCGCCTTGCGAACGCACACGTACCGGAAAGAGTGACGCCAACGAACGATATCGCCGTCGCGGTCGAGGCAGACATCCTGTTGCTGGCCGTCCCCATGCAGTCCCTTACGGCTTTCATCAAAACCAACGCGACCCATTTGGCCGAGAAAACGCTCGTCTGTTGTTGCAAGGGCATCGACATGCAAACCGGGCTTGGCCCTGTTGCTGTGGTTCAGTCCGTTGTGCCCAAAGCACGCGTTGCAATCCTGACCGGTCCAAGCTTTGCAGAAGATATCGCGGGCGGTTTGCCCACGGCTTTGACGCTCGCCGCGACGGATGATGCAGGGGCGCAGACGCTGCAAGGGACCTTGTCGACACCTAACCTGCGCGTTTATCGCAGCACGGATGTAATCGGCGCCGAACTGGGGGGTGCGTTGAAGAACGTGATGGCCATCGCCTGCGGGATCTTGATTGGCGCCGGGCTGGGCGAAAGCGCCAAAGCCGCGCTGATGACCCGCGGTTTTGCGGAAATGACGCGGTTGGCGTTGGCCTGTGGCGCGCGCCCCGAAACACTGGCTGGATTGTCGGGGTTTGGTGATCTCGCGCTGACCTGCGGCTCGACCCAATCGCGGAATTTTGCATACGGCATGGCCTTGGGATCCGAAGCCGATTTTGACGCCACAATCACCGTCGAAGGTGCCGCAACCGCGCGGGCCGTGATTGGCAAAGCTCAAAATCTCGGGATCGAGATGCCAATCGCGCAATCGGTTGTTGACGTCATGGACGGCACGCACAGTGTAAAAAGCGTCGTTGCACGTTTGATGCAGCGACCCCTGAAGGAGGAATAAATGCTGATCGCCCTTATTGCCAAAGACAAGCCCGGTGCGCTGGAAACACGCATGGCAAACCGCCCGGATCATGTGGCGTACCTGAAATCGACCGGCGTCGTGCAACAGGCGGGACCGCTGCTGAACGACGCAGAGGACATGATCGGGTCGCTGATCATACTGGACGTCGATGGTATGGCCGATGCCGAAGCCTGGGCGCAAAACGACCCCTATACAAAGGCCGGCTTGTTTCAATCGGTGGAACTGATCCCATGGAACCGGGTGATCGGCTGATGGCCTACTGGTTGTTCAAATCCGAAACCTCAACGTGGAGCTGGGACCAACAGGTCGCCAAAGGCGACGCGGGCGAGGAATGGGACGGTGTCCGCAACTATCAGGCCCGCAACTTTATGCGCGAGATGAAACTCGGCGATCGCGGCTTTTTCTATCATTCGCAAAAGGAAAAGTCGGTCGTCGGCATTGTCGAGGTATGTGCCGAGGCGCACCCGGACAGCACGACAGAGGATGCGCGGTGGGAATGCGTCGATATTCGCGCCATTCGTCCCTTTGCCGAGCCGGTCACACTGGACCAGATCAAAGCCCGCGAAGACCTATCCGACATGATACTGGTCAAGAACTCGCGCCTGTCGGTTCAACCTGTGACCGAAGCCGAGTGGACCATCATCTGTGACATGGGAAAAACCGCAGCCGATTGACCGCCGGTGGTTGATTGCCCGGATGCCTCATGGCCCCGGGCAAACCTGTGTTCAGCCGTAAACGGCTTCTTTGCCGAAATGTTTGGTCAGCATGTAATAGACCACGGCGCGGTATTTGTTGCGCTCTGACTGGCCATAGGTTTCGATCACCTCGTTGATCGCTGCCATCAGCTCTGGACCATCGGCAAGACCCGGCTTCTTAATCAGAAAATTGTTTTTGACGGTCTCGATCTCGCCTTCCTGTGTCGCCGCAACCGTCGACGAATCCGCATAATAGATTGCCGGGCCACACCCGATCGTAACCTTGGTCAACAGATCCATGTCCGGGTCCATGCCACATTTGTTTTTGAGATCATCCGCGTATTGCGCGATCAAATCGTCCCGTTTGCCCATATTTTTTCCTTCCATGCGCAACCCACCAAGGGTCGCGCAAAGCCTAATCACGAATGGAATTTGCACAAAGGGAAAAATCGCGCCCCTACATCATCGGCGCGTTTCGACTGACCGCTCAGGCGCTGGGCGGCCACGTGCCGATGAAGGCCAGAAGAACACGAGAAGCGAAAGGTCCAGCTGTCGCAGTGGGCATCTGAATGACCTTGCTTCGAAACACGGCTGATGGTCACGACTGACGGTTTTTTCCAGGGCGTCCCTTGAAAGAAACTGGTTCTTCTGAATGTGGATCTGCGACAGAAATACGGATGAAGCAGACTTTAGCATTTTCTTGTGAAGCGATCCTTCCAGGATCAGAACCGATTAATTCCCGTTTGGCCGCGTGGTTCACTGATCGAAGATTGAGCAGTGAATGTGTCTGATCTTTTCTGGCCGACGTATGCGCAGATGGCGCGTCTTAGGCACTACTTTCCGCAGTCTCACGGAATGCCTCGCGTTGATGGTAGACGTGTGTTGAGTGAGATTTTTTTATCAACCGCAACGGCTTAAGGTCTCACGATACGTTGGCTGAATATGGCCCGAACAAGATGCTGTACCATCGTTAGAAGCGCTGTAGTGATATGAGCATCTTCGCGCGCATGATTGCTGGTCTGGTTGTCGATCAAGGTGCGACCAAGATTGTTATGATCGATGCGATTTACCTCAAGGCACATCGAACCGCGATCAGAATGGGCGTGAACATGAGCGCAGACGCCTGATCGGTTGAACCAGCGCCGGAATTGACACCAAACGACATGCCGTCTGCGACAGACTGCCAGCTGTCGATTGGTTGCTAGGGGATCGCGGCTAAGACATTGATTGGTTCAGGGAAGCATTGAAAGACAGGGGGCGATGCCCATGCATCCCAGGTCGGAAGCAGCAGCAGAAGCCCGTGAAGTACGACAAGTGACGCTACGAATGGTCAAAAATCTAAGTTCTCCACGCTCAGCGCGTTTTGCTGGATAAACTCACGGCGGAGTTCGACCACGTCGCCCATCAGCTTTGTAAAGATGTCGTCGGCTTCGGTCATATCATCGACCCGCACCTGCAACAGCGTCCGCGCATCCGGGTCCAGTGTGGTTTCCCACAGCTGATCCGGGTTCATTTCGCCCAGACCTTTGTACCGTTGCAGTGTCAGGCCCTTGGCGCCTTCGTCCAAAATTGCCTGCAACAGGCTCAGTGGGCCATAGATGACTTGGCTGCGGTCTTTGCGGGCTAGGGAGGCCGTCGTTCCGTACACCTCTTGCAAGCCTTGGGTAAAGCTGCCGGTTTTCCGCGCCTCGCCCGAACGCAGCATCGGGCCATCCAGTGTCCGAAGCTCTTCGACACCGCGCAGGATACGGGACAGACGAATGCCCTTGTCCTGCGTGATGCGTCCCTGCCAGCCGCGCTCATATTCCAGCGCGATCAGGTCCAACCGTGCGGCGACCTTGTCCGCAACGCCTTGGAGGTCGGCATCCACGGCACCGGGTACAAACGCGCCGGCGATGGCCGCCTGTTCCAGAATGTGACGCGGGTAATGGGTCGGGAAAGCATCCAACAGACGCTTGAGCTGACGCGCCTCTTCAACGACCCGTATAAGGTCCTGACCAACGATCTCTTCACCGCTGCCAAGGCGCAGAACGGCACCGTCGACACCTTGCTGGATCAGGTAATCGTCGAGCGCGGCCTGATCTTTCAGGTAAACCTCGGATTTGCCACGCGCGACCTTAAAGAGCGGCGGCTGCGCGATATACAGGTATCCACCTTCGATCAATTCCGGCATCTGGCGATAGAAGAACGTCAGCAACAGCGTCCGGATGTGTGCGCCATCCACGTCCGCATCGGTCATGATGACGATCTTGTGGTAGCGCAGCTTGGAAATGTCTAATTCGTCCCGACCGATCCCGGTGCCCAGCGCCATCACGAGGTTGCCGATCTCTTGGCTCGATAACATCCGGTCAAAGCGCGCGCGTTCCACGTTCAGGATCTTACCCCGCAGAGGCAAAACCGCCTGTGTGCGCCGATCGCGTCCGGTTTGTGCCGACCCACCAGCAGAGTCCCCCTCGACAAGGAAGACTTCGGTCTTGGACGGGTCTTTTTCCGAGCAGTCTTTCAGCTTGCCCGCCAGATAGTTCACATCCATCGCCGTTTTGCGCCGGGTCAGTTCGCGCGCCTTGCGGGCCGCTTCTCGGGCCAGCGCGGCCTCAATGATCTTGCCGACGATAACCTTGGCCTCGTTCGGGTTCTCTTCGAACCATTCCGCCAGTTTTTCGTTCATCAACCCTTCGACCGCCGGACGCACCTCGGAACTGACCAGCTTATCCTTGGTCTGAGAGGAAAACTTGGGATCCGGCACCTTGACCGACAGGACACACGTCAGACCCTCACGCGCGTCATCGCCGGTAAAGCTGATTTTTTCCTTTTTGGCGATCCCGCTGGATTGGGCGTAATTGTTGATCGTCCGGGTCAATGCCCCGCGAAAGCCCGCCACATGGGTGCCGCCGTCCCGCTGTGGGATGTTGTTGGTAAAGGGCAGGACCGTTTCATGATAGCTGTCGTTCCACCACATCGCGATTTCGATCCCGATGTCATCCCGTTCGCCGGTGATGTAGACCGGATCGGTCATGACCGAAGATTTGGAACGATCGAGGTAGCGCACGAATTCTTTCACGCCGCCTTCATAGAACAGCTCGGTGCGCAGCGGCTCTGCCGGGCGCTCATCGATCAGAATGATCCGCACGCCAGAGTTCAGGAAGGCCAGCTCGCGCAGACGCTTTTCCAGCGTGTCAAAGCTGTATTCAAGATTGCTGAACCTATCGGTGGAGGCCAAGAACCGCACTTCGGTTCCGGTCTTGCCGTCGGCGTCGCCGACAACGCGCAAATGCTCGGTCGTTTCGCCGTGTTCGAATTTGGCGTAATGCTCTTTTCCGTCTCGCCAGATGCGCAGCTCCAGCCACACAGACAAGGCATTCACAACCGAAACGCCAACACCGTGCAAGCCGCCGGACACCTTGTAAGAGTTGCTGTCAAATTTCCCGCCTGCGTGCAGCTGGGTCATGATGACCTCGGCCGCTGAAACGCCTTCTTCCTCATGGATGCCCGCCGGAATGCCGCGACCATTGTCGCTGACAGAAACGCTGTTATCGGCATGGATTTTGACGGTCACGGCGTCGGCGTGACCGGCCAATGCTTCGTCAATTCCATTGTCGACAACCTCGTACACCATATGGTGCAGGCCAGAGCCATCATCGGTATCGCCGATATACATACCAGGCCGTTTTCGGACTGCCTCTAACCCCTTGAGAACTTTGATGGAATCGGCGCCATATTCTTCGGGGGTTTGCTCGTTATCCGCCATGCGTTTGCCTTGCTTCTTTTGATACCTAGTTTTAGCGGTTTTGGCGGGGAATGTCACGCAACTGACACAAGATTTTGTGGCGCGGCGACAAGGACTTATGCCGCCACGCGAACGTGCGGATCAAACCGCTTTGGCACCAATTCGACGGACCTGTTCGACCCACCGGTCCACCTGAGCTTCCTTGGGATGGCTGGCACCTGCAAAATAGGTATAGCGCGTCGGCGTGATCCCGACGAAACCAAAGATTTGGCTGCGAATTTGGCGCAAGAGCGCGCTGCCATACATCCAACGCATGAACCAGCGGGGCGTGTCGGACGTCATGATCACCCGTCCGGTTCGCCCCGTAAGCACCGGATTGGGCAGTCCGGCCCAATTGGTGTTGCGGGTGTCAAACGTACGGCCGGGGATCAGGACCCGATCAAACAAACCTTTGAGCTTGGCAGGCAAACCACCCCACCACATGGGCGCAGACAAAACCACGTGTTCGGCCCATTCGAGGTCCTGCAACACCGCTTCGATCGACGGTTCAAGCGGCTTGTAATTGGCATAGCCAACGCCGCCAAAATCCAGATCGAATTCAAGATCGGAAAGATTCACGCGCCGCACTTCATGCCCAGCCGCCTTGGCAGCCGCCGCATAGGTTTCGGTGAAAAGACGCGATAGGGACTGATCGCCAGGGTGTCCATCCAGGACAAGGATACGTTTGGTTGGCATTGGAGTGTTACTTTGAAATAAAAATGACCGTGGTCAATTTAATAATCTGAAAAAATGACCGTGGTCAATATCTAATTTGACCCTGGTCAATTTTTCTGCCAAACACCCTGTATGAGCCGTGCCCCGCAAAAACGAACTCTGCAAACCCGCGCCCGATTGATCGAGGCCGCCACAGAGGTGATCGCGACCTCCGGCTATGGTGGAATGCGGGTGGAAGAGGTCGTGTTGAAGGCCGGCGTGGCCAAAGGGACATTCTTTTCCCATTTTGCCGACAAAGACGCGTTGATGGACCAATTGCTTGGTGCCGCTATGCACGCTCTGCTCGATGACATGGAGGCGGCGAACCCGCCCGCAGATGCGGACGCCTTTACAGACGCATTGATGCCGCTCATCGATTTCATGACGGCGGAACGGTACGTGATGGATGTGTGTCTGCGCCTGTCAGGGGCTGCGGGGATCGAACAGGTGGGGCCCATTGCCGAAACCTTCGGCCGTCAGGTCGAGGTGTACGCGAAATGGATCCACGCGTCCGGTCACAGCTTTCGATCCGACATCTCTGTCGATCTGCTCGCCGAAGGTGTTCAGGCCTTTGTGCTCCAGGCCATGGCCGCAAAATTCTGCGCTTTGCACAACGCGATCTGCGTCCGTGATCGGTTGGCCCCGTACCTGCGCGCTTGGCTGGCGCCCGCTACGTAAACGGCAAGATCAGGCCCACGACAATCAATAACGCGCCTGCTGTCAGGTTCATTCGTCGCAACGCAGTGGCAGAAGTCAAATACCGCCTGACCCGATCAATGAAGAACGCAAAACCAAGGTTCCCGACCAACGGCACGATGACCGATAAGGCAACGATCACGGCAATGTCCTGGCGTGTGACATGGCTCAGGTCAAAGAACCCCGGCAGCACCCCCATGTAAAACAGGATCGCCTTTGGGTTGCCCAAAATCACAACCACGCCCGCCACAAATCCGGCCCAGCGTCCGGGCTGTGTCAGGCGGCTGTTTTCAGATATGCCGGTATCCGCCTGCCGAATGACCGACCACCCCATCCACAAAAACACCGCACAGGCCACGAAGCGCAGGGCGGTCAGGAACCCGTCATATTCCGACACGATCCAGCTGACCCCCAATATCGCCAGAAACGGCCAGAAGACGTCACCAAAGGCCACTCCAAAGGCCAAGGGCCAAGCGGCGGCAAACCCGCCAGAGACGGACCGCGCCATCAGGGCCAGCCAAACCGGTCCGGGTGTCAAAAACAGGACCAACAGCGCCCCGGAATAAAGCGCCATCTGACCGATTGTCAGTGTCACGCCTTTAACCTACCGTCGTCATCCAACTCCCAGAACGGGTTCATAGCGACTTCCCAGATATGACCGTCAGGGTCAGCATAAGTCCCTGAATACCCGCCCCAAAAAACCTCTTCCGGGGCGACACAAGCGGTTGCACCCGCTGCGATCGCGGCGACATAGGCTGCATCCACCGCTTCCCGGCTCGCAAAATTCTGCGCCAGCGTCATGGCCCCGGTTTGCAATTCCGCGACATCCCGCCTCAAATCAGCTGCCAGCTTGGCACGGGAATACAGACCCAACTTTTGCCCCGCCATGGCAAAAAACACGACCTCTTCCAGAACGGTTTCCGGTATCCAGCCGAGGGCCTCATAAAACGCCCGCGCGCGGTCCAGATCTTTGACGGCCAGTGTTATCAAAGTCACTCGGTTCGTTGTCATTCCATGACCTCCACCTTGCTTTCGCCCTCTGCGTCGGACACGCGAAAGCGCTGCGCCCGATCGCCCAGTTCGGCGAACAATTCCGGCCCGGTCCCCGTCATCCAAGCCTGCGCGCCCAAGGCGCAAATCTCGTCATAAAGGGCCGCGCGCCGGTTTTGGTCCAAATGGGCGGCAACCTCGTCCAACAACAGGATGGGCGGCGACCCAGCGGTGTCCGCCAGCGCGCGTGCGTTGGCCAGGATCAACGATACCAGCAACGCTTTTTGCTCGCCTGTCGAACAGTCTTTCGCGGGCACGCCCTTGTCCACGTAAACGCCATAAAGATCAGCGCGATGCGGTCCCACCAACGTCCGCCCTGCCGCCATATCCCTGAACCGGCTTTCCGCAAAAGCATCGCGCAAATCCTGTACCGAACCCGGCATCTCGCCTTCGCTTTGCACAAGCTCCAGATCCGCCACGGGAAACGCCGTCTCTGCGGCGTCTTGCGCGCTCAATAGCGCTGCAACCGTGCGCAGTCGCGCCTGGTGGATGGCATGACCCGCTTCGGCCATCTGCGCTTCCAGCGCGCTATACCACCCGGCATCCAGCACTTGCTCTTTGAGCAATTTGTTGCGCTCGCGCATGGTCTTTTCATAGGTCAACGATAGATCGGCATGCTCCGGTTCAAAACTCAGAACCATGCGATCCAGAAACCGTCGCCGCCCTTCGGCCCCCTCGATCCACAACCGATCCATCGACGGGATCAACCAAACAACCCGCGCGATCCGACCCAAATCCAATTGGGTCGCCGCCTTGCCATCTATCCGCACCTGCCGTGCGGCCCCATCCTCAGACCATGTTTCGACCTCAGCCAAGCGATCGTCAAAGTTCAAAATACCCGACAATTTCCACCCCAACGCCTCAGGCCGCCGGGTCATGTCCAAAGCGCTTGACCGTCGCAAACCGCGCCCCGGTGAAAACAACGAAACCGCTTCCAGAATGTTGGTCTTGCCGGCGCCGTTGTCGCCATGAATTGCCACCGGCCGCCCGTCACATGTCAGCCGACCGCCCTTGTGGGATCGGAAATGAGACAACGTCAAAGCCGTCAGGGCCAGGCGCATCCTGATCCCCTTCTTCTCTTTAAAAATACTCGGGCGTCAGCCATCGCGCGAAGCGCGATTTACACGCGCATCGGCATGACAACGTAAACCGCGCTCAGGTCATTGCCTTCGCGCATCAGGGTCGGGTCCCCGGCCGAATTGAACATGAACACCGCGTTCTCGCGATCCACCTGGCTGGCAATCTCCAAGAGGTACTTGGCATTGAAGCCGATCTCCAGACGTTCATCGCCATAGGCAACCGTCAACTCTTCCTCAGCTGCACCGCTGTCCGGCGCATTCACCGACAGGGTCAGCTTGTCTTCGTCCAGCTGCAACTTGACGGCGCGTGACCGCTCCGAACTGACCGTGGCCACACGATCCACGGCCTTGGCAAATTCACTTGCATCCACCTCCAGCTTGCGGGTGTTGCCCTGCGGAATAACCCGCGAGTAATCCGGGAAGGTGCCATCGATAACCTTCGATGTCAGCGTGATATCCGGCGTGGCAAAACGGACCTTTGTTTCGCTGACCGACACCGCGATCTGCATATCGTCGTCTTCCAGCAGCTTGCGCAATTCGCCAACGGTTTTGCGCGGTACAATCACGCCGGGCATGGTTTCCGCACCCTCTGGCAGATCGGCGTCGATCCGGGCCAGCCGGTGCCCGTCGGTTGCCACGCAACGCAACGCCTTGCCGCCGTCACCATCGGCCACATGCATATAAACGCCGTTCAGGTAATACCTTGTTTCTTCGGTCGAAATCGCGAATTTCGACTTGTTGAACAAGCGGCGCATCATGGGTGCGGACGCGCTAAAGTTCGAGCTGTATTCCGACGACGCCATGACCGGAAAATCTTCTTTGGGAAGCGTGGCCAGAGAAAAGTTTGACCGTCCCGCTTCCACCGTCAGTCGTCCTGCCGCGCTGTCCGCGGTCAGCGACACCAGCGCCCCATCAGGCAATTTGCGGACAATCTCGTGCAGGGTTGTTGCGGCGACCGTTGTTGCACCGGCGCGTTCGACCATCGCGGGCGCTTTGTCGACCACCTCGATATCCAGGTCCGTGGCGCGAAAATGCACGGCGTCGTTCTCCGCCTCGATCAACACATTGGCCAGGATCGGGATCGTATTGCGCCGTTCCACCACGGATTGGGCCTGTGACACGGCTTTAAGCAGCGCGCCGCGTTCGATGCTGATCTTCATGTCTTTACCTCCGCAAGGGGCCGGGACCAGCAAACTAGCGGTTTGCCTTTGCAGCACAAGGACTTTCTGTGAGTTTGTCCGCTGGAACGTCAGAAGCGTCAAGCCTCTGTGATCTCTCTGCTCAGTTGCGTTGAAATGGTCACACAAAAGCGACAACGACAAAGGCCGCCGGGGTCCCGGGCGGCCTCGTTCCGTGCAGCGATGTAAGCTTGCCTCAAGCTTCCAGAGCGCGGCGCAACATTTCGACGTCCTCGGCGATCTGCCCGTCCGTCAGTTTCAGCTCTTCGATCCGTTTCACCCCATGCATCACGGTGGTGTGGTCCCGCCCGCCAAAGCGGCGACCAATTTCCGGCAGCGAGCGGCTGGTCAATTGCTTGCACAGGTACATTGCGACCTGACGAGGCCGGGCATAAGATCGCAGCCGCTTGGGGCCGACGATGTCGCTGATCCGGATGTTGTAGTACTCGGATACCTTGCGTTGAATTTCCTCGACCGTGATCTTGCGTTCGGAGGCGCGCAGAACGTCTGCAAGGCAGTCCTGCGTCAGCTCCATGTCGATCTCACGCCCCACCAGAGACGCGAAAGCGAAAAGGCGGGTCAAAGCGCCTTCCAGAACACGCACATTGGTCGAGATGCGGTGGGCCAAAAACTCCAAGACGCCATCCGCGATGGTCAGGTCTGGATAGCTGGCGCGATATTGCTGAACCTTCATCTGCAAGATGCCAAGGCGCAGTTCATAGTCGGTCGGGTGCAGGTCGACGACAAGACCACATTGCAGTCGGGACTTTACCCGCTCTTCGAGATCTTTGATCTCACCGGGGGCGCGATCCGCGGAAATAATGATCTGTTTGTTCTGATCTACAAGCGCATTGAAGGTGTGAAAAAACTCTTCCTGCGTGCTGTCCTTGCCGGCGATGAACTGCACGTCATCGACCATCAATACGTCGACCGACCGGAAGATGTGTTTGAAATCCATCATCTTGCGTTCGCGCAGGGCCTGAACAAAGCGGTACATGAATTGTTCTGCCGACAGATACAGCACGTTGAGGTCGGGACGGCTTTCTTTCAGCTCCCAGGCAATGGCGTGCATCAGGTGTGTTTTACCCAATCCAACGCCGCCATAAAGAACCAGCGGGTTGAAGGTGACCGGGCCGCCCTCGCTGACACGGCGGGCCGCCGCATGGGCCAGCTCGTTCGGTTTGCCGACGACAAAGCTGTCAAAGGTAAACCGCGGGTCCAACTGAGCTGCCTGCAACGACTCCACTCCTTTGGCTTGAGCGGCGGTGGCAGGCTGTTGTTCATCAGAAGGCATTTTGGCGGTCTCGTTCGTGGGGCGTTTCGTCAAATTGGCGGCAACTTCAAAGGCAACGCGCTGAACGCTTTCGCCGGACTTGTTCAATTCGTAAACGATCAACTCGCCAAAATTCTGACTGACATAGTTCCCCATGAAAGATGTCGGTACGTTGAATAGCGCGACCCCATCCTGCAGGTCAGAAAATTCCAGTGGCTCGATCCAGGTCTCAAAATTGTTTTGTCCGACCGTCTTCAGCAGCCGTTGTTGTAGTTGTCCCCATTTTTCTTGAGTCATTCGCGCCTCACGATTCCCATTTTTTTGTTTGGCTGGCCTGCCATAATCTTCTGTCCCCCGAGCCCACACCCGGAACGGTCCACGTCACATAAAAAGCCGGTTCACGGTTTGGCTAAACCGCGTCCGACCGGTATCGGGGTCAAAAAAATACTCAACCAGACAGCGGTCCCGCCACAAGTCACCGTACGCTCTTATTTCGACAGGGCCACGCGTTGGCTGGTCGCCAACAATTGCAGCATGCTGAGCGTCGCAGCTGACGCTTCAACTTTCGTCCTCAAACTGTCTGGTGCCCGCCAAACAGATTGAGCAACGGCCTGTCCCCCCAAGCGAGTGAATCGCTGTAACAATGGTAGCAATTTCGGTGTTGGACCGGCAATGAAACTCTGAACTTGACTCTGGCTTTGTCGACAAAGAATCTTTTGCGCTTGCAGAAACAGCAGGGCACAAAAAAGGGCGCTGCAACATGCAACGCCCTCAAATGAAAAGGCTTCTTACATCTTTGGTTAAAGATGCATCATGCCATCGCTTTTACACGTGCAGCCAGGCGAGACATTTTGCGCGATGCGGTGTTCTTGTGGAACACACCTTTGGTGACGCCGCGCATCAGTTCTGGTTGAGCAGCTTTGAGTGCTTCTTGTGCAACAGCCTGATCACCAGAAGCGATGGCTTCTTCTACTTTGCGCAGGTAGGTGCGGATGCGCGAGCGGCGGGCTTTGTTGACGGCGAAACGGCTCTCGTTCTGACGAGCGCGTTTTTTTGCTTGAGGCGAATTTGCCATGTGTCGGGACCTTTTTTCGGGTTCGTTAGCGGTTCAAATCACGCCACGCCCCGAACAGGAAATCTTGAGTTTCCACAGGTTGATTCTAGCCAGAACGGGCCGCGCGCGTATGTATCACGGCGGCGTATAGCCAAAGATGAAGGTTTTGCAAAGCGCAAAGTGCGCGCCGCTACGTTACTTGTCGCGGAACTGTGCCGCGCGCTTTTCCAGGAAGGCGGCCATACCTTCTTTCTGGTCTTCGGTGGCGAACATCGCATGAAAGACCCGCCGTTCAAAAAGCATGCCTTCGTTCAGGCTCAACTCATAGCTGCGGTTTACAGCCTCTTTGACCGTCATCGTCGCCAGCATCGATTTCTCGACAATTTTCTGAGCAGCGGTCTGTGCTTCTTCCATCAGCTTCTTTGCCGGGACAATCCGGCTGACCAGACCCGCGCGTTCGGCTGCATCGGCGGTCATGAAACGACCCGTCAGGTTCATATCCATCGACTTGGATTTTCCAACAAAACGCGTCAGGCGCTGAGTGCCGCCCATGCCGGCAACAACGCCGAGGTTGATTTCCGGCTGTCCGAACTTTGCCGTGTCGGATGCGATAATGAAATCACAGGCCATGGCCAGCTCACACCCGCCGCCAAGCGCGTAACCAGACACCGCAGCGATGATTGGCTTTCGGATGTTGGCAATGCGGTCGATCGGTCCGCCAAACAGGTTGCTTGTATAGACATCGACATAGCTCATCTCGGACATTTCCTTAATGTCCGCGCCCGCCGCAAAAGCCTTTTCAGACCCGGTCAGGACAATGCACCGTACCTTGTCGTTTTGATCCGCCTCTTCCAGCGCAGTGCACAACTCGCCCATCAACTCTTGGTTCAAGGCGTTCAATGCGTCCGGGCGATTTAACTTGATAAGGGCGACGTGGTCTTCAATTTCGACGATGATCGTCTCAAAGGCCATGGGCTGAGCTTCCGCTTGTTTTGTTCAAGACTGATTCCTTACCCACGCATGCGCGCCGGTTCAAGTTATCTTTGGCACACCGGGCAGTAGAACGATGACCGCCCTGATTGCACCTTGCGGGTGACGATGCCATCGCACCCATCCGTGTGACAGGGTTCACCTTCACGTCCGTAAACATCGAACCGATGCTGAAAATATCCAAGCTCTCCATCGGCTTGGCGGAAATCGCGTAACGAAGATCCCCCTGCGTCAATAGCATCGCGTAAAACCTGCCGGATGATGGGGACAAGGGCGGCAATTCGGGGCTTGGCGATCCGTCCGGCCCGTCGCATCGGGGACACACCTGCGCGAAAAAGCGCCTCGCAAACGTAAATATTCCCCAACCCGGCAACAATCCTCTGGTCGAGCAAAGCGGATTTCACGGGCGTGTTCTTTCCCCGAAAGGCGTTGATCAAATGCGCTTCGTGAAAATCGTTGCCCAAAGGTTCCGGCCCCAAGACGGCCAACAGTTTGTGATCTTCGGCGGTTGCGGTGTCCATCAAATCCATCGCACCAAACCGGCGTGGATCGTTGAAGGTGACACGCGCACCATTGGCCATGTGAAAGACCACGTGGTCATGTTTCTCGGCTGCCGGATGGTCATGCACGAACTGACCCAGCGGGTCTCCGGACACCACCATGCGTCCCGACATGCCCAAATGGACCAACAGGGTTTCGCCACCGCTCAGATCCGCAAGGATATATTTTGACCGCCGCCGCAGCCGCAATACGGTCTGTCCGCTCAGACGGTTGGCCATTTGATCCGGAAAGGGCCACCGCAAATCGGGTCGATTCACATCCGCTTGGGCAATCACAACCCCTTCCATCGCCGGGGCCAATCCGCGGCGAACCGTCTCAACCTCTGGCAATTCGGGCATTGGATGGCTCTTTCATTGTGGCAGGCGCATTGTGCCCGCTGTCAGGCGGCCTATAACAAGCGTGAAACTTCAAGGCGGCAAGGCCCGATCATGACAAACGACGAAAAAACCACTCATTTCGGCTTTGAAACCGTTCCCGAAGACGAAAAGGCCGGTCGGGTCCAAGGCGTGTTTTCTTCGGTCGCCTCGAAATACGACATCATGAACGATGTTATGAGCGTCGGCATTCATCGCCTCTGGAAGGACGCGATGATGGATTGGTTGGCACCGCGACCCGGGCAGAAATTGCTCGATGTGGCGGGGGGCACCGGCGACATTTCCTTCCGATTCCTAAAACGTGCAGGCGCGGGGCATGCGACGGTTCTGGATCTGACGGAACCCATGCTGATCGAAGGGCGTCAGCGTGCCGAGGCCAACGATATGGCCGATCAGCTGGAATGGGTTGTGGGCGATGCGATGGCGTTACCCTTCGCCGACAACAGCTTTGACGTTTACACGATCAGCTTTGGCATCCGAAACGTCACCCGGCCACAGGACGCACTGGCCGAGGCGTTTCGCGTATTGCGCCCGGGCGGGCGGTTGATGGTGCTGGAATTCAGCCAACTTCCTAACCCGATGCTGCAACAGGCCTATGACCTGTATAGCTTTAACGTCATCCCGCGCATGGGTCAGGCCATCGCCGGCGACCGGGACAGCTATCAATACCTCGTGGAATCCATTCGCAAATTCCCGGATCAGGACAGCTTTTTGCAGATGATCCGCGATGCAGGTTTCGAAAACGCGAAGTATCGCAACCTGAGCTTGGGTATCGCGGCGCTTCATTCCGGTTGGAAAATCTGACATGCGCGGCCCGCACAATATCTGGCGGTTGATCCGCACGGGGGCGACGCTGGAACGCACTGGCGCCATGGGTGTCGTGCTCGACGCGTTCGATGCACCCCCCTCTTTGCGGTTCGTGGCACGGGCGCTTGGCTGGCCGTTCAAATGGCTGGGGGACAAAGGCGACCCGTCCATGCCACCCGCAACCCGCGCGCTGACGGCGCTCGGACCGGCTTATATCAAGTTTGGCCAGGTGCTTTCGACCCGCCCGGATGTCGTGGGCGATGAATTGGCCAAACAGCTGCGCGTTCTGCAAGACAAACTGCCCCCGTTCAGTATTGAAGAGGCCAAGGCAGAGGTCGAAAAGGAACTGGGACTGCCGGTCGACACGATCTTTTCCGAATTCAGCGAACCGATCGCTGCCGCCTCTATCGCGCAGGTGCATAAGGCGCGCTTGGCCGATAACGGGCAAGAAGTTGCCGTCAAGGTCCTGCGCCCCGGTATCGAACGCGCGTTTGGCAAGGACGTGGATGCCTTCTATCTGGCCGCTCGGATCGTCGAGCTGTGCGCCCCGGGGGCCCGCCGGCTGCGCCCGATGGAGGTCATTGAACACTTCGATGGCGTTGTTCGCGGAGAGCTTGACCTGCGATTGGAAAGCTCCGCCGCCTCTGAATTTGCCGCCAACACCAAGAAGGATGAAGGCTTTCAGCTGCCTCCGATCATCTGGCATTTGTCCGCGCGCCGCGTAATGACATTGGGTTGGGCCGATGGCGCGAATATGGGCGACAATGCCGCCATCGACGCCGCTGGCCATGATCGCCGCGCGCTGGGCGAACGGGTGCTGAAGCTCTTTTTGCTGCACGCTTTGCGCGACGGTTACTTTCACGCAGATATGCATCAGGGCAACCTCAAGGTCGCCGCCAACGGGGACATTATCGCCTATGATTTCGGGATCATGGGTCATATCGATCAATACACCCGACGGGTCTATGCCGAAATCCTCTTTGGTTTCATCCGCAAGGACTACAAACGCGTGGCCGAGGTGCATTTCGAGGCCGGCTATGTGCCGGCTGACAAGGACGTCGACGAATTTGCCCGCGCTCTGCGTGCGGTTGGTGAGCCGATTTTTGGCATGGACGCCTCGCAGATCTCCATGGGTCGTTTGTTGAACTATCTTTTCGAAGTGACCGAACGCTTTGGCATGGAAACCCGCACCGAGCTGATCTTGTTGCAACGCACGATGGTTGTTGTCGAAGGCGTGGCGCGCTCGCTCAACCCGCATATCAATATCTGGGAGGTCGCGGCACCTGTTGTCACCGACTACATCCAGAAATCCATTGGCCCGCAGGCGGTTGTAACTGATCTTTGGAACACCGCTCAGGTGGTGGCCCGGTTTGGTCCACGACTGCCCGGTCTCGTCGAAAGCGCCCTGATCGCCCAATCGACGCCAAAACCGGCACCCCGAAAAGGGATCAAAGAGTATCTTTGGCCAGCGCTTCTGGGGGCGATTGGCGGCGGCATTGCTGTCTTGATCATCGAACATCTTGCCTGAACGCGAAATGTGCTACCCTTAAGGTATGCCACGCGACAACCCGCACCGCCCGTTTGTACCTGATCCCGCACAATTCGCTCTGTGGCCAGAGATCAGCGGTAACACCGTCAACGGTCTGGGAGAGCCGGACAAGCGCCCGCCATCGATGGTCTATTGGGCCCCTGATCCGGGCGAAATACCGCATGGGGGTTTGCAATACTATTTCTACGGTCAATCGGCCAAGGAACCCGCGTTCGAGGTTGCCCGCAACGCCAGGCAAATAATCCTCAACGCACCATTGGCGGATCTTGCTGACACACCGTTGGACCAAAGCGCAGAGTCTTGGACCGCTGCTTTCTCGCAATTTGTCACGGATGGGGACTGTGAAATCACAGGCGTGACCGAACCCGACCCGTCCTGGATATTCGAAGGCTATGCAATCCCTCAATCCCGGATCGTGATGTTCGGCGTCCAGCACGACTATGATGAAATCGCACAGGCACCAGACGTCGCCGCCGGGCTGGAAGTGATGGAACAATACGGCCGCGCTGCCGCCGGGGCGAAAAAAGCGGCGAGCTGGATCAGGTCCCAAGGATGGGATGCGGAACCCGTCACAGGCCCGATGACCGGATCACTGGCCATGATCCCTGCCGCGATTGCCGCCGGTTTTGGCGAATTGGGCAAACATGGCTCCATCATCAACCCCGACCTCGGGGCGTCTTTTCGCCTGTCTGCTGTTTTGACCGACGCCCCCTTTGCCCTGACGCCACAACAGGATCACGGCATCGACGGGTTTTGCCAAAACTGCCGCATTTGCGAGGATGCCTGCCCGCCCGAAGCGCTCTTCTCCGAAAAACAAACCGTGCGCGGCATCGACAAATGGTACGTCGATTTTGACAAATGCCTGCCGTATTTCAACGAAACGCACGGATGCGCCATCTGCATCGCTGTCTGCCCATGGTCTCGCCCCGGTGTCGGACCCAACCTCGCCGCCAAACTGGCCCGGCGCGCGGACCGTCTGGCAACCACCGAACAAACCGGCTGAACCCACGGCTTCTTTCTTGTTCCAAATACCCTGGGGGAGGCCGCAGGCCGGGGGCAACGCCCCCAATAACACCCCTTGAAAATCACCTGGACTTGCTCCTCTTATGGCAGCCATGACTGTTTTCTCTTCCTTCAAAACAGGTTGGCAGCGGCGCGCTGTTGATGTGCCGATCCTGATTGGCATTCGCCTTCTCAGCCTCGCCCTGATCACGCCGCTTCTGGCCATATGCATCCGCGTCGGCGTGGCCTTATCCGGCCAAACCGCCCTCACGGATCAGGATATTGCCTATTTCATCCTGTCCCCGATTGGCTTTCCGGTTTTTCTGCTGCTTGCGGGGCTCTGGTTGATCGGCACGGTGATCGGCTTTGCGATCATGACCGTCAGCTTGCAAAACGCGGCCCTCAGTTCCGAAGGCGCGCTTATGAACGGCGTCACCCGAATTGGTCGGCGCCTTATACCGATCCTGCAATTTGCCGTGCTTTTCGTCCTGCGGGTACTGGCCCTGATCATGCCGGCTGCGCTAATTGGGGCCTTGGCATCCGCGATCCTTTTGGGCGACTACGATATCAATTACTACCTCACGCAACGCCCGCCGGAATTCATCGCGATGATCGCCATCGGCGCGGGTCTGGTCGATGTGACGTTGGGTCTGGTCCTGCCCCGGCTGCTCAACTGGGCGGTCGCTTTGCACTACGTGATTTTCTCTGGCCATCGTCCAAATGATGCGTTTGCCGCCAGCAAAGCGAACATGCAGTCGAAACGCGCGCGCTTGTTGCGCGACCTGCTGATCTAGGTCGTCCTGCGCGCCGCCGCACTGGCCTTGGTCGCCGTGGTTTTCGGCGCTGCGACCAGCTACATCCCCGGTTGGATCGCGAATGGGTTTCGGCTTCAGCTGACCCTGACCTTGATCTTTGCCGCCCTGTGGGGCCTGGCGGCTTTGCTTGTGGCTGCCATTTCCATGAGCGCCTTGGCAGAGATCCTGTTGGAACGGTTTGACGCCCTCCCGGACCCTTCGAGTTTTCAAGAAGCCAGTGGTCGCCAACGCAACCTGTTGCGCTTGGCTGGCCTCGCGGTCATCGCCTTTGCCACCTTTGGCATGGTCAGCGGCACCCTGCTTGCGCCTGCGCTGGCCGACCGGGATCCCGCACTGGTCATCGCGCATCGCGGGGCGGCCGGAACCCATCCGGAAAACACAATGGCGGCGATCCATGCCGCGGTCGAGGCCGGCGCCGACTGGGTCGAGATCGATGTTCAGGAAACTGCGGATGGCACGGTCGTGGTCTTTCACGACAGCGACTTCATGAAGCTGGCCACCAACCCGCTCAAGATTTGGGATGCCACCGATACCGACCTTCAGGACATCGATATCGGCAGCTGGTATGACCCGGCCTATGCCGATCAACGGGTGCCGACGCTGGCCGAAGCGCTCGAAGCCGTGCGCGACCGATCCAAGCTGCTCATCGAGCTGAAATACTACGGCCACGATCAAAAGCTCGAAGAACGGACAATCGATATTGTCGAAGCCGCAGGCATGGCCGATCAGGTCGCCACCATGTCCCTCAAATACCCGGCCGTCGAAAAGATGAAATCACTGCGGCCCGACTGGCAAAGCGGCGTTCTGGCGGCCACGGCCATCGGCGACCTGTCCGGGCTAGAGGGAGACTTTATCGCAATCAACGCCACAATGGCCTCCTCGCGGCTGATCCGCCGGGCACACGAGCAAAACAAGAAACTGCTGGTCTGGACCATCAATGACCCGCTCGACATGTCGGCCATGATCTCGCTTGGCGTCGATGGCCTGATCACCGACCACCCGGAACTGGCCCGCGAAGTAATCGCCAGCCGCGAAACGCTGACCCCGGCCGAACGAATCTTCCTTGTGCTGCTGGAACATCTCGGGCTGCTCAGCCTCGATGCCGAGACCACAGATGAAACCGGCTAGCCTGGCCCTGATCCTGTCGCTCGCTTGCGTAAACGGCGCGGGTAGTGCGTCTGCCGAAGACGGCCTAGCCTACCGTGCTGAACTCGCCGCTCATCAGGCGCTGGCGCGCATCCGGGCAGAAGTGCCGTTCCCCAACCCCTTCGAAACAGACGGATGCAGCGGTGGTCTCTCCGCCTCATGGCGGCTGGCCTCCGGTCTCTTCACCCCTTTTGAAGAGGTCCACGGCGCAACACCCCCATGGGAGGCATGTTGCGTCACCCATGACCGCGCCTACCACCGCGCCGGTCGCGGTGGGGACGCCGCAGACAGCTACCAGGATCGGCTGATTGCAGATGAGGCACTGCGCCTTTGCGTCATCGACACGGCGGATGACAGACTGGCGTCACTTGCCGACGCCTACGGCGTGTCGCCAGAAGATGTCACAGACGGTTACGCCCTGATCGCGTCGGCCATGTTCCGCGCCGTGCGCCTGGGCGGTCTGCCATGCTCCGGGCTTCCTTGGCGCTGGGGCTATGGATTTGATCACTGCATCGTCACACAACAGGATTTTGCCGGACCGACACCCGAAACAAAAGACCGCTGATCGGCTTCTTTCTTGGCAAAATACCCTGGGGGGAGGCCGCAAGGCCGGGGGGCAACGCCCCCCTTAGAGCACGTCGCGCAAAAGCGGGTACCGGTTTTGCGCTCCTCGGACGTGCGTTATCAAAGAGTTAGAGCGCGTTCGCCGATTCCAATTCGGCGCAACACGCTCTAGGATCACATCCGCTCGAACGCGACCGCAATGCCCTGACCGCCACCAATGCACATGGTGACCAATGCCTTTGAACCGCCGATGCGTTCCAACTCATAGAGCGCTTTGACGCACAGGATCGCGCCCGTTGCCCCCACGGGATGGCCCAATGCAATCGCCCCGCCATTGGGGTTCACCTCGGCACCATCCAGCCCCAGTTCCTTGTTCACGGCGAGCGCTTGGGACGCAAAGGCCTCGTTGGATTCGATCACATCAAAATCGTCGACCGACAGGCCCGTCCGATCCGTCAGGTTGCGCACCGCCGGGATCGGTCCAATGCCCATCACTTCTGGCCGGACACCCGCATGGGCATAGCCCAAAACACGGGCGCGGGGTTTTAGCCCGGCGGCTTCTGCCGCTTCGGCGCGCGCCATGACGATCGCGGCCGCGCCATCATTGATGCCGCTGGCATTGCCCGCCGTGACGCGTCCGTCTTTCTGAAAGACCGGTCGCAACCCGGCCAGCGCTTCTGCGCTTGTGGCCTTGGGGTGTTCATCGACCGCGAAATCCACCATGTCGCGCTTGACCTTGACCTGCACCGGCGTGATCTGGCTTTCGAAATAGCCTGCGTCGATGGCGGCCAATGCACGGGTCTGGCTGTTCAGCGCAAACCCGTCCATATCTTCGCGGGTGATCTGGTGTTCATCGGCCACGTTTTCGGCCGTCACCCCCATATGCCCGGTCCCAAAGGGGCAGTTGAGCGCGCCCAGCATCATGTCCAGAGACCGGACATCCCCCATTTTTTGACCCCAGCGTCCGGCGGGCATGATGTACGGGCTGCGCGACATGCTTTCGGCCCCGCCGGCAAGCGCGAATTCCGCGTCCCCCAGCATCAGCGCCTGAATGGCCGACACAACCGCTTGGGCACCCGACCCGCACAACCGGTTCACATTCATCGCGGGTGTGCTGTCAGGAATGCCCGCCTGCATGGCCGCAACGCGGGACAGGTACATGTCCCGCGGTTCGGTGTTGATGACGTGACCAAAGACGACATGACCGATTTGGCCGCCCTCGACACCGGACCGTTCCAGCGCCGCTTCTGTCACAACTGTGCCCAGATCGATCGGGGCGACGCTGGCCAAAGACCCGCCAAAACCGCCAATCGCTGTGCGGGCACCATCCAGAATTACGATATCGCTCATGTCATCTCTCCTCCGAGGCTTTGACGTGACTATGAATTGCTGCAACTGCATTGTCAGCCAGAACGTTTCGTCAATGGCTTGACCTGCCCATCATTCCAGTTGAGAAATCCGTTATGACGGAGCATTCAGACAGCATACTGACGCAATTGCCAGCACGGCTGAAAGATGCGCGACAGGCCAAGGGGCTTTCCTTGGACGCCGTGTCCAAACTGTCTGGCGTGTCCCGGTCTATGGTCAGCCAAATCGAACGCGGCGAAAGCTCTCCGACGATTGCAACGTTGTGGAATCTGACCCGCGCCTTGCAGGTTGATTTTGCGGGCTTGCTCGAAGATCAGGGGGATCGCACCCGGATCGAAGTCATGCGGGCCGGGCAAATGCCCAGCATTGATACACTGGGGTCCGGTTGCCGCATCGTGATCCTGTCCCCGCCGGAAGATGCGGGTGTGCATGAGATTTACGACCTGCATTTTGAAGCGGCGGGCATGCTGGACAGCCAGCCGCACAAACGGGGCGCTGTGGAACAGTTGACCGTGATCGCAGGAGAGATTGAGATCACATCCGGCGACGCGACCACCCGTATCGCACCCGGCGACACCGCGCGTTATGCGGCCGATGTCAGCCACTGTATCTCTGCAATGGACGGTCCCGCGCGGGCGTTATTGGTGGTGCGGAACGGGTAGAAATCCGAGATAGCGGATTTTTTGTCCGTAATTCAGAATTTCCGACTTTACGGAATTATGTCCGATATGGCAGAAAGACGGCAAAGGAGTCGCGCCATGTCCACCGATTTTCTGACCCATATCACTGACACCCTAAGCCAGATCGACCGAGAAGGCTTGATGAAGCGCGAGCGCATGATCACCTCGCCGCAAGCCGGCGAGATTTCGGTCGGCGACCGCCAGGTGATCAACCTCTGCGCCAATAATTACCTGGGCCTGGCCGATCACCCGGACCTGATCGCCGCCGCAAAGGCGGCCATGGAACCTAAGGGGTTTGGCATGGCCAGCGTACGGTTCATCTGCGGCACGCAGGACATTCACCGACAGTTGGAACAACGACTAGCCACCTTTCTGGGCATGGATGATTCCATTCTGTTTGCCGCCTGTTTCGATGCCAATGGCGGCCTTTTTGAACCGCTGATGGGACCAGAGGACGCAATTGTCTCTGACGCGCTCAATCACGCCTCGATCATCGACGGTATCCGGCTGTGCAAGGCCAAACGCTATCGCTATGCCAATTCCGATATGACGGACCTCGAAGGTCAGTTGAAGCAGGCCCGCGAAGACGGCGCGCGCCACATTATGATCGCAACGGATGGTGTGTTCAGCATGGATGGTTACCTGGCCAACCTCACCGACATTCGGGCGCTGGCCGACAAATATGATGCGATTGTCATGGTGGATGATTGCCACGCCACCGGGTTCATGGGCCCACAAGGGCGCGGTACGCCGGCGCATGCCGGTGTCTCTGTGGATATTCTGACCGGCACACTGGGCAAGGCGCTGGGCGGGGCCATCGGCGGCTATATCGCTGGGCCGCAACCGGTGATCGACCTCTTGCGCCAACGCGCGCGCCCCTATCTGTTCTCAAACTCCCTGCCGCCAGCCATCGTGGCGGCCGGGCTGACCGCCCTGGATTTGGTTGAGGCAGGCGACGACCTGCGCACGCAGCTTTTTGACAATGCCACATATTGGCGGGCGGGGTTGGAACGGCTGGGTTTCGACCTCTTGCCCGGTGAACACCCGATCATCCCCGTGATGCTGGGCGAGGCGCAGCTGGCACAGGACATGGCTGCGCGGCTTTTTGAAGAAGGTGTTTACGTGTCCGGTTTTTTCTTTCCGGTCGTGCCACGGGGACAGGCCCGCATTCGCACACAGATGAACGCCGCACTTACGCGGGAAGAGCTGGACCGGGCACTGGCAGCGTTTGAAACCGCCGGCAAAGCCGTGGGGGTCATATCATGATCCCGAACACGATGACCGCGCTCGAAAAAACACACCCGAAGGAAGGGTTGTGGATGGTGCAGGCCCCGGTGCCGGAAATCAGACCAGATGAGGTTCTGATCAAGGTGAATAAGACCGGCATCTGCGGCACCGATATCCATATCTGGAACTGGGACGACTGGGCCGCCGCCACTGTGCCCGTGCCGATGATCACCGGGCATGAATTTGCCGGAGAGATCGTTGAAATTGGCAAGGATGTTGCCGGCCTGGCTATTGGACAACGCTGTTCGGGCGAGGGGCATCTGATCACCTATGACAGCCGTCAAAGCCGGTCGGGCAAGTTCCACCTTGACCCCGGCACGCGCGGGATCGGGGTTAATGAACAGGGCGCTTTTGCCCAGTATCTGCGCCTGCCAGCATTCAATGTTGTGCCACTGCCTGACGATATCCCCGACGATATCGGCGCGATCCTTGATCCGCTGGGCAACGCCGTGCACACGGCGCTCAGCTTTGATCTTTTGGGCGAGGACGTTCTGATCACGGGCGCCGGACCCATTGGGATCATGGCCGCCGCCGTGGCGCGCCATGCGGGCGCGCGAAACGTGGTGTTGACGGATATCAACCCGGACCGCCTGGCGCTTGCGGCGCATGTCGCGCCGAACCTGCGACCGGTGAATGTCGCGACCGAGGATCTCAATGATGTCATCGCCGAACTGGGGATGACTGAAGGGTTCGACGTCGGACTGGAAATGTCCGGCAGCCAGGCGGCGCTGGATCAGATGGTTGAAGCCTTGGTGATGGGCGGCAAGATCGCCCTGTTGGGTATCCCGCCCGGCAAGTCCCCGGTTGACTGGTCGCGCATCGTGTTCAAGGCGATCACGATCAAGGGCGTTTACGGGCGCGAGATGTTTGAAACCTGGTACAAAATGATCGCGATGCTGCAAAACGGGCTGGATGTCAGCAAGGTGATCACCCATCGCTATGCTGTGGATCAGTTCGCGGATGGATTTGCCGCGATGAAATCGGGGCAAAGCGGCAAGGTGGTTTTGGATTGGACCTGAGAGGCGACATCGCGACCGGCTTTTGCACGTGCTAGGCTGAACGCAGCATGGACAACGTTGATGTGACATTGCCAGACAACGTCGATCTCGATCTGGTGCCACAGGTCGTCGAAGACGTTTGCGCATGTGTCGAGCTTGATCAGACGTTGAAAACAACTCTCAAAAAGTTTCCCGGCTGTCTGCATTGGCATTTCAAGAGGTCCCAAGAGAAGGGCATTCTTGAAGTCACGTGGTGGCCGCGCGCCACCGATGACCAATCATCTCGCCTGTGGCTTTCGGTGCATGGCAACCGAACAGCGGACTGGATAGAGCAGATCAAGCCGCAGGTTAAAGCGACGATCGAAGAACGTTTAGCAAGCGGACGCAGCCAATAAACGGTTCAAGAACCCAGCCGCGTCAGGATCGAAGCTGTACGCGGCCCTGTTCTGTCAGCAAAAAAACCGCACCACCTTCAAACACAGCCGCGCTCAACGGGCGGCCATAGCCCGCGCCTGTATCAAGGTTCACCCGGTTCCCGTAATGGGTGGCCTGATCCACTGGCGTGTGGCCATGCACAATCAGTTTTGGATGTGGGCCGGTGTGTTGGTGAAACTCATTGCGGATCCAGACCAGATCCTCTTCGCCCTGGTCGGCCAACGGAACATCGGGGCGGATGCCCGCATGCACAAAGAACAGATCATCCGTTTCGTGAAAGAGCTTTAGTCCGCGCAGAAAATCGACATGCGCTTGCGGGACCTGTTCCTGGGCCATCTGCCAAACGTCTTTCAGCCGTGTATGATCGGGAAACGTCACGCCGTAGGATGCCATGGTTTCAATCCCGCCAAGCCGTTCGTGGAACCAGTGATACCCGACCAGTAAATGATGATCGTGACGGGGTGGCGATTCCATGAACCATTCAAACATTCGGTCATGGTTGCCTTTGAGAAAGATCCAAGGACGCCCGCCGGCTTGTTCGGCGATCAGGTGATCCAGAACCTGACGACTTTCCAGCCCGCGATCCGTATAGTCGCCCAGAAAGACGATCCTTGCGTCCGGACCGCCGTCCTGCTCGATCAGGGCCAGCACGCGGGTCATTTGGTCAAGCTGACCGTGAATGTCACCGATGGCGTAAATGCGTTCTGTCATGGCGTCTCTCTTACCTTTGCCGCTTCATGCCGCAGGGGCGCGGTGAGGGGAAGGGATTTGACAAAAAACAATGCCTCGGGGTGCCGGCGGATCGCGCCAGACAGACCCACTGAACCGCGTTGACATCGACGTCCCGATCTCTGGCGCGATATTGACAGATGTTGCGCAAACGGATTCAAAAGAAGCGTCGGACGTGCCGGTTTCACAAGTCCGGCGCGCAGCGCTGAGCGGGGTTTGTTTGCGATGCATGACTTTGGTCACCTGGTTTACATGGACATGCATAAGACCGGCTCGACACAGACTTCGGACTTTCTGGCAGAATGCTGCACGTTGGACCTCGTCCACTTTAAGAAGCACCAATTTCTACAAACCCGCCGCCGACCCCGCGCCTATTACTTCACGACGATCCGCAACCCGTTGTCGGCCTATGTCAGCCTCTTTCGCTACGGTTTGGACGGGAAGGGCGGCTATTTTCAACGGATGTCCCGCAAGGGTTTTGGCGATCTTTACCGCAAAGATGCCCGCGCATTTGAAGACTGGTTGGCGGTCACCCTGCACCCGGATCATATGACGGGCATTTATGCTGGATTGTCCACCTTCCTTGGGCTCGGGATGGGCCTTCAATCCGCGCGGCACATGTTGTTCAGCCTTGAGAAGCCTAAAAAGCGCATTGAACAATGCGCGACCAAGGCCGAAGCGATGGCCCTGTTTGACAACCGAAAGATCACGAGTCTCGTAATCCCTCTGGAAGGGTTAAACGCCGGTTTGATGGATCTGGCGACACAGCTGAAACCCGAGTTTTTCGACCAGGCGCGGGTGGAAAACTATTTTGCGGCATCGAAGGACCGGCGGGTCAATCGGTCCAAGTCTGACTTGAGCGGTGATATTCAGTTGTCTGACGCGATGCTCGAGACGCTTTACGACCGCGAACGGCTTATTTTTGACCGTTACTATGGCGGGGCTGATGGGTTGCAGCATGCCAACGCCGTCACGTTGAGCCGCGCTGGCTAGGGCGTTTTCGGTCGTCTTTGGCAAGCGTCAATTCAGGAAAAAAGGCCATCTCGATTGAGACGGCCTTTTTGCGGTGGTTCGTGCCTTAGAGCATTGGGCGCGATGTCTTAGACAACATCGAATTGCAGCGGCTTGATCTGAGTAAAGAGCCCGGTTTCAGCCAGCTGCGCGCGCGCCTCCGCCGGAACCCGTTCATCCACGTAAAGAAGCGCTATGGCCTCACCACCTGCTTCGGCACGGCCAAGCGTAAAGTTCGCGATGTTGACGCCGTTTTCACCCATCGTCTGACCCAGCGCACCGATGATGCCGGGCACGTCTTCGTTTGTGGTGTACAGCATATGCGCGCCGATCTCGGCGTCGATATTGATGCCTTTGATCTGGATAAAGCGCGGTTTGCCGTCGCTAAAGACTGTCCCGCCGACGGAACGTTCCCGTTTCGCGGTTACGACGGTCACCTTGATGTACCCTTCAAAAGCGCCCGATTTGTCCTGGTTCGTGGTGGAAATCTGGATACCGCGTTCTTTGGCGACGACGGGGGCAGAAACCATGTTCACATCCGGGTTCACCTTTTTCATGATCCCGGCCACAACAGCGCAGTTCAGCGCCTCAAGGTTCATGGTCGCCGCGACGCCATCGTACAGAATGTTAATTGCCTGAATGGGCTCGTCCGTCATCTGGCCAACAAAGCTGCCAAGGTGATCGGCCAGTTTGATCCAAGGCCCCATCACGCGCGCTTCTTCCGCGGTAACCGATGGCATGTTTAATGCGTTTTCGACCGCGCCGGTCAGCAAATAGTTCGACATTTGCTCGGCCACTTGCAAGGCCACGTTTTCCTGCGCTTCGGTTGTGGCTGCGCCCAAATGCGGGGTGCAGACAACGTTTGGCAAGTTAAAGAGCGGGTTTTCCTTGGCCGGTTCTTCTTTGAAGACGTCAAAGGCGGCCCCGGCGACGTGACCCGATTGCAGCATTTCAGCCAACGCCTCTTCATCGACCAGACCACCCCGGGCGCAGTTGATGATACGCACGCCTTTCTTGGTTTTGGCGAGGTTTTCACGGCTCAGGATGTCGCGGGTTTGATCCGTCAACGGCACATGCAGGGTGATGAAGTCGGCCCGCGTCAACAGGTCGTCCAATTCGACCTTTTCCACCTGCATCTGGGCGGCTTTTTCTTCGCCGAGAAACGGGTCATAGGCCAGAACTTTCATGCGCAGCGCACGGGCGCGGTCGCAGACGATGCCACCGATGTTGCCGGCCCCGATGACACCTAGTGTTTTGCCCGTCAGTTCAACACCCATGAATTTGGACTTTTCCCATTTGCCCGCGTGGGTCGACGCGCTTGCCTCTGGGATTTGGCGGGCCACGGCGAACATCATCGCGATGGCATGCTCGGCAGTCGTGATCATGTTGCCAAAAGGTGTGTTCATGACGATCACACCTTTTTTGGAAGAGGCTTCTTTGTCGACATTGTCGGTGCCGATCCCGGCGCGACCGATGACTTTCAGATTGTCGGCATGTTCCAGGATGGTTGGTGTGACCTTGGTGGCCGAGCGGATGGCAAGGCCGTCATATTGGCCGATGATTTCGGCCAGCTTGTCCTTGTCTTTCCCCACATCAGGGAGGAAATCCACATCAATCCCGCGGTCGCGGAAAATCTGAACGGCGGTTTCGCTAAGCTTGTCAGAAACGAGAACTTTGGGGGCCATCTTTGGCGATCCTTTTGTCGGGGCGGAGGATGGGCCCGCAGCCCACCTTTCGCGCAAAATTGGAAATGAAGGGGTGGGTGGGCATGTCTGCCCACCGTTCGGGTTAAGCCGCCTGCGACTGTGCGGCGATTTCGGCTTCGAAAGCCCAGGCAAGCCAAGGCAGCATGGCCTCGACACCGGTGGTTTCCACCGTACCGCCACACCAGATGCGCAGACCCGGAGGTGCATCGCGATAGGCGCCGATATCCAAGGCCACACCTTCTTCGGTCAGACGTTTGGCGACGGCCTTGGCAAAGGCGGCCCCGTCCGTGATGCGGCCATCCGTGAATTTCAGACAGACTGAAGTGTTGGATCGGGTCGCGGGATCTGCGGCCAGAAAGTCGATCCAGTCATGTGCGGCGACAAAATTGGCAATCGTTGTGGCGTTGGCATCGGCCCGCATGATCAAACCTTTCAGCCCACCAACCGAGCGCGCCCAAGCAAGGCATTGCAGATAGTCTTCGACGGCCAGCATCGATGGGGTGTTAATGGTTTCGCCCTTGAACACGCCTTCGATCAGCTTGCCGCCCTTGGTCAGGCGGAAGATTTTCGGCAGTGGCCAAGCCGGGGTATAGCTTTCAAGCCGTGCGACGGCGCGGGGGCTGAGGATCAGCATGCCGTGCGCCGCTTCGCCGCCCAGCACCTTTTGCCAAGAGAACGTCGTCACATCGAGCTTGTACCAAGGCAGATCCATCGCAAAAGCCGCCGATGTCGCGTCGCACAAGGTCAGACCGGCGCGGTCAGCGGGGATCACATCACCATTGGGCACACGCACGCCAGAGGTGGTGCCGTTCCAGGTGAAGCAGACGTCCTTGTCAAAATCGACAGTCGTCAGGTCAACGATTTCGCCATAGTCGGCCGTTTTGACCTCAGCCTCGATTTTTAGCTGTTTGACCACGTCGGTGACCCAACCGGCACCAAAGCTTTCCCATGCCAGCATCTCAACCGGACGCTCACCCAGAAGGTTCCACATGGCCATTTCAAATGCGCCGGTATCGGACGCGGGCACGATACCGATCTTGTAATCGGCCGGAACCCCAAGAAGCTCACGGGTTTCTTCGATCGCGGCTTTCAGCTTTTCCTTGCCAATGGCGGCACGGTGCGACCGGCCAAGCGCGGCGTCGGACAGGTTTTCCAATTTGAAAACGGGAGGTTTGGCGCAGGGGCCAGATGAAAAACGCGGGTTTGCCGGCCGCGTTGCCGGGGTTTCAATAGCCATCAATGCTACCCTTCCAGATAAGCGCCCCTCGTTGGGGAGGGGTGTCCCACTGGCGGGAATACGGGGCTGATCCGACTGGCACAACCGGAAAATCATCGCTATAGCGCCGCTTGAGCCGCGTTCTGCGACATCGTCGACCACTATCGGAAACCTGCCCATGTTTGTTGTGACCCTTTTGACGGCGCCGATGGCGCGATCTCTGGATGCCGCACTGATCGATTCTTTACGCAATGCGTGGGGCGGGGGCGATGCGGTTTGGCTGTCCCCGGATGAGGCCGCCGAGTTCGCTGTCGAGGTCATGCCGGAAAACCGGTGGCAGGTTTGGGAAGACCTGCAACAGCTTGGCGTGGACCTGATTGTTCAGCCCGCCGAAGGACGGCGCAAGAGCATGCTCTTGGCTGATATGGACAGCACGATGATCCAACAGGAATGCATCGATGAATTGGCTGATGAGGCCGGCGTTGGTGCGCGGGTCAAGGATATCACCGCCCGCGCAATGACTGGTGAGCTGGATTTCGAAGGTGCACTAACCGAACGTGTCGGTTTGCTGGAAGGGTTAGATATCGCTGTGATCGACCGCGTGTTGGACACCCGGATCACCTTGATGCCCGGCGGTCGCGAACTCTTGCGGACGATGAAGGCCAATGGCGGTTACGCGGCATTGGTCTCGGGCGGCTTTACAGCGTTTACCGCGCGTGTTGCCGCGCAATTGGGTTTTGACGAAAACCGTGCCAACACGCTGTTGGTGGCCGATGACCGCCTGACGGGCGATGTCGGGCGGCCCATTCTGGGACGTGCCGCGAAAGTAGAGGCTTTGGAAGAGATCACGGCCCGCCTTGGACTTGCCGAACAGGATGTCATTGCCGTGGGCGACGGTGCGAACGATCTGGGCATGCTCGGTCGGGCCGGTACGGGCGTCGCGCTCCATGCAAAACCTGCCGTGGCGGCAGAGTGCGATGTGCGCATCAATCACGGTGACCTGACCGCGTTGCTGTACATTCAGGGATACGCGCGGTCCGACTTCGCCACTTAATGCAACGCAGCAACAGGGCGCATCCTGCCCGTTTCAATGCCCCGACGGTTTGTGATCGGTGCGTTGATGAACCGCCGCGTGACGGGGTCATCGGCATCCAAAACGCCCAGTTTCATCAATAGCGCGGCGATGACGCATTCGCTGGCGCGCGTTGCGCCATCGGTGATCTTGACCGCGATGCCCATCTGCTGGCTGGGCAGGATGGCAATGAAAACACCTTCCGCCCCCGTTTTGATCGCCGCTTGACCTTTCATCGCACGCATCAGAACCGTACAGGCGCGATCCTCTCCCGCGACAAGCTCTGGGTGCTGCATCATCGCGTTTCTCAAGGAAACCGCCGCCGCATCCGCTCGTCCGGATCGTTGATGCGCAGAGGCGAACCACGCCATGGACCGAGCCAAGCCATGCAATGTGCTCGCGAAATTCGGGGCGGAGCAGCCGTCAATCCCCCAAGTTGGGCTGACCTCATCCGTTGTTTCTTCGAACGCTGCGCGGCAAGCGGATTGCACGGGATGATCGATATCGATGTATTCCGGACCGGCCCCCAAGTGCTGAGACAGGGTCAGAAAGCCCGCGTGTTTTCCGGAACAATTGTTGTGTATCTGGCAAGGGTTGTCGTCACTTTTGACCAACGCGGCCTGCGCGGACGGATCGGCGGGGACCTGAGACCCACATCGCAAATCGGGCTCCGCCAGCCCCAGATCGTTCAGCCAGGCAGCAACACGATCCGTGTGAATGGCCGCACCATTGTGCGACGCACATGCCAGCGCCAGCTGTTCGGATGTCAGCCCGAATTTCGCCGCCGCACCAGAGGTGAGCAACGGCAACGCCTGGATCATTTTGGCGGAACTGCGTGGGTAAATCACCGCGTTGGGGTCGCCCCAACTTTGCACGATTTGGCCAGACGCATCGCAGATCACAGCGTGACCAAAATGCAGGCTTTCCAAAAGGCTGCCACGCCAGATTTTGACCATAGGGACAGGTTGCGTCATATCGCGCCTCACAACTTGGCGAATTGTTGCCAATCGGGCTTTCACCCGCTGTGCTAGTTACGCTACTGTGCTTGCGTCGGCAACCGACGGGGTGCATTCCTAAACGGTGATATAAGCCGTAAGCGCCCCTCGATGCGTTGAAGTTAAGAACAGTCTGGAGGTTGGGCAAATGGGATCATGGTTTAGGCGGTTGGTTTTGAGTTGTGGAGCCGTGGGTCTGGCGGGTGCGCCTGTTGCCGTTGCGCAAGAGCAAAGCACGAACCGCGTCGCGGCGATGACCGATTGGAGCGTGTTCGTAGAGCAGGATCCAAACGAATGTTGGAGCGTGTCTGCGCCCAAGGAAACCGTGAATACGCGCGATGGGCGCGTTGTGGCCGTGCGGCGTGGTGACATCCGGCTGTTCGTTTTTTATCGGCCAAGCGCCGAAGTGCAGGGTCAATTGACGTTTACCGGCGGGTATCCGTTCGCACCGGGCTCCACGGTGAACCTCAACGTCGACGGAAACGAATTTGAATTGATGACCATTCCGGATGACGACAATTCGACCGCATGGGACGAACGCGAATGGGCGTGGCCGGCCAGTGCTGCGGATGATGCAAAGATCATCACCGCCATGAAGCGCGGGGCACAGGCGACACTGACCGCGCGGTCCGCACGCGGCACACAAACCAAAGATATGTTTTCGCTGCTCGGCTTCACCGCCGCGGTTGAGGATGCCGAAAAGCGCTGTGCCAGCTAAAACCTGATGCGCCTCGTATCTATGGGAAACCCTTCGACAGAGGTCGAAGGGTTTTTTCGTTTGGGGCTGTTTCCACCAAACGTTGCGATATTTTGCGTGCAGTGGCACGTTATGGTCAGCGTGACTTTGCCCTTTGGGGGACAGGATGAAAAAACTGCTACTCTGCGCCGTTTTGGCCGCACCAACCCTTGCTTGGGCTGATCCATCCCTGGAGTGCAGCCTCGACAGCTCGTCCCAAGTCGAAACCGGAAACTGCGTCGGTGACATGGAAACGCGATCGCAACAGGCAATGGAACTGGCTTTGAGCTTTGCCATGGACGCGGCAACGGAACTGGACGACGTGACAGGGCGCGAGATGGCCAAACCGGCTTTGACCGCAGGGCAGCAGGCTTGGGAAAGCTACCGTGATGCGCATTGTGAATTCGTGGGCACGACCTTTGGTGGCGGATCGGGAACTGGCATCGCAATCTCGTCTTGCCAGGTAGAGCTGAACCGCGCGCGCACCTCCGATCTCATGCGATATGCGCAATAGTCAGACCAGACATCTTTGCAAACCTTTTGCTTTTTGATCCGCTTTCTATATTAAGGCGCATCTGTTTCCAAAAATGCGGGTTTGAACCCATGTCTGCCAGCGCGCCGATCACTCAGGATGTTATGACGATCCCCCGCAAATTGCCTGAGGGGCCGATCAACCTTGTCGGGATGACGCGCGCGCAGATGCGCGAAGCGCTGATTGCGCATGGCACCCCTGAAAAGCAGGCCAAAATGCGGGTCGGCCAGATCTGGCAATGGATTTATCAATGGGGCGTCCGCGACTTCGCGGACATGACCAACCTTGCCAAAGCCTATCGCGTGCAGTTGGCCGAGACCTTTGTCATCGAAATCCCCGAGGTCGTCTCGCGCCAAGTGTCCGAGGATGGCACTCGCAAGTATCTCGTGCGGATCGCAGGTGGCCACGAGGTTGAGGTTGTTTACATTCCGGAAGAGGATCGCGGCACGCTGTGCGTTTCATCGCAGGTCGGGTGCACGCTGACCTGTTCCTTTTGCCATACGGGCACACAGAAACTGGTTCGCAACCTGACCGCAGGTGAAATCATCGGTCAGGTGATGATGGCGCGCGACGATCTGAATGAATGGCCGGTGCCCGGCGCGCCAAAGGACGAAACGCGGCTTTTGTCGAATATCGTTCTGATGGGCATGGGCGAGCCGCTGTATAACTTCGACAACGTGCGCGACGCGATGAAGATTGCGATGGATCCAGAGGGGATACAGCTGTCTCGTCGGCGGATCACCTTGTCGACCTCTGGCGTCGTGCCCGAGATTGCGCGGACAGCGGAAGAAATTGGATGCCAGTTGGCCATTTCCTTTCATGCCACAACGGATGATGTTCGCGATAAGCTTGTTCCGATCAACAAGCGCTGGAATATCCAAGAGCTGCTGACGGCGTTGGCGGCCTATCCGAAAGTGTCAAACTCAGAGCGGATAACCTTCGAATACGTGATGTTGAACGGGGTGAACGATAGCGACGAAGACGCCCATCGTCTAATCAAGCACATCAATCAGCATCAGATCCCGGCCAAGATCAATTTGATCCCGTTTAACGAATGGCCGGGTGCGCCTTACAAACGGTCATCGAACAATCGCATCCGCAAGTTTGCAGACATCATTTACAAGGCCGGGTACGCGTCACCGATCCGAACCCCACGCGGTGAAGACATCATGGCGGCCTGCGGTCAGTTGAAATCCGCGACCGAACGGGCTCGGAAGTCTCGACGCGAGATCGCAGCCGAGGCGGGTTTGAACCCATAATTCCCGCCGTCCTGAAATTGCCCAAATTGGGATACAATTCGGACATGGTGAACAGTCAGTTTCCAAATTGCCAACAAACGAAAGGCAGGAGGAAACAATGCCACAGGCAGATATTGGCGGCACCATGGTCGCAGACGGCGTTTTGGATTTGCTCAAGCGTGAGCGCAACAAGGCCTTGAGCGCGCGGGAATGGAAGTTCCGCCTCGCAGGGTATGGATATGCCATCAAGGATGTCGCGGGACGCCAGATCGTGACGACGCTTCCGCATGGGGTAGAGCTGGGCGAGCTTCCGGCGCGCGCTGTGTGATCATTCCCGCCCGGGAGTGATCACGCGTTTGGTGATCGGACCCCAGTTTGCGATTGTGTCGAGCGCCTCTTCGGCGGTTTCGACAAATCGGAAAAGCTCGAGATCCTTGGCCGCAATTGTGCCTGCTTCGACCAGTGCGTCCCAATTGATGATTTTAGTCCAGAAGGCTTTGCCAAAAAGCAGGAACGGCACGCGCTGCATGCGGCCGGTCTGAATAAGCGTCAGGGCCTCAAACATTTCATCCATGGTGCCAAAACCACCTGGAAACACGCAAATCGCCCGTGCCCGCATCAGGAAGTGCATTTTGCGGATGGCGAAATAGTGAAAATTAAAGCTGAGGCCGGGCGTCACATAGGCGTTTGGTGCTTGCTCATGCGGCAGCACGATGCTCAGGCCAATCGACCGCCCCCCTGCATCCACGGCCCCTCGGTTTCCGGCTTCCATCACGCCGGGCCCGCCGCCGGTGACAATCACATTGTCTCGTTGCGATCCATTTGCCATCGCCTGTTCCGTGATCAGCCGGGCAAACTGACGCGCTTCGTCATAAAATGGGTTGAGATCTGCCAGTGTCTGGCTGCGTGCCTCGCCCACGGCAACGGGTTCGGGAATCCGGGCGCCACCAAACAGAACGACTGTGCTGTCGACACCTTCTTCATCCAGCAACATCTCTGTTTTCAACAGTTCCAACTGCAACCGAACAGGCCGCAATTCGGATCGGCACATGAAATCCTCATCCGCGAAGGCCACTTCATAGGAAGGGCTTTGTGTCTGGGGTGTTTGGGGCACTTCGTGTGCGGCGGTGCGATCTTGCCGCGCGTCCCGAAACCGGTTCTGCATGTCTTCTTTCATGCGCCGATGCTCCACTGCTTGCGCTTACAGGACAGACCTATAGGGTTCGGGCGACCATGACCAGCCAATGGAGGATCGCATGCTTTGGAAAGACGCAATTGACGCGGCGGCTGCCCGGATTGAAGGCCATGTGCGGCAAACCCCCGTGCTGTCAACGCATAGCTTTGGCTTGCCCTATGCCATTGAAATGAAGCTGGAACAGCTGCAACACACCGGCAGTTTCAAACCCAGAGGTGCGTTCAATACCCTTCTGTCCCAAGATGTTCCGGCGGCCGGGTTGGTCGCAGCCAGCGGGGGCAACCATGGGGCGGCCGTGGCGTATGCTGCGCGTCAGCTGGGCCACCGCGCCCGGATTTTTGTCCCCGAAATGGCGGGGCCTTCAAAGATCGGTTTGATCCAATCGCTCGGAGCGGATCTGGAGGTCGTCGGTGGGGCCTATGCGAATGCTCTTGACGGTGCCCGCGCCTATGAGGCCGAAAGTGGCGCAATGCAAATTCACGCCTACGATGCCCCAGCCACCGTTGAGGGGCAGGGGACCTTGATGCGCGAATGGGAGGCACAAGGGCTACAGGCCGATACCGTGCTGATCGCCGTCGGGGGCGGTGGGTTAATCGCCGGTGCGCTGGCCTGGTTACAGGGTGCGCGCAAGGTTGTCGCGGTGGAACCGGAAACATCCTGCGCCCTGCACAGCGCTATGGCGCAAGGCGCGCCCGTTGATGTTGAGGTGTCGGGGATTGCGGCCAACGCGCTGGGCGCCAAGCAGATTGGCCAGATCTGTTATGATCTGGCGCAGGAACAATCCTTGCAAACCGTCTTGGTCAGCGATGATGCCATCGCGGCAGCGCAGACTGTCTTGTGGCGCGAAATGCGACAGTTGGTGGAACCTGCGGGTGCCACAGCTTTGGCGGCTTTGATGACCGGGGCCTATACCCCTGCACCGCAAGAACGCGTGGCCGTTTTGGTCTGTGGGGCGAACATTGCGCCGGACCCCTTCCTGTAGATGCTGCATTGTGCCGGACGCGTCCTGAGATTATAGGCCAATGCGACCCGAGATTTTGCCCTGGAGAGATCGATCATGTCGAACGCGCAACTTGAAACCGCTATCGAAGCCGCTTGGGAGGCCCGCGACAGCATCACACCGGCAACCACCGGTGAAACCCGCGAAGCCATCGAAGATACGCTGAACGCCCTCGACGGCGGGACATTGCGGGTGGCCGAAAAGCTGGAGAATGGCAGCTGGCATGTGAACCAATGGGCAAAGAAAGCGGTTTTGCTGGGTTTCCGCCTGAAAGACATGGAAATTCAGGCCGGCGGCCCTCAGGGTGGCGGATGGTGGGACAAGGTCGACAGCAAGTTTGTCGGCTGGGGCGAAAACCAATGGCGAGACGCCGGCTTTCGCGCCGTTCCGAACTGTATCGTCCGCAAGTCGGCCTATATCGCGCCGGGCGTTGTTCTGATGCCGTCGTTTGTGAACCTCGGCGCCTATGTTGACAGCGGCACCATGGTCGACACTTGGGCCACCGTTGGGTCCTGCGCCCAAATCGGAAAGAACGTGCACCTGTCTGGCGGCGTCGGCATTGGCGGTGTTCTGGAGCCGATGCAGGCCGGGCCAACCATCATTGAAGACAACTGTTTCATCGGTGCCCGGTCCGAAGTTGTCGAAGGCGTTATTGTCCGCGAAGGATCGGTTCTGGGGATGGGCGTCTATATCGGTCAGTCCACCAAGATCGTCGACCGCGCCACCGGCGAAGTCATGTATGGCGAAGTACCGCCCTATTCGGTGGTCGTGTCCGGATCAATGCCGTCCACCAATGGTGTCAGCCTTTACTGCGCCGTCATCGTGAAACGCGTGGATGAAAAGACGCGGTCCAAAACGGGGATCAACGACCTGCTGCGGGACTGATCCCGCGCAGCCGTCACATCTGTTGCAAAAGCACGTTGGCTTCGTGCCGCTTTAACGATACGCGTGCTGCTGGCCCATAGGCATCTTTACCCTCTTGGGCCAGTTCCGGCATCAGGCGCAGGATTTCTGCGCGCGTCTCTTCGTCAAACGCATCAATGCTGCAATCGCCGGGATGATAGCTCTCACTTGGCAGGCCGTTTCCAATCACAATCTCGTGGTTACGGAACAGGATATGCAGATACGTGACCTTTGACCCGTCGGCTTTGCTCCAGACGGTTTTGTCATTGATAAGGTCCTTGGCTTTGACCAGAACTTCGCGTTCCCCGAACAGCAATTGAGCCTTGGGTGAGCACATCAGCACGCGGTGGTTTGGCGATACTTCGATCCGGCCATGATTGCCGATGGCATCGGCTTCGAAAACAACCGGCGCATCTTTGCCCCGGGCGACCGTTTCGGTGCGGCCAATCCATTCGATGGATTGAAAGCCATTGTCGCGCGTGATGACCTGATCGCCGATTTTCAGGTCTTCGATCCGGATCTCTCCTTTGACGGTGACGATCCGGGTGCCCGCGGTGAAACAGGCCGCTGTTGTCAGGTTGATGAAACCGACATCCGTGTTGCCTTCGTCATCTTCGACCAAATAGGACAAGACGTTTTCGCCAAAGTCCCCGTCACCGGTGAAGGTGAGCGTGCCATCATCATTCAAAGTGACCGTTTCGCCGGTCGACAACAGAACGGAATCGCCCGGTTTTACGGGTTGGCCGTTAATCTCGGTGATCTTCAGCGGCAGACTGTCCGCGCTGTAGTCATTGGCCAAAACATCAAAGGATTCCGGTTGGGTCCCGGTGATATAGACGTCGTCATCCTCGGCGACCAAAACCGATTGAATGGAATCGCCGGCGATCAACAAGTTGCTGTCATAGACCCCGTCACCGCCATCAGCGATCACGATCTTCAGGGTATTTTCGCCGTCAATGACCGGCGCTTTGAGGGTCATTGTGACCGTCAGTTCGTCCATTTCTGTTTCGAAAGGGTCGGAATTTGCCGGGTTATTCAGAAACAGGTTCTGATTGCTTTCATCATTGATGTTGTTGATCGTGATGTCGCCATCTCCGACCGTCAGCTCTGCTTTGACGCCGTTGACGAAAATACCAACCGCATCGTTGAACCCGGATCCGACGTATTCCAGGTATTCTTCGGACGAAAACACGACCTGCATGGTAATTTCACTGCCAGTAGGGACGAATGTGACCTCTAGTCCGGCCGCATCATAGGTCGTTGCCCCGGCAATATCGTTCAGGTCACTGTCCCCACTCAGGCCGTGGTTTGTGCTTGTATTGGCCCGGATATTCGCATCGTTTCCGTCGTTCCAATAATCCTGAGCCTTACCAGTCGACAGGATAACGCCTGTGTCTGACGGCGTCGCGTTATCGGCTGCATTGTCCCCGTTGGAAAAAATGCCAGAGGCAGACCCAGCCCCAAAAAACGAGGCACTGGTGATCTCTATCCCGTCTCCAAAAATAGCTTCGGCCATGTCTTCGGCCGTGACATTGGTATCAATGTTCAGTTGGTCTGAATTGCTCATCACGCTTCCCGCTCGTGCCGTCCCGGACCGGAATTTATCCTTTCGGGTCGAAGCGCTTGTCGTGGGAAAAGGTTAAGCCCCGTTCAATTGGGTCAGGACATATACGCCAAAGTATATGTAAATTTGCGCTTTGCTTGACGATGTGATGAGGTCCGCGATATTGGCCGCGCATGACAAAGAACATAGTCTCAAAGCAGCAGATATTCACGCTGGTCGTTCAGATCGGGCGCAAAAAGGGCGACGGCCTGCCGGGTAACGCGACCGGGGCGGCCTTGATGTGCTATGCCAGCGGCGTGGATGAGGCCGAAGCGGTGCGCGAAACGGTTGCGATTTTGAAGCAAGCCGATACTGCCCCGCTTGATGTCACCGGCTATGGCACCTTGGCAGAACGCGAAGCCCTTGGGCATGACATTGATGACGAAGAGCGGGCATTGATGCAGCGCGCTTTGGACGAAAATGCCGTGATCGTAGCGCAGATGACGCCATATTTTGGGGAAGAGGCAGAAGAAGACTAGCGCAGGCTGCCAAACCATTTGCGGTAAATGGCGTCGTATGTCCCGTCTTCGCGTAAAGCCAAAAGCGCTTGATTGACGTTCTCGACCAGCGGGCTGCCGGTCGGAAAAACGATGCCATAATTTTCACGCAGAAAGATTGGACCCGCGAGCGTGCCAATCTCGGCCCCTTGCGTGTTCACGTAGTAAGACAGCACAGGCGCATCAAAGACGACAGCATCGAAGTTGCCGGCTTCGAATTCGGCCAGCATAGGCGCCAATCCGGGAAAGCCTACGAAATCGACATCGCGGCGTTCAAGAAACCCGGCTGCCGTAGAGCCAGACACTGTGGCCACTTCGCGTCCATAAAGATCGTTGACTGAATTGACAGAGCCCGTGATGGCCTCGACTGTCATTACAGATGTGATTTTCGCGACGAACAGCGACACGACAAACAGCGAGGAAATCACCAGAACCACGGCAAACAAGCGACCAAAGATCGTGCGTGGCACGCGTTCTTCGAAGCCGCCGTTTACAACGAGGTTCAAGGCCCACCAAAAGGATGGAAACCACGCCTCATCAGCGGTGCGATCGAAATAGGGCTGCGCGCGGCGCTCGAAAAACCACATTGTCATGCCACCGCCAACCAAAAGGAAGAACGCGACGACAATCGCCAGCAACAAGTCAGGCGACAAAATCGCCCGTAGCATAGCGAGGTTATTGCTGCTTTCTCGCGGCACCATAATTTGGAGACCGCTTTCGAAGATGGGCTGAGAGAAATCCATTGTCGCTTCGCGCGCGGACGTGATGGAGATGTTTGCAACCGCAAGATCCGCAGCACCTGTCTGAGCGGCATCGAGCATGTCGCCGAACTGGGCTTTGCGGTCGATCGTATAGTCTTCCCACGACAGCGCTTCGGACAAGGCGCCAAGCAATTCCATTGAAAACCCTGTGTCGACCCCGTTTTCAACCATGGAAAAAGGTGGCCTGTTCACTGTCGCGACTGTCAGGTCTTGTGCGTCTGCCCATGTGTTGAAGGTCAGAACAAAAAGAATGGCTGTTAAGATGTGTTTCAATGTGCGACTCAACCGTTTGGACGACGATTAAAAACAATTCCCGCTGCGGGCAAGCCTGACAGTGGGTCAGGCGACACGTTCTTCAGCAAGCGCAATTGCGTCAAACGCGTGCAAAACCGGGTGAACAGAGCCGGCATGTTCCGGCAAAGTGTTGCGATCCACATGTCCCAATAGACTGGCTTTCAACAGATCGGATTTACGCCGCAGCCGCCCGATAAAAAGGCTTTCCGCAGCTGCACCCGCCAGATCGATCGTTTGATGACCGGGCAACAATACCTGGCAATACGTGATGAAGTCCGCCTTGGGGCGGGTCGCAAACGCCGCGCGCCCCGCTGCAAGATGCGCGGCGGAAACCAGCACCGCCTCATGCCCGAACATGTATTCAACTTCCGAGCCCGATATCACCAGTCTTTGCGTCGGCGCCGTTTGAACGGGCTGCTTTAACCCAAAAAACGGCACTCTCAGGTGGATCGGGGAAAAGCTGCCACATGCAGGGACTGTGCGTCGGATTTGGTACAACACCGGGACAATTTCATCATCCGCCGTCAAAACGACATCGCCGCGCTTTAAATCTCCGGCGTGACGATAGCCGTCTGGCGTTGCAATCGGTGTGCTGAGAACAAGGCTTGGCATCGGGCCAATGGGTTCGATCCTGTCTGACACGGCAACATAGGCAACATCCGGCGACAAAAAGCAGTCGCCGCTTTGGTTTGCCAATAGGAACAAGTCGTCCAATGACAGGGCCTTGGGGCTCGTGGTCGTGGAAATAACCGGCACCTCTTTGTCCGTGCGTTCGACGGTCAGTCGGCCAGCAGAAGCGGCAACGTACCAGGAATAGGTCAAACGCACCATATCCGTGCGTCCGGCATCGGTCAGGTCGATCACTCGGTGCAGGACATCACCGTCCTGATCTAGAACGAAAATCAGACTGCCACCCGGAATGGCTTGCAGGCTCAGCCGGATGGGGTTGGGACCGGTGCGCTCAAACTGAAGCAGATGCTGTGGTTTCTTTTGCGGCGACAGGCGGGTTTCAATGACGATGGAGCCACGGTTCAAGTGGCCAAAGCGGTCCGCCTGTGCGGAGCCGTCCAGACCCGACGCGTCGAACAAACGCTTGTCTTCCGTCGTAAGCGATAGCCACGCCATTGCTGAACCTGCACATTGCGGGCGGGATGGCCCGCGCCGATTTTACCAAAACAGACATGCCCAACCGGCGCATGTCGGTAACGATCACATATTGTTTTGGGCAACTGCTCGCCCATGTTTCGGTGAATCGTAGCACGCACCGGCGCGTGCTGTTAAGAGGAAAGCTGCCAAAGGCTTGTAATGCCGACGGTTTATGCGAAAACGCGGGAAAATCCCGCTGCAAGAGAGTTAAGATGTCCCATGTAGATCCCGTTGATCTGACGGCCGCTTTGATCCGCTGCCCGTCTGTTACGCCCCAGGAGGGGGGCGCGTTGGTGCTGTTGGAAACCATTCTGTCAGATGCAGGGTTTGAGTGTGTTCGTGTGGATCGTGGTGGTGTCAGCAACCTTTTTGCCCGGTGGGGGGATAAGGCTCATCCACGGACATTCGGGTTCAATGGGCACACGGATGTGGTTCCGATTGGCAATCCGGATGACTGGACCAAACCGCCTTTTGGCGCGGAAACGCAGGATGGCGTGATGTATGGCCGTGGTGCGACCGACATGAAATCGGGTGTAGCGGCCTTCGTCGCTGCGGCCGTTAAATTGGTAGAGACCGCGCCGCCCGATGGGGCCATCGTGATCGCGATCACGGGTGATGAAGAGGGCGACGCGCTGGACGGAACCACGGCTTTGCTGGATCACATGTCCTATGAGCAAGAGCGCATGTCGGTCTGTCTGGTGGGCGAGCCGACCTGTCCCGATCAGCTGGGCGATATGATGAAAATCGGTCGGCGTGGGTCCATGACGGCTTTTTTCACCGTGACAGGGGTGCAAGGCCACGCCGCCTATCCGCATCGCGCCAAGAACCCGATGCCAGCCATCGCGCGGTTGATGGATCGCTTAGCCTCGCATGAACTGGACAAGGGCACGGATCATTTTGATCCTTCAACGTTGGCCATTGTCACGATCGACACCGGAAATCCCGCCACCAATGTCATCCCGGCCAGCTGCTCTGGCACGGTCAATATTCGGTTCAACGACACCCATAGTGGCGCATCGCTGTCCGATTGGCTGCGGGCAGAGGTAGAAGCGGCTGCTGCGGAATATGGCGTGACGATCGAAACGCGGATCAAGATTTCCGGAGAGAGCTTTGTCACGCCCCCCGGTGATTTGTCCGAACTGATCGCAGGCGCCGTGGAAGCGGAGACCGGATTGCGCCCGGCCCTCTCGACAACGGGGGGCACATCGGATGCACGGTTTATCAAGGATCACTGCCCGGTGGTGGAGTTTGGCCTGGTCGGCAAAACCATGCATCAGGTTGATGAAAACGTTCGGATTTCTGACATTCAGAGTCTGACGAAAGTCTACGAACGGATTCTTACCAACTATTTTGCGTCCAAATGATACGACCGCGCCGCACGTTGGTTGTGATGGTCAAAGAACCGCGCCCGGGCCGCGTGAAAACGCGACTTGGGGCGGATATTGGCCTGATCCCGGCGGCATGGTGGTTTCGGCATCAAACGCGGGCCCTGTTACGACGTCTGGACGATCCGCGATGGCAGCTGGTCCTTGCGGTTTCGCCCGAAATTCAGGGTCTAAACAGCCGAATTTGGCCCAAACATCTTGAAAAGCGCCGGCAAGGCGGTGGCGATCTGGGCGCGCGGATGAAGCGGCAGATGCAAGGCGCGGCACCAGGCCCCGTTTGCATCATCGGCGCCGATATCCCCGGGATCGCGCGGCATCACGTTTACCGGGCCTTTCGTCAGTTGGGTCAGACGGACGCGGTGTTGGGGCCGGCGGCTGACGGTGGCTATTGGCTGGTCGGGGTACGGCGCCCAGAGTCCTTACCGCCCAGCCTGTTCACCGATGTACGGTGGTCCACCTCTCATGCCATGGCTGACACGGTTCGCAGTTTCGGGGACCGGACAATCGGCTTTGTCGATACGCTGCGCGACGTGGATCGAGCCTCGGATTTATAGGACGAGACAGTCTTTTGCGCATGACGGTCTGACGGTGTCATGATAGGCCAATCTTATGACGCGCATTCCGACAAAGCGAGAAATCCTAGACTGGATTTCGGCCAATCCGACCCTCACCTCTAAACGCGATATTGCCAAGGCCTTTGGTATCAAAGGGGCTGAGCGGATCGAGTTGAAACGCCTGCTCAAAGAGCTGGAAGCCGAAGGCCATCTGGAAAAGCGCAACAAGAGTTACCGCGACCCGGATCGCTTGCCGCCTGTCAGCGTGTTACAGGTCCAGGCACCCGATGATGACGGCGATCTGTTTGCCCGTCCGCTGGAATGGCATGGAGAAGGGGTCGAACCGGTCATTTTGCTGATCCCCCGCGCCAGTGATCCGGCGATGGGGGAAGGCGACCGCATTCTGGCGCGGCTGACATTGGTGCAGGATCAAGATTATGCCTATGAGGCGCGTTTGATCCGGAAAATAGGGTCTAATCTGCGCAAAATCCTGGGTGTCTTCCGAAAGCTGTCTGAGGGCGGGCGCATTGTTCCCATCGACAAGGCGGCGCAGTCCGAGTGGATCGTGGCCGAGGACGCGCGCCAAGGGGCCAAGGATGGTGAGCTGGTCGAGGCGGAACAGGCTGGACCGAAGGGCCGCATGGGATTGCCGCGCGCACGGGTGGTCACGCGGTTGGGCGATCCCACCGCACCCCGCGCGGTTTCGCTGATTGCGATCCATCAACATGGCATTCCGGATAATTTCCCGGACCCCGTGATGGCGGAAGCGGACCGGGCCAAGCCGGTCGGGTTGTCAGGGCGCGAGGATCTTCGCGATCTCCCCTTGTTGACCATTGATCCCTCCGACGCGCGCGATCATGACGACGCCTGTTACGCACACCCTGACGACGATCCCAAGAACCCCGGCGGTCATGTCATTTGGGTCGCCATTGCGGATGTTGCCGCCTATGTAACGCCGGGTTCTGCGCTGGATCGAGAGGCGCGCAAGCGCGGCAATTCGAGCTATTTCCCCGACCGGGTTGTTCCGATGTTGCCGGACCGGCTGTCTGGGGATTTGTGTTCTTTGCACGAAGGGGTGCCGCGCGCCTGTCTCGCCGTGCGGATGCAGATCGATGCCGAGGGCAATAAGGTGGGCCACCAATTCGTGCGTGGTTTGATGCGTTCGGTCGCGTCCCTTCATTACGAAGAGGTGCAAGAGGCCATTGATGGCCGTCCAAATGATCGCACAGAGCCTTTGTTAGAGCCTGTTTTGCGCCCGCTTTACGCAGCATATGCGGCTTTGGTCGCGGCGCGTAAAATGCGCCAGCCGCTGGATCTGGATCTGCCCGAGCGAAATATCGAATTGGATGCCGATGGCAAAGTGACATCCGTAAAGTTCCGCGACCGGTTGGATGCCCATCGGCTGATTGAAGAGTTCATGATCCTGGCCAACGTGGCGGCTGCAGAAACGCTTGGTGCGAAAAGGTCCCCGTTGCTGTATCGCGTGCATGAAGAACCGGACCCCAAGAAGCTGGAAGCTTTACGAGAGACGGCGCAATCGGCGGGGTTCAATCTGGCCAAGGGGCAGGTCCTGCAAACCCGTCACTTGAATCAGCTTCTGGCCGCAGCGGCGGATACGGATGACGCTGAGCTGATCAATATTTCGACCTTGCGCTCGATGACGCAAGCCTATTACAGCCCGGAGAATTTTGGCCATTTCGGCCTAGCGCTGCGGCAGTACGCGCATTTTACGTCGCCGATCCGACGCTATGCCGACCTGATCGTGCACCGCGCCCTGATCTCGACGCACAAATGGGGCAAGGATGGGTTGCAGCCGGACGAGATTGAACGGCTGGAAGACACGGCCAAGCATATTTCCGACACTGAACGCCGGTCCATGGTCGCCGAGCGTGACACCACGGATCGGTATCTGGCCGCTTATATGAGCGAGCGCGTTGGCAACGAGTTTGAAGGTCGTATCAGCGGCATCGCGCGCTTCGGCGTTTTTGTGAAAATGGACGAAACCGGGGCGGATGGGTTGATCCCGATCCGATCCATTGGCTCGGAATATTTCCATTTTGACCGTGAGGCGGGCACGCTCATGGGCTCTGACACCGGGTCGGTCATTGCCATTGGCCAACGCGTCACCGTCCGGCTGGCTCAGGCAACGCCGGTCACCGGCGGGTTAGAGCTCGAACTGCTCGATATTGAAGGCAAGAAAATGCCGAGAGGCCGGGTCAGCCCCGCAGGGCGCAGTCCGCGCCGTAAGTCGGTCCGGAAAAAGATTAAATCCGACAAAACCAAACGCAAAGTGACGCGCCGCCGCCGTTGAAACGCGCGCCAGGTCGGCAAAAGCACGCCTTATCTGTTCGCATTTCTTTTTCCGAAACGCTTTTTGCGCTATCATTGTTTCGAGCAGAGAAACAAAAAGGCGTAGGTAAATGTGTGTCACCGGTCTGGCCGGACTTACCATTCTTTCGAATGCACTGGGCGCTTTTGCGGCTCCATCTGAATCCATGCGGCCCGCGCTGCGGCCCGCCTATCTCGCGGATACGCGGGCTTTGCAGGTGATGCAGGTTTCAGCCTCTAACCAAGGGTTCCAAGGCTGGGTCGTCGATTTCAAGGACCGCGCACAGGGCCATGGCATCAGCCGCCCGGTTCTGGATCGGGCCTTTGTCGGTGTCGGTTTGGACGAAGAGATTATTCGCCGTGATCGCAACCAGGCAGAGTTTTCCAAGGCGATTTGGGAGTATCTGGACAGCGCCGTCTCTGACTTGCGGATCAAAAACGGTCGTGCAGCACTCTCGAAATACAACGACACGTTGACCCGCATCGAACGCCAATACGGTGTCGAAAAAGAGGTTGTTGTGGCGGTCTGGGGTTTGGAAAGCGCTTATGGTGCGTTCCGGGGGCGAAACGATATCATTCAGTCACTGGCCACCCTATCCTATGAAGGACGGCGCGGCGCGTTTTTTGAAGAGCAACTGATCGCCGCTCTGCGCATTGTTCAGGCGGGCGATACCGATCCCCGCAATATGACGGGCAGTTGGGCCGGGGCGATGGGCCACACACAGTTCATGCCGACCTCATACCTAGATTACGCCGTTGATTTTACCGGGGATGGTCGGCGCGACATCTGGTCGGACGATCCAACTGATGCTCTTGCCTCAACAGCGGCGTATCTGAAGCGGTTCGGCTGGGTCACGGATCAGCCATGGGGGGTAGAGGTCACTTTGCCGTCTGGGTTTGACTATCAGCTTGTCAATCGGCGCATTGAAAAATCTCCGTCGGACTGGGCCGCGCTGGGCGTGATGTCGACCGCAGGCGGGGCCGTGCCGAACCATGGCGCTGCGTCCATCTTGTTGCCTGCAGGTGCACAGGGCCCGGCCCTGATGATTTTCAAGAATTTCAGCGTTCTGGAACGTTACAACACCGCCGACTCTTATGTTATCGGCGTCGGCCATCTGAGCGATCGGATCTCGGGTGCCAGTCCGTTGCGCGCAGACTGGCCGCGTGATGATCGGGCGCTGTCTTTTGCCGAGCGGGAAGAGCTGCAACGGCGGTTGACCTCTGCCGGGTTTGACACGTTGGGCGTCGATGGGCGGATCGGTCCCAAAACCATCGATGCGGTGCGCGCCTATCAGGTCGCCCGGGGCCTCACCCCCGACGGCTATGCCTCTCTTCGGCTGTTGGAGCGGTTGTGCGGTAAGCCCGGCCTTCTTAGCCCGGGCTCATCCCGCGCAGTCGTTCCGACCGCCGGCGCAACAATTCGACCACCGTCAGCAACAGGATCGAGATGACAACCAGAATGGTCGCAACGGCCAGAATGGTCGGGCTGATCTGTTCCCGCAGACCGGTGAACATCTGCCACGGCAGGGTTTTCTGACCTGCCGAGCCGACAAAGAGAACCACGACCACCTCGTCAAACGAGGTGATGAAGGCAAAGAGACCGCCAGAGATCACGCCGGGCAGGATCAGCGGCATTTGCACCCGGAAAAAGGTTGTGACCGAGTTCGCGCCCATATTGGCGGCGGCGCGGGTCAGCGACCGGTCAAACCCGACCAGCGTCGCGGTAACGGTGATGATCACAAACGGAATGCCAAGTGCGGCATGGGCCAGAACAACGCCCAGATACGTGCCTTGCAACCCGATCCGGGAATAGAAGAAATACATGCCTGCAGCTGAAATGATCAGCGGCACGATCATGGGCGAAATCAGCAGCGCCATAATGATTTGGCGTCCCGGCACATGCGGCTGGCTGAGACCGATGGCGGCAAGCGTGCCAAAGCTGACCGACAGCAACGTGGCCATTGGTGCGATCATTACCGAATTGCGCAGCGCGTTTTGCCAGTCAGAGTTGGTAAAGAAGTCCTCGTAGTGTTTCAGCGAATATCCCGCAGGATCAAAGCGCAGCATTTCCGGCGTAAAGGTAAAGAAGTCCTGCGCATTGAAGCTGAGCGGCATAACCACGATGATCGGGGTGATCAGGAATACAAAGATCGCACCGCAGATCACGCGGAACGTGTAATGCCACAGGACCTGTCCGGGCGTCAGATATGGGGCCAGCCGCGCGCGGTATCGCCCTTCATAAAGCCAGTAGGTGAACCAACCAAAGAACCAGCCGAACATGCCGCCAACGACCAAGCCGGGCATACCGCCCAACAGTGACCCGATCAGAGCTGCAACAGCAAAAAGACCCCAGCGCATGGTGCGTTCGTTGTCCATCAGCTGTGTCATGCAATAGGCGACAGCGGCCAGAATGACCGCGCCCGTCAGCAAGCCGATGATGGTGCTGCCTTGGGCCGTGCCAATGAAAATCCCGGCAAATGCGCCCGCGGCGGCCACCACCGGGACATAGAAGGAAACAGCGGTCCGAGAGATAGGTGTCAAAGCCGCCATGGTTCAGCCCCCCAGTTTCACTTTGTCGATGCCGACGATGCGGTCATATAGCCAATAGAGCACCAAAACGACCGCCAGCAAGATGGCCCCCAGTGCGGCCGCCAGTCCCCAGTTCAGCGAGCTGGAGATGTGATAGGCGATCCGGTTCGAAATGAATGTCCCGGTGGTGCCGCCCACGATTTCGGGCGTGATGTAATAGCCAATGGCCAGAATGAAGACGAGGATCGAACCCGCGCCGATCCCCGGCACCGATTGCGGGAAATACACGCGCCAGAACGCGGTCCAGTTGGTTGCCCCCAGCGATTTGGCCGCACGCAAATAGCTCGGCGGGATTGTTTGCATCACCGAGTAAAGCGGCAAGATCATAAACGGCAAAAGGATGTGGGTCATTGCGACGATGGTGCCGAACTGGTTGTTGATCATGATCAACCGTGCCGCATCATCGACCAAACCCAGCCAGACCAAAACATCATTGATCACGCCTTGCTGTTGCAACATCACTTTCCAGGCAGACGTCCGCACCAAAAGCGACGTCCAGAACGGCAGCAGGACAAGGATCATCAAAAGGTTCGCCGTCCGCATTGGCAGGTTGGCCAGAATCCACGCGACCGGATAGCCAAGCAGGATGCAGGAAATCGTGATGACCAAGGACATGAACATCGTGCGTTGGAACAGCATGATGTAAATCTGTTGGTTCTCTGGCCGCATCTCGGCCCCGTCTGCGCCTTTCTGCATATCGACGGCATTCAGGAAATAGCCACTGGTGTATTTCGGCGCATAGGTCTGGATCGTTTTCCAAACCTCCGGGTCCAACCAGTCCTCGTCAGCGTCTTCGAACTGTGCGGTGAGGCTGACTGTTTCAAAGCCCGCTACCTCGGCGGCGGCTGCGGCGATGCGCGGATCGGTGGCCCCATCGCCACCTGTTTGCATCAGGTCGAGGTAAAGGGTTGTGAACAGAAAGTCTTCGATATCTTCCTCGGCCGGATCATCGCCCTCTTCGATCAGATAAGCGGTCCAGCGGTCCCAGGACCGCGCAGTGAACGGCAACGCAGCGCGATTGCCTGCGTCGCCCAACATGGAAACCCAAGTGGCTGGGTCTTCCCAGCTTTCATTAAGGTCTTCGAATTGCTTGGTGTATGCGTCGGTGTCAAACCGTCCGACACGACGACCTGTCTTGCGGAACAGCGAAGACACGCCGGTCTGTTCATAGTTCAGGCGCGTGCCCAAACGGGTGTGCAGTTTTTGGGCCTCGGCAATGAACAGATCGACGTAAAGCCCGGCAAAAACTGCCTCATCCGGCGCCGTGCCGCTGTTGGCGTCCCAGGTTTCAAGTGCCGCGACAGATTCAGGCAGTGTTTCGGAAACGATCTGGTTTTCGACAGACCGGAACAGCATATCCGCAATCGGCGCGATGAACGTGATTAGAACAAATAGCAACAGGGGCGCGATCAGGGCCAGAGCACGAATTTTCTGCATTCGAAGCGCACGCGCAAGGCTGCGTTTCAGCGGCGTACCATCCGCAGCAAGCACGGGCCCTTGGGTTGTCTGATCGGTCATGTTGTCCCCGTTCCACACGGATACGGCTTAACGCCGTTTTTGAAAGGGTCGGGGCGGCAACCGCCCCGGCCCAGGATCAATTTATTGCGCCAGCCAAGCTTGGAACTTGCTGTCGATGTCGTCGCGATAGTCTGCCCAGAACTCATAGTTATAGAGCAGGGTGTTCGCCGCGTTTTCCGGATCGGTCGGCATATGCGGTGCCATATCGATGCCGAGATCGGCATGTTGACCCACCAGCGGTGCTGAGCTCAGACGGGCTGGGCCATAGCTGATGAACTTGGCCTGATCCGCCAGACGCTGTGTGTCGGTGGCGAAATAGATGTAGTCCAGCGCGCGGGCTTCACGCTCTGGGCTCAGACCTGTGGGTACGATCCAACCGTCAAGGTCGAACACCTGCATGTCCCATAGCATGCCAACAGTCTGGTTCTGTTCTTCGATCACGCTGAACAGACGACCGTTATAGGTCGAGCCCATGACCACTTCGCCATCGGCGAGGAGCTGTGGCGTGTCCGCACCAGCGGACCACCAGACAACTTGATCCTTGATGGTGTCGAGCTTGGCCAGAGCCTGCTCTTGGCCTTCTTCGGTTTCAAGAACGTCATAGATGTCGTCCTTGGCTACACCGTCACAGTACAGCGCCCATTCCATGTTGTTGATCGGACGCTTTTCCAATGCGCGCTTGCCTGGATAGGCTTCCATGTCAAAGATTGCACAGATTTCGGTCGGCGGCGTGTCACCAACAAGGTCGGTACGATAGCCAAAGGTGGTCGAATAAACGATCTGCGGGATGAAGCAGTCAGAGACCAGAAGATCACCGAAGTCATCGGAAGCCGATGTGCCATCTGGCGCTGCCGCCAGTTGCTCATCCGCGTCGATTTCCATGGCCAGACCTTCGTCGCACAGGCGGATCGCGTCCGCCGCAACCACGTCAACCACGTCCCAGGTCACATTGCCGGCTTCGTTCATCGCGCGCAGCTTGGCCACCGCCTCGGCGCTTGATTCATCGTTGATGATGCTGACGCCGGTCTTTTCGCTGTAGGGTGTGTGATACGCGTTCTGTTGCGACGCCGAATAGGCACCGCCCCAGCTGACGATCGTCATTTCGCTGGCCATATGGCCATCTGCATGGGCAAGACCGGCTGCAACTGTCAGCGCGGTGGTTGCCATCAGGGTTTTGGTCAATTTCATCATTAACTCCCAGTTTTGCCCTTTAGATTATCGAGCCGGATCCGCGGGCGTTCGATCCGACCGTTTGTCAGTCGCCCCGGCCAGCGGGGCAACGTCTTGCATCACGCGTCAAGCGCGCGACAATCCTCTGGCAGCCAGCCGATTTCGATCTGCTGGCCCGGTTGCAGCCGGGTTTGGTCCGGCGCATTCCGTGTTTTGATAATGAATTCCTCGTTGCCGGCGACGCGCAGGCGGGTGCGGAAAATGTCGCCCATATAGATGAATTCAAGAACCTCGGCCTTCAGCGTATGCGCGCCTTCTTGCAACCGGTCCTTATTATATTCGACCCGTTCGGGGCGAATGGACACGCGGGTGCGTTGACCGGCCTGATCGACATTCACCGGCTTGCAGTCGATGAGTTCGCCATCATCCAGTTGCACCAGAGCCGTTCCGCCTTTCATCTCTTTGACGGTGCCTTCGAGCGTGTTGTTTTCGCCAATGAACTGCGCAACAAAGCTGTTCTCGGGCGCTTCGTACAGTTGGTCAGGCGGCGCCAGCTGTTGAATGCGTCCATCGTCAAAAACGGCGACGCGGTCGGACATTGTCAGCGCTTCGGTCTGGTCGTGGGTCACGTACACCACTGTGATCCCAAGGTTGTCAGCAATGCGTTTGATTTCAAACTGCATATGTTCGCGCAGTTGTTTGTCCAGCGCGCCCAGCGGTTCGTCCATCAAGACCAAGTCTGCTTCGAAAACGAGGGCGCGGGCCAAAGCGATGCGCTGTTGTTGACCGCCCGAAAGCTGGGCGGGACGTCGGCCACCAAACGCGCCCATCTGAACCATATCCAGCGCGCGTTTGACCTTTTCCTCGCGTTCCGACTTGCCCATTTTGCGGACTTCCAACGGAAAGCTCAGGTTTTCGGCCACCGTCATGTGCGGGAAAAGCGCATAGTTTTGGAACACCATGCCGATGCCGCGCTTGTGGGGCGGGATGTTGTTGATCGACACACCGTCCAACCGGATATCGCCATGGGTTGCCGTTTCAAAACCGGCCAGCATCATCAGGCAGGTGGTTTTACCGGACCCCGAGGGCCCAAGCATTGTCAGGAATTCGCCTTTGGGCATGACGAGGTTCAGATCTTTGACGACAAGGTTCTCGCCGTCATAGCTTTTTTGCACGCGTTCGATTTCAACAAACGCATCATTGGATGACCCGTCCAAAAGGCACTACCCATTTGTCATGGCAGTTTTACACTGCGCTTTGCACGGAGACTGAACCACAACCGAGGCCGGCGACGCAACACTATCGCTTGAAAAAGCGTCAAATGGACCGCGCTGCTGTTAATTTGTGCGTCAGGTCAGGTTGTTACCTTGGCCTTAAGCTGTTCCCAGTCCGCTTTCCGAACGCGAAAGCACAAATAATGAGACTTGGATCCTGTGCCGAGGTCCAATTGATCTTCGTAAGCCAGTTCGGCACCGACTTTGAGTGCGGCCTTCTGCGATCGAATATTGTCCGGACCGATGTCCAACCAGACCTCGTCGTTGGTTTTGAACACATGTTCGAACATCAAAGTCTTCAACTCGAAATTCGCGCCCGTGCCCCAGAGCTTGCGATCGAGAAAGGTGAACCCGATAAACACGCCATCTTCACGGCCCGGCGCGAAATAATACCGCGAGCATCCGACAACGCGGTCCAGCGCCGTTTCAACAACCGTAACACAGGTTCCAGTGGACAAAAGAAACGCGAAATAAGGGTCAAATACTGCGCGTTTGTACCTGTCTGGTGACGGGTGCTGTTCCCACGTCAGCGGATCGCTCGCTGCAGCGTGGAGTGGTAAGTGATCCGCAGCCACCATCGGGCGGACCGTCAAATTCGGGCCCTGCAAAAACGGCTGCGGATCAAAAGTCATCAGTTGGCCGCCTGAAACAGACCCTGTTCCTTCACGATGGCATAGGCTTCATCCAGTGCGACGCGGGCCCGGCTGATCAGGGTGTCAATTTCGTCTGGCTGGATCACCAGTGGTGGGGATATGATCATCCGGTCGCCAACATGGCGCATCACCAAATTGTTGGCAAAGCAACGTTCGCGGCAAATGAACCCGACCGTTCCGGGATCAGAGGCAAACTTGGCTCGGCTTTCCTTGTTCGGGGTTAGCGCGATAGAGCCCATAAGCCCGACGATTTTTGCCTCGCCCACCATCGGGTGGTCCGTCAGGCTTTCCCAGCGTTCTTTCAGATACGGTGCCGCGACATCGCGCACGTGGTCCACGATCCCTTCTTCTTCGATAATGCGCAGGTTTTCGAGTGCAACAGCACTGGCCACCGGGTGGCCGGAATAGGTGTAGCCGTGGTTGAACTCGCCACTGCCAATGACCTCTGCCACCTCATCACAAACGATCGAGCCGCCAATCGGCTGATAGCCAGAGCTGAGCCCCTTGGCGATGGTCATAATGTGTGGGCGAACGCCCATGGTCTGGCTGCCGAACCAGTTGCCGGTTCGCCCAAAGCCGCAGATCACTTCGTCGGCGATCAACAGGATGTCGTACTTGTCGCAAATGCGCTGAATCTCCGGCCAATACGTTGCGGGCGGAACAATAACACCGCCCGCGCCCTGAACCGGTTCGGCGATAAAGGCCGCAACACGGTCCTCTCCCAGCTCTAAAATCGCCGTTTGCAATTCCTGGGCGCGGGCTACTCCAAAATCATCGGGCGTCATATCGCCGCCTTCGGCCCACCAGTTCGGTTGGTTGATGTGATGAATATCAGGGATCGGCATGCCACCCTGTTCATGCATTGGCACCATGCCACCAAGGCTGCCGCTGCCAACGGATGATCCGTGATAAGCGTTCTTGCGGCTGATGATGATGGATTTCGACGGCTTGCCCTTGATCTGCCAATAGGTGCGCACCATCCGAATGTTTGTATCGTTCGCCTCAGACCCTGATCCCGCGAAAAACACGTGGTTCAGATCACCGGGTGCGAGTTCCGCCAGTTTTTGGGCCAAGGCAATCGCAGGCACGTGGGTCGTTTGAAAAAACGTGTTGTAATAGGGCAGTTCGCGCATCTGACGCGCCGCGGCTTCGGCCAATTCGGAACGCCCGTAGCCGACATTTACACACCACAGCCCGGCCATTCCGTCGAGAATTTCATGCCCCTCGCTATCGGTCAGGTAAACACCCTTCGCGCGCGTAATGACACGCGCACCTTTTTCCGCCAGCTCGCCGCCAGCCGTGAACGGATGCATGTGATGCGCGGCATCAAGCGCCTGTAGCTCTGCGGTCGGCATATGGTTGGTGATGGAAGGCATGGGGCGACTCCTGAAATGGGACATCCCCAAAATATGATCAAATTATTTGCTGTCAATCGAATCAGGGTTGCGTGACACTGTCGCGCAAGTCTTTGGCAATCTGCTCCATACCTTGTTCAACATCCAGCGCCATGGCGGTGGCAGCTGCATCCGGATCACCTGATCGCAAGGCTTGAAGAATGTCTTTGTGCAGATCGGGCAGATTCTGGGTTCCCAGGCGCCCGCACACGACCCGCAAAGAAGGACCGAACCGCAGCCAGAGCCGGTCGGCGACCTCGGCCAGAATTGGCGCGCCTGCGGCATGGTAGAGACACTGATGAAAGCGATAGTTCTGGATCAGGTAACCGGGCACATCACCCCGTTCAATTGCGAGGTCCAGTTCGGTATCAATGTCGTGCATCTTCGAGATTTCAGCGCCTGAAATGCGTAAGGTCGCAAGGCGGCAAAGTTCTGATTCTATTGATTTTCTGACATAAATGACTTGCGTGATGTCGGAGGCAGAAAGCTCTGGCACGCTGACCCTGCGGTTGCCCTGAAAGATCAGCGCTCCATCGGAAATGAGCCGTCTTATCGCCTCACGAACGGGCGTCATTCCGGCGCCAAGCGCGTCCGTGAGGCCTTGGATGGTCACCGCCTGACCGGGGGCCATTTCGCCGAAAAGAATCTGTTCGCGCAAAATTTGGTAGACCTGTTCATGGGCAGGGACGGCAGCGGTGCTTTCTGCCGGTTGAACCGCCTTCTTTTTCAGCATGTCTTCTGCGGGTCCCTTTGAACGCATGTAACTTCCCTTGCGACGCGATGTTCTGCATGAAAACATAACCGGTGTTGATCGCAGGTGCAAAACTTGATCAAATCAAGCGTGGGCCCGTCAAACGCGGTCCAATCCACGGGGAGTAAAAAATGAAATACAAAACTGTCGGCCTGACCGCCGCCGTCGCACTGCTCGCTTCGGTGGCGTCAGCGGATGAGGTGCGGGTCTATAACTGGTCCGACTACATCGACGAAGAACTGCTGAGCAAGTTCGAAGAAGAAACCGGTCTGAAACTGATTTACGACGTGTTCGACAGCAACGAGGTTCTGGAAACCAAGATGCTGGCAGGTGGGTCAGGGTATGACGTTGTTGTGCCGTCTGGCACGTTCCTGCAACGGCAAATCACCGCCGGCGCGTTTCAGCCGTTGGACATGTCCAAGCTGCCGAACATGGAAAACATGTGGGATGTCATCGAATCCCGCACAGCGCAGTATGACCCGGACAATGCCTATTCGATCAACTACATGTGGGGATCGACCGGCATCGGTGTGAATGTCGGCAAGGTTCAAGAGATCCTGGGTGACGATGCCCCGCTGAATTCCATGGATTTGGTTCTCAAACCGGAAAACATGGAAAAACTGCAGGCCTGCGGTGTGCACATTCTGGACGCCCCGGCAGAGATCATTCCGATGACGCTGCAATATCTGGGCGAAGACCCGGACAGCCACGATCCGGACGTGATTGCCAAGGCAGAGCCGGTTCTGACCGCCGTGCGGCCCTATGTTCAAAAGTTCCATTCGTCCGAATACATCAACGCGCTGGCCAATGGTGACATCTGCGTTGCGGTCGGTTGGTCAGGTGACATCCTGCAAGCCCGCGACCGGGCTGCCGAAGCGGACAACGGGGTGGAAATCGAATACCACGCCTTTGCCGAAGGGTCGCTGATGTGGTTCGACCAAATGGCGATCCCGGTTGATGCACCGAACCCGGAAGGGGCGCATGTATTCCTGAACTTTATCATGGATGCGCAGAACATGGCGGATGCGTCGAACTATGTCTATTACGCCAATGGCAACGTGGCATCTCAGCCGCTGTTGGAAGAGGACGTGATCGGCGATCCGGCGATCTATCCGGACGAGGCCACCTTGGAAAATCTCTATACAACCACGCCGTATCCGGCGCGCGTCCAACGGACCGTGACCCGTATGTGGACCAAGATCAAATCCGGCACCTGATGTGCTGAATGACGCGGGCCAAACAGGCCCGCGTTTTGTATTAAGACGAGGTCCGGATTTTGGCCGTTTCTGTGTTTGCTCCGTGGGATGATCCCAACGAAACCCCCCTCATTCGATTTCGGAATGTCACCAAGCGGTTTGGCTCATTCACCGCGATTGATGACCTGAGCCTCGATATTTACGAGCGGGAGTTCTTTGCACTGCTGGGTCCGTCCGGCTGCGGCAAAACAACGATGATGCGCATGTTGGCCGGCTTTGAATCGCCGACCGACGGGCTGATCGAGCTGGCCGGGCAGGATATCGCCCCTGTGCCGCCTAACAAGCGGGCGGTGAACATGATGTTCCAGTCCTATGCGCTGTTCCCGCACCTGTCGATCTGGGAAAACATCGCCTTTGGTCTGCGCCGGGACAACATGCCGAAAATCGACATGGAAGCCCGGGTCGATGAGATGCTGCAACTGACGCGGCTCGAGCAATTCGCGCGTCGTAAACCGCATCAGATTTCAGGTGGCCAACGTCAGCGAGTCGCACTGGCCCGTTCGCTGGCCAAAGCACCGAAGCTCTTGTTGCTGGACGAACCGCTAGGCGCGCTCGACAAAAAGCTGCGTCAGGATACGCAGTTTGAACTGATGGACATTCAGGAAAAGACCGGCACCACCTTTGTGATTGTGACCCACGACCAGGAAGAGGCGATGACCGTCGCCAGCAGGGTCGCGGTGATGGATCACGGCAAGATCATTCAAGCCGATACCCCTGCCAATATTTATGAGATGCCCAATTCCGTTTACGTCGCCGATTTCATCGGAGATGTGAATATCATCGAAGGGACCAGCGCATCCACCGGGCCTGATCAGTACAAGATCGCCTGGCGCGATGGTGCTGCGCCTTTGATCGCCAACTCGTCGCACACGTTTTCGGACGGTCAAAGCTGTCATCTGGCAATCCGTCCAGAGAAAATCCGTATCAGTGTCGACAAACCGGAAGATGCGGAAAACAGCCTTCAGGGTAAAGTTTTGGACATCGCCTATCTGGGCAACCTGTCCACCTATCACGTCGAACTGCCGACCGGCACCATCGTGAAGGCGCAAACCGCCAACACCCGGCGCATCGCCAATCGGCATATCACGTGGGAAGACCCCGTCTGGCTGTCATGGTCGGCCTCGGCGGGTGTGATGTTGGCGGACTGATGCGGCGGTTTATCCTCATAGCGGTGCCATATCTCTGGCTCTTGGCGCTGTTCCTGATCCCGTTCGCTATCGTTTTCAAGATCTCTTTGTCAGATGTCGCTCTGGCAAGGCCGCCTTATGTCCCGCAGTTCAGTTGGGATGAGGGGATCGGCGCGTTCCTGTCGCAACTGGATTTTGAGAATTTCGTCTTTTTGACCACCGACGATCTTTATTGGAAAGCCTATCTATCGAGCCTTCGGATCGCGTTGGTTTCTACCGTGCTGACGCTCTTTCTGGCCTATCCCGTTGCCTATGCGATGGCGCGTGCACCGGTCGAATGGCGCCCGACACTGATGATGTTGGTGATCTTGCCGTTCTGGACCAGTTTTCTGATCCGCGTTTACGCATGGATGGGGATTTTGAGCCAGGAAGGGTTCCTGAACCAGTTCCTGTTGTGGATCGGGGTCATCAATGAACCCCTGACAATTCTGAACACGAATACGGCGGTCTATATCGGTATCGTTTACACGTATCTGCCGTTCATGATCCTGCCGATCTATGCCGCACTGGACCGTTTGGACGCGTCCCTGATCGAGGCGGCAGAGGATCTGGGATGCTCGCGCATCCAAGCCTTTTGGCTGGTGACTATTCCCCTGTCGCGGAATGGTATCATCGCAGGCTGTTTCCTGGTCTTCATCCCAACGCTTGGTGAATTTGTGATCCCGTCGCTGTTGGGTGGATCCGGCACGCTGATGATCGGCAAAGTGCTGTGGGAAGAGTTCTTTTCCAACCGCGACTGGCCGGTCGCGTCGGCGGTGGCCGTTGTCTTGTTGCTGATCCTGATCATTCCGATCGTGCTGTTCCAGCGGAACCAGCAAAAACAGGCGGAGGCTGACGGATGACACGGCTGAGCTGGTTCAATGTGATGTCGCTGACGCTGGGATTTGCGTTCCTCTACATCCCGATGCTGATCCTTGTGATTTACAGTTTCAACGAAAGCCGTCTGGTCACGGTCTGGGCCGGATTCTCGACCAAGTGGTATGGTGAGCTTTTCCAGAACGAGGCCTATCTGAACGCCGCTTGGGTCACGATCAAGGTGGCCGTTTTCTCGTCCACCATTGCGACCGTGTTGGGGACGATGGGGGCCTATGTCCTCGTGCGCGGCGGCCGCTTTGCCGGGCGGACCCTGTTTTCGGGTATGATCTATGCGCCGCTGGTAATGCCAGAGGTGATCACCGGTCTGTCGCTGTTGTTGCTGTTTATCGGCATCGGTCTGGACCGTGGTGTGCTGACGATTGTTCTGGCGCATACGACGTTTTCGATGTGCTATGTTTCTGTCGTGGTGTCGTCGCGTTTGGTCAGTTTCGACCGATCACTTGAAGAGGCCGCGCTGGACCTTGGCGCGACCCCTTTCCAGACCTTCCGATTGGTGACCCTGTCCATTATCGCGCCCGCCGTGATTTCCGGTTGGCTTTTGGCGTTCACGCTGTCGCTGGACGATTTGGTGATCGCGTCCTTTACCTCTGGCCCGTCGGCAACAACCCTGCCGATCCGAATATTCTCGGCTGTACGGCTGGGTGTGACACCAGAGATCAATGCGCTGTCGACCATCATGATTGCCTTGGTCACGGTCGGTGTCATCAGCGCCTCGTTGATTTCCAAACGCGCAGCGGTGAAGCAACAACAGGAAGAACAAGCCGCCGCGCGCACCACATGAAGCGGATCTTTTCTGAACATGTTTATGGGCCCGGTCCTCGGGATACCTGTTGGTGGGATGAAACGATTGCCGCGCCCGAATGGGATGTCCAAACAGGTGATACACGCTGTGACGTGGCAATCATCGGCGGTGGGTTCACTGGTATGTCTGCTGCTCTGCATCTGGCAGAGCAGGGGACGGATGTCGTCGTCCTGGAGGCCGAAGCACCCGGTTGGGGCGCGTCGGGGCGCAACGGTGGTTTTTGCTGTATCGGCGGCAGCAAAATCTCGGATGCCGCATTGGTGCGCCAACATGGGGCGCGGGCGGCCCAAGCTTATCGGCAGGCCGAAATCGCTGCGGTTGACGTGGCCGAGGGTTTGATCGATCGGTTGGGTCTGGACGTGGACCGTCATTCGGATGGCGAAACGCAATTGGCCCACACCCCGGGGGCGGTGGCCGGTCTGAAAGAAGAGGCCGACGCCTTTGCCGCGCTGCACAGCGCATCCCCGATCCTGATCGACAAGGCGGATCTTGCCGCGCATGGGCTGAACGCCGGGTTTCATGGGGCGCTGACCCTTCCGGTTGGTTTTGCGCTGAACCCGCGAAAGTACCTCTTTGGGCTCGCACGCACGGCTGCCAGTGCCGGTGCCCAGCTGCGACAGAACAGTCCGGCCAGGAAGATTACCAAAACCGGGGGCGGTCATACCATTGTGTTGCCGCAAGGGCGGGTGATCGCCGACGCCGTCGTCATTGCGACCAACGGGTATTCCAGCGAAGACATGCCCGGCTGGATGGCGGGCCGGTATATGCCGACGCAGTCGAACGTTCTGGTGACGCGGCCTTTATCGGACGCGGACTTGAGTGCGCAGGGCTGGACCTCTGCCCAGATGGCGTTCGATACACGCAACCTTCTGCATTATTTTCGCCTGATGCCGGACGGGCGGTTTCTGTTCGGCAGGCGCGGCGGCTTGGGCGGTGGGGCGTCCGCCCAAAGACAGGCGCGCGCCGCGACACGTCGGGATTTCGAAACGATGTTCCCGGCATGGCGCCATGTGGAAAGTGCCCATTCCTGGTCTGGTCTTGTGTGCCTGGCGCGCAACCGGACCCCATTTGTTGGGGCGGTCCCAGGCCACTCAGGGATGTTTGCGGGCTTTGCCTATCACGGAAACGGCGTGGCGATGGGCACCTATGCTGGGCAGCTTTTGGCGGGCTTGGTCACCGGCGACGCCGCGGCGATCTCGCAAGTCATGGGCAAAACCCCGGCGCGGTTTCCGCTGGGCCGGGCCAGGCGCGCTTTGATGCCCGGCGTTTATGCCGGCCTCGCGCTTAAAGATCGGTTTGCTTAGCAAGGGCCGCGCATTCCACATCGAATGCACGCGCGTAATCCGCGTCCCCTTGTGCCACACGCCACGCGAAATATGCGGTGTTACGCCAACGGAACCAGGGCTCTAGCCGGCGGAACCTCATCACCACATCCTGATTTGGGTAGGCGGCAAGAAAGTTGCCCCGCGCCGTGGCCGTCAAAGGTTGGTTTCCATAAAGCCCTTGCATTCCAGGAGACAAAAATTGTGCTAGATCTTCGGCAGGATCACCAAGTGCAGGACATTGCCAGTCAATCAAACACAAACCGTTTTCGGTCACCACAATATTTCCTGGAACTGGGTCGGCGTGTATCAGGGTCAGGACGTCGGTTGGCGCTATATGCGTGCTGGGCCAAAGCAACTGTAATTGGCCTCGGCGCTGTTTGTCGCACTGGATCAAAATCTGTTTCGTTTGTTCGGCCAAGGCTTGGCTACCATTGGCTGCTCGTCGGAGTTGGGGCCAAGTCTTTTCTTTATGTACGGTGTACAAAACACCAGCGACTCTCTCTGGTTCATCGCGCCATAATTGACCGGGAACATGTCGATAGATTATCCAGCGGCCAGATGCGGTACCGCCAGTTGCAAGAAGCTGAGGTGTGATGCCTGATCCCAACAACCGATTAAGTGCTGCCTCTTCATCATCGGCATCGTTTGGAAACAACGGGTTTAAGTCCGGTTTGCTGTACAATTTCAGCACCACGTCCCACTTGCCTGTTGTGTCGACAATACGCCATAGTCTGTTCGTCCTTCCACCCGTCAGTCCTTGGAACCGGAATTCGCCGTTCATAATGTACAGACGCGAGATATCGGCGATGACATCAGCGGGTGGTAGGTCAGACATCGGATTGTTCACTGTTTTCGACCAGACTGTACATAACATCCAAATCTTCACGGCTGAAATCGGCGCCGCCAAGAATATCTAGAACCGGCAGAACAGTGCCGCCAAAGATCTCACGCCAATTGCGAGTTACAAGCTGAGCGACCTGTTACCGCCGAAAGTGTCCTCGATTTCGATGCAAAGACAATCGATTGTCTTGAAAACGAAAAGTTGTCAAGAGCAACTGTTTCTCTTTGTACGCGTTGATCAAACGGTCAAATGTTTCGGTTTTTAATGGGTGGAAAACGGATCACGTGACAACGCTTAAACGAGATCTTGTGCTCGAAAGCTTCAGAAGACTTCCCTCAATATGTTCGCGCTGAAGGCCGAGAACACTTTGCCAGCTGTGCCGCGGAGCAAAGCCGAGTCGGTCACGGGCTTTTCCCGAACTGATCAGTGCGGAAAACGGGGCAAGGTGTTCGCTGAACTCTGCCTGTGGAAAATGCTCTGTAATGAGGTCTCTCGTGCTTTGTTGCATTAGCGTATCATCCGCGGCGATGTTGAAAGTCTCTGCGCCGGATAATTCGGATTTTAGACTTAATTCCACCGCAGCAGCCAGGTCACGGACGTCCACATATCCCCAAAGGTTGAATTTTCGTGCGCTGGTATCGTGCCAGAATCTCGAAACAACCTGATAGCTGACGTTTGTCCCTCCCTCGGGGAAAAAGATGCTCGGCACGCGAAGACCGATGACCTGAAGTCCATACATACGAGCCATAGACTGCGCCATGTCTTCGCAAAGGGACTTGGTCAGCGCATATCCGTTTTGTGGATTTCGCGGCGAGTCCTCGGTTAATGGGAAACGCTTGGGTGATACCGCGGCAAAAGGTACCCCATATACCGATTGCGATGAAATCCAGACGACCTTACCGATGCCCAGAGCATGTGCTGCGTTCAGAACATTAAACATGGACAAAGCATTGTTTTCAAATCGATCTGCGGCGTCCCAATGGCCTTTGTCATGTTCCGAATTGCCGGCAAAGTGCACAATTGCCTCAATGTCGTCAAAGGCGCAATAAGCGGCTTCGTAATCAGTCAAGTCGGCAGGTCGAAAGGTGTGGTTTGCCGATTTGGGCGCCCGTTTGTCAACGTTGATGCAATGATGCCCAATCGCAGACAGGTATTGCAATGCAACATACCCCGCCTTGCCGCTACCACCTGTCACCGCGATTCGCATGAATTAGGTTCCACGCCCTATTTATGGATGCGGTACTGCCGTTCACATGTTCACGACATGCTGTCAATCGCGATTGCGCTCACACAACCTGAAATTATCCATTTAAGTCACTGCTTGGTTTCTTTCCAAAGCGAATTGAAAAACGCGCGTCAGGATTCACGGTTTCTGCGTGTCAGTGTTTCACGGCAACCGCATCGATCAATGCCGATACGTTATGCAGTTTGAGGGCCCCCAAATAAAGGCCGGGCGTTTCATCTGGCAAAAGGTCCTTGGTTGCCACGATCGGGTTATTTGTCACTTTCCCAAAATCGCCTAGCCGCGCCGCGATATTTGCCGGTTGGCCAATCACGGTGAAATCCAGCCGCTCGCGCGAGCCGACATTGCCGTAGGTCACCTGGCCGAACGCGAGCCCAATGGCGCATTGGCATTGCGCCCCGGTTGCATTGGGCGCGGCCTCGTTTTCTAGGTGCCGTACAATATGGATCGCCGCCTGCACCGCGTTTTGGCATGCGGCCGCCGCATCATCGTCGGCTGGAAAGACAGCCAACACAGCATCGCCGATGAATTTCAGGACTTCGCCGCCATGGGATTCAACAAGGTTGCTGACGGTTTCGAAAAAGCTGTTGAGCAGGTCGATATAAGCCGCGCGGCCCAATTCCTGTTCGAGCCGCGTTGATCCGCGCATATCACAGAACATGATGGCCGCGTCAATCTCGTCGCCATCGCCGCGTCGGATGTCACCGCCCAACACGCGTGTTCCGGTGCGTTTGCCGACATAGGTTTCCAGCATCGATTGCGCGTTGTCTTTGAGGGTGAAAACCTCGAACAGCCGCGAAATGATCGAGCTGCATTCAAACACCAGGCCCAGGTTTGCGGTGGTAAAGCCTGCGGGATGATCGCAGGTCAGGGTCAGGACGTTCTTGCGCCCGTCTGAAAACGGCAACGGCATTGCAACGTAATCAGTGGCCCATTTGGAACGCAGGTCCGTCAGGATGGGATACTCATCCGGAACAACGGGCGCATTCACCAAGCGATGGCGCACGCCACCCAAGCCGTTGGATACATGTCGCAGCGGGCTGTTGGCAAAAGCCGGGTGGTCATGGATTTCATAAGATGGGGCATAGGTGCTTACCTCGCCGGTCGACTTATCCCAGACATAGTTCTTGCCGGCGATCAGCGGGTGCAGCGACCAGATCATGATGCTCATGCGCGAAATGGATATGCCTTGTTCGATCAACTGATTGGCCAATTGAGCCACCAGCAGCTCAGGTTGATCTATCGCTGGGGCATCTCGCAACAGCCAGTCAATCAGCGGACCCGACAAACTGGGGTCCGGTGCGCCGCCGAGCTCTTCGTCCTCGGTGTCCAGCCGCGTCACCGCGGCAGGCATGAAGCCCACGTAACCATGCAAGCCTTCGCTTTCAGGCAAGGGCGCATCATAGCACCACAACGCGTTCGGAATGACTTTGTCGCCGACCTTGATATCCCTGTAAGACGCGGTGCCTTTGAACGGGCAAAAGGTTTGCAGGTCGGACACCTCGACGATTTCCGCCTGGATGTCGTCCATTGGAAAATAGATGGTTGGGGCCAGGCGGGTTTCATACATCACCTTGGCCCGCGTCGTTGAGGCAACGATCGTGTCGTGGTGATAGGCTGTTACCCGACCGTCGAGCATCCGAAGCTCGATACGATAAGTATCGTTCAAATCGCCTGTCTGAATATTCATCACTGTCCCCAGGGGCGCCCTGTGCGCATCCTATTATGTGGCAACAAATTCCAACAATCCAAGTCGGCGCAGGTCAGGCTGTTGCCAAAGCTGGCAGGAGCCCGGGATCATGGGGGTGTCAGATCATCTTGATCACGTCTTTTTCAATGGCCAGCATGTACCCGCGCCGAGAGATATTTTTGACCAATAATTCGCTGACAATCTGATTGCCCAAGGTATCGCGCAAACGTTTGATGCGGGTGGCGCCAGCGGCTTCTTCGCAATCCGCAGCGGATTTTCCGGATATCATGGCCTCTAGCTCAATACCCGACAGCACTTCATCATCCATCCGTGCCTCTGCCAGAACCGACAACGTCTCCATCGCGGCGGCGGTCAGTTTGAAATCGAGGTTGTTGAGGTAAACGGTGTTTTCCTCACGGCTGATCAAAAGCGAGTTGACCTGAATGCCGACCCGCTCAATCTGGGCAATTCGGCGGTTCAAAACGATCAGCATCACAAGGAAAACGAGGGCGGCGATCAAAAGACCGGTGGCGAAGATCACAAGAACGAAAATCGCCACGCGGTAACTGGCCAGAACGTCGGAAAATGCAGTGCCGGATTGGGCGAGAATTTCCAGCAACTTTATCTCGGCCTGCGCCGTCAAATCGTCGTTTTCGATAAAGAGCTGTTCAACCCGCGCGTTGAAGGCATTCGCGTCCGGCAAGGTCAGGAACAAGAGGATCGCGGTCGCGGCGAGGATCGCAACAATCGCCGCAATCCCGATCCAAACCAGTCGCGCGCCGGTTTGGCGGGCCTCAGTAACGGAGGAAATAGGCGCCTGCATTGGCTTTCCTCCCGTCCAGTCCTTCTGCTCCAAACACCCCGACAACGTTCAACAAGGTCCAGCCGTTGCGAGACAGGCGCTGTTTTAACTGCGCCGTGGCTTCGGATTTGGAACAGGTGCCGCTGATCTCGGCGACGCCATAGTGCAGGCGCAAGGGGTCATTCTGCTTGGCCTTGTAATCCGCGTAACACGCGGCAGACGCGTGTGAACCGACGGTTAAGGCGATCGCCAACAGGCATATGAATAAGGTGGTTTTCATGACCGCAGATTGCGACGTGAGTCATTGAAATTCAATAACAACAGGCGGTTCCGTGCTTTGTTATCCCATAACAGAGCGCGGATATTGCCTGTCTTTGGGGTGTGGCAGCAAGTGGGTGGCATATCCCGCCCCGGTTGGAGCGGTTTGTTCCCCAAGGCTTGAAAGGAGTCCGTTATGCACCGCAAGTTCATTGCTCTTATAGTTACCACCGCAACCCTTGTTTCGGTTGCTGCCGCCCCAGCGCGCGCAAATGGCGAAGACTTTGCCAAAGCGATTATTGGCATCGCCGCACTGGCGGCCATCGCGAACGCGATCGATGACCATAACGATGACAAGCCCAAAGGGCATGTCGTGCATCGCCGGGCGCCGCATCCGCACCACGTTTATCGGAACGGTCCTAAAACGGTGCATAAGCATTACCATTATCGCAATGGACCACATAAAGCGCACAAGCATCCGCATAAGCGCCACGCCCATCCCCATGCAGGCCATCGCCCCCGCGCGCACCAGCATCATGGTCGTCACAGCGCCCATCGGCATCACAACCTGCAGCCGCGCCCGCTGCCCCATGATGTGCACCGCCACGCCCACATCCGCCATCGCGGCGGTTACAGCGAATGGTCGGGTTACAACGAACGCCGGAACGGAGAAGACCGGTAAGGTGGCACCAAGACCATCTCGCACCTAGACAGGCTTCGGCCTGTCTTTTTTTGTTGCTGTTGGCGCAATTTCGCGTTTCTTCGGTTCCATGAGCACTCCGAACTATGACATCGAGCTTGATTTGCGCGCGCGCGGGTTTTCGGCAATCGCCGGCGCGGATGAAGCCGGGCGCGGCCCGATGGCCGGGCCCGTCGTGGCAGCCGCGGTTGTTTTGAACCCTTATGACGTTCCCGAAGGCCTTAACGATTCCAAGAAGCTGACGGAAAAAAGGCGCGTGGCGCTTGAAGCCGAAATCAAGTCGCGGGCGGTCTGGGCCGTGGCGCTTGCCACCGTCGAAGAGATTGACGACCTCAACATTCTGAATGCCAGCCTCTTGGCCATGCAACGAGCCATCGAAGCTTTGTCGACGCCTGCTGACTTTGCATTGATTGACGGGAACAAAAAACCGGCAGGTTTGGTCGCGCCCTGCGCATCAGTGGTCGCCGGGGATGCGCGATCCGTATCCATCGCGGCGGCATCTATTTTGGCCAAAAATGAGCGTGACCGCATCATGGTGGATTTAGCGCAACAGCATCCGGGCTATGGGTGGGATCAGAACAAAGGCTATCCGACAGTTGTGCACAAAAAGGCACTCCGAGATTTGGGTGTGACCCCACACCATAGACGTTCCTTCAAACCCGTCCACAATATCTTGTATCAAGAGAAATTAGTAAGTGACTGATTCAAAAAAGAATTTGACCGCGAATCAGCTTTGACTCATGTTGGTCTCAACCAAACGAACGCGAAAATGCGTCGGGGTTGAGAGGCAGAGAATGACCAAGACCAAAGTTGAAGGGGCGGTATCGCTTCCTTTGAACACAATTATTGCGGGTGACTGCATCGAGGTGATGAACAATCTCCCCGAGGCGTCTGTGGATTTGATTTTCGCGGATCCCCCCTACAATCTGCAGCTCAAAGGTCAGTTGCATCGCCCGGATAACAGCCAGGTGGATGCGGTGGATGACCATTGGGATCAATTCTCATCCTTTGGGGCCTACGATAAATTCACGCGGGACTGGCTGGCGGCCGCGCGTCGGTTGTTGAAACCCAATGGCGCGATTTGGGTCATCGGCAGCTATCACAATATTTTTCGCGTTGGTTCTGCGCTGCAGGATGCGGGCTATTGGATTTTGAATGACGTCGTGTGGCGCAAATCCAACCCGATGCCGAATTTCCGGGGCAAGCGGTTCACAAACGCGCATGAAACGATGATTTGGGCGTCCAAGCAGGAGGGTGCCAAGTACACGTTCAACTACGAAGCACTCAAAGCGTTGAATGAAGGTGTGCAGATGCGCAGCGATTGGGTTCTGCCGATCTGCACTGGGCATGAGCGCTTAAAGGACGCCAAGGGGGACAAGGCGCATCCGACGCAAAAACCTGAATCCCTGCTGCACCGCGTGCTCATCGGTTCAACGAACCCGGGCGATGTCATTTTGGACCCGTTTTTTGGCACCGGGACAACGGGGGCTGTGGCCAAGATGTTGGGCCGCGATTTTATCGGGATCGAACGTGAGGCCGCGTATCGCGACGTGGCAGAAACCCGGATCGCAAAGGTACGTAAATTTGACCGCGAAGCGTTGCAGGTCAGCGCCAGCAAACGCGCCGAGCCGCGCGTGCCCTTTGGCCAATTGGTTGAGCGCGGCATGCTGCGACCGGGCGAAGAGCTGTATTCCCTGAACGGTCGGTTCAAGGCCAAGGTGCGCGCAGATGGCACCCTGATCGGCGACGATGTCAAAGGGTCGATCCATCAGGTTGGTGCCCATCTGGAAGGCGCGCCTAGCTGCAACGGTTGGACATACTGGGCGTTTAAGAAGGATGGCAAACATGTGCCGATTGACGTTTTACGTCAGCAAATCCGCGCTGAAATGAAATAAATCAAAGACTTACACACGAATACCGCCTGTGCCTGTGGCCTGTCCATGGCACGGAACTTGCCCCGCCCTCTGAGGCGGGGCTTTTTTTGGCTTAAAGTGGGTATCAAATGCCCTATGTTAACGAGCATAACATTTCGTTTGAGGTTATCGTATGACCGACGTTTCCGGGACACTGCCAAATTTTGCGAAAGATGAACTGCCGGACCGGATGTCCATGGAGGATGTCGAGGCCAACCGCTATACCGAAGCGGCGCTAGAGCGGCATAAACGCGAAGGTCTGGATCTGGCGGTCAAGGCACGGTGGTGCGCGCTGGGCGCGACCGGCATCATGCTGCCTTTCCTGAATCCGGACTGGTCCGTGTTGTATTACGAATGCCTGTTGCTGATGTCGGCGCTTGTCGGTCATTTGCAGCGTCGCGTTGGTCGCGTGGGGCGATCTGGCGCAGAGCTTCTTTTGTTATTCGTGGACTTATCCCTGCTGACATTCGCGCTGTTGGTGCCGAACCCGTTTGGCAACGAGGATTACCCCACAGCCCTGATCCATCAATATGATACGTTCCAGTATTTCTATATCATCCTGGCCGCAGGGACCCTGTCCTATTCATGGCGAACGATATTGGCCATTGGAAACTGGGCCGGTGCTTTGTGGCTCTTGGGGTCCGTCGGCGTGTGGTACTTTGGGACCACCTATCCCGAATTGACCGCTGTCGTGGTGGAAGTGTTCGGAGAAGGCGAAGAAATCGCCCGACTGCTTGATCCCAACAGCATGCATTGGGACATGCGCATTCAGCAGGTTGTGGTGTTCCTGATCATTTCAGGCGTGCTGGCGGTGACGGTGCGCCGGTTCAACCGCTTGCTTTTGGGCAACGCGGCACTGGAGCGAGAGCGCGAAAACCTGTCGCGATATTTCTCGCCCAACGTCGTCGAGCGGCTGTCGCAAAACGACGATCCGCTGAAAGAAATCCGGACGCATAACGTCGCGGTTCTGTTCGTCGATATTGTCGGGTTCACGACCTACGCCGCAGACCGTCACCCCGAAGAGGTCATCAAAACCCTGCGCAGCTTTCACGGGCGGATGGAGACCGAGGTGTTTCGCCACAATGGGACCTTGGACAAATACCTTGGTGACGGCTTGATGGCGACGTTCGGCACGCCGGTCGCCTCGGAGCGGGACGCCAGTAATGCGTTGGCGTGTGTGAAATCGATGATCCAAGTGACCGAGCAATTGAATGCCGAACGCCGGACCGCCGGCGAGCCAGAAATCAAGGCCAGCTTTGGATTGCATTACGGGCCGGTTGTTCTGGGCGATATCGGGGCCAACCGGTTGGAATTTGCAGTGATTGGCAACACGGTCAATGTCGCCAGCCGGCTAGAGGCTCTGACGCGGTCGCTGGATACGCAAGTTGTCGCCAGCGAGGATCTTCACAACCAGGTGCGTAAAGAGGTTGGGGAAGAAGACCCGGTTCTTGCCGGCCTGCAAGCCAAGGCCCCGCAAGATGTGCGCGGCCTTGATCGCCCTGTTCCGGTCTGGTCGCTGAATTAACGCGGCATCGGATTGGCGCCCTTGTTATAGGGCAGCCAGTCGGTGATTTCCGGATAGTATTTGGCCCGCCAATCCTTGACCCGTGGGTTCATGATGCGGCGCCACAGCGGCGGGATCATCGCCGCGATAGTCATCACCGGATAGCCATGCGGCAATTGCGGTGCCGAATTCTCATCGTGGTTCTGCAACAGCGGAAACCGACGATCCGGTTTGTAGTGATGATCCGAGTGGCGCTGCAGGTTGATCAACAGCCAGTTCGATGTCTTATGCGCGGCGTTCCACGAATGTTGCGGCAGGACGTGCTCGTATTTGCCCTCACCCATGTGCTTTCGGGTCAGGCCGTAGTGTTCCACATAGTTGACCAATTCAAGCTGCCAGATCGCGATGCCCGCTTGCATCAAAAACAGGATCAGACCGGACCATCCGCCAAGCAAATGGGCCATGACCAAGAAACCGGCCTGCAACGCCCAGTATTTGAAAAACGGGTTGCGCAGGCTTGTCCATGGCAGCTGTTTGCGGGCCAGTTGGGCCTTTTCCGCTTGAAAGGCAGAGACCAGGCATTGCTTCAGAACCCGTGGATAAAACCGGAAAAAGCTTTCGTTATAGCGCGCCGTGACAGGGTCTTTGGGCGTGCCGATATAGCGGTGGTGCACCAACAAATGCTCTGACCGGAAATGGGAATACAGGACGCAAGCCAGCAAGATATCTGCCAGTTGCCGCTCCAACCGGTTTTTCTGATGCATCAATTCGTGGCTGTAGTTGATACCGATTGTTCCGTTCAGAATGCCGACGCCAAAGAAGACACCGAACTTTTCAAGCCCGCTCAGATGCTCTGCCTGTGGGACGTACCACAGCATTGCGAGCAGATGCAGGACCTGAACGGGCACCCAAAGCTGTGTCAGCAGGATATAGCCACCAAGATGTGCGTCATCGGTTTGAGGGTCCGCATTTTCCTTGGCCAAACCAAACAGGTGATCCAAGGCGGCAAACAGGTACCAGGTTGCAAGCGGCATCAACAGGATGGCGAGACCGCCCTGAACCGCGCCAAACCAGGACAAAGGTATCAGCGCGAAAGAACACCAGAAGGGCAGCACGGTGTACCATCTGCTCAGCCGATCTGTCGTCATTTCGGTCCTCATTCGTTACCCGGTTTTAGGGTTCTTGCCCTAACATCATGCCTTGCGCCACGTGTCTAGCTGTCGCGCCACAGATCAAACGCCTTGCGCATCACGGTGGGCAGGTCGCTTGGCCGAAACTCTGACCGCAACAGGAAAGCCCCCCGCGTCGCTGCAAAACGCACCGGAACGCGCGCGTGTTTGACAGACAGTATAAGGTGAAAATGGGTGAATGTGTGACGAACTTCAGCTCCTAAAGGGGCCCAATCCGCCTCACCCGGGGGGGTTTCAATCGGCGCGTCTGTCCAATCTGATCCGGGCCAACCCAGCATCCCACCCAGCAATCCCTTGTCTGGACGTCGTTCCAGCAACAGCGCGCCATCAGACCGCTCGGCGATATAGACGATCCCGTATCGCGTCGGTTTGGCTTTCTTCGGTGCCTTCTTGGGCAATTCGGGGGCCGTTCCGGCCAAACGAGCGGCACAGGGATCGCGCCACGGACATATCCCGCAGGCTGGCGAACGGGGTGTGCAGATCGTCGCCCCCAGATCCATAACAGCCTGGGCATAGTCACCGGGCCGGCGATCCGGGGTCATTTGTGTCGTTAGCGATTTCAATTCCGGTTTGGCGTCGGGCAAAGGAGTGTGGACGTCAAACATACGGGCCATCACACGTTCCACATTGCCATCCATCACCGGCTCTGGCCGGTCAAAGGCAATCGCGGCAATGGCGGCTGCCGTATAGGGACCAATGCCGGGCAATTGAATTAGGCTGTCATATTCGGTCGGAAAAACGCCACCGTGATCCGACGCAACAACGCGCGCACATTTCAACAGGTTTCTGGCCCGTGCGTAATATCCCAGCCCGGCCCATTCGCCCATGACGTCCTCATCGGCTGCGGCGGCTAGGTCCTGAACCGTGGGCCATCTGCTTTGAAACCTCAGAAAGTAATCGCGAACGGCGGCCACGGTTGTCTGCTGCAGCATAATCTCGGACATCCAAACCGCATAAGGATCTGACTGAACCCCCGCCGCCCGGTCAGCAGGGCCGACCCGCCAAGGCATCACCCGCGCGTGGATGTCATACCAATCAAGCAAAGCCGCGCTCAGCACCGCCGGATCTTCCGTCATGTCACGCAAGTTTTATGCCTCCGACCCTTGGTTTCGCTGGTGCCTGCTATGTTGCAGGTTAGAATAACCTGCAATGGCACAGAAACCAGATCATAAGCGCCAAACATCGACCTATGGGTTCAAAAGGACGTCCAAGCTTTTGCAGACGCGGATCCGCAAGGCGGCCGAGTCGCGCGGCTTTGCCGTGGCGCGGATCGTGACACACTGGGCCGAGATTGCAGGCGCTGAAATTGCATCGGTGTGCCGACCGGTTGATGTCAGCTATGGCCGCAGCGGATTTGGCGCCACGCTGACCGTTTTGACCACAGGGGCCCAAGCCCCGATGTTGGAAATGCAAAAGGAACGTCTGCGCCAAAACGTAAACGCCGTTTACGGCTATAACGCCATCAGCCGTATCCGCATAACGCAAACAGCGCCCACCGGTTTTGCCGAGGGGCAAGCGCAATTTGAAACCCGTCAGACACCAGCAGAAGCAATTCCCGATCCCGAGGTGACCCGGGCCGCGCAGGATCGCGCGGCGGGTGTTGAAAACGCTGATCTGCGTCAGGCTTTGGAACAGCTTGGGCGCAACGTTCTGACAAAGTCCAAACACTGACAAAGGAAACCGAATGACCCGATTTATGGCAGTAACGAGTGCGGCAATCGCCCTGACACTTGGTGCGCAATTTGGTGCGGCACCGGATCGCAATACGTTCGTTGGCGCAGCTTATGCTCAAGAGGCTGAAGTTGATGTCAGCACCATTCAGGAAATGACACTGGGGGCCGAGGACGCACCGGTCACCATCATCGAATACGCCTCTTACACCTGCCCGCATTGTGCTGCGTTTCACGAAGGGCCTTATAAGCAGCTGAAAGAGGAATTCATCGACACCGGAAAGGTCAAGTTCATCTACCGCGAGGTTTATTTTGACCGTTTTGGATTGTGGGCATCCATGGTTGCGCGCTGCGGTGGCGAAGACAAGTTCTTTGGCATCAACGATCTTCTCTACAAAGGCCAATCCACGTGGAGCCGCGCCGGCGACGCCCCAGCGATTGTCGGAGAGCTGCGCAAAATTGGCCTTTTGGCCGGCTTAGAGCCGGAACAGTTGGACGCCTGTTTGCAGGACGGAACCAAGGCGCAAACCCTGGTCACGTGGTACCAGCAAAACGCCGAAGCCGATGACATCAGCTCGACGCCCAGCTTTATCGTGAACGGACGCAAAGTGTCCAATTTGGGTTACGACGACTTCCGTGAGTTGATCGAAGACGAACTGAACGGCTGATGACCTCTCCACTGGACGGCCTGAAGGTTGTCGAAATCGCCCGTGTTCTGGCCGGCCCTTGGGCCGGTCAAACCCTTTCTGATTTGGGCGCGGATGTCGTCAAAGTGGAATCGCCTGATGGCGACGACACCCGCAAATGGGGCCCACCGTTCATAGAACGAGGTGAGGACGTTTCCGCCGCATATTTCCATTCGACAAATCGCGGCAAATCCTCTGTCGTGGCGGATTTCAGAACCGAAGAGGGTCGCGCGCTGGTCCGCCGATTGGTCCGCGACGCGGATGTGGTGATCGAAAATTTCAAGCTTCACGGTCTGGCCAAATACGGCTTGGATTACGACAGCCTAAGCGAAATCAATCCGCGACTGATTTACTGTTCGATCACGGGGTTCGGCCAGACCGGCCCGTATGCCACCCGCGCGGGGTATGATTTCATCATCCAGGGCATGTCCGGTTTGATGTCGATCTGTGGAGAAGCAGATGGAACGCCGCAAAAGGCGGGCGTGGCGATTACAGATATCTTTACCGGTGTTTATGCCGTCAGCGGGATCTTGGCCGCATTGCATCAGCGCGCACGTACCGGCAAGGGTCAGCATATCGACATGTCCCTGCTGGATGTGGCCGTGGCCATCACGTCAAACCAGGCGTTGAACTATCTGACCACGGGCGTTGCGCCCGGTCGTATGGGCAATGCGCATCCCAACCTGACGCCCTATCAGGTCTTTGATTGCGCGGACGGACATATCATCATCGCCACCGGCAATGACGGGCAGTATCAACGCCTCTGCCGATTGCTGGGTTTGGCCGAGATGGCCGAAGACCCGGATTATCTGCGCAACAAGGATCGTATCGCGAACCGCCGCGTAATGATCGCGCGTTTGAACGGCGCAACGGCGCAACGCAGCCGGGATGACCTTTTGGCCGCTTGCGAGGCTGAAGGGGTTCCGGCAGGCCCGATCAACACGTTTGACGATGTGATGGCCGATCCTCAGGTCGTGGCGCGGGGCCTGCAAATCTCACCAGACGGGGTGCCGGGCATTCGAGCGCCGTTTGTCTTTTCGGATGCTGAGCTGTCGCTGGACCGTCCGCCGCCAAAGCTGGGCGAAGACACCGATCGGTACTAGGGCGGCGGCGGGGCTGTTTTCCGCAGCATCGCTATCAACGGCTCTTCTTGGTTGATCTGCAGCCGAACCGGCAGGGTGATGACCTTGCGCCGGTACTTCATCGTCAGACGAACGGCGTCTTTTTCCGTCGTCACCATCTGTGCCCCAAGCGCCTTTGCTTCTTGTTCCAACCGTCCCAGCAGGGCGGGGGTCAGCGGTTGGTGATCGTCCAACGGTTCCGCCCGAAGAACCCGTGCGCCCAGATCGCGCAGAGTGTCGAAGAATTTCTGCGGTGTGCCGATCCCAGCAAAGGCCAAAACATCTGTGTTCGACCAATCCATGCCGGTCTGCAATGGCGCGACATGACCGGTCACATGCGGAACCGGTATATGATCGCTCCAAAGTTCTGCGAACCTTTCCTGTGCCGGCGCCTTTCCCAAAGACAGCACTGCATCGGCGCGTTGCAGTCCGATATCAACTAGCTCTCTCAGCGGACCGGCGGGCAGGCAGCGCCCATTGCCAAACCCTTGCGCCGCGTCCACCACGATCACGGACATGTCCTTGGCCACGGCAGGGTTTTGAAATCCATCATCCAGCACGATCACCGTCGCCCCGGCCTGTTGCGCGGCGCGGGCACCCGCGGCGCGATCCTTGGCGACCCAAACCTCGGAAAAGGCCGCGATCAACAACGGCTCATCACCGGTTTGACTGGCGAGATGTTTGGACGGATCAACCGCGACCGGACCATCCAGCGATCCGCCATACCCTCGAGTGACGACATGTGGTTCATGTCCCATGTCACGCAACGCCTGGACCATCCAGATGACGGTCGGCGTTTTGCCGGTCCCGCCCACGTTCAGGTTGCCGACACAGATCACCGGGACATCCGCAACAAACGCACCCGGTGTGCGAACCCGCCGCGCCGTTGCCGCGGCATAGGCCCACCCTAGCGGCGCTAATAGGCCCGCGCGCAGATCAAATTGACCGGGTGGTTTTGACCAGAATTCAGGAGCGCGCATGGGTTGTCTCACGCACGTCCAGAATATCTTGAACCAGATCCATCACGCGGTCTGTGACCGAAGCGCTTTCGGTCACAACATCCCAACCCGCCAATGCCATCGCCGCAGCCTTGTCAGGCGCAGATGTTTCAAGCACGGCTTGGGACAGTGTGGTTCGATTGCGCACCGCCAACGCGGCCCCCGCGCGATGCAGGCGATAGTATGCTTGGCTATACCGTTCGACATTCGGCCCGTACAAGATGGCTGACCCCAAAGCGGCTACTTGAGAGGGGTTTCGCCCGCCATGTCCGCTCGTCATGGAACTGCCGATAAAGGTAACTGGGGCGACCCGCGTCCAGACAGACATATCTTCTGGTTCGGTCACCAGCAGGATTTGGGTATTGTCATCAATTTCGCCGTCATTGATCCACGTGCTCCAACGCATGCCTGACCCGCTCAAAGCCTGGCGAAAGAAAGAGGCGTCAGCGGGATCATCAGGAAACAAGACCAGCAACATGCGATGTGAAAAGCGAACGGCCTGCCGGTGGGCATAAAGCACATCTGGCAACTCGTCGGTCTTGATGTGAATGCCAAGCCATACGGGCCGTCCGGCCACGGTTGATGTCACCAGGTTCAACTCGCTTTCTGAACACGCCGCTGGACTGCGTCCTTCCTGAAGGCGCGGCATCACGGTCAATCGATCCATGGGTGCGCCCAGCTTTTCCAGAGCAGTGGCTGCACCTTGGCTGTTCGCCATGATGGCGGTGAAAAGTGACAAGGCCGAGCCCATGGGATTGGTAAAAAACCGTCGGCGTTCGGATTTGAAACCGGAGGTATCTGCATCCAGCAAGATCAACGGAACCCCGTGATATGCGATCAGTCGGATAACAGGCAGTTTCAAATGCCCCCCGGTCCAGAGGCACAGATCGGGTCGCCAGTGATGCAAGAACAACCGCGCCTCGTTGCTGGTTTCCACAGGCATGCCATCGAACAAAATTTCGTTTTCGTCGTCCAAAGCGGCCCGCGGACAGTTTGGTGCATCACACGTCAAAAGAAACTGCAGGTCCGGGCGAAACACCGTCAGGCGTTGAGCGATATCTTTGAGCGCCGCGTACCGGTCATCTGACGTTGCATGCGCCCAAACCAGTTCCCCGTCTGGCCTGGGTGGTCGGTCTTGCCGTGGATCACTTGATCGCCGGGCAAAGGGTCCGGTGCGCGCATGCGACAAGCGTCAATCCAATTCTTCCGTGGCCGATGCTGCTTTTTCTTCGTCGCGCAGCCGATGAATATGGGCGATGAAATACCGCGTGTGCGCGTTGTCGACCGTGCGCTGCGCTTCGGATTTCCACGCGTTATAGGCGCTTTCATAATCCGGGAACATGCCGACAATATGGATGTCATCAACATCCTTGAACGCGTTCTTTGTGGGATCAATCAACTCGCCACCAAAGACAAGGTGCAGACGTTGGGCCATTGCGACATCCTCATGTTTTGGGGCCGGTGCTTTGGCGCAACCTACGGATTGACGTCGTCAGGTCAAGTTCACGACTGCACGGATTGCGTCAGCGCATCGTGAATGCCGGGATTAGCGGCAATGACGCCGTTGACGGTGGGGTGCGGATTGTTAAAGCGAAGCTGCTGACCGGCTTTATCGCTGCAGATGGCCCCAGCTTCGCGCAGGATCAATTCACCTGCTGCGATATCCCATTCCCAGGTTGGTCGAAATGTCAGCATGCCGTCAAAGCGTCCCTGCGCGACAAGACACATCCGATAGGCCAGCGATGGCCTGTGATCGCGTTTGAAAGCAGGCACATCGCCTTTCCAGTGCTCGGGTTGCATGTTCACCCGCGTGGCCAGCATATGCGCCGTCGCCAGATCGGCATGGGCCGTCACCGAAATCTCTCGGTCGTTGAGTGTCGCACCGCCACCTGCGCTTGCAGCATAAAGCAAACCGCGCAAGGGCAGGAACACTGCCGCGGCAACCGGCACGCCGTTTTCCAGAACCGCGACCGAATGCGCCCAGGTCCGCGCGCCGTCTGCAAAGCTGCGGGTGCCATCGATCGGGTCCACAACGAACACCCGTTCGCGGGTGAGCCTGTCGCTGTCATCCTCGGTTTCTTCTGACAGCCAGCCGTAGTCCGGGCGCGCGCCGCGCAGGTAGTCGAACAGAAAGTCATTGACCGCCAAATCCGCCTCGGTGACCGGGCCGGCCCCATCCGGTTTGTCCCACCGCTTGGCCGTCTGACCAGAATACCGGGTGGCAATATCGCCTGCCCCGTGCACCGCATCGATCAAGAGGTGAAGGTCAGCTTCCGGCAAGGGTCATCCCATCGATCAGCAAGGATGGAACGACACGGGACAAATGCGTGCGCGCGTCATTGGCTGGTATGATCCGGCGCAACATATCGCGCAGGTTGCCGGCGATTGTGCATTCGTTCACGGGATAGGCGATCTGACCGTTTTCAACCCAAAACCCGGAAGCCCCGCGCGAATAGTCACCAGTGTTTGGGTTGATCGTGCTCCCGATCATCGATGTGACCAACAGCCCGGTGCCCATATCCTTCAAAAGGTCTTCGCGGCTCTGGTCGCCTTGGGTAATCTCGATATTCCATGGGCTGGGGCTGGGTCCCGACGAGGTGCCGCGTGCCGCGTTGCCGGTCGATGTCAGACCCAGCTTGCGCGCATTAGCCAGATCCAGCGTCCATTGCGTCAGAACGCCCTGATCGACGATCACACGTCGTTGGGTTGGCAGGCCTTCGGCGTCAAAAGCCCGAGATCCTGTGACGCGGGGTCGTTGGGGATCTTCAATGATCGATAAGGCGTCAGGCAGCACGGGCTCTCCCGACGCGTCTTTCAGCCATGTGGACCCACGCGCAACCGCCGCGCCGTTCACCGCGGCCAGTAAATGCCCGACAAGCGAGCTGGAAATGCGTTCATCAAACACCACCGGATAGGTTCCGGTCGCAGGTTTGCGCGGTGCCAACCGTTCGACCGCCCGCTGCGCGGCCCTTTCCCCAATCTCGGTTGCAGACCGCAAGTCGGCCGCAAAAATGCGCATGTCACCGTCATAATCCCGCTCCATGCTGGTGCCTTCACCCGCGATGGCCACGCACGAAATCGACATGCTGGTGCGTTTGTATCCACCGGAAAACCCATTGCTGGCAGCCATGTGCACGTTGGACACTGAATAGCTGGCATTGGCGCTTTGAACCTGGGAAATGCCCGAATTTTGCAAGGCGGCGTTTTCTGCGGCGAGCGCATGCTCCTGCAACTCTGCCGGTGTGGGTTCGGCGCTTGGGTCGGCCAATTGCAACGCGTCCATGTCCCAGGACTGAATGAGTTGGTCGGCGTCGGCCAACCCGGCATTAGGATCATCGGGCGCTTCGCCAGCCATCGCAACCGCGCGTTCGGCCATGATCTGCAAGGTTTCCGTCTTGGTATCGGACGACGACACGATGGCCTGCTTCTGGCCCACAAAAACGCGCAGACCGATATCCTGGCCTTCGGATCGTTCCGCTTGTTCCAGAGCCCGTTCGCGGACATCTGCCGAAAGCGTCACGTCATCAACGATCAGAACATCCGCGGCTTCGGCACCGGACTGGCGGGCAATGGATAGCACCTCTTGCGCTATCTCCTCCATCGATCTGCTCATCGTCTATCCTCGTCGCTTTGAATCACACGGACGTAGCAGTGCCAACGCCGTGCGGCAAGATGCGCTGTGAAACTTGTTGAGTCTTGTTATTGGATGCGTTGGCCGTTCGCTAGAATGTGGCCCTGTTCCGTGATGGTGATTGTGGAACTGAGGCTATCCGGTTCGGTTCCGGGCACTGCCAGCAAACCCATCATCATCCGTGCGCCCATCGCCTGGTCGTCTTGGACAAATCCTAGGGACACCAGATTGTCGAGCAAAGCATTGCCGCCTAGCAGGTTCAGATTCAGGCTGCCAACCGGCGATGGAAAGCCCATTACCTGCACAGGATCTTCCGTTTCAAAAGAGAACGCGCCGTCTCCAGACAGAGTGGCGCCTGCAAACGACAACAGCAATTCGTTCACGTCTAACGTTTCAAGAGCGACCGGGGGCTCTTCCAATACATCTTCGTTTCGGGCGACTTCAAACACATCGATCAGGACTTTTGCGGTGCCAGATAGGTTGACCACGAGGTCGGACGGATCGCGGGGCAACAACGTGCCCGGATCGAAAATGTTCCAGAGCCCGTCGGACATCTCCAGCCCTTCGAGGCGAAAGCCAAATCCAAAAGGTTGTGCCTCGTCCGATTCTGCCAGCGGAAGCTGCACCAGGAGACCCGAGTTTTCGATTGCGAAACTGACTGGAAAGGGCAGGTCCGGAATGCTCATTAAGACATTGGATTGCGCATAGCTGACATCATAGCTGATGCCACTGTCATCCAGTGATGCATCAATGGCGCCACCGTTTGACCGCGTTTGGATGGCAACGGTTTGCCCGTCGGGCGAGGCGAGGTCGATTTCCGTTTGTCCGCCGCCATAGGACACAATCCCGCTACCGGCAAATAGGCCAAACATGTCCGACGATATCTCTGCGATATCCAAGTCTTCGGGGCGTTGGCCGGAGTTTTCGATTTGCACGTCGTCAATCGCGCCGACAATCCGTCCTTCGCCTCCGGCTTCTTGGTCGCTGAACCCAACGGAATACGTGATCTGATCGATTGAGTAGGCCCGTTGATATCGCCGGGTCGCGCCAGGTATCGACACGTTGTTTCCCGTGATGTTGTTCATCGCGACGTCAAAGGCGAGAACCTCTTCAGAGAGGGTTTCTTCCCCTTCGACAGCCTCGGCCAAGACGACGCGGGCTTCTTCGGCGGCATAGTCATATACCAGCTCTTCGGGTGTTCCAGACACCAACAAGGACGCGCCTTTTTGGTCGACGAGAAATCGGACCATGAAATCCTGATCTAGTTCGTTTTCGCCTTCGATGAGAAACGGAATTGATGCAGGGAATATCACGGAAACCGACCCGTCATCGTTTTCAATTAGCTCGAGCGTATCGATCGTAGCAGACATCTGCGTTACGTCGTCACCCTCTTCCCGCGACACAATGCGCATGTTGTTCAGGGTGAGACGGTCATCGCTAACACTCTCTTCAGCGGTGATTTCATAACCGATCTCTATGTCTTTGCGCATGTCGTCCCAGACAATGCGCGCGGTGACATCGGCAGAGGCAGATGTTCCCAGAACAAGAGAAGCGGCGCAAAACGCAAAGCGAGAAATTGGAAATGTCATTTGGGGGCCTTCCGGCAGATTCAAGGCGCATCGTCATTGGTTCATATGGTGTCGTCAAGTCCACAAGGGTAGACCCCAGCCCCAGTCCGTCCTAGGACATGATGAAACTGCGAAAGGGTATGCTCAAAATGGATATGACAGGAAAAACTGTACTGATCACCGGGGCCAGCCGCGGCATCGGGGCGGCGGCCGCAGAGGTTTTTGTTCAAGCGGGTGCTCAGGTGGTTCCTGCGGCCCGCAGCAAAGAGCAGATTGATGCGCTTGCCAGCTCTTTGGGACCCAACGCCATTGGCGTCGCTTGCGACGTCAGTAATTGGGACGATGTTGCCGGTGCCGTGGACACATGCGTGCAGCAATTTGGCGGTCTGGATGTCCTGATCGGCAACGCCGGCGTCGTGGAACCCATTTCGCACCTTAAAACATCTGATCCCGCCAATTGGGCCAACGTCATCGATATCAACCTCAAAGGGGTCTATTACGGCATGCGCGCCGCAGCCCCGGTCATGACCGCGAACGGTGGCGGTACGATTATCACCATCAGTTCCGGCGCGGCGCATGGGCCTGTTGAGGCGTGGAGCCATTATTGCAGCTCCAAGGCGGCGGCCGCGATGCTGACATCCTGTCTGGACAAGGAAGAGCGCGACAATGGCATCCGCGCGATGGGCCTGTCACCGGGCACCGTGGCGACCCAGATGCAGCGCGAGATCAAGGCAAGCGGTATAAACCCTGTCAGCCAGCTGGATTGGGAGGTTCATATCCCTGCCGATTGGCCCGCGCGCGCGCTGCTTTGGATGTGTGGGGCGGATGCGGATGAATTTGTTGGCACGGAAATCTCGTTGCGGGACGAAGCCATTCGCGCGCGGGTCGGTCTGATATGATCGAACTCGCTCAGCAGGACGGTTTGTGGATCGCGACCATCAACCGTCCTGACAAGGCCAATTCGCTGACCGCCGACATGTTGGAGCGTCTAACCGAGATTGCGCTTGAGGCAAAAGAGGCGCGGGCGCTCATCCTGACGGGAACCGGAAAGGTGTTCAGCGCAGGCGCCGATCTGGACGAAGCGCGCGCCGGATTGGCCGTGTCGGATGTTTGGGAACGGTTGTCTGGTGCGATTGCCGATTTGCCATGCCTGACGATTGCCGCGCTGAACGGAACGCTGGCAGGTGGGGCGATGGGCATGGCCTTGGCCTGTGACATCCGTATTGCGCCCGAACACGCAAAGTTCTTCTATCCGGTCATGAAGCTGGGGTTCCTGCCTCAGCCGTCTGATCCAGCGCGTCTGCGTGCGCTGGTTGGACCGGCGCGGACAAAGATGATCCTGATGGCGGGCCAAAAGATCACTGCGCCCGAGGCTTTAACCTATGGTCTGATCGATCGGATCGTGCCGGCCGCAGACGTGGTCAGCGTCGCCGCTGAACTGGCCGCTGACAGCGCCGCCGCATCGGTTGATATCGCGCATCAAATCAAAGCGATGTGTCAGCCAGACTGATTATCTCTTCCGCCGCTTTCCGCGCGTGCGGGACATGAATTCAGGGGGGCGTTTGCGCACCCATTTGATGAACCGGCTCAGGCGGGGATGATCGCGCAGGGCTTCGACGGTGTTGTAAACCTGCGCGAGTTCGGCTTCGGTGCAAGAGGCGTGAATTTCTTTGTGGCACAGGTGATGCAACAGCACCGTTGGACCACCTTTGCCGCCTTTGAGCTTTGGGATCAGGTGGTGCAAGCTTTGCGGTGTGCCGGGCGGGATCGGTCGCCCGCACAGCCCACAGACCGGATCGTCGCTCTTGGTCTCTTGATGGTCTCGCGCCATGGTGCGAAAGCATGGCGCGCAACTGAAAGAAGGCAAGGCAAGAGACCCTTATGATCGCGGATCAAAGCCATACGACAGACGCATTGGTCATCGGTGCGGGCCCGGCAGGGCTGGCTGCTGCCGAGGTCATGGCACAGTCGGGGTATAAGGTCATGGTGGCCGACGCGATGCCATCCCCGGCGCGCAAATTCCTGATGGCGGGGAAGTCCGGGCTGAACCTGACAAAATCGGAACCGATTGGCGTATTCCTGCGATTTTATGGCGATGGTTCGGGTGTCTTGCCTGCGATTGTCGCCGATTTCGGACCGGGTGAGGTTCAATCCTGGGCGCGTGGGCTTGGCCAAGAGATGTTCACCGGCAGTTCGGGGCGTGTATTTCCGAGCGTTATGAAAGCCTCGCCGCTGTTGCGCGCATGGTTGGCGCGGCTCGAAGGGCTGGGTTTGGTTTTGCAACGGCGTTGGCGCTGGATCGGGGTCGACGGCGACACTTTCGTTTTCGACACGCCACAGGGCGCGACAAGTGTGACCGCCAAGGCCGTTGTGCTCGCCCTTGGCGGGGCCAGCTGGGCAAGGTTGGGGTCGGACGGACGATGGGCGGATGTGGTGTCGCGGCGATCCATTCCTGTAGTCCCTTTTGCGGCGTCGAACGCGGGCCTTCAGGTCAACTGGTCCGATCATATGCGCGCCCATTTCGGCAAGCCCCTGAAAAACGTGGTGTTTCGGGCTGCTGACATTTTGTCCCGAGGCGAGGCCGTGATTTCCGAAAAAGGGCTGGAGGGCGGTGGTCTTTATCCGCTTGGACCGGCGGTGCGGGATCAGGCCCCGGTATTTGTGGACCTTGTCCCAGATGTGTCGCAGGTCCATCTGACGGCCCGGATCGACCGGCCGCGTGGCAAGTCCTCACTTGGCAACCATTTGCGCAAATCCGCACGGTTAAAACCCGAACACATTGCTTTGCTCAACGAATTTGCCCGCCCCTTGCCGCAGTCTACCGAGGACCTGGCGCAATTGATCAAGGCTCTTCCGATCCGTCATCAGGGGCTGCGCCCGATGGATGAGGCGATATCAACTGTTGGCGGCGTTCCACTTTCGGCGGTTGATCGCGGTTTGATGCTGCGCGATTGGCCCGGGGGTGTTCTGCGCCGGTGAGATGTTGGATTGGGACGCGCCGACGGGCGGCTATCTGTTGACGGCCTGTTTGGCGACGGGCCGTTGGGCCGGTCGCCATGCCGCGGATTACATGGCCTGAGCCGCCCGCGCCTGTGCCGCCTGATAGGCCGGGCGATTGCGCAGCCCCTTGGCATACGCCTTGATCTTTGCGCTCTCGATCGGGAATTTCACAGAGAGTGCCCACGCAAAACAATGTACCGCGATGATATCTGCAATCGTCATTGTGTCGCCCATCAGGAACGGACCTTCCATCCGGCTTTCAAGCCGATCAAGGTTCCTTGAAAATTCCCAGCCGCAGCTTTGGATCACCTCGGGCACCCGCATTTCCTTTGGCAGGATAAAACCATGTCGCGATACGTTCCACAAAAGCGCATCAAATTCGTCCAGGATCAGGTTAGTGATGGCGTCCTGCTGGGCCCGCTCCAGTGTGCCGGGCGGATGTGTCAGCACCGCATGTTTGTCGGCCAGATAGGTCATGATCGCCGTCGAATCGGTCAGCGTGGTGCCATCGACAATCAGGACCGGTATTTTCCCGGACGGGTTATACGCGCGGACCGGATCTGACCCCGGAGGGGATGGTTCCAGCTCATATTCGGCGCCGATTTCCTCTAACATCCACATGACCCGAAATGTGCGCGTTTGCGGAAACCCGATTAGTTTATACACCTGCAAAACCCTTTCGTTATTGCCGCGACCTGGCCAGCATTGCCAGCCGGATCAAGGCGCGTTCCATGACGGCCAGTGCGGGGGCCGTTTGCCCAGCAGAACGCAGCTGCAAATCTGTATCGGTCAATTCGGTCAGCGCTGTTTCCAGCTTGGGCGCGCCCCAGTTCTGGGCCTGACGCAGAATGCGGTCCCGCCTGGGGCCAAAAACAGGTGGGCGAAGCTTTGCGATGCCCGCGGCAGCACTCCCGTCGGCAGAAACAGCTGTATAAAGCATGCGAAAGTGCCGCGTTGCCCCAATGCACAGGCTAACCGCGTTGGTGCCTTGCGCCTCTAGCCGTTGCAGCAGAGGACCGATGGCATCTGACCGCGCCTCGGCCACGGCATTCAGGACATCATCCAAATCCGCCTCGGTCGATTTCGGCGCACAGGCCTCTATGTCTTCGATGCTGAGCGGGCTGGTGTCCCCGCGTTTGTAGAGGGCGATCTTCTCAAGCGTTTGCTGGAAATCCCCGAGCCCCAAAGCACGCGATAGATCGGTGAGGGCCGTCATGCTGTCGTTCGAGACATTGGCCAACCCGGCGGCCTGCAGGCTGCGCGCGATTTCGTCCCGTGTCGGCGGATCGTCGTAAAGGCCTGCGGCATATGCGTTTTTGTGGCCTTCAAACAGCTTGCGCAGTTTTGAAGACGGTTTCAGCTGTCCAGCCGCCACGACAATTTGCGCGTCCCCCGGTTGCCAGTCTTCGACCGCCGCAGTCACAGCCGGGGCAATGGCGTCTGTTGCGTCTTCAACGAAAACGGCCCGTGGACCGGGAAAGAATCCAACGGCCTTCACCGCGTCCAGCAAGGCTGCCGCATCTTTGCGCAGATCGCCGCCAGCCAAGCGTGTCAGGCGCATTTCCTCTTCGGCATTTGGGCCCAGCAACGCGGCCAACAGCTTTTGCCGAGACAACGCCACACGCATCGCGTCCGCCCCATAAATCAAGATTCCGGTGCGCTCTGCCTCAGGAGCGGAAAAATATCCCCGCGCTGCGGCACCCGCCAGCTTCACTGATCAGCGTCCCAGTTGGTATAGAGATCTCTGGTGATCTGATCTGCGAGAATGACCATCAAGCGCCGCCGCGCGTCGCGTTCTGCAGACAGTGTTTCCACCGTTGAACCGGTTGCGGAATACCCCGTGAAGTTTTGGGCGGTGTTGGTGAAAATGGGTTCGTCCGCGCCCATTGGGATCACACCATAGGCGACAACGCCGGTCACGCTGTAGCGTGTAATCGACCCGGTCTCCGTGACGGCCAGCCCTTCGCTTTCAATCTCGAGCGCAAAGTTCAACCGATAGTTCGGATTGGTGGCTTGTCCCAGACGCTGTTCCAGCTCTTGGACGAGGATATAGGAATCCGCGTTGCTTGGTTCGCCGACCAGAAGCTGCCCGCGCAGTTCTGCCCCGGCGCCTCCGGTCGCATAGGTCGGTTCAAACCCGCATCCCGCCAGAAAGAGCACTGGCAGGGTCCCTAGAATAAAGCGACGATCAAATGACGACATTCACGATCCGGCCGGGAACAACGATGACCTTTTTGGGCTGGGCCCCATCCAGCGCCTTGGCCACAGCTTCGACCGCCAGAGCGATTTTTTCAACCTCTGCTTTGTCCATATCCTTGGGCACGTTGATCTCAGCCCGCCGTTTGCCATTGACCTGAACGGGCAAAGTCACGGTGGCTTCGACCAACATCGCTTCATCTGCGACCGGGAAGGGCGCCATGGCTACCAGCCCCTCGCCACCCAGCATGTCCCACAGGTTTTCGGACAGGTGCGGTGTCATGGGGGCCATCAACTGGGCCAGCGTTTTCAACGCGTCCTGCTTTGCGGTACCGCCCGCCTTTGACTTCGCAATGGCGTTGGTAAAGGCGTAAAGCTTGGCGATCGACGCGTTAAAGTCAAAGCTTTCCAGCCCCAGCGTGACATCCCGAATGGCTTTGTGCATTTCGCGGGCCAGTTCGGTATCCGCCCTCTCATTTGCCGGTGCGTCTTTGTCTAGCTCGGCGGCGAGGCGATACACTCGGCTGAGATGTTTGAAAGCGGCCTCGGCCCCGGCGGCGGTCCATTCCACGTCCCGATCCGGCGGGCTGTCGGACAACACAAACCAGCGTGCCGTGTCTGCCCCGAAATTCTCAATGATGCTGAGCGGGTCAACCACGTTGTTTTTGGATTTCGACATTTTGGCCGATGGAATGACCTCTACTGCACGCCCGTCTTCTTTCAGGAACGCGCCGCCATCGCGCAGCTCGACCTCTTCGGGGTAGTGATAGACCGGGCGGCCGTCGCTTTCCCGCGTCGTTTTATAGATCGCATGGGTCACCATGCCTTGCGTGAACAGCGCATCAAACGGCTCAATTGCCTTTTTCGGCAGGTGACCGGTGATATGCATCGCCCGGGCAAAGAACCGGGAATAGAGCAGGTGCAGAATCGCATGTTCGATCCCGCCGATATACTGATCAACATTCATCCAGTAATCGGCTTCGGCCTGATCCGTGGGCGTTTCGGCCCGTGGCGCGGTGAACCGGGCATAATACCATGACGAATCGACAAAGGTATCCATCGTGTCGGTTTCACGTTTGGCCGGCGCACCACAGGACGGGCAGGGTACGTCGCGCCACGTCGGATGCCGATCCAGCGGGTTGCCCGGCACCGAAAAGTCGATTGGCTTGTTCCCATCGTCATAGGGAAGCTCGACCGGCAGGTTTTCCTTCTTTTCGGGCACAACTCCGCAGGTGTCGCAATAAACGACCGGGATCGGACATCCCCAATAGCGTTGGCGGCTAAGCCCCCAATCGCGCAGGCGGTACTTGGTCTGACCTTTGCCAAGCTCTTTGGCTTCGAACCAGTCGATGGTCTTGTCGATGCCGTCTTGGCTGGTGGTTTCGCCAAGGCCGGCAAAGTGATCGATATAGACGACCTTTTCCGACTTGGCCGGGACAAGCGCCTCGGTCTCGATGGGGCTGTCGTCGCCCGGCATGTGAAAGGCGGGTACGACGTTCAGACCGTATTTACGCGCAAAATCAAGGTCGCGTTGGTCATGTGCCGGGCAGGCATATACTGCGCCGGTGCCGTATTCCATCAGGACAAAGTTACCGACCCAGACCGGCAATTCCTGATCCGGCCAAACCGGGTGGCGCACCGTGATGCCGGTATCGATCCCTTTCTTTTCGGCCTTTTCCATGGCCGCCTCGGTGGTGTCCATCTTGCGGGTTTCCGCAATGAAATCAGCCAATTCAGGGCGCGACTCGGCCAGTTCACGGGACAATGGGTGCTCGGGCGAGATTGCCAAGAAGCTTGCGCCGCGCAACGTATCGGGGCGGGTCGAGTAACACAGGATGGCTTCGCCGCCATCCGTGCGTGCAAACGGGATTTCGATGCCCCGGCTCTGGCCAATCCAGTTTTCCTGCATGACCCGAACCTTGGCGGGCCAATCGTCCAAACCGTCCAACGCGTCGAGCAATTCTTCGGCCATGCTGGAGATGTCAAAGAACCATTGTGTCAGCTCGCGTCGCTCGACCTCTGCCCCGGATCGCCAGCCTTTGCCGTCAATAACCTGTTCGTTGGCCAGAACGGTCATATCAACCGGGTCCCAGTTGACGACAGCATTTTTGCGATAGACCAACCCGGCCTCTAACATGTCGAGGAACAGGGCCTGTTGCTGACCGTAATATTCCGGGTCACAGGTGGCGAATTCCCGCGACCAGTCGATGGATAGGCCCAGCGGTTTCATCTGGTCCTTCATCCTGGCGATGTTGCCATAGGTCCAGTCCTTGGGGTGGCCGCCAGAGGCCATCGCCGCGTTTTCGGCGGGCATGCCAAATGCGTCCCAGCCCATCGGGTGCAGTACGCTGTGACCGGTGGCCAGTTTGTGGCGCGCGATCACGTCGCCCATCGTGTAGTTGCGGACATGCCCCATGTGGATGCGCCCGGACGGATATGGGAACATCTCTAACACATAATACTTGGGTTTATCGTTCGACCGGACGGCCCTGAAAATCCCGGCCTGATCCCAGGCTTCCTGCCATTTGGCTTCGATCTCGGCAGCTGTGTAACGCGACATGGGTACGGTTTTGTCCTTTGACATGAAAACGCCGGGCAAGGGCCCGGCGCTGTATTAATAAGGTTTCGCCGCAGGCGCTAGAGGTTGTTGTCAGCGATGCGCAACTGGCGTGCGCGCGATAGAATGGCGTCTTCAACCGCGCGCGAGGTTGCCGCACTGACCGGTCCGCTTTGGCTTTGCAGGGACACACGCAAGGCGCGCGCCTCTAACGCGGGGTCTGTAATGTGCACTGTGGCGCGATACGAACGCCCACCGCCCGGCGGTGTTCCATACCCGGTGACAATGACACCGGTGAACGGGTCGACCGTTTGGATCGGCAGAAAGCTCAGAACATCCAGACTGGCGGCCCAGATATACTTATTTACGCTGACAGTTACTTCATCGGTGCTTGGTGCGAAGATGTCCCAGATGGTTGATGTGCCAACTTCGTCGATCTCACTCGGATTGCCGCCAATCAGGTCTGGATCATAGGTGCCGGACGCCAAGCTGGTTCTGCTGGCGGAGGTACATGCCGACATCCCAGCAACCACTAACAGTAAACCAACTATCCTAGTCACGCGCATACCGCAGGCTTTCTTTAGACCTTATTGTTGGGCAACAGTCCTAGCCAAGCATGGTGCTTGCGACAAGGAGATAATGGCCCAATGAGCGCGACGTCTCGGCAATCTTGTTGCGCGCCCGGCGGGACACTGTGGCATCCTTGCACCAACTTTGTGGCCAAACGATGCAAACCCTCGGCAGCGACTTGCGAATTGGCCGCGAAAGCCTCAACACGTCTCCCATACTCAGGCTCGTACCCTGTCGGGGCAGTTTGGGCTGGAAAATGAAACCGAGGGAAAAATCATGAAAAAGATTCTCTTCGCGACGACTGCTCTGGTTGCCACAGCTGGCATGGCCGCAGCGGAAATCAACTTCAGCGGTTTCGGCCGCTTTGGTCTGCGTTACCAAGAAAACAATCTCGATGTTGAAGGCGAACAGGAAACATTCCTGGAAAGCCGCTTCCGTGTAAACATCGACATCTCGGCTGAGTCGGACGAAGGCGTTCGCTTCTCGGCTCGTGTTCGTATGCAAACTGACGACTCCGGTTTTGTTGGTACAGGCGACGCCGCACGTTTGAACGCAGCACGCTTCTCGGCTGAAGCCGGTGGTCTGCGTATCGACGTTGGTAACGCTGCTGGCGCGATCGACAACTTGCCGAACTACTACGGTGACGAACCAGGCCTGTCGAACTTCGTTGGTCAGTACTCGGGTGTTGACTACGGCTTCACCGGTTACTCCTCCGGTTCGTCGTCTGTTCCACAGACTCTGTACGCACGCTATGCATTCGACGCATTCGCCGTTGCAGCATCGTACACAACCACCAGCTACACAACTTCGACCACCACAGCCATCGTTGACGACCGCATGGGCGGTTTCGTGCTGGAAGACACAAACACGATCACTGAAAACGACGATCGTTGGGACATCCACTTCGCTTACTCGGGCGACACATTCACTGTTGCCCTGGGCTACGGTGAAAACGGCGACGACAGCTTGCTGGTTGGTACTGCAAACTTCGGTTTCGGCCCTGCGAACATCACTGTGTTCCTGGCTGACGACGACATCGACGGCGACGACGCGGAAAGCGGCCTGGCCTACGGTATCTCCGGTTCGTTTGAAGTTGGCGCAGCAACCGACATCACCTTCGCTTACGGTGACGGTGAAGGCGACAGCGACACACGTAACATCGGTATCGGCTTCATCCACGACCTGGGTGGCGGCGTATCGCTTCGCGGTGGTATCGGCGAGTCCAAATCGGGCGACGCAGACGGCCGTCTGCTGGGTGACCTCGGCGTTCGCTTCAACTTCTAATTCTGAAGTTAAGCGCAAAAATAGAGGGGCGGGTCGTTTGACCTGCCCCTTTTTCTTGTCCGCGAACATGATATCTGTGCCCTGAACAAACAGGCGGAGCCATTCATGTCGTTGGCAGAGATTACGTCCCAAATCGCAAAGGCCGAAGCCGCAGCCGATTGTGCCGCAGGATCAGTTAAGCTGATCGCGGTGTCCAAGGTACAGCCGGTCGAACGCGTCGAGGCTGTCTTGCAGGACGGTCACCGCGTCTTTGGCGAGAATCGGGTGCAGGAAGCCGCTGGAAAGTGGCCTGCGTTTCGCGAGCGTTACGACGATATTGATCTGCACCTGATCGGTCCCTTGCAAACCAACAAGGCGCGGCAGGCCATGGAACTGGCACAATCCATTCATTCGGTGGACCGCCCCAAACTGGCTAAAACGCTCGCCCGTTTGGCGCAAGAGTTGGGGCAGTGTCCGGCGCTTTTTGTTCAGGTGAACACCGGGGAAGAGCCGCAAAAGGCGGGAATACTACCGTCTGACGCCGACGCATTCGTCGCGGAATGCCGGGCGCTGGATCTGCCAATACAGGGGTTGATGTGCATCCCGCCGGTCGAAGAAGAACCGGCATTGCATTTCGCGTTGTTGGCAAAGATTGCTGCGCGCAACGGTTTGACAGGTTTGTCGATGGGGATGAGCAGTGATTTCGAAAGCGCGATTGCTCTGGGTGCCACGCATGTGCGCGTTGGCAGCGCGATCTTTGGGGCGCGGGTTCCGGGGGCGACCGCCGCCCTTTGATCCAATGCGGCAAATCAAACAATAAGACGGGTTTGAAATCGGATCCTTGGGGCGATCCAGCGCAGATCCGCCCGAGATAAGGCGATGCACCCTTCCGTGGGGTATCCCGGTCGCCGCCATTGATGCACAAAAATGGCAGAACCCCGCCCCGGCACAGCATATGGCCAGTTCCAGTCGGTCAACAGGATCAGGTCATAGAGCGGATCGGCCCGACGCAGCACCTCGTGGCCATACTTATGCGGATGTCGGACCATCATGTTGTAATCCGGGTCTTTCACATCATCAGACCACAGATCACAGGGTCCGATGGGCACAGCCCAATCCGTGGGGCGGGCCATGCGTTCGGGGCGATACAGCATGCCGACAATCCGATGGACGCCCTTTGGTGTGGCCCCGTCGCCTTCGCGTTTTCTGTCCGTCACGCCGTCTTTGCCAATGGAACAAGGCAGAAGCCGCCCCATGAAACGCAAACCCTTGGGTGTCAGCACCATGTCAAACGGTGTCACAGCAAATGCCCGGACTTTTGAGCTTTCACGGCGAGGTAGTTACGGTTGTGTTCGCCCACCCCGACCTTCAGCGGCACGCGCTCGGCCACAGAAATACCGGTATTTTCCATCATCTGGATTTTCTTGGGATTGTTCGTCAGCAAGCGCACAGATTTGAAACCAAGAGTTTTCAGGATATCCGCGCCCAACCGGAAATCGCGTTCGTCGTCTTCAAAGCCCAGTCTGTGGTTGGCCTCGACTGTGTCGAATCCTTGGTCCTGCAAGCTGTAAGCGCGCATTTTGTTGGTCAGGCCGATGCCGCGCCCTTCTTGTTGTAGATAGAGCAAGACGCCCGCACCCTCGGCCCCCATCTGATGCAACGCGGCCCGCAGCTGGGGGCCGCAATCGCATTTCAAACTACCCAGAACATCGCCCGTGAAACAAGCCGAATGCAGCCGGGCCAGCACCGGTTGGCTGCGATCCGGGCGTCCGATCTCGATAGCGTAATGTTCTTCGCCGCCATCCTCGGGCCGGTAAATGTGCAGCCGACCGGCTTCAGCCGCCTCGATCGGCAGCCGCGCATGGACGACCGGGTGCAGCGGGCTGCGTTCCAGCATCACCGGTGCGGCGCGCGCATGGTCAATACGTGTCAGGCCGTGTTCGCCCGCAAAAATCCTGCCGTTCTCCAATGGAACGGTCAGAACGGACGGCAACAGGCGTGCCGTCTTTGTCAACGCGATGGCCAACCGGTGCAGCGTCGCATCCCCGTCGCGTTCACTGCGCAAGGGACCTTTCATCGGGGCGTTCAAGTCGTCGGAGGGATCAGCAATGGACTGAACCCAGGACATATCCGCGTCCGCGGGCACCAGAACCCGGGCCAGGTCACCGTCATAAGCGCGCGCCTTCAGCGTATCGGCGCGACGGGATGTGATGCCCAAAACCAGGTTTTCTGACACTTGCCGAAAGTCGTTCAACCGATCCTGGGACAGCGTTTCCGACGCCAGAACCAGAATCGCGGCGTCCCCATGATCAACGACAATCGGCACGCCCATGCGCAAATCAGCCCGAGCGCGGGCCAGCAACTCAGTAATATCCGGGAACAGGCTCATCACTCACCGCACGATTCTGAGGGGTTTAAGTAAGCATTTTTGAAGGAATGTGAAACATTTCCTGCGTGACAGACACGTCAGCGTGAGAGAATTGCAGCAAATCTTGCCGATTTAAACGGATCAAACCATGTCTTTGTCAGATAACGGAGGTTTGGTCCCAATGGCTCAGCTAAAGAAGATTCTGCTTGTTGATGATGATGACGATCTGCGCGACGCATTAAGCGAACAGCTGGTCATGACAGAAGACTTTGACGTGTTCGAAGCGGGCGACGGTGCTGGTGCCATGGAGCGCGCGAAAGAGGCGCTTTATGATCTGATCATCCTGGATGTCGGCCTTCCTGACACGGATGGACGAGAGCTGTGCCGATTGATGCGTAAGCAGGGCGTCAAATCCCCGATCCTGATGTTGACCGGGCATGACAGCGACGCAGACACCATTCTGGGTCTGGACGCGGGCGCCAATGACTATGTCACTAAGCCCTTCAAATTCCCGGTAATCTTGGCCCGCATTCGTGCCCAGCTGCGCCAGCACGAACAATCCGAAGACGCGGTTTTCGCGCTCGGCCCCTACACGTTCCGCCCCGCCATGAAGATGCTGGTGACCGAAGACGAAAAGAAAATCCGCCTGACGGAAAAAGAAACCAACATTCTGAAGTTTCTTTACCGTTCGAATGACGGCGTTGTCGCCCGCGATGTGCTGCTGCACGAAGTTTGGGGCTACAACGCGGGTGTGACGACCCACACGCTGGAAACGCATATCTATCGTCTGCGCCAAAAAATCGAACCGGATCCATCGAACGCCCGTTTGCTGGTCACGGAATCGGGGGGCTATCGCTTGGTTGCTTGATTTAGGTCAAGGCAACGAAGTTGATGATACCCTAGCGTAAACCAATCCCGCGCGTGTCCGGGTTATGACACGTACCTCCCTGTTGGACTTGGCCCGGCCTGTGTGCCGGGTCTTTTTTTTGTCAGCAGTCTGCGGTGAACGCGGTGGAATCTAGGAGGATGCCCGACTAGGTTGGAGCAACAGTCCAAACAGCCGCGAGCCGATCATGTCCTTTACCCTTGCCACCTGGAACATCAATTCTGTCCGCCTGCGCGCGGATCTCGTGGCGCGTTTGCTGCGGGAAGAAGGGCCGGATGTGTTGTGTCTGCAAGAATGCAAGTCGCCTGTGGACAAGATCCCGACCGAGATTTTCGCAGCCCTGGGTTACACTCACATGATTGCGCGGGGTCAAAAGGGGTACAACGGCGTCGCGATCCTGTCGAAGCTGCCAATCGAAGATGGCGGGGACAAGGACTTTGCCGGGCTTGGCCACGCGCGGCATGTCGCGGGGCGGTTGGACAACGGTGTGACGATCCACAATTTCTATGTGCCCGCAGGGGGCGATGTGCCCGACCGGGAAAAGAACGAAAAGTTCGGGCAAAAGTTGGATTACCTCACGGACATGCGCGATTGGTTCCAGGCTGAGCCGCCCAAGAAATCCATACTTGTCGGTGACCTCAACATCGCGCCACGTGAGGATGATGTGTGGTCACATAAGCAGCTTTTGAAAGTTGTCAGCCACACGCCCATCGAAGTCGAACACCTTGCTGAAACACAAGACGCAGGCGGTTGGGTCGACATCACGCGGCAGGATATTCCCGACGGCCTGCTCTACAGCTGGTGGTCTTATCGTGCACGGGACTGGGATGCGGCGGATAAAGGACGGCGGTTGGACCACGTCTGGGCTACCGGTGATATCGCCGCTGCCGGTCATTCAAGCCGGGTTCTCAGAGACGCCAGAGGTTGGGAAAAACCCAGCGATCATGCCCCGGTTTTCGCCACGTTCGACATTTGAGAACAAAGCAACCGCGCGGCGGATGAGTATTTTTTATAACTGCCCAGCCCCAGCATAGATGACATGCAGGAATTGGTGGGCGACGATTGGGTTATTGGCAAAGGGCCATTCGGGCAGCCGGGTTTCCTTGATGCCGCCCGGTGCTTGGTAAACGACAGTGTCGTCTTTGACCGTCGCCTCAACCGTCAGCGTCGCCAGCGTTTCGGGGTCAACCGCCGTGGGGTCAGAGGACAAGAGCACAAAGTCAGCCCGCTTGCCGGGTTCGATGCTGCCTTTGCTGTCTTCTTCGAAATGCTGCCAGGCCGGCCAGATCGTCATCGCCTTGAGCGCGGTCATAACGTCCACTCGCTGATGCGGGCCCAAAATGTCTCCCGACCGGGTGCGGCGGGTTACGGTCGCGGATAGAACGCGCATGCTATCGGGAAAAGCAACGGGCGCGTCGTGATGCGTTCCAAACATCATGCCGCGCTGGGTCAGCCAGCCGGTGGGAGAGATGTTTTCCGCATTGACCGGGCCGACCGTATGATCCCGATGCCAATCGCCCCAATAAAACGTGTGCATCGGAAAGAGTGAGGGGAAAACGCCAAGTCGTTGATAGGCGGCGACCTGATCCTCGCGTTGAAACTGACCGTGGATCAGCACAGGCCGCGTGTCGGGCGTGCCAAATTCGGCCTGCGCCGCCTCAATCGCGGAAATCAACATATCCGATGCCCCTTCGCCATTGGCGTGGGTCAGGATCTGGATGCCGTTTTCATAGGCCCAACGTACCGCATCTTGGGTTTGCTCCGGTGTAGCAGAGGAGTAGCCGGCCCAACCCGGCGGGTAATTCCCTACGGGCGCAAAATACGGGCGGTCGCGGAGTGCAGTGAACCTTTGGGGTGAGCCATCGATGGTCAGCTTGGCGCCACCAACGCGCACACCGTTTTCGTAAGTCTGAGAGACGTTGTCACCGATAAAATCGCGATCCACCAGCACGTCCGGATAGGCCACCACGTCTATCGGGATGTCGCCCTCGGCCGCGACAGACCTGAGCGTCGCGACGATCCCGGCAGAGCTGCGCCCTTCCTGCGCCGTGGTATAGCCGAAGCGGGCCCAAAGTTCGGAACCGGCGCGGGCAAACGCTTTCATCCATTCCTCGCCCAATCCGCTCATCAATGGGACCAGCACACCAAAAAACGCGTTTTCTTCCAACACACCTGTGGGAACGCCATCATCGTCAAACCGGATGACGCCACCCGGTGGGGCAACTGATCCTTCACCAATACCGGCGTTGACCAAGGCTTTTGAATTGGCGACGCCGAAATGCCCCGACTGGTGGACGATTATGATGGGCACATCGGCGGAAACCTCATCCAGCTCGTATCGCGTCGGCGGGCGCTTTTCAGCCAGCTGGCTTTCGTCATAGCCGAAACCAACGATCAGATTGACCAGATCCACCACGGCCTGATTGTCCGCAACCCAATCCCGCAAGGTTGCCTGAAGGGACGGAATATCACCGTTGGGCCCGTCTGGTGGTGGCAACAAATTGGCCGACAACGCCTGTAAGCCGCCCATGACCACATGGCCATGGCTGTCGACAAAACCCGGCAGCATGGCGCGACCGTCAAGCTCAAAGAGCTCTGTCGTTTCGCCCTGATGCGCCATGACGTCTGACAATGTCCCGACGGCCAAGATCAGACCATCTTTGACGGCTACCGCTTCTACCCGTGGCTGGGCATCATTGATCGTTAGAATCGGTCCGCCAGTGTAAATCCTATCTGCTATGTCTTGGGCATTAACCGATGCGGCGCCAAGAGTCAGAACCGTGGCGATGATGGTCGAGCGAAGGGTGTGGACCATTTCGAAATCCTTTTTTCGCATATGTTTCACGAAAACGCTGGTCTTAGTGTACCACCAAAATGGCCCTGGCCTAAACAGTTCCCCGATCCGCATGATCTGCCCCTTGGTTTCCGGGCCGAGAGAGAGCATATAAAGGCCGAGAATTTAGCGGAGACGGCAAGCAATGGACATTCTGGGTGGTGGAGGTGCGGCGGCACCGGCGGACCTGATCAAGGACAGCTCGGAAGCGACCTTTATGCAGGACGTGGTCGAAACCTCGATGGAAACACCGGTCATTGTCGATTTCTGGGCACCATGGTGCGGCCCATGCAAAACGCTTGGGCCGATGTTGGAAGAGGCAGTCACCGCGGCCAAAGGTGCCGTCAAGATGGTCAAGATCAACGTGGATGAAGCCCAGATGCTGGCCGGACAGTTGCAGATCCAGTCGATCCCAACCGTCTATGCGTTTTTCAAAGGCCAACCGGTCGACGGATTTCAGGGCGCTTTGCCCGGATCCGAGATCAAGGCCTTCATCGACCGTGTCATCGAAGCCGCAGGTGGTGAGTCGCCTGGCGGGCAGTTGAGCGAAGCGGTTGAGGCCGCCGAGGAAATGCTGGCCGAAGGCGCAGCCGTTGATGCGGCGCAAACCTTTTCTGCGATTCTGGGCGAAGATCCCAACCACGCCGCCGCTTACGGCGGGCTGGTCCGCGCCAATATCGCGATGGGAGAGCTGGATCAGGCAGAGGCAATTCTGAACGGTGCCCCTGCCGAAATATCCGGCGCGCCGGAACTGGAAGCGGCCAACGCGCAACTGGAATTGGCGCGCCAAGCGGCGGATGCCGGGCCGGTGGCCGAGCTGACCGCGATGGTCGAGGCCGAGCCGGACAACCATCAAGCGCGGTTCGATCTGGCACAGGCATTGCACGCGTCTGGCAACGTCGAAGAGGCGGTCACCCAGCTTTTGGAGCTGTTCCGTCGAGACCGTGAATGGAACGAGGGTGCTGCAAAGGCTCAGCTTTTCACAATTTTTGATGCGCTGAAGGCCAACGACCCGGTTGTTTTGAACGGCCGGCGCAGGTTGAGTTCAATGATATTTGCCTGAGCGCAGACGCAGCCTAGCTATAGGATATGTTGAAAGCTGCTGACCTGCCCGCCACGGTGCCTGTCTTTCCGTTGCCTGGGGCGCTGTTGCTGCCACGGGCGCGCCTGCCGTTGCACATTTTTGAGCCGCGTTATCTGCAGATGATCGATGATGCGCTGAAAACATCAACGCGCCTGATCGGTATGGTGCAGCCAAACACGGCGCCGCGCGCGGCTGAAGACAGTTTGCAAACCATTGGGTGTGCGGGTCGCCTGACGCAGTTTTCGGAAACCGAAGACGGGCGGTATCTGATCACGCTGAGCGGCGTGTCACGGTTTCGGATTCAGCAAGAAGTCACGGGCTTTTCCCCCTACCGCAAATGCGAGGTCAGCTGGGAAAACTTTGACCGCGATCTTGGCGCGACCGAGCATGATACCGGTTTCAAGCGCGCGCCGTTCATGGACCTGTTGGAGCGGTTTTTTGATAGCAAGAGCCTGCGGACCGATTGGGAGACCATTAAGGACGCAGACGACGAGTTGCTGATCAATTCCTTGTCCATGCTGCTGGATTTTGATCCCGAGGACAAACAGGCGCTGTTAGAGGCACCATCGTTGACGACGCGACGGGAAACCTTGGTGACGCTCATTGAATTTGCCATGCGCAGCGATGGCGAGGAGCGGTTGCAGTGACCGAATTGGAACCCGGGTTCGACCGGCGGATGCTCGAGGCGTTGGTGTGTCCAGTGACCCAAGCCACGCTGGAATACAACGCCGAGCAACAGGAATTGGTATCAAAGCCTGCCAATCTGGCCTTTCCCATTCGCAACGGTATCCCAATCCTTCTGGTCGATGAGGCCAGGGCGCTGGAATAGTTCCGTCAACCAAAAAGTGTTGGTTCTGATGCGGCGCTAAATTGCCCGACCCTTCATCAACCGCGGTAAATCACCGGTCAGACCAGCGGCCTCGCGTATGAACCCGCGCCGAAGGCTTGGAACCGCGTTGACAACTCCCATGCCCAGATCACGGCCAAGGCGCAAAAGCGGGTTATCGTTGGAAAAGAGTCTGTTGAACGCATCCGTGGCAATCGCAAGCGTGGCCGTATCAAAACGGCGCCATTGCTGATAGCGGGCGAGCACATCCGACGCGCCGATATCTTCGCCGCGGCGCGCCGCCTCGGCCAGCGTTTCCGCCAACGCTGCAACATCCCGAAACCCGGCATTCAGCCCTTGACCGGCAATCGGGTGAACCCCATGCGCGGCGTCCCCGACCAGCGCCGTTCGATCCGCCACAAAGCTGTTCGCGATAGACAGGCCCAAAGGATAGCTAAACCTTTGCCCTGCCAGAGAAATATCCCCAAGGAAGGTGCCAAAGCGGGGCCTGAGTGTATCCAGGAAGGCGGCATCATCCATGGCGGCAATATCGCGGGCCAGATCGGCGCGTTCGGACCAGACAATCGAACTGCGATTGCCGGTCAACGGCAGAATGGCCAGCGGGCCGCCGGGCATGAAAAACTGATGCGCGATACCGTTATGCGGCTGCTCATGCGCGATGGCGCAGACCAGCGCGGTCTGATCATATCCCCAACCGGTCCGTTTGATTCCGGCGCGTGTTGCCGTCCCACTTTTCCGACCATCACAGCCGTTCAAGACAGATCCCGTCAACGTCTTGCCATTGTCCAAGGCGACGCGGACGGTGTTGCCGTCAACCGATTGCGCCTCGACCCGAACCCCGGCGATATGCGTGACATTCGGGTCGGCATCCATCGCGTCGAGCAAGCTCCGGCGCAAATGGCGGTCTTCGACCATGAAGCCCATAGGTCCTTCTTCGATCTCGGCATGGTCGAAATGCATGAAAAACGGTGACGGGCCTTGCCCGGCATGACCGTCGGTCACCTTGATTTCCAGCATCGGTTGCGCGTGGTCAGCCAACTGCGGCCACAGCCCCAAGGCAACCAGCATCCGTTGCGACGCCAAGGCCAGCGCATAAGATCGCCCGTCAAACGCCGCATTCTTGCGAATTTTCTGCGCAAGCGCGTCGATCACGATCACCCGGTGGCCGGTTTGGGCCATCGCCAAGGCCAGCGTCGGGCCATTCAGGCCGCCACCGACAATCAGGATATCACAGTCCAAGGTCATGGCCCGCAATATGGAGGCACAGGCGGGATTGTCCATGCGCGATGCCGTCGCTACGGTCTGCGCAGAGTGTCGCAAGGGAGCAAAAGACATGCAGGACTGGTTGCGCCAATCGGCGGCAGAGTTGGGGCGCGGCATCGCCGCCGGTGAGATTGATCCGGTTGCACTGACCGAAACCTATCTTGACGCGATTGATGCCCATCTCTTGCGCGACCGGATTTACGCCCGGGTGACACATGAACGCGCGCGTGCCGAAGCGGTAGCCGCGGCCGAACGGGCCGCGTTGGGGCGTCGTTTGTCGCCGCTTGACGGGGTTCCGGTCAGCTGGAAGGACCTTTTCGATACTGCCGGGATCGCCACGGAATCCGGCTCCGCGTTGCTGGAAGGGCGGGTGCCGGACACGGACGCGGTTGTCCTGACCAATGCAACCGCGATGGGCACTGTGTGTCTGGGCAAAACCCATCTGAGCGAGCTGGCTTTTTCGGGGCTTGGATACAACCCGATCACCGCTACGCCGCCCAACGTCAACGATCCCGACGCGGTGCCCGGAGGGTCCTCTTCCGGCGCAGCGGCATCAGTGGCCTTTGGCTTGGCCCCCGTCGCCATCGGGTCCGACACAGGCGGCTCGGTGCGCATACCTGCCGCTTGGAACGACTTGGTTGGTCTCAAAACCACGGCGAGCCGGGTGTCAATTGAGGGGGCCGTCCCACTATGCCCCAGCTTTGATACGGTCGGTCCGCTGGCCCGTTCGGTTGAAGACGCGGCGCTGATGTTTGCAGCCCTTGAGGGGCGCAGCGCGCCCGACCTGACCGCAGCAACCTTGTCAGGCACGCGTTTGGCCGTCCTGGAAACGGTGGCGATGGACGATCTGCGCGATGCCCCGCGCGACGCGTTTCTGCGTGCTGTGGACCGCCTGAAGGCGGGTGGGGCACAGGTTGACAGCGTGACCGTGCCCGAATTGACGGCAGCAATGGGGCTGTCCGGTATCCTTTACACCGTCGAAGCCTATGGGCACTGGAAGGACGTGATCGAGGCGGCGCCGGAAAAGATGTTCCCTGAAATCCTTGAACGGTTCCGGGGAGGTAAAGACCACAAAGGCGCTGATTTTGTCGCCGCGTGGGAGACGCTCCGCCAAGTGCGGCAAACCTATCTGGAGGCGACGGCGGGCTATGATGCCATCCTGATCCCCAGCTCTGCCATTTTGCCTCCGAACCTTGAACGGCTGAACACGGATTCCGATTACTACGTCACCGCCAACCTGCTGGCCCTGCGCAACACGCGGATTGGCAACCTGATGGGCTTGGCCGCCCTGACCTTGCCAACTGGCACCCCAAGCTGTGGCCTCATGATGATGGGGCCGCCCAATTCCGAAGATCGCCTGTTGCGTCTTGGTCGCGCTGCCGAGGTCGCTTTGGCCTAAAAACCACAAATGCGAGGCAAGCATCGTCTTTGTCTGGACGCATGGGGCGCGCATATGTAAATTCATCTCAAACGGGGCGAGTACGATCCCGATCTTGAGGCAGTTTGATGAATTTTCCCGAGCGGTTTTCGAACCTTCCGGCTTACGCGTTTCCGCGACTTCGTGCGCTGTTGGATCACCACGCGCCCGGCGGTGACGTTATTCATATGACGATTGGTGAGCCGAAACATGCGTTTCCGGGCTGGGTCACGGATGTGATCGTCGAAAACGCGGCACTGTTTAACAACTATCCTCAAAACGAAGGCTCTGACGCGTTGCGCGGCGCGATTTCAAACTGGCTGCGCCAACGCTATTGCGTGGATGTTGATCCGGCAACGCGGATCATGGCGCTGAACGGCACGCGCGAAGGGTTGTACAACGCTGCGATGGCGCTGTGCCCGGAACAAAAGAACGGTCAGCAGCCGGTGATCTTGTGCCCCAATCCGTTTTATCAGGTTTACATGGTCGCATCCTTGTCAGTCGGGGCAGAGCCGGTCTTTGTTCCTGCCACCGCACAAACAGGGCATCTGCCGGATTTCACCAGCGTTAATCCCGCGATCCTGAACCGCATTGCCATCGTCTACATCTGCTCACCGGCCAACCCGCAGGGCGCCGTTGCCAGCCGGGACTATTGGGCGAACCTGATCGCCTTGGCCGAAGAGTACGATTTCCGGATTTTTGTGGACGAATGCTACTCTGAAATCTATCGGGACACGCCTCCGACAGGTGTGTTGGAAGTGGCGGCAGAGTTGGGGACCGACCCCGAACGGATCACGGTGTTTCATTCCCTTTCCAAACGGTCCAACCTGCCGGGTCTGCGGTCTGGGTTCATCGCCGGTGGGCCCGAAAGCATCGCGCGGGTCAAACAACAGCGGTCCTATTCCGGTACACCGATCCCGGGACCGTTGCAGGCGGCATCAGCGGCCTTGTGGGCAGACGAGACCCACGTGATCGAAAATCGCCGCCTTTATCAGGAAAAATACGCCATCGCCGACGCGATCTTTGACAACGTTCAAGGATACCAGTCGCCAGAGGCCGGGTTCTTTTTATGGTTGCCGGTGGATGATGGGGAAAGCGCCACGCTGAAGCTGTGGCAAGAGACGGGGGTTCGGGTGTTGCCCGGCGCGTACCTGTCTCAGGGAGAGACCGGGGCAAACCCCGGCGAAGGATACATTCGGGCCGCAATGGTGGCCCCAAAAGACGACATGCAGCGCGGGCTGATCCAGTTGCGCGACTGTTTGTACGGATAAAAGAGGTAGGGCATGGCATATCACGCAAAAAGCCGCGATCCGTTGCTGGACAGCAAAATGCAGGCCGCGATTGAGCGGCGCGGCAAGGAATTGATCGGGCTGTTTCTGATCGCGCTGGGCGCAATGGCGGCAATGATGATCTGGTCCTACACCCCGGATGACCCAAACTGGATGGTGTCCACCGATGCCCCGGTGCAAAACTGGATGGGCCGCATCGGCGCGTCTATTGCGGCCCCTCTCTTTATGATTGTCGGTTGGGGCAGCTGGGGCGTCGCGCTGGTCTTTTTGGCCTGGGGTTTGCGCTTTGCCTTTCACTGGGGTGAAGAACGGGCTGTTGCGCGTCTGATTTTTGCGCCGATCGCCATCGCTTTTGCCGCCATCTATTGCGCCACACTGGTGCCGGGCCCTGAATGGAAAGCAACGCACAGCTTTGGTTTGGGTGGGCTTTTTGGCGACACCGTCATGGGGGCGTTGCTGACGCTGATCCCGCTCGGGTCAAGCTTTTCGGTGAAATTGATGTCCGTATTGATGGCTGTGGGCATGGTGATTTTTGGTGCTTTTGTTTTGGGCTTCACCCGCCCCGAATTGATACGCGGGGTTCGGTTTGCCTTCGTCGGTCTTGTGATGCTTTACGCCCTTTTGATGACCGGCCTTGGCAAAGGAGCCGCGGGTGCCGCCGCATTGGCGCGTCAGCAGCAAGCGGCTCGTGCAGAACGCCGCGCGGCAAAAGAAGCCGAAGTTGCAGAAGCCGCTATGGCACATGAAGTGACACAGGCCGCGGCCACCGCGCCCGAAGCAGAACGCGGAGGGTTCCTTGCGCGGATGCCCGCCCTCATCAAACGACCAGTGCCGATGCCCGAGCCAGAGTTGGTCGAACCTTTTGCCGATGTGATCGAACCGGATATGCCCGGCGACGACCGTATCCGGGCCAAGATCGCCGATGTCATCCGCAGTCGATCGGTGCCGCCCGAGCCGGAACCGGAGCCAGAACCAATGTTGACCCGTGGATTGGGACGGCGTCCGGACCCACTGGTCCTGGATCCAAACCCGGTGGCGGCTGAATTGCCGCCGGAACCGCAAGTCGCTCCACATGAACCCGAGTTGCCACCAGAACCGCCGCTGACGGCAACACCGATGGCTCAGGCGTTGCCGTTGAAGGCTATGGCAGCGGAACCGGTTCCGATCCCTTCCGCCGAGCCTCGCAAAATGGTCCAGAACCCGACCCGCAAAGCCCCAGAGCAATCACGCCGTGCGCAAGCCGAGGCTCAGCCGTCCTTGGCGCTGGAACCTGCGGCCCATGCGTTTGAGCTGCCGCCGCTGAACCTCTTGACCAATCCGGTCGAAATCCAGCGCCATCATCTGAGCGATGAAGCCTTGGAAGAAAATGCGCGGATGCTGGAACATGTTCTGGACGACTATGGCGTCAAGGGAGAGATCGTTTCGGTACGTCCTGGTCCCGTTGTCACGATGTACGAATTGGAACCGGCCCCGGGTATGAAAGCCAGCCGTGTTATCGGTCTGGCAGACGATATCGCCCGGTCTATGGCGGCGCTGTCTGCACGGGTCAGCACCGTGCCGGGCCGTTCGGTCATCGGTATCGAACTGCCCAACGAGAACCGCGAAAAAGTGGTTCTGCGCGAAATCCTGGCCAGCCGTGATTTTGGCGACAGCAACATGAGCCTGCCGCTGGCGCTGGGCAAAGATATCGGCGGCGACTCGGTCGTGGCAAACCTTGCCAAGATGCCTCACCTCTTGATCGCGGGGACCACGGGGTCCGGTAAATCGGTTGCGATCAACACGATGATCTTGTCGCTGCTCTATAAACTGACGCCAGAAGACTGCCGGTTGATCATGATCGATCCCAAAATGCTGGAACTCAGCGTTTATGACGGTATTCCGCATCTGCTCTCGCCTGTTGTGACCGATCCGAAAAAAGCGGTCGTGGCTCTGAAATGGGTCGTGGGCGAAATGGAAGAGCGGTATCGCAAGATGTCGAAGATGGGCGTGCGCAACATCGAAGGCTATAACGGCCGGGTGCGCGAGGCCTTGGACAAAGGTGAGATGTTCTCGCGCACGGTGCAAACCGGGTTTGACGATGAAACCGGCGATCCAGTGTTTGAAACCGAAGAGATTCAACCGGTCAAACTGCCCTATATCGTTGTGATCGTGGATGAGATGGCCGACCTGATGATGGTCGCGGGCAAAGAGATTGAGGCCTGCATCCAACGTCTGGCCCAGATGGCGCGGGCCTCTGGTATTCACCTGATCATGGCCACGCAGCGGCCTTCGGTTGACGTGATCACCGGTACCATCAAGGCCAACTTCCCCACCCGGATTTCGTTCCAGGTGACGTCGAAGGTCGATAGCCGGACGATCCTTGGTGAAATGGGCGCTGAACAGCTCTTGGGCATGGGCGACATGCTGTATATGGCGGGCGGTGCGAAAATTACCCGTTGTCACGGTCCTTTTGTCAGCGATGAAGAGGTCGAAGAAATCGTCAACCACCTCAAGGCTCTTGGCCCGCCCGACTATGTCGGCGGTGTCGTTGAGGGGCCGGATGAGGAAAAAGCCGACGGCATTGACGCCGTTTTGGGCCTTGGCGGTAACACGGATGGCGAAGACGCGCTTTATGATCAGGCGGTGGCCATCGTGATCAAGGACCGCAAGTGTTCGACATCTTACATTCAGCGCAAACTGGCCATCGGCTACAACAAGGCGGCACGTCTTGTGGAGCAAATGGAAGAGTCCGGGCTGGTGTCGCCCGCCAACCATGTCGGCAAACGCGAAATCCTGGTGCCAGAACAATAAGCGGGCCCATGCCGCCGCGTGATCAAATTCTTGGCAGAGCGGGTGCAAATTGCGCCCGCTTTCCATATGTGAGGGTCATGAGACGTTTTGTGATAGCAGCAGCCATGTGCTGTGTCGGCAGCATCGCATCAGCGGCGGATAAACTGTCGTTGGGCGAAATCTCGTCATACCTCAACGGATTAGGGACGGCAAAATCGACCTTTACCCAGATCAATGACGACGGCAGCCTGTCCACCGGTCAGCTGATGATCAAGCGGCCGGGCAAGATGCGGTTCGAATATGATCCGCCTGATTCCGCTCTGGTTGTCGCCGGGGCAGGCGCCGTGGTGATTTATGATCAGAAATCAAACCAGCCGCCTGACACATATCCTCTGAACAAAACGCCGCTGTCGATCATTCTGGCACGCAACGTAAATCTGTGTGCGGCGAACATGGTCGTTGGGCACCGCTTCGACGGCACGTCCACCCAAGTTGTGGCGCAAGATCCGGAAAACCCGGACTATGGACGGATTGAGATGTCGTTTACGGACGCCCCGGTAGAGCTGCGCAAATGGGTGGTCTATGACGCCAATGGCGGTGAAACCACCGTCATTCTGGGCGCATTGGAAACCGGTATTTCGCTGTCAAACCAGCTGTTTTCGACCACAGCCGCCAACGACCGCTGATCAGCGGCGCAGGCGGCGGCAGTTTTGCAGTTGCTTTTCGTACATGTCGGCCCGCGCATCGACGCGGCCTGCAACCTGAACCAGCCAAGCCTTGTTCCGATATGTCCCGCGCGCGAACCCCGCGTGACCTTCGTGATAGGCCAGATATTGGTTGCGGGTGTCATCCAGCCGAATACCGTTCTTGGCGCGGCTTAGGTTCATGTACCAGCCCATAAAATCCGTCGCGTCTTTGATCCGGGTCCGCTTTGCACCGGGGCGACCTGCGGATTTCTTGTAATCATCCCATGTGCCGTCCAGCGCCTGCGCATAGCCAAAGGCACTGCTTTGCCGTCCCATGGGAATCACACCCAGCGCATAGCGATGCGGTGTACGCGCGTCGCCGTCAAACCGGCTTTCCTGATGGATGGTGGCCATTTGCACATGAACCGGCACGCCCCATTTGCGCTCTGTTGCCCGGAACGCTTTGAGGTATTCGGGCCGCTGGGCCACAATGGCGCACGCATTATCAAGGTTGCGCGGCGGCGATTTAGAGCCACCCCCGCATGCGCCGAGAAGTAGCAGGGCGAACATGCCCGCTATGACCGATGTTTTCATGACTGCTTTGCCTATTTTTTCGGTAAAATACCGCATTTCGTTGGCGAAACAAATCACAAATACGCCGGGCGGGTGGAATTGACCTGTGCTCTTGCGTGTACATTCAAAATTCAATAGGTGCGAAGACTGTTAAGGTGGCGTTCACAGACTGTTTCCCGGATTCTCGCGCCAAATATTGGACAAAACCTGTCGGAACACTCTACAACCAAGCTCTAAGGGCTGAGAAAACTTATGCACACCACACGCGCGAAATATAATCTGGGCCAGATTGTCCGCCACCGGAAGCATCCGTTCCGTGGTGTAGTGTTTGATGTGGATCCCGAGTTCGCGAATACCGAAGAATGGTACGAAGCCATTCCTGAGGACAGCCGCCCCCTGAAAGATCAGCCATTTTACCACCTGCTCGCGGAAAACGATCAGACCAATTACATCGCTTACGTGTCAGAGCAGAACCTGATCGCAGATTATTCCGGGGAACCGGTGGATCATCCGGATATCCCCGACATGTTTGGCGCGTTTCAGGATGGGTCGTACAGCCTGCATTTTCAGTTGAACGAAAGCGACCGGCGCGATCGGCCTAGTAGCCGATCGCGCACCCGTCTTTGCGCGGGTCACTGGCGCCAACCAGCATGCCGCTGTCCGTGATTCCGATGGCCTGTGCACCGCCGATAGGGCGTTCGGGAATAACGACATCATGCCCTCGTGCGGCAAGCTCGGCGCGTACAGCGTCGGAATAGCCCCGTTCGACTTGCAGTTTGCCCGCATCAAAGAACGAGCGCGGCGCATCGATCGCCGTCTGCGCATCCATGCCGAAATCGACCATGTTGCTGACGAATCGGGCGTGGCCATTTGGCTGATATGCCCCGCCCATCACGCCAAACGGCATCGTGATCGCCCCGTTTTGCCGCAACATCGCCGGGATGATGGTGTGCATGGGACGCTTGCCACCGCCGTATTCGTTCGGATGCCCCTCGGTCAGGGTGAAACCGGCCCCGCGGTTCTGGAACAGGATGCCGAATTTAGTCGAAGCCAGCCCGGACCCGAAGCCATGATAGATCGAATAGATCAGCGATACTGCCATCCGGTCCCGGTCGACCACGGTGATGTAAATCGTGTCTTTGTGTACGGCTTCGCTCAAAGCCGTTGGGTTGGTCATCGCTTGATCGGTTCGGATCAATGCCGCCAGCTGAGCGGCGGTGTCTTCCGACAACATGTGATCCAGTCGGGTCATATGATCTGGATCGGCCAAGAACCGGTTGCGCGCATCATAGGCCAGTTTTGCGGCTTCGGCTTCGATATGAGCACGATCAGCGCCGTTCGGATCCATGTTGGCAATGTCAAAATGCTTGAGGATGTTCAGCATCAGGATGGCTGTGGCACCCTGTCCGTTGGGTGGATGCTCGACCAGGTCGACCCCTTTGTAAGGCCCGGAAATCGGATCAACCGATGTCGCCTCGGTCGTGGCAAAATCATCTTTCGTGTGCACACCGCCCAAGGCCTGCAAAGACTGAACCATATCCTCGGCCACTTCGCCTTCGTAAAATGCCTTGCGCCCGTCTTTGGCCAATCGCCGCAAAACCTCCGCCTGTGCTGCATGTTCGAACAGGCTTCCTTCTTTCGGGGTTTGACCGTTCTGAAGATAGAAATCGCGCGCAGCACCCTGCAAAACCTTGGCATCGCCTTCCCAATCCTGCGCGACGCGCTGCGCCACTGGTGACCCGGCTTCGGCATAGTGAATGGACGGCTGCAAAATGCGGTCGAGGCCCAGTTTCCCTTCCGTCTCAGACAGGCGGCAAAACGCATCCACGGCGCCAGGAACGGTGACGGCGTCGGGTCCGTAAAGCGGAACAGCCGCCAACCCCTTGTCGCGCAAGGCTGCGGCATTGGCGGCTGCGGGCGCACGCCCTGACCCGTTAAAGGCGCGGATGTCGGTTTCGCCGGCACGGTTGTACAAAACGAAACAGTCGCCGCCGATACCCGTCATCTGTGGTTCGCATAGCCCCAGCAAAACAGCGCCGCCAATCGCCGCGTCCATCGCGTTTCCGCCGTCCTGCAGAAGCTTCAGGGTGGCCTGCGCGGCCAGTGGATGAGACGTCGCCACCATTCCGTTTTCGCCCCAAACGGCCGAGCGGCCCGGCATTTGCAAATCGCGCATACTTACCTCTTTTGTCGATTTTCGAAGAGGTTAGTGCGTGCGTTCCGGAATGCCAACGCGAATGCGGTTGCTCGCGGGTCGGCGATTGGGAAGATTTGTTTCGGGGGGAAGAGGCCTCGGCACCGCGCACTGGGTGGGGGCTGAATAACACGGTGCCGAGGGAAGCCATATGCAGCTACAGGAACAGATATGACCATGTTTTCAGGCGGTATTTGGTTTGGATTGTGACAGTTTTGGGGCATCTGCCACGGGCATCACGCCTGCATCGGAATGCGCATTGTCAAACAGTTCAATTCGCCGCGGCGACGGTAGCGCAAGTCTTTGACCAGTGTGCGGATCAGGTTCCAGCCAAAGCCGCCTTCTGGCAGGTCGGATATGTGAACATCCACACTGACCGGTTGACCGGCTGGCAAAGTCAGGTTCGGAAACGGTCGTCCGTTATCACGCAGACACACGACCAAATCTGTCCGGTGCAGACGGGACCACAAACGGATTTCGCCGTCCGGCATGTGGGCGCAAGCATGTTCAATAACGTTGTTCAGCGCTTCTGTGACGGCGATTTCAACGCGTCCAACCGCATCGATATCGCAGGCCTGCAACCTGAGCTGTTGAACAAATGACCGCATCGTTTCGCGCGCGCCGAGCGGCGAGTTTTCCACGCGGAACCTGATCGTCGAAACAACTGACAGGTCTTGATACTCCGGGTCGTGATGGGATCGCCGCTGTGTCATTAGGCGTCCATGCGGTCAATCGGCAATGGCGTCTTCGACCGATGGGAACAGCTTGAACACCGTGTCCATGCGCGTCAGCCGAAAAACCTTGTCCACTGTGGGTGTCAGCCCAGCGAGGTCCAACCGTCGTCCTGACCCGAGTTGCTTCATCGCTGCGACGATGGCGCCCAGGCCACTCGAATCGACGAAATCAACAGAGGACAGGTCGAGGATCACCCTGTCTGGTCCGTCATCGGTTTCTTTGCGCATGTCTTCTTTGAACTTGATCGCAATTGCGGCATCAATTCGGTTACCATTCACGGTAACGATCTGGGTATCGTTACGAAGGCTACTTTCCAGGCTCATATCAGGCTCCTGCAGGTCCTAAGTCTGGACAGAGGCTAGACGGCAATGATTACCATTCGGTATTCAAGCGGCAGCATGGGGAGAAAAAGCGATGAAAGACGTTGTGATCGCCGGGGCGTCCCGCACGGCAATGGGGGGCTTTCAGGGCGTGTTTGATGGCGTGCCTGCTGCCGAACTGGGGGGGGCGGCCATCAAGGCGGCATTGGATGGTGCAGGGGCCGCGACGGTTGACGAGGTCTTGATGGGCTGTGTCTTGCCGGCTGGTCAGGGTCAGGCCCCGGCACGGCAAGCCGGGTTTCATGCGGGCCTGGGCGAAGAAGTCCCCGCCACCACGCTCAACAAGATGTGCGGCTCGGGCATGAAAGCAGCGATGTTGGGCTTTGACCAGATCGCGCTGGGTGACCGGGATGTCATGGCGGTCGGGGGCATGGAAAGCATGACCAATGCGCCTTACTTGCTGCCGAATATGCGCGGCGGCGCCCGCATCGGGCATGGCGCCACCATCGACCACATGTTCCTCGACGGGCTCGAAGATGCCTATGACAAGGGTCGCCTGATGGGCACTTTCGCCGAGGATTGCGCCGAAACCTACCAATTCACCCGGGACGCGCAGGACGATTATGCGCTGATCTCTTTGTCCAATGCGCTCGCGGCGCAAGAAAGTGGTGCGTTTGACACCGAAATTGCCCCCTTCACGGTCAGCACGCGGCGTGGTGCGAATGTGGTGGCAAAGGACGAACAGCCGGGCAACGCCCGACCCGACAAGATCCCCAACCTCAAGCCCGCCTTCCGCAAAGACGGCACCGTGACCGCGGCCAACAGCTCTTCGATCTCGGATGGCGCCGCGGCCCTTATCCTGGCTTCCGCCGATGCGGCAGAGGCTCAGGGCCTCACGATCCGTGCGCGCATTCTGGGTCATGCCAGTCACGCCCAGGCGCCGGGTCTTTTCACCACCGCGCCGGTCCCGGCCGCACAAAAACTCTTGCAAAAAATCGGCTGGACCAAAGAAGACGTGGACCTCTGGGAAGTGAACGAAGCCTTCGCGGTTGTCCCCATGGCCTTCATGCAGGAAATGGGCCTTTCCCGGGATCAGGTAAACGTCAATGGCGGGGCTTGCGCACTAGGACATCCCATCGGGGCCTCGGGCGCCCGGATCATGGTCACGTTGCTCAATGCGCTCGAAACCCGCGGCTTGAACCGCGGTGTCGCGGCCATTTGCATCGGCGGCGGCGAAGGAACCGCCATTGCTATCGAACGCGTCTGATGCTTCTTTCTTGTCAAAAATACCCTTGGGGGTGAATTGCCCCCTGGACCGGACCAATTTTTTTTGGACTGGGGATCGCTTTAATTTGGAATGATCCGCCTGTCTAGCTGGCCCTGGCATTCGGCTTTTCCGTCTTGATTTTGGTCTTGAACCCGCCACCTGTGATCTCGTGGCGAGCGCTTGTGATCGACCATAGCCCACTCACCCCGATCCGAAAACCGATTGCCAGGATTTGACCCTCAGCCGCGACCGATGGATCGCCCGGCATGGTGATGCTCAGAGTGTCATCCCCGCGCTTGGTCTCATCGAGCTTGGCCTTGGCCGCTTTCTCGGCCTCTTCTTTGGTTGAGTGGGTGTGGCGCAACCGTTTGATCGGCGATCCCTCACCAGCGGTGACCTTTTCTTTCTTACCCGTGGCCTCATCGTGCCAGTGGGCCTCGACACTCTTATAGTTGCCCCGGCTCGCCAGCGTCATGGACCAGCTCAGCTCGCCAGACTTGGTGATTGGGCGGGGAAGCATTGGGATGCCGCTCACGGTCTTGCCTTCCCCCTTGGGCATAAAGAGGAGCGACTGACCTTTCACCGAGGCGATGGCGTCATGGTCTTTGGCGATCCTGGTCAGGAAGTTGATGTCGCTCTCATCGGTCTGATCCAGATGCCTGTAGTGGAACGGCTTGAGATCATCGGCCACCTTGGGCTCCAGCTCATGCTCGCCCGCAATGGTGCCCACGATGTCCTCGATGGTCTTATCATCCCAGGAACGGGTCTTTTGCTCTTTGATGGTGCCGCCCAGGTTGACGGCCTTGCCCCGGATGATCACGCGATCTGGTGGGCCTTTGGCCACCACCTCATCCGCCGTAAAGACGCCCATAGGCGCAAGAAAGGTCTCTTTATAGCCCATGAACACAATGAGCGGCGCACCAGGCAAAGGGAGCTCGATGGCGTTGTCCCGATCATCGAGCGTGATCTCCACCGTGTCGGACTTGAAGCCCGCCTCGTCATTTACCACCAGGTTGAGGAGCCGATCCTTGATCTGGCTGGTGATGTTGATGCCCGCTGCAATCACTTTGAAATCAGGTGTCATGGGTCAATCCCACAGGCGGATTGTGGGAGCCTCGGGTGCGCTCTCCTCGACAACGGGGAGCTCGATGAGGAGGCCAGAGCGCATCACGGGGCCGTGCGCCGCGAGGCTGGGATTGGCCGCAAGAACGTCCTCTATATTATAAGGTGCATCCCCATAGTGCTTGGCGCAGACCTGATCGAGGACATCGCCATCCTTTGTGCGGTATTTCATGTCAGCCTCGCCAGTGTTGAAAGCGCCGCTAGGCCGAGCGCCAAGCCACCAAAGCCGCCCTCATCGCCTCCGTATTCCTTGAGCGTAAGGGAAAACTCGATCACGCGCGGGCTCCCATCTCCCATCAACTCGCTCTTGGTTTCCTCGATCTTAAGGATCACCCAGTCGCCCAGGACAAAGCCGCCATAGCCCTCTAGGAGCACCAGAGGCTTGCCGCGATCCGCCTGGGCGCGCATGAGGTCAAGCTGGTGATACCCGCCTTTCCAATGAGGCAGGATTTCCCCGGTGACCGTGATCTGATCTGCACCTGGCCCAACATATTGCTGGGCAGGTTTGCGCCCGATCCGGTCTTGCTGTTTCCAGCGATAGGTCGAAACCCGCTTGAGCCGCTGATAGGCGGCGGTGTCGAGCATGAAGGGATAAGCGCCCAGCATCATCATCACTTTAGTCATGCAAAAGGCTCCTCATCTCGACGCGCGCCCGGTCCTCGGCATCGCTGAGCTCAGCGCGGACGGCGGCGCGCACCTCATCAAGATCGACGCCACCATCAAAGCTCAGGGGCATATTATACTGAGGCGAGAAGGTGATCGGGCCACGCTGCATGGCCGCGCCACCAGACGCCGCAACAGACGCCAGCGCAGGCATAGGCGCACCCATGAGCCCATCAAAGCCAATGCCGCTCACCAGGTCACGGGTGCGCGTGGCCATGTCCAGCATGTTGCGCAGAGCGCGATTGTGGGCGATGTATCCACCCTCTGAGTGGTATTCGAGCTCTGGCCCTTCCTCGCCTTTCAGCACCCATCCGGGGTTGAATTTACCGCCCTTGGCGCGGGCTTGAACGGGCGCACCGTTCACGCTGGCAACGGATGCCCCGCCTGGCAGATTGCTCAAAGATGCCGAGAGCCGCGCCACTTTGGCCAAGGCCTCATCCACCGAGCTGGTGTTGATCTCTGGCTTGGCCTCGGTTTCCGAGAGCACCTGGAGCGCCGCGCTCAGCTCATCGGACCTTGCGCGCGCATCCTTCAGCTCGGCCTCGGCCACCTCCAGATCAGCGGTGAGGGCGCGGATTTCATCATGGTATGGCACCGACATGATGCCCGTCATTGGCCCATCGCCCAGATTGGCGATCCCGGCCTCAGCCTCGGCGATCTGCGCATTGATATCTGCAATGCCCGCTTCCAGCTCCTCGATATGGGTAGGCGTGGGCAAGGGGCCAGCGGCCACCACGCTCTCCACCACCCGTGCGGCCTGTTGTTGCTCGACGGGCAGAGCCTCAAAGCCTGCGCTCTCTGAAGCTTTGGGCGGAGCAACCTCGACGGTCTCCTGGCCCATCAAACGCTTCCACCAATCGGGCGGCTCGGGCCAGACAATCACATCCTTTAGGTCAAACTTGGTGATAAAGCCCCAATCCCAATCGGGGAGCACATCGGCCCAGGTGATGTCAGTGAACTTGGCTTTTACGCGGCCCCAAAGAGACCCAAACCAATCGACCACACCCGCCCACGCCGCCTCGATCAGACCAGCCGGGCCAAACTCGCCCAGCTTGGCCTTGATGGCTTCCCAGCCGGTTGTCACCCCGGCTTTGATCGATGCCCAATATCCAGCAAAGGTGTCCGCGATGGTGCTCCAGTTGGAAATGATGAGACCCAGCGGGTGATAGTCCAGAAAGAGCGTCTTGATCGCATCCCAGCCAGTGGAAACGCCCGTTTTGATGGCTTCCCAGTATCCCGAAAACGTCGAGCTGATCCCGTCCCAGGCATTGGTGATTGTGGTGGAAGGTGAGAACCCGGCCAGCCGCGTTTTGATGGCCTCCCAGCCCGTTGAAACGCCGCCTTTAATGCTCTCCCAGTAGCCCGCAAAGGTCTCGGCGATGCTATCCCAATTCGACAGGATCAAGCCCACCGGGTGGTAGTTGAGGAAGGTGGATTTGATCAGGTCCCAGCCAGCACTCACACCGCCCTTGATACGCTCCCAGAGCCGCCCAAAGAACCCCGTAACGCCTTGCCAGGCATTGGTGATCATGTCCCGTGGATTGTAGCGATCAAAGAGCCCCTGCATGTAGCTCCAGGCCGAGCTTACAGCATCCGTGACACGGCCCCAGAGGTCAGAGAAGAAACCGGCGATAGGCTCCCAATTCTGGTAGATCAGATAGGCGGCACCCGCGATGGCCGCGATGATGAGGCCAATGGGGTTGGCGATCAGAGCGCGGCCCAGCAAGAGCACGGCTTTGCCAACCAAGGGGAGCACAGTGCGACCGAGCCACAAGAGGCCCTTGCCAGCGCCCAGGACCCACTTGGCCAAGCCCGCCAGGCTCAGCACCAGCTTGGTGGCCCCAAAGCTCATCATCGCCCATCCGCTCACCAACGCACCCGCGCCGATCAGGATGGGTGCGATCACCGCCGCCAGGGCACCGAGGCCCACAACCACCGCGCCGATCCCGGTAATCAGCTCGGGGTTGGCGTCGATCCAGTCAAAGGCCGTCATGATGAATGCATCGATCACCGGCACCAGGCGTTGCACCACCGGTAAGAGCCGCTCACCGATCTTTTGGCGCAGCACATCCATCTTTTGCGACATCAAAACCATCGCCGCATCCCAGTTGTTATCTGCGGCTGCGGCCATTGCTGAGGTGAACTCTGCGCCTTGCTCGGCGGCATGATCAAGCGCCTCGGCATTGGCGCGCACCGCCGCCTCCTGGCCGTAGAGGGCGTTGATCATTTTCATTGCCTCATCGGTGCCAAAGGCCTCTTTGATCTCAGCCGCCTCAAAGGCATCGAGCGTCTCGCCATAGCGCGCTTGGAGATCGGCCAGGATGTCAGGCATATCCCGTAATCCGCCATTCTCATCCAAGATGCGCACCCGCACGGGGCGATCTGCGCTCACTTGCATCTTGCCAAAGGCCTCATGCGCCTTGGCCGCATTGGTCGCAAAGGCGCGCAGGGCCGTGCCAGCCTCACCGGCCTGCATCTGTTGCTGCATCATGCCCAGAAGGGTCAGTTGCTCGGTCATATCCATGCCGAGCTGGACGGCACCCGCACCCGCGCTTTCGATGGCTTGCTGCATTGCCGCGCCATCTGTCTTGAATTGCTGCACAGAGGCCGAAAGCGCCGCGCCAAATTGCTCACCAAACTCGGCGTCGGTGAGGTCCTCCATCTGCTTTTTGAAGATCCCGTAAGAGGTCGCAAAAAGGGAGGTCATTTGCTCGGCTTGGCCCTTGGTTGCCTTGGCCACCAGCATGGCCGAGGCCGTCATTTCTGCCACGCCCTGATCGGTGAGGGAGCTGATCCCCGATTTGATGTCATAGGAGGCCCGCACAAAGGCATCAGCCGTGACCCCGGCAAGCTGCATTTGCATCTCCTGGCCTCGGCGCACCACCGCATCGAGGTCACGCACCCCCAGGGTGGCGAGCTCGCCCTTGGCGCGCTCCACATCGCGGATGCTATCGGTGAAGCCTGTGACCAGGCGTTCGACACCATATGCAACACCAGCGGCGGCGGCACCACCGCCAGCCAGTTTCATGGATAAAGCGAGGCGCTTTTGCATGCGTTCGCTGGCCTTGGCCACGGTATCCTCGGCGTTCTTGAGGGGGGCGGTGAGCCTGTCTGCCAGGCTCACAAGGACATCGACACCAACGGTGGGGATCATGAGTTTCGCGCCTCCGCCTCAATTCTCAGGTAGTCTTTCGCGTCCTCGAAGGCGTCGAGGAGCTCCTCCACTGGCAACTCATCGATCTCGGATGGTTGCCAGTGGAAATGTCGGCTCATGAAGAGGGAAACTGCCCTGAAATCTTTTGGATTTCCTCCTCCGATACGCCCAAAAAACCCGCGATCATCACCGAGGCCGCGTTGAAGTCAACGGGGTCCAGCTCCTCCACGGTATCGGGGCTGATCTCGGCCAGATCGGAGAGCATGGTGAAGCTCTTTTTCATCTTGTCCTTGATCGCCTCGAATTTCTTGAGGTCGCGCATTTTGGGGCGGCGGATGTTGAGCTCGGTGACCTCCTCACCCTTGTGGGTGAACGGGTATTGGAGCTCATAGGTCTCGGTATGTGCCATGTGTCAGCCTTCTTTCTTTGAGTTTTGCGCTATCGCTTCGCTACTTGAGCGCGCTCAGCGGCCAATATTGGCGCGGTGCTCGGCCAAGAGGTCTTTGCCTTTGACCCGGAACACCATGTTTTCCTGATCGATCTCAAAGAGCTCGACGCCATCGCGCTCGCGCTTGTAATAGCGCAGGCTCATATCGAGCTTGAGCGGGACGCTTTCGCCATCCTTCCACTCGCCCTCATCCAGGACCTTGATGAAACCGCGCATCGCCACGTTGTGCGCATGCGTGGTGCCATCGCCGTCCTCGGTCGAGCCTTTGCAAGTGAAGGGGATCAGCGAGCCCTCGGTGATGTCGAGCGCCTCATAGAGGTGCGGATCGAAGCCCTCAAAGGTCATCTTGCACATCAGCGCATTGGCCGGGCGCGCCATGCGCACCTCGATGGGGCCAGCCATGCCCGCCGCCGAGAAATCGCGTGTTGCGACCTCGATCTTGGGCACCTCCACCGCCGAGGCCACGCCAGCAAAGCCGTAGCCATCGACAAAGGTGTTCATGAATTTCAGAAGATCACGCATCGTCAGAGCCCTCCTTAGGCCGCGTTAGGCAGGACCTCAGAGAGGTAGCCATTGTTGATCATGGAGCGGAAAGTGATGTGCTCGGCGGTGGGGGTCTCGACCCAATCATAGTCGAAATAGACCTTGCCAGCCTCAAGCGCCTCAGGCGTGTTGAGGTCAGGATCGGCCCAGCATTTGAAGCCCACCAGGGCACCCACGGTGATCATGCGCCGCCCATAGGCGTTCACACCTTCGATCACGTCCTCGAAATAGGTGCGATCCGCGTTGCGGTCCACGGCCCAGAAATGAGCCTGCATGATGCTTTCGTTGATCATGTCAGCCACGCGGCGGCGCTTGAGGAAGGCCCATTTGGGATCGGCGCTCAGGGTGCGATTACCCCAAAGGCGGTAGCCATCCCGCTGGATGATCGTGGTAACCTCATTCTCATTGAGAATGTTGGCCCGCGAGGTCGCATCTCCCAGGGTGAAATCAATGGGTCGGGCCAGGCCGGTGATCCCATCGATCAGGCGGTTGGACGGTGAATGCCAGAAGCCGCGCTCGGCATCCGATTTGGCAATCACACCGGCAACGCGGGCCGAGGCCGGGCGCACGATCTCGGTGGAGGTCACGGTATCCCAGACCTTCACCCAAGGATCGACCAGGTAAATGCGATCCGAGCCGAAATTCTCGCGGTAGGTGATGGCATCAGCATCGGTGGAGTTGGGGCCATCGGCGATCACCACAGCGCGCAGCTTGGTGGAAATCGAGACCAGCTCGGACACCACCGCTTGCTCCTGGGAGAACTCAGGAACCACAATGATGCGCGGGGCCACTTTCACGATGCTCTCGGCGGCGAGAAGGACCTGGAGCCCCTCAGGCGCGCCGGTCACATCGTCGGTGTCGCCAATGATGTTGCTCAAGGTGGCCGCATCGTCTGCGCCCTCCTCGACCCGGATCACGACCACAACGGCCCCGGCCTGGTCAAAGATGTCATCGATGGCGGCGGCAAGAGTGCCAGCATCACCAAGGCCCGCCGCATCTGAGCGACGGCCCGCCACCAGCACGGGCGTGTTGATCGGGAACTTGTCAGCATCGGCATCATGGGCAGTGCCCACCAGGCCGATAACCGAGGAACGCACGGTGCGAATGGGGCGCGTGCCGGTGTCGATCTCGACAACCTCGACGCCGTGGAGAAATTGCTCAGGCATGATCAGCCTCCTTTCTGAGCTTGGATCAGCGCGTCCGACACGGCGGTTGCGCGGGTTTCGATTTCGGTCATGACTGCCGCCTCGCCCTTGAGCTGGAAGGGCAGTTTGACCTCGCCCGCCGCGACCTTGGCCAGGAAGGCCTCGGCCAGCAGGTTGAAGGCGGCGGTGGCATCGCGCACCTCGGCCAGCGAGTTGGCGGTTGAGAGGCCCTTCACCAGGGTGGCCAGGTGATAGAGAAGGAGCTGCGCGCCATCGCTGGCGGTGCCGAGGAGAGACAGGGTGTCACCAGCTTGGCTCTCAATTTGAGCACGGATCATCTGGCGCTGTTCGGACGCCGAATACTCAACCGTAAAATCCAGACCCTGTTCAGTCATCTCGGCAAGCACTTGTTGGCCCACCACAAGCCCGCCATCAAAGCGGGGTGTTCCGTCGATTAGAATACGCATGGCTATCCCCTTAGTTTGCGTCGCCGAATTGGAATTTGCTGGTCGCATTCAAGAACAACGGCGTTCCTGTGAAGCGGCCCGGACACAAGAACGGGGCCAGGACCCACAGTTTCTTGTTCTCACCCGTGACGGTGCAGGGCATCCCGTTGATGTGGCTGAACGTGTCAACGATGATGCGATTGTCCTCATAGAGGACACCCGGCTCAAGGTCCCGGCCACCTGTGTTCATCGTGGCGAAGTCGGTGCGGGTCATGCGGATGCCGGTTTCCGCGACCATCGAATAGAGCGCACCCACTGCCGACAAACCCCGGATGGGCGAATAAGCCAGAAGCCGGAATTGACCATTGCCGCCATTTTGCGATGCCGTCACTTCGATCAGGTTGAACTGATATGAGACAATCGAACTGCGCATCTTGGCGATGATTTCAGCGGGCACATTGCCATCGGCCACCGCGTCATCATAAGTCAGGACACGTTGCGACAGGATTGTGGTGCTGCCAGCGTTGCCTGCGTAGAGGTCCAAGGGCGAAACAAAGCCCCCAGCCCCGTCGCTCTCCTTGGCATTGGCGTTCACCAAGACATTCAAGCCGCCATATTCGCTGCGCGCATTGGCGATTTGAGCATCACTGCGGGCGATGGATTGATCCACCAAATCCGCCATGCCGTCATAGCGCGCAAGGACTTCCTGCCACGCCTCTTCTGCGATTGTGTTTGTCATGCGCCTAACCTCCGTAGCGGGCGTTGTGCTTCATCTTCGCGATCTCGTTGGTCACGAGCGCCATGAAGTCGCGGGTTTCTTGCTGGACGGCCTGAAGCTGGCCGAACACGAAATGGCCTTCGTGATAGACAGGTGCGATGGGGTAGCGCATGCGCGGGCTGCGCCCATCAGTGGCGGGCAGATGGATGTAGACGCCAGAGCCGGACATGCGGCGCTTTTGGCCGTCGCCACAGATCATCCACGCGGATTGGCCTGTATCAGCCGGGTCACTGATATTGGCCTCATCCCCAAAGACCGAGGCGGGCGTATGATACCAATGCGCATCCTTGCTGGCCCCGTTATGCGGGTCGGCCTCGGTGCCAGCGCCGGTGACATCGGCGCGGGGGATTTCTGAGACGTTATGCGGGTTCCAGCCCATCAGTGGCGAGGCCACCAGAAGCTCCAGCGGGATCGCCCATGTCAGGCGGTGACCGCCGCCAAGGCCCGGCAGGCTGCGCACCTCTTCGCGCGTGGTGCTGGCGGCGAACAAAAACGGGTCATTAAAGCCGCGCTTATAGTCGCGCCGCCCCGCCGCGCCCGCCTGTTCATAGCTGTAATAGCGGCTGTAATAGGCCGCGTTGAGCGGGTCGCTGGTCTGCCAATCCATCAGCCGTTGCGTGAACTGCGATTGGCTGTTTTCCAGCGTATCGGTGTAAGTCTCCTCAAGGCTGGCCCCCACGCCGTCTAGCCCTGGGATTTTACCCATGAGCTGATCAAGCAGATCAGGGCTGTTGCGCTCACCGATGATGGGATTGCCCATCTCGCGCATGACGCGGAACCGGCCAAGGCGGGAGACCTCAAGCTCATCCTGCGTCATGTCCTTGCGCTGGCGCGTGGCCGGATCATCGACGCGGGTGACCATCTCATGCACCGGATAATCGCGGTAGCTGCCCAGCTTCATCGCGCCCACACGGTAACGCAGAATGGCGAAATGCGGCACGCCCTTGGCATCCACACAGCGGATCACACCGGGCATGAAGGCGCTGTTTTCAAATCGCGGCTTCATGCCAGAGGCATTGAGCGCGATGTAGTTTTCCATGATCTCTTTGAGGCTATCGCTGTCCAGCGAGTGGCGGAAAGAGTGGGCCGTGTCTTGCAGCGTGTCGCCCGCAAAGACCTCAAACCAGACCTCGACATAGCTGATATAGGTGTCGAAATAGTCGCGATAATCGCGCAAGGCTGGGTTTTTGTCGGCATAGGCGCACAGGTATTGGCGCATCTCAAGCACCTCGGCCTCGGGCGTGGGCTGGGCTGCGACCGAGGGCGGCACCGGCGGCGGCACGGCCTCTGACACCTCAAGGTAAGCACCGCCCGCCGGGGCTGGATAGAGCCACCGATAGTCCGTATGGCGCGTGCGCACCTCATAGCCATTCACACAGGCCACAAGCTCGGGCAGACCCGACATGAAGTAGAAATTGGAATGGTTGTGGACACCGAACGCGGCAAAGCTGACCGCTGAGGGCCGATGATAAGACGCCTCACCGCCGAACCCGTAACCCCGCGCCATAACGATGCCAGAGTGGCCGTTCTGGCGGCGCATATCGGCCATGCTCTCAAACTGTTCTGAGGCGAATTGCTGCCACTGTTCCAGGTTACGGAACATCTCGAAATTGAACTCGCCGCCCACATTGTGCTCGCCCGATGCATCATCGAGGAGCTCCTGGACTGTCATGTCCGCATCGAGGAACGAGAACTCAACCGTTCCGGCGGGCACGGCGGCCAGCGAGACATTAAGCTCCAGGAGCGTCTCCTGGCCAGTGGTCACGGCGGCGAACACGCGCTCGGTCGAGGAATAGACGAACATGAGCACCGGGGTGCCCTCATCATCGGCAAAGAACCCCACCTCGCTTGCGAAGTAATCCGCATCGCCCGTGATGGTCGCGGCGATCTGCCAGATCGCGCCGTCGATATGCTTGCGTCGATGCACGGGAGACCGCGCGCGCTCATCGCCCAGGGCGGTCTCGGTGCCGGTGGGCGCATAGGCCCCGGTGCCCACGGCCACATGGGTGATCTGGAGCACCCGGCCATCGGCCTGCGCGCGGGCGGCGGCATTGAGGCCCGCCTGGGTGACGATGGGTTCATAAGCCGCGGTGGTCATCCTGCCTCCAATTCAAGTCTTTGCCGATGGGTGGCGCGAAACCCGCAAAGCCCGCTGCGCGTGGCTGCGCCGGTGGCCGCGACCGATGGGGCCACATCTTTGCGCGCGCGCGAATGGGCCACGCATCCGGCGCAACGGCCCGTGTCTGACGCCCCAATGCTGCGGTTTTCAGGTGCGACCACCCGCTCAGCGCGGTGCCGCGCGGTTGCCCCGGCGGCGATGGAAAGCGCCTCAGTGAACTCCAGAAGAAAGGCCAGGTCGAAATGCGCGCGCACGGGCTTGGCCCATTGCAAGACGCGGGTGACCTGATCGCGCAGCTCCAAGCTCAGGAAAGGCAAGGTCGGATCGCCGATCAGATCGAGCGTGGGCTTCGCGACAACGCGGAAGGTGCCAGGACGCCCACCATACTCAAACCACTCCTCGATCTGGGCTTCCATGCCGAGAGCCGCCAGGGCGCGCTCGCATCCTTGCTTGGTGCCTTTCTGACGGTGGAGGGTGACGGCCTCGCGCACGATGCGCCGCCGGTATTCTTCGGGCCAGCGCGCATCCCAGACCTCGACCGAGAAGGCCCAGGCGAGCCACGGAAGAAGCTGAGACGGGCAGTCATCCACATTCCAGAGGGTGCCAAGCGGCGCTTCAATCCCAATGGTGCGCTCGGCCATGACGGTCTCGATGGCGCGCAGGGTTGGCGTGGCGCTTGGTGGGAGTAGCGTTTGCAGATCAGACATCGCGGCCTCCCAAATGCAGGGTGATCTCGGTGCAGTAGGCGGCGGTGTCCGCTGGAATGACCAGGTTGGCGGCGGGCTGGGTCAGGCGCACATTCTGTACACCGGCCTGGTGGAGCGCGGCATGCAGGCCAGAGACCGTGATGTCATGGCCGAGGCGGTGATGCTCAGCCACAAAGGTCTCCACAGCCGCGCGCGCGGCATCCATCACCAAAGCGGCGTCTGGCCCCTCATAAAGCGTGAGCGTGGCCTCGACCGAGAACTCCTGCACCGTCGCAGCCTCGACCATCACAAAGTCAGTCAGCGGGCGGCGCGGTTGGGTGGTGGCATCGACCAGGGCGAGGAGCTCGGCATCTGGAATGCCGCTCCCGTCCGCGCCCAGGACCACGATACGCACCTCAACAGGCGTGTCGGTTTCTAGGATCGCCACGTCCTTGACATCCGCTGAGGCTGAGAGCGCCCAGAAGGTGTAGGAGCCAATCGAGCCCGCCGTGGTGAAGTCCTCGGGCGCAAGCTGGACGCGGGCGCGCAGGCGTTCATCCTCCTCCAGCACCTCCTCAAGGGGCGGGTTGGCGGTCGGGTCTGCCTCCTGGATCACCAGACGCGCGACACCATAGAAGGCGGCGAGGTGGTCGAGCACCGCGCCTGTAGCATAGGCCAAGAGGTTGCCCTTGCCCGCATCCTGGACGGCGGCGCGCAACAGGAGCTCGCGGTAGCTATCCTCCTGGAGGAGCTGCACCAGTGGCTCGCTCTCATACTCCAGGACCGGCGCGAGATCAGGCGCAAGCTCGATCAGCCGGGCCTTGCGGGCCGCAAAGATCGTCTCTAAATCCGGTTGCTCGATGATCTGTGGCGCAGGCAAGCGCTCAAGGTTGATGGCCGTGAAACTCATACCACCACCCCATCGAGCCGGATTTCCTCGCCATTTGGCAGATATTGCCCATCCACGGTGATCGAGATGCGCCCGCCTTCCAGCTCCTCAGGCAACGCCTCGGCCTGGACACGGGTGACACGCAAGCGGGGCTCCCACTTGCGTAGGGCATCGACAGTGGCGGCATAGATCAGCGCCAAGGTGAGCGGGGTGAGGTTCTGGTCAATGAGCTCAAAGAGCCCAGAGCCATAGTCGCGCCGCATAACGCGCGAGCCAATGGGTGTGACCAGGATGTCCCGCACCGATTGGCGCAAGTGATCCAGCCCATCCACACTCAGCCCGGTGGCATTGTTGAGGCCCACGACACTCATTTGGGTTTCCCCGTATCGGCTGGGCCAGGCGTGATACCGCCGTGGACATGGTTGATCAGGCTGATCCCGTTGGCGATCACATCGCCAGTGACATTGACGTTTCCTGGCGCAGTGATGTTGACCGATCCGCCAGCCACCTCGATGGTCACACCACCCGGATAGACGGTCTTGAAACTGCCCTCGGCGGCTTGCGCCGTGTTGGCCCCATTCGCCAGAGCGCAGACAATCACCCCTTGAGCCAAGTTGCCGGATGTGGAGACCACCAAGACCTCCTCGCCAGCGCTATAGCCCCAGCTCTCATGTGCATCTCCAGCCCGGCGGGTGCCCATGCGCAGCCATCCGGTGAGAAGCTCGCCGATGCGCACCCGTGCCTTGGGGGGATTGGAATAGTCCACCTCCTCAATCACGCCCATCTGGGCGATATTGGCGAGGCGGCGGTCATTCTCGGCGGTATCGAAATCGCTCATGCATCACCGCCAATCGGGGCAACATATGCGCCCTCATTGCCTGGGCCGATGTCAGGCGCTTGGCCCACCAGGAGCTCAGGGCGCACCGCTGGACCAGCATAGGCGGCGATGGTGCCGGTGACATTGAAACGCAAGGCGCTTGCCACGTCCTGATCGCGGATCGTATCACGCCACTCGGCCAATACGGCGCGGGCCTTTTCGCTGAGCTGGCCCTCTGGCGTCTCAGGGTCAAAGGGCAGAAAAACGGGATCGGCCACCAGATCCGCGATCAGCGGCTCGACCTCCAGGCTATCAATGGCATCCGCGCGCAGCTCGGCCCGCACAACACCCTCGAAAGTGGTGCGCCGTTCCCAGTCCTCCTCAAGCCCACCGGCTGAGGTGAATTTCAGTTGCTCGACCATAACGACCACGGCCACAGCATCCCAAACCGTCTCAACCGCCTCGGGCAGAGAACGGATCAGGCGGGCTTTGAGCTCCTCAGAAAGGCGGGTGCGCAGGCGCATCGTGGTCCTCAGATCGCAGTCAGCCAGGCGGTCTCAAGGTTGGCCTGGTCAGGGGTTTCCTCACCCGCATCGATGGGGGTCAAGATCGCCACCAGCTCATCGAAACGGTCATTCAAGCTCTTGCATTTCGCCTCGACCTCATCGGCATCGAGGAAGCGGTATTCGACCGATCCCTCCAGCCGCCCCACCTTTGCCGCCCCATCGAGCGCGAAGGTGTTGAGCCAGGTGAAAACGCTGGCCAAGGCGCGCACGGTGAGCGCCTCGGTCCATTCTTGCTCCAGACCCTCAGGCGCATCCGCCACACCCACAGCACGGGTCAGGTCGCGCGCGGCGATCCCGATGTGCTTTGAGAGGAGAGCCTCAGGCACCTCGCTTGGGAGGTTGGCATAGGCTCTGATCTCAGCCGGTGTGACAGATGCGACCTCAGGCATGGATTACTCGCCCAGGACGGCGGCTTGCTTAACCGCGACCTCATAATCCACCGCCATGTCGAAGGTGTATTCGAGGACACGCTTGCGCGAGTGGTAGGAACGATCCCGGCGGATGTCGGTGCTGACCCCGTAGACCAGGTTTTTCAGAGGCGTGAACGCCACCGATCCGCGCGGCATGTCAGGATGAGCCTCGATGGGCTTACCTTCAAAGCGGCGCAGCGGGCTATCGGCGTTCATGGCCGTTCCGGTCACAGGCGCATTGAGCTCGCGCGCATACTCGTCGGCGTCAGCCTCATTCATGAGGAACACCGAGGAGCTGCGGAAACGATCATCAGATGCATCCATGATCGTGCGCAAGGAAGCAATCCAACCATCCGTTGCCGGATCAATCGCCACCTTGGGTGTATTGGCGGCATCGCGCATGACCTGGAGCCAACCCTTGTTCAGCCGCACAAACTTGGCGGCGCGATCCGCGCCAGCGCCATCATCAGCGATACCGTTGAAACCCAGATCGACCAGATCGGTGGTCAGCCGGGTGTTGAAGCCGGTCTCGATTTCCTTGAGAAGGCTGGGGTTGTCCTTGTTCTCGCGGAGAAAATCCAGGGTCAGCGTTGGGAAAAGCTGCACATCGAGGGCGGTCAGCTTGCAACCGAACTCGGCGGCATCCGCGAAGTTGCCCTCATCCGGGTCAGTGCCTTGCGGCACCCGGACCAGTTGGCGGCGCATGATGTCCAGGACATCGATGTCCTTGGTCAAACGGGTCATGCGCTCGGTGGTGATCTTGGTCAGGAACGTATCCTGAAACAGCATCGAGATCAGGCGGGATGCGGCCTGAGGTTTCAGCTCGCCGCCATTGCGCAGGTCCTCGGCATCGATCATGCCCTTGGACACCGCGACAATATCATCGATCTGTTGGCCGTTGATGGTGATCAGGCTCATGCGAAGCTCTCCTCAGCATTGCCCCCAGAGGGGTCCGTTTCGGTGACACCCTTGGCCAGCGCCTTGGTAATGGCGTCCTCGATCTTTTGATCGATGTCCTTGTCTGCGCCTTTGGGGGCATCGCCGGACTTTCCGAGGGCCTTTTCGATGGCCTTGGCGATCTTGGTATCAAGATCATCGGTGGCCTCTTGCGGCTTGGGTTCGGTCACTTCGATCCCGTTTGCCTTCAAGAGCTCTTTGGCTTTCTTCAGCTCCTCGGCATCAGCTTGAGGCGCTGTAAAGCCAGCGGATTTCAGGGCGTCCTTAAGCGCATCGGGCAGGTCACTTTTCAGTGTCTCGCCAACCAGTGCCTGGACCTCATCTTTGGTCATGTCAGTCTCCTCGACAGGTTCTTGTGGGGGCGCGCCGGTCAGCGCTTTGATGAGACGTGCGATCAGGCTGACCTCAGCGTCTTTTTCGGTGTAGCGGGGGTGGGCCGGATCATCCGGCTCAGGTTCCATGCGAGCGATCCCCGCCAGGGAAATGCCCGTCAGCTCGCCGGATTTCAGTTGCTTCCAGAGATCGGGATCGCCGATCTGGATGCCCACGGCCCAAGCGCCCTCAGGCTCATCGGGAAAGAGCGTATCACCTTTGCGCACCAGCCAGCTCTCGGCCACAAATGCCATTTCGCTGGTGAAGGAATGCTCAGTGTCGATGTTCTTGAGGCGTCCTTCGCGCATGAACTCGGTGGAGGCGCGGCGGATGGTGTCAGCGTCTGCGGTGTCGCCATGCGCGTCCTCCTGGTCAGGCGCATAGACCACGCCATAGGCCCGCATCATGTCGTCATTCTTGACCACCAGATCGAAAGCTGCGGGGCGCTGGCCCTCAGCCGCTTTCAAGGTCAGGCCCTTTCCCGTCGCAGGCGTCTTGACCAGCGAAAGAAAGCTGACGGATAGGTCTGTGAGCTTGGCCAAAAGGTCGCCTCCAATGAGTTTCAGGTTTGTCTGAAATCACTCTTGCCTGATCCGTTTTGGCCGTTCTAGATAGGCGGGAGGCGCCTGGTTTATAACTAAACTTTCAACGCCTTAGGGGGATATTGCCGCTCGAAATCGGCCTGTATCCCTTTGCTCATGAGCAAAGATGAGACCCCACCCGAAGGCCCTGACCAGGACACCCAAACCACCGGCGAGGTGGTCACGGTCGAGGTGCAGAAATCGAGCATCGAAGGGCTCCTCACCTCGCGGGCTGAGGTGGGGCTGGATGGCGAGTTTCTCTGGCCGATCCCGGTGCATAACCTCTCTGCGCTTTACCGTGCCAGCTCAGAGCACAGCCGCGCGATCCATGTGAAGGCCGAGGGCGCATTTGGTGGCGGGCTGATCGGCGCATCAGAGCGGATCGAAGAGTTGTGCGATACCGGCGCGACCGAGCTATTCATGCTGCTCGATTTGGACCTCGGCACCTTTGGCAACGCCTTTCTCCAGGTAATCAGGTCCAATGATGGCGAGCGCATCATCGGCCTGCGGCGGTTGCCCGCGATCACGATGAGCCGCTATCGCAATGGCTTCCTCCAGCGCGTTGGCAAGCCCAATGGTGACACGCGCAAGGTGACGTTTACAGCCCGCGAGATCATCCATTTGCGCGAGCCGTGCCCTATGGGTCGGCGCTACGCCTTGCCCACCTGGATCGGTGCCGAGGGCATGCTGGAGCTGGCGCTGGCCGCGACCCGCTACAACGCATCGTTTTTCAAAAACAACGCGATCCCTGAATACGCGATCACGTTCAAAAACCTCACCCCATCCGCCGCCCAGAAAAAGGCGATCCAGGACTTTTTCCGCAATAAGCACCAAGGGCTCGACAACGCTCACCGCACATTGGTCATGACCACTGGCGAGGAAGGTGAGATCGACATCAAGCGCCTCACCGCTGAGGTCAAAGATGGTGACTTCCTCAAGCTGATCGATGCCGCGCGGGATCGCATCCCGGTGGCGCACGGCACCCCGCCGCGCGTCCTCGGCATCATGACCGCTGGCCAGCTCGGTGGTGGCGGCGAGGTGACCGGCCAGCTCTTCACCTTTGAGCACCTGACCCTCAAGCCCAAGCGGCGGCGCATGCTGGACCAACTTCGCCCGCTTCTCAAAGAGTTAGGGCTCAGACCAGGGCGCGCCGAGGATACGCTGGGCGATAACGAGATCGCATTCCGTGCCCTCGATCTTACCCCACCGAAAGACGATGCCGAGGACCTTCCCGGCCTGGTCAGCTCTGGCATCATCTCGCCTGAGGAGGCCCGGCTTTTACTGCCAGCTTTGGCCAATAGCCCTCAGAGCGGCTCAGAAGGCGCAGGAGCGCCAGTTGAGCGCTCGGCACCCAAGGGGTCAATGGATGCCCTTGTGGCCCTCCTGGCGCGATCCTGAGGGGTGTGAGCGGCAATGGTAAAGCAGCCCGTTTCCAAAAAAGCCACAGAGAGCGCCACTGAGGGGCATTGTCCACCTCTCAGCACACTCACCCAAAAAAGAAAGACTTGACGCATTCTGAGTCCTCTCAGCGGCTCTCAGCCACATCCAGGCGCCCAGGACGCCCACCCAAATTCACCGAGGCTCAAAAAGAGGATGCCTTGGCCCGCTACCTGGCCGGTGACAGCACCAGCGAGATCGCGGCGGTGATCGGGTGCTCTGAGCGCACGGTGCGCGCCTGGGCCTCCAAGGGCGATTGGGGCAGCGACTTGCGCAAGCGGCGCGAGACATCGGACGGGATCGAGGCGCAAATCCACCGGCTCAGCCGCGTCAAGAACCCCAGCAACGCCCAGGCGCAACGCCTTGCCATGCTCACCAAGTCATTGGACCGGGTGAAGAAAACGCAACCCAAGCCCAAGCCTCGGCCCACGGTTTCCAATGCGGTCTCAGCCGAGGCATTGGCCCACGTTCTTGATCCCGACTATGGGCTTTATGAGTATCAAACCGAGTTTCTCCAGGATGAGGGCCGGTTCCGCATCATCCTCAAGGCGCGCCAGATCGGTTTTTCCTACGTTGTTGGGCTGGCCGTGCTCCTCGGTGCGATGGCTGGGCGTCCTCAGATCGTGGTCTCGGCGTCCGAGCGCCAGGCCCAGATCATCCTCGCCTATGTGCGCCACCACGCCGCGCGCCTGGAGGTTCTGATCGATGAGGATAAGGCCAACAAACTCAAGATCATGGGCACCGAGATCGTGGCCATGTCCACCAATTTCCGCACCGCCCAGGGCTGGCCTGGCGATGTCTGGCTCGATGAGTTTGCCTGGGTGCGCAATCAGCGCATGCTCTGGGCGGCGGTGATCCCATCGATCACCGCGATGGGTGGCCGCGTCACGGTGTTTTCCACCCTGTTCTTGCCTGGGTCTTTGTTCTGGGAGATCGCCACCAATCACAAGAACAAGCATGGCCATTGGTCGCGCAAAACCATCACCATCGAGGACGCGATCAGCCAGGGCATGCCGTTGCCTGGCGGTCTCGATGAGCTGCGCATGCTCTTTGATAGCGAGAGCTGGGCGATGTTCTATGAGTGCCAGTGGGCCGAGAACGGCTCAGCGCTCTTGTCCTGGGAGCTCCTCCACTCGCTCACCGAGGAGCGCATCTTGCCGCATCGCTTTGGCCGCTTGCGCGGTGGTGTGGATGTGGGCCGGATCAATGACCGCACGGCCATCGCCCTAGTGGGCCAGGAGGTCGATGGCAAGAAGTGGAAAGACCGCTTTGCACTGATCCACCATGAAATGCACAAGGGCATGAAATTCGACACCCAGAAAGCCACCATCCATGAGGTCGATGGGCGCTTCGATATCGAGAGCTGGAAGATCGACAAGACGGGCCTCGGCATGCAGCTCGCCGAGGAGCTCCACACCGCAAGCCCTGAGCGCTTTGAGGGCGTTTGGTTCTCAGCTCAACGCAAGTCTAAGCTGGCGCTCAACATGCTCAAGCTGGCCGAAGAGCGCCGTCTCCTCTTGCCAAATGATCCCGATGTCCTGGCGCAGTTGCACTCGATCCAAAAGATCACCAGCGGCACCTCGATCAAGTATGACGCCGAGCGCAACGATGAGGGGCATGGTGACCTGTTCTGGGCCGTTGCCCTCGCCGCCGATGGGCGCGCCAAACCTGGCGGCGGTGGTGGCGGGCTGGGCGTGGAGGTGCTCTCATGAACCTCCAGAAATACGCCCTCCAGATCGCGGAAAAGCTACGCGAGATTGCAATACGCCGGGGCAACGTGCCCCTCGACAAAGGCGATCTGCGCAAGGCGCATGTGTCCGAACCGCACGGCACTGACGATGCCATCGTCTCGGCCAACACGCCCTATGCGCGCGCCGTGCATGACGGTCGCCCGGCGCTGACCATCAAACCAAAACGCAAGAAAGCGCTCGCCTGGAAAGGTGGGCGGCACCCCGCAAAATCGGTCAAGCAACCGGCCCGCAAGGGCAACCCTTGGCTGGCGCGCGCGGTGCAGGATTTGGAGCAAGAGGGCGTTGGCTTTCTGGCTCCAGAGCTTGGCCAGGACGTGGCCGATGAGCTCTCGGATGCCTTGCGCGCCCGTGGGCTGGCGGTGCGCCGCAGCTAGGCAACCCGCACACCTTGAACCCAGCCAGAGAAGGAAACGACATGGCACCCAAGACCACAGCAAAGAAGGCCGCAGAGGCCGCCAAAGACACCACCGAAACCCCGGTGACGCAGCCCGATGCACCCACTCAGGATGCCGCCGCGCAAGCGCCTGCGCCTGGCAGTGTCGCTCAAGGCCAAGGCGATCAGGACCAACCCGCCGAGGACATTCCCAGCGTCTTTGACCAGGCCGTCCAGTTTTGCCTCAAGGGGCATCTAAGCGGGCACACGGCACCCGATGCCCGCGAGCTATGGGACGCCCTGGGCTGTGATGAGATGCCCGCCAAGCTGGCCGTGGCGGTCTTTGACTGCGCCCTCGATCAGGGTCAGCCGGTGGCCGAGCGGCTCTTGGGCAAGATCACCGTGCCCCTGGTCGGTCCCGATGAGGAGATCGCCGATGAGGCAGTGGACGCCGTTGTCACCGATTTCCTGGCTTGGCGTCTGCGCCGCTACGCCTTCACCGGCAATGCTGGCACCAAGATGCGCGAGTGGTCCATTGCGCTCCTCCAGCTCCACACCTTCATTCTCACCGGCCTCAAGGCCTGATCCAACCAACCCCTAGGAGGTTACGATGAAACTCATCCCGAATTGGAAATCCGTGGCCAAGACGGCCCATAGCATGTGGGCTTTCTATGCGAGCCTGATCTGCCTTCTCTTGCCTGAGATCATCTTCTGGCTCTTTGACACCGACACCAACCCGCGCATCTGGTGGGTCGCTGGCATCGCGCTCCTGGTCTATGGGATCATTGGACGCATTTGGGATCAGGGCATTGATCGCTCGAAAACCAACTCGCCCTGGATCGTGGGCGTCTTGGCTGTGGTTCTGGTGGCCGCGCTTGTGATCGGGCAAAGCCCAGGCAAGGGCGGTCTCGATCTAGGCGTGAACGTCTCGGCCCAGGCGCAACCGGCGCATCCCGAACCCATGCCCGCAAGTGCCCCACAGGGCTATGATGCGGCCTTCTTGGAAATCGCGATCCCCTTTGTCGGGCGGTGGGAAGGCCTGCGCCTGGAGGCCTATCTCGACATCGTTGGTGTGCCCACGGTCTGCTATGGCGAGACCAAAGGCGTGACGCTTGGCGACAGCTACACCAAGGCCGAATGCGATGCGATGTTGGCGCGTGAGATCATCTCCTATCAAGACGGCTTGCGCCCCGCATTCACCGCCGAGACCTTGCGCGACCGAATGCCGGTCGCGCGGGATGTCGCCTTCACCAGTCTGGCCTACAACGTCGGTGTTGCTGGCACCGCAAAGAGCACCGCCGTGCGACGGCTTAACCAAGCCAATGTCGCGGGCGCATGCGAGGCTCTCGGTTGGTGGAACAAGGCGGGAGGGCGCGTTGTGCGCGGCCTGGTCAACCGGCGCGCCGAGGAGACAACGCTTTGTTTGTCGGGGGTCGCATGACCCCTCGGCACATGCTCATCGTGCTGGCGATGGTGGCTCTTGGTGCCGTCATTGCCAGCATCTATGGCCTTGGCCGCACAAGCGCCGAGGCGGATATCAACCAACACAATCAGGAGGCAGGAGATGCGGCTGATCAGGCAAGCTCTGTTTTTGAGCGCTGTATTGACGATGGCGGCGTGTTCGACTTTGCAACCGGCCAGTGTCGAGGGCGTTGATCGCGTCATTGGCGATGCGTTGCCAGGCGCTAAGGGTGAGACGGTGAAAGATCAGGACCGGATCGATGACACCATCGCGCGCGCATGCGCGGCGGGCATCTATCGGGTTGAGCTCTGCGATCTACACACAAAGGCCAGCGCTAAGCGGCGCGCTGAACTCGCCAAGATGAGCGGGGCCGGTGTGTGATGTCGAGCTTTACCGAAAGACTGGTTGTTATGGCGGTGCCAAGTGTCACTACTGGCATGGCGCGCATCCTGCCACCTGGGCTCCAACGCCCGAAATGGGAGGTCATGGATGGTTTCCGCTATGCCGTCGGGAGCCTGGACGCGCCCACCGAGGTGATCGAGGTGCCAGAGGGCTTTCAATTTGATGGGGCCTCAGTGCCTTTGCCATTCCGCATCTTGGTGCCTATGGCGCATCCCGATTACATTCAAGCCGCCGCGCTACACGATTGGATGCTGGAAAGCGGCCTCTACACCCGGCGATATTGCGACCAGGTGTTTCATGAAGCGCTCGGCGTTCTGGGCATGCCACGGCTTTGGCGCGGGGCCATGTTCGCCGCCGTGCGCATCGGCGCGATCCGGTGGCATATTCGGGTCGCACTGGGAGGGCCGCGCAATGCACATTGAGCTCAAAGATATTCTCACCTGGGGTGCGATGATCGTGGGCCTGGTCGCGCAGTGGTTCCACCTCAAGGGGCGTGTGGCGATCCTGGAAACCAAACAGGACATCCAAGCCAAGCACCATGAGGATGCGCTGGATCGCATCGACCGCAAACTGGAGCGGATTGAGCGCAAGCTCGATGACAAAGCCGACAAATGAAAAGGGCGGGCCTGAAATCTCAGCCCGCCCTTTTCGCCTTGTAAATCAGGGCTTTCCTACCCCACGTCAGATCCCGCATTTAGCCTCACATAGATCGGTGCGCCCACCTCTAAAAGAACCTCCAGAGCGTCCTTGAGCGTCTGGACTTTGTTGCCATCGACCTGGCGCGCTTCAAAGGCTTGCACCAGGTCTTTGACATCATCGAAGGCGCACTCGATGCGCGCCATCAGCTCAGGGTCACCCATAATAGGCAACCGTGATCGTGCGGCATCGGAAGTGATAGGGCGGGCTGGCGATGTCGCTGGGGAGGTCCTCATCTGCGATTTCGCTCAGGTCCACATCATCGCCGCCATTCATCGCCCACGCGGCCTTAGCGGCGGGCTCATTGCGGGTGCTCATGGCGTCCAGATACTCGGTGGCCTGGGCGCGCATCTTGGTCACCTCGATGATCCGGCCATGCATCTGGCGGCATATCTCGCTGGTGTTCTCATCGAGCTGGGCGCGCACCTGGACACGCTGGATGCCCGCGCGCTCATAGCCAGACACCCGCCCGATCTCGCGCGTCTTGGTGGCGGTGTGATCGGCCAGCATCTCCCAATAGTGGCGGCTCCTATCGGTCATGCCCGCAAAGTCCTCGGCGAAACGCTGGGTCAGCCCCTCGCGTGTCATGCCCTCGGTGAAATAGCCCTCAAGGATTTTGGCGATGGTGTTCTGCGTGCGGATATTCCAGCTATTGCCCACCCAATACAGATTGCCAGTTTTGAGCACATCGAGAGCATCAAGATCAGGGCGGGCAAAGGCGATGGCGACACCTACCGCTTGGCCCACCTCCTCAGCGCCCGTGCGGAACAGCGCATCGGTCAAGTTGATCACCGGCTCGCGCATGGCGGCGGCAATCGCCTCAGGCCCCACCGAGGCCTCCAGGACACGCATGATGGCGTCACCGTCCTCGCGGGTGAACTTGCCAGGCCCAAGGTCTCTCAGGCGGTCCAGGGCGGCGGCTATGCCCTCGCGCATGGCCTCGGACCAGGCATTGGTCATGCCCGTCTGGAGCTCGCCATAGAGGCGCTGATAGGCCTCGGCATCCTTGATCACCACCGAGCGCGCCAAGCGGCGCGTGGCGGCGCTTTTGATTGCATCCGCAGCCAGGCTCATGCGTCACCTCGATCCGCAAGAGGGCGGCAATCAGTGACCTCATCAACGGATAGGTTGATAAAACGGCCATCAAAGAACTCAGTCACGGGACGCACCCAGACCTGACCATCCCAGAGAGATCGATAGATCGCCGCTTGGACCACACCATCCTCTATGAGGGCGGTGTCGGTTTCTAAGCGGTAAAGCCCGCCCGATTTGACGTGTTGCCAGATTTCCGATTGTCGCTGGGCAGCACTCAGCGCGATGGGTTTGGGTTTGGTCATGATTGGTCCTTTCGTTTGGAAGTCTGTGGAAGTCTCTGGAAGGCCAGCCCAATTCCAGATCGGCCAGATCGGGCCGAGATGAGGCGGGTTATTGCACGGTGGGCCGCTTTCGCTGGAGCGGCACCTCTTGCATGGTCAGGATGAAATCGACGCCCTCGACCTCGACAACGATGCCGATCAGGTTGCCATCCTCGCTGAGGCTCATGATCTCTTGGGGCAGTTGGCCGGTGCCAAGAGGCTTGAGCGCCTCAGCTATTTTGACCGCGTTGGGGACGTGTTTCATGGGGTTTCCTACTCTTTGCCATCAGCTCGGCGCATGCGCCGGATGTTTCTATTCATGATCCGCTTGCGCTCGGCCTTGAGCTCTTTGAGCGCTTGCTCGCGGCGGATGATGCGGGCCTGGAGGGTGCCGAGGCGCTTGAGCTCATCCTCGGTCGCGTGGGCGGTCCAAGGTGCGCCGCATTCAAAGGGCTCAATCTCCAGATCAGCGCGCGGACCAATCACCTCAAAGAGGCGGATTGCCAGATCATCGATGGTGAGCGCCTCATCATCGGGCGCGCCATTGTGCCCGATCCCCGCCAAGGGTTGTGCAGCGGGTGCCGCTACACGGCCCTTGCCTCTCGCCCCCATTTTAACTGGCTTTCGAGGTGTCAGCGGTTTCAAAGAGATCGGGCGCGGGTGCCTTTTTCGAGCTCTCATATCCGCGCAATTCGCGATCCTCGATCTCCTCCCAGGTGGAGAAGCGATGGCCACAGATGCGGCATTGGCGATAGCGCTGCTTGAGGGTTCCGGCTGGCTTGGTCGCATAGACGTAGGCGCGGCCACCGCATTTAGGACACTGCATTGCCACCCCCATCATCTGTGGCTTGGCGCTCGGCCACCCAGACCTCCAAGCCCATGATCACCTTGCTGGCCTGGGTGCGGCTCAGAAACTTGGTGGAGCTGACCTTGCCGGTGCGCTTCACAAAGGACCGCAAGCGCTCATCCTCCAGGCCTTGCGCCCAGCCCATTGCACGGCCAAGCGCTGCGATCTTGGCCCACTGGGATGATGTAGGGCGCTCCTCGCCATTGGCCGTGGGGCCTTTGCCGCCAATGGACCGATCAGGGATCAGGCCATCCTTGCGCATCATCTTGATCAGATCGATGCGCTGGCCTGTGGTCAGCTTGCCCGCCGAGCGTTTGCCAGTGTGGCGCTCCAGCCAATCCTCATAGGCCTCGCGGCCATCGCCCCCTTTTGAGACATCACCAAAGAGCCGCTTGGCTCCGATGTGGATCATAGCCAGATCGCTATTGCGGCGCTGTGGGGATGTCTTTGGGTTGCTCATATCAAGTCCTCAATTCAATGGATCGCGGGCGGCGGCGCGGCATTCCAATTTAATTCGTTCCAGGGGGGGGGAGCGGGAGCTCTTGCTGGTCCAGCATCACAAACGCCTCGCGGATGTGCTCTGGGAGTGAGTGGAAATCGACCAGCACATCGCCATCCTCAGGAAAGGTCAGGCGCATATCCGCACCACACCAAGAGCGGCCATTGGCGGCGCGCGTGATCATGCGGCGCACATGCTTGCGGGTGAGGCCTGAGACCTTGGCGATCTCAGTGGTGGTGACCTGTGAGGGCGTCATGATGGGCCAGCCTCGGCTCGCGCAGCCTCAGCCTCATTGAGCATCTCGGCGATCTCAGTTGCCGCCGCCTCAGGATCATCAATGAACTCAGCAAGGAGCAATGCGGGAAACCGCATGCTATAGCTGCGCGATCCATCCTCATTGAGCCTGCCGCCAGGTGTTGGATCATAGACAATGGCCCAGCCATGCTTGGCGGCTTGGGGAGATGCCGTTTGCTCTGCTTTCCATTCTGGTTTCACAATTCGATCTCCGTTTTGGGTGAGTGAGGTGCCACCGCGCTGAGGGAGGACCAGCGCGGTGGCGACTGGTTAGGCGACGTGATCGGCCAGGCCCTTGAGGACCTTCACCGAAACTACGGTCTTGGCGGCGATGTCGATCTCCTCACCAGTCTTGGGGTTGCGGCCCTTGCGGGCGGCGCGTTCTTTGGTGTCGAGCTTGAGCAAGCCAGGGATGGTCACATCCTCACCCTCGCCGAGTGCCTTGGATGTGACGTTGGCCAGCGATGTCAGGACCGCATCAACGGTTGCGGCGCTCTCACCGGCATCGGCTGAGATGGCTTTCAAAAGGTCTGCTTTTGTCATGGTTTCTTACCTTGCGTTATGGCCGTTTTGGCCGTTGGGTTGTGGCTCGGTTAGACCGATGCCAGGTCCAGAGGGATCGCCTTGCGACCACCCTCAAGATCGGTTTCATAGAAGCGGATGTAGCTGCGCGATCCGGTCACCCGAACGGCATCAGAGATCGCATCCATCGCCTTGGCCCAGATCGGATCATCGATCTCCAGGCGGCGAAGGCCGAGCACTCGGCCCGTGTCGATGTTGCGCTCTTTGTTGACGCGGAAAGCGTCATTCACCAGCACCTTGATGTTGTTATTGGAGCCCTTGGACCACTTGCCGATGCACTCATCGATCAGCTCTTTGGCCGCTTGCAGCTCGACACCGAAATCGATGGTCTCAGAGACTTGGACCTGGACCATCATCTCACCGTCATAGGAGCGCAGGGTCATGTTGCCCTTGGCACCGCCCTTGGTGGCACCGTATTGCTCGGCGATCATGGCGCGGAATGCCTGGGCATCGCCCATCGCATCGGCCTTGAACTTGGCAAGCTGGGCGCTCACGGCCTTGGCCTGATCGATCAGACGGCGCACCGTTTTATCCTCTTGGATGTGGGCGGGCTTCACCTTGTTGATGGGCATCAGAGCGCCCTCGGCGTTCTTCATATAACCCTTTGGGATTTCATCGTTTTGCATTGTCTTTCCTTTGGTTAGACGTTGGAGATAACGGCGGGTTCTGGTTTGGCTGGAGGGGGCGTGACAAGCTCGCCATCCTCCAGGAGGAGATCGGCAAACCATGCGAGGGCGAGGACCTCATGCTGGCTCAGCATGCTCCAGCCTCGTGCGGTTGCCTTCACCTTGCTCTTGGCGCGCACCGCCAGGCGCGTGAGCTCCTCAGCGGTGATGCGCTTAGGGCCACCGCTGGCCGACAGGTCATAGGTGATCGAGGACAGGCTCATGATGCGCCTCCCCCGGTCTCTGGCAGGGCATAGCCCGCCTCGCGCGCCAGGCGGCGCGCAGTGGCCACAAGGCGGCTGGCCTCAAGGCTCATTTCACCGTCACCACAATCGAAATCAGCATTGATCTCCTCATCCATCTCCAGGGTCTCCAGAAGGTGGGCGAGGTCAGCATCGAGCGGCTTGAGCGTTGTCTGCATGGCCTCTGGGATCGGATAGCCCGCCGCGATAGCGCTCATCTTGAGGGCATCAGCGGCCTTGTGGAGCCGATCAGCGGCGGTGAAGGGTGCGCCATCGAGGGCATAGGTTGCGGTAACCGAGACCAGCTCTTGGACGTTTTCGGGAAAGGCCATCATCAGCTTCCTCCCGCCATCCATGCGGCGGCGGTCTCGACCACGCGCTCATCCAATTTCTCGATGCTCTCATTAGACATCAGGCGCTCACATGCATCGGCCAGAGCCACGGCAAAGCGCCAGTTGCCGCCCGTCTTTTTGAGGAACGCGGTGGCACTCTTTTGCGTGACGCTTCCAAAGCGCGGCGCAAGGACATATGCGGCGATCTCGCCCGCATCCTGGACCGGCTGTATGACCACCTTTTTGGTGCCCACGCGCTGGCGGAATTGTTCAAGGAACACGCGGATTTGCGGGTGGGTGAATTTCTTGGCCAGCAAGTCAGTGCCAGCGATCACCAGGCCAGCGCCGCCGATGTCAGAGATCGAGCGCAGCATCTCCAGGGTGGGCCAGCGCAGGTGATTGGCCTCATCGATGATGATCAGCTTGCCCTCGGTGCCGTGGCGGATAAGGCGCTGGATCAGCGTGTTGGATGTGCCGCTCTCATCGATTGGGTAGCCAGCCTTTGCGAAGGCATGCGCCAGCTCTTGCAGGCACGTCTTTTCCTTCATGCCAGCCCAGGCCTCGATCCGAATGGCACCCAGCTCCTCGGTCAGCCAGTTGGTCACCGATGTCTTGCCAGTGCCAGGGTCACCCGTGATCTGACCCAGGCGGCTATAGCGTGGCGCGGCCATCACCGTTTCACACATCAAGCGCGCACGGCCTGCCATGACGGTTTCGACAAAATCAGTCATGACCGCCTCCAATGAAAAGGCCGCATGCGATAAAGCCCATCACGCCGCCCACACTATATCCGGCGACAAAAATCAAAACCTCAGCCATCACTCTCTTCCTCTGCAAATTTGAAGTTTTCCAAGGCCTTGACGGGCCCTGTTTTCCATTGCTCCAGGGGCTTCCTGGGCGATTTGTTCGCGGCATCTGCCAACGCGTTTTCCCGCGCCTCGGCGTCCATCCGCGCCATGCGGTCGATGATGCCCGCATCCACAATCGCCGCGACTGAGGCCTCTGGCGCATCGGGCATGTGGGCGATGTGACGCTCGGTCTCCTCGGTGAGGGACAAGAGCGCGACGTGGCGGCGTTTCTCGGCGATCTGGCGGCGGAATGCCTTGCCGCGCCGGTTGACCTCCTGAGCGCCAGCGCCATCAAGGACGCCAAAGGTTTGCTCAGGGAAGGCCTGACAGATCAGCTCACCCTCGGCGAAACAGAACACAAATTCAGGATTGAAGGCGGGCACCCTGAGCGTGATCTTGTGATCGAGGCCGAGCAGCTCATCCGCATAGAAATACATGGTCTCGCCGCGCCGTGGGGTGTAGCTGACACGCCCGCGATCCGGCATGCGCTCGATCTCCTCAGCAAAGGCCAGGGCCAGAACCTCAGGGCGCGAGAGCGTTGTCTTGCCCCACCCCTGATCAATGAAATTGCGCAGGGCCTCATTGGGGCTCATGCCGTTCAACCGGCCATGCTGGGGCCGCTTGTGATACCACTCCAGAGCCTTGCCAGCGGTCTCAAGGAATGCCTGGGCATCCCCATCAAAGGCCACTGGGTCCTTGCCCTTGGCATGGGTCTTTTTGTTCATGCGGTCGCCAGCGGTCCAGCCAGGGATTGTGGCGAAAAACACTTGCTCGATATTGCCAAAGGCACCCTCGATGCCTGGCTTGCCTTTCGCGTTGTATGGCATCGAGCGCACAACCGCCTCGCGGCCATTGGCAACCCGCTTGGCGACATTTGGATCACCGTCGAGATCAAAGACTTTGAGCCCGCCCTGGGTCAGTTGTGAGAGCTGGGTAAAGCCGCCGATCATGGCGTCCCAGGAATACTCTGACCCGTTGTCGAGATAGAGCAATTCGGGGAGGCCCCATTCCTCGACCATCGCCTCAAAGCTCTGGGCCACATGCTCGCGCCGGATGCCCTCACCAGGCTGCAACAGCACAAACGTCATGTGGATTTCATTGGTGGCCACGTCATACCAGGCAATCGCCTTGGGATAGACCACCGTGCCATCGGGGCGGCGCATCATGATGTCCACGGGGTGAACGTCACCCACGACAATCTGGCGCGGCAATAGAGTGGAATAGTCACGCCGGATCGAGGGCATGTAACTGTCCTGGAATGTGGCGTTGTCTTTGTCCTTGATCGCCAGGAGCGCATACTCGCGGTGATGCTCCACCTGGCGGCGGTTCACATTACAGATGCCAAACTGGGTGCCCTTGGCATTGGTGTCACCACACCGGCCCAGCTCCAGCCCATCAAAGGCCAGCACGTTAAGGCCTCGGCTCATCTCGATCAGGCGGGTGGTGGATTTCTCAGTGATCGAGCGCCAGCCGCGCTCACCCGCCGCCCAGAGAGAGCGGATATAAGTGGTCAGCTCATCGCTGATCTCGGCATGCTTGGTCGCATCGATATGCGCCTCAAAGAAAGCATCCCAGGCACGGGTGACCTTTTGGCGCTTGGCACCGCTATCGGCGCGGCGCTTGCGGATCAGGCCATTCAAACCATCGGCCTCAAAGGCCTTGACCCAGTTATAGAGCGTTTGCTTTGTCACGACTTTTCGAGTGCCGTTTGGGAATAGACGGGGCGTCTGGGCCAGCTCCTCGATCAGCTCAGCGCGCGCAGGCGAGCCTTTCTCAAGGATTAGGACGGGCCGGATCACCTCTTGCCGCCACCGCGCCAAGGCCAGATCGGCCTCAAAGCGCGCATCATTCTGATAAGTTTGCTCTGGCACCAGGACCGTCTTGCCGGTCTCGGTGTCAGGCTTTTCATGGAGCGTGATGCCGTGGCCGATATACCAGCTCTCGCGCAGATCGGCGGGCAGGCTATCAACATGCACCTGGAGGGCCTTGCCGCCAGCACCGCCGCGCCCGATCTGGACCTCTTGGACTAGGAGATCGGCACCTCGCCACTTGCGGGATTTCATGGCTCGGCGCGCCACTTGGATTGCGATGCCAGCCAGATCAGAAAGGGCAGATGCATCAAGCCACTTTTCGGGGGTTCCCAAAGGGTTCCCAATCGGGTTCTCAATGTGCTCTTGAACCACTATTGAGAACCCAGGCGCATCCGCACCCTCTAGGTCTGATTTTCGCAATGCCTGCCCCATAGTCTTTACACCGCCCCATCAAAGATGGCGCTCGCCCCTGAGCGGCACTTGGCGCACATTCTGTGGTGCGCTCCCTCGCTCATGAATTGATCACTGCATGTCATGCATTTGCGGCGCTTACGGCGCGCCTGGCGCTCTAGCGTGTCGAGCTTGTTCTCGGCCTGGGCGATTGGCCCAGGCCCCCAAACCTCCACGCCATCCTTGATCACCACGGCCTGGCTCCCAAAGCGCTCAATCTCGAAGCAAGGTGCGCTCATGATGTCACCTCGCAGGCTTGGCCCGCCACGGCCTCAAGGGTCTCGCGGTATGCGTCCTGGGCCAGGGTGTTGATCCCCGCCACCAGGGCATCGCTATTGGCGGCAGCTCCCGCGATAGCGAGCGCATCGCCATAGGCTTTGGCCAGAACACATGCCACCTCAACGGCGCTTGCGGTGCGGCCCAGGCCACTTTCCAGATACCGCGCCGCCATCATGTGCGCCTCGAAAGCCGCATTGTCGTTGAGCTTGGCATCCATTATCCGCACTCCCGTTCAAAGGCTTCACGCATCAGGATGTTGGAAAGCTCGGTGAGCTGATTGCCCGCAAAGCGCAGCACCGCCGCCGCGTCTGGGTCTGTGATCTTCATCATCAGAGCCAGCGCAAAGTTGGCCTTGTCCTTGTCTGACAGTCCCTGGAGGGCCTCCTCCGCCGTGGCGCGCTGAGCGCACTCGAATTGTTTTTGTTGAGCCAGAGAGGTCATGCCGCGCCACCGCGCACGTTGACGGTCATTGGCTCTTTGAGCTTGGAATAACTGGCATCTGGCGGAAAGCAGGTCGGGCACACATCGCTGTAGGACCGATGGCCCGAGGGGCTAACCGTCTCAGCAAACTGCTGCCACCCGTGCTCTGTGTCGATTTTGTGTTGGCGCACCTTGGCCAGCGAGCAAAACAACGACGGTTCCCAATCCGTCACATAGTGATCGACATAATGCGTCATGCCGCCACCTCAGCGGCATGACGCTCGATGCGAGCTTTGTAGCTGAGCGCCACCACATCGCGCCCAGCGGCGTCGATGATCTGATTGAGCAACGCTTGCCCCTTATCGCCGCCAGACTGGCCGTAGGTGGCCATCCGCGCCGTGCTTGTGTGGATGTTATTTGCCTTGCACCAAGCCTCAAAACTGGTGCCTGCGGATCGAAACGCCCCCACGATTACCTCGTGTAGAACCGCTCCGGGCTGGAACATTTTATTTTTTACTGACATATTCCCTCTCGATGCTGCCTTGCGCTGTGTCATTGCAACGCTATACTACGCCTATTTGGGAGTATTGGTCAATGGAAAACTCCAAAATAGGAGTATCTGATCGCCTAAGATACCTTATCCAATTGAAAAATATGAATATTAAGCAGTTTGCCGACTTTGCGAGCGTCCCCAAAGGCACTCTGGAGAAGTACCTAAATAACAATCGCTTACCATCAGCGGAGTTGCTTTCGTCACTTCACTCCAAAATGGGAGTATCTGCGCATTGGATACTGGATGGGATTGAGCCCATGTATCTACTGGACGCCGGTGCGATTGAGCGCTCAGGTGCCGAATTGCTAAGAGAAGGTCCCTTTGTGGGGCCAGATCAGCTCGCTGATAGAGGTATTGAAAACCCTACCCTTACGCCGGGTAATGCTGATTTTATCCCTATTCCAAGGTTTGCTGTAGATGCGGCGGCGGGCGATGGCGCTTTGGTTGATGAGGAAACTCAGACCGGGTTCTACGCTTTCAATCGATCTTGGCTGACCAGGCGAAAACTTACCCCTGACAATCTGGCCGTCATTTCTGTGCGCGGTGACAGTATGGAACCCAGGCTTTCGGACGGTGATTTGATCCTGGTAGATCAGGCCCAAGTTGAGATCGCCGATGGCATCACTTATGTGGTGCGGCTCGGCAATGATCTCTTGGTCAAGTATGTGCAACGCATCTCACCAGATGCGGTGTCGCTCCTCAGCGAAAACAGCCGCTACCCACCACGCGAGATCAGTTTGGCGACTATCGGGGATGACACCGCGATCATCGGGCGTGTGGTTGCATCGATGCATGAATGGTAATCATTGGTGCCGCGTTTGGTGAGTTGCGGCATCAAGCGGCGCTATTCTAAAATAAAACGTGCCGCTTGTGCCAATCGGCCAATTTTGCCCGCGTTTGTCGGATCGCCCATAAACAAAGGCCTTTCAGAGATGAGCCCTTTTATGCATTCCAATTTAGAGCGTGCTCACCATTCCAATTCATTCCGATCCCCCCCACCCCCTGGAAAAGGGGGGCAAGAGGGGGCAAACGCCCCCTTTTTAACAAAAGGACCCGCGCCATGGCCAATTATGCCGAGCTCTCTCAGACCATTGCGGCGCTGACCGAGGGGGAAACTGATCCGATTGCGCTGATGGCGACGACCGCTTGCGAGGTGCATCACGCCGATGACCGCTTCGACTGGACCGGGTTTTACCGTGTGACGGGTCCCGAAATGCTGAAAATCGGCCCTTACCAAGGTGGGCATGGCTGCTTGGTGATCCCGTTTTCGCGCGGTGTTTGCGGTGCGGCCGCGCGCACTGGCGAGGTGCAACTGGTGGATGATGTAAACGCCTTTGCTGACCACATCGCCTGTTCGTCCTCGACCCTGTCCGAACTGGTGATTCCGGTGCACGATGGCTCCGGAGAGCTTGTCGGTGTTTTTGATATCGACAGCGACCAACCTGCGGCCTTTTCCCAAGGCGACGCGGATCAATTGTCGGGCATTCTGAAGCAGGTTTTTGGGCGTTTATGACAGCTCGGTGAAAAAAGACGTGCATTTTTCACCGAATCAGCGCACCGTGAAAATTGCGCATGAATTTTCACGGTGTCCACATGACCTCGCACGATCCGTCCCAGTCCCGATCGCTTGGCGCTGACCTGCGCGCTTTGCGCAAATCGCGTGGCATCACGCTCGCGGATTTGGCGGAAACACTGGATCGTTCGGTTGGATGGCTCAGCCAGGTGGAACGCGACCTTTCTGAACCATCGATCACCGACCTGCGCCACCTCGCAGCCGCGCTCGATATCCCGGTGTCGCTGCTGTTTGGTCAGGCGGTCGCCCCGGCTGAAGAGGCCGGGTATGTGGTCCGCAAGGGCGCGCGTCGCCCCATTGGTTCAGGTGAAGCCGGGCTGGTCGAGGAACTGTTGTCCCCCGACCTAACGGATGACTTCGAGGTGGTACATTCGACCTTCGAGCCGCATTCGGTCATCGGAGAACGCGTCAGCCGCCCAACCCAAGAGGTGGGCTATTTGCTGTCGGGCAAGCTCGATCTCGAAATCGGATCGCAGAAATTCACCATCCACCCGGGGGACAGTTTCCGCATCCGCGGCGAACCGTTCCGTTGGATCAACCCCTATGACAAACCGGCCGAGGCGATCTGGGTGATCGCCCCGCCAGTCTATTGAGCCCGCGATGAGCTTTGAAGCCTGGACCATATTCGCGCTATTCTGGGTGGTGTTCGTCACCACGCCGGGGCCGAATGCGGTCAACTGTATTTCAAACGGCATGAACCTGGGCTTTCGACGCGCGATGATCGGGGTTCTTGCGATCCTGACACAGGCGTCCGCTTTCCTGATCCTCTCGGCCCTTGGCATCACAGCGCTGATTGCGGCTTCGCCGACCGGGTTCTTTGTCGCCAAACTGATTGGTGCGGGTTTTCTGATTTACACGGGCGTCCGGAATTGGATCAACGCGACCAAGCCCGTCACACTGGACGACTGGCCTGCGCGACATGTCTATTTCCACGCGCTGGCCGTCGCCACGATCAACCCCAAAAGCGTTGCGGGTTATCTCGCCGCCTTTTCGACCTTCGTGCAGCCTAACGTGCCGATCTGGGACCAAATGGTGCTGATCGTGCCCACGGCGCTGGTCATCACGACGCTCAGCTACACGGGCTTTACCGCGCTGGGTGCCGGCATCGGGCGAGCGGCACTCGGGGCCGTCTTTAACGTTTGGGTGCGCCGGGTGATGGCGATCTGTTTCGTCATCTATGGGCTGGCGCTGGGCGCAACGGCCACTCCGACGAGGGCGGGCGCATGAGCGTTCTGGCCTGGATCCTCATCTTCAAGACTGCTGTCACACTGCTTTTTGTGGCGCTGCCCTTCTTCTTTCTGTCTGCCGACACCCTCAGCCAGCTTTTGGCCGCGCCCGTCTCGGTCGCAATGGCCCGGTTGTACGCGATGGCGGTGCTGGCCTTGCTGGTGGGCTATGGTTTTGGATTGGCAGAGAACCTGCAAGGCCGCCTGCCCACAGGCACCTTGTGGATGGGATTGGTATCCAATGCCGGGGCGACCGCTTTGATCCTTGTCCACTTGTCTGGCGGTTTGCGGATTGTCGGCGCTTTGACATTCGGCGCTGTGGCCACCGGTCTGGCGCTCGTGCTCTTGTCTCCGAACTGTCTGGCGGGAGTTGGCGCATGTTGACAGGCAGTTGCAATTGCGGCGCGGTCCGCTTCACCGTCACACCCGACGCGCAGAGCGCCAGCATGTGTCATTGCGGTCAATGCCGCAAACAATCCGGTCATTACTGGGCCTCGGCGCAAGCCGATGAAACAGCCTTTGACATCACGGGCAACGTCCATTGGTACGCGTCGAGCGCCTCTGCCAAACGCGGCTTTTGCCCAACCTGCGGATGTTTCCTGTTCTGGAAACACAATGACGAAGACAAGATGAGTTTTTCGCTCGGCACCATCGATGGCCCAACGGGCCTGATTGTCGATCGACATATCTTCACCGCCTTCAAAGGCGATTACTATGACATCGAGAACGACCTGCCGGAGCAGGCGCAATAAGGGAGCAAACCATGGCAGATTTCCCAACCACCGCAAGTGTGGTGATCATCGGAGGCGGCGCCGTCGGCGCATCGAGCCTTTATCACTTGGCCAAGATGGGCTGGACCGATTGTGTCCTGTTGGAAAAGAACGAACTGACCGCCGGATCGACCTGGCATGCGGCGGGTAACTGTCCGTCCTTCAGCACGTCCTGGGCCGTGATGAACATGCAGCGGTACTCGCTGTCGCTTTATGCCGGGTTGGCCGAAGAGGTCGATTACCCGATGAACTATCACGTCACCGGCTCGATCCGCCTCGCGCATTCCAAAGAGCGGATGCAAGAATTTGAACGGGCCCGGTCGATGGGCCGGTATCAGGGCATGGATATCGAAATGATGTCCATTCAGGATATGAAAGACGCCTATCCGTTCCTCGAAACCCATGATCTTGCAGGCGGGCTTTGGGATCCGGACGACGGGGATATTGACCCGGCCCAGCTGACCCAGGCGCTGGCCAAAGGCGCACGCAGCATGGGTGCCCAGATCCATCGCTTCACCCCGGCCACCGGTGTCAGCAAAAACGACGCCGGCGAATGGGTCGTGCACACCGACAAGGGGGACATCACCTGCGAATACGTGGTGAACGCAGCGGGCTATTATGCCCAACGCGTCGGCGAATGGTTCAAACCCTATGGCGGGCGCACCGTGCCCATGGCGGTGATGAGCCACCAGTACTTCCTGACCGAAGAAATTCCGGCCCTGAAGGAATGGAGCGAAACGAACGGGCGCAAGATACCCCTCCTGCGCGATGTCGACAGCTCTTATTACCTGCGTCAGGACAAAAACGGCCTGAACCTTGGGCCCTACGAACGGAACTGTAAGGCCCATTGGATCACCCCCGATGATCCGATGCCCGAAGACTTCAGCTTTCAGCTCTACCCGGACGATCTGGAGCGTCTGGAATGGTATATCGAGGATGCGATGGCCCGGGTGCCGCTTTTGGGTGAAGGCGGTGTGGGTCGCAACATCAATGGCCCCATTCCTTATGCGCCCGATGGGCTGCCCTTGATCGGGCCGATGCCCGGCGTGAAAAACGCCTTTGAGGCATGCGTCTTTACCTTTGGCATCACGCAAGGCGGTGGCGCGGGCAAAGTGCTGGCGGAATGGATCGTCGAAGGTCAGACCGAATGGGATATGTGGGCCGTCGATCCGCGCCGTTATACCGATTACACCGATCAGGACTACTGCAACAAAAAAGCGATGGAGGTCTATGGCCACGAATATGCCATGCACTTCCCACAGCATGAATGGCCCGCCGCACGGGATAAGAAACTGTCGCCGGTCCATGACAAGGTTGTCGAACTGGGCGGTGTCATGGGCGCCTATAATGGCTGGGAACGCGCCAACTGGTTTGCCAAACCGGGCGACGACACGAGCGAGGAAAGCACCCACACCTGGGACCGCTCAGGCCCATGGCAGCAACGGATCAAAGAAGAATGCGAAGCGGTACGTGACCACTGCGGCGTTCTGGACCTGCCGGGCTTTTCCCGCTTCATGGTCAAAGGTGAGGGTGCCGCCGAAGCCCTGCGCAGCCTTGTGACAGGCGGCCTGCCCAAGGTGGGCCGGATGAACCTTGTCTACATTTCGGACCCGCGTGGACGTATCCTGACAGAGCTGTCCTGCCTCAGACTGGACGAAGACGCGTTTATCATGATCACCGCGGCCACGGCCCAGTGGCATGACCGCGATCTTTTGATGAACGTCCTGCCGAAATCGATCACTGTCGAGGACGTCACCACGACGCGCGACACATTGATTGTAACAGGCCCCAAGGCGCGCGACGTGCTGTCCGGTCTTACCGATGCGGACCTGTCGATGGGATGGCTGACGCACCAAGCGGCGACCGTCGCCGGTCAACCCGCTTTCTTGGTCAGGGTGTCCTTTGCCGGAGAGCTCGGTTGGGAAATTCACGCGCTCAACGAACATGTGGCGGCAATCTATGACGCCGTGTTGAGCGCCGGGGCGACTCCCTTTGGCATGTATACGCTGAACGCGCTGCGCATGGAAAAAGGTTATCGGACTTGGAAAGGGGATCTGTCCACCGACTATACGCTCTTCGAAGGTGGCCTTGACCGGTTCGTCAAGCTCGACAAGCCACAAGAGTTCCCGGGCAAGGCCGCACTTTTGAATGAAAAGCAGCAAGGCAGCAAAAAGCGGTTTGTTACCCTGACGGTCGAGGCCGGGGATGCGGACGCGCCCTATATGTCGACGATCTGGCACAACGGAGAGGTGGTTGGTGAAACCACGTCCGGTGCTTGGGGCTACCGCGTCAATAAATCCATTGCGCTGGGCATGATTCGCACCGATCTGGCCAATCCGGGAACCGAATTGGAGGTCGAAATTTACGGCCAGCGCTGCAAGGCGGCTGTGCAGCCCGACCAACCGCTTTGGGATCCGGAAAACGAAAGGCTGCGTGCATGATCCTGCCCGAGGCAGCAAAACGGGTGATACGGGACTTCCCGCTGGGGTTCGTGGCCACGATCACCCCCGGCGGGCGGCCTGCTGTGTCGCCCAAGGGCACCTTTGTCGTGCTGGACGACCGGACGATCGCCTTTGGTGAAATCCGGTCGCCCCAGACGCTGTCCAACCTTGGCCATCACCCGGAATGCGAAGTGAACTTCGTCGACGCCTTCACCCGCAAAGGCGCGCGCATCCGCGGCACGACCCGGGTTCTTCGGCGCGGGACCGCAGATTTTGACGCGCGGATCGGCATTTGGGCGGATATCTGGGGTGATCTGGCCGCACGCATCAACGCGTTGGTTCTTATTGACGTCGAAGAGGTGAAACTGCTCTCGACCCCGCCTTACGATGATGGCGCCACCGAAGATGACATGATCGCGCTCTACAAATCCAAATACGCAGCGCTCTACCCATGACAGATATCACGCTTCTCGACGGATCTATCGGCCAGGAACTGGTGAAACGCGCCCCGGGCGCGCCCACACCGCTCTGGTCCACGCAAGTGATGCTGGACCACCCGGACATGGTGGCTGACGTACACCGGACCTATTTCGATACCGGTGCCACCATCGCCACGGTCAACAGCTATCCGTTGTTGCGCAACCGGTTGGCCAATAACGGGATCGAGGATCAATTCGAAGCGCTGCACAAAGCCGCCCTGTCCATCGCCATTCAGGCGCGCGACGCCCATGGGTCGGGTCGCGTGGCAACTGCCTTGGGCCCGCTCGGCGCGTCCTATCGGCCGGACCTCGCCCCGTCGCCGCAAGCTGCCGCACGCGAATACGCTGAAATTGTTGCCTTGCACGATGCAGACATCGACCTCTTCCTGATCGAAACCGTGTCCGGCCTGCGCGCCGCCGAAGGCGCGCTGCAGGGCACAGCCGATACCGACAAACCCGTCTGGCTTGGCCTGTCGACCCAGGATGCAGATGGCACACGGCTGCGCTCCGGCGAACCTTTGGCCGACATCGCTCCGCTGATTGAAACGCACGCCCCAGACGCCGTGCTCATTAATTGCACCACGCCCGAGGCGACAACCCAAAGCCTTGATATCCTGCGCGAATTCGGCCGCCCGTTCGGCGCATACGCCAATGGGTTCACGAAAATCTCTGATGATTTCAAAGTCGTGAACCAGGTTGTCGACGCGCTGGCGGCGCGCACCGATCTGGGTCCCGCCGCCTACGCCGATTTTGCAATGCGCTGGATCGATCAGGGCGCAACCATCATCGGCGGTTGCTGTGAAGTGGGCCCGGATCACATCACCGAACTGGCCGCGCGCCTGCGCGCCGCAGGCCACCGGATCGTCTGACACAATGCCCCGCAATCCTGCTTCTTTCTTGTTCAAAATACCCCGGGGGGTGCGGGGGGCAGCGCCCCCCGCCTTGGTCGGATCGCAACCGCGATCCGAAACCCGCCGCGCATCCCAGATGGAGATCTCATGACCACTCTGCCCACACATGCCCGCGTCGTCATCATCGGCGGCGGTGTTATCGGGTGCTCCGTTGCCTATCACCTGACCAAACTTGGCTGGACCGATGTGGTCCTGCTGGAACGCAAACAGCTGACCTCTGGCACGACATGGCACGCTGCTGGCCTGATCGCTCAGCTGCGCGCCACCGCGAACATGACCAAGCTCGCCAAATACAGTCAGGAGCTTTACGGGTCGCTTGAAGCGGAAACCGGTGTGGCCACCGGGTTCAAGCGCGTGGGCTCGATCACCGCGGCCCTGACGGATGAGCGGCTCGAAGAGCTGCACCGTTCAGCGGGTATGGCCCGCGCCTTCGGGGTTGAGATCGAAGAGATCGGGCCGAACGAGATCAAGTCCCGGTATGAGCATCTCAACATCGAAAACGTCACCGGCGGCGCCTACCTTGCCAAGGACGGACAGGGGGACCCTGCGAATATCGCCCTGGCCCTGGCCAAGGGCGCGCGCCAACGGGGGGCGGTGGTTCAGGAGCGCGTCAAGGCGACCGGCGTTGCGCGCGACGGGCGTCGGATCACCGGCGTCGACTGGGCCTCGGAAGACGGCAACAGCGGGCATATCGCCTGTGACATGGTCGTGAATTGCGCGGGCATGTGGGGGCATCAGGTGGGCCGTATGCTGGGCACAAATGTCCCGCTTCAGGCTTGCGAGCATTTTTATATCGTCTCGGAACCCATTGCCGGGCTCAGCCAGTTGCCGGTTCTGCGCGTGCCGGATGAATGCGCCTATTACAAGGAAGACGCCGGCAAGATGATGCTGGGCGCGTTTGAACCCAAATCAAAGCCTTGGGGGATGAACGGCATTCCCGAAAGCTTTGAGTTTGATCAGCTGCCCGAAGACTTTGACCATTTTGAACCGATCCTCGAAATGGCCGTGAACCGGATGCCCATGCTGGGGGAAGCAGGTATTCACACCTTCTTCAATGGGCCCGAGAGCTTTACGCCCGATGATGCCTATCACCTGGGTCTTGCGCCCGAGATGGACAATGTCTGGGTGGCTGCCGGGTTCAACTCGATCGGTATTCAATCTGCGGGTGGCGCGGGAATGGCCTTGGCACAGTGGATGGAAGATGGCGACAAGCCTTTCGATCTGGGCGATGTCGATGTCGCGCGGATGCAGCCCTTTCAAGGCAACAAACGCTATCTCGTCGACCGGGCCAGCGAAACGCTTGGCCTGCTTTACGCCGACCATTTCCCGTATCGACAAAAAGACACCGCGCGCGGCGTGCGGCGCACCCCGTTCCATGAACATCTGAAAGCCAAAGGCGCCGTTTTCGGCGAGCTGGCCGGATGGGAGCGCGCCAACTGGTTTGCGCGCGACGGGCAGGCAGCGGAATATCAGTACAGCTGGAAGCGCCAGAACTTCTTTGACAACGTCGCTGAAGAACACGCGGCGGTCCGCACCGGGCTTGGCATGTATGATATGTCATCCTTCGGCAAAATCCGGGTCGAGGGCCCGGATGCCACGGCCTATCTGAACTATCTGGCCGGTGGACAATATGACGTGCCGGTGGGAAGGATTGTCTATACGCAGTTCCTCAATCGGAACGGCGGGATCGAGGCAGACGTGACCGTCACGCGCCTGACGGAAACCGCCTACCTTGTCGTGACACCTGCCGCAACGCGCCACGCGGACCAGACATGGATGCGGCGTCATGTGGGCGAGCATCGGGTTGTTTTGACGGACGTGACAGCCGGCGAAGGCGTTCTGGCCGTGATGGGGCCCAAGGCACGGGATCTTCTGCAAGCGGTCTCTCCCAACGACTTTTCCAACGACGTGAACCCCTTTGGCACCGCGCAAGAGATCGAGTTGGGCATGGGCCTCGCCCGGGTGCATCGCGTGACCTATGTGGGCGAGCTTGGTTGGGAGGTTTACGTGTCCTCCGACATGGCAGGGCACGCGTTTGAAACGCTTTACGCGGCGGGTCAGGACCTTGGGATGAAGCTCTGCGGGATGCATATGATGGATACCTGCCGGATTGAGAAAGGGTTCCGCCATTTTGGTCATGACATCACGCCAGAGGATCACGTGCTGGAAGCCGGGCTCGGCTTTGCCGTGAAAACCGATAAGGCGGATTTCATGGGCCGGGATGCGGTGCTGCGGAAAAAGGAAACGGGCCTTTCCAACCGGCTTTTGCAGTTCAAGCTCACAGATGCGGAACCGTTGCTTTATCACAACGAACCGGTGGTCCGTGACGGCGAGATTGTCGGCTATCTAAGCTCAGGTGCTTATGGGCATCATCTGGGCGCTGCGGTTGGTATGGGCTATGTGCCATGCCCGGGCGAAACGGCGGCAGATGTTTTGGCATCAACCTATGAGATTGATGTGATGGGCACGCGCGTGGCGGCAGAGGCATCGTTGAAGCCGTTTTACGATCCCAAATCCGAGCGGGTAAAGGTCTGATCTTGACAGCGCGTTGGTGTCGCGTGCACCAACGTGTCATGAAACGGTTGCACGCAGAATTGGTGAGCTATTACGGCCTGTAACAGGGCCGCCGTTTCGTGATTGCATGAAAACCGGCCAAACCCAGGCCGGTTTTTTTGCGTCTGGGTGCGGCCGCAACCGGAGACATGAGATGACATTACGCATCAAGAGGGCGACCAAGACGGATTGCGATGAGCTGGTCGCCATGATCGGAGAATTGGCGCGGTTTTATGGTGATACCGCCGAGGTTGATGCGCGCAGCATTGCGCGCGATTGCCTCGGACGCGATGCTTGGTCACCGGCCTATATCGCGCGGGAGGACGGGCGTGCCGCGGGCTATGCGATCCTGCACCGCGTAGGGCAGGCACAGCAAGGGTTGCGCGGTATGGAGTTGCATCATCTTTTTGTGCGCGAAGACCTGCGGGGGCGCGGCGTTGGATCTGCGCTGATGACAGCCGTCAAACGGGCCGCGCGGCGGCACGGGGCGGCGTATCTTGTGGTGGGGACCACGCAAGACAACACGGCCGCTCAATCCTTTTACCGCACGGAAGGGATGATGCTGCGTCCGGATCGCGGGCCGCGCTTTGGTCTGCGGCTTTTGGAATGATCCGGGCCTTGGGGTTTCGAATTTGCGCTGCAAATCCGATCAGCTGGGGGGCACGCCCCCCAGACCCCCGTGAGTATTTTGAAAGAGAAGAAGACACGGGCCCGGCATCGTGTCACGGTTGTTACACGGCAACAGAAAGGGTTTGATGATGTCCGAGACAGTACGGCGGGTGACAGTCGAAACGCCGGTTGGCTTTGCCGATCCCTTGCCGGATCAGGTGGATGTCGTGGTCATCGGCGGGGGTGTCATCGGTGTTTTTTCGGCGCTTATTTGGCACGTGCAGGGAAGTCGGTGTTTCTGGCGGAAAAGGGCCGGGTGGCCGGTGAGCAATCCTCTCGAAACTGGGGATGGATCCGCCAACAGGGGCGGGATGCGGCAGAATTGCCGATCATGATGCGCGCGCGCGCCTTGTGGTTGGAAGTGGATCGAGAGACCAACGGGCAGTGCGGCGTGTCGGTCAACGGGTGTTACTATATCGCCAGTTCAGAGCAGGGCGTTGCGGATCAAGAGGCTTGGCTGGCCATTGCGCAAGAGCATGGGTTGGACAGTCGCCGCTTGTCGCGCGGGGCGTTGTCAGAGGCATTTTCGGGGCAGATCCCAGACCGGTGGTTGGGCGGGATTGTCACGCCGAGCGATATGCGCGGCGAGCCTTGGCAGGCTGTCCCAGCAGTGGCGCGCTTGGCCCAGCGTGAAGGGGTGCAGATCCGCGAAGACTGTGCTGTGCGCGCCCTGGACCTAGAGGCCGGGCGGGTGACGGGGGTGGTGACCGAGCATGGCCGGGTGGCGTGTGAGCAGGTGGTTCTGGCAGGTGGTGCGTGGTCATCGCTTTTTGCGCGGAATGCAGGCCTAGTGTTTCCGCAATTGTCCGTGCGCGCAACTGTGGCCCAAACGGCGCCGATGGATGAATTTTTCTCGGGCAATGCGGCAGATGAGGAGTTTGCCATTCGGCGGCGCGTCGACGGGGGGTATTCGTTGGCCCCATCGGGGGCGCATGCCTTTTATGTCGGACCTGACATGTTTCGGAACCTTGGGGTTTATATGCCGTTGATGCGCCGCAGTTGGCGCGACACCGAACCAAGCGCCGCGGCCCCGACCGGATTTCCGGACGGATGGCGCACGCCGCGGCGCTGGGCAGCGGATGATGTATCCCCTTTTGAAAAAACGCGGGTGTTGGAGCCTTTGCCGGATCAAAAGGATATCGTGGCTTTGCAGGACCGGTTTGCCGCGCGGTTTGCCGGACTTGGCCGGCCCGAGATCAAATCGAGCTGGGCAGGTATGATTGATACCATGCCGGATGTGGTGCCGATCGTGGACAGGGCGCCCATGCTGGATGGCCTGGTCATCGCCACGGGGATGAGTGGTCATGGTTTTGGAATAGGTCCTGGCATGGGGCAGGTGGTGGCCAATATGGTGCAGGGCAAGGAGCCGGAGTTTGACCTGAGCCGCTTTCGCTTTGGCCGTTTCACGGATGGCGCCAAGATGGATCTGGGCGCGTCGATCTGAGGCGGGTCGATCACACATCGTGATCTGCAGCGTCACAGAAATTGGCGTTTCGCAAATGGTTATTCGTGACATAAGGCATGTCGGAGGACCCGCATGTCAGACGCTGCTGAAACCGCTCCGGTCGAAAACGCCGACACCCCGCAAGGCCTGGCTTTTGCGGTTTCGGCCTATTTCCTGTGGGGTTTCTTGCCGATCTACCTGAAATGGGCGAGCCATATTCCACCTACAGAGGTGGTTGCGCATCGGGTGCTGTGGTCGGTTCCAATTGCCGGGATCGTGTTGTTATTGCTTCGCCGAACCGACGCCTTGCGCGCGGCGCTGCGGGACCCAAGGACCTTGATGATGGCGGCGCTGACCGCGGCGATGGTGTCCGTGAATTGGGGGATCTACGTCTGGGCGATCAGCACCAATCAGGCCATTGATGCCGCGTTGGGGTATTACATGAACCCGCTTTTCAGCATTGCCCTGGCCACGCTTTTGCTGGGCGAACGCCCTTCTGGCCTGCAATATGCGGCGATTGGGTTGGCTTTTGCTGCGGTTGTGGTTCTGACCGTTGCTGCCGGGCGGCTGCCGTGGGTTGCGGTGGGGCTGATGGTCAGTTGGGGGTTTTATGCGCTGGCCAAGAAATCGTTGCCGATCGGTCCAAACCAGGGGTTTTTGTTAGAGGTGATGATCCTGTCTGTGCCCGGGCTTGCCTATGTCGGCTATCTTGCTGCAACGGGGCAGGGGCATTTCGGGGTGACCTGGTCCGACACCTGGCTTCTTATGGGCTGCGGGATCGTGACGGCGGTGCCGCTCATGCTCTATGCCAATGGGGCAAAGCTCATGCGGCTGTCGACCATCGGAATTCTGCAGTACATTGCGCCGACAATGATTTTCCTTGTGGCCGTGTTCATCTTTGGTGAGGATTTTGACCGTCCGCGTCAGATCGCCTTTCCGATGATCTGGGCGGCGCTGGTGCTGTACTCTATCCCGATGATCCGGCAGATGCGGGCGCGCGGCTAAGTGACATTGCCGCGTTGCTGTTAACTTAGTGCCTCTTTGAACTTCAGGAACCTTGGGTCGGTCATCACGCGCGCGTTCATTGCTTCGCGTAAAGCACCGATGGTTTTGTAGGGGCGCATGACAACCTCAAACGTCTGGATCAACCCGTCATCGTTCAGGGTGATCAAGTCCACACCAACGGCGTCAAACTCTCCGACCTTACACTGAAATTCTAGCGCCCAGTCGTTGCCGTCGCCCATAACGCGGCGATACTGGAAATCCTGAAAGACAGCGCCGACATGGCCAAGAACTGCGGCAACCGGTGCGCGGCCTGTCCACGTCGCCCAATAGGTTGGCGGGCTGAATTGCACGTTTTCGGCAAGGATGGTTTCGATCCGGGTGTGATCACCGGATGCAACGATGTCGAGCGCTTTTTCGATCGTGGGATGCATGTTTGGTCCTCCTCTTTCGACAGCTTTGCGGCTCTGGGCCGTTGCGACAAGCTTGACGTCGGGACCCATATGGCTAGGGGAGGGACATGGATGCCTATTCGCCGCCCAATATCCCTTTGGATATCCTTTACGAAGATGCACAGGTACTGGCCGTGAACAAACCGGCCGGGTTGCTCAGCGTGCCGGGCCGGGGGCCGCATTTGGCCGACTGCTTGCTCAGCCGTTTGCAGGCGGTGTTTGCAGAGACTTTGTTGGTGCACCGGCTGGATCGGGACACGTCAGGGGTTATGGTCTTTGCCTTGACGGCCCATGCGCAACGGTTCCTGTCGCGGCAGTTTGAAGAGCGTAAGACAAAGAAAACCTATGTTGCGCGCGTGGCAGGACGGTTAGAGCCAAAAAACGGAACCGTTGATTTGCCCTTGATCGTAGACTGGCCGAACCGGCCAAAGCAAATGGTCTGCCACGAAACTGGTAAACCGGCGGTCACGGATTGGCGGGTTCTGAAAGCGTCCGATGCAGAAAGCCGGGTGCGATTGGAGCCACGGACGGGGCGCAGTCACCAACTGCGTGTGCATATGCAGGCGCTTGGCCATCCTATTCTGGGCGATCCATTTTATGCCGAGGGTGCCGCGCGCGATCATGCGCGTTTGATGCTGCATTCCGAGGAGTTACGGATCAAACACCCTGACAGCGGACAATCGATGAAGTTTCGCGCCGCAGCCCCGTTTTAAGGGCGTTGTGCGGGGTCGTCCGACAGGGTTTCAAGGAATGCCTGCAGGTCGCGCAGTTGTCCATCTTCCAGCCTAAGCGGACGCAAGATCGCTTCGCCATCCGCGTGCAGCCGTTCGATATCAATCATGTTGTAGTGGTCGAGAACTGCGCGCAGGGACGGCAGGCTGCCGTCATGCATATAGGGGCCTGTGTGTACTGCGCGGCGAAGAGAAGGCACCCGAAAGATGCCGAAATCACCATGCTGCTGGCGCACGTTGCGCACCGCCCACGCACCCGACCTGTCGGGATCGTCTGAATGATCGCCGTCCAAGGTAAAGGGGCTGTGAAACAAGGCTTGGAGCCCGCCGTGACGGCCCGGATCAACCTCACCAGCGCCTTGGAAATAGGGAACTCCGGCGTCGTGAAACTCTCCATTGCTAAAGTGCGGACCGGAGTGACAAAAAGCGCAGCGACCGTGGCCCAGAAAGATCTGCAATCCCCTTTGCGCATCTTCCGGATAATGGGCGACCGCGGCCACATCTCCTTCCGCAAGCGCGTCGCGAAAATGATCGAAAGAGGTTTTCCCGGTTGTCAGCGTTTCGAGATATGCGGCAAGGATCTTTGAGAGGTTCACCGCCGTGTTTGTCGGGTCCTCTCGCTCGATCGATTGAAACAACCTTTCATAGGCCTCGCGATGCGGGCTTTGCCGGATTGCGCTTTGCAACGACACCGGGTCATGCGCCATTTCAAGAGGGTTCAATATAGGGGTCAGGCTTTGGGCCCACAGATTGTCCGTGTCGCCGGCCCAGCCAAACCACCGGTGTTGTGACAAGTTCCACAAGGGTTGGGTGTTCCGGTTCAGCAGTTCCCGGCCCGTCGCGCGGGAGACGCCATCCGTGAAATCCCGCGCGGGGTCATGGCAGGTGGCACAAGAAAGTGTTTGATCGGCGGAGAGAACAGGATCGCTGAACAAGGCGCGCCCCAATTCGATGGCGTCAGGGTTTCCCGAAACGCGATTGCTGGGGTCCAAACCGGGGGCGGGCGACCAAGGTCCATGGCGCAGGGTTTGACGAATTTCCTCTGCGCTCAGGATCACATCCGCGCTGGCCCAAGAGGCAAAAGTGACCGACCAGCAGAAGACGGCCGAAAACATCTGGGGCCACGTGCTCACTCGACCAAAACCTCGACCATGTAGGCGTGGTTTTCGTTCGACGTTTGCGCGGTGATGTTCAGCTGCCAGATGCCGGGCATGTGAAAAACCACATCTCTGATTGCGAATTTTCCGGACCCGGTGTTCTGAATGTCCGGGATGTAATTCATGCCATGCTGATGCGCGGGCATCGTGGCGTCAAAGATAACGTAGGTGACCTCAGGTGCATCGCAAAAGAGCAACGTTATATCAAACGGCGCCGATACAGGCAGGTCCCCGATCACGACATAAGCCGGAGGGGCCGCCTCGGTGGCTGCGGTCAGTGTCGTGACATCATCCCGGTCCGGACAAGCGGCTGCGATGCACGGCGCCAAGACACAGATGGTCACGGCGGCGGCCCGCGTCATTTTGCGGCCAGCATCGCTTCGGCGTTTTCATAGGCGATCTTTTGGGCCACATCCCGCGGCAGATCAGACAGCCAATCGCGGGAAAATTCTGCGTGCGGCTCCACGTAATACCAGCGCTCTGGCGCGAATGTGTCTGTGCCGACCATGAACCGGTCGGGGTGCTTCAAAAACACGGCTCGCCAATTGTCCGTCAGTTTGCCGCGCCGCGCCATGTCTGACCGAAAGGCAAGATCGGCCCAAAGCTGTGGATAGGTGTCCAGCGCGTCGGCAACGGCACGAGGCTCGTCAAAGCCGGAATGGGCCCACAGCACCCGGGCCTGAGGCCAGGTGTCAAAGATCTGGTCCAGTGCCTGCCGGTCACCGTGGTGGTGCAGGATCAGGTTTCGGTCCCTTGCCATCCCGATCATTGTCTGAATGACGTCCGTTTGTATGTCATCGCCATAGGCGTGAAACTCGCCAATGGCTTCGTAATCGAACTGCGCCAGGCGATCAGTCAAATAGTCAATGACGGTCGGGTCATGCATCCAGGTCGAAATCTCACCCCGACGGCGATAGGGGCGCAATGCCGGTACGATGATGTCCGGAGTAGCAGCCAAAAGCAGTTGGGTGCCGTTGTCATCCGAGCTGGAGACAAGGGCCTTCTTGACCCCTGCCTTTCGCAAGATCTCGGCAACCTCGGCAGGGGGCACCTGTTTCACGGCGTCGTGGCTATAGTGGATGTGGGCGTCGAAAATCGGCAGATCGCTGGCCAGTGCGGCGCCGGAAACCCCGACGCTTAGGATTGCGGAAAACACTGTTTTGATCATGTGAAACGCCCTTTTGTCCTTTGGCGAAAGTCTAGGGCACGCAGATCAATAAACAAACCCGTCGTCGGGTCAGGCGTTGTAGTCGCTCAGATCCTCGGGGGCGCGCAGCAACGTGCCATCATATTTCACCAAGTCGTCATTCATGTCCAACCAAGGCAGCTTGGCTTGGTAGTTGACGTGAAAGGTCGGCGCGAAATCCTCTGGGTGTTCCATCGACGCGGCATAAAGGTGCATGCCGCCGGGATAATGGTCCGCCTCGAACCCCAATGGCGACCCGCAATGCTGACAGAAATGGCGGAACACCCCTTTGGAGCTTTCCAGTGTTTTGGGTGTGTCGCCCAGCCATTCGAAATTGCGCAAGGGCACACCCAACCATGCAACGACCGGTGCCGCGCAGTTGCGGCGGCAATCGTCGCAGTGGCAATAACAGGACCAGGTGACCTCCCCCGAAAACTGCCACCGTGTTTTACCGCACAGGCAATGACCACGCGTTGTCATGCATCCCTCCCGTCTTTTGGGAAAGGCTACTTAAACTAGGTATCGAAAGATGGGTGGGTGCAGACGCAAAAGCATCGGATCGCGACATGCTCTGACACGGAAAAACGCCGGGCGCAGCGTTCAAGCGCCCGGCGTTTGTTTTCAGTCGACCGTCCAGCCGCTGACCGATTTGACTTCCAAGAAGTCTTCCAACCCGTAAAGGCCGCCTTCGCGCCCATTGCCGGATTGCTTCATCCCACCAAAGGGAGAGCCCGCCGCGCGGGACGTACCGTTCATTTCCACCATGCCAGAGCGGAGCTGACGCGCCAGACGATTGGCCCGGGCGGTGTCTTGGGTTTGCACGTAGTTGGTCAGGCCATAGGGCGTGTCATTGGCAACCTCGACCGCTTCTTCCTCGGTTTCGAACTTCATGATCGACAGGACGGGGCCAAAGATCTCTTCGCGTGCAATCGTCATGTCGTTGGTGACGTCGGCAAAGACGGTCGGCTTGACATAGAACCCTTTGTTGAACCCTTCGGGGCGACCGGTACCACCGGCCACAAGGCGTGCACCTTCGTCGATCCCCTTTTGGATCAGGTCCTGAATTTTGCCCCATTGCACCTCGTTCACGACCGGGCCGATATGGCGTCCCTGGTCATGGGCGCTGCCAACGGCGACTTTGGCAGCCACTTCGGCGGCTGTCTCAACGGCCTGATCATACACTTCGGACTGAACCATCATGCGGCTGGGCGCATTACAGGACTGGCCAGTGTTGTTCATCATATGGATGACACCGCGTTTGACGGCCTTTTCGTCGGCATCGTTAAAAATGAGGTTGGCGCCTTTGCCACCCAGTTCCAGATGCACTTTTTTCAGGGTATCAGCGGCGTTTTTCGAAATGGCCGTACCTGCGCGGGTCGAACCGGTAAAGCTGACCATGTCGACATCCGGGTGGCCGGACAGTTGCGAGCCGACACCGACGCCGTCACCGTTCACAAGGTTGAAGACACCGGCAGGGAACCCGGCCTCATCCATCAATTCGGCAAAGATCATCGCGTTGATCGGGCTTTGCTCGGACGGTTTGAGAACCATGGTGCAGCCCGCGATTGCTGCGGCACCGACCTTGAGCGTGATCTGGTTCATCGGCCAGTTCCACGGCGTGATCAGCGCGGCAACACCGACGGCTTCATAGATGATCCGGTCGTTGGGCGCGTGATCGCCCAGCGGTTTGTCGAACGCGAACGTTTTAGCTTCGTCAATGAAGTTTTCCAGATGCCACGTGCCCGCACCGACCTGTTGGCTGCGGGACATATCGATGGGTGCACCCATCTCCATGCTCATTGCCTGAGCGATATCTTCGGCACGGGATTTGTACACTTCGATCAGCTTTTCGACCAGCGCGATACGCTCTGCCGGAGCCGTCGCCATCCAGCCGGGCAGGGCGGCCTTGGCGGCGGCCACGGCTGCATCGGTGTCCGCCTCAGCCCCCAGCGAGATGATCGCGCAAGGCTCTTCGGTTGAGGGGTCAATCACTTGGAAATCGTTTGGCGCACTCGGGTCAACCCATTGGCCATTGATATAAAACTGGCGTTTTTCGATCATCGCGGACCTCCTTTATCTTGTCCCTAGTCCCGTCTGTCATCGGGCGGGAATCGGCGCCACTCTGGCACCGGGTTCACCGGGCGGCAAGAGAGGGGATGTAACGGAAGGCAAGACGCATTAGCTTGGCGATGGACCCGAATTGTCCATGATTCTGTGAAGGGAGGCCATAATGGGCTTGCGCATCAACGATACCGTTCCGAATTTCACCGCCGAAACCGATCACGGCACCATTCAGTTCCATGACTGGATTGGCGACAGCTGGGCGATCTTGTTTTCGCACCCCAAGGATTTCACACCCGTTTGCACCACCGAGTTCGGTGCGGTCGCGCAATTGGCCGCAGAATGGGAAAAGCGCGGCACCAAGGTTATTGGCGTTTCGGTCGACGGCGTCGAAGATCACAAGAAATGGAAAGGCGATATCGAAAAAGTGGGCGGCGCGCCTGCCTCTTTCCCGATTATCGCCGATGATGGGCTGGAAGTGTCCAAAGCGTTCGACATGCTGCCTGCTGAGGCCTATCTGCCCGACGGACGCACACCTGCCGATAGCGCCACAGTGCGTTCGGTCTTTATCATCGGGCCGGACAAACAGCTGAAGTTGTCGATGACCTACCCGATGACGGTTGGCCGGAACTTTGCAGAGGTTTTGCGTGCGCTGGACGGTCTGCAAACCTCAACTGGCAAGGGTGTTGCGACACCTGCCAACTGGGTGCCGGGCGAAGACGTGATCATCCCGCCGTCCGTTTCCAACGAAGACGCCACGGCAAAGTTTGGTGAGTTCACGACCGTCCTGCCCTATCTGCGGACGATCAAAGACCCCAGCTGATATCCTGATAGAGCTCTTTGGATGCCCGGCCATTTGGCCGCGCTTTTTCGTTGTGCGCAAGGGTTCTTGCGATGATTTACGTCGCGAAGCCGCGCAGTGCTGAGGCAACTGCGGCAGGCTGATCCCAATGGATCGAATGCCCGGCGTCGGCAATCACGGTATGTGTGGTTATTCCAGCGGCTTTCAGTGCCGGGATCGCATCCGACAGGGCAAAGAGTTGATCCTTGTCCGCCAACAAGGCCTGTACAGGCATGCCGGGTGCGATTCTAGGCGGTGTGTAAGCGTCCAAAGCCCGCAACTGGCGTTCCATACCGTCGACGGATTGCGCGTGCGGATACGCCAGTGCCGCCGCGACGGCGGCGTCAATGGCACCCGGTGTTGCATAGACCGCCGGCGAAAAGAGCCACGGCAAAAACGCGCGAAGCCATGTATCGGCGGGTGCATTGCTGCGCCGAATGGCAATCAAAGCCTCAAACAGGGCCACGTTTCGCGCGCTGCGCATCGGCGCAGAGGCCGCGAGGGTCAGTGACTTAACGCGGTCGGCATGTGTGTTCGCCATATCAAGCGCGATCAGACCGCCCATGGAGTGACCCAGCACATGAGCCTTTTGAATGTCCAGATGATCCAGCAAGGCGACACAGTCGTCCCGGTTCAGCGCGAGGCTGGTTGGCGCGTCCGGTGGCGTTGTGCGTCCCGTGCTGCGGTTATCTGGCCGGATCAGGCGGTAATGTTGCTCCAGATGCGGGAGAAGTGGCAGCCAGCTGGCACTGTCGCTGGCCATGCCCGCGATCAGCAAAAGCGGCGGACCGCTGCCATCGTCTTCGTACCAGAGCCGGATATGCGTCAGGTCTGCAAATGGCATGGGTCACAGCCCGTCCGAATGGCAGGGCAACAGATCGCCCGGCGCAGGCGTGGCCGCGTAAATAGCACGGGCAATGGCACGGCTGAGGCAAAGGGCGGCGGCATGGCCGATAAGCGTGAGCGCCCGGTCCGCGTCGGCCACGGGACGGGCCCCGGTGCTGACCGCAAAGACCAGATCGCCATCACCCGGCGAATGAGCCGGAACAGTGGCCCGCGCGATACCATCATGGGCGGCGATGGCCATGCGCTGACACTGTGCCTTTGACAGGTCGGCATCGGCGGCGACGATGGCGATTGTGGTGTTTGCGCCCTCGGTTGCGCGCGTTTGCATGGCCTGCATTTTGCGGCTCTCGAAGCCATGGCCAAGGCCGCTTTGTGGATCGGGGCCGAGATTGCCAAACTCGCCATTCATTTCAAAGGGTGCGGCCCAGAAATGATGATCCCCGGGGGTGGTGACGCTGCCCATCGGGTTGGCCGCGACCAAGGCTCCGACCGTGCTGCCATCGGGCAATGTCAATGAGGCCGATCCCAACCCACCTTTCAGCATTGCCGTCAGCGCGCCGGTTCCGGCCCCGGCGGTTCCAAGGTCAAAATCGATCGCCGCCGCCTCAAACGCCGCCCGGCCCAAAGCGCGATAAGGGTTTGTGTGCCAATCCTTGGCGCCGCCATTCAGCAGGTCAAAGATGATGGCGCCGGGGACGAGGGGGATAACCGCCGTGCCCACGCGAAACCCACGCCCGGCGGTGCGCAGGCCATCCACAACGCCGGAGCAGGCATCCAGGCCAAAGGCGGATCCGCCCGAGAGGCACAGGGCGTCGATCTTGGCCACGGATTTGTCCGGGGCCAAAAGATCCGTTTCCCGTGTGCCGGGAGCCCCGCCCAGCACACTGACAGATGCCGTGAGGGGCGCGTCAGCGGTCAGAACCGTGGTGCCGGATTTAAGCGCATCGTCCTGAGCGTTGCCCACCCGAAGGCCGGGGACATCCGTGATCAGGTTTTTCGGCCCCGGTGTCAGCATGTCGAGCGGTCCATATTGTGCGTGCTGTGCACGCGTTTGATGTTTGGCGCAGCTTTGCTGCGCGGCCTCCGGCGGGGGTATTTGGGACAAGAAAGAAACATGAGGGGTCAGATACAGCGGCCGCCATCGACCTCCATCACCGTGCCGGTGATCATCGACGCCTCTGGCGAGCAGAGATAGCAGGCGGCGTTGCCGAGATCTTCGGGTTGGGAAAAGCGACCGATGGGAATGGTGGCGAGGAACTTGGCACGCATTTCCGGGGTGTCTTCGCCCATGAAGGATTTCAGCAGGGGCGTTTCCCCAGCCACCGGGGCCAGAGCGTTGACGCGGATGCCATCGGGGGCGAGTTCGACCGCCATGGTTTTGGTGGCGGTGATCATCCAGCCTTTAGACGCGTTGTACCAGTTGAGGCGCGGGCGCGGCGAGAGTCCCGCGGTGGAGGCCACGTTGAGAATGGCACCAGCAGCGCGAGATTTCATATGCGGAACCAATGCGCGCGCCGTGAGGTAGACGGATTTTGCGTTGACGGTAAAAACGCGGTCAAAATCGTCTTCTGAAACGTCTTCCATGGCCATGGGCAAATGGGTGATGCCGGCATTGTTGACGAGGATGTCCACATGGCCAAAGCTGGATTGGGCCACGTTTGCCATGGCTGTGACGGATGGGCCATTGGCAACGTCAACGGTTTGCGCGATGGCGTTTTCACCGAGTTCTGAGGCGAGCGCCTGAGCCGCATCGATGTTCAGATCGGCGATCATCACGCGCGCCCCTTCGGCGCAGAATTTGCGGACGATGCCGGCCCCAAAGCCGGAGGCGCCGCCAGTTACGATGGCTGTTTGTCCTGTGAGCCGCATCCGTATCCCTCCCTTTGCGGATCAGGTTAGTGAGGGGCGGCGCGTGCGTCCATCATTCTTCGGAGACGCGACCGCGATTGGCTTTGGTGGAGCTGCGTTGTTTCTTGGCTGTGAGGCGGCGTTGCACCGATCCTTTCGTGGGTTTGGTGGGGATGCGGCGCTTGGGGGCCACAAGGGCCTTTCGGATCAGCTCTGCCAGCCGATCGCGCGCGATGGCCCGGTTGCGGGCCTGGCTGCGGGTTTCGTCCACTTGCAGGATCAAGGCGCCATCCGTTGTCCAGCGCCGTCCGGCGAGCCGTTTGAGCCTTGTCTTTACTGGCGGTGGCAGAGATGGCGACCGGGCTGCTTCGAAGCGCAGTTCGACGGCTGTGCTGACTTTGTTGACATTTTGCCCGCCCGGGCCCGAAGCGCGCATGAAGCTTTCGGTGAGTTCCCAGTCCTGAAGGATGATATCGTCTGTAATCCGCAGCATAGCTTCTTTTAGCCGGGCTTTGCGCAATCAAAAAGGGCCGCTCCGGCGATGGAGCGGCCCTTATCGAAAGTTGTTCGGAGGCGGGGGTCGGTAAGATCTGTATGAACCGATCCGCTCCGGATGATCCGTCGCCAAGGGCTGCCTTAGCTGGCGGTCTCCCGAATTGTCCCGACACCTCTCTCCAATGACTTTCTCGACACTGGATCACCTCCTTTCTGAATGTTTCGCCTGCGATCAGCCTGCTATGGGCAAGGCCAATCGCGAAACAAGAAATTCAGGCTGCGGCAGGTTGACTCACCAAACGCCGCACAATGAGGCGGAACGGAACCAGCGCAATGAGGGCCAGAGCCAGTTTCACCAACCAGTCGGCAAAAGCGAGCGTGACCCAGAGCGGGGCCAGCGGTCCGGACAGCATAAAGGGGACCTGTTCCCATGCCCAGTTGACGGCGGCATCCGCGTTGGGGCCAAAGACCGTCACCGAGGCCGAAAAGGCGAGGGTGAAAAAGATCGCGGTGTCGAGCGCCGAGCCGACCAAGGTCGAGATCAGCGGTGCACGCCACCAGCTGCCTTGGCGGAAGCGGTTGAAGATGGCGACATCCGTCAGTTGCGCGATCAGAAAGGCCGTGCCAGAGGCCACGGCGATGCGCAGCGGAACGGCGGGGCCGAATTCCAGCATGATCTGGCTGCCGATCAGGGAACAGATGATCCCGGTGACAAAACCGGCCAGAACGACCTTGCGCGCGGCGGGTACGCCGTAAACGCGGTTCATGATATCGGTGACCAGAAAGGCCAGCGGATAGGTGAAGGCCCCCCAGGTCAGGAGACCGTCCAGCAGCAAGAACTGGACCAGAATATTTGAGGCCACGACGATCGCGGCCATGGCAAGAATGCCAGGAAGGTAAGTACGTGTCATTTTTGATGCCCGTTTTAGCAAGGTAGCGGCGACTTGGCCCCGGCCATCGCCCGGGCAGGCGGGCCTTTAACGCTGAAAAGGGTCAGGTGTCAATCGGGAAGGGCGTATTCAACAATCTCGGTGCGTTGGATGAGGAAGAAATTGTTGTCCGAAACCATCGTCGCAATCAGCCGCTGTTGGGCGTCGCGCCAGATCGATATGCCTTCGAGGTTGCCGTGTTCAAACCGGGCAGATGTGAAAAGCACCTCGCCCGGAACGTCGAGCGCGTTTGCGGTCCACCGGCGCAGGCGCGATTTAAAGCCCAAAAGGCCAAAGCGCCTTTCGAGCAGATAAAACTGTCCATCCGGGCCAAAATCCGCGCCGACCGGTTTAAAGCCGTCGAATGCATCCAACGTCGCGATGATGTCCCAGCTTGCACCGTTCCACCGCAAAACATCTGCCGTGTCGCGGACGGTTGTTTCGGCCAGTGTCCAGAGAGAGCCGTCCGGCGCAACGGCGAGCGCTTCATATGCCCGATTGGCGTGCAGCTTTTTGTGCCCGGGCGGCCGTGGGAGGAGGGTCGCGTTACCATTTATAGAGCCGTAACAGGCAAGGCGCGGGTAGCATTCGAAAGACACGCAGAAGCCGCCATCGACAAGGGCCAGGCCTTCGGCATCGGCGGCTGGCATCGACAGTCTGCCGCCTTTGACGCTGCGCAGTCGTTTGGGGGCGTCGGCCTCGACCCCTATGATTTTATCATCCTCGCGCAGAATGCGCGCGTTCAGCATGTATCCTTTGTCTTGAAGGATCAGCGCAGTCTGGCCGTCGTCAGAGAGTTCGAGCGAGGACCAGCCGCCGAACCAATCCGTGTCGATAGACCATGTATACTTGCTCAGGAACACTGCGGCATCCGAGGCCGGCGTTCCTTGTGCAAAACCGGTCAGCGCGATGATCAGCGCGACTGCAAAACTGTGGTGCATTGCTGGGGTAGATCGGCGAGGAACCAGTCGCGGCGGGGCGGCGGTTTGGGGGCGTTTGGATCGCGCGGTTTGGGCGGCTGTGGGTTGATGATGTTGTTCACCCATTCCTGGGCCTCTGCACAGCCATCGCCCGGAGGCGGTGGATCCTGGTTGATGCATCCGCGCGCGCCGCGTGGGCAGGACAGCCGCACGTGGAAATGATAGTGGTGCCCGAACCACGGGCGGATTTTGCGCAGGTAGGCGCGGTTGCCGGTTTCATCCTTGCACATTTGCACCTTGGCCCCGGGAAACACAAAAATTCGCGCCGTACGGCGGTCTTTGGCGGCTTGTTTGATGATGCGATAATGCGCCCGTGACCAATTGTCGTTTACAAAGGCACCGTTTGCACGGCGCAACGAGATGGACGAGATGTTTTCGCGGGTCTTGCGGCTGAGGTTGATCCGAGAGGCGGGCAGCATCCAGATGTCGATATCCAGCCCGATCTGATGGCTGCGATGGCCAGAGGTCATCGGTCCGCCGCGCGGTTGGCTGATATCGCCGATATAAAGCCCTTGCCATCCCGGTTGCTTGGCCGCGAATTTTGACAGTTTCTCGATGAAATCGATAGTTTCGGGATGACCCCAGTTCCGGTTCCGACTAAGCCGCATGGCCTGCCATGTGGGGCCGGTTTCAGGCAATTGAACCGCCCCGGCCACGCAGCCTTTGGAATAGCTCCCATAGGGGGCTGCGCGTTGTGCAGACCCTTCTTTAGCCGCGCCGAATTGCTGTTTGGCTAAGGGCGCGGATGTACCGGCGGCTGCGCTGAGAACCAGTGCGATTAGGACGGCTGCTGCTCTTCTGACCATGCCTGCTGGTCTCCCTCTGGTTTCACCCAGATTAGCAGGATCAGACCAATCAGGAAAAGCACCATCAGGGGGGAAATTCCGATTTGTTGGCTGCCAGTCATGTAAGTAAGCGCACCAATGGACAACGGGGCGACAAAGCTAGTCGCCTTTCCTGCCAAGGCATAGAGACCGAAGGATTCAGTCATCTTTTTCGGGTTCGCCTGACGGACCATCATCGTGCGGGATGCCGATTGGATCACACCGCCCGCCGCACCGACCAGACAGCCGATGATGTAATAGCTGATGTCGGGAAGTGCGGACCCTTCGGCGACCGGAATGCCGAACACGGTGGTCGGGCTGACAAAGATTATTGCCACCGCTGCGACCGTGAGCACGAGAATGCAGACAATGATGACGGGTTTGGGGCCAAATGCCGAATCCGCGCGTCCGCCCAATGCGGCAAAGATCGCGCCCGAAATAATTGCCAGAATGCCAAAGACCCCGATATCGACAACGGACCAGCCCAAAACGCCCGCCGCATAGATGCCCCCAAAGGCATAGATCCCGTTCAGCGCATCGCGATAGGCCATCGAAGAGCCGAGGAAGGCAAAAAGAGACGGCGTCTGGGGCAGCTTCTTGACCGTCGCACTGACCTCTTTCAGTGCTTTTTTCACGGCCCCCGGAGGTGCGCCGGCAGGTTTTGGATCTTTGACCCACAAAAAGAACGGGATCATGAACACCGCAAACCAGATGGCCGTCAAAGGACCAACAAATCGGGTCCCCTCACGCATCTCGGCGTTCAGGCCCATAATCGGGTCAATACCGATAAGCGTTTTGCCAGTGGTCGCGTTTTCCGCAAACAGCGTCAGCATCAAAACCAACGCAATCAGGCCGCCAACATACCCAAAGGCCCAGCCGTTGCCCGAAATTCGTCCAATCTCTTCCTTGGTTCCCAGATCCGGCAGCATGGAATTGGTGAAGATCGTGGTAAATTCCATCCCGATCATGCCGATCGCAAACAGGATGAGCGTGGTTGTCAGGCTGAAACTACCCGGTGCGGCGGTCCACAATCCGGCGGCCCCGACGACGTAAAGGATCGAAAAAATCCATATCCATCGCATCCGATTTCCCGATTGGTCGGCCATCGCGCCAAGGATCGGCGCCAGCAGGACAATCACGATGCCCGCGGCGCCAACCCCAAAGCCCCACGCCGTTTGCGCAGCGGTGCCGTCCCCCATCAGGTCCTTGACGTAAGGGGCAAAGATGAACGTCACAAGCAACGTGTTGTAAGGTTGGCTGGCCCAATCAAAGAAAAACCATCCCCAAATGCGCTTGCGCATCGGATTTTTTGTCATGCTCTTCCCCAAAAATTGCAGGCCGATAGAACCGTGATTGTTAACAATTATCAAGCTCCACTTGCGCCAATGCCTGCACGGGCTTAGTTGGATGAAGAGTACAAATGAGGCGCGCGATGCTATCCCTACTTCAAATTCTGCTGCTGATCCTGGATGTCATCTGGTTCTTCATCATTGCCCATGTGATCATGAGCTGGCTGATCAATTTCCAAGTGCTGAACCTGTATCAACCGATTGTGTCGCAAATCTGGAACGGGTTGAACCGCATATTAGAGCCGATGTATCGCCCCATCCGACGCATCCTGCCCGCGATGCAGGGCATCGACCTTGCCCCGCTGGTGGCGCTGATCGGTGTCTATGCCGTGCGGATCATAATCCAGAACAACATTTCGGCCTTTTACTGATCCGCGGGCTTGTTCACAGAATCTTAGTGTGAGACTGTCCCTGTAAGAGCAGAACGATAAAATCTTACAGGGTTTCCCGCATGACCGGCGCTGCCACGCTGTTGCGCGATGTTTTTGGCTTTGACGCCTTTCGTCCCGGACAAGAGGACATTGTGACCGCCGTTGCGGGTGGCGAAAACGTGTTGGCCATCATGCCAACGGGCGGCGGTAAATCCTTATGTTTTCAATTGCCTGCGTTGATGCGGGATGGGGTTACCGTGGTGATTTCCCCGCTGATCGCGTTAATGCGCGATCAGGTACGTGCCCTGCAAGAAGCCGGTGTCGCCGCCGGCGCACTGACCAGCGGCAATACCCCGGAAGAGACTGATGCGGTGTTTGACGCGCTGGATCAGGGGACGCTGAAACTGCTCTACATGGCGCCCGAACGGCTGGCGGCTGGTTCTGCGCTGGGCCTCTTGCGCCGCATTGGTGTTGGCCTGATTGCCGTGGATGAAGCGCATTGCGTCAGCCAATGGGGGCATGATTTTAGGCCCGATTATCTGCGGATTGGCGCATTGCGGCGCGCGTTGGATGTGCCATTGGCCGCTTTCACAGCAACGGCGGATGCCGAAACCCGACAAGAGATTATCGACAAACTCTTTGATGGCACCCCACCGAAGAGCTTTTTGCACGGCTTTGACCGGCCCAACCTGCACCTCGCTTTTGCCGCCAAAAACAACCCGCGCCAACAAGTCCTCAGCTTTGCCGCCGCCCGCAGGGGCCAATCCGGCATCGTCTATTGCGGCACGCGGGCAAAGACGGAAACCTTGTCACGGGCGCTGAGCGAAGATGGCCATACGGCGCTCTTTTACCACGGCGGGATGGAAGCCGAGGATCGCCTCATTGTTGAGACCCGCTTTTCCCGAGAGGATGGGCTGATCGTTGTGGCCACGGTCGCCTTTGGTATGGGCATCGACAAACCGGATATCCGTTGGGTCGTGCACGCCGATTTGCCGAAATCCATTGAAGCATACTATCAGGAAATCGGCCGGGCCGGGCGGGACGGCGCCCCCGCTGAAACCCTGACGCTTTTTGGTGCGGACGATATCCGCTTGCGCCGGACCCAGATTGACGAAGGCTTGGCCCCGCCCGAGCGCCGCGTGGCGGATCACGGACGGTTGAATGCGCTGCTGGGACTGGCCGAAGCCCTGCGATGCCGACGCGAAACGCTGTTGGGGTATTTTGGTGAGGATCAGGTGACCTGCGGGCATTGCGACCTGTGCGACACGCCGCCGGACGTTGTTGATGGCACGATGGCGGTACGTAAGGCGTTGTCGGCCATTTTGCGAACCGATGAATGGTACGGCGCCACCCATCTGATCGATATTCTGACAGGTGTCGAAACCGACCGGGTGCGCGAAAAGCGGCATGATCAATTGCCGACTTTTGGGGTCGGGACCGAGCATGACAAGCGGGGCTGGCAGGGCGTCTTTCGCCAGATGATGGGGCATGACCTGATCCGTCCGGACCCCGCGCGGCATGGTGCATTGCGGATGACCGAAACAGCCCGCCCGATCCTGCGGGGCGAGGCAAGTATTGAGCTGCGACGCGATACTTTGAAAGCCGCGCCGCGCCGCCCGGCGGCTAAAACGCTGGTGTCCGACGAGGACGCACCTCTCTTGTCCGCTTTGAAAGCCAAGCGGCGCGCCCTGGCAGAGGCGGCCAAAGTGCCGGCCTATATCATTTTCAACGATCGCACGCTGATCGAGATGGCCGAAAGGCGCCCAAAATCCTTGGACGACTTGGCGCGGATCAACGGGATCGGGGCCAAAAAGCTCGACCGCTACGGCGCTGACTTCCTGTCCGTCATCACCGGTGTGGCGGATCACAGCCATCCGGCACGCCGCAAATTGGCGGTGACGGGAGCGGGCGATGTTTATGACCAGCTTTTGGCGGTACAGGCGGACCTGTCGCGCGGGGAAAGCGGTATCGAAAAACCGCTCAGCTGTTCGGCGTCCCAATTGGCCAAGGTTGCGGAAATCCGCCCCACCGACGAAACCGGGATCACCCGCTTGCTGGGCGAGCGCCGCGCCGAACGGTTTGCAGCCGCATTTCTGGACGTATTGCGGGCGGCGAGCTAGATACGCGGAAGTTAGGATAAGAGGTCAAAATGCTGGTCGTTATTTCACCTGCCAAACGGTTGGATTGGGCGCAACGCGACGTCGCGATGACAGAGCCCGCGTTTCAGGAGGATGCGGTTCGGCTGGTCAAAACGGCGCGCAATCTGACGCTCAAAGACCTGCAGGGCTTGATGGATATCAGCCCGGATTTGGCGCGGCTGAACCGGGATCGGTACCGCGCCTTTCAGCCGGAGCCAGAGGCCGCGGCGGTGCGCCCGGCGGCGTTGGCTTTTGCCGGTGACACGTATCAGGGTCTTGAAGCCGAAAGTCTGGATGCCGATGAAATGGAATGGGCGCAGGACCATCTGCGCATTCTGTCGGGCCTTTATGGCGTGTTGCGCCCGTTGGATGCGATGCAGGCCTATCGGTTGGAAATGGGCAGCCGTTTAAAGACGCGGCGCGGCGGCTCTTTGTATGATTACTGGCGGGACCAGATCGCCAAGGCGTTGAACGCGCAAGCGGTCGAACTTGGCACGGACGTGCTGATCAACTGTGCGAGCCAGGAATATTTCGGCGCGGTGCAACCCAAGGCGCTGAAACTGCGCGTGATCACGCCGCAGTTTTTGGAAGACAAAGGCGGGCAGCCTAAAATGGTCAGCTTCTTTGCCAAGAAAGCGCGGGGGGCGATGGCCCGGTATGTTGTGCAACACCGGCTGACGGACCCTGCGGCGATTTTGGATTTTGATACCGGCGGCTATGCGTATAACGCGGCGATGTCAGAACTGGACAAACCGGTTTTTGTGCGCCCCTACGCCGCTGACACCGCAAAGTAAGGCTAACAACAGGCATCATCGCGCCGCGTGTTCTGTCAGGCAGGCCCACAAATCTGCCTTTCTCAACGGCTTGGTCAAAAATCCGTTCAACCCGGCGGCCAGTATTTCCTGACGCTCGCTTTCCAATGCAAAGGCCGTCACCGCGATAATTGGGATCGCAGTATCCCGATCGGCTTCGATGCTGCGGATTTGCCCGGTTGCTGTTTTTCCATCCATGCCGGGCATCGAAATATCCATGAAAATGATGTCCGGCTGCCACTCGACAAAGGCCTCAATAGCCGCCTCTCCGCTTTTGACGAATTTCAAATTCAACGACAAGTCCCGCACCATTTTCGAAAAAACAAGCTGGTTGGTTGCGTTGTCTTCGGCGACCAGCACCCTCAACGGGTTTTGCGGGTCCAGTGCCGGTGTTTTCGGGGAGGGCGTGGGGGGATATTGGCGCGCGGGTGCCGCACTCGACCGGATGGCCGTTTGTTCTTTCGCTGCAAAGGGTCCACCGAGCGCGGCAAATAGCTCATCCCTTGGGATGGGTTTTTGCAAAATGCCCTGAACATGGGACTTTCACGGGTCTTTGTGGGCAACGGATGGGTTCGAGCTGTGCAGGATGATTGGCACGTCCGACCACCCACGCGCCCGCAGTGTCGCGGCGAGTTCCAGCCCGGTCATCTTGGGCATCCTGTGGTCCGTCAACACCAGATCAATCTCGTCGCTCATCGCGGCCAGCGCTTCTGAGCCGGACTTGCAAATGGTCACTTGGCCGCCCAGCAACCCGATTTGCTTTTCGAGGATGAGACAGTTCACATCCAAATCGTCGACGACCAGCGCGTGGCGCACCCCGTTTGGAAGGCTGACACTGCGCCGCGTATCGGGTTTGGCCGTCGGCAGGCTCAGCTTGAACCCGAAACAAGACCCAACGCCCAGCTCACTGTCGACCCAAATCGTACCGTTCATCATGTCTACCAGCCGCTTGGTGATGGCCAGCCCAAGGCCGGTGCCTTCGAACTTACGGCTTATTTCGTCATCGACCTGATTGAATTCTCCGAAAACATGGCCAACCATGTCCGCCGGGATGCCGACGCCGGTGTCCTCGATCGCCACATGGACCGATGTTTCATCTGCATCGCCTTGCGGCACGCCTGTAACGCGGATCAGGACATGCCCGGTTTCCGTGAACTTTACCGCATTCCCGATGAGGTTGGTCAAAATCTGGCGGATGCGCCCCGGATCGCCAATGTATTGGGTCGGCAGGAAAAGATCATAGTCGACCGCAAGGCTGATCCCCTTGTCCAGCGCCGCAGGTTGCAGCAGCATTACGACTTCTATGATGCACCGCTCAAGATCAAAGGGTTGCGTGTGTAATGACAGCTTTTGCGCTTCGATTTTCGAATAGTCGAGCACGTCGTTGATGATGGCGAGCAAGGCTTCGCCCGAATTCTTGATCGTTTTGACATAGAGCCGTTGATCGTCACTGAGGTCGGTGTCGATCAACAGGTCCGCCATTCCGACCACGCCATTCATAGGGATCCTGATTTCATGGCTCATATTGGCAAGGAATGCTGATTTGGCACGGTTGGCTGCCTCGGCGCGGTTCTGCGCCTCGCGCAGCTCCAGTTCGGTACGGACGCTGGCGGTGATGTTCGTCCCGATACAGATCGTTTCGCCATCCGGGCCACGGCGGTCGATCAGACGAACATATTGATCATTTGAAAATTCGACGATCACTTGCGGGGGTTTGTCCATGCGCCATCGTTCATGGAACATGTCCAACCACTGTTCTGGCGTCCGCTCCCCTGTCCGTACAAGCTTATGTTCCATCAGAAGTTCAAGAATGCGGCTGTAGGTGATGCCGGGCGAAACCTCTTCAATGCCGTCAAACGTCGCCATATAGGCCGCGTTGGCCCCGATCAGCCGTTGGTCCGGGCCGAAAAAGGCAAACCCGTCATTGACCGATTGCAGCGAGGCCCAAAGCCGCCTTTCGGTGCGCGCAATTTCCTCCTGTGCCTGGGTTAAATCAGACCGAAACTGTTCGTTTTCGGTGCGCACGTTTTCAACCTCTTGCCGGCTTCGACCGATTTGGCGGGCCAGCGCGCTGGCGTGTTGATCTAGTTGTTCGTGGGCCGCGAACAGCTCTTCCTCCATCGCGACCAAGCGTTGCTCTGCGGCCATCCGCGCGGACCGTTCCGCGGCGAGTTGATGTGTGACTTTCATGATGCGCCTGTAATTCCGTCCGACCATTTTGCGCACAGCATCACCGATGCCGGTGAATAACTGTTTAAGTGCCGGTTGCGCCAGTTGGGCCTCACGCAAATGCCCTGGACTTTTTCCCAGAGTTTGCGAGGATAGAGCGGTATTGTTTTGAGGAGGATTGAAGATGAAGACAGTCACAGCCTGGACAGTTTTGTTGGCAACCTTGTCGGCGACATCGTTGCATGCGGCTTGTGCGACGGATGCGGAAATTGATGCTTTTGTAGCGTCTTATGAGGCCCGTAGCCCTGCAATTGCGCTTTCTGCCGGGGGCAGTATGGAAGATGCCAAATGCAGTCAGGCGAAACTTGTCGCCGCACTGGAACCGATCATGGGTCCGGTGGTGGGGTACAAGGCCGGCCTGACCAGCAAACCGGCGCAAGAGCGGTTTGGTGTCTCTGAACCGGTGGCAGGCGTTTTGTATGAAAAAAGTCTGTTGTCCGATGGCGCGACGGTTTCTGCATCTTTCGGGGCGATCCCGATTTTTGAATCCGATCTGTTGCTGGTTGTTGGGGATGCCGGGATCAACGCGGCCACGACGACCCAAGAAGTGATGGCACATGTGTCGGCGGTGCAGCCCTTTATTGAGCTGGCGGATCTGATGTTGGCACAGGGGCAGCCGATTGATGGCGTCACGATCACGGCCATGGGGGTTGGGACCGGCTTTGGCGTTGTTGGGCCATTGGTTCCAGTCGAGGACCCCATGGCAACGCACGCCGCCTTGGCACAAATGATGGTCAAAATGACGGCGGCTGACGGCGCGGTTTTGTCAGAGGTGCCCGGGGTTGCGGTTCTCGGTCATCCGGCGCAATCGGTTTTATGGCTGATGTCACAGGGGATCACCCTGAAACCGGGTGATGTCGTCAGCGTTGGGTCCTTTGGTCCGCCTGTGCCGCCAGCCAAGGCCGGCGGTGGCGCCACGGTCACCTATGCCGGGTTGCCGGGGGATCCTACCGTGTCGGTGGTTTTTGAGTAAACGCTCGTGCCGGGTGTGGGCGTTAACGACGCCCTTCCCGCAGCCAACCGCCGACGATGAAACCGGATGCCAACAGTAAGACGAGCCAAGCGGGCAACAGCGGCAACTGTGTCACGTCACGTGTTTCATAAGCGTTGCGCGGGATCAATCCGATCCACCCGCGCCCCGATGCTGGCCGCCCTTCGCGCACATTGCGCAGGGTTGGTAAACCGTCTTCGAGCCGTTTGATCCCGCCGCGCAGCGGCGCGATCAGCGGTTCCAGCACGTCACCGGTGGCAATCGTCTGCTCAAATTCCCGTGGCGCCGCGGGGCCCAGACCGATCACGGCCTCAAGGTCTCCTTCGGCCAAGCGGTACAGGCCAATTTCGGGTCCTGCGTAATCTGCTTCGAACCGGCCCGGTGTGACTTCGGTCAGCTGCACCTCTGCGGTCGTGCCGTCGGGATGTGTCACCGTGACGGCCCCGACATCCGGTGTCAGGCTGCGGCGGATGATGCGCATGGTCTGCCCGGTTGCCTCTGCCCAGATTGCTTCTTCTTCCAGTTCCGGCTCTTTCATCATCCAATGAGCCAAACGGCGGAGCAGTTCCAGCTGCGGGCCACCGCCATCGTATCCACGGCTCCAAAGCCAGGCGTGGTCAGAAGCCAGCATCGCCACGCGGCCCTCGCCGACGCGGTCCAAAATCAGCAACGGGCGTTCGTTGTCGCCGGACATGACCACGTCCCCGCTTTCGGGTGTCACATCAATCTGGCGCAGCCAATCGCCCCACACGCCTGCGCGCGGCAGATCAGCGGTGACGGGGTGACGTTCACCAATTTCGGTCACTTCCGGGCGATATCGCGAGTGGATGACACGCGCACTTGGCTGAGCGGGCAAAATGGTCGACAAAGGCGACCGATAGATGCTGTCAGCGGTGGCAAAGTCCGGACCCGCAGCAACCAGAACGGCGCCGCCATTGGCGACATAGTTGGATACGTTATCCAGATAGATCGCCGGCAAAATCCCACGCCGTTTGTAGCGGTGAAAAATGATCAGGTCGAAGTCGTCGATCTTTTCCAAAAACAGCTCACGGGTGGGAAAGGCGATCAGGCTCAACTCTCCAACGGGCACGCCATCCTGCTTTTCCGGTGGGCGCAGGATCGTGAAATGCACAAGGTCAACCGAGCTGTCGGATTTCAGCAGGTTGCGCCACGTTCGGCTGCCTGCATGAGGTTCACCGGAAACCAGCAAAACGCGTAGCCGGTCGCGGACGCCGTTGATCTGAATGAGGGCCGTATTGTTGCGGTTGGTGATCTCGCCTTCGGCCTCTGGCACGGAAAACTGGATCACGTTGCGCCCGCCATGGGGCAACGTCACGGGCAGTTCGATATCCTGTCCGATCGGGACGTCGAACCGTTCGGGGTCACCGCCGTCAATGGCAATGTCCAACTCTGCAAACCCGCTGCCGGCAGGCGCGGCACCATTGTCTTCGATCCGCAGGGTCAGGGTGATCGGTTCGTCGATGATGGCAAAAGCAGGCGCGTTGCGGATCGTCAGGCGGCGGTCCCAGTCGGTTTCCTTACCGGTCATCAACAGATGCATGGGCGCGGGCAGATCAGGTGCCAGATCCGCGTCATGGATACGCCCATCGCTGAGCGCGATAATCCCGGCAATCCGGGCCCGCGGTTCTTCTGCCAAGGCAGCGGACAGGGCTGTCATCAGCTCGGTACCGCCGTCGCCGGTGGCGTCAGGCACGGTGACGCGGCGCAGTTCGGTGTTTTCACGGCGTTCGATGGCCGCGGCCAGATCATCTGCGGCGGTCGCTGTTTGTTCGGGACGGTCCGACAAGCGTTGGCTGGCGCTTTCATCTTCAAGCATCAGAACGATGTCCGACAGCGGCGCGCGATCCTCTTGCTGATAAACCGGTCCGGTCAACGCGCCGATCAGGACCAGCGCCGCCAACCCCCGCAACGCCCAGCCTGAAAGCCCGCGTTGCAGGGCCAAAGCGACACCGGCCATGGCAATCACGCCGATAACGGCAATCGCCCACCAGGCAATCAACGGGTCAAAGATGATCGTTCCGGTCATTGACCCAACCTGTCCAAAAGTGCGGGGACGTGAACCTGATCGGATTTGTAGTTCCCGGTCAGGACATGCATCACCAAATTGATCCCAAAGCGATAGGCAAGCTCGCGCTGCCGTTCCCCGGCAAAGCCGCGCCCGACGGGGTTCAGCGGGCTGCCATTGCTGTCAACGGCCCAGGCCCCGGCCCAATCATTGCCCCCGATCAGGATTGGCGTGACCCCATCGTTGGAATTGCGGAATGGCATGCCTTCGATTTGTTCTGCATCCGGCGGGGCGGCTTCGACCCAGACATCGCGCCCGGCATAGCGACCCGGGAAATCTTGTAGCAGATAGAAGGTCCGTGTCAGAACGTGGTCCGCTGGCACCGGTTCGAGCGGTGGCACATCCAGCGGTGCCGCCAGCTGCTGCAACTTGCGCCCGTTCGGGCTGGCCGTGCCAAACCCGGCAATATCGGCGTCGCGCGTGTCAAAAAGGATCAGCCCCCCTGATCTGAGATAGGTGTTGAGCTTGGCATAAGCCTCATCAGACGGACGCGGCTGATCCTCGGTGATCGGCCAATAGAGCAGCGGGTAAAACGCCAGTTCATCCTGTTCGAGGTCCACGCTGATCGGGGCTGCAGGCTCGACCGAGGTGCGATAGAAGAGGACGTCTGACAGCCCCTTCAAGCCGGCCGCCGTGATGCTGTCGACCCGATCATTTCCGGTCAGAACATGGGCGAGCGCCAATTCGCCTGTTGCGATCAGCGCCAGCGTATCATCCGTATCCTGTTGCGCGTTTGAGGGGGCCGGAACCCCTGTGGACAGAACACCGATAATCAGCACGGCAGCCGCACGGGCAGGCAAGAGGCGACCCGAAAGGGCCAGTGATGCCAAGACGTCCGCCACCAACAAAAGCAGAGTTGCCGCCAAAAGCGCGCCGCCCAACGGCACCTCAGCCGCGACGGTCAGACCCTGAACCGGAATGCGGGCGGGCCAGTTTGCCTGCGACAGTTCCGCATCAGGGCCCAGCACGTTGCGCGCTAGCCGGCGGTCCCCGCTTTCATAAAGACCCGGTTGCAGATCCGGGCCAACCGGTGCTTCGGCAAAAACGGTCCCATCCACGCCGGGCAGGTTGCCGGCATCCGCCAAGGCACCAAACCCGTCCAAGACCTGCACCGGGCTCCATGTCGTGCCTTCCAATTCCGTTGCAGAAGGTGCTTGTGTGGCCGACGACACCGCGAGGCGTTCGAGCATTTCGACAAACAGGCCGGAAAGCGGCAGGGTCGACCATTCGGCGTTTGCTGTCACATGGAACAGCACCACCTGACCCTCGCCCATCGGTTTTCGTGTCACCAACGGCGTCCGGTCGCTGAGGGATGCAATGACGCGGTCGGCCAAGGTGGGATCAGGTTGGGCAATCACCTGGCTGCTGACATTCACCTCGTCGGGGATCACGAGCCCAGCAAACGGCGATCCATCGGGGAAGGGGGCAAGGGCCTTTGGCTCTCCCCAGCTCATCGCGCCACCAATGCTCCGCCCGCCTGCGCGCAGGCGGACCGGCATCAAGAGGTGCTCTTCGGACCGGCTGATGTCGCTGGCCGCAAGGCGTGGACCGGCAAACCGCAACAGCATTCCACCGCCTTCGACCCATTCGGTCAGGGCGGATTCTTCGGCTTGGGAAACGGTTGCAACATCCGCCAGGATGATCACATCCGGATTGGCCGGGATCACTTCCAAAAGTGCGCCGTTCAGCAGGTCCGCCGTCGGCTGCAACGCTTGTTCAAGGTAGTGGAGCGGCGACAGCAATTCGAGCCCTTCGCGGTCATCGCGCCCGGCAATCAACGCGACTTCGCGCCGCCGCAGCGCGTCGTCGGCAAGGCTGACAGCACCGGCAGATTCTTGGCTGAGGATTTCAAACCGTGTGACCCGCGCGCGCAGCTCTGATGGCAAAGACAGGGCGGTTTCCGCGGTCAGTGCGCCCTCTTCAAACCGGGCCGGAACGGTTGCCAGAACCGTGGGGCTGCCCGCGGGATCCAAGCCTTGGGCCAGAACAGTGTATTCGCGCGCCACTCCGGCAAAACTGCGGACCAGTTTCAATTGAACGGCCCCGTCTTCGAACCGGGCGGGTGTCATGCCAATCACGGGCAGACCGGTCTGGAACACTTGCACATTTCCGCGTGGTTCCAATGCTGCCAGAATGGCCTCTCGCCCCGCGTAATCCAGCGTGTCGCCGAACCAGATGGTGTCGAACCGGCCCTCAGCCGTCGACAGGATGTCCACCGCCCGGGCAACGTGTTCTTCGGTTGCGGTCCATGGGCGCGGTGTCATACCCGCGACGCGGGGCAAAACAGTATCGGCAGATTGAAACTGCAATGGCTCAGGTGCGGTCAGGCGCAACAGAGCCACGGGGCGGCCAGACCGGCTGGCCTCTGCCAGCTTGGTGCCCAACAGCTCTGTCTTTTCGGACCACCGCGCGGCCCCGGCCCAGCTGTTGTCCATAACGATCAGAAGTGGTCCCGTTCCGGGCGCATCCCGGCTTGGGTTCAGCACAGGCCCTGCCAGCCCGATGATGGCCGCAGCGACCGCCAGCATCCGCAACAGTAACAGCCACCATGGGGTGCGATCCGTGACGCTTTCGTCGTCTTTGAGGCCCAACAACAGCGCAACGCCGGGAAAACGACGGCGAATGGGCGCGGGCGGGACCGCACGCAGGATCAGCCAAAGGATCGGCAAAGCGATCAGGCCGATCAGCAGCCAAGGCGCTGTAAATCCTATGCCACCGATCACAGTCATGCAGTGCCCCCATCCAAAGCGCGGTAAAGCCACAGCAATGCCGATTGTGCCGATTGATTTGTGTGATGCAGGCCCAAATGCCAACCGGTTGCCCGACACAGGCGCCGCAACTCGGTCTTTCGGTCTGCGAGCCGCTCAAGATAACGGTCCCGCAGGTCCCCGGCCTTGAGCGTTTCATGCTGCAAGCTGCCGCCCACGCTTTCAAAAATGGTACGCCCCTGAAACGGAAAGGCTTCTTCGGATGGGTCGAGCACCTGTAACAGTACACCGCGCACACCACGATCCGCGGCCTTGGTCAGGGCCAACTCGACCTCTGACATGTCGCCCAGAAAATCGGAAATGAACACCGCACGTGCGTGTGGGATCATTGCCTTGTGTTCAGGCGGGGCATAGTCGGCCCCGTCATCTTCGGTCCAGAACTGCGCCAGCCGCACAATTTGGGCGTTACCCCGCCGTGGAGGCAGGCTGGTTCCGGTCAGGCCCACCCGTTCACCACCGCGCACCAACAGGATCGCTGTGGCCAAGGCCAGCACCCGCGCGCGTTCGATTTTCGGCGTCAGATCGTTGTCCGAGGCAAAGCGCATCGACGCGCCCTGATCGACCCGGCACATGACGGATTGGGCAATCTGCCATTCCCGTTCGCGGACAAATTGCTGATCGCCCCGCGCGGATCGGCGATGGTCGATCATACGGCGGCTGTCGCCCAACTGTGCCGGGCGGTACTGCCAGAAATCATCGCCCAGACCAGACCGCCTGCGCCCGTGATCGCCCAACAGAACGGTCCCTGCCAAATGCTCTGCCCGCGCCAAAAGCGGCGGCAGGCGGCTGGCCTCGGTTTCTGACCGTTCGCGAAGGGCGAGGTCGGGTGTCACGCGGCGGCCTCGCTTGCGGCCAATCCGGCGGCGGTGGTTTCAATAAGGTCAGACAGGCTGTCGCCCCGCGCACGCGCCGCGAAGTTGAGCGCCATCCGGTGGCTGAGCACCGGGCCGGCCATGTCGATCACATCTTCGGCGTTCGGGGCAAGGCGGCCTTGCAGCAGCGCCCGGGCGCGTACGGTCAGCATCAGCGCCTGTGCCGCGCGCGGTCCCGGTCCCCAGGACACGGTATCGCGGACCCGTTCGCTGACATCCGCCTCATTGGGACGGAACGAGCGGACAAGATCGAGGATCAGTTCAACAACCGAGTCGCCCACCGGCATCCGACGCAACAGCACCTGTGCATCCAGCAGCTCTTGGCGGGTAAAGACGGCATGGGCCTCATCTTCTGTGACACCGGTTGTCGCCAACAGAATGTCCTTTTCCGTCTGGCGATCCGGATACTTCACATCGATCTGGACAAGGAAGCGGTCCAGCTGGGCCTCTGGCAACGGATAGGTGCCTTCCTGTTCAATCGGGTTTTGCGTGGCCAGCACGTGGAACGGTTGGCCAAGGCTGCGATCTTCGCCTGCGACGGTTACGGTTTTTTCCTGCATCGCCTGCAAAAGCGCCGATTGAGTCCGCGGGCTGGCGCGGTTGATTTCATCCGCCATCAGCAATTCACAAAAGATCGGGCCGGGGACGAACCGGAAGCTGCGGGTGCCATCCTCTGCCGTATCCAAAACCTCGGACCCAAGAATATCGGCAGGCATCAGGTCCGGTGTGAACTGAATGCGGTTCCCGTTCAGGCCCATCACGGTCGACAGGGTTTCCACCAGCCGTGTTTTGCCAAGGCCCGGCAGGCCGATCAGCAGGGCATGCCCCCCGCACAAAAGCGACGTCAGCGTCAGGTCGACGACCCGTTCCTGACCAATGAAACGGCGGGTGATAGAGCTCTTGGCCTTGGCGAGTTTGGCTTCAAGCGCCTCGATCTCGGCAATAAGAGTCGCGTCGTCGGACATGACATTCCTTTCCTGGCGCGTATATTCGTGTCCTGAGAATAGTATCGCGCCGAGAGGAAATGGCAAAAGCTATGAGCGGACAAAAAGCTGTTACCCCGTCGGCAGAGAGCCTGGCTGCCTATGTCAGGGCAACCAAATCACGTGGATTGCCGCCTGTTCACCTGTGGAACCCGCCTTTTTGCGGCGATTTGGATATTCGCATCGCCCGCGACGGGACATGGTTTTATTTGGGCACGCCGATCGGGCGCTTGGAACTGGTGAAGCTTTTTTCATCGATTCTAAAGCTGGAAAACGGAAAATACTTTCTGGTCACGCCGGTTGAAAAGGTCGGCATCACGGTTGATGACGCCCCTTTTGTGGCGGTGGACTATGATCCAGAGGGCACAGGCGCAGATCAATTGCTGACCTTTTTCACCCATGTCGGTGACGAAGTCGCCGCCGGACCCGATCATCCGATTCGCATCGTTCGCGACGCCGAAACCGGAGAGCCATCACCATATGTCATGGTTCGGGCCGGGCTGGAGGCACTGATTGATCGCAAAAGCTTTTACCGGCTCGTGGATCTGGGCGTGCACAAAGACGATTGGTTTGGCGTGTGGTCGGGTGGGGTGTTTTTTCCAATCATTCCCTCGCAAGAACTCGACGGATTGGAATGACCCTGACAGAAGGCTGTCAGGAGGGGTGTGCGATAGAGGTGTCACCGATCAACCCGAAAGGATGACCCAATGTCCCATATGCCTGCAAATGCCCTTGTCTGGTGTGAGATCCCCACAACCGATATGGCTGCTGCGATGCGCTTTTACAGTGCTGTTTTTGACTATGATTTAAAGCTGGATGAAAGCGGGCCGAACCCGATGGCCATGCTGCCGTACGAAGGTGACGGTATCGCTGGCCACATCTATCCCGGCACACCTGCCGGTGACGGAACTGGTCCGACGATCCACCTGATTGTTCCTGACAATCTGGAAGCCACCGTTGAACGCTGCAAAGAGGCCGGGGGCCAGGTTCTGAGCCCGGCCATTGACATCCCGCCGGGGCGTTTTGCCTATGCGTTGGACCTCGACGGCAATTCAATCAGCTTCTTTGAGCCAAAGGCGTAAGCGATGCGTCGTGCCGATCGCCTGTTCCAGATTGTCCAGTATCTGCGGGGCGGTCGGCTTGTGACCGCAGCGGCCCTTGCCGAGCGGTTAGAGGTTTCTGAACGCACGATTTACCGCGACATGGCGGACCTGATCGGCACAGGCGTGCCGATCGAAGGCGAAGCAGGTGTCGGGTATGTCATGCGCCAAGGCTATGACCTGCCGCCCTTGATGTTCACGCATGAAGAACTGGTCGCCCTGATTTCTGGCGCCCGGATGGTCCGGGAATGGGGCGGTGCAGCCATGGCGCTGGCCGCCGAAGAGGCGCTGATCAAGATCGAAAGCGTGATCCCTGAAGAGGCGCGCGACCGCGCGGCCCGGGTCGAGGTCCACGCCCGTGACGCGGGTACGATGACCGACGACATCCGCCGCCTGATCGACCAGTTGGAACAGGCTGCCGAAGACCGCATACGGGTCGTTTTGGATTACATGGATGCCAATGGCGCGGTCACGCAGCGGCAAGTGCGACCATTGGGGCTTTGGTTCTGGGGGAAGGTCTGGACCCTTGTCGCATGGTGTGAACTGCGCGAGGATTTCCGGATGTTCCGGCTCGACGGCATCACCAGTCACGTGATGGGCGACCAGTTTCGACCAGAGCCCGACAAAAGCCTGAAGGCGTTTTACGGTCAGCACGTACAGCGCGGACACATGTAAAGCGCCGCGCGCGCCTAGCGCCTTTGCGACAGGATCACGCCGGCCGCGACGATCCCCGCGCCCAAAGCCTGTGGCCAGCTCCATCCGTTGCCCAATGCTACCAGCAAAACCATGACGTAAAACGGCGCAAGGTTGATGTGCATCGAGGCGACCGCGACGCCTAAACGTCCGACCGAGGCGATCCACATGGCTTGGCTCAGCGCCATACCGGCAAAGGCGTAAATCAAAAGGTATGTCGCGTCCTGCGTGCTGATATAAGACGGCGGCATCAGATCGTCGCGTCCCGACAAGATCAGCACCACCAGCACCGCAGATGTGCTGAAGGCACCCCCGATCAATGTCAGACTGGCCGAGCCGATTGGACTGATGGGGCCCAGATGGCGTACGCAGGCAAAGCTGCCCCAGGAAAAAAGAAACGCCGCGACCACCGCCAAGGCGGCCCCCAGGCCAAGCTGTGCAGGGGCGCCGACCGAGGTGGCAACGATCCCGCCAATGACAGAGGCCATCAGACCGATGGCAAAATTCAGCGTGAGACGCCGCTGACGATTGGCCATTTCAATCAGGGTCGAGGCAATGGGCGTGGCAGAAGCAATCAGGGCAACGGTCAAAGGATCGGTGAATTTCTGCGCCACCAGCAACAGGTACGCCCCCATGCCAAAACAGGTGCCGCCGATCAACAGTCCGGCCCCCCAATGGGCGTTTTTCACCGCCCGAACCCCGTCGATCATCAACCAGATCGAGGTCAAAACCAGGCTGGCGAGCGTAAATCGCACCGCGATCAGGGCCAGCGGCGGCCAGTTCTGCAACAGCACCTCTGCGGCCGGAAACCCGGCGGCCCAAAGGACCATAGAGGTCACACCAAACATGTTGCCGGACACAATGTCCGACTGTGCACGCGGCGCGTGCTGCGGGCTGAACGTCATTGCCAAGCCCTAGAATGTGTTTGATGCCGCGCCTCAAATTTTGCGCAAAGGTACGAGCGTAGAATCATGCGCGATCCGGTCGCGTCCATTATCGACATTTGGTCGTTTTTGGCCTTTGTCCTTTGCAAAGGGGCGGTTTAGGTTTTTTCCGAAACCACTTACCCGGACAAATATGCCCAAATTTGCAGCCAATATTTCGCATCTGTTCGTCGAACTGCCTTATCTCGACCGGTTTGATGCCGCGGCAGCGGCGGGCTTTTCTGCCGTTGAGATTTTGTTCCCTTATGAATTCCATGCGACCGAAACCAAACGCGCCTTGGTCAAAAACGGGCTAGAGCTGGTTCTGATCAACGCGCCGCCGCCCAGCTATTCGGGCGCGACCCCCGGCTTTGCCGCCATCCCGGGCGGGGAACAGCGGTTTCAACATGATGTGCGGCGCGTCCTGCGGTATTGCGAAGTATTTCGTAACCGACTGGTACATGTCATGTCCGGGGCGACAGACGCGCCGGACGCGCAAGCGACCATGGTGCGCAATTTGCAATGGCTGGCCGACGCCGCGCCGTCGCAAGGGTTTTGCATCGAACCGCTCAATCAGGACGATCAGCCGGGCTATTTTCTGAGCGACTATGGTTTGGCCATCGACATATTGGATGCGGTGGACCGTCCCAATGTTGGGCTGCAATTCGATACCTATCACGCGCATCGCATTCACGGTGATGCGGGTGCGGTTTGGGATACCTATGGGGCCCGTGCGCATCACGTGCAAATCGGCGCGCCACCTGACCGTGGTCCGCCTGTCCAATGTGATTTCTTTGATTTCCCAGCCTTCTTCGATCTTTTGGATGCGGACGGGTATGACGGCTGGGTCAGCGCCGAATACACACCCGGTGCATCGACGCCCAGCACCTTGGGATGGATGCGCTAAAGCGCGACGCGGCGGAGTCCTTTTGCCAAGGCATCCCAAACGCGCCGCACGTGCGGTGTGTGCCGCATCGACGGGTGTGCTGCGAGCCAGATCGGCAGGCCGGGTATCGCAATGTCGAGATCAATCTCATCAACGCCGGGCGTGTTCAAACCAACCGCCCGCTGCATGAAGCCGATGCCACAGCCCGCTTGGACCAGCCCCCAATAGGTCACCTGGTTGTCGCATCGAATGGCAAAGAAATCGCGGTCCGCCGGATGGCCGAGATCGGCCATCACATCAAGAATGAGCGGGTTCTGATCAAACCCAATGACATCATGCGTGTACAGGTCTTCCAGCGTTCGGGGATGTCCACGCTTTTGCAAATAGGTGCTGGCCGCGAAGGGACGGATCGTGGCCTCGCCAATGTGGCTGGCGATTAGGTCGGGCTGTGTCGGTTTGTACATGCGAACAGCGATGTCGGCCTTGCGAAAAAGCAGGTTTTCGGTTTCGTCAGAAGGCATGAGATCAATTTGGATATCCGGTTCTGACATACGCAAATCCGCAAGGATCGGCGGCAGGACAAATTGCGACGCCACCATGCTGGCTGTGATCCGCACCGTACCGGCCAGCTTTTGTGACTGACCTGCGGCGGTCAAGGCGATCAGCTGCATCGCCTCTCTCATTTGCTCGGCCAAAGGCACCATATGTGCGCCCGTATCGGTTAGATGCAGGCCCCGTGCATGGCGTTCAAATAGTGTTGCGCCCAGCTTGCGTTCCAGCGTTTCGATGTGCCGGCCCAATGTGGGCTGGCTTTGTCCCAATTGCCGCGCCGCCGCTGAAAGCGAGCCGGTTTCGGCGACGCCCAGAAAGCTTTGGATGAGGGACCAGTCCTGATGTTCCAGATTATCCATTCAATAATGAATACCGGATGGAGCTTTTTAGTCAATTTATGAATTTCATGCACTCGCTATCTAAGACGCAGATCAGGCAGTCAAAGAGGTGCGACATGACAAAAACGGTTTTGATCTTTGGGGCGTCGGGACGGTTTGGCCGGAATGCCGGTGCAGCGTTTGAAAAAGCCGGGTGGCAGGTGCGCAGGTTCCGGCGCGATCAAGACATCCTGGCCCGTTCCGCCGACGGGGCCGACCTGATCGTCAACGCCCTGAACCCGCAATACACCGACTGGGCGGCGCAACTGCCCGGCTTGCACAAAGAGGTCCGCAACGCGGCCCGTGTCAGCGGGGCCAGCGTGATCATCCCCGGCAATGTTTATGTCTTTGGCCCATCGACGCCAACGCCTTGGTCAGAGAACTCGGCACATCGCGCGACCAATCCGCTAGGGCGGTTGCGGACCGAGATGGAAGAGGCGTACCGCGCCGACACGGTGAAGACCATTGTTCTGCGCGCGGGTGATTTTCTGGACACCGAACCGTCAGGCAATTGGTTTGACAAGGTCATGATCACAAAGCTGAACCGCGACCGTTTTATCTACCCCGGCAACCCCGACATTCCGCATGCTTGGGCCTATCTGCCGGATTTGGCGCGGGCCACGGTTGCCTTGGCCGACATGCACGATGCGTTGCCCCAGTTTTCCGACATCCCCTTTGCCGGCTATACACTGTCCGGCCGCGAGATGGCGGTGGGTCTGAGTGATGCCTGCGGACGGTAAATTACGTTACAGCCAATGCGTTGGTTGCCCATCCAGGTGGCGCGGCCCTTTTGGCCCATTGCCAAACACCTGCTCGAAATGCGGTACCTGTGGGACACGCCCCATTGGTTGGATGATACGGCATTTCGACGCTTGATGCCGGATTTCGCGTCTACGCCTGTTGAACAAGCCCTTGCAGCGGCCATCGGGCGTTAGGGCACCGCGATGTCGACCCAAACCAAACGGTGTCGGCTGCTATCGTCTGTCGTCGCCGACTCCGACCAATCGACCCCGGCATCGACGACCGTCAGGTCCGCCGAGGGCAAAACGTAGCTGACCCTTAACCGGCCCGCACCCTGCCAATCGACCGTGTCCAGGGCGCTGTCGCCTGCGTGCCCCTGATCGGGCAAACCGGCGGCAACGGGGCTGGCTGGTTGCGTGTCCTGAAGGGCGGGGTGTGCGATAAGCGAGCGAATGGCCGCGTGGCGGCCATCGCTGTCAAACGGATCAAGGTTCGCATTCCCGGCGAGAACGAAGGGTGCGATCGGACCCGGACCCATGAGGCCGTCAAGAAACCATGTCCAAAAGGCGATCTCATCATGGTTGCGGAGCCCGTTGCGGTCCTCTGGTCCGTCAAACACGGGCGGTGTCGCATGAAAGGTCATGAGCGTCAGGGTCACGCCATTGGGCAACGCAACCGGCAGCACCCAATGACCGGATGAGGACAGCCGTTGGCGTTCAAGGGCTGCAGAACTGGGAAATGGGCTGCCATCGGGATGTGTCGGAAGGGTTGCTTTTGGCAGGTCCTTCCAAACGAGGTCATCAAATTGCTGGATTTCGGCGGTGTCGATGGGGAAACGGGACAAAACAGCCATCGCGCTGTGTCCAGAAAACGCTCCAAACCCGTGCGCGTCCCCGGGGCCGCCGGGCTTTCCATCGCCGTCGAGATCCTGGTCCGCCATCAGGCCACGGTTGGTCGGTGGGGCATAGATATGCGGATAGGCTGCACCGTTTTCAGCCAATAAATCAGCAAGCGCCTGAATGGCCCTGTTTTCATAATCCCAATCGATGCTCTGCAAAGCGATGAGATCGGGAGATGTCCGGGCGATTGTATCAACCGTGGCCATGACGTCATCGGTGCGGCGCTGAATATCGCGCAACAAAATACCTGGACCGTCTCGCGACAATTCCGTGTTGAAGGTGGCGATCCGAATGGTTTCGCCACCCTGTGCGACCGACACAAACGCAAAAAGAAAAAGGCCGGCGATGGATGCTCGAAGCATCACACGGTTTGCACCGCTTCGGCGTTGCGATAGGCGCGGCGGCGTTTTTCCTCAATGGGCTCTGCCACCCGCAACATCGCGGCACCGCGCATCACCATGCTGGCCGGCAGAAAGGCCCAGGCCGAAATCGTCCAGATCATGCTTTGTGGCGAACGGAAGGTGATGGGGGGCGATTACTTCGGAAATGATCATCAGCGCAGCAGGAATGGCAAAGGGCAACAAGGCGCCAAAGATGACATTGACACGGCCATCCCGGCGCAGCCGTTGTACCACGTCACCGCCGGTTGTGGGATCAAAAAGAGGCAGGTTGACCCACACGTTGAAAGCCCCTGCCCCGATAGGCCAGCGCGTAAATCGAACGACAAGGCCAAAGGTCGCCATGGCCATCAACGAAACCGCGTAGGCCAAGCTGGCGGATCTTTGCAGCAGTTCCAGATCTGTGAGCGTTGTGGATGACGGGGCCACCAACACCATCAGACGGATCGGCGAAAAGGGAAAATTCAGAAGATCAGACGCGGTATTCGAAAACGAAACCATCATCAGCGTCAGTGTCGAGGGCTCATATTGATCCTTGAACATCACCGTCAGACAAAACACCATCGCAAACAAGGCCACAAACCGGATACGGTTCAACGGCGGTGCATCCCGAAACTCGACAAAGCTTGGGTAGGCTGTGTTGTATTCGATGAATGTCAGCAAACCGCACAGAATTGCCATCAGGGCAATAATGTCGTTGGCCTGCGAAATATGCTCCGGCAGCAGCAAAGACGGTGTTGCAACCAGTGTTGCAACAAGGACTCCCCGCATCACGGCGCTCGGTATACGCGCTATCACTCTTTGACCCCCTCAAACTGGACTGGCGCGATACGTTGCCGAGCCGTTGTTCCAACTTGATCCCGCCTTTGTGGCGGATGCCTCAATCTTGCCGCAATTGTGCCGCGTTTCTGCCAACCGCTCAAGCGGCGGCATCCTCAGATGCAGGAATTAGGCCGATGGAATGAATAAACTGGTGTTTTCTTGCATCAGGCCCCGACACTTTTTGTGAGCAGCCTGATCAAGGCCACAACATCTTGTGGTGTTACTCTGTAACGGTCCGAAAAAAAATCAGGCGACCCAAAGGCCGCCTGAAGAATAAATCAAGATTTTCCAGTCTTTTAGTCTGGCTTAGACCCAAGGCCGTTCTGCAGATGCCTTGGCTTCAAAGGCATCAATGGAGGCAACTTTTTCCATCGATTGCCCGATGTCATCCAGTCCTTCCAATAAGCAATGTTTTTTAAACCCGTCGACGTCGAACGAGAAACTTTGGCCATCAGAGGTGGTCACGGTCTGGGCTTCCAGATCGACGGTGATCCGCGCGTTAGAGCCTTTTTCGGCGTCTGCCATCAAGATATCGACCTGCTCTTGCGGCAGGGCGATCGGCAGGATGCCGTTCTTGAAGCAGTTGTTGTAGAAGATGTCCGCAAAGCTGGGCGCGATGACACAGCGAATGCCGAAATCCAGCAATGCCCAAGGTGCGTGTTCGCGTGACGAGCCGCAGCCGAAATTGTCACCGGCGACGATGATTTCAGAGTCGCGATATTGCGGCTGGTTCAGAACGAAGTCCGGGATTTCGTTGCCCTCCGCGTCATAGCGCATCTCATCAAAAAGGTTCACACCCAGACCCGACCGTTTGATCGTTTTGAGGAACTGTTTAGGGATGATCATATCCGTATCGATGTTGATCAATGGCATCGGTGCGGCCACACCGGTCAGCGTTTCGAACTTATCCATCGGTGTCTCCTGAAAGGTTGCCGGTTTTAATCATAGAGCCCGCCGCGATACAAGCCGATCTCAATGCTATCAGCCTTGTTTTAAAGGATAGCCGCCGCCAAGAGCATCGCGCTTGGCGGCGTTTGAAAGGGATGCGGCAGGGCGCGTACCCCGGCGGTTACTTTTGCACTTTGTCTTTTACAAAGTTGACTGCTGTGCGCAGGAAGAACGCCATCACGATCAGGCCCGCGCCGTTGATCAAAAGCTCGATCCCCAACAGGATGCCAAGCAATTGAACCGAAGCCGCGGCAAAGTTGGCAAGGATATAGGCCGCCAGCAGAACAGAAGCGGCCCCTGAAATCAGCATGGGCCAGAAGAACGCTGTGTCCTTCATCCGATAGGCCGTGATGATCCGCAAGACGCCGCCTGCGGCCAGCAGGATCGTGACCAGCAACGCCAGCGAAATGGTGCCTTCCAGCGGGTTAAAGACAAAAGATCCGCCAAGAAACAGCATCAAAATGCCCAATCCGATGGACATCAGCTTGCTGCCAAAGCCTTCGGCGCCAAACCCGGCGAAAATCTGAAAGCCGCCGCTGACGGCAAACATGATGCCTGTTACCGTTGTGACCGCGATAGAGGCCGCCACTGCGTTGCCCAGAACAAAAACACCAAATACGACGGACAGGATGCCAAGCAGCAGCCATTTTACCCATTGTTTCATAAGGATGTCCCTTTTTCCCACGGTATTTTTTATGCGCAAAGCCTATCGGGCGGCGGGGCGTTTGTCATCCGTGATCTTATCTGATTTGGAATATGTCACGAAAAATGGCGCCCCGGTGAAGGGCGCCATTTTTTGAACGTTGGTTCACCGTGATCAGGCGAATTCGCGAATATCGGTCAAACGACCGGTCACGGCCGCGGCCGCGGCCATCGCGGGGCTCAACAGGTGGGTGCGGCCCCCACGGCCCTGACGACCTTCAAAGTTCCGGTTCGAGGTCGCCGCGCACCGTTCGCCCGGTTTCAGCTGGTCAGGGTTCATGGCAAGGCACATGGAACACCCGGCCAGACGCCATTCGAACCCGGCCTCGATAAACACATCTGCCAGACCTTCTTCTTCGGCCTGTGCGCGGACAAGGCCGGAGCCGGGCACGACCATGGCACGCAAACCGTCCTTGATCTTTTTGCCTTTCAGGATCGCGGCAGCAGCGCGTAGGTCTTCGATCCGTCCGTTGGTGCAAGAGCCGATGAACACCGTGTCGATTTCGATCTCGTTCAGCGGTGTGCCGGGCTCAAGCCCCATATAGTCCAGCGACCGTTTTGCCGCGTCGACCTTGCCGCCTTCAAAATCCTCTGGGTGCGGGACAGTTGCAGTGATCGGCAGCGCGTCTTCGGGGCTGGTGCCCCATGTCACGGTGGGGGCAATGTCTTCGCCCGGGATGGTCAGAACTTTGTCCCAATGCGCGTCATCGTCGGAATAGAGCGTTTTCCACCACGTCAGCGCCGCTTCCCACTGGGCACCTTTTGGCGCATGCGTGCGGCCTTTGACATATTCAAAGGTCGTTTCATCCGGCGCAATCAGGCCTGCGCGCGCGCCGCCTTCGATGGCCATGTTGCAGATGGTCATGCGACCTTCCATCGACAAAGAGCGGATCGTTTCGCCGCAATACTCGATCACATAGCCGGTACCGCCCGCGGTGCCGGTTTCGGCGATGATGCGCAGCACCACATCCTTGGCCGTAACGCCTGGGTTCAGTTTGCCGGTGATCTCGACCTTCATATTCTTGGACTTTTTCTGGATCAGCGTTTGCGTCGCCAGAACATGTTCGACTTCGGATGTACCGATGCCGTGGGCCAAAGACCCGAACGCACCGTGGGTGGCCGTGTGGCTGTCGCCGCAAACAACGGTCATGCCGGGCAGGGTCCAACCGTTTTCGGGGCCGACAATGTGAACGATACCCTGACGGATATCTGTCACCGGATAGTAATGAATGCCAAAATCCTTGGCGTTCTTGTTCAGGGCGGCAACCTGAACACGGCTGTCTTCGGTCATGTTCTCCGGGTTTTCGCGGCCCAACGTGGTCGGCACGTTGTGATCTGGCACGGCGATGGTTTTGTCTGGCGCGCGGACCGAACGGCCCGCCATCCGCAGACCTTCAAAGGCTTGCGGGCTGGTCACCTCATGCACAAGGTGGCGGTCGATATAAAGAAGGCTGGTGCCGTCTTCTGCTTCATGGGCCACATGGGCGTCCCAGATTTTGTCATAGAGTGTCTTGGGGGACATCGGTCCTCTCCCGTTTTTTGGATCGTGCTGGATGCGGTCGGGTCTGGCGCGGGATTATAGGCGTGCCAACACGGAATGCGTTGCACCAAAAAACCGTTCGCGCAGGCGCGCGCGGTCTTGCAGGGAAACGATATATAACGTCGTGTTGCGCATCGCGCCTCCAATACACGCCCCCGTAGGCCGTATCAAGATGGTCCGGGCGCCGTCTGACCCGTCAACAGGCCGGAAATTCTCCCCGATTGCCAATTTGGGCTGTTTGCTACATTTGCAGCACTTCGCAGCGAAAACCGCCCTGATCGATTCGGTTTCATTGAAATGTCATGGAACGGTTGCTAGCTTTGACCTATGCCCAGCGTCGGGGCTGCGCGGCGCGTCACTAAGGAGGACACAGTCCTGTCAACCCATGCAGAAGCGGCAATGGCCGCTGATCGCGGAGCGGCAATGATGACCGCTCACCCTCAGCCCACCAGCGAAGAGCTGTTGGCGCGCATTCTCTCCTCGCTTGATGACGACAAGGCCGAAGACGTCGTGCAGATTGATCTGCGTGGCAAAACGTCCTTTGGCGATTACATGGTCATCGCGTCTGGCCGGTCGACCCGTCAGGTCGCATCGATTTCCCAGAAACTCGTCGAAAAGCTGAAGGCAGAGATGGGCGTGTCCAGCAAGGTCGAAGGCAAGGACGCCGGCGACTGGGTGCTGATTGATACCGGTGATGTGATTGTCCACATCTTCCGCCCGGAAGTGCGCGAGTTCTATCAGTTGGAAAAGATGTGGATGCCAACCGGCGCCGCATCCATCACAAACTGAGCTGAGCAGGACACCGTATCGCATCGCGATGCGGAGAGCGCATGAAGATCCGGATTTGTGCGGTCGGCCGAATGAAGGCCGGACCGGAAAAGACACTCGTTGACGACTATCTGCAAAGGCTGGACCGAACCGGGCGCGGTTTGGGGCTGGGTCCCTGTGCCGTCCACGAAGTTGACGACCGCAAGGGCGGCAGCATGGCGGGTGAGGCGGTTTTGCTGCGCAAAGCCATTCCCGAGGGCGCGGTGATCTGCACAATGGATGAGCGGGGCGAGGTTATGTCGTCGCCGGGATTTGCCCTGAAACTGGCCGGTTGGCGAGATGCGGGCCGAGGTGAGGTTGCGTTTGTCATTGGCGGTGCCGATGGTATTGCGCCCGACCTGCGCGCCGACGCCGATTTCAGCCTGTCTTTTGGCAAAATGGTATGGCCCCATATGCTGGTGCGCGTGATGCTGGCAGAACAGCTCTATCGGGCTGCAAGCATCCTTGCCGGGGCTCCGTATCACCGGAAATGATCTTTAGGGCAGGGTGTACGTCACCAGATCGTCGGACCATCCGCCGACGCTGTCGCGGGCCTGGATCTGCACCTGCGTCGTCCCGTCCGGGATTTGCACGCCACTGACAGAACGTGTGAAAGGCTGTTCGTTCACATGCGGATGCGCCAAGGGGCGGTCGCCCAGAACATTGCCGTCCATATCCAGCACACGCCAGCCATCGGCATAGTCGTCCCAACCCGTGTCGGGGTGGGACAGGGTAACATCGAACCGCCAAGCGGACCCGGATTGTCTGGCCTCGACCTTTTCGATGACCGGGCTGTCGGCCCAAGCCGTAGTGCCGCAACACATAAGAAAGAATATCATCGCACGCATGGGGTCAGCTTATCCTGATTGCGCGGGTGCGGGTTTCACGATGCCGTGTCCGCCGGAAGCTCCAGCAGGATGCGGCGGGATTGTGAAACAAACTCTCGCCGATACAGAACACCCGTGGTGATCGCCGTCGCCAAGGCGAGCGGGATCGGCCCAAGCAGCCATGCCGCTGCAGCCAGTGCAAAATACGTGGCGCGCATCCCCCTGTTGAAACTGCGGGCGGCGGTATTGCAGATCTCTGCCGCTTGCGCGGCGCGGGGATAGGCCAATGGATCGTCTGGGTCATTGGGCGTGGCGGCCATGACCGTCGCGCAATAGCCAAAAAGCCGATGCGCCCAGACAAATTTCAAAAACGCGTTGCTGAGGATCAAGAGAAGAACCAGCAGTTTGACTTCCCAAAAGAAGGTCGGGGCGTTTTCTTGGATCAGTTCCTGTGCGATCCCCGCGAGCGGTTCGGGATTGCCGATCAGGGCCAAACCGCTACCGATGGCCAGCATCAAGGCCGAGGCGAAGAACGATGTGCCCTGACGCAGAATGCCAATCATCTGGGCATCAAAGATGCGCGGTTGGCGGGTCACCATCTGCCGCATCCAGTCCTCGCGAAACTTGATCATCAGGACGGACACCGACGGTGTCTTTGTATCCCTGCGCTCGATCCAACAGCTGATGCCAAACCAGCTGACAAGCAAAAATGCCAGGGCGGCAAAGTCCTGTGGCGTGAAGAGGGCAAGGCGTTCGGTCCAAATCATGCTGCGACAGTATGATCGTTCGGTTCTGCTTGCCAGATGGCAAAATTGGTAATATTATTTTACCAAATGGGAGAGTAGCCAATGGAAATGCCAGTCCCGAACCCGGTTGTCCTCGCGCGGAAAGCGCGGGTTGTAGAGCGTTTGCTGACCGTCTTGCCGCAGGATGCGGTTATTCATGAACCGTCCGAGACACGCGTGTACGAATGCGACGCGCTGACCGCGTATAAATGCCCGCCAATGCTGGCCGTTTTGCCGGCCTCGACAGAGGAGGTGTCGGCGGTTCTGAAAATCTGCCAGCAGGAAGGCGTGCCGGTGGTGCCGCGCGGGTCGGGTACGTCATTGGCAGGCGGCGCGCTGCCAACAGAAGACTGCGTGATATTGGGCGTGGCGCGCCTCAATGACGTTCTGGAAACCGACTACGAAAACCGTTTTATTCGGGTGCAGACCGGGCGCACCAATCTGAGCGTGACGGGCGCTGTGGAAGAAGACGGTTTCTTTTACGCGCCTGACCCTTCGTCGCAGCTGGCCTGCGCGATTGCGGGCAATATCGCGATGAATTCGGGCGGTGCGCACTGCCTGAAATACGGTGTGACGACCAACAACCTGATGGGTGTGACCATGGTGTTGATGGATGGCACTGTTGTTGAGCTTGGTGGCGCCCATCTGGACGCCGGCGGTCTGGACCTTATGGGGGTCCTGTGCGGGTCCGAAGGGCAATTGGCCGTCGTGACCGAAGCGACGCTGCGCATCCTGCATAAGCCGGAAGGCGCACGGCCGGTGATGATGGGCTATGACAGCAGCGAAACGGCCGGGGCGGTTGTATCCGATATCATCAATGCCGGTGTTCTGCCGGTGGCAATCGAGTTCATGGACCGGCCTTGTATCGAAGCCTGTGAAGCGTTCGCCGGCGCCGGCTATCCAATGTGTGAAGCGTTGCTGATCGTGGAGGTCGAAGGGTCAGAGGATGAGATCGACGCGCAATTGGGCGTGATCAAACAAATCGCCCGCAACCACAATCCCGTTGAGCTGCGAGAAGCGCGCGATGCGGATGAGGCCGGCCGGATATGGCTGGGCCGCAAATCCGCCTTTGGCGCGATGGGGCAGATCAATGATTACATGTGCCTTGATGGCACGATCCCGGTGTCTTCCTTGCCGTTTGTGCTGCGCCGGATCGGCGAGATGAGCAAAGAGTTCGGTTTGGACGTGGCCAATGTGTTTCACGCAGGCGACGGCAACATGCATCCGCTGATCCTGTTTGATGCCAACAAACCCGGAGATCTGGAGCTTTGCGAAGCGTTTGGTGCGGAGATACTCAAGCTGTGCGTCGAAGCGGGTGGATGTCTGACCGGAGAGCACGGGGTGGGCGTGGAAAAGCGGGACTTGATGCTGCATCAATATGCGCCCGAGGACCTTGAAGCGCAGATGCGCGTGAAGGACGTGTTTGATCCAGCCTGGCTCTTGAACCCGGCCAAGGTGTTCCCGCTGGCCGTGACCGAACCACGCCGGACCGCCCCGATGGCGGCTGAATAGGGCGGATTGGGGGCTTTGCCCCCGTCCTTCGGACTCCCCCAAGGCATTTTGAACAAGAAAGAAGACCATGCGACCAAGCAGTGAGGCCGAGATTGCCGAGATACTTTCAGCGGCGCGCGATCCTTTGTGTATCGAAGGGGGCGGAACGCGGGGCATGCGATCGGATGGGGAAGTGTTGAGCGTGGCCGGGGTGACCGGCGTATCGCTTTATGAGCCCGGTGCTTTGACAGTTGTTGCGGCGGCGGGAACGCCGCTGGCGGAGATCGAGGCGGTGCTGGCGGCGGAAAACCAGCGCCTGGCGTTTGAGCCGCCGGATTATCGCGGGTTGTTGGGCACAACCGGCGCGCCGAGCATTGGAGCGGTGGCCGTCGGCAACCTGAGCGGGCCGCGGCGCATTCAAGGGGGGGCGGCACGGGATTTTCTGTTGGGTGTGCGGTTTGTGGATGGCACCGGAACTGTGGTCAAAAACGGTGGCCGGGTGATGAAGAACGTCACCGGCTATGATCTGGTGAAGTTGATGTCGGGCTCTTGGGGGGCGCTGGGCGTGGTGACCGAAGTCGCGTTCAAAGTGCTGCCACGCGCGGATCATGAGGCAACGGTCGTGTTGCGGGGATTGACGGATGCTGTGGCGGTGCAGGCGCTGTCGGCAGCGCTTGGGTCGCCTTTTGATGTCACAGGCGCGGCGCATGTGCCGCAGGCCGATGGTGGGGCGCAGACCCTGATCCGGATTGAGGGGTTTGAAACATCTGTCGCCTATCGTGCGGGCGCCTTGGTCGACCAACTGGCCTCTTTTGGGGCAGCAGACACTGTCACGGATGGGTCTGCGACGCTTTGGAAAGATATACGGGACGTTGTGCGCTTTCATGCGGCAGAGGGTGACGTCTGGCGGATATCGGTAAAGCCGACGGATGGTCCGGGGTTGGTGTCTGCGCTGGGCGCTTTGGACGTGGTTTATGATTGGGGCGGCGGACTGATATGGGCCTTGATGCCCTCGGGCACGGATGTGCGGGCGCGCATGGCGGACATTTCGGGTCACGCAACACTGGTGCGGGCCAATGCCGACACGGTTCAACGGCTGGGCCGGTTTCAGCCAGAGCCGGAGGCGGTTCGACGGCTGACCGACGGGGTGCGGGCGCGATTTGATCCCAAAGGCATTTTGAACCCGGGGCTGACACGTGCAGCGGTGGAGGCATAACGGTGCGGACAGAATTCACAGCAGACCAGTTGAAGGACCCCGGCACGCAGCGCGCCAACGAGATTTTGCGCGCCTGCGTTCATTGCGGGTTTTGCACCGCAACTTGCCCGACCTATCAGGTTCTGGGGGACGAGTTGGACAGTCCGCGCGGACGGATTTACCTGATCAAGGATATGCTCGAAAACAACCGCAAACCGGATGAAAAGACCGTCAAGCATATCGACCGGTGTCTGAGCTGTCTTGCCTGCATGACCACATGCCCGTCGGGCGTGCATTACATGCACCTTGTCGATCACGCGCGGGCCTATATCGAAAAGAACTATGACCGGCCTTGGTCGGATCGCGCGTTGCGCTGGGTTCTGGCACAGATCCTGCCCTATCCAATGCGGTTCCGTTTGGCGCTTTTGGGGGCCAAGATCGGGCGACCGTTCCGTAATCTGATCCCGGATGCGCGGTTGCGCGCGATGCTGGATATGGCCCCCAAGTCGATCCCACCGGTCAGCCGCAATGACGATCCGCAAAGTTTTGCGCCGGTGGCACCGCGCAAGATGCGCGTGGCGCTGATGACGGGCTGTGCGCAAAAAGCGCTGAACACCGATATTAATGATGCCACGATCCGCTTGCTTACCCGTTTGGGCTGTGAGGTGGTTGTGGCGGATGGGGCCGGTTGCTGTGGTGCGTTGACCCATCACATGGGCAAAGAGACCGAAAGTCATGCCGCCGCAGCGCGCAATATCAAGGCCTGGTGTGCCCAGATGGATGGAAACGGGCTCGACGCCATTGTGATCAACACCAGCGGTTGTGGTACGACGGTGAAGGATTACGGCCACATGTTCCGCAACGATCCCCTGGCTGAGGATGCCGCTCGCGTGTCAGAACGCGCGATGGATATCAGCGAGGTTCTTATGCAGCTCGACCTGCCGGAAGGCGCGGATAAGGGGCTGACCGTGGCCTATCACGCGGCGTGTTCGTTGCAGCATGGGCAAAAGATCAAAACCTATCCAAAGGACTTGCTGAAGCGGTCTGGTTTCACAGTTGTTGAACCGGTGGATAGTCATTTGTGTTGCGGCAGTGCGGGCACCTACAACTTGATGCAACCAGAAATTTCGCAACAGTTGAAGGCCCGAAAGGTTCGCACCTTGGAGGCCAAGAAACCGGATGTCATTGCGGCAGGGAATATTGGTTGCATGATGCAGATCGGATCGGCCACCGCGACGCCGATTGTGCACACGGTCGAATTGCTGGACTGGGCGACGGGTGGGCCAGAACCGGCGGCCTTGCATGCGCCCGGCAAACGGGCACCGGACATTCCAATCCTCCGCTAAATCCTAAAATCTGCCGTAAATTTGCCCTGTCCTGTCGCTAACTTTTTTCAAAGTGAGAGACAGGAGGCCGGTGTGGGGCGGGTATTGATATTTATTTTGGGATGCATTTGGCCGTGCACTCTTATGGCCCAATCCAGCGGCCTGACACGTATGGACACCACCGATGCCGGACGCGACTGGGAAGCGGTCGGGCGTCTGGATGTTGATGGCAAAGGGTTCTGTACCGGTGCATTGATAGCGCCCGACCTTGTCTTGACGGCGGCACATTGCCTTTACAATCGCCGGACCAAGGAGCGTTTTGATCACCGTCGGATGGAGTTTCGCGCGGGTTGGCGAAACGGCCGTGCGTCGGCCTATCGCTATGTGCGTCGTGCCGTTGTCCATCCGGATTATGTATTTGACGGTGCGGTGTCGTCTGAGCGCGTGCGCAACGATATCGCGTTGCTAGAGCTTCAGCACCCGTGATCAGCCCCACCTGAGTGGTCCAATTTGATTGTTAGTGCATGATCGACCTTTGGTCCATCTTGACGACGGTTTCGGGAGCCGGTGGGCGGTAGCCTAGAGCACTGTGTGGTCGTTTCGTGTTGTAGTGTTTCCTCCATTCCTCAATCAGGATTTGTGCTTCGCGCAGGCTATAGAAGATTTCGCCGTTCAAGAACTCATCGCGGAAACGGGCGTTGAAGCTTTCGCAGTACCCATTCTCCCAAGGGCTGCCTGGTTCGATGTAAGCCGCCCTTGCGCCGACAGCCTTGATCCAGTCCTGCACGGCTTGCGCAACGAACTCAGGGCCATTGTCGGAACGGATGAACGACGGGATGCCGCGCAGAATGAACAGGTCGCTCAGCACATCGATCACATTGCCTGAGTTGAGCTTGCGATCCACGCGTATGGCCAAGCATTCCCGACTGTACTCGTCGATGATGTTGAGTGTGCGGAAAGCTTTACCATCGTCGGTGCGGCAGTGGACAAAGTCGTAAGACCAGACATGATCGCGGCGCTCTGGCCGAAGCCTGACACATGATCCATCATTCAGCCAAAGCCGCCCTTTCTTCGGTTGTTTCATTGGCACTTTCAGCCCCTCTCGTCGCCAAAGTCTTTCGACACGCTTGTCATTCACATGCCAGCCAGCGTCTCTCAGTAGTGCCGCGATCCTACGATAGCCGTAGCGGCCATACTGCCGGGTCAGTTCGATCATATCAGCCACTAAACGTTCTTCATCCGGGCGACCCGCAGGTACTTTGCGCTGTGTGGATCGATGTTGTCTTAGAACCCGGCATGCCCGACGCTCCGAGATGTTCAGCTCAGCACGAACGCGATCAATACAGGCACGACGACGAGCGGGGCTCAGAAGTTTCCCTTTGCCGCCTCCGCCAAGATCAGCTTGTCCAGCGTCAGATCAGAAACGGCTTTGCGCAATCGCTCGTTCTCTTTTTGCAGACGCTTCAGTTCCTTCAATTGATCCGTGCCCATTCCGCCGTATTTTTTCTTCCACCGGTAGTAGGTCTGTTCAGTCACACCGATCTGACGGATCGCATCCAGACGCGGCATCCCTTGCCCCGTCAGAACCTCAACCTGCCGTAACTTCGTGACAATCTCTTCTGGCTTTGGTCGCTTGTTGGCCATGTGTTTCCTCCGTTTTCCTAAACATAGCGGAGGACCACTTCAGTGGGGGAAGACCAAGGCATGCCCGAACAAAGCATTCCATTGCGTAAATTTACGGAATTTGTCCGGGCGACTGGGTCAGCTTCGGCTCTGCGTGGCGATGGCCAGACCGTCTGCGACGGCTGTGAACACCTCGGTAAAACTGTGTTCGGCTTTGGGAAAAGCGGCGCGCATCGTGTCCGACACCATAGTCATCAAGCTGGACCCGCCCACATAAATCACTCGGCTGACCTGATCGGGTTCAAGCCCTGCCAAACGAAGGGTTTCGCCTGCGCCAGTGTTGAGCGCTGCGGCGTGAATGCGCAGAATGTCGGCCATGTCTTGCGTTGATAAAGATGCGGCCAACCCGTTTTCTATCTGGTTCAAGACGATCATCGGATTGTTGGCCCCGTTATTGGCGGCAATTTTGCCAATCTCGACCGCAAAGGCGAGGTCATGGCCCAACTCATGTTCCAACACGGTTTCAAGCCGCCGGATCTTGCGCGGTTCCTGCGCCTGATGCGTCATCTCGCGGACCATGCGTTGGGTTTTGTTCGAATAGAGAAACGGGATCTTTTCCCATGTGGCAAGGTCATTGAAAATTGCGTTTGGCGCGGGAAATGTGCCGGGCCCCATCGCATCGCGCAGCAATGTGCCCTTGCCGAGCAATGGCATAACGCGGTCGATGCTGATCGAGCGGTCAAAATCGGTGCCGCCGATGCGCACACCGTGATTGGCCAGAATGCGGATATCTTTGCCCGCGCTGTGAAACAGGGAAAAGTCAGAAGTGCCCCCACCAATGTCGACGATCAAACCGATCTCACCGGGGTTTTTGCTGGCACCGCTGGCAATCGCCGCGGCTTCGGGTTCCGGCAGAAACGACACGTCCCGGAACCCGGCCGCTTTATAACACAGCCTCAAATCTGCCTCGGCCTGTGCCTCACGGGGGTCATTGGCACCATGAAAATAGACGGGCCGCCCGGATAGCGCGTGATCGAACCGTAAGCCGGTTTTCGCTTCGGCCCGGGTTTTCATTCGCTGCAAAAACCGCCCGATGATGTCCACGAACGTCACCCGCTCGTTCAAAATCTGGCGCTTTTCGTGCATCAGCGTTGTGCCCAGCACCCGCTTTAGTGCGCGCATAAATCGGCCTTCGGCCCCGTCCAGCAAGGATTGTACTGCCGGCGTTCCGATCTGTGTTTCGCGGGTATCGAAATCGAAAAAGAAGGTTGTTGGCAGGGTGTTGTGCCCCGGCGACATCTCGATCAGCACCGGCTTGCCGTCCTGCATAAATCCAGCGGCCGAGTTCGACGTGCCAAAGTCGATCCCCAGCACATGACGCGCTTGTGTCATGGCATATGCCCCCATTGGTTTTGCGAAAGACGCCCCGGATAAACAGAATGAAAAAGGGCGTCAAGCGGGAACGCCTGACGCCCAATTTCCGGTCGTTGAGGGGGTTAGTTCATTGTCCCGATCGAAAAGAACATGGTCTCACCCGAAGCGTCATCCACACCGTCATTGTCGGTCGAAATGAACGCTTCGCCTGTGGCTGGCAGGATGGCCATGCCTTCGATCTTGTCTACCGGTCGATGTCAGGTCGGGCAACAGGTCACGGACCAGTTCCTTGGATACGACGGGCAGTTCGCCACCCAGCGGTGCAGGCACCATTTCCGACAGCGGAATGCGGTAAACCTTTTTGGTCACGGCGCGGAAGTCATGCTGATTGTCGCGTTCCACGATGTAGACAAAATCGCCATGCGCCACGATTTCCGACAGGCCCACCCAACCGGTTTCCGGCTCTGCCTTTGGATAGTGGACGGCGCCCCATTCCTCGGTCTCGGTGTTGTAGGCCACGAGTTTCACGTGGTTTTTCGGATCGTCTTTCCATTCGCGCTGAACGGCCATCCAAAGCGTGTCACCAACCCGTGTCACACCTTCAAAGCCAAAGCGGCGTTCTACCGACATCAGCTCGGCGGGCAGGCCGATCTCTTCGTCGATGTTGCCATCAGCTTCGACCTTGTAAAGCGCGTGCGGGATCACGCGGTCGGTCCGCCCTTCGGACGCCACCCAGAAACCGCCGTCACCGTCCAGGGTGATGCCTTCCATGTCAATCTTTTGGGCCGGGCGACCGGCGCGGGTGACGCGGATCACATCGGTGATGCGGGCCGGTGTCTGGCTGGGGTCGATGACAAAGATCGACGGCTGATAGCCGTAAAAGCTGTCGTTGACTGCATAGATCATCCCGCTGTCATCGGCGACCATGCCCGAAATCGCACCCCAACCGATCAGCTCATCCGCGCCAGCGGATGTCAGGTGCGGATAGGTGGCCGGTGCGTCCTGATATTCGAACAGCATGACATGGGCGCGGGGGCCGCCGTCTTCGATCAAGTCAGCTTCGTTTTCTGATACCAGCAAGTTCCGCTCGGGGATGGTTACATATCCCTCGGGGCCAACGCCCGACGGCAAAAGCTGTTTGAGAACGGGGTTCGCCGGATCGGTGATGTCGTAAACGCCCACGATCGAAGACCGTTCGGCCCCGACAAACAGCATCGGCGTGCCGCCGAAAGTTGCCGCGGTCACGCTTTCAGGTTCAACACCTTTGGCATCAGACCGCTTGTCCGGGTAATGGCCAACCTCGATGATCGCATGCTCGAACGAGGTGCCGCTTTCGTAGACGACGGTGCCGTCCTTATGGAAGATCGTCCAGCCGCGCGACCCGCCTTCGTAATCGCCTTCATTGGCCGTGGCGAAGTGCATGTCGTCGATCCATGTCACCGCATCCGGTTCGCGCAGGCGGCCGTCTTGGCTTTCGGCGAAGATCAGTGCGCCGCGCTCGTCGGTTGCGTCGATCCCTTCAAGGTCAACGGCACCGGCCGAGAAATGCGAAACGATAGACCCGTCGCGCGCGACAACGACCATATGGTTGTTTTCCTGAAGCGTTACGACGGTTTCGCCCAAGCCGTTGATGGCGACGTATTCAGGCTCTGGATCGGTTGCGGCAACCTCGGCCAGACCCGTCAGGTCGGCGGTCGCGATGCTGGCACAGTCCAAGGTGCCTTCGGCGATTGCGATCATCTGAAGCGAGCCGGCTGGCAGCTGCGGGATCACGCCGTCATTCAGGTCTTCGTCCCGTTCGTTTTCAATGGCGACCGATACAAAAGAGCCATCGGGTGCCTTGGCAACGCTGTCGGGTTGACCGGCCAGTTCAAAGGTTGCGATCACGTCGCCGGTATTGGTGTCGATAGCCAGCATCTGACCCGACGGGTCTGTATAGCTTTGGGATGTGTTGACGCCCACAAAGGCCACGGTGCCGATCACGGCAACCGAAGTCGGCTCTCCCGGCAAGGCGATATTGCCTTTGGGCTTTGGGTTCGCGGGATCGGTGATGTCGATCATGCCCAACGCTTCAAGCGGGCTGTCGGTGTAGACCAGCGTCATACCATCGGCGGTGACATCGATGATTTCCGGGGAACTTTCGCGCGCGGTGTCTTCGCCTTCGGCCATGTTTTGGACGACCGGGAAAGATGCGATGCGGTTAAAGTTCATTTCGGCGACGGCAGGTGCCGCTGCCAGTGCGATGACGGAGGTCATGCACCATGTTCGAATGGACATATTCCACCCCCTGATGTTGCAACGCCACAGGCAGTGGGGGGTTTGCGTGAAACCCATGTAACGCACAGATGTCGAAAATATGAAATCAGGGCTGGGGCGTCTGACCGTCCAAAATTTGGCGGAACCAATCGGTATCGATGTTGCCGCCACACAAGATGACACCAACCTTTTTGCCCGACTGCACTGCACGTTCCTGCATCAGTGCGGCCAATGGGGCGGCACCGGCCCCTTCGGCCACGTTATGTGTGGTGTTAAAATACAGCCGGATGGCATCGGCAATTTCCGCGTCGCTGACCGTGACAATCCGTTCTGCACCCTTGGCATAGATATCAACGGCCTCTTGCACGGGAACCCGCACAGCCATGCCATCGGCAAATGTGACAGCGGAATTGGTTTCAACAAGACGTCCGGCCTCGACCGAAAGCTTAGCGGTTTGGGCGTTTTCCGACACAACGCCCACAATCTTGGTTTTCAAACCCAGCGCGTCACGGGCCAGAATGGTGCCACAAATACCCGATCCACATCCGATGGGCACATATACAGTGCCGAGGTCGGGCACCGTTAAAAACAGTTCATAGGCATAGGTCGCCACACCGCGCACAAGCTCCGGATGGAACGGCGGCACGATGTGCAGACCTTCTTCGTCTGCGACGCGAAACGCCTCGACGCGCGCGGTGTCAAAGTCTTCGCCGAACTCCACAAGCTCTGCCCCGAAGGCGCGCATCGCGTTATTCTTTTCGGTGGAATTGCCGTGCGGCACATACACTTTGGCGGTCAGCCCCGCCGCCGAGGCCGCGCGTGCTTGTGATTGGCCATGGTTGCCGCGGGTCGCCGTGCAGATTCCGGGGACATCCGGATGGGACCGTTTCAGCCAATCGATGAAAGTGATGCCACCGCGCACCTTGAAGGCGCCGGTGGGGGTGTGGTTTTCGTGTTTGACCCAAACCTCGGTTCCGATGGCCTGTGACAACAGTGGCCATTGGAACTGCGGCGTAGGCGGCATCTGGGTGTGGACCAGTGCCGCCGCCGCTTCGAGGTCGGATTGGGAAAACATCAATTAGACGCTCATGCAGATATATTTCATTTCAAGGAATTCCTCGATCCCGTGATGGCTGCCTTCGCGGCCAAGACCGGACTGTTTAATCCCGCCAAAGGGCGCAACCTCGGTCGAGATGATGCCGGTGTTCACGCCGACAATTCCGTATTCCAGTTCCTCGGCGACCTTGTACACGCGGCTGAGATCCTTGGCATAGAAATAGGCTGCCAGACCAAAGATCGTGTCATTGGCCATGGCAATCACCTCATCCGTGTCCTCGAATTTAAAGAGTGGGGCGAGGGGGCCAAAGGTTTCTTCCTGGGCGACGGTCATGTCCTGCGTGACGCCGGTGACGACCGTCGGTTCAAAGAATGTCCCGCCCAGTTCATGCGGTTTGCCGCCGGTCAGGATAGCGCCGCCATGCTCGGTAACATCCGTCAGGTGGTTCTGGACCTTTGCCACAGCGGCAGGGTTGATCAAAGGGCCGGTTGTGATGCCCTCGCCAAACCCATCGCCGACCTTCAGGTTTTCGACTGCGACCTTCAGCTTTTCGGCGAAGGCGTCATAGACCCCGGCCTGGACATAGATGCGGTTGGCGCAGACGCAGGTTTGACCGTTGTTGCGGAATTTGCACAGCATCGCCCCTTCGACCGCCGCATCCAGGTCTGCATCGTCAAACACGATGAACGGCGCGTTGCCGCCCAGTTCCATCGAGCATTTCATTACCTGATCCGCCGCCTGCCGGAGCAGGATGCGCCCCACTTGGGTCGAGCCGGTGAAGGTCAGCTTGCGCACGGCCGGGTTTTCACAGAATTCCTGACCCGTCTCTGGTGCGTCGCTGGTGGTGACCACGCTGAACACTCCCGCCGGGATGCCGGCCCGTTCGGCCAGAACGCCCATGGCCAGCGCCGACAGCGGCGTCAGATCGGCGGGGCGCGCGACAAAGGCACAGCCGGCAGCCAACGCAGGCGCAGCTTTGCGGGTGATCATCGCGTTGGGAAAGTTCCAAGGTGTGATCGAGGCGGCAACGCCGATTGGCTGTTTGATCACGGTGATACGCTTGTCCCGCTGGTGCCCCGGGATCGTCTCGCCATAGATACGTTTGGCTTCTGCGGCGAAGAACTCGACAAATGACGCACCATACCCGATCTCGCCCACGGCTTCGGCAAGTGGTTTGCCCTGTTCGGCGGTCAGGATCGCGCCCAGATCAGCCGCGTTTTCCATCATCAGGTCGTACCACTTACGCAGGATCGTGGCGCGTTCCTTGCCGGTCAGCTTGGCCCATTCCTTTTGCGCGGTCTCGGCCTGCGCGATGGCACCGGCAACTTGCGCGCGGGACAGGTCGGCCACCTGGGCGATGACATCCCCCCGCGCAGGGTTGGTCACATCGAAGGTGCCCTTGTCGCCATCGATCCATGTACCGCCAACATAGGCTTGCGTCACCAGCAGGCTGGGATCTTTCAATAGAGATTTGAGGTCGGTTGTCGTATCCAGCATAAAACATCCTCCGTCGGGCGCTTGACCCGCGCAGGAAAACCCCGTTGCGCCCGATTTGTCTAGGGCCAGTTGAATGAGGCAGGGCAATGGAACTGGATGAAGCCTATAGCAATGCCGATCATATCCCCGGCGGCGACGGTTTTGTCGCATATTGGGCGTCTCGTGCCACGGCTTTCCGTGAGGCAATGGGGGACAGCGCGGTTTTGGACCAACCCTATGGGGATGGCGTGCGCCTGCGCTATGACCTTTTTCTGCCCGAAGGATCGCCAAAGGGGACCGTGGTCTTTGTCCATGGCGGCTATTGGAAAGCGTTGGATAAATCGAGCTGGTCGCACTTGGCGGCGGGACCTTTGGTGCATGGATGGGCGGTGGCGATGCCGTCTTATGACCTGTGCCCAACCGTGACGATCCCCGAGATCACGCAACAAATCGCGCGCGCGGTTGAAAGGATCGGGGAACATGTGCCCGGCCCTCTGTCACTGACGGGGCATTCCGCGGGCGGGCAACTGGTGGCCCGTATGCTGGATCGGTCGGTCTTACCGACCGCTACACAAGATCGAGTGCAGGCCGTTGCACCGATCTCACCCCTTTCTGATTTGAGGCCTCTGTTGAAGACGTCCATGCGGGCCGATCTGCGGCTGGACGATGCGCAGGCCACAACGGACTCTCCAATTTTGATGCACGACAGGGCCAATGCCGAAACGGCCGTGTGGGTGGGCGGGGCAGAGCGTCCGGCGTTTTTGGATCAAGCGCGCTGGTTGGGCGATGCCTGGACCATTTCTGTGCATGTCGTCCCGGAAAAACATCACTTCGACATTATCGATTTGATGGAAGATCCCAAAAGCGACCTTGTCCGCCATCTGACGGCTTGATCGAAGGGGCGGTTTCGGCCAAGGCTTGCCTGGGCCATTTGGCGATGGCGTCGCCAAATCCCATCGGGATCCGCCCACAGTTTTCCGTCCTGTACGCCGGGACCTTTCTGTAAAAGAGGGTCAAAATGACCAAACGGCCAGAGTTTTATCGGTATCACAATGGGCAACGCGCGCAGTTGCCGTTCAGCACGGCAGAGTACGAGGCGCGTGTTGCCGGGCTGCGCGAGCGGATGGAGGATGCGGGGGCAGCCGCCGCTGTTCTGACGTCGATGCACAACGTCGCCTATTATTCGGGGTTTCTTTATTGCGCGTTCGGGCGGCCGTATGCGGTCGTGGTGACCGAAACCGATTGCGTGACGATCAGCGCAGGCATCGATGCCGGGCAGCCATGGCGGTGGAGCCATTGTGACAACATCACCTACACCGATTGGCAGCGCGACAATTTCTGGCGCGCGGTGAAATCGGTGATCGGCAAGGGCGGTGTCGTTGGATATGAAGGCGACCATCTGACCTTGATGCAGCGCGATAAGATGGAAGAGTTCATCGAACCGCTGACCATGGTCGACCTTGCACCGACAACGATGCGGCAACGGATGAACAAATCCGCAGAAGAGATTGCCCTGATCCGCCATGGGGCACAGGTTGCCGATGTCGGCGGCTATGCGATCCACGATGCGATCAAGGCGGGTGTTCGGGAAATCGATGTCGCGATGGCGGGCCGCGATGCGATGGAAGCCGAAATTGCCAAACGCTTTCCCAACTCAGAATACCGGGACACGTGGGTTTGGTTCCAATCCGGGATCAACACCGATGGCGCGCATAACCCGGTCACGGGCCGCGTTTTGGAACAGGGCGATATTCTGTCCTTGAACGCCTTCCCGATGATTTCGGGATATTACACGGCGCTGGAACGAACGCTGTTTGTGGGCGAGGTGGATAAGGCCAGCCTGAAGCTGTGGCAGGCCAATATCGGAGCGCATGAACTGGGGATGTCCCTGCTGAAACCCGGTGTGTCCTGCGCTGAGGTGACCCAACAGATCAATCGCTATTTCGATGAGCTTGATCTGCTGCAATACCGGACGTTTGGTTATGGGCATTCCTTTGGTGTGCTCAGCCATTACTATGGACGTGAGGCCGGTCTGGAACTGCGTGAAGACATCGATACGGTGCTGCAGCCGGGCATGGTCATCAGCATGGAACCGATGCTGACCATCGCCAACGGGGAACCGGGCGCGAGTGGTTATCGCGAACATGATATCTTTATCATTACCGAAGATGGCAACAAGAACATCACCGGATACCCCTATGGCCCGGATTTCAACGTCGTTGGGTGATCAACCTTTCTTTTTGAACCGGGATTTGTCAGCCTAGGCGCGACAAATCCTGGTTCGGGAAAAGGTGTGTGAAACCGTGATCTTGCTGCGATTTGTGGTTGTTCTGGGCGTGGTGCTGACGATCATTTACGTCAGTGTCTCGCTCTATTCCCGTGCGCGGCGGCGCGACAAGCTGGAACAGCAGTGGAAAGAAAACGGCGGTTCCGAGGATCGCCGTTCATTTGTGCAACGCGGGTTGGAGCAATATGATAACTCGATCCGGCGGAAATTAATCCTTGGGGTCTATATTGTTCCGCTGGTGGCAATCGGCGTTTTGATTTACGTGTCTAATTACGGATAGGGGGCGGCCCATGTATTACATCAAGTGGTTCTTCACATTGCTGATCTGGGGCGCGATTGCGGCCACGCTGCATTACACTTTGCCGAAATATGACATCGTTCGTGTGGTCAACACCGAAGTGCGCCGCGTCGATTTCGGGGCAAATTCTTGGTTCTGGACCAATCCGGGAACCGGTGATGCCCAAGGCATGGTCAGCCGCGATGTGTTCTTTGCCGATACCTTCCGCATCAATGACCGGCCGAGGGTTTACCGCAACGAAGATACCGGCTGGGGCTGGCCGCCCTATTTCAAACTGAACAGTGCGAACCTTCAGGCAGAGTTTCAGGACCTTGTGTCGACGAAAGACAACCCGCAATGGGTATCGGTCCGGCATTATGGCTGGCGGTTTGAGCCGCTGTCGATCTATCCCAACGCGCTCATCGCACACGCAGTTGAAGGCCCTGACCATCGCGTCATCAACTGGTTCAACATCATCTTCCTTGTTGTCTTTGGCGCTGTTTTGACCGCGCTCTGGATCCGCTGGCGCCGGTTCCGCGAGGCGAAAATTGATCCTGTTCTGGAAAACATCGAAGACGGCGCTCATGCCACAGGCCAACAGATGCGCGACAGCGGTCGGCGGTTTCGCAATTGGTTGAACAGCTGGGGTCGCTGACCCACTAGTCAGCGAACAGATGTTCCTTTTGGGCAATCTCCAGCCCCTTGTCGTGGCCGATTGACAGAAACTCCTGCAAGGCCGTCGCGTTTTCGTCAGCTTCGAGTTGTTGATCAATACGCCCGAACCGGGAAAACCCCGCATCGCGGATCATATCGCTTTCATAGCGGATATCGTTTTTGATCGTCGGCAAAAGGCGCTGCATCGTGGCGTCCGTGGTCTGTTCACCCGCCAGGCCCACCCGCATGGCATGTCCGATTAGATATTCGTCCGTAAAGTCACAACGCACCTCGAGAATACGGGTAACGGACCTGTCCGAGGCAAAGTCATGTATCAGGTCGAGGTTGCTGGGGTCCATACAGACGATCAGCCGGTTGGTGTCATAGTAGTCAAACAGCATCCGCATCAGGGCTCTGCGGTGGCGCGTCCTTTTCTCTAGTGTGCTTTGGATGCCGCCAAGGTCGGGTAGTTCGGTGTGCTCTTCGTTAAAGAGGTATTCGATGGTGGGCAGGTTGGTGATTTGCCGGATCTTTTCAAGCAACCGTTTTGCCACGTGCCATTTTTTGCACACGATGATCATCAATTCCCGCTCGCGGCCTAGGGACGCTTCGTTTTCCCAGAACCGGGTGGCGAAACGCCGGCCAATGCGTCCGCGTCCGGTCAGGAACTTGAAAAGGCTACTCCCTTCGTTCGAAATCTGAAACTCGACATCGGTCGCCACGTACAGCTTGCCCAGCCGTTCTTTTAGTTCCTTGGCCTCTGGACTGATTTTCCGGGCAAAGAGGAAATCCTGCCCCAATAGCAAATCATAGTGGTCGTTATAAAACGTTACCGGCATCCCATAATCCGAGAACATCAGGAATGTCAGTGTCCTGCTTCGGATTTCGTCCTCTGGGATGAGGTGCCGTACCAGGGTTTGAAAAAAAGTCTCGTCCGGTATCCAGGTCGTCCGGAAAAACCGCATTACGTCTTTCCGTTTCTTGGTAAACTCGACAATGGCTTCGACAGTGCGGCGGCGCAGGCACCACCATTGGCTGCCGATCTGAACTTGAATGTCCTTGGGCACCTCGCGTCGCAATCCAAAGCGGCGTTGCAAGTTGAACGACGTGTAGAACCGCCATTTCTGTGTGCGTTCATTGAAGAAATGACGGTAGATCAGGCGCTCTTCCTTGATGCCGGTCTTGATCCAGTCGGATTCGAAGAAATCAAAGCTTCGATAAAATCGACATCGTTTTCGTCAAGATACCGGTGCATGTATTCGCCGGTTTTGATCGCCATGCAATCGCCGGACAGCATGTAAAAATGCGTGGCGCGGGGAAAAGCCTCTATCGCGGATTCAACGGCATAAAGCGATGCTTCGACAAGCGACCATTCCCCCCAACCGCATTTGATCCGTTTATGCGCGAAGGTAACGTTCGGGTTATCTGCCAGCGCCGATGTTATGCGGCGATAGAATTCCGGTTTCGAACGGGCATCGAAGTGGATGGAGATATAATCGCCAACAGCTGTAAGCTGTTGTGCCTATTGAATAATGGCATCCGGGTCCTTGTGGCACAGGAGAATATATGCAATTTTCGCCATGCGATCAACAGTTTGCTCGTTCTCGTATCATTGTGTCCAAGATAAGTCTGAAGACCGATTGAATAAAACGGAATTCTTTGCTTTTTTGCAATTCAATGTACTGATCGTGTGTCCCGATATGCGGCGAACAACGAAGAGGCAAAATATGGGCTTCCCCGGAACCTGGATGACCGAAAGTGAAAGTGTTGTCTATCGGGTCGTGCCGAAATGCGCGTGTTCGACGATTGGTCAGATCATGTTTTATTCGGATCACGGGCGATTTTTCGACGGTGATATCCATGACGCTCAGGACGGCATGCACAAATGGGCCCTTGAACCAAGTCAGGGCGTGATCACTCAAAATGTGCAATCGCATAAGTCATATGCGTTCACCTGCGTGCGAAATCCGTACACACGCATCCTAAGCTCTTTCTTCGACAAGATCTGTGGCATTCAACGGAATGGTAAACGGTATCGCGGGAACATGGTGCCCTTGCTGATCCAGAAATACGGGATCGAGGTTGGCGGAGACGACGGCAAAGAAGACTTTGATCAGGTCCAAAGCTTTCGACGCTTTTTGCTGTTTGCGCGGGATACGATCCGGTGGCGGCGCCCGATGGAACCGGACATTCATTGGTCGGCCATGTTCGGGCATATCAGCACGTTCATTGTGAATGGCGGCCGCTATGACAAAATTTTCTGGACCGAAAGCTTTAACGACGGCATGGCCGATGTGCTGGGGGCGATTGAAACGCCACATGCGATCAACCTGACGGACATCCCGCGATTTAATGAAAGCGAAGGGCATGGCCCCAAGCGTGCGCACCCGGTTGAGGATTACTTTGACGATTTGTCGATGCACCTCGTCTACGAAATCTACAAGCGTGACTTCGATCTGTTCAAATACGACTTTGAAAACCCGGGCAACAAGATGCCAATCGGCGAGATCGACCTGGACGAGGTCCACGCCAAGCTGGGCGATTGACGATCCTGTACCTTCTGGTCGTCGCTAGTGTGACATGAACACCGGCACCGGGCTGGTCTTGATAACATCCGTGGTAACGCCGCCCATGATATCATGGGCAAATTTGCTGTGTTCAAAGGCGCCCATCACGATGAGTTTGGCGTCGGCCTTGGCCGCGCCTTCGATCACCGTCTCGGCGATGCTGCCGGCTCTGGGGGCCACGACCAGCTCTGTGTTGATACCGTGGCGTTCGAGGTTGCGGACCATGTAATCGGTGTCTGGTGCGGCTTCGGCCCCCACTGTCAACAGAGTGACTTTGGCCTTGGTTTCCAGCACCGGCATCGCGTCTCCGACCGCGCGGGCGCTTGATCTTTTGCCGTCCCAAGCCACAAGAACATTGTCCGCCAACCCGTCAGCTTCATACCCGTTGGGCACAACCAGAACCGGCCGACCGCTGCGCAAGGCGATCAGATCGGGATGAGCAGACATGTGATCCTCTTGCGCCAAATCAGAATGCGCGCCGGTCACCACGAGGTCGAAGTTGCGGGCAAAAGCAGACAGCGTTTCGCCGCGGGTCGGGTCGAGGTCGACAAAATCGCTGTGTTCGGCAAGCCCGGCTTCGGCGACCATCTCGTCAAACCTGTCCGAGATCTGTACGATCTGTTCGGGGTCAGACTTATGCAGGATTTCCAACATTTACTTTGGCACTTGGGCCGCAAACCGACGTTCGAGCATGGGGCGACCATGCCGCAGGACGCCGGTCAGATACGCGTCATGTTTATGTGCCAGCCGGATCGCATGTCTCAAACCGCTGCCGCGATTGGCTTCGCCGCTATAGGCGCACAGGATCGATTTGATGCTCATGATGGTATCTCCCTTTGTCGCGGCAGACTGAATTTCCGCTGTCCGGTCCATTTACCCTATATCGGGATCGGAATCGCAAGAGAGAACCGGCACGCGCACCGTCTGCCGGTGCCCTTGCACTGGCGCGCCATGCGGCATACATCACCGCCCCATGGCCAAGGACAAGTCAGACCCGAACTATAAGGTGATCGCTGAAAATCGCCGGGCACGTTTCGATTACGCAATCGACCGAGACGTGGAATGTGGGCTGTTGCTGCAAGGATCCGAAGTTAAATCGCTGCGTCAGAATGGCGGTAACATCGCCGAAAGCTATGCTGCGGTCGAAGAGGGCGAGCTGTGGTTGGTCAACAGCTACATCGCGCCTTATGAGCAGGCCAAGATGTTCAAGCACGAAGAGCGGCGGCGCCGTAAGCTGCTGGTCAGCAAACGAGAGCTTTCGGATATGTGGTCAGCGACCCAGCGCAAAGGCATGACGCTTGTCCCGATGGTGATGTATTTCAATCATCGTGGTCTGGCGAAGCTGAAGATCGGGATCGCAAAAGGCAAAAAGCTGCATGACAAGCGGGAAACTCAGGCCAAGCGCGACTGGAATCGCCAAAAGCAGCGTTTGATGAAAGATCACAGCTAAGCACGACCAGCGCCTTGCCCTAAGGCAAAGCTGGATGTAGGCAGGGTGAGATTTCTGGCGAGGGGACAGTTGCCATGGATGACCCAAAAACACTGGTTTCAACCGATTGGCTTGCAGCGCATTTGAAGGACCCGGATTTGCGGGTGCTGGATGCGTCATGGTATTTGCCAAGCTCCGGACGAGAAGCGAAAACCGAGTATGATGCTGCGCACATCCCCGGAGCGCGGTTTTTCGATATCGATGAGATTTCTGATCATCGCTCTGACCTGCCGCACATGGTGCCGCCGGTTGAAAAATTCATGTCCCGCATGCGGGCGATGGGCGTCGGAGACGGGCATCAGGTTGTGGTCTATGACGGGGCGGGCGTCTTTTCCGCCGCGCGGGTCTGGTGGCTGTTCCGGCTGATGGGGCAAACAGACGTCGCAGTGCTCGATGGCGGATTTCCCAAATGGCTGTCAGAGGGCCGCGAGGTGGAAGACCTGCCGCCAATGATACGGGATCGCCACATGACGGTTCGGGTTCAAAACCACATGGTGCGCGACGTTACTCAGGTGTCCGCCGCTGCAAAATTGCAGGATCATGAAATTGTTGATGCCCGTTCCGCCGCTCGTTTCCGCGGCGAGGTGGAAGAGCCGCGTCCCGGTTTGCGCAGCGGCCATATCCCCGGGTCGCGCAATTTGCCATATACCGATGTGTTGACCGATACCGGGACGATGAAATCGCCCGAGGAATTGAAGACCGTATTCGAAGCCGCCGGCATCGACTTGTCGAAACCGGTGATTACCGCCTGCGGGTCCGGTGTCACCGCCGCGATCCTGAGCCTTGCGCTCGAACGGATCGGCAAAACCGATCACGCGCTATATGACGGTTCGTGGACCGAATGGGGCGCATTCCCAACCCTACCTGTTGCTACTGGAGACGCGTGATGCTCGAAGCACTCACACCACAACCCGCGGACAAAATTCTGGCCCTGATGGCCAAGTACAAAGAAGACCCGCGTGAGACCAAGATCGACCTCGGTGTGGGTGTTTACAAAAACGCCGAAGGCGTGACACCGGTCATGCGCGCCGTCAAAGCCGCCGAGCAACGCATCTGGGAAGAACAGCAAAGCAAAGCCTATACTGGCCTGGCCGGTGATCCAGCCTATGCGGATGCCCTGATCGGGTTGGTTTTGGGCGATGCGGTGCCCCGCGGTTCTGTTGCCGCGGTCGCAACCCCGGGGGGCACCGGTGCCGTGCGTCAGGCGTTTGAACTGGTGAAAATGGCCAACCCGAACGCGCGCGTGTTCGTGTCGAACCCGACATGGCCAAACCATGTCTCGATCCTGAACTACCTCAATATCGAAACCGTGGCGTACCGGTACTTTGATGCCGAAACCCGGGGTGTCGATTTCGGCGGGATGATCGAGGATCTCAAACAAGCGCGGGCCGGCGATGTGGTGCTTTTGCACGGCTGCTGTCACAACCCGACCGGCGCGAACCTGAACCCGGTGGAATGGCAGGCAGTGATCGATGTGATCAATGCCCAAGGCCTGATCGCGATGATCGATATCGCCTATCAGGGCTTTGGTGATGGGCTGGAAGAAGACGCAGCCGCGACGCGCCTTGTGGCGTCGGGCGTGGCCGAGTGCCTGATCGCGGCGAGCTGTTCGAAAAACTTCGGCATCTACCGGGAACGCACCGGACTTTTGATGGCCGTGACACAGGACGGCACGCAAACCGCGCTGGCGCAAAGCACTTTGGCGTTTCTGAACCGTCAGAACTATTCCTTTCCGCCGGATCACGGCGCACGGATCGTGTCCACGATCCTGACCGACGAGGCGCTCCGCGCCGATTGGGCGGAAGAGTTGGAAGACGTGCGCCTGTCGATGCTGGATCTGCGGCAGAAACTGGCGGATGAGCTGCAACGCTTGTCAGGCTCGGACCGTTTCGCCTTTCTGGCACAGCACCGCGGCATGTTCTCGCGCATCGGCGCGTCGCCGGAACTGGTGGAACGCTTGCGAGCCGAACATGCGGTTTACATGGTCGGTGACAGCCGGATGAACATCGCCGGGCTCAACGCCCAAACGGTGCCCATCTTGGCCAAAGCGATTGTGGACGTCGGGGCCTAATTCGACCTGCATATCAAATGGTTGATGCAAAGGCCGTGCAGACGTGGCGCGGTCTCAATGCGGGCGGTTAGAGTGATCGCTCGTCTTGTTGTGTCCGTCAGAGGTAGGTGATGGTTTTGCCTACCCGGCAACTTGCCGATCGTAATCCGCCCCATCGAACCATCCCAAAGCACGGGTGACCTTCATGTCCTCGTCGAGTTCCCACTCTTCCCATCCTTGAACACTCAACGGATTTCCGGTTTCGGCATGATGTCCCGTGAATGTCCATAAATAGACGACGTGTGCCCCTGCACCGCGAATGCCGTCGCAGGTTAAGTGTAAGTCCGGAACGTCGGCGTGGAAACCGGCTGCCATCGCGGTCAGCCCTGCGTGACCCTCCGAAGGCTCGCCACGATTGATGATTATACTACTGCTTTCTGTGTGGAACGAAGCGACGTTCTCAGGGATCTTTGAATTCCACGCGGCGGTGTAGCGTTTTGCGAGCCCGTCCAAATCACTTTGTGAAAATGTCATGCGTTTCTCCTGACAATCTGGAAACGGTACCTTCCTCACAGAAAGCAGGCAAGGAAGCTGGCAGCTTGGCCTTGCGGCTGCGTAGCGGATCACACCCGAACTAAAGCCCATGCCCCGCAAGCGGCGGGCGTTCGGTGATTGGCTTTAAAACGATGGTCGTGCGCACCCGTGTGACTGACGGTACGGTGTTGATCTCATCGTCGATAATGCTGTTCAGCTCATCTGTTCCGGATGCCCGCACTTTCAAAAGGTAACAGTCGTCACCGGCGATTTTGTGTAGCTCTTCAAGCCCGGTCACTTTTGACAAAGCGGCGGCGGTGTCAAAGCCCTGGCTGGGCTTCTGATCCGTCACAAAGATAAAAGCCAAAAGCGGACGCCCAAGAACATGGGCGTCGAGCCGCACCTCATAGCCGCGGATCAGTCCGTCGTCCCGCAGGCGGCGCACACGTTCGGAAACCGCGGATGGGGCGAGGCCGACGCGGCGGGCGATCTCTGCTTTGGAGGTATCAGCGGCCTCTAGTAGGATCGTCAGTATTTCTCTGTCTTTTTCGTCGATCATTCTGCGTATTTTTAATATTGACGTCATTTCATCGTTTGTGCGACGTATCTTCCGTCAATTGGAGTGCCCGCAACCATGCAAGAAGTCAACCTTGATCTAACTGTTCACGACGTGGACATGCGGCTGGCGATCCTGCGTCGCTCCGGTTCCAAGATGCCGCTTGTGTGCTTGCATGGGTTTGGATCTTCCAAAGAGGATTACGCCGAACTGGCGCTGCGCGAAGATTTCGCGAACCGCGACCTCATTTTGATCGATGCCCCCGGTTGAGGCGCTTCGACGGTCTCGCGCCCCGAAGCTGTGAACATGCCCTTCCGTGTCCGCACAACACTTTTGGTGCTCGATGCGTTGGAGATGCCCCGTGCACATATGCTTGGGCATTCGTTGGGCGGGTTGACCGCGTTGATGCTTGCGCGAGAGGTGCCCGAGCGCGTGGCATCCTTCTTCGACATCGAGGGCAATGTCGCACCTGAAGACTGTTTTTTGTCACGGCAAATCATCTCGCATCCTGCGGACACGCCGGAGTCGTTCCTTTCGGAATTTCAGGCACGGGTTCGGGCGCGACCGGAATATGGCACGGCCGTTTACGGCGCGGGTATGCGCGCAAAGGTGAACCCAGAGGTTGTTGGTCCCATCTTTCGCTCGATGGTGGCGGTTTCGGACAGCGAACCTTTGTTGGAGCAGATGGCAGAACTGCCGTGCCCAAAGGCCTTTGTGTATGGCGTTCAAAACCGGCATTTGTCCTATTTGCCGCGCCTTGCGGCTCTGGGCATTGAGCCGGTGGAAATTGCCCACTCGGCGCACTTTCCCATGTATTCCAACCCTCCGGCATTGTGGGACGCTTTGTCGGCGTTTTTGGCTCGGGCGGAGATGGGTGAATGAGCCTTGCATCTTACCCAACCGGGAACCTTTGCAACGCGGACCAACGGGTACGCCCGTTGCCGCCGACGATCCGACCTTTGACCGGGGGCACGCGGATCGCAGGGCCTGCGCGCACCGCGCGGGTGGCACCGGGCGAAAATGGCGGCATACATCGCGCTGTCCATCATTCGTGCCCGGGTGAGGTTTTGGTGGTCGCTGGTGGCGCGTCCGACCGGAGGGGCCACTTTGGTGACCTGCTGGCGGATGCCTGCATGGCCAAGGGTATGGTGGGTGCCGTGCTGGATTGCACTATTCGAGACCGTGCTGATATCGCCGCACTTGGCTTTCCAGTTTACGCGCGCGGTCTGCATCCAGAAGCCACGTCAAAAGCGGCACCCGGCGAGATCAACCTGGTCGTTGATATCGGAGGCACCCGCATCGCGCCGGGTGATTGGATCGTGGCAGACGAAGACGGGGCAGTGGTCGTTCCCGCAGATGCTGTGGACGACGTGCTGGCCGCGGTGGTCCATGTTGCTGCGCGCGAAGAAGGCATTCGCAGCCGTATCCGACGCGGTGAAACCACCTGTGAGATTTTCAACATTGATCCGGGCTTGCCAGAGGAGACCCCATCATGACGACCCCGTCCCATCCAGAGTTCCACACGATGTCTGATCTTTCCGACGGTATTGCCCGCACGCTGACCGAGGGGCTTTCGGCGCGTATCTATCCGGGCGATCAGGCGATGCTGTCTGTCGTCACGGTTGAGCCGGGCGCGCAAGGCTCCATTCATTCGCACGCGGAAGAACAAGGGGGCATGTGCCTGGAAGGGTCTGGTACACGCATCCAAGGCGGGATCGACGTACCTGTCTCCAAGGGTGATTTCTGGCGCACCCCCGGTGGGGTCGAACACGGCTTTCGCGCGGGACCGGACGGTGCCCGGCTGTTGGACATCTTTGCGCCACCGCGCGCGGACTACCGCCAATCTGGCAGCGGCTTTGGAGATGCAGAGGCGTAGTCACCTCTGGATGTAACGCGACGCGGCTTTTTTGCCCAAGGGCGCGCGGATCACGACGCGATAGACAAACCGGGATGTGATCCGCACAGTTCCACTATGCGCGATTTGCCGAAACTTGCCCTTTCTGTGCGCCAGCCCTGGGCGTGGGCGATCATCGATGGCTGCAAGATCATCGAAAACCGATCCCTTGGGGCGATCCGCTCTGGTGGGATGCGGACGGGACGCATTTGTATTCACGCGGCGTCCGAGGTCAAAGAAGATGAGTTTCGCTGGGGCGTTTGGCGATTGCAGCGGCATGGCGTGACCCCGCCGCGGCCGGATGACCTGCCAAGACGCGCGATCATCGGCACCGTGGATGTGGTCGATATTATCGATCACAGTGACAGCGAGTGGTTCGGTGGCCCTTGGGGGCTTGTGCTGGAAAATCCGGTACCCATCGACCCGATCCCGGCCAAGGGGGCGTTGGGCTATTTCGAATGGGTTGCCGAAGGTGCCCTGACACCGGTCAAACCTTGGATGCGGCGCTATGACCTGGCGAATGGCGACGATCAGACCAACAGTCTTTTTCCAGAGCTAGAGCAGAGCTTTCGCGAGACGCCAACGCGGCCCCGTCGGAAATAAAAAAACCCGGGCGCGAACGCCCGGGCCAGTGATTTAGGCTGATGGAAGGAGATATCAGCCTTTGGAGAATTCTGGGTACGCTTCCATGCCCAGCTCAGCCATATCGAGGCCTGTCAGCTCGTCCTCTTCGCTGACACGGATGCCCATGACCGCTTTGAGGATGAACCAGACAACCAGGCTGGCAACGAAGGTGAACACACCGTAGGCAACGATACCTGTGATCTGTGTTACGATGTTTGCGTCGCTGTTGTAGAAGACAACCGCGATGGTGCCCCAGATACCTGCGAACAGGTGGACCGGGATCGCGCCGACAACGTCGTCCAGCTTGAACTTGTCCAGCATCGGGATCGTCAGAACAACGATCACGCCACCTACGGCACCGATCCACAATGCACCAAACAGGGTTGGAGCCAGCGGTTCAGCTGTGATCGATACGAGACCTGCCAGAGCGCCGTTCAGAACCATGGTCAGGTCAGGCTTTTTGTACAGGGTCTGTGTCAGGATCAGAGCGGTGACAGCACCGGCTGCAGCGGCCATGTTGGTGTTGGCAAAGATGCGCGATACGTCAGAAACGTCGCCCACTGTGCCCATCGCCAGCTGCGAACCACCGTTGAAGCCGAACCAGCCCAGCCACAGGATGAATGTGCCAAGCGTCGCCAGAGCCAGGTTCGAACCGGGCATCGGGTTGGTTTTGCCGTCTTTGTATTTGCCGATCCGAGGACCAAGCACGATGACACCTGCCAGAGCGGCCCAGCCACCCACAGAGTGCACAACGGTCGAACCCGCGAAGTCAGAGAAGCCAGCTTCGGACAACCAGCCGCCGCCCCACTGCCAGGAACCCGAGATCGGGTACATCAGGCCGGTCAGAACGACAACGAAGATCAGGAAAGGCCATAGCTTGATACGCTCTGCCACGGCACCGGACACGATGGACGCGGTTGCAGCAACAAACACCAGCTGGAAGAAGAAGTCCGAGCCAACCGAGGCGTAATCAAGCGCAGCGTCAGCGGCGGAAACGCCAACCGCATCAAGTACTGTTTGACCACCGATGGCAAAGTAGCCGTTGAAGTCGCCCGGGTACATCGTGTTGAAGCCGACGAGCCAGTACATGATGGCCGCGATCGAGAACAGCGCGATGTTCTTTGTCATTTGCATGGTTACGTTTTTGGAACGCACCAGGCCGCCTTCGAGCATCGCAAAGCCGGCTGCCATGAAGAACACCAGAAAACCTGCCATACAGAACAGCAGTGTGGTCATGATATATGGGCCGATCTCGTCAAACCCAGGCGCAGCATCCTGTGCCAGTGCCAGGCTCGGCAGCGCCCCAAGCGCCGTTGCCGTGGCAAGTGTCTTAAGAAGTTTCATATTCGGAATATCCCCTTGTCTGCGCCGCTTACAGCGCGTCTTCGTTGGTTTCGCCGGTGCGCACGCGGATCGCCTGCTGCACGTCGAGTACGAAAATTTTGCCGTCGCCGATCTTGCCGGTCTGGGCTGTCTTGGCGATCGTTTCGACCACTTGGTCGGCCATCGAGGCCGCAACCACGATTTCCAGCTTGATTTTCGGAACGAAATTCACGGCGTATTCCGCGCCGCGATAGATTTCTGTGTGCCCGGATTGCGATCCAAAGCCTTTGATTTCCGTCACCATCATGCCGCGTACACCGGCTTCGGTCAGCGCTTCGCGGACCTCTTCCAGCTTGAACGGCTTGATTGTCGCAATGATGAGTTTCACCGTCATCCCCTTCACTTGGCAGGTCGCCCTGCAATTGACCCCCGCACAAAGGTCAGGAACGGGGGCGCAAGGGAACGATGCACTGCATGTAACGGGGGTATGACTTTGAGTGAGTGTTTAAATTTTGTGCAAAAATATGAAAATGCACAAACAATAGTCATTCTGAAAACACGACTTACAAGTGCAGAGAACGCTCAACAATTGCAAGGTTAGGCGTTATTCTGTCGGAAATACATAAGCCGGGCAGGGCAAAGAATGAGTGATTCATCGCGACGCAGGCCGCGACTTGTGGCGGATAAAAGATATTCTTCGAAACCGTCATCCGGCAAAAAGCCCGGGGCGGGCAACAAGGCATCGCGCTCAAAATCCAAGACGACAAAAACCAAACGCAAAGCAACTGCCAAATCGACGCGGCGCAAAGCAACGTCCGCGCCCCCGAAAGGGATATTCGGACGGATCGGTTATGCAGTGCGGCGCGCGGTTGGCTTCCTCTTGGGTCTGGTCTGGGCCTTAACGTGGCGTGTGGGTGCGGTGATCGTCGGTATCATCGCCTTGTCTGTTTTCTATATCCAGACGACCTTGCCGGATGCAGAGACCGTTCTGGACGGCCGTGCGCGCGGGTCCGTCACAATGCTGGACCGCGAAGGGCAAGTGTTCGCGTGGCGCGGTGACCAGTTTGGCGGCGTTGTGACGACGGAAACGGTATCGCCTGACCTTAAGAACGCCATTGTCGCGACAGAGGACAAACGGTTCTATCGCCATTTCGGTGTCAGCCCCCGCGGTGTGGCCGGTGCGGTTCGGATCAACTTGCGAGAGGGGCGCGGCCCGCTTTCCGGTCATGGCGGCTCGACGATCACCCAGCAGACGGCCAAGCTTTTGTGTTTGGGCGAACCGTTTGATGCAGCCTCGGGTATGACCGAGGCGGAATACGAGGCCCTGTGCCGCGCGGGGACACTTTGGCGCAAAGCCAAGGAAGCCGTTTATGCGATGGCGATGGAGGTCAAGTATTCCAAGGACGAAATCCTGACGATCTACATGAACCGGGCCTTCTTGGGCGCCGGTGCGCGCGGTTTCGAAGCGGCCAGCCAACGCTATTTTGGCAAGTCGGCTGCAGATGTGTCCGCTGCCGAAGCTGCCATGTTGGCGGGTTTGTTGGTGGCGCCAACCCGATATGCACCGACCAATAACCTGACCCGGTCACAGGACCGCGCGGCCGTCATCGTGCGCCTGATGGAAGAGCAAGGTTATTTGACACAAGCCGAAGCACAGCGCGCGCGACAGGAGCCGGCGGTCTTGTCCGAAGCGGCAGCAGCCCGGGCGGGTGGGTATTTTGCCGATTGGGTCATGTCGAGCGGACCGGAGTTTTTAACCCGCAACACGACCGAGGACGTGATCATTCGCACCACGCTGGATCAGCGGCTGCAACGCGCAGCAGAAGAAGCGCTGTTCTGGGTTTTTGACAACAAGGTTCGCGAAGGCTCTAAGGCGCAAGCGGCAATCGTTGTGATGTCGGCCGATGGCGCCGTGCGCGCCATGGTGGGCGGGCGCAAGACCCAAGTCAGCGGGGCGTTCAACCGTGCGACCCAGGCGCTGCGCCAAACCGGTTCGGCCTTTAAACCCTTTGTCTATGCAGCGTCACTCGATCTGGGCAACTCTCCTTACGATCTCATACTTGATGCCGAATACTGCCTCAACATCGCGGGGTCGGGCCGATGGTGCCCGACGAATTACACCAACAAATTCTATGGCGAAGTGACGATGACCCGCGCCTTGCGCGACTCGCTCAACATTCCGGCGGTCAAGGTTTCTGAAGCCGTCGGTCGGGATTTTGTGCGTCAGGTCGCGTCGGATTTTGGTATTGAAAGCGATCTGGCCCTTGGTCCGGCGCTGGCATTGGGAGCATCGGAAAGCACCCTGATTGAAATGACTGGGGCCTATGCCGGTATTCTGAACGGGGGATCTTCGGTCGCGCCATATGGGCTGATCGACCTGACCCTGCTGGGCGACGACGCACCGGTCATGGGGATCGACGGCGGCATCCGAGAGCGCGTGATCTCTGAGACTGCAGCAGGACAGTTGATCTGGATGATGGAAAAAGTCGTCTCGGAAGGCACCGGAAAGCGCGCCGCATTGCCGGATCGGCAAGCGGCAGGGAAAACCAGTACAACACAAGCAGCCCGAGACGCATGGTTTGTGGGGTTCACGGCAGATTATATTGCCGGCGTCTGGATGGGATACGATGACAACACCCCGCTGACCGGTGTTACGGGCAGCGGACTACCGGCCGAAATCTGGCGCGAAACCATGGTGCGCGTGCACGAAGGCGTGCCGGTCAAACCCTTGCCTATGGTCATACCGGAACCGCCGCGCGCGGTGGCACGGCAACAACAGCCCAGACGCTCTCAAAACAATCTGGGCGACATCGTCGACAGCGTATTGCGCGATATCTTTGGCGGGTCGCGGTGATCAGCCCAGTTTGGGCAGATCACGCGTCAACTGATCCAGGTTTCCGCCCCGTTGATCGAGCAGGGCGCCGATTTCGGTCCGCTCGGTCAGCAACAAGTTCACACCTTCGATGAACATGTTGAAGAACAGGTCTTTGCCAGAGCGCCCGGACACAAGGAACGAAACCGCAAACGGCGACTGACCGCGCAGATAGGCTGTGGCGTTCACTTCGTAGCCAGACTTGATCTGCCGTGCCGAGGTTACCTCGATCCGGCCGCCAATGAATTCTCGGAACCGGCGTCCATATTTCCGGGCGATGTATCCTTGAAACGCCTTGGTGAAGCTTCGCAGTTGCACGTTTGACGCGCTGCGTGCATCTGCGCCAAGCGCGTACCGCGCCATGATCGCAACATCCGCATACTGCACAAATATCCGTTCAAAGTCGCGGATCATGGCGTTTTCCGACTTACCGGATGCGATCACCTTGTTGATGTCGTCGACCAGCGAATTCACCAACGACTTGGCGCCGGCTTCTGTCAGAGCCCAAAGCGGAGAGGCAAGCCAAGCGGGCGCCAATGCGGCAGCACCTGCACCCAACAAGAAAAAGCGGCGGCTGGAAAAACTAGTTGGCATAGGGGTCCTCGTAGGGGTCAAACGAGCTTGCGACGTCACTCGGCACCGCGTCGGGCGCGCCAAAAGGATCATCGTAAGGATCAAGATAGAGGTCAATGTAGCCGTCTGCGCCGGAACCACCCAATTCAAATCTACGTGCTTGCAGATAAATCAGGCGCGCTTGGGCATAGCTGTCGGCACTTTCATACAGAATGGAATCGATCGTGTCCGAAAACCGGCCCCGTTCCGTCAACGCTTCGAGCCCTTCAGCATAAATACCAATGTTGTCGAGCGGGTTCTGTGGTGCAAGCGTAAGTGGGTTGGTGAAGAAGTCTACGAAGACGCCGACCGCATCGCGTTGGGTGGATGGGCCGAAGATCGGCAACTCGACATATGCACCTTCTGGCACGCCCCAAACATGCAAGGTTTCGCCGAAATCCGTATCGGTGCGCGGAATGCTGAACTCTGTGGCAGGATCAAACAGACCCAAGAAGCCAAAGACGGTATTAAATGCAAACCTGCCAAGCGAAATGCTGGCCTCGCCGATCTTGCCTTGTGCCAGATAGTTCACCGCATCGCCGGGTTCAGACAGATTGGCTGAAAAGTTAAGGACCATGTCCTCTATTGGATCCGGAACCACCTTGGTAAAGCTGGTCGAAGCAGGACGATAGAGCAGCCTGTCCACTTCTCTGTTGAATTCGTGGACGCTGCGGTTGTTGTCTTCGAACGGATCAAAGACGCCGTCTGACGAAACTTCGCCCGGCTCCGGCGTACTGCATCCGGCAACCAAGAGTACCAATGCCAATGCAGAAAACTGGAACTTTTCTTTTGTTTGTCTTGTCATTGGCCGTTCGACTTTGGATAACATTTTATAACTTGACCATTCCTCTACGCCTCATTGTTTGACGCTATGCGGTCACAATGGCGAGACATAGTGTTGCCGTTGCGGTTTTGAAACAAGAGGAGCGTGATTTCCCTCAAAAAATTCAGTAGTGAATAAATCCTTCATAACTTCGATTACACCATGAGCATGATACAGACCAGTCAAGACGCAGCACGGGCGGAACTACGCCAAGCACGCCGCAAAAGCAGAAACCTGTTTTGGTTCGTTGGCATTTTCAGCATGTTTGCAAACCTGCTGATGCTGACGGGACCGATTTACATGCTACAGGTCTATGATCGCGTTTTGGGCAGCCGGTCCGAAGCCACTCTGATCGCTTTGTCGGTTCTTGTCTTGTTTCTGTACTCCATTATGGGAATTTTGGATTACACACGGGGCCGGATCATGGCGAGGGCTGCCGCACGGTTTCAGTCGGGGCTGGACGTGCGCGTTTTCAACGCTGTGATCCGTCGATCGTCGATCGGGACTTCAACATCTGCACAATCCGGGTTGGGCGATCTGGAATCGATACAAAGACTGATCGCTTCACCGGTTATGATGTCAGCCTTTGACTTGCCTTGGACGCCGATTTTTCTTGCTGGTATAGCACTTTTTCACCCTTGGCTTGGCCTATTGGCAATTGCTGGCGGTTTGGTTTTGATCCTGGTTTCCGTGCTCAATCAGGCGTTCTCCAGAAGGCCGTCGGCCGAAGCGAACAAGGCCTCTCATGTCGGTACTGCTGTGTCGGATCAAATGCGGACCGAAGCTGAAATGGTTGAAAGCATGGGCATGCGAGAAGCCGCTTTTCGGAGATGGAGCAAATTGCGCGACGTCTCGCTGGAGCGGACTATGGCAACAGGGGATGTTACTGAAACCTTCTCTACCATGACAAAGACACTGAGATTGTTGCTACAATCTGCCATGCTAGGGCTTGGCGCCTATCTTGTCTTGCAAGCTGAATTAACAACCGGCGCCATGATTGCTGCATCAATCCTGATGGGCCGAGCATTGGCGCCCATAGAACTGGCGATAAACCAATGGCCTTTGGTTCAAAGAGCACAATTGGGATGGTCGAATTTGGTCGAACTTTTAAGCGAAGTTCAGCCAGAGCCGAAAAAAACGCAGTTGCCGGTACCTAAAGCGCGGCTTGAGGTCCGGAACGTAACGGTTGTCGCACCGGGTGAAAAAACTGCTGCGTTGAAAAACGTGAGCTTCGACGTACAACCTGGTCAGGCGGTTGGCGTTATTGGTCCATCGGGAGCAGGTAAGTCTACGCTAGCGCGTGCGTTGACGGGTGTCTGGCGCTCTGCCGGAGGTATAATTCGGTTGGATGGAGCTGCTCTGGATCAATACTCTGATCAAACACTAGGTCGTCACATTGGTTACCTGCCACAGCGCGTCCAGTTGTTTGCAGGAACGATCGCGGACAATATTGCACGGCTAAATGAAAACCCGGACGCGGAAAAAGTTGTGGCCGCAGCGCAAAAAGCGGCCGCTCATGAAATGATACTGCAGTTACCACAAGGTCACGATACAGTCATTGATACAGCTGGTTCGCGTCTGTCGGGCGGTCAAATGCAGAGAATTGGCTTGGCGAGAGCCCTATATGACGACCCCGTTGTACTGATATTAGACGAGCCGAACTCAAATCTGTATAACACCGTGAACCGCCCCAGTTTTGGCGGAGACTATTGAGTTCGTATTTCAAGCTGCGATTTTGTCTGACTTCAAGGCTTCTTCGTATCTCTCCTCGGCTTCGATTGGCGTGATGTACCCGAGTGGTTCAAGCAGGCGCTCTTTGTTGAACCAGTCCACCCATAGCAGGGTTTCCCATTCGACCTGATCCTTGGACTTCCACGGACCTAGTTGATTGATGACTTCGGTTTTGAAGAGGCCGATGATCGTCTCAGCCAGTGCATTGTCATAGCTGTCACCAACGCTGCCGACGGATGGCTCCAGCCCAGCATCGGCCAACCGTTCTGTGTACTTGATCAACACGTATTGGCTGCCGCGATCTGAATGATGGATCAGTTTCTCAGCGGGTCTGCGTGCGTGGATCGCCTGTTCAAGCGCATCTAAGACAAACTGCGTGTCCTGCGTTGTTGATGCCTTCCAGCCCACAATCCGGTTCGCGAAGGTATCAATGACGAACGCCACATAGACGAACCCGCGCCAGGTCGAGACGAACGTAAAGTCGGACACCCACAGTTCGTTCGGCATTGAAGCCCTGAACTGGCGATTGACCTTGTCCAGCGGGCATTGATCCGCAGGTTGACCACAGGTGGTTTTGACCTTCTTTCCGCGCCGGACGCCTTGAATGCTAAGCTGGCGCATCAACCGTTCTACAGTGCAGCGAGCAATATCAATCTTCTCGCGATTCATCGCGTGCCATAGTTTGCGTGCGCCATAGACAGAACGGTTCTTCTCCCAAACATCCTTCATCGTTTTGCGCAGAAACTCATCCCGCTTGGCCCGGTCCGAGGCACGGTCGGGATCACGCTCGATGGCAATGCGTTTATAGAACGTCGAAGGGGCAATCTGGAGAACTCTACAGATCGGCTCGACCCCATGCGCCCCACGATGATCCTTGATGAAGGCAATCATTTGCGGAATGGGCGGTCGAGCTCCGCCTGAGCAAAATAAGCAGATGCCTTCTTCAGGATCTCATTTGCCTGACGCAACTGCCGGTTCTCGCGCTCAAGTTCTTTGATGCGATCCCGCTCTGCAGAGGTCACGCCATCGCGTTTGCCGGTATCCGCCTCGTGTTGCTTGACCCAGATACGAAGGCTGTCTCTGCTGCACCCAACCTTCTGAGAGATCGACAAAAGTGCTGCCGATCTGCTCGTGTATTCGCTCTCGTGATCCAAGACCATCCGCACCGCTCGTGCGCGCAATTCCTCTGGATAACGTGTTCCGTTCTTTGTCTTTCCCATGACCCAGTATCCTTACTTCTGGGTCTCCGCCAAACAAGGGGCGCTTCAGGTCTTAAAGCTCAACAGACTTCGGTGCAGCGCCAGTTAGAACTGATACAGAAAGAACTAGCCGATCAAACCACCCTGTTTGAACGTGGATTGGCGCAAGCGTCTCGAGTTTTGGCGTTACAGCGGGAAGATGCCAATCTGGAAGGCAGTTTGGGAGAATTGATTGCAGGAGAAGCGCAGGCTGCCGGTCGAATTACCGAGATTGAGATCGAGATACTGAAGCTGGACTCACGCCGGCGCGAAGAAGCCATTACGCAGTTGCGTGATTTGCAATACAGAGAGCTGGAGCTTGCGGAAAACCGGCGGGCTCTCAAGGAACAGTTGAAACGGCAGGACATACGCGCACCGGTTTCCGGAATTGTCTACGGGCTGCAGTTCCAGACACCTAGGTCGGTTATTCGACCGGCCGATCCGGTCATGTACATCGTCCCACAGGACCGTCCCTTGGTGATAGCCGCACAGGTGCAGCCAACTGACATCGATCAGCTTTACGTCGGCCAACAAGCCGTACTGCGCTTCACAGCATTGGATCAAAGGCTTACCCCAGAACTCTTCGGAACAGTAACCCATATTTCGGCGGACGCTTTCGCTGAAGAAAACACGGGAGCGTAATTCTACCGTGCTGAGGTGTTTTTGAACGAGCATGAAACAGAAAAGTTGCCGGACGGCGCAGTGTTGATCCCCGGCATGCCGGTTGATGCATTTATCCGGACAGGTGACCGGTCGCCGCTGGATTACCTGACAAAACCCTTCACGGATTATTTTGTGCCCGCCTTCCGCGAAAGCTGAGATTGCTCTTTTCGGGGCCGCGCTTCGCGGCTAGCGTCCGTTCGGACCATCCTCGGAATTGGAGAGCGGAAAGATGAGCATCGAAGCAAAACTGGCGGAACTTGGCGTCACATTACCGGACGCACCTGCGCCGGCCGCAAACTATGTGCCTTATGTTCAAGTCGGCGATATCGTTTATGTCTCTGGACAGGTTTCCATGGGGCCGGACGGGTTCATCACCGGCAAGCTTGGCGATGACATGAGCATTGAAGACGCGGCCGACGCTGCGCGCAGCTGTGCCATCAGTTTGCTGGCCCAGGTTAAGGCGGCCTGTGGTGGCGACATTGAGCGTTTGGTGCGGGTCATCAAACTGACAGGCTTCGTCAACTCGACGCAGGATTTCGGAGATCAGCCAAAGGTGATCAATGGCGCGTCGGACTTTCTGGTCGAAGCGTTGGGTGATGCCGGGCGGCATTCCCGGTCTGCCGTCTCGGCAGCGTCTTTGCCCTTTGGCGTCGCTGTTGAGATCGAAGGCATTTTTCAGGTTTCATGATCCCTGCGCTTCCCGCCGCTTTTCTGACCACACCTCTGGCGCATCGGGCCTATCACGATGTGACAGATGGGCGGCCAGAAAACAGTCGCGCGGCAATCCGGGCGGCTGTTAGGGCGGGAAATGGGGTTGAGATTGACCTGCAGTTGACGTCTGACGGCGCGGCCGTCGTGTTCCACGACTATGATCTTGGACGGCTTACACCGGAACGTGGTCCTATCCGACAGCGCAGCCTGCGGAACACCGCACAAATCCCGTTGCTGCACAGCGATGGAGAGACCATTCCAAGCCTGACAGAGGTTTTGGACATCGTGAACGGTGCGGTCCCGTTACTGATCGAATTAAAGGATCAGGATGGCGCGATGGGGCCCAATGTTGGTGCCTTGGAGGCGGCAACCATCGCCGCCTTGGAAGGATATGGTGGCCCTGTAGCCGTGATGTCATTCAATCCCAACAGCGTTGCGAAACTTGGCCAGTTGGCCCCGGGCATTTGTCGTGGACTGACCACCGAAGACTATCCGCCCGAAAACTGGCCGTTTTCCAAGGCGATTTGTGCGCGCCTTCGCGATATTCCGGACTTTGATACTGTGGGTGCTGCCTTCATTTCGCATAAGGCAACAGATTTGGACCGCCCGCGTGTGGCCGAGCTGAAAGCGCGCGGCGTGCCGATCCTTTGCTGGACAATCCGGTCGCCCGAACAAGAGGCAGAGGCGCGCAAGGTTGCCGATAATGTGACCTTTGATGGCTATGCCGCGGCAATCCCCTCTTGAACAACCCTTTGCCGGGGCCAGATTGTAGCCTGTGCCGGGGAGAGACATCAGCGAACCAGAGCCACAGCGTCAGATGCAGATCGAAATCCGTGTATTGGGCAGTTTGCGCGACATTGATGCCGCCGATTGGGATGCGTGTGCCTGTCCTGAAACGGCTGACGGCGGCCGTCCGGTCGATCCTTTCACCACGCACCGTTTTTTGAGCGCGTTGGAGCAGAGCAATTCGGTTGGCGCCGGGACAGGCTGGCAGCCGCAATACCTTGCCGCCTATCAGGACGGGCTGTTGATCGGCTGCGCGCCGCTTTATGCCAAATCACACAGCCAGGGTGAGTACATTTTTGACCACAACTGGGCCCATGCCTATGAACGGGCCGGCGGGCGGTATTACCCTAAGCTTCAGGTCGCGGTCCCGCACACGCCCGCAACCGGGCGCCGGTTGCTTGCACGTCCGGGGTATGAGGCGACCGCCCAAGCCGCCTTGGTGCAAGGGGCCGTTCAGCTTGCATCAGACAATAATGTCAGTTCGCTACATCTGACATTCTGCACCGAAGAAGAGGCCGAAGCCGGCACCGAAATGGGCTTGATGCGGCGGGTGACGCAACAGTTTCACTGGCTGAATGGCGATTACCCTGACTTTGACGGGTTTCTGGGCAGCCTGTCATCGCGCAAGCGCAAGAATATCCGCAAAGAACGTAAGCAGGCGCATGGGTTTGGCGGTGAAATAGAGGTGTTTTCGGGCGACGATCTGCGCCCCGAGCATTGGGACGCCTTTTGGGTCTTTTACCAAGACACGGGCGCGCGAAAATGGGGTACACCTTATCTGACGCGCAAGTTCTTTGACCTTGTTCAGGAAAGCCTGCGTGACGACGTGGCACTCGTACTGGCGTCGCGCGAAGGTCGCTATGTGGCCGGCGCATTGAACTTCATCGGGCGCAACACGCTTTTTGGCCGTTATTGGGGCTGCATCGAGCACCACCCCTGCCTGCATTTCGAGCTTTGCTATTATCAGGCGATTGATATGGCCATTCAGATGGGCCTTGACCGTGTCGAGGCGGGCGCGCAGGGCGAGCATAAGCTGGCGCGTGGATACCTTCCGACGCAGACGCACAGCTTGCATTGGGTGGGCGACCCGGGGTTCGCAAATGCAATCGACCAGTATCTGGTCGCCGAACGCGCCGCGATTGAAGAAGAAATTGAGATCCTGACCGATTATGGTCCGTTCAAGAAAGTGGATATCGAGGAACAGCAATGACCGAGAAATTGACCGATGCGGAACGCGACGCAGAGCTTGCGCCCCTGATGGACGCTGGATGGACCATGATGGATGGGCGCGACGGCATCGAAAAAACCTTTGTGTTCAAGAACTTTGTCGATGCTTTTGGGTTCATGACGCGGGCGGCGATCTGGGCCGAAAAGTGGAACCATCATCCCGAATGGTTCAACGTCTACAAAACCGTCAAGGTTCAACTGACAACGCATGACGCGGGCGGGCTCAGCGGTCTGGACGTCAAACTGGCCAAGAAGATGGATAGCCTAGTTTAGAGCGGTGGTTTTCCCACAAGATCAAGCCAAAGCGCCTGAACCTTGTCCCTGTCGACAACAGCCTTCTGTGATTGCTTGCGCATCGTGGCATCGGCGGCTGCGCGAATGGGCGCACCTGCCGGCAGTGAAGCGGTTTCCGTGGTCAGGATGTCTTTGGCGACTGCGGCGTCATTCATGGCGCCCAGCTGATCCTGCAAGACTTTGAGCGTTGCAACAAAATGCTGGGTTTCGGGGCGGTTGTGCAAGCTGTACGCGCATTCACAGGAATACCGCAGTTTTTTCAGCTCTTTGCGAAATTCGTGCCGCCCTTTTTCATTCAGCGTGGCGAACCGGTCGCCCATAGTATTGGCCTTGCCCATCCGTTTGGCAATCACGGTCTCCGACAAGGGCAACAGGCCGTCTGCACCCTCATCGGGAAGCGTCCAATCGTCCGGTCTGGCCAAACTGTCCAGCGAGGCCAAAAAGCGTCCGACCCGCGATCCGGCAAGGGTTTTGCGCAATTGGACCTTGGCTTGCAAACGGGCGCTTTCCAGTTGTTGACCCAACGCGTGCAGCCCGTCGTCGGTTGTCGCTTTCTTAAGCTGCTTGGCCAAGGTTTCGGTCAGCAAGACATCGAGGTCACGTAAAACGCCCGCTTCGCGGCCCAGCCACTTGGCCTCTGCGGACAACAGGCTGACTTTGTCCTTTGTTAAAACCTTGGAAAAGTAGGACAGAGAGCTGCGGACGCGACGCAGTCCAACCCGCAATTGATGCGGGCCTTCGGGATCGTCACTGATCATTGTCACCACGCGCCCCGACTTGATCTGGGCAGCATGTTTGGCCATGAGCGCGGGGGCAGGGTGCAGCTTGGGCGCTGGTTCCGCCGATGCTTGGGGCTTTTGGTCTGTTTCGGTCATGCACACTCCGTTGGGTGGTCATAACGCAAAACTGCTTCAAGAGCAGGAAAATAAGTGTAAAGAGGCGCGGCTTTGTCCAAAACCGCGCCGAAATTGCCGTTGTGCAACGGGATTAGATGGCGTCAAGCAACGCTTCGCCGCCGGACACTTCGCATACGCCGGGGTTTTCTTCGGCTTGCAGCACAGTGACCTTACCGTCCTCAACGACCATCGCATAACGCTTTGACCGGGCCATCAGACCAACTGGCGGGGCGTCGAAGTTCATGCCGATGCCGGTGGTAAAGGCGCTTTCCGGGTCGGCCAGCATGGTGATGCCCGCATCGGTCGCGCCGGTGGCTTCGCCCCATGCTTTCATTACGAACGGGTCGTTGACCGAAATGCAGATGATTTCGTCGACGCCCTTGGCGTCAAACTCGGCCTTGGTGCGGATGAAGCTTGGCACATGTGCAGAATGGCAGGTTGGGGTATATGCGCCCGGTACGGCAAAGATCACAACCTTGCGGCCTGCGGTCTTGTCGGCCAGCGCAACGGGCGCCGGGCCTTCATCCCCCATTTGAACCAATGTCACCTCTGGCAGTGCGTCGCCGGTCGAAATCGCCATGTCTCATCCTTCTCATGAATTGCGTTTCCGTTATGAACGCATATAGGCTGCCCGACGAATGCAACCAACCAATATTCCCGAAGGAAGAGGCATATGAGCCATATCGTTGTGATCGGAGGCGGTCAGGCCGGATCATCCCTAGTCGCGCGGCTGCGCAAGAACGGGTTCGACGGGGAAATTACCTTGGTTGGGTCAGAAGCGGTTCCGCCCTATCAGCGCCCACCGCTCAGCAAGGCCTATCTGATGGGGGATATGACGTTGGAACGTTTGTTCCTGCGACCAGAAACTTTCTATGCCGAACAGAACATTTCCTTGCGGACAGGCGAAACCGTCAGCGCAATCGATCCCGCGGCGAAAACGGTCACCATCGGCGATGAGGTGGTCAATTACGATCACCTGGTCCTGACAACCGGATCTGATCCGCGTCGTCTGCCGGCGAAAATCGGCGGTGATCTTGGCGGTGTCTATCTGGTGCGCACTTTGGCTGACGCTGACGCCATGGCGCCCGCTTTTGTGGAAGGTGCCAAGGCACTTATCGTAGGCGGCGGCTACATCGGTCTTGAGGCAGCGGCGGTTGCGGCGAAATCTGGCGTCAAAGTTACCTTGGTCGAGATGGCGGATCGCATTCTGCAACGGGTCGCGGCGCCGGAAACAAGCGACTACTTTCGGGCGCTGCACAGCGATCATGGCGTCGACATCCGGGAAGGTGTCGGGCTGGATCATCTGGTCGGGGACGAAGCGGTGTCTCAGGCCGTTTTGACCGATGGAACGACACTGGACGTGGATTTCGTGATCGTCGGTGTGGGCATTGCCCCGGCCACAGGCTTGGCCGAGTCCGCTGGACTGACGCTCGACAACGGGATCTCAACCAATGAATTTGGCCAAACCTCGGACCCGTCGATCTGGGCGGCCGGGGATTGTGCGAGCTTTCCTTACAAGGGAAAGCGTATCCGACTTGAAAGCGTGCCCAACGCAATCGATCAGGCCGAATGTGTTGCGGACAACATCATGGGGGCCGAAAAACCCTATGTCGCAAAGCCATGGTTCTGGTCCGACCAGTACGACGTCAAATTGCAAATCGCAGGCCTGAACACGGGCTATGACCGCGTTGTCACGCGGGCGGGTGAGGGGCTGTCAGTGTCTTTCTGGTATTATAATGGCGGCACGTTGCTGGCCGTGGACGCAATGAACGACCCGCGCGGTTACATGATTGGCAAACGTCTGATCGATGCGGGCAAAACGGCAGATCCGGACGTAGTTGGCGACCCAGCGGCCGATCTGAAAGCGCTTTTGAAAGCGTGAGGATCGTCGCAGGCAAGTATCGTGGTCGTGCGCTGACCCCTCTAGGGCGTGGTGATGCAGGCGCGCATTTGCGCCCCACGACGGACCGCATCCGCGAAAGCCTGTTCAACATCCTTGGCCATCGTTTTGACTTTGAGGGTGCGCGGGTGCTCGACCTTTTCGCGGGCACCGGTGCGTTGGGCCTTGAGGCGTTATCGCGCGGTGCGTCCGAGGTGGCGTTTGTCGATGACGGACGTATTGCGGGCGGGCTGATCCAGAAAAACATCGACCTTCTGGGCGTTCGCGGCGAAGCATGTCTGATCCGGGCCAATGCCGCCCGATTGCGGGAAAACGCCGGTGCGCCCTATGACCTTGTGTTTCTCGATCCGCCCTATGGCAAAAACCTGGGCGAGAAAGCCATTGCCTCGGCCTTGCGCCATGGATGGATTGCGGCGGGTGCGTTGATTGTGTGGGAAGAGGGCCAAGAGGTCGCTGTTCCCGACGGGTTTGAAGCCGAGGATCAGCGCAAATTCGGCCAAACCCAAGTCCTGATCATGCGACGGCGCGACAATTCCTAATTCGTGCTATGCTGCCGCTATGGATGCAGCGATTCACAAATGGTTCGGCTGGTGGACGGCCAAGGATGATACCAAGGTGAAAACCGGCCCGGCGAAGCCGCGCCGGACCCCTGTATTTATCCACGACGCCATCACACCTTGTCAGGATGAGACCCTGTTGTTGATGCTGTTGCGGCGTTCAGACCGGGACGATCAGCCGTAAGTGGGATGGAACTTTCCGGCGGGCGACAGAGTAAATATCTCTGCCCCATCCTTTGTCACACCGACCGAATGCTCAAACTGCGCCGACAGCGACTTGTCGCGCGTCACGGCAGTCCAGTCATCGGCAAGGGACTTGGTTTCCGGCCGTCCCAAATTGACCATCGGTTCGATGGTAAAGAACATGCCTTCTTCCAAAATCGCCCCGGTGCCGGGCCGTCCGTAGTGCAGGACATTAGGAGGCGCGTGGAAAACCTGGCCCAAGCCGTGGCCGCAAAAGTCGCGCACAACGCTCATCCGGTGTGATTCAACATAAGCCTGGATCGCGTGGCCAATATCACCAAATGTCCGCCCCGGGCGGACCATCTCGATCCCCCGCAGCAGGGCATCATGTGTCACCTCGATCAAGCGCTCTGCTTTGCGGGGAAGCTCGCCTGCGACATACATCCGGCTGGTATCGCCGAACCAGCCGTCCACGATCACCGTCACGTCAATGTTCAGGATGTCCCCATCCTTCAACATCTTTTGTCCCGGGATGCCGTGACAGACGACATGGTTCACGGAAATACAGCTGGCGTGCTTGTACCCTTTGTATCCGATCGTGGCCGAGGTGGCGCCGGCCTCTTCGACCATATCGGTGATGGCCTTGTCGATGGCCGCTGTGGTTTGCCCCGGAAACACCAGTTCCGCCATACGGTCCAAAATACCCGCAGCAACTGCGCCGGCCTTGTGCATGCCCGCGAAGTCAGAAGCGTCGTAGATGCGGATGCCGTCTTTGGTCAGCCGGCCGCGGAGTTCATTGTTCAAATCGAGGCTCCGTTTCTGGAATGCGCATTAATTTAGTGTGATTGCAGATCAACCACCAGAGGTAAGCGCGGATATATCAACCGGTTGTGCAGATAATGTGATCTCGGTGGTCGAGATATCGGCAGAAAAGGCCATGGTTTCCACCCCAGCGGCCCGGGCTGATAGATAGGCTTGCCAATAGTCAGGATCAATATCCGACGCGATTTTGAGAGCGGTGCAGTCGGTCCGCTGGATCAAAAACAGCATGATCGCACGGTGGCCAGTTCGGGCCTTTTCGGCCAACTCATGCAAATGTTTGGCGCCGCGTTTCGTCACACTGTCGGGAAACTCCGCCAGACCGGGTTGCCGGGACAATGTCACGCTTTTGACCTCGACATAGGCGTCTGCCAGATGCGGGTCGGTCAAAAGGAAATCAACCCTGCTGGATGTTCCATATTTGACCTCTGCTTGGACTTTTGTGTAGGCGCGCAAGGCTGGAACGGTCCCCGACATTAACGCCTCTCCCACCACTTTGTTGGCCAAACCGGTATCAATCACGGTAAATTGGCCGGGTTCCTGTTCCACCAGCCGCCAACCAAATTTCAACTTTTTCTTCGGATCGTCGTTAGGTTCCAGCCAGACGCGCGTGCCGGGTGCGGCGAGGCCCATCATCGAACCGGGGTTGGCGCAGTGGGCTGTTATTTCGCGCCCGTCGTCCAATTGGCAGTCTGCGAGGAAGCGTTTGTAGCGACGGATCAGACGTGCGGGCAAAAGTGGAATTTGAAAGCGCATTTTGTGGCCCTATACCTCCTAAAATAATGTTTCAAGGACCGAAGAAGACATGCCGAACCCCACTGCCGCGATGATGGTAATAGGCGACGAAATCCTGTCTGGACGCACGCGGGACACGAATACCAATCACTTGGCGAACGAATTGACAAACCACGGTATCGACCTGCGCGAGGTGCGCGTGGTTCCCGACGATGAAGAGATGATCGTAGACACCGCACGGTCGTTGTCCGCGGCCTATGACACGGTGTTTACCAGCGGCGGCATCGGTCCGACCCACGATGACATCACGGCTGATTGCATCGCCAAGGCTTTTGACACGCCGATTGACGTGCGCGACGATGCCCGCGCCATTCTGGCGGCGCATTACAAAAAATCCGGCCAAGAGCTGAACGCTGCTCGGTTGCGCATGGCGCGGATACCTGATGGCGCAACGTTGATCGATAACCCGGTTTCCGCGGCGCCGGGCTTTACGCTGGGCAACGTCCACGTCATGGCGGGCGTTCCCGCGGTCTTTGAAACAATGGTCGCAAGCGTTTTGCCACAACTGACAGGCGGGGCACCGTTGCTGTCGCAAAGCCTGCGTGTGCTGCGGGGGGAAGGCGACATCGCGGGCCCGTTGGGCGATATCGCAACCGCCTATCCAGAGCTGTCGATTGGCAGCTATCCGTTTCAAAAGGATGGCGTTTATGGCGCCAACATCGTGGTGCGCGGAACCGATGGCGCTGCGCTTGAGACCGCGATGGCCGCACTGGCAAAAGAGTTTGCATGATGATCGAAGAAAACCGGTTGTTTGATGTCGTTGAAACGACGTGGCCTGCTGCCAGCACCAAAGCTGTAGGTCCATGGCTGATCCGCGATGGAAAAGGGGGCGGCAAACGTGTGTCCGCTATCACGGCAGTAGAGGCGGTGACCGAAGATGATATCGCCTCGGCCGTTGTCGGAACGTCTGAATTCCGCCAATCGCCGATCTTTATGATCCGCCCGGGTGAGGATGATCTGGATGCCTTGTTGGAACAAGCGGGTTACCAAATCGTGGATCCGGTCGTCATCTACGAATGCCCAATCGCCAAATTGACCGATCTGGAAATCCCGCGTGTCACGATGTTCCCGATTTGGGAACCTTTGAAGATCATGGAAGAAATCTGGCGCGGCGGCGGGATCGGTCCAGAGCGGGTCGAGGTGATGCGCCGGGTCACGACGCCGAAAACCGCGCTGCTGGCGCGGCGCAATGATCAACCTGCGGGAACCGCGTTCTGTGCTTTGCACGAAGATATCGCCATGGTCCACGCGGTTGAGGTTTTGCCAGAACACCGTCGGTCCGGCATGGGCGCATGGATGATGCGTGGCGCGGCGGTCTGGGCGCAGGAAAATGGGGCAACGACAACGACCGTGCTGTGCACGCGGGCCAATGTCGCGGCCTGTGGCCTTTACGAGTCTCTGGGCATGACAGACGTAGGAGGGTATCACTACCGGTATCTGCCCACTTAGAAAGACCGGCCATGACCTCAGAAACGCCGCCGACCGCCCTGGACTTGCCCATGGTGGATCCGTTGCCTGAAGCCACGCAAAAGTATTTTGACATCTGTCAGGAAAAGCTTGGGATGGTGCCGAACGTGCTAAAGGCGCATGCCTTTGACGTCGAAAAGCTGAACGCCTTTACCAACCTCTATAACAATCTGATGTTGGCAGAGAGCGGTTTGTCCAAGCTGGATCGTGAAATGATCGCGGTTGTGGTGTCGTCCATCAACCGCTGTTTCTATTGCCTCGTCGCCCATGGCGCAGCTGTCAGAGAGTTGTCGGGCGATCCGGTTCTGGGTGAAATGCTGGTCATGAACTATCGGGTCGCAGACATGTCCGATCAACAACGCGCGATGCTCGATTTCGCGGCCAAGCTAACGACGTCGAGCGCCAGTGTTGAAGAAGCTGATCGCGCCGCATTGCGCGCGGTCGGGTTCACCGAGCGGGACATTTGGGACATCGTCAATGTTGCGGCGTTTTTTAACATGACCAATCGCGTGGCCAGCGGAACGGATATGCGTCCGAACGCGGAATATCACGCGCAAAACAGATGATCCGGCAAACTCTTCTTTGTCTGGTTTGGGCCTTTTGCGCCGGTCCGGTATGGGCCCAGTCAATCTCTGTGCCGGCGGGGGCGCAAGAGGTGAGCAGTCGCCCAAGCGCGTTGGACAGCTATGACCTTCCCGTTGCCCCTTTTGCAAATGGCGTTTTGCCGATCGAAGCTTTTGAGGGGCGGCTGGAACGGCGGTCGTGGCGTGTGGACAGCACGTCGCTGACCACTTTGCAAATCACTGATCCGATCAAAACCCAATTGGTTGAACAGGGGTTCGACGTCATATTCGAATGCCGCGACACAGAGTGTGGCGGCTTTGATTTTCGCTTTGCAACAGAGGTGATCCCGGCGCCAGACATGTTTGTGGACATCGGCGATTATCGGTTTTTGAGCGCGACGCGCGGGTCGGCAGAGGCGGTTTCCCTTTTGGTGAGTGGTGGTCAGTCGGCCTCTTACCTTCAGCTTATTTCGGTGTTGCCGACCGATGCGGTGACACCCTCTGCAGTGGAAACCGTCCCTGTATCTGCTTCGGGGCCTGAAACGCCGGAGGCGACGGCGGATCTTATCGATGCGTTGATGACCCAAGGCCACGTGGTTCTGCCGGATCTCGAATTTGCACAAGGCAGTTTTATCCTGAACGACGGACCCTTCCCGTCGCTTGCGACGATGGCAGATTTTCTGGTGTCGCGCCCGGAAATCCGGATCGCTCTTGTGGGTCATACGGACAGCACGGGCAGCCTGCAAAGCAACTTGGACCTGTCAAAACAACGCGCCGAAGCTGTGTTGTCGCGGTTGTCCGAGGCCTATGGCGTTCCGGCCGAACAGCTGGACGCCCATGGCGTCGGATACCTGGCGCCGTTGCATTCCAACGCGACAGAAGCCGGGCGTGAAGGCAACCGGAGGGTCGAGGCGATCCTTGTGTCGGGATCATAAAAAAGCCCCGATACAGCTAAGCTGATCGGGGCGAGTTCGTTGCCCAGGAGAAGCAACATTGTAAATCCCACAAACGCATAAAAATCCCTATATATTATGGGTATGTAGTGGGGTTTGGCGCTGCGGTGCAATGAGAACATACCAAAAACAAACACACCATTTTGACATCCCATTACGAACGAATTACGAATCCGCCTTATGGCGACATTCCGAAAGCTCCCCTCGGGCAAGTGGCAAGCCCAAATTGCCCGCAATGGTATTCGCAAATCATCGAGCTTTGCAACCAAGCGCGAGGCCCAGGATTGGGCCGCGCGGCAAGAGTATCTTGTGACGAATGCCGAACCTCCCCAAACCAAACTGACACTCAAAGACGCCTTTGATCGCTACGCCCGCGAGGAATCACCCAAGCGGCGTGGTGAGAGATGGGAAGTGGTGCGCCTTGAGCGTCTGTCATCTGACAAGATTGCGGATAAGCGGCTGGCCGATCTTGAGCCTGCTGACTTTGCCGAGTGGCGGGATCGCCGCGCCAAAGAGGTTGCACCGGCCACTGTGCGCCGCGAGATGACGCTTATGTCATCGGTGCTGACAACGGCCCGCCGTGAATGGGGCCTGATCTCTCACAATCCTATCTCTGACATTCGCAAGCCCGCCTCACCGCCGCCGCGAGATCGGCGTGTGTCTGCGGATGAGATCGATAAGCTCATCAAGGCGGGCGGCACGGACTTGTCCAAGGCCCAGGCCCGAGCCGTTCATGCGTTCCGATTTGCGGTGGAGACGGCTATGCGGGCCGGTGAGATCGTGGGGCTGACCGATAAGACGGTTGACCGGGATACGCGGGTGGCCACGTTGCCCAAAACCAAGAACGGCACGGCTCGCAAGGTTCCATTGTCCACTGCCGCGCTCGGCCTCTTGGATGAGTTGCCCGAAACCGATGGCCCGCTGTTCGATCTGAGCAATCAGCAGATCGATGCGATGTTCCGCAAGGCGCGGGATAAATCAGAGATTGAGGATTTGCGTTTCCACGATAGCCGCCATGAGGCGATCACGCGGCTGGCGAAAAAGGTGGATGTTCTGAGCCTGGCCCGAATGGTGGGGCACAAAGACGTTAAGATGCTGATGATCTATTATAACGAAACCGCCGAGGAACTGGCTCAGCGGCTGGACTGATTCAGAACGCATTCCCTGCTTATCAAGATGTTCTTGCCATCGCGCCGCGTGTCAAAGTGGCCAGCCCGCACCTTGCGCCGGATCGTGTCGGGGGTGATGCGTAGATACTTTGCTGCCTCTTTCACGGTCAGCCATTCCGGCATTTTATCCTGACGCTGCGCCTCAACGGCCTGGGTGAGCGTCTCAACCTGGGATGCGAGGCCGAGCATGATTTTCTTGATCTCGGCAATGTCAGCAGATGTTGCGATCTCAATTCCCATTCTGCGCCCCCGCCTGCTTTTCAATCTCCGCAACAGGTTTCGCGGCCTGTTGGATTGTTTTGATCGCCTGCAAATAAATCCGCGCACCGTTCCAGATTTGCTTGGCTATTGCGGCTCTGGCGTGCGCCTCAGCAGGACTGATCTTTCCAGCCCGCAAGTCCTGCAAATCCTGTGAAAGCCCCGCGATGGTCTCTTTCAGGCTGAGTTCATCGGATACAGGCGTGGAGACATAATCGCGCTCAGCCATAGATTGGGCCCTCCCCAATTTGGATGCGGTGCGCATCGATTTCGAGAGCGCACACAAGGGCGCTCAGTTGCTTGATGATCCTGCGATCAGGGTTTCGGGTGGAAGGGGTTGTTCCGCCGCCTGGCTCTCGGCAGTGCGGCGGCGTTCAATCTCATCCTCAATGTCGTATTGATTGGGATCGCGGCGGGTCAGACGGCCCTCATCATCGGCAAAGTAGATGCCCGTGCCCATCGGGCGCTGAGGTATCTTGGCCGTCAGTTTCGGCGTGCATTCGATCTGGCCTGCCTTGTTCAGCTTGAACGGCAGTTTGATGCTGATCTCGCCATCGCCGCCCGTGGCGTGCATGGCTTCAATGACCTTGGAAAGCCGCTGATCGCCCTCGCGCAGCAGTTCGCCGCGCCGAAAGCTCTGCATGAACTCAAGGAAGTTGATGGAGTGATCAAGTTTCATGGATGGGATTCCTCTACCTGGGGGTTGCGATTTTGCCGGTCCACGCATCGAATTCCGTGCGCAGGGTTTGAAAGCGGGCGAGCGCCTGGGGATCAGTGTTCAGATCGCGGCGGCTGGTGATCTTGCAGCAGTCACGCAGATATTCAGCGGCGGCTGAGGTGCTGAATTGTCCATCGGGAAAGCCGCACCGCGTGGCCGCGAACCACTGGAACCGGTCATCGTTGCAGATGATGCCCGCCTGTTGCGCGGGCGGCAGATCGTCGAAGCGTTGGCGCAGCGGGACGTTCATGACCGGCCCTGCCAATCTTTGAGGCCAGGGCATTCTGGGCGCATCGTGCCGCCTGGGCAGTTGCATCCAGGCCAGAGCGGGCAATGGAATTCACGCTCGGGCGGTGTTTCAGGCGCACGCAGTTCCGTTAGGTTTGAGTGGTGGGCTTGACGTGCGCCCTGGGTAGCGGCATTGCTGCGGCTCCCAAAACGGGTGAAGAAAAGGCCGAGAGCGGCGAGCAGTCCGCCCTCGGCAGTCGCACCGGCAGGTTTCACGGCACCGGCAACAGAAAGGTTTGTGGTTCGGCCCATCATGCGGATGCGGCCTCGGCCAGATGCGAGGCCCATCCATCGCCCTCACGCGGCGGGATGTAGCTGCCGCCTGTTTCCAGAGCTTCATTCATAAAGCTCTCGGCGCGGGCTTTGGGGGTCAAGCAATTCCAGGTGATTCAGAAACTGGCGCTTGCGGTCAAAATGGTGATCCATCCTAGCGTCCTTCCTTTGGAAGGGCGCGTTGCCCGTCAGGCGCATCGCTCTGCGATGCTGCCGAGAGGGACGCGATTTCAGGCTCAAGGTAACGGATCACTGCACCTTGCAGTTGGGCGGTAGCCTCGTTCATTTCAGGGAGGCACTCGATTGGCAGGCGCAGGCTGTCGGCTAGTTGATCAACCGTATCGCCTGCGCTGATGTTGTCAGGGTATTTAAGGCCTGCGTTGCTGCGTGCGCATTCGATCATGTCGGTGGTTGCAGCGCTTGTGCCCTCAGCGGCGGCCAGCAATTTTAGCGCTCTATCCATTCCGTTCATCACGCCACCTGCAGATCTGCATGGCGGCTCAAGCGATCTGCGAGAGCGATGGCTGATGCAGCATCAGGTTCGGCTAGAACTCTTGCCACCTCAGCATCATTAAGTGCTGTCAGATCAAGGAATGGCGCTTCGAGATGCTCAGGGTGGTTCACCACCTCTTTGGCGTCTGCGGCGATCTGTGAATGTTCTTGTGTCAGCATGGGTTGCCTCCTGTGTTGGAGGTAACAAATATTAGGTATAAAAAACTATGTCAACAAAAATAGTTTAAAATACCTATTTCAGGTCATGCAGTAATAATTACCGAATCACGATAACCCGCTAAGTCAGGATGATCAGCCCCACCTGAGTGGTCCAATTTGATTGTTAGTGCATGATCGACCTTTGGTCCATCTTGACGACGGTTTCGGGAGCCGGTGGGCGGTAGCCTAGAGCACTGTGTGGTCGTTTCGTGTTGTAGTGTTTCCTCCATTCCTCAATCAGGATTTGTGCTTCGCGCAGGCTATAGAAGATTTCGCCGTTCAAGAACTCATCGCGGAAACGGGCGTTGAAGCTTTCGCAGTACCCATTCTCCCAAGGGCTGCCTGGTTCGATGTAAGCCGCCCTTGCGCCGACAGCCTTGATCCAGTCCTGCACGGCTTGCGCAACGAACTCAGGGCCATTGTCGGAACGGATGAACGACGGGATGCCGCGCAGAATGAACAGGTCGCTCAGCACATCGATCACATTGCCTGAGTTGAGCTTGCGATCCACGCGTATGGCCAAGCATTCCCGACTGTACTCGTCGATGATGTTGAGTGTGCGGAAAGCTTTACCATCGTCGGTGCGGCAGTGGACAAAGTCGTAAGACCAGACATGATCGCGGCGCTCTGGCCGAAGCCTGACACATGATCCATCATTCAGCCAAAGCCGCCCTTTCTTCGGTTGTTTCATTGGCACTTTCAGCCCCTCTCGTCGCCATAACCGTTCCACGCGCTTGTCATTCACATGCCAGCCAGCGTCTCTCAGTAGTGCCGCGATCCTACGATAGCCGTAGCGGCCATACTGCCGGGTCAGTTCGATCATATCAGCCACTAAACGTTCTTCATCCGGGCGACCCGCAGGTACTTTGCGCTGTGTGGATCGATGTTGTCTTAGAACCCGGCATGCCCGACGCTCCGAGATGTTCAGCTCAGCACGAACGCGATCAATACAGGCACGACGACGAGCGGGGCTCAGAAGTTTCCCTTTGCCGCCTCCGCCAAGATCAGCTTGTCCAGCGTCAGATCAGAAACGGCTTTGCGCAATCGCTCGTTCTCTTTTTGCAGACGCTTCAGTTCCTTCAATTGATCCGTGCCCATTCCGCCGTATTTTTTCTTCCACCGGTAGTAGGTCTGTTCAGTCACACCGATCTGACGGATCGCATCCAGACGCGGCATCCCTTGCCCCGTCAGAACCTCAACCTGCCGTAACTTCGTGACAATCTCTTCTGGCTTTGGTCGCTTGTTGGCCATGTGTTTCCTCCGTTTCCTAAACATAGCGGAGGACCACTTCAGTGGGGGAAGACCAAAACCCCACATTGTTGCTTGAATGGTTCCAGCGCCCTAGTGGAGCCGCTGAGGTTGAAGCGGAAGGTGGCCGTGCGATGCGGGACGCGGATGAGCATAGTAGAGGCCCTGCGAACTTCATTCATAATTCGTTCACCAATGAATGACCTGAGCGTCATGTCCAAAGGCTCTTGGTTGTCGAATTTCACGGTTACAATAGTGCTGGGTGATAGGCGCACGCCTGAGACTTGATAGCCATAGTGAAAGCTAACAAGGAGTTCGCCGTTCGGTTTGCAGGTGAGGATCAAGATATCCTCGTCGGATATTCGCCTGTAGCTTTCTGCCAGAAAGGCGACGCTATATTCGTTCTGTCCACTAATCTCGTCTCGCTGCACTAACGGCATAACGTCTGCAACAGCGGAAACTGTCAGCAGGCCAGTGATGGCTAAGTATTTGATTGAATGCAAAATAACTGAGGTGCAGCGGCGCATGTCAAGGCCCTTTCGTCGGGATTAATGTTCTGCTAATGTTCTCCCTATGGGAGTGCAAGCAAAAACCATTTCTGATTCGACCATTATTCATGAGCTTCATCAGATTGCTCGCTACTCTTCCGATGCTGAGAGGCTAGAGCGCGTCCGTAGCCTAATAGCTCACGGCGGAGATCGCCGGGTAATTGCGATACTAGGCGAACAATCTCTAGCTCTTCTTCTGTCTGAGCGCTCGACATGAACTCTTCAAGAGTTGTGCCCAGGGCGGCGCATATCTTTCTCATGGTGGACGCGCGAGGGCTGCGGGTTTGATCAAACATCTGGCGGATAGCGCTGTTCGATAGCCCTGCTTTGACGGCCAAGTTTGACACATTGAGGTCAGGATCAGCGTCAATGGCAGCTTTCAGCTTGATCAGGAACGGCTCTGTGATTGGTTTATCATCCATGTAGTATTATTTACGTATCCGTGAGCCGCACGCATTCGGTTTAAAGTTCTTGACCAATATAGTTTTGTAGTTCTATTTCGGGTTTATGGAACAGTTTCTATCTGATCTTGAAGCATATGCGGCAGCGCTTGGCGTATCCCCCTCAACTGTTATCCAGCGTGCTGGTGTGGGTGGAGGTGCGACATGGCGCAGGTGGCGCGATGGCAAGGGCAGTCCCACGCTGGTGACGGTGGACAAGCTCAAAGCCTACATGACCGCGAACCCTCCAATGCAGGAGGCAAGCTGATGGCCGATACCCGCACCGCCGATCAGAAAACCATCGCTCGCCTGCAATCCGATTTGCGGCGTGTTGGCGATGCGTTTGAGCGCAAGGCTGCAAAGGCAGATCGGTTGGAAAAGGAAAACGTGGCGCTGCGGATGCGGTTGATCCGGCTGCGGCGTTTCTCTGGTGTTCGCGGGGTGTCAGCATGACTTATTCTCGCGCCATCAGCTTGTTTGCCAGATCAATGCGTGTGCGCAGGTCGCTCAGCGCTTCCAGATCGGCCTCTTTTGCGGTTTCAGGCGAACTATCAGAAAGCGGATTGTTCACCTTTTCAAAGGCCTCATCCAGTGCCTGCACCACAATGTTACGCACGGCGGGCATGGTATCATCCAGTGCCGTCAGCATCGCCATGAGTGCAATGCGCAGGGCGTCATTCTGGGCGCGGGCGTCCTGGTATAGCCCTGCCAGGTTCTCAATCTCTTGGTCCAAATCCTCAAAGAACAGCTTGAGCTTTTCGGGGTCGCGGAATTCGTCCAGTTCATCGGCCATCAAAATCCTCCCTGATGGTTGGTGGCGCGGGGCGGCTCGGTTGGCGCTGATCGTCCCGCATCGCTCTTCTACGGCAAGTCATGCCGGTTTTACAGAAAACGAGGTTTCCCATGCCTGATCTGCGGATGATTACGCATCGGGCCATGCGGTCCATTGTCAAGGGGTTCGGCTGCTATGATGCCGTGGCCGAGGTGCTGAACGCCCGTTGGGGCTGTGGCGCGTCCAAGGGCACGATCAGCAAGAAAATGTCGGGCCAGTTGGATTGGACCCTGCCGGATGTGATCGCCTTGCAGGACGCGGCGGGGGAATATCCGATCACCCGCCTGCTTGCACGGCAAAAGGAAAGTCACGTTGCGGGCGATATTGCCTGTTTGGTGGTGCAGAGCGGGATCATCGCCAAGGAAAGCGGTGAAGCGATCTCGGCCATTCTGGATGCTGAGCATTCATCCTGCGCCGATGATCGCGCCCAGGCCGTGGCCGAGATCGATCAGGCGATTGCGGCGCTCAAGCTGGCCCGCACAAAGCTGACCGAGGGTCAGAATACTGCACCAACTTTGGTTCCTGTTGAAGGGACGGTTTCATGACTCCTGGCGTTCAATCACCCACTTTGGAGGACTGCACATGGCAGACGAAACATGCTTGGGCGACACGCCCTACAAGCTCCCTCAAGGCGTCCAGGATGCCTTGGATTTTGAACAGCAGGCTTTGGCCGAATACAGGCAGCGTAAGCCGCGCTGCAATGGCGCAGATCGCGCATCCAGTCAGTATTCATGCTGCATGGCAGGGCTTACCCCCATGCAGATTGAGGCCGTTAAAGCGCTTATTGCGTCTTTTCCTGCTCAAGACGGTCAACTGCTTGCGCAAGCTCTTCCATAGCCTGGAAAATATCATCAAAGCCGCTGGCAAAATGGACGGCGCTTTGATCCGCTCTACCGCGCTGCATGTTTTCAAGGGCGCGGCGAATGTTGCCGGCGGTTGCTCGCATCTTGCTTCGCGCGTTCTGTGTGTTGGTCGATTTTCGGTTTTCCATGGTGCTTTTCTTCCTGAGCATTGTGGGATTGCGCGGCAGGCTGGCGGGCCTGTCGCGCCTCTTGCCAATCTATGCCGCAAATTGTGGCCGTTTTCAATTCAATCACAAGATATGGTTGTGCGGGGTGGCGTCTGATGGGTGTTGAAATCCGCCTTCCCGACGCGCCGGATTGGGGCAATCCGCATCTGGTGAGCTTTGAGCGGGGTGAGTTGCTCTATCGTGATGCCTCTCTAGCCGATGTGATCAGCCATGCGCGGGGGCGTCTGTGCTATCTGGCCACACCTTATTCTAAGGTCTGCGTCACCGACGATGGCGAGTGGAACCAGGTGGAAAGCCTGTTCTGTTCTGGCCGTGCCGCGCGATGGTCGCGGGCTTTGGCCGTTGAGGGGATCACCGCGATCTCGCCCATCATCCAATCCGTTGAGATGGTGCATGTGGATTTTGACGAATGGCTTGATCCGCTGGATGCCAAGTTCTGGACCGATTGGTGTCAACCGCTACTGAATGCCTGCGGCCCTGTGATCGTGCCGCCGCTGGATGGCTGGCAGGAAAGCCTGGGCGTTTGGCAAGAGGCGCTGTTCGCGCTGCGCTCTAATCGGTCTGTGTTCCTCATCGATCCAAAAGAGGCTCCGCACCTGGCGTGGTGGTTGGATGAATGAGCGCGATCTTGCCGGATATTCAGATCGGGCCATGCCGCCTGATCCTGGGGAATTCGATTGAGGTTCTGCCCGAGGTAGGCGGTTTCGATCATCTCATTTCAGATCCACCCTATGAGCAGGCGATGCATGACCTGCACAACAAGGCAGAGTTTCGGCGCAAGGACGGCGGGTCAGAGCGCAAGCATTTTGCATTTGCGGGTATCGATGATTTGCGGCCTGGCCTGGTTCGATTGGTAGAGCAGCAGTGCAGCGGCTGGTTTCTGGCTTTCTGCACCGCTGAGGGTGTTGGAAACTGGCGAGCGGCTGTGGCTGAATGCCCTGGCCTCAAATTCAAAACCACCTGTGCATGGGTGAAACCTGATTGCACGCCTAAGCTCAATGGGCAGGGGCCTGCTGTCGGCTATGAGCCGTTCATCACGGTTTGGGCCGGAAAGGGTCATGCGCGGTGGAACGCAGGCGGCAAGCGCGGTGTTTATCGGCACTTGGTCAACCCACCGGATCGGCATGGTGGCCACCCTACCGAAAAGCCTTGGCGGCTATTCTCGGAGCTTCTGACCGATTTTACCAAGCATGGGGAGATCGTTTGCGATCCATTCATGGGCAGCGGAACCACGTTGGTATCATGCGCAAAGCTCGGGCGCAAAGGCGTCGGGATTGAACTTGATCCTGAGTTCTTTGAGATAGCGTGCAAGCGCGTGTCGGACGCCTATCAGCAGGCCGATCTATTCGTGCCCCCCCCGAAAAGCCCGTTCAGGAAGCCATGTCATTCGATGGCAAAAAGGGGGTGGCGTGATGGTTTACAGCCCCACAGCTTCGCGCAGAATGTCATTGGCTCGCGACTGCCAGCCCTTGCCGGATGCACGCAGGGCCTCAACCAGGTCAGCGTCCAGGCGGATCGAAACGGCTTGTTTGGGTGTGTCCAGAGGAGGCCGCCCACGGCGCTTAATCTCCTCTTGGAGTTTACCTGCCAACTCCGGCAGGGCCTCAGTGAATGGCCGTGCGGTTTCCAGCGCCTCATCGGACAATTCAGGAGCCTCCACGGCGTCCCAATATGTTTTGGTGTATCCATTTTCAGCGGCGTGTTTGGGGTCAAATTCCTTCATGGATTTCCCTTTCCTTTTTGCTGGCGGGACGCAGCGAGATAACCGAAAGCGCCTCAGTTCCGAGTGTCGCAAAGATTGTTGTAACTGTTCCGTCTGCGAGCATTCCAATCGCGGCAAGGCGTCCGTCTTTGGCGTCAATGACTGTCGCGCTCAGAAAGAACTCATAGGTCAGATCGGCAAAATCCAGGCCATGCTTGGCGAGGTTCGCCTGCCGTTTCGGTTCGTCCCATGTGATCAACTTATCCATGTTTATTGTATATACGATAAATGTGGGAAACGCAATAGTGTATATACAATAAATAGCAGGGAATTTGGCACTGGTGTGGATCGCCATCCTGCCTTAGCGCCGATTTCAGGCCCTTTTCATGCCGAGGGGGCGTAGGACATGCTTGATGCTGCTCCCTCTAATGCCGTGGCACGCCGTAATGAGCCTGAGAAATTTCAGGTCTATGCGGCGTCTGAATTGCTGGCTGCGCCACCTTGGCGCGAGGGCATTTGCTTTTTGCCAGAATGTTCGCGGCCCTTCACGCCTGCGCGGTCCTGGCAGATGTATTGCTGCACCGCGTGCGAACGGGCGGGCACGGCAGAGATGCGCAAGTGGGGCCATCGCATGTCGCTGCCTCTGCTGACCTGGCGCATGGGAAAATACGAACAACAAGACACCGGCATTCGTGATCTCACCCGTGCCGCGCGGCGTTATGTGACGCACGCGCAATCGGCATGGCTTGAGGATCGCAATCGCCGGTCAAAAACAGCGGAGGCAGAATGATGGGGCAGCGCAAGTATCAGGACATTGAAATTCACGGGGTGGTCTATCCCGATGCTAACGCGGCAGCGGCAGCGCTTGGTGTGACCGCTGGGCAGGTTCGCATGGCGGTGCGCAGAGGGCGGCTGGATGGTCTGGGCACGCGCCCTGCCTTGCGTCCTGTGACCATTCGCGGCGTCACCTATTCCAATTTCAGCGAGGCTGGAAAGGCCCTTGGCGTTCACGCGAACACGGTGCGGGCGGCGTATCGCAATGGCACATTGCATCGGGTTGGAACGGGCCGCGTTGGTCCCGAACCGATGCGGGTGCGGATCGCAGGGCAAGATTTTGAAGATGTGAACGCAGCGGCGGCGCATTTTGGCGTGCAGCCTGGAACGGTCTATTCCGCGATCTGTGATGGTGATCCTGACCGCATTGCGCGGCCTGCGGTCTACAATCCGTGGAAGTCCAAAGCCTTCACCATAGGTGGTGTAACCTTCCCTTCCATGCGTGCGGCAAGCCGTGCCTTGGGTTTCAAGGATGAGGAATACATCGCCAAGGCTTTGAAGCGAGGATCGCGGCGTGGTCGTGAGCGCATCTTGGCGGCGGCGATGAGTTATGTTGCCCAGGACAAGCAAGTGGAGATGGCGTGATGGCGGCTCCACAGGTTCAACTGATCGATACGCAAGAACTTGAGCTTTACCCGATCTCAGCCAGTGATCGGCTTGATTCCCATTACTTCCTGCAATGGAACCTCAAGCGCTGGCGAGGGAGTGAGTTCCGCAAAACTTGCGATCCTGAGGTGGGCTGGTATGGGTTCCAGCTTTTCTGCATTGCCCAGGATGGCTCGCCTATCGGCACGCTACCCTGTGATGACAAGCAGCTTGCGTTTGATCTTAATCTGCCGCTGGAAAAATGGCAGGCGCTGATCCGGCGTGATGTGACGCCGCTGCATGGCTGGTATCAGGTGCAGTGTGACAACGGTGAGGTGCGCTATGCGCATCCCGTTGTGACCGAGGTTGCGGTTGAGGCGCTCGGCTCCAAGAAACGCAACGCGGCCAAGAACGCTGATGAGCGTATGCGCAAGCGGCTCGGCACGATTGCCCAGAACCTCAAGGTCAACATCCCTGGCGGCGCTCGCATCGCCCAGAATGAGGAACTGATCAACCGCATCAGCGATTGGATTGAGGACGCCTATCCAGGCGGCAGCGCCACGGTGAAGCGCATCCAGGAGGCGTGGGAGGCTCTTTCACAGCAGCCCTAGAAAACCGTGCCAATTCTTCCAGCGGAAGTTTTGGAAATTCCTGCGGAGGATTTTGGGAGGATTTGCGGAAGGTTTTGGAAGTTTCATTTCTGCCGAAAACCGAGCCGCTGAAAGGAAAAGAGAAGAAAATGAAAAAGAAAAGAGAATACCGATCAGCGCCAAAAATCAGGCGGTTTGCCTGTGGATAACTTGGGATTTGCTTAGAAAGATTAGGGGGCATGACATGGAAGGCGAGGCGCTAAGAGCAGGCAAGGAACGGGTCAGAGAGAACCTGATACTGCCATTGACCAAAGGCGGCATGATCCGAAAGCGGGGAATGCCTAAGGCGGCTGAGGATGAGATGCTGGCCAATCTTGAGGCGCGTCTTGCTTATATGACCGCTGACAACCTCAAGGCATTGGCCGAGGTGCTTGAGCGCTATGCGGGCGGCAAGCACAAGAATGTGTGGCCTGCTGAGGTATCCATCTACAATTGGGCGCGGGCCATCCAGTTTCCACCGGCCAGTGAGAGCCGCCTTGTGCGGTCCTATCTGCAATCGGCGGCGGGCAGCGCGGCTGAGGTGGGTGGCTATCTGGTGGAACTGTTCTGGTATCTCAAGAAATTCGGAGCGCCCCCGAACAATTACTCCCTGTCTGAGATCAAGCGCGAAGCGGATGACAATCGCAGCGCCCTCGCTCGGATCAAGAGAGAGCAGGAAGTGGGGCGGGCCAGTCAGCGAGAATTGAATTGGGTTGAGCATTACTACCAGACGCAGCGCCGCTGCCTGGATTTGATCAATGCTAAGGGCGACGGGGTAGTGGCATGAAATATGAGCGGGTGTTCTTGGTGAACCGGCACGGTGTGGCAATGGCGATGGACGTGCGCACCCTGGGCGAACAGGCGCGGATTGATGGGGTCAAGGCGCTTGGCGCTGTGCCAGATGGGTGCGGCCCTGAGATACCGATGGCTCCTGCGCGTGGGCCAGTGCGGGCGTTCACACCAATGAAGCTCTATCCCAAGGGCGAGGATGAATGGGAACTCAAACCATCAGGTCACATCGGGCCGGATGGTCAGCCTTTCAAATCGATCCAGCGGGCCGATGCCTTTGATCTCATGACCCATCGGGCGCGGCTTGCGCACAAGGGCAAGAAGGCTGAGTTCATTCCCCCGTTCACGCCTGCCCAGGTCACGATGGGCCGTCACTATCGCAACCTGTGGGAACGGCACGCCTCAGCCGGTGTGCGCTGTTCCTCGGTGGAGACATTGCGCGGCGGTGGCGCGGGCGGCGATGGCGGGTTCATTGATGCGGTGCTGCGGGATCGGGATCAGATCAAGCGCATCCGTCGCCGGATCGGTGACGGCTTTGCCTTGGAGGTGAAGCGGCAGGGCAAGGCGTCCAAGCGCAGCGGGATCACAGATCGGCGGCTGGTGGATATGGTTTGCCTTGAAGAGAAAACGCTGGCCGAGGTGTTGCGGGCGCATGGGTGTAGCAAATGGGGTGGCAATGTCATGGTGCTACAGGAGGCGCTGGCCGAGGCTCTCAATCGGATGATGGGTCCAGTGCGGCGGCAGGCGAGCTATACAATCCATGACGCTGATATGCCGCTTGGGTTCGAGCAATTCTCAGAGGCGGTTCACAAAGGGGCTTGACGCTTACCTCACCTGCGTGCCACTAAATGTGCATCATCAACAATTGCGCTCAACAAATCGTTGGGCGCTTTTCTATTTGTGGGAATGCAGTAAAGCCAACGTCTGCCATCCTTGGGATGTATCGGGAGCCAGTTGGTCCCGCCCACAAATCTCCAAAGGTTGTCCATGATCCGTAGGCTCTGTTCCTTTCCAGGCTGTGATGAATTCGCAGAGGAAGGGCAGACGCGGTGCGCAGAGCATATGGCAGACAAGCGGCAAGCGGATGCGCAGCGATGGCAGCGCACACAACGCACACCCGAGATCGCAGCGGCTCGCAAGCTCTACGATACCAGATGGTGGCGGCGCGAAAGCAAAGCGTTCCTTGAGCGCAACCCGCTCTGCAAGCACTGTGAAGAGCTTGGGTTGGTCACAGCGGCCCGAGAGGTGGATCACATCATCCCGCATCGTGGCAACAAGAAACTGTTTCGGGATCGGAACAACTGGCAGGCGCTTTGTTCGCCCTGTCATGGTCGCAAGACGGCCAGCGAAACACTGAACAAGTCAGACTGATCGCGCCCCTGTCGATATAGGGGGGGTGGTCAATTTCTTAGGTGGCCCCTGCTGCCGACCGCGCCCTGAAGCTCTCCTGTTGCGCGGGTTGAATTGGGGAAAAAAGCCCACTGGTTTTGAGGAAAGGAGGGAATGATGAAAGGTAAGAAACCTGAACTGGATAACGTCATTCCAATGAAAGGCGCTTCCTCGCGCCCGGTTCCGCCGCCACCCGATCTCATGGCGGAAGGGGCCAAAAAGGTCTGGGATCGCCTCGCGCCAGAGATGGTTCGTCTGGGTCGCCTTGAACCGATCTATGAGGATAATTTCGCGGTTGTGTGTTGCGCCATCAATGATGTGATGGAACTGCAAACCGTGATCGATTTGGAGGGTCGCACCTATACCGTCAAAACACGGAACGGGATGCAGCAGAAGAAAACAGCGGCGTGGCAGGCTCAATTGGATGCGCTTGCGATTTTGCGCCAGTTCGGTGCGTTCTTTGGCATGACGCCTGTGGATGACAAACGCCTCGCAAACACAGATCAAGGTGATCTCTTTGCGATGCTGAAAGAAGGGCTGGATGCAACCCCTTGACCATCCCGTTTCGCGCTATGCCTCGGATGTGCTGGATGGAAAGATCGTTGCGGGTGAACTGGTGCGCCTCGCCTGTGAGCGCCATTTCCGCGATCTGGAAACGGGGGCAGATCGTGGTCTGGTGTTTGATTGCCAATCGGCCAGCCGCGTTCTGAACTTTGCCAAGATGATTGCCCACACCAAGGGCGACATGGCAGGCAAGCCACTGACCTTGCAGCCCTGGCAGATGTTCCGGCATGGGTCTGTGTTCGGGTGGAAGAAACCGCGCGATTTCGTTGATCCGATCACGGGCGAGGTTGAAACCAAGCTGGTGCGCCGATTCCGCTACACCTATCACCAGGTGGCAAAGAAGAACGGCAAAACCACCGATACGGCGGTGCCCGCGCTCTATACGCAGCTATTCGATGGCGAGCAGACGCCAGAGATGTATTGCGCGGCCACCACGCGAGATCAGGCGGGGCTGCTGTTCCAGGATTTGCGCCGGATGGTGCAGGCCTCGGTGTTGAACAACACATTGATGAAGGTGTGGCGCTACCACATTGAAACCCTACCAACGGGCGGAATCATCAAGTGCCTCAGCCGTGACGGCAACTCAACGGACGGGATCAACCCGCATTTCGCGGCGCGTGATGAGGTCCACCGCTGGACGGATCGGGAACTGGCGGAGATCGTGGTGAACTCCATGATGGCGCGGCCTCAGCCGATTGATTGGGCGATCACCACGGCGGGCGCGGATCGCGCCTCTATCTGCGGTGAATTGCGTAAGTATGCCGAGGACGTTCTGCGTGGTGACGTGGAGGATGACACGTTCTTTGGCTACGTGGCCGAGCCGCCAGAGGATGCTGATCCAGGCGATCCGAACACTTGGGCGATGGCAAATCCCAACATGGGAATCGCCTTTGACCCTGGCGAGCTACGCACGATCTATGACCGCGCTCGCGCGATCCAGGGGCAAATGCCGAACTTTCGGCGGCTGCACCTCAATCTTTGGACCGAGGGTTCGCAGTCCTGGATTGGCCGTGATGTGTGGGACAAGGGCGGCGAAAAGTTTGACGTTGAGATGCTCTATGGCCGTCCTGCCTGGGCAGCGGTGGACCTGTCGCGCACCACGGACATGACTGCCATAGCCGTGGCGGTGCCTGTTGAAGATCAGGTGTATCTGCTGGTTTACAGCTTTCTGCCCGAGGGTCCGAAAGGGTTCATCACGCGGGCGCAGACTGAGAATCGGTCATACATCGCTTGGAAAGATGCCAACTGGCTTGAGGTCCACAAAGGCGGCGTGATCGATGAGGATCAGGTGTTTCAGCGCCTGGTGCAGATCAAGGAAACCTTTGACCTGCAAGAGGTGGCCTATGACGAATGGGGCATGAAATACCTCGCTCAGAAACTGAGCCGCCGAGGGTTCCTGATGGTTCCGCATCGGCAGGGGTATGTGTCCATGTCACCGCCAATGAAACGGTTTGAGCAGTTGGTGATCCAGAACCGGCTGCAACATGGCGGCAATCCTGTTCTCGCCTGGGCCGTGGGCAATGTTCATTGCGACATGGACGCGGCTGAGAACATCAAGCCGAACAAAGGCAAGGCCTCGGGCCGGATTGATCCGGCCGTGGCTTCCATCATGGCAGTTGGCCGAGCGGCGGCTGCGCAAGAGAAACGCAAAGCGCGGGAGATCATGTTCGTATGAGTTTAATTTCGCGCCTATTGGGGTCGGGCCAGAGCCAAGCCGCGCGGGTAGAGCCGCCGATGGTTGCGGCTGCTGGCGAAACCTCGGGCACATCCAAACCTGCCGGTTGGCTTTCAGATACCGGCTGGGGGTCGCAAAGCCGCGTGAAAACGCTGCCGCGCGTTTCGGCAACCATCGCCCAAAAGCACGCAACCGTGACGGCCTGTTGCAGCGTTCTGGCGGGCGATACCTCCAAGGTTCCTTTGCTGCTCAAGCGGCTCAAGGATGATGGCGAGGAAGAGGTGATCCGAGATCACCCGTTGGTCTATCTGATGAACGTGGAATCGAGCGATGGCGTTCCGGCCTCAGTTCTGCGCTTCACGCTGGCCTATGCCTTCACGCTGCGTGGCAATGCCTTTGCCTACACGCCTCGGGATGGTTCCGGCGAACTGACTATGATCGATCTGATCAAGCAGGATCGGCCAACCGTTCTGCGCAATGGCCGTCAGCGGTTCTATGACTTTGAGGATGGCGCACAGGTCCATCGGCGGGTGCCAAGCCGCTCAATGGCGCATCTGCGCTATATGTCTGAGGATGGTTGGATGGGCCGCTCGCCTATTGAGGTGGCGGCTGAAAGTATGGGGCTGGCTCTGGCCGGTCAAGAGGCTGCGGCTCGCGCTGCATCGGGTAGGCCTCTCTCGGCATTGATCGAACTGCCTGACAACTTTGAGGGCGATGATGGTTGGGAGCGCAATGCTACTCGGCTTGGGGATCGGCTGCGTAATCCAAATGAATCGGGCATTGCAATGGTGCCTGAGGGGACAAAGGCAAACCGCCTGGATATGTCTGCTGCCGATCAGGAACTGTTGGGAAGCCGCAAGTTCGACAAGGTGCAGATCCTGGGCATTTACCGCGTGCCTGGTTTCAAAGTGCAGGATGTTGAGGGTGGCGTGAAGGCGAACAGTGAGCAAAGTTCCATCGACTATCGCACGGATGCTCTGCTGCATTGGGGCGGGTTCATTGAAACCGGCTTGGCCCTGGCGCTGCTCACGCGGGGCGAGCGTGAGGCGGGCTACTTTCTTGAGCATGATTTTGACGCGCTAATGCGCCCCACACTCAAGGATCGCTATGACGCCATGCACAAGGCCGTGGGTGGCCCGTTCATGACTGCGAACCATGCCCAGAAACGCCTCGGCCTGCCGATCACTGATGGGCCGGATGATGACAAGTTGAACCCTGCGCCGAACATGACGCGGGACAAAGAGAAGAGCGGCGAAAAGGAGACTGAGGAATGACGAAACAAACAATTGCCAGCCTGTTCGCGGCCACTGATTTGGCGATCTGCGCTCAGAGTGCGCAGGCGCTCTTGAGCCTGCCGATGCCCAAAGCCGAAACCAAGGCTGTGACCAATGCGGCGATGATCGCGCGGGGCGAGCGCTTTGCGATCTCGCGCGGTGTTGCCGAGGTGCCGGTCAAGGGGCTGCTCACGCCGAACCTCTTTGTTTTGGAGCGCTGGCTTGGATGGGCCACCTATCAGGGCCTTGAGGAAACGCTGAACCTGCTGGCCAGCAATGAAGAGGTTTCCGCCATTGTGTTGGAATTCGACACACCAGGCGGGATGGTTCTGGGGGTTGAGGCTGCAAATGCCGCCATTGCAGCCTGTGCCAAAGTGAAGCCGGTTCATGCGCTGGTGAACCCGCTCTGTGCCTCGGCAGGATATTGGCTGGCCTGCGCCTCCACCGAGATCACCGCCACGGCAGGTTCCTTGATCGGGTCCATTGGCACGATGCGCGGGGCCTACGCAGCAGAGGAACCATTCTATGAATTCCGTTCCTCGCACGCTCAGGCCAAGAACCCTGATCCTTCGACTGAGGAAGGCAAGGCGGAAATCCAGAAAGTGCTGGACCTGGCCGAGGCCAAGTTCCACCAGGCGATTGCCACTGGCCGCAAGATCGCGCCGGCAGACCTGCCCACACGGATCAGCGCCACTGATGACGCCAAGGATGGCGGGCGGGCCTTTGAGGTATCAGAGGCGCAATCGCGCGGCCTGATCGATGCCGCCGAGACGCGGGATGCTTTCTATGCTCGCATCTTTTCCAAGTATGGGCCTAAGCCGCGCACCTCTGGGCGGCGGGCCATGACGGCGAAAGCCAAGGCCGCACAGGCCATCGCCGCCACCTGAATTCTTGCACATCGCTGTGCCTGAACACCCTGCCCCACGCGGCGGGGCCAACCTGCTGCGTTTTGCAGCGTCTGATCTGCGAAAGGAAAATCAGATGAAAGACATCAACGATCTTCGCCGCGAACGCACGAGCGCGGCAACCAAAATGGAAGAATGTGCCAATGCCATTGCGACCCTGGAAGAGGCCGAAACGGCGGCTGACGCCCAAGAAATGGTTGATGCCGTGGCGGCGTTTGATGCTGCCGAGGCGGAGTTCCAAGCGGCTGACAAGGCGGTGAAACGCGCTGAGGCCGTTGAACAAGCCAAGGCCACCTCGGCCCAGGGCGATGAGGGCAACGATCAGGCTCAGAACACCCCTGCGCCCGCTCAGCCCAAGTCCGATGCTGACAAGGGCATTGAGGCGGGCCTGATGTTCCAGGCGCTGGCCGCAACGAAAGGTGACACCGAGAAGGCTGCAAAGTTCCTTGAGGATGGCGGCAATTCGGGTGTGGCTGCTACCCTGTCGGGTGCAACCGAGGGTGCTGGTGGCGTTACCATTCCGCGTGCCCAGGCCAGTGAACTGATCGAATTGTTGCGCCCGCGCGTGGCTGTACGTGCCTCTGGTGCGCGGATGATCGATATGCCTGCTGGCCAGATGCGCCATGCACGGCAGAGTTCCTCGGCCACCGCGAGCTACACCGGCGAGAATGCGGCGATGCCCGTCAGCGAACCTGGCTTTGACAAAGTGGATCAGAGCTTCAAAAAGCTGACCGCTCTGGTTCCTGTCGGCAACTCGCTGTTGCGTCATTCCAGCGTGGCGATGGCTGCTCTGGTGCGTGATGACATTCTCAAAGTCATGGCGCTGCGCGAGGATTTGGCCTTCATTCGCGGCGATGGTTCCGCCAATACCCCCAAGGGTATCAAGAACTGGATGCTGCCTGCCAATTGGGTTGCGGGTGTGGCCAACGCGCCGATGACCGTTGACGCGGCGCTGCGCGGCCTGGTGTCTAAGGTGGAAGATGCCAATGTGGGCATGGTTTCCTGCGGCTGGATCATGCGGGCGGCAACCAAGAATTTCTTGGCCGCGCGGCGCGATCCGAATGGCGGCAATTACCTGTATCCGTCCATTCAGCAGAATGGCACGCTGCTTGGCTATCCGATCAAAACCACGTCTCAGATTCCGATGAACCTGGGCGCGGGCGGGAACGAAACCGAGGTCTATTTCGGTGACTTTGATGAGGTGTTCATCGGTGACGCGATGACGCTGGAATTCGAGACTTCGTTCCAGGCCGCATATGTGGATTCGAACGGTGACACGCAATCTGCGTTCCAGCAGGATTTGACGCTGTTCCGCGCGATCTCCGAACACGATCTGGCCCCGCGCCATGATGAGGCTCTGTCTGGCCTGAAGGGCGTAGGCTGGACACTCTGACCTGATCGTCAAAACCCATAGCGCCTCGCGGTGATCGCGGGGCGTTTTTTAACCCATTCGGAGAAAGACCCATGAAAAAGATCGTTTTGTTCACTGCTGCATTCCAGGCCTATTCCAAGGGCGATGTAGCGGGCTTTGATGTTGAGATGGCAGATGACCTGATCAACAAGAAAAAGGTGGCTGAGGAATATGAAGCGCCAAAGGGCGACACACAGACCTTGACCATCACAGTGGACAGTGAAGAGGCGCAGGCTGAGATTGCTCGCCAGGTGGAAGCCGCCACGGCTGAACTGGAAAAGCAGGCCAAAGCGCGTTCCGACGAACTGGACGCCCGCGAGGCCAAACTTGATGAGCGCGAAAAGTCCATCGTCAAGGATGAGGCTGAGATGGACAAGTACGCTGGCGAGCTTGATGCGCTCAAGGCCGATCTGGATGCCCGCGAGGCCGCGCTGACCGAACCGGCCAAAACCGATGCGGCTAAGGAAACCACCTCGGCCAAGCCCCCCAAGCAGGGCGGCAAGTAAGGAAACGCGCTGATGCGACTTCTAGGAAATGACCCCCTGCCGCTTGCTGTATCCGTTGAGGATTTCGGCAAGGCGATGCCGTGGATTGAGGTTGACGATCCTCTGACGATTGAAAGCTATCTCCGCGCCGCGCAGGAGGTCGTTGAGGTCGCATCACGCCGCCCGCTGACTGAGCGGGCCGTTGAGATTGAATTTGACCTGGCCGAGGCGCATGGGTTCCGGCGCTGGTGGTTCCCGATTGCGCCTATCTCTGAGATCACGTCTGTGACGGTGATTCAGCCGCTGGTGGCAGAGACCGCGATTGCCTTGGATCAGGTGGACGTGCAGCGTTGCCATGATGAGCCGCAACTGTGGCTGGTAGATGCAGCACTGGCGATTGCTGATCCCTCCAAAGCGCAAAGCGTGCGGATAGAGGCAACGGTGGGCTATGCCGAGGGGAAACTGCCCAAAGGGCTTGCCCATGCGATCATCCTGATCGTCAAGGAATGGTATGATGCAGGTGTGTCCATCGGTGATCTCACCGAGGCCTCTGTGTCATTCAACGTGAAGGCGCTGATCAAGCAGCAGCGGTATTATCGGCCACGGGAGTTCGGCTGATGGCCGGCAATCAGATACGCCTGGATACAAGGGTGATGTTTTGCAGCCCAACCGAGGGCGAGCGCACGGAAACTGGCGGCTCCAAAGAGGGCTGGAATGAGGAATTCCCCGCCTGGGCAGCGGTGCGCTACCTGCGTGGCGGTGAGGCTGTCATGGCGTCTCGGATGCAAGGGCGCAGGCCCGCGATCCTGATCCTGCGCAAGCGTTCTGTGTTGGATTCAATTCGCCTGGATTGGATCGTGAAGTTCGGCGAGCAGTCCTATCAAGTGCGGGAATTGCCCAAGCGCCGCGAGGATGGTGCGACGTTGGAGATGCTGGTGGAGGCCAAGATATGAGCGCGGCAAACGCTTTGCAGGCCTTCCTGGTGCAAACACTGTTGGCTGATGCCAGGGTGGCGGGTATCGTTGCAGATCGTGTCTGGGATGACATTCCAGACGCGCCTTTGCATCCCTATTGTTCCATCGGTCCAAACTATCACAATCGCAGCGATGCGGACTGCATCCGCGCCCGAGAGCATTATTTCCAGATCGATTGCTGGACGCAGCAGCAGGGGCGGCGGGATCAGGTGAACGCTCTGACAGACGCCATTGAGACTGCGCTGGATGGTGCAACGGGCGATCTCGGGGCACACGCACTATCATCTTGTGATGTTGTCCTGGTGCGCGTGCTGGATGAGCCAGACGGCGAAAAGCACGGCGTGGTGCAGGTGCGGGCTATCGTTGAGGAAGGCTGATGGCCACCACAGCAAAGCTCAATCCGCGTCTCAAGGCTCAGCTTGAGCGCACGCCAGAGATCGCCGCGCGGGCAGCGGCTCAGGCGATGGAAGAGGGCGCGGATGAGATCGTGACCTTTATGAAATCGCTTGTGCCAGTGCGCAGTGGTGATCTGAAGGACAGTATCGCCTGGACCTGGGGCGATGCCCCAAAGGGGTCACTGGTGATTGATGAGATTCGCAGCGGCCAGAACGCTGGCAGGCAGTTCGCTACGCTGCGCATCACTTTCTACGCGGGCGAGTGGTATGGGCGGCTGGTGGAGTTCGGCACGCTGCCACATGCGCAGCCCAATCGGGGCACGGATCATCCAGGGGCAACGGCCCAACCGTTTTTCTATCCGGCATGGTGGGCCATGCAGGCCAAGTTCAAGCGCAAAATCAGGGCGGCTGTGCGCCGCGCAATCAAGGAGGCGATCCATGCCTAAGGCGATCTTTACACGCGAATTTCACTACTCAAGCCGCAAGAAAAATGTGGGCTGGTCTGCATATCCTAGCGGAAAGCCTCAATCCTTCCCGACCGAGTTCATTGATGCGGCGATCAAAGCAGGATGTGCCCAGGCCACGCCTGCGCCTGCACCTGCAAGCAAAGAAACCCCGAACTCCTGAGCGCATCCCGCGCCAGGGCTAAACAGCCAACGGCCCGCAAGGGGGTCGTTTCTAATGGAGGACTGACATGGCTGAACCTGTAACCCAAAAGTTTGAAGAGATGATCCTTGAGATCAGTGATGACGGTAACACATGGTCGCGGATTTGCGGGCTTGTCGGTGTCACGGTGACACGGCAGGCACAAACAGACACCTCAGAGGTGCCCGCTGACTGCGATGATGAGAGTTTGCCGTTGAAGGTGAGCAAATCGGTGCGCTCAATTGACGTATCGGCCTCGGGCGAGGGTGTCTGGGCGCAGCAATCGCACGGCACTATCATGGATTGGTTCTACAGCGGCCAAACCAAGTTCGCGCGGATCGGCAACACCAAAGCTGCCGTTGGTGAGACGGAATATGAGCATGGTCCTGCATTCCTTACTCAGGTTTCCAATCAGCGAACCAAAGGGCAGCAGGTATCTGCGTCGATTCAGCTTGAGTTCGATGGTACGCCCGCGCGGGCCGCGAAAGCGGCCTAAGCCATGCAGCCTATCGAAGTGATTTGGCCGGGTGGCAAGCATCCTATGACGCTTGCCGCTCTTGCGCATCTTGAGGGGTTGCAAGGTGCCGTGGACGCAGGGCCAGAGTTCCTGCTCAATAAAATCCGCCTTGGGCAATGGAACGCGGGCGATCTGTTTGAGGTCATTCGTTGGGGTTTGATCGGTGGCGGCTTGGATAACCTTGAGGCTGAAAAGTTGATGCAGCGTGTCTTTGGTCAGCATCCAAAGGCGGACTTCAAAGGGCCTGCAATAGAGGTGCTCGCACACGCTTTATACGGTCCATCCGATGATCCCGTGGGGGAGACTGGGCCGGTGATGGAGCCGACACCGGCAGAACAAAAAACGGAAAATGGAAGTTCAGCACCTTCTACGGATTAGGTGCGGCAATGGGGTTTGATCCGTCGCAAGTGGGGCGGATGAGTCACTGGCAATTCATGGCTGCTCTTGATGGATATGGCCGTGCAAACGGTTGGAAAAAGAGCGGTGGTTCGGGTGAAGCGATCAGCGATCAGCGTCTATCCGAACTTGGCATTGAGGGTTTTTAGGGATGGATGACAGCGATCTTTTGATCCAGGCGGGGTTTTCCACGGCCAAAATGGAGGCCGAAACCCGCAAGGTCATTGCCAAATACGAAGAAGCCGCCAAGCGCTCTGCCAAGAAGTTTGATGAGGCGATGGCCAAGGTTTCCAACAATGAAACCCTCAAGGCCACCGCCCGTGAAATTGACCGCCTCTCGCGCAAGTATGATCCAGCCTATGCTGGTGCCAAGAAATACGAGCGCGGGGTGAAAGAACTGAACCGCGCCGTGGAGATCGGCGCGATCACCAACAAGGAATATGAGCAGGGCCTTGAGCGTCTTGTGCAGGATTTGGAGCGCGGCGGCAAAGGCGCGGGCAAGTTCGGCGCTGCAATGCGTCAAGGCAGTGGTGCCTCTCGTTCCTATGGTGGGGCCTTGCAAAATGTCGGGTTCCAGATCGGGGACTTTGCCACGCAAGTTGGCGCAGGCACATCTGCCACGCAGGCGCTTGGCCAGCAGCTTCCTCAATTGCTCGGAGCGTTTGGTGCCTTTGGTGCAGGTGCCGGTGCAGCGGCGGCAATTCTGATCCCGCTTGGCGCGGCGCTTTACAAGAACCTGACGGGTGCAGTTGATCTGGAAGAGCAGATGAAAGCGCTCTCTGAGGCCACGGATGCTTATGTTTCAGTTGCTGAGGCAGCGGCTACACCTATCGAAACGCTGCGCGAGAAATATGGCGATCTCGCGGATGAGATGGCCTCGGTTAATGGGCAGCTTGCAACCATGCTTGGTGCAGTTGCTGAATTACAGCTTGATCAGAGCTTTTCCAGTTTTGCCAATCAGTTTGGCGGATTTTCTGAAACTGTTGACCGGCGCGGCAGAAATGCTGGTCCTGGCGGCGTTTCTGAGAGCGAGTTTCAGCGCACCGTATCATCGGTTACGCGTGCATATGACGTTGCTCGCGACGATGCTGAGGCCATTGTTAGAGCGCTCAAGAATGTGAATGAGGCAGTGGGTGCAGAGCAACGGCTTGATGCTTTGCATGAAATGCTTGCTATTTTCACCCGCGCGGCGGAGTCATCAGAACAACTGGTAGACGTTTTTTCTGGTGACATTGCTCGGATTCAGCAGTTGATCGAAAGCACGTCTAAGCAGGTAGAGGCTAGCCTGACCGAAGAAGAGCGCCGCCGCGAACAGATTTTCGCAAAGTATGCCGAGCGCGAGCGTGAACTGGCTCAGTTGATCTATGATCGGGGAATTGCAGAGCAAGAACTACGGCAAGCTACTCTTGATGGCGACCTGGACCATATAAAAGCGTCTCGCGCGGTTATCGCTGGCATTGATGAAGAGATCGAACGCCTGACCGATGCTCAGGGCCGCGTCACCGATTTGACCGCTGAAACGGAAATTTTGATTGGGGCGTTGGAGCGTGTCACATTTGATCCAGACAATGAGGTCTATCAACAAGCATTGAAGCTCGCTGCGGCAGTGGCCGATGCCGAGCAAAATGTTGGTGATCTTGACGACGCTGATTTGTCCAGCTTGGAGGCACGTCTGAACTTCCTAAAGGATGGGTTCGAGAGCCTGCGCAGTCTGGCGCAAGGGCTTGATGGTGATCTGTCCTTGGCTGCGCAAAATGCGGCGGCGGAATATGGTCGCTCACGCATCCAGGGCGAAACAATGCGGCGCAACGCTGTGTCAGGCAGTGCCATTGAAACCATCAAGCAGTTTGAGGGAATGCGCGTGTCCTATGAGGATGCTAACCGCGATCTGTTGCGCCGTGTGGGCGAGTTCCAAGACGGCATCATTGGTCAGATTGGCCGTGATCGTTTCAACGGCTTCACAGAGGCGCAGCAAGCCTCGCTGACCTCCATTGCCTACAATTATGGCTCTCTGCCTGACCGCATCCTGCCTGCTGTTCGAGGTGGGACGGATCAGGACATTGCAACTGCCATCGCGCGGCTCCAAGGCGATAACGATGGCGTTAATCGCAACCGCCGTCTGCAAGAGGCCTCGGCCTTTGGCAATACGGCGCTGGTGCAATCCGAAATCCAGCAGCAAAGCGAACGCCAACGGCTCTTGGAGCAAGAGGCCAAAGAACGTGAGCGGTTGCAGGATATTCGCACCAGCTATGCTGATCTCATGCGAACGCAGATTACCGATGCAGAGTTTGAAAACAGCCTGATCGGGAAATCAGCCGAGGAACAAGCGCGGCTCAGGGCTGAATACCTGCTGACGCAAGGTGCCAAGCGGCGCGGGATCGATCTGAATGAAAAGATCGCGGGTTCCGAGGAAACCTATGGCGAGGCGATCAAGCGCACCGCTGCCGCGCTGGCAGAGCTGGACGTGGTGCAACAGGAATTGCAGTCACGCCAGGAAGAGGCCGAGGCCAGCACGCGGCGCATGGAACAGGCGCAGAACTCGCTCAAGCAAGGGCTGATTGATGCGATTGTGGAGGGCAAGAACTTCTCGGACGTTCTGGGAAATGTGGCCAAGATGCTGGCCAAGGCGGCATTGGAGGCGGCTCTGTTTGGTAAGAATGGTCTGTTCAGCGGCCTCGGTGGCGGTGGTGGCGGATTGCTGGGCGGTCTGTTTGACGCATTGTTTCCTAGTGCGAATGGCAACGTTTTCTCAGGGGGACATCACGTCACGGCATACGCCAACGGCGGCGTGGTTGGAGGGCCAACCTACTTTCCGATGAAAGGTGGGCAAATGGGGCTCATGGGCGAGGCTGGACCGGAGGCTATCATGCCGCTTACGCGCCTGCCCAATGGCAAGCTCGGCGTCGCATCTTCTGGGCAATCAGGTGTCTCTGTTACGTTCTCACCTGTGATTGATGCGCGTGGTGCTGATGCCGAGGCAGTGGCGCGGCTGGAATCGGCCATGCAGCGCGCGCAGGCTGAATTCAAGCCGCGTGTGATCGAGACAATGCGCGAGGCAGGCAAAAGGAACATTCAGGTATGACGCTTGACCTATCAGTGCAGTGTTGGGATCGACCCGACATTAGACTTATGCGGCGTCAGGAGGTTTCTCGCACGCAGGGCGGGATCACCATCAAAAAAGACATGGGGCCTGCTCTTTGGCATGTCTCGCTTTCGTCTTTTCCGGTAAGCCTAATTGAAGCGGATGCTCTGCACGCACAACTCCAGGCTTTGGAAAATGACAGTGTGTTGATCAAAGGCGCTGTTGCCAATTGGCAGCCCAGTCATAGGGGGTTGCTTGATGGCGTTTCGATTGAGGGTGTGTCGGGTCAAAGGCTGTCACTGGCAGGGCTTCCTGCGGGCTTGGTGCTTCCTATTGGTGCTCGTATGTCCGTGATTACCGGCCCTGGGCGTGAGTACTTTCAGTTGCTTGATCCGTCTGATCATGTTGGAGGTTTTCGTGTTTTGCCGGACATCCGCAATGTCTTAACGGGAATGAACGTTGAGCTTTCCCCGCCCTTGATTGAGGTGATGATTGAACCCGGAACCATAGAGTTCCAGTATCAAACGCGCCTCAAAAAGCGGGTTTCCTTTACTGCTATTCAGGTGCTGACATGATTTTCGTTCAAGGTCCTGTCCAGACCGCATTGAATGGTCGCGCGATCAAGGTGCGCGATTTCATATGGTTCGTGGTGCGCGATCAGGACACGGGCGCGGATGTGCAGGCCGGGTTCTGGTCTGATGTGGGCACTGTTGACATGCAGGTCATCGACTCGCGCAGCCAGGCGGTGCAGGTGCGGCAGTTTGACGGGGCCGGGTCGTTGATCTCTGTCAGCCCAATTCCGCGAGTTTCCAACTTGACCGTCCAAAATGTCACGGTGGAACTGAGTCAGGTGTCAGATGCAAATGCCTTGATCCGGGCCTATGATGCGCGCCAAGCCCGTGTCGAGATATTCCGGGGTCTGTTCGAGCCGGAATCGCTGGTGCAGATTGCACCGGCCTTTCCACGGTTCTTTGGCTTCGTCGATGACCCGGAGATCACCACGCCCCGCGAAAACGAGGATGGCAAGATCAGCCTGACCTGCGTGTCGCACACCCAAGAACTGACCCGGTCTAATCCTGCCACCCGCTCTGATGCCTATCAGCGGCAACGGAACGTGAATGACACCTTCCGGCAACATGCCGCTGTTGTGGGCAGCTGGGACATAAAATGGGGCACGGCGTCCTGACATGATCCGGCAAGCTGTCGATGCTGACCGCCCGAACATGGTTCGGATGGGGCGGGATTTCGTGTGCGCGTCTGGTTTGCCTCTGCCCTTTGATGCGGCATGGGCAGATCGGTCGCTGGCCGGGCATATGGCGCAACCTGACCGACTGGCGTTGGTGCTGGAACTTGATGGCGCAGCGCGCGGCATGCTGTGCGCCGCGCAGGTCCAGTCACCGCTGGCCCCTGTGCGCGTGGCATCCGAATTGGTGTTTTGGATCGATCCGCCTGCGCGTGGCCGATGGGCGATGAAAATGATCTGCGCCTATGAGGCGTGGGCGAAAGAACAGGGTTGCGCCTTGGCCAGTTTGGCCACGGTCGGAGCCAAAGGCGCGGATGCGCTTTATCGGCGGTGCAGTTTTGCGCCTGCCGAACGTCACTTCATGAAGGTTCTCTGATGGCAGTTTTCACAGCGATTGCGACCGCGATTGGCATTGGCGGCACGTTCCTTGGAACGCTGTTTGTCGCGGGCCTGAAAACCCTTGTGGGCATCGGTCTGAACAAGCTGGCCATGAAACTGGCCGGGAAAAAACAGGGTGATGGTTCGCAGTTTTCCGTTAAAAGCCAACTGCAGCGCGGAGCGGACCTGCCGCAATCCTTCCTGATCGGAAAGTGCGCAACCGCCGGTTCGCTGACCTATGCCAACACATGGGGTGAAGCGGGTGGCACACCGAACGCCTATCTGACGATGGTGATTTCGCTCAGTGACATTCCGGTGCAGTCACTGGACGGCATTTGGGTCAATGGCGAAGCGGGCACCATTGGTGCAACCGCCCATGCTGATTATGGGTTCCCGGTCAAAGAGTTCCACAAGGATGGGAAAGATCATCTATGGGTGAAGTTCTTTGACGGCACCCAGACGGCGGCTGATAGCTATCTGGTGAACACGGCGTCGAACGCGGAACGCCCATGGGATGCCAATGCCATCGGTCACGGCACGGCATACGCTGTGATGACGGCCCGGATCAATCAAGACCTGTTCAACGGCTTTCCATCCTTCCTGTTCGAACTGACAGGCGCGCGGTTTTACGATCCTTCCAAGGACAGCAGTGTCGGTGGCGTGGGCGCGCAGCGGTGGAGCGATCCGGCGACATGGGGCGGCGATGGTGATCTGTTGCCAGCGGTCCAGCTTTATAATCTGTTTCGCGGCATGCAATTTGGGGACCGCTGGTTCTACGGCATGCAGGCCACCACCGCAGAACAGATGCCTGTGGCGCATTGGATTGGCCAGATCAACAAATGCCGCTCTTTGATTGCGGCACAAGGCGGCAATGAGCCAAAGTTTCGGTCGGGCGGCGAAATCGCTGTGGGCGCGCCGATTGCCGATGCGATGGAAGCGCTGCTGGATGCGTGTCAGGGCCGCATTACGGAATCGGGCGGTGTCTACAAGCTGTTCGTGGGTCATCCCGAAACAACCGTTGCGTCCTTCAGTGATGACGACATCCTGTCGACTGAAGAGCAGTCATTCACACCGTTCTTTGGTCTGGCGGATACCGTCAACGGCGTGAACGCCAAGTATCCTGACCCCGATCAGGGCTGGCAGATTGAAACCGCGCCACCGCTGAACAATTCCGACTATGAGGCCGAAGACGGTGCGCGACGGCTGATGGTCGATGTGCAGTTTGATCTTGTGCCCTACGCAGAGCAGGTGCAGCGCCTGATGCTGGCATCGCTCAATGAAGCCCGTCGCGCCCGCCGCCACACGTTCACGTTGCCGCCACGGTTCTGGGCGTTGGAGCCGGGTGACGTGGTTGAATGGACCAGTGCGCGCAATGGCTATGATGCCAAGCTGTTCCGTGTCGATGGGGTTCTGGACCAGCCCAATGCGGATGTGGTTGTCGATCTGACAGAAATTGACCCGACCGATTATGACTTCGACACGAATGTAGATTTCACACCTGTCGGGGGCGGATCGGTCACAAGCCCGATTTATCCGCCGCAGACGATTGCGGGCTGGACGGCGCAAGCCTCTTCGGTGCCGGATTCCACAGGGCTTGGCCGTCTTCCAGCGATCATGATCACATGGAATGGTGATGTTGATGATGTCGCTGCGGTGCAGGTGCGTGTTCGCGTCAAGGCGACTGGGGCTGTGGTGTTTTCGGGGCGCTTTGATGACGTGGTTGCGGGCACGGCGCTCATTGCCGAAGGCATTCTGCCTGCGACTGAATATGAGGTTCAGGGGCGTTATATCCCGCGCAGCCCGCGCGATGTCGCGTGGTCTGACTGGTTGACCGTTATGACGCTGGATTTGCGTTTGGGCATCACAGATTTAGCGACGGAGGTTGGGCAGGCAATTTCCGATGCTCAAGCGGCGGCGGATGGCGCTGCTGCGGATGCGACCCAAGCCCTACAGGATGCAGCGGATGTGCAGGCTGACCACAACGCGCTGACCAATGATTTCACCGGAACGCTGAACGCGGCGTTTTCGCAAAGGGATGCTGGTATCGCTGCAGCGCAGGCGGCGGCTGATGATGTGCAGGCTGATCATGATGCGCTGGTTGCTGGCTTTACCGGCGGCACGATTGAAGGGGCGATTGAAGCCCTGCGCGCAGAGAATGAGGCCAATATCGCGCCGCTTGGGGCATCTGTCTTGCGTGAGCCGCGCAGCCTCTGGTCGTGCAACGTGCATGTGGCCCGGCCTGATCTGGTGAAGCCTGCTGTGACCACGGGTCTGTTCATCACCGATGACGCAGATTTCGGGGAGTGCTTCGAATTTGGCGGGGTTTACAACACCAATCTTGGCCCAGCCTATCCGGTCGAATTTGACCCGAACCGGGTCTACCGTATCACCGCCTGCTATAAGGTGGTTGATGATAATGGCGGCGCAGGGGTGCGTTTGCACCTTGGCGTATCGACCCAAACGGGCACAACGCTTGTTCAGTCAAACATCCAGTCCGAGTTGCACAGCCCTTGGCTTCTGGTTGCCGATGGCCCGCAAACTTCGGTGCGCTATGTGTCGGGCGATGCGGCGGCGCTGGACGCCTATGGCATTGCCGGTTCTGACCGTATTGTCCTGACGGGGTCTGCATCGGCCAACAAGCTCTATCCCCAGCTTCGACAAAACAGTCGTGGTTCAACCAGCGGCAAGGTTCGGGTGGCCAGCATTGAAGTGGTCGATGTCACCGAAGCGCTGTCGGGCGTGAATGCCCTGCGCACAGAATTACAGAGCAATATCGACGGGGTCAGTGCCACACTGGCCAATGACTATTACACCGCTGTCGCCACCGATCAGGCCATTTCTGCGGCACAGCAGACCTTGCAGTCGAATATCGACGGCGTTGCCTCAGACCTGCAGACAAATCACTACACAATCGCCCAAACCGATGGTGCGATCAGCGCGGCCACCACAGCGCTGCAGGCGCAGATGGAATCGCCATCCGGGTCCATTGGGTCGCTATCTGCCACGTTGACCAGCGACTATTCTACTACGGTGCAGATGGATCATGCGATTTCCGCCGCACAGACCGCGCTGCAATCCAGCATTGATGGCGTCTCTGCCGATCTGTCGAACAACTACTACACTTCGGTTCAGGTTGACGGCGCGATTTCGACGGCCCAGACCACATTGCAGGCGGACATTGATGATGTCTTCAGTGATCTGGCGGACGCCCTGCCATCTGACTTTTCTGAGCAGGGCCGGTTCTGGACCGAAAGCATTTCGGGTGCGACGGCAGCAACGGGTGATGTCGATGCCAATGTGTCCTTTGTCACAACGGCCAACGATGGTCCGATTTGCCGGATTGATATTTCCACCACTGTGGGGGCGAGCAACCATATCGCCCCGCGTGGCCGTCTGCCTTATGTCGTGGGCCGCAAATACAAGGTCACTGTCACAGCCCGTCTGACCGGCGTTTCCAGCCTGGGCGATGGTCGGGCGTTCAACATCCAGTTTCGCGGTTTGAATGGCAGATACGGTTCGGTGTCGGGTGCGTGGAGCACATTCCATCCGTCCTTCGCTTCGGTCGATACATGGGAGGTCTTCACCCATGAATTTGAAGCTACCGATCAGGGCGCATGGGCCGACATTGCGCATTTACTGCCCTTTGTCTACCGCTTGAGTTCCTATGTGCGAGCCGGTGCCTATTTGGACATCAAGTCCATTGTCATTGAAGATGTGACCGAAGCGGGCAGCATCGCATCGAACCTGCAGCAGAATTATTCGACCACGGCGCAGATGGATCAAGCCATCGCGCTTGCCCGGACCACGTTGCAATCGAGCATCGACGGTGTCGCGTCGGACCTGTCAAACAACTACTACACCGAAGCCCAGACGGGCGCGGCGATCACTTCGGCCACCACAGCGCTGCAATCCAGCATTGATGGCGTCTCTGCCGATCTGTCGAACAACTACTACACTTCGGTTCAGGTTGACGGCGCGATTTCGACGGCCCAGACCACATTGCAGGCGGACATTGATGATGTCTTCAGTGATCTGGCGGACGCCCTGCCATCTGACTTTTCTGAGCAGGGCCGGTTCTGGACCGAAAGCATTTCGGGTGCGACGGCAGCAACGGGTGATGTCGATGCCAATGTGTCCTTTGTCACAACGGCCAACGATGGTCCGATTTGCCGGATTGATATTTCCACCACTGTGGGGGCGAGCAACCATATCGCCCCGCGTGGCCGTCTGCCTTATGTCGTGGGCCGCAAATACAAGGTCACTGTCACAGCCCGTCTGACCGGCGTTTCCAGCCTGGGCGATGGTCGGGCGTTCAACATCCAGTTTCGCGGTTTGAATGGCAGATACGGTTCGGTGTCGGGTGCGTGGAGCACATTCCATCCGTCCTTCGCTTCGGTCGATACATGGGAGGTCTTCACCCATGAATTTGAAGCTACCGATCAGGGCGCATGGGCCGACATTGCGCATTTACTGCCCTTTGTCTACCGCTTGAGTTCCTATGTGCGAGCCGGTGCCTATTTGGACATCAAGTCCATTGTCATTGAAGATGTGACCGAAGCGGGCAGCATCGCATCGAACCTGCAGCAGAATTATTCGACCACGGCGCAGATGGATCAAGCCATCGCGCTTGCCCGGACCACGTTGCAATCGAGCATCGACGGTGTCGCGTCGGACCTGTCAAACAACTACTACACCGAAGCCCAGACGGGCGCGGCGATCACTTCGGCCACCACAGCGCTGCAAGCAGCAATGGAAGCGCCAAGCGGGTCTATCGGCAGTCTGTCTGCAACCCTGACCAGCGACTATTACACTGGTGTTCAAACCGATGGCGCGATCAGTGCCGCTGTGACCACGCTGGAAGCGACGTTCGGGCCGTCCGCGCTCAGCAACGGCTGCATTCAAGACCCGACTTTGTCAGAGCAAGACGGGACAAAATGGACCCGCTGGTCAAGCGGTGGAACGCTCACGTTCTCAGATAATCAGGTCTATCCAACTGGGAAGAGTGCGCGCTTCGTCTGTGCGTCTGGCGACAATAGCGGCCTATATACAGCTTCGCATCGGGCCACATGGATCGGCGCAGAAAATCTGGACGCCTATGTCGTTGAGGTTGATTTCACCTTGAATTCGGGAAGTCTGAGCGGGGCCGGGGTTCGGGTGGATTGGGACAAAACGACAGGCGAACGCACCACACCGATTGCGCTACAGCACATGCAGGTAACTGGCACGACAGGATTTGTGCAACGTGCGTCGGCGGTGTTCTTGAAGCCCTCGAATTTTGCGGGCACGTTTGTTGATCACGATCTATACCTCTTTGCGAATTTTTGGGGCCTTCCGAATTCGCCAAAGGCTGCGAAAGACATTACCTTCCATCGCTGTTTCATCCGCCCCGCAACCCCGGAAGAAACGGGTTCCGGCATTCTGGCCGACACGCTGAACGCAGAGATCACCGACATCAAGGGGCTGGATGTCGATGCTAGCACAGCCTTCGGCACTTTGATGCAGCAGCTGCAGGTGAATGCGGGCGGTACCAGCGCGACCATCACCAACCACGCATCCGCCGTGGCCGAACTAAATGGCTTCAGTTCGGCCTTCGCAGGCGTGACCGTTGACACCAATGGCGGCAATATCGCGGGCTTGCGGGCAACGTCCTTCGCCAACCCGGATGGGTCGGGCAATGGTGTGCTGGAACTGTTGGGGGATGTGGTGGCCGAAGGCACACTGTCCACCAATAAGCTGGTTGTCGGTCTGGGCCGCAATCTGCTGTCAAACACGGATTTCAGCGACGGGCTACAAGGGTGGATTAGAACGGGCGGTTCCGGTAGCGGTGCAACCGCGACCTTGTCGCTGCGTCCGCCGGGTTCATGGGCTGGTGCATATTTTCCGGTTCTGCAGCTTTACCAAGGCTCGTCTGCAAGCGACGGGTATCGAGATGTCGAACATCGCCCGCATCTGACTGACGGTAGTGTTTCCGTTGGTGTGCCCGTGGAAGCCGGGCAATGGCTGGAAGCCAGTGTGAAAGCCTCGATCCATCGGTGTGTTTTTGAATTGCGCATTCGGTTTCTGGATGCGTCCGGCGCGCATCTTGCGTGGTCGGGCGTTATTGCAAGCGGCAATGGCGCGACATCGTCTTCGACGGACCCAGAACTATGGCCGGTGTATTGGGGGAAGGCTCTGGCACCTGCGGGTGCGGCCTACGCGACGGTTCATTATCGCAAGTTGGCCACTAATACGGGTTCGAACAGTTATCTGTTCATCCATAAGCCACAGCTTGCGGTTTCGCATGCAAGTGCGACCCAGCCCGCACCCTACAGCCCCGGTGGCACCACGCTGATTTCCGGCGACAAGATCATGACTGGTGCTATCACGGCAGAAAGCGCCATTCTGGCCAGTGCCAGCGTGGTCGAAGCGAACATTCAGGATCTGGCCGTGTCCACCCTGAAGATCAAGGATCAGGCCGTCACTATTCCCGTCTATGTGCAGGACAACGTGCTTCAGAACATCCACAGCACAACAGACTGGGTGACGGTCATCAGCGCGGTGATGGACCGGGAAGGCTATGCCACGGCGTTGCAGTTCACCGCCCAGATCGACGGTTATGGCGATGGCAACCTGATGTTCGGTTTCGCGCGCAACGGCGGGCATTTCAACAATGGCTTCACCCAGCATATCGCAGGCAACGGGTCGCAAACCAATGTGACAATTTCGACAGTGGACACAAACACAGGCACCGGCCCGACCACCTACAGTGTTCATTGTCGCCGTGTCAGCGGCCTGAACAGGCATGGCCGCGTGTTCAAGAAGTTCCTGTCGGCACACCAGTTCAAGAAATAGGAGGGCGCTATGAAGGCTGCAAATACGACTTTGATTTCTGGTGAAATTTCGGCCACGGGGGAGGTATTGGCCGACGGTCCAGTCGAGCAAGCGAACATTCCAACGCTTCATGTATCGAATTTGGTTTTATTCGAAGACGGGGTTTCGAATCCGCCGGATCAGAAACATCGTGCTGAAGCGGCATTGCAGGCCGAAACCACATTGGAAATTGGAGCGCCAGTTCTCGGTGGCTATGGATATTTGTCAGGCTGACGATGTCGCTCTAACCCGGTAGTCCAGCCAATTGTTTTCGCTTTGCCAATCCAGATGTATAGCGCAGTTTTCAAGGAAATTTCGGCCAATGATGGCATGGTATGGGGCGCCTGCGGCCAGTCCTTCAACCGCTATCAATTGAGCCTGCTGCGTCAATGATATGTCGGGGAAAGCCAAGGCGCTGTTGAACGCAAAAACTGGTGTTGAAAGGCTAACGGTTCTCATTTCGCGGGTGGAAAACTCGCTGTGTCCTAGGCTTTTTGCTAGGTCCAAGTCTACCGTTGTTGTGCCTGCCCCGGTGTCAACCAACGTCCATATTGGTGGGGAAAAGGTGGACAGATCATTCGTCCAATTGGGTTTTGCCAATTGGACGGAAATTACAGGCGCGCGTGAACCGACCGTGCTGCCGTCAATCGAGACAGTCACAAACTGGATGGGTATTCGAAGGGTGCGAATGGGCATTTTAGAAACCTTACCTCAATGGAGAAACACATGATCGACTTTACCGTCTATGACGGCCCAACAGGCCGCATTCTTCGTGTTGGGCAATCGCAGCCCAGCACCCTGCATCATCAAGCGCTTGGCGACAGCGAAGCCATGATCTTTGGGGTGTTTGATGCGGATACCCACTACATTTCTCAAGGGCGCGCGCGAATGCGACCCGTCCTACCTGCCATCACCTTGAATGGACAGGGCTGGGAATTTGACGGCCTGCCACCTGAAGGAACTGCGGCGCAGGTCCAGTCGCTGTTCATTGACGGCACCTTTGACATTGACGCTCGCACAGTCGCTTTGGCCGTGCCGGAACCTGCGCAGGTTCAGATCACCGCCCCATGGCCGTATCAGGACGTGCAGATTGAACTGGACGGAACACCACAGGCACCCGTTGCCGATGCGCAAATTATTGGACCTGATCTGGATCGTATGAAGGACCATTTCGGCGCGGAACTTTACCGGCAAGCGGATGCTTTGATGCTGTCGATGCTGGGAAATCCTGACGAAAACACGCAAAAACGCTGGCTGGTCAAACGGGCGATCTTCGACAAGTTCGAAGCGGGCAACCTGTCAGAATCGGACCGCGCGGCACTGGCTGAAGAGGTCCGATATTCGGGCGAAACGGTTGAAGATCATCTGACGGTGATCGGCAAGAAAGTCGCATTCCAGAACTGGGTGACATTCCGGTCAGACGGCCTGCGGGCCGAAGCCGAAAACCGGCTGGACGGGGCCACCATAGCGGAAGAGGCGTTGGCCGCGATCACATGGGCCGAAACGGAAAGCGCAAACGCTGTGGCTGAAGCGCAGGCGCTTCTGACAGCAGGATAAGGCAGGCGGGCAAAACGCCGATCAAGGCTGAGCCGCCACCGGGCCGGGCGGGCGAATAACAACACAATCCCGGCGGTGAATAAAAACACCCACTGAATGGAGATGAGCGGGACAATGACAGAAAAGACCCTGGAGGCTTCTTTCTCGGAGGATGAGCGTGCGGCGCTGCATTCTCTGGCAGAGATGTTTCAAGATAAAGACTGCCGCGACGAACTGCGGACCCTTGTTCACGAGGGAACGACACTGCGCGAGATAATTCTCGCGTACAAGGCCAACCGCCGGGTGATTTCGACCCTGAAGACGGTCGGCGGATTGATCATTCTTGCGGGCGGCTCCGTCGCGGCCCTCAAGGGCCTTGGCCTCTGGCCCAAGTAACAGACGCCATCTTGCAACCGAACCGGCCCGCCATCCGTGCGGGCCTTTTTTATGGAGAACTGACATGTTCGATCAAAACTGGCAGGCCATTGTCCTGCGTTCCTATACCGCTTGGGCGTTCTACATCCTTGCGGCGATCACCCTTGCGCCAGACATCATCTACCTGGTGGCTGAGCGTGACACCAACCCGGCTGTCTGGTCGGCCCTGCAAATCTGGGTCATTGTTTTGGGCATTCTGGGCCGTCTGGTTTTGCAACCCCATGAAGGGGCTTTGCGGCGGCGGCTTATTCTGGGCGTCGTGGTGATCGGCACAATCCTTGTTGCGGCGCAGGCGATGGCGCAGACTACGGAACGGGCCACGATGCGTGTCTTGGTGCCGCTGGTCATCAAGTGGGAAGGCGAACACCGATGCTCTGATGCCCGTCACCTGCATTGCGCTTATCGTGACATCGTGGGGGTGCCGACGCTCTGCTATGGCGAAACGCTGGGCGTTCGCATGGGGGATCGGGCAACCGATGCGGAATGCCGTGATGAGTTGGAACACCGTTTGACTGATGATTTCCGCGACGGCCTGCATCGGTATTTCAGTGACACCACGCGCGGAACCCGGCTGACACCGCATCGGGACGCCGCCTATGTCTCGCTAGCCTACAACGTGGGCATTCGGGGTGCTGGCCGCTCCACCGCTACGCGCCGTCTGAATGCCGGCGACATCGCAGGTGGCTGTGCGGCTTTGGGATGGTGGAACAAGGCCGGTGGCCGGGTTGTGCGGGGGCTGGTGAATCGACGCGCTGAAGAAACTGCGCTTTGCCTTCGGGGCCTGTGAGCGTGTGGGCGCTTGGCTGGCGGCTGCTGTCCAGCCGCGTTGGTCTGGCGGTGGTGCTGTGTGCGGCGCTGTGGGGGCACACCTATGACAAACGCCAAGCGATTCGCGCCGCCCGTGAGGGGTTTGTGCAGCAGTTTGAATTAACCGCTGCACAGGCCGAGTTAGAGGCGCTGCGCGGGCGCATGGCTGCAGCGCAAGAGGCAAATCGCGCATTGCAAGAAAAGGTCCAGGTGGCCGAGGGCGAGGCGCTACGTTTTGCCGCTGAATTGGAGGCGTTCGAGCGTGAAACACAAATCAATCCTGATGGCGTGGTGGATTCCGATCTTTTGCGCCGCCTGCGCTCAAACTGACGGGGAGCGCATCGCACAGGCCGGTGAGGCCTTGGGTAATGCTCGCGCTGCTGCGGTGTGGCCCGAGTATCCTGGTGATTGCCGTCGCACATCGCGTGGCGGGATTTCTGAGGGGGATCGCTTGGATATGGCTGTGTTGAAGCTGGATCAGGCTCTGGCACGCCAGAATGCGCGGACTGAGCGCTGCGCGGACTGGTATGATCAGCAGCGCGACCTTGCGGCGGGGAGTAGTGAATGATCACGCTTGCGTTCTACAAAGGTTGGCGATTGCGGCCCTCCTATCTGATCCAGGATGGTGCAATCCGCTTGGTGACGTGGAGCCGCTACAGCCATGTGGAGTTCATCGCAGGGCGGGCCGAGCTTGGCGGCACATATGAATGCTGGTCATCCTCGGCCCGCCGTGGCGGTGTGTCGCCCGCGCAGATCACGCTGAACCCTAATCGTTGGGATTTGGTTTACCTGGACCGCGATCCAGAGCCTGGTTTGCGCCGGTTCGCGCAGATTGAGGGTGCGCCCTATGATTGGTTCGGGGCACTGTTCTCTGCCCTGCCATTTGGCCCTGTGAACAACCCCGAGGCTTGGTTCTGCTCTGAGGCTTGCGCCTATGCAGTCACCGGCCACCGCGATACGCCAAGCCCAGGCGAACACGCCCGCTCGCTCGGCGTGCCATTTCAGAAGGTATCCACCAATGTATGAATATCACGCGCGGTTGATGGTCCGTTCAAATGGCCGTCACCCGATCTATGACGGCGATACGGTCTGGCTTGAGGTTGATCTGGGCTTTGGGCATTCGTTCCGCCTTGGCCCGTGCCGCCTCTTTGGGATCGATGCGCCCGAGGTGAATCGGCGTACCAGCCGTGAGGCGGGTTTGGCCGCGCGTGACTTTCTGCGCTCAAAACTGGTCGATCTGGAATGGTTTTGCGTGCAGACTGAGAAAGATGAAAAGGGCAAGTATGGCCGCTACCTGGTTCGCATCTACCTGCCAGATGGCACTTGCTTGAATGATGTGATGGTGGCCACCGGCCATGCAATCGCTAAGAGCTATTGAGACATTTTTCAGATCGGATACGAATATATTACGAACACATCCGCCAAGTATCTGATTTTATTGAAAAAGTGGTGCCCAGGAGAGGACTCGAACCCCCACGTCCATACGGACACTAGCACCTGAAGCTAGCGCGTCTACCAATTCCGCCACCTGGGCTGGTGTCGTGGAGAGGGCGTCTACGCCGCTCTGCGCGGGGTGTCAAACAGATTCGTGCGTTTATTCTGACGGAAATACCGATTGTTTGACGGCCTTGTTGTCAGCCCGATTTGCGCGGCGTTTTTCCGCCTTGTTCCACTGCGGAGCGGGCTGTATCCAAGGGAGAGTTTCCAAGCCAGGAGCCCGGCATGTCTCAGTTGGTCACGATCTATGGTGGATCCGGTTTTATCGGCCGTTACGTCGCGCGACGGATGGCAAAGCTGGGGTGGCGCGTGCGAGTCGCGGTGCGGTTTCCAAACGAAGCGCTTTTCGTGAAGCCCTATGGGGCCGTCGGTCAGGTTGAGCCGCTGTTTTGCAACATTCGGGATGACAACTCGGTCGCCGCGGCGATGCAAGGCGCGGATGCGGTCGTCAATTGCGTGGGCATCTTGGCCGAGAGCGGCAAGAACAGCTTTGACAGCATCCAATACGAAGGCGCGGAACGGATCGCCCGGCTTGCCGCAGAAAACAGTATTGGCACAATGGTCCATGTTTCAGCGGTCGGCGCGGACGCTGAGGCTGCTAGTGACTACGCCAAGACCAAGGCCTTGGGTGAAGCAGGCGTTTTGGAACATATGCCAGACGCCGTCATCCTGCGCCCATCCATTGTCTTCGGCCCTGAAGACCAGTTTTTTAATCGATTTGCGGGTATGGCGCGCATGGGTCCGATGCTGCCCGTGGTCGGCGCCGATACTTTGTTTCAACCGGTTCACGTGGATGATGTTGCGCAAGCCATTGTCAAAGGGATCACTGGGGATGCCGCGCCGGGCGTTTACGAATTGGGCGGTCCCGATGTCGCCAGTTTTCGGGATTTGATGACACAGATGCTGCAAGTTATTCGACGCCGTCGGATCATCATAAATATCCCGTTCTTTGCCGCACGTTTAATGGCCTTCGGCTTTGATATGCTGCAGACCGCCAGCTTTGGGGTTATCAAAAACGGGATGTTGACCCGCGATCAGGTCAAAAACCTGGCCAAGGACAATGTGGTGTCAGACGACGCCAAAGGATTTGCCCAGCTTGGCATCGAGCCGGTGGATATGGAGTCGATCTTGCCGGAATATCTTTGGCGCTTCCGCCCGTCCGGGCAGTACACCGCGATCAAGGAATCCGCGGAAAACCTGCGGTCTTAAGCGTAGGCGTAAGCGTAGATCAAAAGCACGACCCCAAGGATCACCCGATAGATCACGAACGGAGTATAGCTGACGCTGCGCAGCAGACGCATCAGCAATGACAGCGCCAACAGCGCCGAGATAAAGGCCAGAAAAGCCGCGATGGCAACGCTGCGCGTCATGGCCGCATCACCTGCAGCTGCAACGTCCAAACTGAGCAGCAACCCCGACGCGGCAATGGTTGGAATAGACATCAGCATCGCAAGACGCGCAGCCGATTGACGGTCATAACCCAATTGGCGCGCGCCGGTAATCGTGATCCCGGACCGGGATGTTCCGGGGATCAAGGCAACCGCCTGCCAAAGCCCCATAATGATCGCATGGCGCCAATTCCAATCCGCAGTTTCGAGCCGGTTGCCGCCTGTCTGATCAGCCCAGTACAAAACGATACCAAAGATCAGCATGGTCCAGCCGATCACCGCCACAGACCGCAGCATTTCCGCCAAGCCCGTGATGTGCAGAAGAAAGCCAGCGATTATGACGGGAATCGTTGCGATGATCAGGTTCAAGGCCAACCGTGCACCGGGCGTGTCGACCCGCCCCTGCACCAACCGGCCAAGGCCCAAAATTGATGCCTGCACGTCGGACCAGAAATAAAGAACGACGGCGAACAGGGTTCCAACATGAACGGCGACATCTATGACCACGCCTTGGTCATCCAGTGATGTCAATTCTGGCAATAGAACGAGGTGACCCGAAGAGGAAACCGGCAAAAACTCGGTCAAACCCTGAATCAAAGCAATAACAATGAGTTGGAAAAGGGTCATCTGTCGCGAATCAATCTTTAAGAGGCCCGTTTTTCATTGCACAAATGACCACATATCAAAAGGAAGTTGCAGTTAGGTCCGGTTTGAAACCTAAATTTTGACCGATTTCGGCATCAACCATCCTGTTTTCCGGGCATCTTCCATATTTAAGTCATCAGTTATGACTTTTATTCCCTGCTGACTTTTCATAAAGAGGCGCGGCAGACGACACTCAGGGAGTTAAGCTCGTGGCCAAGCAACCGATGCTGAAATTTGTGCAGATCGAACGGGACATGCCTGAAAAGCGCGACGCGTTGGAGCGGAAAGAAGACTTTCGCGAAATCTATGCCGAATACGCACATGCAAAAGCCGAAGAGCAATCCAGCCGCTGCAGCCAGTGTGGTGTGCCCTATTGTCAAAGCCATTGTCCGTTGCACAACAACATCCCGGACTGGCTGCGCCTGACGGCGACCGGACGGCTGCAAGAAGCCTATGAGGTGAGCCAGGCGACCAACACCTTCCCGGAAATCTGTGGCCGCATCTGCCCGCAGGACCGTTTGTGCGAGGGCAACTGCGTCATTGAACAATCCGGCCACGGCACTGTCACCATCGGATCCGTTGAGAAATATATTACCGACACCGCCTGGGAACAAGGTTGGGTTCAGCCGATCACGCCGGCAACCGAACGGTCCGAAAGCGTCGGCATTATTGGCGCCGGCCCCGGTGGTTTGGCGGCCGCGGACTTCCTTCGCAGTGCAGGCGTACAAGTCACCGTTTACGACCGTTATGACCGTGCCGGCGGCTTGCTGACCTATGGCATCCCGGGCTTCAAGCTGGAAAAAGACGTGGTCGTGCGCCGCAACGAACAGCTGGCCGCAGGCGGTGTAGAGTTCAAACTGAACTGCAACGTGGGCGAAGACATCAGCTTTGCCGACATTCGCGAGGCGCATGACGCCGTGATCATCGCCACCGGCGTTTATAAGTCGCGCGACCTGCAAATGCCCGGCAGCGGGACAGATGGCATTGTCCGCGCCATTGATTTCTTGACGGCGTCCAACCGCAAGAGTTTTGGCGACGCCGTACCCGAATTTGACAGCGGTGAGCTGAATGCCGAAGGCAAACGCGTGGTGGTGATCGGCGGTGGTGATACCGCGATGGACTGTGTCAGAACGTCCATCCGCCAAGGGGCCGCTTCAGTCGCCTGCCTTTACCGTCGCGACAAGGCAAACATGCCGGGTTCTCAGCGCGAGGTACAAAACGCCGAAGAAGAAGGCGTGAACTTTGAATGGCTGAGCGCGCCCAAAGGGTTCACTGGCGAAGACAAAGTCAACGGTGTGATGGTCCAGAAAATGCGCCTTGGCGCGCCGGATGCCACCGGTCGCCAAGCCCCCGAAGTGATCGAGGGCGCCGATTATGTCGAAGAGGCGGATCTGGTCATCAAGGCGTTGGGTTTTGAACCCGAGGATTTGCCGCAGCTTTGGAACACACCCGGGTTGGAAGTGACCCGCTGGGGCACCATCAAAGCGCAATTCACGACCGGGGCAACGGAACTGGACGGTGTTTACGCTGTCGGTGACATCGTGCGCGGCGCGTCCCTGGTTGTATGGGCCATTCGGGACGGGCGTGATTGCGCTACAGCGATTTTGGACACCTTCAACGCTCAGGCGATCGCGGCGGAATAACCCGCCCAAGGAATCAGACATGTCGGACGCAATCGAACCAAGGCAGATCAATGGTCGCTGTTTGTGTGGCGCCGTCACCGTGACGGCGACCGTGTCCAAACCGATGATGCGCGCCTGTCATTGCGACATGTGCCGCCAGCATACGAGTTCGATGTTCATGTCCCTCGCCACCGATCCTGGCAGTTTGGTCTTCACCGGACCGACCAAGTCCTTCCGGTCTTCGAATTGGGCCGAGCGCGGATTTTGCGAGGTCTGCGGATCGACGCTTTGGTATGGAACGGTGCATGATGGTGCCCGCCATGTCGCCGCAGGCCTTTTTGAGAACGCGGCGGATGCGCCGCTCAAGCTCGAATTCTTCGCGGATATGACGCCTGCGGGCTACGCGCTGGCCGGTGACCATCGCAAGATGACAACCGAAGAAACCATTGCACTTTTTGCACCCGAGGATGACGGATGACACGGTTGACCGGCAAATGTCTGTGCGGTGCCGTACGGTTTTCGCTTCCGGGTGACCTGCCGGAGCTTGAAGCGTGCCATTGCGCCGACTGCCGGTCCTGGACCGGCGGTGGCCCGTTTCTTGGCCATATCGTCAGAAAAGAAGATGTCGCGTTTGTCGGTGAAGAGAACATCACCGTTTACCGCTCCTCTGAATGGGCCGAACGTGGGTTCTGCAAGATCTGTGGAACCAACCTGTTTTACCGGATGGCAGGGATCGCCCAAAGCGCTCATGTCAGCCTGTGCCGCGGGGCCTTTGATGATCCTGATGACGCGCTGGTGGCATCGCACATGTTTGTTGACCAGATCCCGTCCTTTTATTCCATACCGGGCGACGCCAAAGCGATGACCCAAGCCGATGCAGAACTGGCCCTAAAGGCCTTTTTAGAGAAACAACAGACGTCAGGTGCCGCCGGCACCGCAGCCGACCAAGGAGACAGCCAATGACAAAATACGATGCAACTTGGGCCCAAGCAGAAGAAACCAAGCGCAAGTGGATGGCCGAAAACGGGCTTTATTCCGAAGCAGAAGAACATTCTTCCTGCGGTGTTGGGCTTGTGGTGTCGCTGGACGGCAGCAAGAGCCGCAAAGTGGTCGAGGCGGGCATTGATGCGCTCAAAGCGATCTGGCACCGGGGCGCGGTCGACGCTGACGGCAAAACCGGTGACGGCGCGGGCATTCACGTGCAAATCCCGGTGCCCTTCTTTTACGATCAGATCACGCGCACAGGCCATGAACCAAACCGCGATCAGCTGATTGCCGTTGGTCAGGTCTTTTTGCCCCGAACAGATTTTGGCGCGCAGGAAACCTGCCGGACCATCGTGGAAACCGAAGTTCTGCGCATGGGGTACTACATCTATGGCTGGCGCCATGTACCGGTCGATGTGACATGCCTTGGCGAAAAGGCGAACGCGACCCGGCCCGAGATCGAACAGATCCTGATTTCGAATTCCAAAGGGATCGATGAGGAAACCTTTGAACGCGAGCTTTATGTCATTCGTCGTCGGATCGAAAAGGCGGCAGCGGCGGCCGGCATCAGCGGCCTGTACATCGCCTCGCTCAGCTGCCGGTCGATCATCTACAAAGGTATGATGTTGGCCGAACAGGTGGCCGTTTTCTATCCCGATCTGATGGATGAACGGTTCGAGAGCGCCTTTGCGATCTATCACCAACGGTATTCCACCAACACCTTCCCGCAATGGTGGCTGGCCCAGCCGTTTCGCATGTTGGCCCATAACGGCGAGATCAACACGCTTAAAGGCAACGTCAATTGGATGAAAAGCCACGAGATCAGGATGGCGTCGTCCACCTTTGGCGATATGGCCGAGGACATCAAGCCGATCATTCCGGGCGGTTCATCGGATTCGGCGGCTTTGGATGCCGTGTTCGAAATGCTGGTCCGGGCGGGCCGCAATGCGCCGATGGCAAAAACCATGCTGGTGCCGGAAAGCTGGTCAAAACAGGCTGTCGAACTGCCACAGGCGTGGCGAGACATGTATTCCTATTGCAATTCGGTGATGGAACCTTGGGACGGCCCAGCCGCGCTGGCCATGACCGATGGCCGTTGGGTCTGTGCCGGACTGGACCGGAACGGTCTGCGCCCGATGCGTTATGTCGTCACCGGTGACGGTCTGCTGATTTCCGGGTCAGAGGCAGGGATGGTCCCGATTAACGAGGCCAACGTTGTCGAAAAGGGCGCGCTGGGTCCTGGCCAATTGTTGGCCGTCGATATGGCCAAAGGGCGTCTGTACCATGATACCGAAATCAAGGACAAACTGGCTGCCTCGCAACCCTTTGGCGACTGGGTCGGCAAAATCGACGATGCGGACCAGATGCTGGCCGGTGTCACCGAACAAACCCTGTTTGAAGGCGCCGAACTGCGTAAACGTCAAATCGCGGCCGGCTACACTATTGAAGAGCTGGAACAGATCCTTGCACCAATGGCCGAGGATGGCAAAGAGGCGCTCGCCTCGATGGGCGACGACACCCCGTCTGCGGTTCTGTCGAACCAATATCGCCCACTGAGCCATTTCTTCCGCCAGAACTTTAGCCAGGTGACCAACCCGCCGATCGACAGTTTGCGCGAATATCGCGTGATGTCGCTGAAAACCCGGTTCGGCAACCTGAAAAACGTTCTGGACGAGGACAGCAGCCAGACCGAGATCATCGTGCTGGAAAGCCCGTTTGTCGGCAATGCGCAGTGGGACAAGCTGGTCGAGAAATTCGGTGGTGCGCCGCTGGTCGAGATCGATTGTACCTTTGAGCCGGGCCAAGGTGCGCTGAACACCGGGTTAAACCGCATTCGCGCCGAGGCGGAAGAGGCCGTTCGGTCCGGTGCGGGACATATTGTTCTGACCGATCAGCATTCGAACGCGGATTGTGTGGCGATGCCGATGATCCTGGCCACCAGTGCGGTACACAGCCACCTGACGCGTCAGGGTCTGCGGACCTTCTGCTCGCTCAACGTGCGCTCTGCGGAGTGCATCGACCCGCATTACTTTGCGGTGCTGATTGGCTGTGGTGCGACCGTTGTGAACGCCTATCTGGCCGAGGATTCGCTGGCCGACCGCATCTCGCGCGGGTTGCTGGATGGAACACTGACCAAAAACGTCAAACGCTATCGCGACTCCATCGACGCTGGCCTGTTGAAGATCATGGCCAAGATGGGGATCTCGGTCGTGTCGTCCTATCGTGGCGGCCTGAATTTCGAAGCCGTGGGTCTGTCGCGTGCGATGGTTGCCGAATACTTCCCCGGCATGACCTCTCGCATCTCCGGGATCGGGGTCAGCGGCATTCAGAAGAAGGTCGAAGAAATCCATGCCAAAGGCTGGCTGGCGGGACAGGATGTTCTGCCCATTGGCGGCTTCTACAAGGCACGGAAATCCGGCGAAACCCACGCGTGGGAAGCCACCTCGATGCACATGCTGCAAATGGCCTGCAATCGCTCGTCCTATGAGATGTGGAAACAGTATTCGGCAAAAATGCAGTCGAACCCGCCGATCCATCTGCGGGACCTGTTGGACATCAAACCCTTGGGTGAACCGGTGCCCTTGGAAGAGGTGGAAAGCATTACGTCGATCCGCAAACGGTTCGTGACACCGGGCATGTCGCTGGGCGCGTTGTCGCCAGAGGCGCATAAAACGCTGAACGTCGCGATGAACCGGATCGGCGCAAAATCGGACAGCGGCGAAGGCGGTGAAGATCCGGCGCATTTCGTGCCGGAACCCAACGGCGACAACCCATCGGCCAAGATCAAACAGGTCGCATCCGGCCGGTTCGGCGTGACCGCCGAGTACCTGAACCATTGCGAAGAGCTGGAAATCAAGGTCGCACAGGGCGCCAAGCCCGGTGAGGGCGGCCAGTTGCCTGGCATGAAGGTGACGGACCTGATCGCGCGTCTGCGGCATTCGACCAAGGGCGTCACCCTGATCTCGCCCCCGCCACACCACGACATCTATTCGATCGAGGATCTGGCACAGCTGATCTATGACCTCAAACAGATCAACCCGCGCTGCAAGGTGACCGTGAAACTGGTGGCCTCTTCGGGCGTTGGCACAATCGCGGCTGGTGTGGCCAAGGCCAAGGCGGATGTGATCCTTATCTCAGGCCATAACGGCGGCACAGGGGCGTCTCCGGCGACTTCGATCAAGTATGCAGGTCTGCCATGGGAAATGGGTCTGACCGAGGCGCATCAGGTTCTGGCAATGAACAACCTGCGCGAACGCGTGACCTTGCGGACCGATGGCGGTCTGCGGACGGGTCGTGACATCGTGATGGCAGCCATGCTGGGGGCCGAAGAATACGGCCTCGGCACCGCGGCGTTGATTGCGATGGGCTGTATCATGGTGCGTCAGTGTCAGTCGAACACCTGCCCGGTGGGGGTTTGCACACAAGACGAAAGCCTGCGGGAGAAATTCACGGGCAACGCGGACAAGGTCGTTAACCTGATCACCTTCTATGCCCATGAAGTTCGCGAAATCCTCGCATCCATCGGCGCGCGGTCGCTGGACGATGTGATCGGTCGCGCGGACCTGTTAGCCCAGGTCAGCCGTGGTTCGGCACATCTGGATGACCTTGACTTGAACCCGCTGCTCATCTCGGTCGATGGCGCATCTGACATCGTCTACAACCGCGACAAAGAACGCAACGCGGTTCCCGATACGCTGGACGCAGAAATCGTGCGCGACGCGGCACGCTTCTTGCAAGACGGCGAAAAAATGCAGCTGAGCTATGCGGTTCAGAACACCCACCGCACCGTGGGTACGCGGACCTCCAGCCGGATCGTCCAGAAATTCGGGATGCGCAATACTCTGCAGCCTGACCACCTGACGGTAAAACTGCAAGGGTCGGCAGGTCAGTCGCTGGGCGCGTTTGCGGCACCCGGTTTGAAGCTAGAAGTGGCTGGTGACGCCAATGACTATGTCGGCAAGGGCCTGTCGGGCGGCACGATTATCATACGGCCGCCACAGGTCAGCCCGCTCAAGGCTGACGAGAACACGATCATCGGCAACACGGTGCTTTACGGTGCGACCGACGGCAATCTCTTTGCCGCTGGGCGCGCGGGTGAACGGTTTGCCGTGCGGAACTCTGGCGCAAAGGTGGTGATCGAGGGATGCGGCTCCAACGGTTGTGAGTACATGACCGGCGGGGTTGCGGTGATCCTAGGGTCCATCGGGGCCAATTTCGGGGCCGGGATGACAGGCGGCATGGCCTATCTTTATGACCCGGATGGCAATGCGCACACCATGATGAACATGGAAACGCTGGTCACCTGTCCGGTCACGATGGAGCATTGGGAAACCGAGTTGAAGTCGCTGATCGAACAGCATGCGGCCGAAACCTACAGCCGCAAAGCGCAGGATATTCTGCAACATTGGGACATCGAACTGGGTCACTTCGTCCAGATCTGTCCGCAGGAAATGCTGCCGCATATCCCGGTGCCGTTGAGCCGCGAAGAGGCGGCAATGCCCGCTGAGTAAAACCAAACCCCGGCCAATGGCCGGGGTTTTTCGTTTCCCCTCTGTCATGATCCGGTAATCTCAAGCCCCTAGGGCTGATTCCAAACGCATTGATAGGAGGTCTCATGGCTGATCTGATTGTTGTGACATTTGAAGACGAAGCCACCGGTTTTGAGCTGCGCTCGGAACTGGTGAAGCTGCAAAAGGAATACTTGCTGACGATGGAGGACGCCGTTGTCGTGACCAAGGATGAGAAAGAAAAAGTGCATCTGCATCAGGCGATGAACCTGACCGCGGCCGGTGCCGTTGGTGGCTCTTTCTGGGGCTTGTTGATCGGGTTTTTGTTCATGAACCCGTTGCTTGGCATGGCCGTTGGCGCAGGCGCTGGTGCGATTTCCGGCAAGTTGACCGATCTGGGCATCGACGACAACTTCATGAAAGAGCTGGGCGAAAAGCTGCAACCGGGCGGATCGGCTGTGTTTGTCCTTTTGAAAGAAGTGAGAGGCGACAAGGTGCTGGATCGTTTGGAAGCATTCCGCGCCAAGGGACATGTCCTGCAAACATCATTGAGCAAGGATAGCGAAGAAGCGTTGCGCGCTGTCATCGAAGCCCCAGAGCCCGGTGAAGACACCGCGCAAAGCTAACACCGCTTTTCAGTCATGGCCCGGCATCCTATAGCTGGGCCATGGCAGGCAAAAAATCGACGCGTAAACGCAAGAGCAAAAAAACCAAGGCAACCGCACCGTTATGGCGACGGGTGCCGCGGCTTATTGGGTTTATCGCCCTGCGGGCCACGACCATTCTGATTTTGCTCACCCTTGGGATGGTGTTGCTTTATGCGGTTGTGAATCCCCCCACGACGCATACGATCTGGTCGGAAAAGCGCCGTTTGGGCAGCGTTGACCGCCAATGGGTCCCATTTGAAAACATCGCGCCGGTTGTGGCCCGTTCCGTCGTGGCCGCAGAAGACGCGAATTATTGCTTGCACTGGGGGTTCGATGTCGATGCCATCCGCGATGCGATTGACGACGGCGGTTTGCGCGGTGCGTCGACGCTGAGCCAGCAAACCGCCAAAAACGTTTTTCTGTGGCAGGGGCGCAGTTACCTGCGCAAAGCTTTGGAAACCGCGATTACGCCAGCCGTCGAAGCGGTTTGGTCGAAACAGCGCATTCTTGAGGTCTATTTGAACGTGGCCGAATTCGATGAAGGTGTCTTTGGCGTAGGCGCAGCGGCCCAGCATTACTTTGGTGTTTCTGCTGCTGATCTGTCGGCCCGGCAGGCCGCATTGCTGGCCGCTGTTCTTCCCAATCCCAAGCAACGCTCTGCCTCTGCCCCGTCTGACTTTGTCTCGCGCCGGTCGGCTGCAATCATGGATGGTGCGGCCACCATCCGCGCAGACGGGCGATCCGCGTGTTTCGAGGATTGAAACTCTCGCCCGAACCGCGCAAAAGGTGAAGGTTCACATCCGCAGGTTTTTGCATACACCATGGCTCGACTTTTCCACGTCCCCCTTTCTCCCTTTTGCCGCAAAGTCCGTCTGTGCCTGGCGGAAAAGAAAATTGAGGTTGAGCTGGTCGAGGAAAAGTATTGGGAGGCCGACCCCGATTTCCTGCGTCGTAACCCGGCTGCGAAAGTGCCGGTCATCCGTCTGGACGGCAAAATGATGGCCGAAAGTGCCGCGATCTGCGAATACATTGAGGAAACCCGCCCGGAACCGCCGTTGATGCCAAAGGACCCCGACGCGCGGTTCGAGGTACGCCGCTTGGTCGGCTGGTTCGACGACAAGTTCCATGCCGAGGTAACGTCAAAGCTTTTATATGAACGGGTCAACAAGAAGATCACCGGTCAGGGTTTCCCGGACAGCCGGAACGTCAAAGATGGCGCCAAGGCGATCAAGTACCACCTCGACTACATAGCGTGGCTCTTGGATCATCGCCGCTGGTTGGCCGGAGACGCCATGACGCTCGCAGATTTTGCCGCGGCGGCGCATTTGTCCTCGTTAGACTATATTTCTGATGTCGACTGGAACCGCAGCCAGATCGTTAAAGACTGGTACGCCAAGATCAAGTCGCGCCCGGCGTTCCGGTCCATATTGGCGGATCAAATCCCGGGGTTCCGTCCGCCGCCACATTACACCGACCTCGATTTTTGATCCGGTTGCCAAAGGCCGGTATACGGGTGCCATGACCGATTTGAAATCACGGCTGGTGGACCAGGCGCGCGCGGAAGGCTTTACCGACTGTCGCATTTGTCGCCCGTGGGACGTCCCAGAGGTGCCGGACCGGCTGCGCACCTTTTTGGACGCCGGGTATCACGGTCAAATGTCATGGATTGCGGAACGGACCCATTGGCGCGGCAACCCCGCAGCTCTATGGCCCGAGGCACGATCGGTCATCATGCTGGCTGAAAGCTATACCCCGGATCACGACCCGCGGGATATTCTGGATCACCCCGACCGCGGTGCGATTTCCGTCTATGCGCAGAACAAAGACTACCACGACCTTGTCAAAAAACGCCTTAAGCGGCTTGCCCGGTGGCTGATTGCAGAAGGTGGGGGTGAGGTAAAAGTGTTCGTGGACACCGCACCCGTTCCGGAAAAGGCGTTGGGTCAGGCGGCTGGCCTTGGGTGGCAGGGCAAACACACCAACCTTGTCAGCCGAGACTGGGGAAATTGGGCGTTTTTAGGGTCTGTTTTTACCACATTGAACCTACCAGCCGATCCCGCCGAAATCGATCATTGCGGGTCTTGTCGGGCCTGTCTGGATGTGTGCCCCACGGATGCGTTCCCAGCACCCTACCAATTGGACGCCCGGCGCTGCATCTCATACCTGACGATTGAACATAAGGGTCCCGTGGACGCCGATTTGCGCCCGGCTATGGGCAATCACATTTACGGCTGTGACGACTGCCTTGCAGCCTGTCCATGGAACAAGTTTGCCGTCGCCGCCAGCGATATACGATATGCTGCGCGCGAAGATCTGCGCGCGCCCAAACTGGCGGATCTGGCCCAATTGGATGATGTCGGGTTCCGCGCGAAATTCTCCGGCTCTCCGATCAAGAGAATTGGTCGGGACCGATTTGTGCGTAATGTGCTTTATGCGATTGGCAACGCCAAGGACGCTTCACTGCGTCCTGTGGCACAGCAATTGTCGGATGATCCTGATCCAGCAGTTTCTGACGCCGCAAGATGGGCCGCGGAGCGACTTACATCGTGACGCAAATGGGCTGGACGTCGCCCAAACAGTCGTTACACCAGCCAAACACATTGCATGGAGATCCGCATGGCATTGCTGCTGGGGGTCGACACGGGCGGGACATATACCGACGCCGTGTTGATCCGAGATGATACCGACGTCATCGCAACGGCCAAATCACTCACCACGCGCGACGACCTCGCGTTAGGGGTGGGACGTGCCGTGCAGTCTGTGATTGATGAGGGGCGTGTGGCACCCGGCGACATCGGCCTGGCATCTTTGTCGACGACTTTGGCGACCAATGCGTTGGTCGAAGGTCAGGGTGGTCGGGTCGGTCTGATCTATATTGGGTTCAAGGACGGTGATCTGGACCGACATGGGCTGAAACAGGTTTTGGGCGATGACCCTGCCCTCGTCGTTTCGGGGGGCCATAACCATGCTGGCGGCGAAGCCTACCCTTTGGACAAGGAAGCCATTCTGGCCTTTTTAGACACACATAAAGGGTCTGTGTCGGGTTGGGCCGTCGCGGCGCAATTTGCCACCCGAAACCCGGCGCATGAGCTCGAAACAGCGGCATTGATCACCCAAAATACCGGTGCACCGGTCACCTGTTCCCATCACCTTTCTGCCAAGCTCAACGGCCCGAAACGCGCGTTGACGGCGGTCCTGAACGCGCGCCTGATCGGGATGATCCATCATTTGATCGGGCGGGCAGAAGACGTCCTGCAACAGATTGGCGTGACCGCACCGATGATGGTTGTGCGTGGCGGTGGGGCGTTGATGTCAGCGGAACAGGCCAAAACGCGCCCGATTGAAACCATCCTGTCCGGTCCTGCCGCCTCTATCGTCGGAGCCCGTTGGATGACGGGGGCGGACACGGCGATCGTATCCGATATTGGCGGGACAACCACGGATGTCGCCCTGTTACGCGACGGCCGCCCGGCGATTGACCCGGCGGGCGCGCAGGTGGGCGGTCACCGCACCATGGTCGAAGCGGTCGCTATGCGCACAACCGGGCTGGGCGGCGATAGCCAGGTGCATGTGCAGGCTGCTGGCCTGTCTGGCGGTGTCACGCTGGGCCCGCGACGGGTTTTGCCCATATCGCTTTTGGCGGCAGAAGCCCCAGACAGTGTTCATGCCGCATTGGACGAACAATTGCGCGCGCCTTTGCCCGGCGAACATGATGCACGCTTTGTTCGGGCCATTCCCGGCGTGTCGCATGCCGCGATCACAGAGCGTGAGGCCAAGCTGCTGGACCGCATCGGCGACACGGTGTGGCCCATGGGGCAGGTTTTGAAGAACCGGATGGAATCCGGTGCGCTTAGCAAATTGACAGATCGCGGGATTGTTCAGGTGGCCGGTGTCACACCCTCTGACGCCTCTCATGTTTTGGACAAGGCACGGGCCTGGGACAAAGCGGCTGCTGAAAAGGCGTTGACACTGATGGCTAGGAAAAGGGTCGGCACCGGAGACCGGTTGGCAGTGGATGCGCCGCAGCTGGCGCAAATGATCGTTGACCGGCTGACCGAACAAACGGTTTTCGCTTTGTTAGAGACTGTTTTTGCCGAAGAACAGGCAGATTTTGACGAGGCACCGGACACCGCCGCACGCCACGCCATCATCCACCGCGGGTTAGAAGGACACCGCGGGCTTTTGGCCTTGGATGCGGCGTTAAACGTGGATGTGATCGGTTTAGGAGCCTCTGCACCAAGCTATTACCCGGCGGTCGGCACCCGGTTGCGCTGTTCGATGATTTTGCCAGAACACGCAGGCGTGGCAAATGCCATCGGCTCGGTCGTCGGCCAGATTACAGTGCGGCGCAGCGGTACGGTCACGTCCCCGGCTGAAGGCAAATTCCGGGTTCATTTGGACAGCGGACCAAGGGATTTTGCCGCCTCTGACGAGGCCTTGTCAGAACTGGAAGCGCATCTGAAGCAACTGGCCGAACACGACGCCGCCGATGGCGGGGCGACAGACATCACCGTGCGTGTCGACCGGGACATTCGCACCGCCCGCACCGAAGCGCGAGAGGTGTTTGTCGAGGCGACCCTGACCGTAGAGGCATCGGGCCGCCCCGGTATTTCTACGGGCTGATCAGGACGCTATGGCGCGTTTGGGCAAGACCCACCCGGCGCGCGGGAAATGACAGGTATACCCGTTGGGGAACCGTTCGAGGTAGTCCTGATGTTCAGGCTCTGCTTCCCAGAAATCGCCTACCGGTTCTACTTCGGTCACCACGGTGCCGGGCCACAAGCCGGACGCGTTGACGTCGGCAATCGTCTCTAAAGCGGTCTCTTTTTGCGCTGCGTCCACAAAATATATCGCAGACCGATAGCTGAGGCCAATATCGTTGCCCTGTCTGTTCAACGTACTGGGGTCATGGATTTGAAAAAAGAACGCCAACAAGTCGCGATACGAAATGACCGATGGATCAAACATGATTTCGATCCCTTCGGCATGCGTGCCGTGGTTGCGATAGGTCGCGTTCGGCACATCACCACCAGTATAACCCACGCGCGTCGCAGAAACGCCAGGAAGCTTGCGGATCAAATCCTGCATGCCCCAAAAGCATCCACCGGCTAAAACGGCTCTTTCCGTCATGTGATATCCTCCACTTGGTCCAGATACGCGCCGTACCCTTCGGCTTCCATTTCATCTTTTGGCACAAATCGCAGCGACGCGGAATTGATACAATACCGCAGTCCTCCACGATCAACCGGGCCATCCGGAAACACATGGCCCAGATGGCTGTCGCCGTGGGTACTGCGCACCTCTGTGCGAACCATGCCCAGCGTGCGATCCACCAATTCCTGCACATGCTCAGGTTCAATCGGCTTGGTAAAACTCGGCCAGCCGCACCCGGATTCGTATTTGTCGCCACTGGCAAACAACGGTTCGCCGGACACGATGTCGACGTAGATGCCAGGCTCTTTGTTGTAGAGCAGCTTGCCGGTGCCGGGACGTTCAGTGCCCGATTGTTGTGTCACATAGAACTCTTCCGCGGACAGGCGGGCGACGGCGTCGGGGTCTTTGTGGTAACTTGTCACGATTTCCTCCGCATTTTGTTTGCTTCTAATTTGGGGCTTAGCGATCAAAATGGAACCCCACAGGACTGTGACCTAGCTCGCGCCGTTTTGCGTATATTGATCAACCAAGGAGGAACCATGCGCATATTGGCTTTTGTTCTGACGGTATTGAGCGCCCCGATGGCGTTTGCAGAGGGCCTAACCGGCACGTTTGACTCCATCGACGGCGGGACCCTGAGCATCGAACAGTGGCGCGGGCAGCCGGTTTTGGTCGTCAACACAGCGTCGCGCTGTGGCTTCACGCATCAGTATGACGGATTGCAACAGCTCTACGACACTTACCGCGATCAGGGCTTGGTGGTATTGGCCGTTCCGTCGAATGATTTTCGACAGGAATTGGGCACGGCCGAAGAGGTTAAAGAGTTTTGCGAAGTGAACTTTAACCTCGACCTTCCGATGACGGACATCACACCGGTGCGGGGCAAAGATGCGCATGCATTTTATCAACAAGTGCGGGATGTGGCAGGGTTTGAGCCCAAATGGAACTTTAGCAAGGTTCTATTGGATCAAACCGGTGCCGTGATCGGCACCTGGCGGTCTCAGACGGAGCCGAACGCACCAAAAATCACCCGCGCGGTAGAAGCCGCACTTGGTGCGGGCTAGGCTGCCAGCGCCTGATCAAGGAACGTTTTGATCCTGATTTCGTCCCGAACGGCCACCAGACGCGCCAATTCGGTTTCGCCTTTAAAAGATATCAGGGTGCAGTGCCGTTCCACCTTCCACCGTTGCGCCATTTGGGACGGGCCATAAGTGTCCCAATCAATGTCCACAAACGTCAGCAGATCACGATAGGCGCTATTGTCTGATTTCAGCTTGGCGATGATGTTGCGCTTGATCTCGCAAGTATAAGACCATGACGCCGTATAGTTCAGGATGACCGGGCGATTTTGGGCCTGAAGCTCTGCAATCATACCGCGTCTGTAGGATGTCGCCTGATACGCGGCCTGTGCAGGCAGGGGTATACAAAGTGCGGCTGCGGAAACAAGAAAACTGCGACGGTTCATATGGAGGCCTCGGTCTTTAACTTGCACAATAGGGTCGATCTGACCCGTCTCAAGTCACGTTTTCTTTTGCCGGTCCAATTGGACCAGAAGAATGGCGATCGTAATGACCGCAACGCCCACAATGTCCAAGCCGCCTAAATTTTCACCCAGAAGGATGGCCGCAATCGCAACGCCGAAAAACGGGTTCAAAAAGTGAAGCGTAGCCGCCCGAATGGCACCGATCCGGTCCACCAACAGGAACCAGACCAGCGTCGCCAAAAGCCCGGGCACCAAGGTGGTGTAGACAAAAGCGATGACCAAGGTCCAATTCGGTTCCACGTGCGGTGTTTCAAACGGGATCGCGACCAGAAATAACGCCGCAGACCCGACCAGCATTTGCAAACCGACCACCATCAGGAAATTACCGCCGGACGACGCGCCGCGCATGGCCAATGTGGCGACGGTCAGCGCGACGACACCGATGCCGCAAAGGATCAAGCCAAACGGGTCCACCCCCGCACCGATGCGTGATCCCATGATCAAAACCACACCGCCGATCCCGGCGACCAGTCCGACCAAAGTCATCGCGCCCGGTTTTTCGTGCAGAACCAGCCAGGTAAACAGCGCCACAAGCAGCGGCATGCTGGATGCGATAATGGCGGCGACGGATGCTTCTTTGGTTTGCATCGCGACGAAATTCAGACCCAAATACAGCGCATTTTGGCAAATTCCAAAAATCAGGGTCGCCCGCCACTGTGATCAGCCCCACCTGAGTGGTCCAATTTGATTGTTAGTGCATGATCGACCTTTGGTCCATCTTGACGACGGTTTCGGGAGCCGGTGGGCGGTAGCCTAGAGCACTGTGTGGTCGTTTCGTGTTGTAGTGCTTTCTCCATTGTTCGATCAGGATTTGGGCTTCACGCAGGCTGTAGAATGTTTCCCCGTTCAGGAACTCGTCGCGGAACCTTGCGTTGAAGCTTTCGCAGTATCCGTTCTCCCAAGGTGACCCAGGTTCGATGTAAGCCGTCTTCGCGCCGACAGCCTTGATCCAGTCCTGGACAGCTTGGGCAACGAACTCCGGGCCGTTGTCGGAGCGAATGAACGATGGGATGCCGCGCAGGATGAACAGGTCGCTCAGCACATCGATCACATTGCCTGAGTTGAGCTTGCGATCCACGCGTATGGCCAAGCATTCCCGACTGTACTCGTCGATGATGTTGAGTGTGCGGAAAGCTTTACCATCGTCGGTGCGGCAGTGGACAAAGTCGTAAGACCAGACATGATCGCGGCGCTCTGGCCGAAGCCTGACACATGATCCATCATTCAGCCAAAGCCGCCCTTTCTTCGGTTGTTTCATTGGCACTTTCAGCCCCTCTCGTCGCCATAACCGTTCCACGCGCTTGTCATTCACATGCCAGCCAGCGTCTCTCAGTAGTGCCGCGATCCTACGATAGCCGTAGCGGCCATACTGCCGGGTCAGTTCGATCATATCAGCCACTAAACGTTCTTCATCCGGGCGACCCGCAGGTACTTTGCGCTGTGTGGATCGATGTTGTCTTAGAACCCGGCATGCCCGACGCTCCGAGATGTTCAGCTCAGCACGAACGCGATCAATACAGGCACGACGACGAGCGGGGCTCAGAAGTTTCCCTTTGCCGCCTCCGCCAAGATCAGCTTGTCCAGCGTCAGATCAGAAACGGCTTTGCGCAATCGCTCGTTCTCTTTTTGCAGACGCTTCAGTTCCTTCAATTGATCCGTGCCCATTCCGCCGTATTTTTTCTTCCACCGGTAGTAGGTCTGTTCAGTCACACCGATCTGACGGATCGCATCCAGACGCGGCATCCCTTGCCCCGTCAGAACCTCAACCTGCCGTAACTTCGTGACAATCTCTTCTGGCTTTGGTCGCTTGTTGGCCATGTGTTTCCTCCGTTTCCTAAACATAGCGGAGGACCACTTCAGTGGGGGAGGATCACCGGCACTGCGCCACAACACGACACAATTAAGGATGAGATTTGCGAGGAAACCGGATTTATCGATGATTGCGCCTTTGCCATGCGTCTGGAGATGATCCAGGTGGACCCCCGCGCTTGGGAGGCGATAAATCCCGTTGCGGACTGCACCGACGCCTCCGAAGATGTTGAACCGGTCCGCAGTTTCGTGAACGGCTTGGACAATGAATTAATGGTGCTCCGCGCCTGCGCCAAGGTGAACCCGGCGTTTGCGATGCGGTGTCCAAAATCAATTGACGCAGGTCCAATAACGTGTGGCGGGCTTCTTGCTCAAAAGCATCGAAAGCTGCCGCAACATGGGGGTCTTCAATTGGGTCTGACATGGTCACAGCACTCCTTTGTGACACGATAGCATGTTGCCGCAAGGTTCGTGCCGCAAAATGGATAGGAGGTCGCAAACAGATGCGATTGTCGGCATTTGCCCCGTAGTTTGGCCGCAAATCGACCGCAGGAGAATAAGATGCGTATTGGATTTGTGGGCCTAGGAAACGTTGGTGGCAAGCTGTCAGGTAGTCTGATCCGGAATGGAAAAGACGTGATGGTGTTTGACCTGAACCCGGACTTGGTTGCCGAAAAGGTCGCGGCGGGGGCAACAGCGGCCGGGTCAGCCAAAGAACTGATGGCGGCCTGCGACGCGGTGATCACCTGCTTGCCCAGCCCGGCGGCGTCGGACGCTGTTCTGCAAGAGATGGTGCCCGAAGTTGGACCGGGCAAGATCTGGATGGAGATGTCGACCACGGACGAGGCTGAAGTCAAACGGCTGGGTGCCGAGGTTATCGCGCGGGGCGGTGCCGCCGTGGATTGCCCGGTCTCGGGTGGCTGTCATCGCGCGGCAACCGGGAATATCAGCATTTTTGCGGGCTGTGACCGCGAAACCTTTGACCGCATTTTGCCTCTCTTGACCACAATGGGCCGGCGGATCCTACACACCGGTGATCTGGGCAGTGCGAGTGTGCTGAAGGTCATCACCAATTACCTGGCAACTGCCAATCTCGTCAGCTGTGCTGAAGCCCTTACCGTTTCTAAAGCGGCAGGCATGGACCTGAACGTTGCTTATGAGGCGATCAAGATTTCGTCAGGTACGTCGTTTGTTCATGAAACTGAAAGCCAGGTCATTCTGAATGGCAGCCGTGACATTTCGTTCACGATGGATCTGGTGGCGAAGGATATCGGGCTGTTCCAACAGGTCGCAGATCGGGCAGGGGTGCCGTTGGAACTGAACCCTCGCCTTATCGAGATTTTTCAGGATGGCATCGCGCGCTACGGCGAACGGGAATTGTCGCCGAACATCATCAAACGCCTGGAAGACGAAACCGGGCTCGACATTCGCGCACCGGGCTTTCCGACCGAAATGGTCGATGATGAGCCCGAAGAGTCGGGCGCAGAGGTCGAGATCACACGTCACGCTGCGGAATAAGCTGTTCCTGCCTGCCGAAACCGATTAATCGGGTCCGGCAGGCAGGAGAATGCAATGAGTGAAGACGTATTGGCCACGGTAGAGGCCTCGGCCACCCGCCGCTGGATGGCGATTGGCATGTTGGGCTTTATCGGCGTTTTGGTGCTCTATGTGGCATTCGCCAGTCCGCCCCAACTGGGTTGGCAGCTCTTTTTGATCGCCTCTGGCGGGCTTGCGATCTGGGGCGCAGAACTTATGCGGCGGGCAACCGAACACCGCATAGAGCTGACAGAAACGGAAATCCGCGACAGTTCAGGCATGGTCATCGTGCGGGTGGAAGACATCGAAAAGGTGGATCGGGGTCTTTTTGCGTTCAAACCGTCCAACGGGTTTCTTGTGGTCGCAAAATCACCCTTGGAGCGTATCTGGCGCCCCGGTCTTTGGTGGCGGTTTGGTCGACGCATTGGCGTCGGTGGAGTGACTCCGGCGGCACAGACTAAGGTCATGGCCGAAATGCTCACCGCGTTACTGGTACAACCAGAAATTTGAGATTTAGGTGCCGTCATCCCAAGCCAGCTGCGGCGCAAAACGCGGGCTGGTGAAAACGAAATTGTCCAAATTGGTCGTTTGAAGCCCCGTGCCACCAAAAAGCGGTGTCCACGTGTTGCTGGTCTCGACAAGAATGATCCGCTCCTGATCCGGGGCCACAGGCAGCGCGGACTTCAGGTTTATGATTTGAGTGTCACTATAGGCCAAAAAGCCGCCCCGCACCGTGCTCCAGTCGAGGTAAAACCGGTCGTCGTCTTCGTCGAAGCGCAGCACCGAGACGCGCAGGGACACCCCGGAACCGGACGTCGTCAGAAACTGGTACAGCTCATACATACTGTCGATGTAGTCGCTATCGATCGCCGTGGTTTCGCGGCTGAGAATGTCACCGATCGTATAGGCTGCTTTTAGGTTGATCGCGCTTTGGCGGTACGCGTCAAAAAACGTGTACATGGCCATGAACGCCCAGAACAGCAAAGGCGCCGTGATGATCAATTCCATCGACGCCGACCCGCGTGTGTCTTTGGAAAAACGTCGGATAACGGATTGGAGCCAGTGTTTCATGGTTTACCTCGGCTCCTGCACAAAGACAGACGTCGCAATCAACGAATATTGACCGGCACCATCTTTTTGCATGTTGAAGCCAAAACCAGAGGTCGCAAACACCGGGTTCACCTTGGCGTAGGCGCGGAGCACCATTAATTCATTGTCCAAGCCGTTCACGAAACTGCGGACCGGTTCAACATCTTCGGAGGCGTCGGTGCAGTCCGCAACGGGATTTATCGCCTCCCAAGCGCGGGGGTCCACCTGGATCATCTCCAGACGCATGGCAAAGGCGCAATCATCGATAAATCCGGTTTCCTCGCAAATCTCATCCTTAATTGTGTCGTGTTGTGGCGCAGTGCCGGTGATCAGCCCCACCTGAGTGGTCCAATTTGATTGTTAGTGCATGATCGACCTTTGGTCCATCTGGACGATGGTTTCGGGAGCCGGTGGGCGGTAGCCCAATGCACTGTGTGGTCGTTTCGTGTTGTAGTGCTTTCTCCATTGTTCGATCAGGATTTGGGCTTCACGCAGGCTGTAGAATGTTTCCCCGTTCAGGAACTCGTCGCGGAACCTTGCGTTGAAGCTTTCGCAGTATCCGTTCTCCCAAGGTGACCCAGGTTCGATGTAAGCCGCCCTTGCGCCGACAGCCTTGATCCAGTCCTGCACGGCTTGCGCAACGAACTCAGGGCCATTGTCGGAACGGATGAACGACGGGATGCCGCGCAGAATGAACAGGTCGCTCAGCACATCGATCACATTGCCTGAGTTGAGCTTGCGATCCACGCGTATGGCCAAGCATTCCCGACTGTACTCGTCGATGATGTTGAGTGTGCGGAAAGCTTTACCATCGTCGGTGCGGCAGTGGACAAAGTCGTAGGACCAGACATGATCGCGGCGCTCTGGCCGAAGCCTGACACATGATCCATCATTCAGCCAAAGCCGCCCTTTCTTCGGTTGTTTCATTGGCACTTTCAGCCCCTCTCGTCGCCATAACCGTTCCACGCGCTTGTCATTCACATGCCAGCCAGCGTCTCTCAGTAGTGCCGCGATCCTACGATAGCCGTAGCGGCCATACTGCCGGGTCAGTTCGATCATATCAGCCACTAAACGTTCTTCATCCGGGCGACCCGCAGGTACTTTGCGCTGTGTGGATCGATGTTGTCTTAGAACCCGGCATGCCCGACGCTCCGAGATGTTCAGCTCAGCACGAACGCGATCAATACAGGCACGACGACGAGCGGGGCTCAGAAGTTTCCCTTTGCCGCCTCCGCCAAGATCAGCTTGTCCAGCGTCAGATCAGAAACGGCTTTGCGCAATCGCTCGTTCTCTTTTTGCAGACGCTTCAGTTCCTTCAATTGATCCGTGCCCATTCCGCCGTATTTTTTCTTCCACCGGTAGTAGGTCTGTTCAGTCACACCGATCTGACGGATCGCATCCAGACGCGGCATCCCTTGCCCCGTCAGAACCTCAACCTGCCGTAACTTCGTGACAATCTCTTCTGGCTTTGGTCGCTTGTTGGCCATGTGTTTCCTCCGTTTTCCTAAACATAGCGGAGGACCACTTCAGTGGGGGAAGACCAACTGCGCCCGGCTCAATCGCCAGCTTTGTCCAAGCATGCGGGCAATGGCGATACCCAGCAGCCCGGAAATCAAAAAGCGAAGCGCCAGTGCATAAAGGGGTGACGCATCCGCGACAATCACACGAGCCGAGGTGAATGCCGACGACCACATCAGGGCAAAAGCCAGGCCCAAGGCCAGCGCACGAAAATCCATTACGACGCGCTCGCCGCCGGTCCCGCCGGTTCCCAAAGCTCAACCGGGTTGCCTTCCGGATCGTGGATCCGGGCAAACCGTCCAATCTCGCTGTCCCATTCGGGTCGCGTTTCAATGGCAATCCCAGCCTCGGCCAATTGAGACATCAATGCATCCAGATCGTCGACACGGAAATTAAGCATCCATTGCTGGGTCTTCGGCCCGAAATAGTCTGTGTCTTTGGGAAACGGTGCCAGCACGGTCGGACCTGCCTCTTGCATCCACGCGCCGGAGCTAAGGTCGATGTCCAAATGGGTCACATACCATTTCAAAAGCGCCTCGGGATCTTCTGCGCGAAAAAAGACCCCGCCAACTCCGACCGCTCTTGCCATGCCTGACCTCCCAGGTAGCGGCCAACGAAAAAGGGCCGCCTCTCTGGCGACCCTTTCCCAAAAAACCGTTTGGTTCAAGCTTAGCCGTTCACGCTGTCCTTCAGCGCTTTGGCGATTGTCACTTTGACAACCTTGTCGGCTTCTTTCTTGAACTGTTCGCCGGTGGCCGGGTTGCGCACCATGCGCTCTGGCCGCTCGCGGCAGTAAATCTTACCAACGCCAGGCAGCGTCACGGCGCCACCGCCAGCCACTTCACGTGTGATAAGGGCTGTGATCGCGTCCAGCGCAGCAGTTGCGCCTTTTTTGTCCGAACCCATTTCTTCTGCCAACGCGGCTACGAGCTGAGTTTTGGTCATCGGTTTTGCCATTTCATGGTCTCCTTCTCTGCCCGATTTAGGGCCTCATCGCGCAAGTTTAACGCTATATTGTGTAAGAACACAACAAATTGTGAGCGTTTCAAGCACAAATCGTCGAGTTTCCGCATGGTTATTGCTATTTAAAGGAAGGCCGTCTCTTCAAATGACCGCAGTTTGCGGCTGTGAAGGCGTTCCAGCGGCATTTCGCTGAGCATTTCCATGGCGCGGATGCCAATGCGCAAATGTCGGCTGACTTGGGTTTTGTAAAAGTCCGACGCCATGCCAGGCAGCTTCAATTCGCCATGCAGTGGTTTGTCGGAAACGCACAACAACGTGCCATAAGGCACGCGGAAGCGGTATCCGTTGGCAGCGATTGTCGCGCTTTCCATGTCGAGCGCGATGGCACGGGACTGGCTCAGGCGTTGCACCGGCCCGGTCTGGTCGCGCAGCTCCCAGTTTCGGTTGTCGAGCGTCGCAACTGTTCCTGTACGCATGATCCGTTTCAGGTCATAGCCGCGGACTTCTGTAATTTCAGCGACGGCCTGTTCCAACGCAATCTGAACCTCGGCCAAAGCCGGGATCGGGACCCAAACGGGTAGGTCGTCATCCAGCACTTTGTCTTCGCGCAAATAAGCATGCGCCAAGACAAAGTCGCCCAGCGCCTGCGTGTTACGTAGCCCCGCGCAATGGCCGACCATCAGCCAGGCGTTGGGCCGCAGCACAGCAATATGATCCGTCGCGGTTTTTGCGTTCGATGGTCCAACCCCGATATTGACCAGTGTGGTACCCCCGCCATCCGGGCGTTTCAGATGGTATGTCGGCATCTGTGGCATCTTCGTTGGCTGATCTATCGGCGTATCCGGGCTGGTAATCTCGACATTCCCGGTGCTGACAAAGCTGGTGTAGCCGCTCTTTTCATCCGCCAAACAAGCGCGGGCGTAATCCTCGAACTCAGCCACATAGAACTGATAGTTCGTAAACAGAACGTGGTTCTGAAAATGCTCTGGATCGGTCGCTGTATAATGGCTGAGGCGCGCCAGCGAATAATCGACACGTTGCGCGGTGAACGGCGCCAGCGGTTCAACACCGTCTATTGCGGCATAAGTGCCATTGACGATGTCATCGTTTGTCGTTTTCAGGTCGGGAACGTCAAAGATGTCGCGCAGCGTGAAATCGGTTGCCCCTTCTTGCGGCACGTTGACCGAAGGGTCATTGGCCACAGCAAAATGCACCGGCATTGGTGTCGTGGAAGGACCGATGGTGACCGGCACCTTGTGGTTTTCCAGTAAAAGACCGATCTGTTGCGTCAGATAGTTCCGGAAAAGCGCTGGCCGGGTAATCGTCGCGCTATGCGTTCCTGGCGCTGAGATGTGGCCAAAACTCAGACGGCTATCGACATGAGCATGGGTGGTCGTCGTGACACGAACCTCTGGGTAATAGGCGCGAATGCGCGCGTCGGGCGCACCGTTCGACATCACCTCAAGAAATTTGGTGGTCAAAAAACGGCTGGCCTGATCATAAAGCTCTTCCAGCCGCGCCACGGCAGCGGCGGCATCTGTAAAAGCCTCTGGTGCCGGTTGGTCCGGCTCGATGATTTTATTCATTTCAAGTCTCTAATAGGGGTATTTTCTCAAAACTGCGGACATCCACAAGTCCAAGATCCGAGATGCGAAGCTCTGGGATAACGACCAATGCCAACAGTGAGTGTTGCATGTATGCGTTGTTCAAGGTGCAGCCACAGGCCTGCATGGCGGCAACCATCTGATCCGCCTTCGCGGCGACCTCAGCAGCTGGGCTGTCTGACATCAAACCGGCAATCGGCAATTCGACAAGGGCCAATTCCTTGCCGTCCTGAAAGACCGTGACGCCCCCGCCAACCTCGGCCAAGCGGTTTGCCGCGCGGGCCATTTCGGCGCGGTCGGTGCCAACAACGATCATATGGTGGCTGTCATGGGCCACCGTAGACGCCATTGCCATTTTGCCCGTGTATCCGAACCCGGACACAAACGCGTTGGTGACGCCACCTGTGGCTCGATGACGTTCAACAAGCGCGATCTGGCAAACATCTGCCGTCATTTCGACCAACCCGTCTTCTACCGGAAGATCCGCTTTCAACGCCTTGGTCGGAGCTTGGTTTTCGACAACCCCGATCACATTGGCCGTCACCGTATTGGCCCCTTCGGGCGCGTCGATCTCAAAATCGGCTGCGGTCAGGTCATGACCCAGATGCACGGTATTGCGAGCTGATGCGGGCCAATCCAGATGCGGGCAGTCCACAAGACACGCGCCGTTTTCCGCAATAACGCGTCCGCGGGCAATCACCTGTTCGATCGGCAGGCTGATCAGGTCAGAAGTCAGGATCACATCCGCCCGGCGACCAGGGGTCAGAGAGCCAATTTCCCGTTCCAACCCGAAATGCGTTGCGGTGTTGATGGTCGCCATCTGCAACGCGATCAGCGGATCACAGCCGTAGGCGATTGCATGACGCACAACGCGGTTCATATGCCCGTCATTGACCAAGGCGCCGGAATGACAGTCATCCGTGCACAGAATGAAGTTGCGCGGGTCCAGACCCTTTTCGGTAACGGCGGTAATCTGGCTTTCCACATCATACCATGCCGATCCCAATCGCATCATGGACCGCATACCTTGACGCACGCGGGCAATCGCGTCGGCCTCGCATGTCCCTTCGTGGTCGTCAGCGGGCCCACCTGCCACATATCCAGCAAAAGCAGACCCTAAATCGGGCGATGCATAGTGTCCGCCAACGGTTTTGCCGGCGCGTTGGGTTGCGGCAATCTCGGCCAGCATCTTGGGGTCGGCGTTTGACACACCGGGGAAATTCATCATTTCGCCCAGCCCGATAATACCGGGCCAGGTCATCGCCTCGGCCACGTCTTCGGGCGTGATTTCATAACCCGTGGTTTCCAACCCGGGGGCAGAGGGGGCGCAGGACGGCATCTGGGTGAAAATGTTGACCGGCTGCATCAGCGCCTCGTCATGCATCATGCGTACCCCGTCGAGGCCAAACACATTGGCGATCTCATGCGGGTCGGTGAACATGCTGGTTGTGCCGTGCGGTATCACCGCGCGCGCAAATTCCGCCGGGGTGAGCATGCCGCTTTCGATATGCATATGCCCGTCGCACAAACCGGGGATCATGTAGCGGCCATTCGCTTCGATCACCTGCGTATCAGGCCCGATCAGGTCACTGGCATCCGGCACGACACAAGCAATCCGACCGTGCGTGATCGCTATATCGTGGTTGGGCAAAACTTCACGGCTGTGCACATTGACCCATTGGCCGCCCTTTATGACAAGCTCGGCAAACGCTCGTCCGGTCGCAACGGCGATAAGTTGGGTGGCCACATCTGGCCAACTGGGGATCATGTTCTGTTCCATGTTCCAATTGTTCAAATTGTTCGACCGGGTGCAAGCGGGATTTCATGATGTTTTGGTAACTTCGCGGGCGTTCGTCACAATGCGCCATTTGTTTGCAAGCGTGCTCGAAATGCCGCGATCTCAGACCTCAGCCAATCCACGAATGCCGCCGCGCCGGGTGTATTCTCTGCTTGGGGCGAAAGGACGAGGTAATAAGCCTCTTGCATCCCCGCGCGATAGTCAAAGGGCGCGATCAACTGTCCCTGGTCGATGGCATCCGCAACAATCGCGTCATGCGCCAGGGAAAGACCACCGCCTGCCCGCGCAACGGCCAGCGTGACCGAATAGGTCGTTGCGTAAGTCACTGGTGGATCCGGCCATTCAATACCTTGTTCTTCGGCCCAAGTGGCCCAATTGCACAAGAGATTGGCACAATCAAACAAGGGGTGATCTGGCAAAGTGTCTAAATCCACCTGATATCCGGGCGCGCAAACAGGGTAATACGAATCTCGCCACAACAGTTCCGCGCGCGCAGTGTCGGATGGGCGCAGGGAAAACCGAATTTCTACGTCAATGCCTTCCGCCATTTCCTGCGGTTCCCACAACTCGGTCGACAGGTTCAGCCGCACGCCCGGGTGCGCCGCCCTGAAACGCGCCAAACGCGGGGCCAGCCAATGAATAGCGAAGCTAAGATTGCATTGCACGCGAACAACGTTTTGCAGATCACCCATAACGGCGCGCGTTCCGGTCATCAGAGTCCGAAATGCGTCTCTAACAACGGGTAAATAGGTTATTCCGGTCTCGGTCAGTTCCAGCGCGCGGGGATGACGGTGAAACAGCGGCTGACCCAAATGCGCCTCCAGTGACTTAATCTGTTGGCTGACGGCGCTTTGGGTCATGTTCAAGTCCCGCGCCGCGCCGGTAAACGACAGGTTCCGGGCCGCAGCCTCGAAGCTGCGCAACCAGCCAAGAGGAGGGAGTGCGTTTTGCATACCCATAACCATGTCATAAGCTGAGCTTATGCCAAAGGCCTGTTTTTTTCGTTGGTCAAGTTGTGGTGTGACAGGCAGGATTGGCGCCGAGCAATGGAGTAAATTTGATGACGGTGACATCACTGCGGCCAAACATGGATTATTGGCAGGAACGCGTAGACATGGCGGCCGCGTTTCGGTGGGCGGAACGTATGAACCTGCATGAAGGCGTCGCAAACCATTTTAGCTTGGCCATAAATGACGACGGCACTCAGTTTCTGATCAATCCGAACCAGAAACACTTTCGCCGCATCAAGGCCAGCGACTTGCTGCTTTTAGATGCCAATGACCCGGACACGTTAGAAGGGCCCGATGCGCCTGATCCCACGGCTTGGGGATTGCATGGCAGCATCCACCGTCATTGCCCGCATGCGCGCTGTGCGATGCATGTGCATTCGATCCACGCAACGGTTTTGGCGAGCCTTGCCGACAGTAACCTGCCGCCGATCGATCAGAACTGCGCCATTTTCTACAACCGCTATGTCATAGACGAAGGATATGGCGGGTTGGCCTTCGAGGATGAGGGGAAACGATGCGCAGAGTTGCTGTCCGACCCGAGCAAAAAGGTACTGATCATGGGCAATCACGGCATCATGGTGATTGGGGACACTGTCGCGGATACCTTTAATAGACTCTATTATTTTGAAAGAGCGGCAGAGACCTATATCCGCGCGTTGCAAACGGGCCAGCCGTTGCGCGTGTTGTCCGCCGAAGTTGCAGAGAAAACCGCGCAAGAACTGGAAGTCTATCCGGACCAGGACACCCGCCACCTTGCCGAACTCAAGGCGATTTTGGACGAAGAGGGTTCGAATTATGCCCAGTGATGCATCGGCCGAGCCTGGAACAGCCTTTGAAACGGACGGTGAGGCGGCCCGTTGGAATTATCGGCCGCCGCACCCTGTGGCGCTGAACCCCCTCTTTACCTGGCCACCGCGCCCAATGGCGGTTTTGCGGTGGTACAGCACCTATTGGATGGTCATCTCGACGACGACGCTCGCCCTTGGTCTGGCCTTTGCAGCCTATTTCGTGTTCCTGCCACCACTCGACGCGATGCAAAGCTTTGCACCGGGCTGGATGTTTCGGGTCTGGCTGGCCAACCTGATCCCGCATTGCCTATGCGCCGGGTTGCTGCATATGTGGCTCTATCATTGGCGGAAACAGGACAAACGGTTCAAATATGACCCGCGGGACCCAGCCACCAACAACGGAACATTCACCTTCCGAAACCAGATCCACGACAATATGTTCTGGACGATTGTCAGCGGCATCTCTTTGTGGACCATCGCGCAATGGGGCGTGTTCTGGGCCATGGCAAACGGCTATGCACCCAGCTTTTTCTTCCCGGACAACCCGGTTTGGTTCATCGCCTTCTTTTTCCTGATCCCGATCTGGTCGAGCTTCCATTTCTACTGGGTCCACCGCTTCCTGCACTGGCCGCCGATGTACAAACTGGCCCATGCGCTGCATCATCGGAACGTCAATGTGGGTCCTTGGTCAGGTATCTCGATGCATCCGGTTGAGCATCTGCTGTTCTACACCAACTTTGCCATTCACCTTGTGGTGCCGAGCCATCCGATCCACGTGCTCTTTCATGGGTATACGCAGTCGGTCCATCCAATCTTTTCCCACAGCGGGTTCGACCAGTTGTTGGTCGCGGATAAAGAACGGGCCAGGATCGGCGATTTTTTCCACCAATTGCACCACCGGTATTTCGAGTGCAACTATGGCACAGTCGAAATGCCCTGGGACCGCTGGTTCGGATCGTTCCATGACGGATCGGAGCGCGCCACCAAAGAAACCCGGGCTCGCAAGACGCAGATGTATACCTAAGGCCGCCCCATTTCGGCGGACCGTTCCGCCGGAGCTGACAGCATGGCCAAAAATGTCCTGTTCATCATGGTTGATGAAATGTCTGCCTGGGCCCTTGATGGCCGGGCCGACATGCCAAATGTGCAACGTTTGCTGGACAGAGGCATGTGTTTTGACGCGGCCTATACCCCGTCCCCTATTTGCGTGCCGGCACGGGCGAGCGTCGCCACCGGCAAATACGTGCACGAGATCGGGTATTGGTCCTCGGCTCAGGCCTATGATGGCGCCGTCCGATCATGGGCACACGAATTGCGGGATGCCAGCCATGATGTGGTGAGCATTGGCAAACCGCACTATCGCAATGGCACCGACGACACCGGGTTTGCCGAACAGATTGAGCCGATCCACATTCCCGGCGGCCAAGGCTGGGTGCGGGGTCTCTTGCGGCGACCTTTGTGCAGCTATGATGCCACGGCAGAATTTGCCGAGGATATAGGGGCAGGTCGAACCGATTATCAGGATTTTGACCGTCGTGTCGCGACCCGCGCTTGCGAATGGATTTCTGCAGACGAACGTCGCGAAAAGCGCTGGTGCACCTTCGTCTCTTTTCTATCGCCGCACTATCCCCTTATCGCGCCGGGACAGGACTTTGACCTCTACAATCCGGCCAGTCTTAAATCCGAGGCGGAACCGGTCCCGGACCATCCGATACTGCAAGAATTGGCCGTGTTTTTTGATCACGACCCATACTTTACGCCTGAAACTCGCGGGATCGCGCGCGCGGCTTACCTGGGGCTTTGCACCTTTGTAGATCGTCAGATTGGCCGGGTTCTGGATGCGTTGGATGCGTCCGGGCAAACCGATGAAACACTGATCATTTTTACGTCTGACCATGGAGAGATGCTGGGCGAAAAAGGGTTTTGGGCAAAATCGACGATGTATGACTCCTCTGCCCGCGTTCCGTTGATCATCGCCGGGCCGGGTGTCGGTGTCGCGCGCAGAACCGAACCGGTCAGCTTGATCGACATCGCGCCCACGATTTCAAATCAGTTTGGTATCGAAAACAGAGACTATTCAGGCGAAAATCTACTCTCTTCGCCCAATCCGGATCGCACGGTTCTCAGTGAATATCACGACGGCGGATGCTCTGCCGGGATCACGATGGTGCGTTGGAACGCAGATCGACCTTGGAAGCTAGTGCATTATGCCGAGGGCCACCCGGCGCAACTCTTTGATCTCGACAACGATCCGATGGAAGAACAAAACTTGGCAGAAATGCATCCTCAAGTGGTTGCAGATGGTCGCCTGCGGCTGAAACACTGGATGGATGCAGAGGCTGTGAACGAACAGGCGCATGCAGATCAGGCCGCGATGGTCGAAAAACTGGGCGGCCGCGATGCGCTTTTGGCGCAGGAACAATGGAATTACACACCGGCGGACAGCCGTTGACGGACTGAGGGGGCCACAAGCATGACCAAACCGCACATCACGATCACCTATTGCACCGGCTGCAACTGGCTGTTGCGTGCGGGTTGGATGGCTCAAGAGCTTTTATCAACGTTCAAAGACGATTTGGGCGGGGTCACGATCATACCCGACAGCACCGGTGGGGTATTTGAAATCCGCTCAGACAAAACGGTCATTTGGGAGAGGAAGCGCGATGGCGGCTTTCCGGAGATGAAGGAACTAAAGACGCGATTGCGCGACCAAATTGCGCCGGACCGGGATCTCGGACACTTGGACCGATAGGGCCTAGTCCTCCACTCGGAAGACCGCGATGAATGCGGTGTCGTCTTTATGATCCCCGGTGGCAGCTTCGCCGTAAATGCGCATTTCGGTCAGTGTTAGAGACTGAATTTTGTCTTCAAAACCCTGAAGTTTGTCCGCAAACCCCATTGCTTCGTAATGTGTGCTGTTGATCGACAGGGCAAAATGTGCGCCGGGTTTGGCAACGCGCAGTAATTCGTCCAACGCATCTGGTCCCACATGGCCATGGGTGAACGTGCCAGAACTGACAACACCCGCATAACTGGCCCGCTCAACAGGAATACCTTCCAGTACATCCGCTTCGATTGCGTCGCGATAGACATCCTTACCCATGGCGATGTCGAGCATTTCAGCACTGATATCCGTGGCATCAATGGGACCACTGCCGAGATTGGCAAGTGCCTGACCGCACATCCCCGTGCCAGCGCCCACATCCAGAACCGGACCACGCCCGCCTGCCTTCACAAAGGCACGTGCGGTGTGCAGATGCAGTTCGTACTGCGACTCCGCTACAAAATCACTGTCATAAGTATCCGCCCAAACGGCATAAAGACGCCGGGAATCGTCTGGCGTTTGCAGGTCGTAGGCAGAGTCTAAATCAGGGGTATCGTTTGACATCCCTTATGAACTCAGGTTTTCCGAGTCGTTTCAAGCCGCGTCGAAATCCAGGGTCAGCCGGTCAGAGGTTGGACGGGCCTGACAGGCCAGCGTGAACCCGGCCTCCAACTCCCACGGTTCGAGAGAGTAATTGACCGCCATTTCGGCGCTGCCTTCGGTCACTTTGCAGCGGCAGGTGCAGCACATGCCACCTTTACAAGAGAATGGCAGCTCATGCCCCTGCCGTGCTGCGGCATCCAATACGGTCTCATCCGCTGCACCAAAATCAAACCGCTTTTGCGCGCCATCCAGAACCACGTTGACCGCAACACCCGCCTGCGCAGCGGCGCGGGCCTCTTGCGAAGCCGGCAGTCGGGGCGTTTCCCCATCCTGGTAGAACCGCTCAAAATGAATGTGGTCCTTTGAGACGCTCGCCTCGATCAAGGCTTGTGACACGGCATCGATCATTGCCCCTGGCCCGCACAGGAACACACCGTTGGTGTTTTTCAGATCTATTGCGCCTGCTTGCGCCAGTTTCTTGATTTTTTCCGCGTCGATGCGCCCGCTCAGCAGGTCCACATCCTGCGGCTCTCGACTAAGAATGTGGATCAGGGTGAATCGGTCTAGATACCGGTTTTTCAATCCGTCCAAAGCGTCGCGGAACATGATCGATTGCGTGTCGCGGTTGCCGAAGACCAATGAGACCCGCGCCCCGCGTGACAAAGCGTCCGCTGCGATCGCCATCATCGGCGTGATGCCAGAACCGGCTGCGATCAGGATCACGTTCTGCTCTTTTTCGCAGGTAAAGCGTCCTTCGGGTGCCATGACTTCGATCGATGAGCCCGCCTTGAGGGTTTGTGCCCAGGTCGAAAACGTGCCGTCTTCGATACATTTGACACCAACGGTCAGCGTTTGATCGGGCTGGCTGGCGATAGAATAGGACCGGCGCACCTCTTGTCCGTCGATATGCGTGCGCAGGGTCAAGTATTGCCCCGGCACAAAGGCAAACGCATCGCGCAGCGTCTCTGGCACGTCGAATTCCAGAGCAACTGCGTCGCTTGTCAAAGGTGTGACTGAGGCAAGTGTCAGGTCATGAAACATCCTGTTTTCCACCTTAGATGCATTTGAAATAGTCGAACGGTTCAGCACACGACAAACAACGGTATTGCGCCTTGCAGGCGGTCGATCCAAATTCGCTGATGCGTTCTGTTTGTTTGCTTTGGCATTTGGGGCAAGTGACGTCTGGATCGGCAAAAAGGGCCAATTTAGACCCTGTTTTCTCCTCCGGCGGCGCAATGCCATAGGCCCGCAGCTTGTCCTTGCCGTCTTCGGTAATCCAATCGGTTGTCCATGCCGGGCTGAGGACCCGTTCGATACGCGCGTCATATCCTGCATCACGCAAGGCCATCTCAATAGACAGCTCAATCGCCAAAGTGGCCGGGCACCCGGAATAGGTCGGCGTCACCTGCGCCACTGCAACACCGTCTTCCAAACGGACGGACCGCAGAATGCCCAGATCGGCCACGGTGACACAAGGCACCTCTGGGTCAGGGACCGCCGCAGCGGCTGCCCAGGCGCGCATATCTTCGGCAACCATCACCATGTCGCACCCACATGCGCGCGGTGCACCGATTGCATAACGGCCAGCATATGGCCCAACTCTTCGCCATGCAGCCCGCGTCGTCCACCGGTTTTGCCCCCGGCATATCCCGGGATGGTCAAAAGCGCCTGGCCAAAGACCTCATCAACCGTGGCCTGCCACGCGGGACGGATTTCCGACCGCACCGGCAGACCTGTCCCACCGGCCTCTTCAAACAATTCATCGGAATAGAGGTGGAGCGCGTTCACAGCCTCTTGCATCCTGCGATGGCTTTCATCGGTGCCGTCGCCCAACCGAATGATCCATTCAGCAGTATGGCGGATGTGATAGGCCATTTCCTTGACCGCTTTACCCGCGACGCCGGACACGACTGCGTCGGAACTGTGCAGGGCAGCCTGCCAATAGGGTTCCATGAATGCTGCAAAATAGAATTGCCGCAGGATCGTATGCGCAAAATCTCCGTTCGGGCGTTCGCACAGCAACAAGTTGCGATAGTCTCGCTCGCCCCGCAGATAGGCCAAATCATCTTCGGTCCGGTCTTTGCCCTCGATCTGTCCGGCGTAATCATAAAGCGTCCGTGCCGTCCCGATGAGGTCAAGCGCCATGTTAGGCAACGCAAGGTCTTCTTCCAGAATGGGCGCGTGGCCGCACCATTCGCTCAGCCGATGTCCCAGCACAAGGTGATCGTCGGCCAAGGCCAGAATGTCGTTAAACGCCACCATCACATGTGCCCCACATCGTCGGGAATGTCGTAAAAGGTCGGATGGCGATAAATCTTGTCTGCCGTCGGCTCAAAATTCTCGGCGTTCTGATCCGGATCACTGGCCGTGATCGCTGCGGACGGCACCACCCAGATTGATGTACCTTCGCCACGGCGGGTGTACACATCGCGCGCGGCTTGCAATGCCATCACTTCATCCGCGGCGTGGACCGATCCTGCGTGTTTGTGGCTCAACCCGTTGCGTGGGCGAATGAACACTTCCCAAAGCGGTGTTTCTGTCATGATCAGCCCCTTGTTTATTCCGCCGCCGCTTTGCGGGCGCGACGGTTTTCGGCGTGGGCCAAGGCAGCCTCGCGCACCCATGCGCCGTCATCCCAAGCCTTCTTGCGCGCAGCAACCCGGTCTTGGGCCATGGGGCCCTGTCCTTTGACTACGCGCCAAAACTCATCCCAGTCGATGGGTCCATGGTCATAACCGCCCTTTTCCGCGTTCCATTTCAGATCGGGGTCCGGGATGGTCAAATCCAGAAATTCCGCCTGCGGTACCGCGGCATCGATAAATTTCTGGCGCAGTTCGTCATTGGTAAAGCGCTTGATCTTCCAGGCCATCGACTGATCCGAATGCTGGCTGTCCGCGTCATGCGGGCCAAACATCATGATGGACGGCCACCACCAACGGTTCAGTGCGTCCTGAACCATTTCCTTTTGACCGTCTTTCCCGCGTGCCAGGGTCATGACAATCTCATAGCCCTGTCTTTGGTGAAAGCTTTCTTCCTTGCAGACACGGATCATCGCGCGGGCATAAGGACCATAGGAACAGCGACACAGAGGGATCTGGTTCATGATCGCGGCACCGTCGACCAACCACCCAATAATGCCAATATCAGCCCATGTTAGGGTCGGATAATTGAAGATCGAAGAGTATTTGGCTTTGCCTGATAACAGCTCTTCTGTCATCTGCTCGCGGCTGACACCCAGTGTTTCGGCTGCGGCATAGAGGTAGAGCCCATGACCGCCCTCATCCTGAACCTTGGCCAATAGGGCTGCCTTGCGCCGCAGCGACGGCGCGCGCGTGATCCAATTGCCTTCTGGCAGCATCCCGACGATTTCCGAATGGGCGTGCTGGCCGATTTGCCGGACCAATGTGCGGCGATACCCTTCGGGCATCGGATCGTTCGGCTCGATCTTTTCTTCGGCATCGATCCGCTTTTGGAACGCGTCCAGAAATTCCGGCGTTTCCTCTGTCTTGGCATTCGCCCCGATCAGACCTTGGCTGTACATGCGCATGGCTCCATTGCTGGTTGACCGCACAATACGTTACAAAACTCCATTCATCAATTGTTTTTTGTAACACTTGTATTCACGACCGGCCAATATCATCAAGACGCATGACCAAATCATTGCTTTCATTCGGACATGGGTTCTCGGCCCGCGCGTTGCAGCCTCGGCTGCTGGCGCGCGGATGGACCGTTATCGGCACAACACGCAGCGCTGAAAAAGCGGAAACGATTCGCGACAGCGGCGCGGAAGCGGTGATTTGGCCGGGCGGTGACGTCGTGTTTGATGGCATCACCCATTTGCTCATTTCCGCCGGACCAAATACAGAAGGCGATCCGGTTTTGAATGCGTTCAAAGACGAAATCGAAGCGCGCGCTGATCAATTTGAATGGGTCGGATACCTGTCCACAACCGGGGTTTATGGCGACCATCAAGGCGGCTGGGTCGACGAATATACGCCCTTGGCCCCGTCAACGCGTCGCGGGGCATGGCGCCAAGCCGCAGAAGAAGCGTGGCAGTCTATTCCGGGACTGCCCCTGCACATTTTTCGGCTGGCGGGCATCTATGGACCCGGACGTGGTCCGTTTGCAAAGGTCAAGAATGGCACCGCGCGACGGATCATCAAAAAGGGCCAGGTCTTTAGCCGCATACATGTCGAAGATATCGCGCAAGTGCTGGAAGCATCGATTGATCGACCCAACCCCGGGGCCGTATACAACCTTTGTGACGATGACCCCGCGCCGCCCCAAGACGTGATTGGGCATGCCGCGGAACTGCTTGGCCTGCCGATCCCACCTGCCGTGGATTTCGAAGATGCTGATATGACCCCGATGGCGCGCAGTTTTTATGCGGAAAGCAAGCGGGTGCGGAACGACCGGATCAAGGATGAACTGGGCGTAACATTGCTCCATCCTGACTATCGGGTCGGTTTGAAGGCGCTTTTGGACGCTGAAAACAGGGTCTAATTAAGCTGTATCGGCTCGTTTCTTGGACAACGACGCGACATCCAAGACATCCAGCACCTTGGCCTCGATATGTTCGGCATTCATGGCAGCGACGTCGTACATGTCCCGCGGGCTGGCTTGATCGATAAAGACATCCGGCAGCACCATGGACCGGTACTTTAACCCGGTGTCAAACACGCCCTCTTCGGCCAAAAGCTGTGCGACATGACTGCCGAAACCGCCAATCGCGCCCTCTTCGATCGTGATCAGCGCGTCATGTGTTTCCGCCAAAGACAGGATCAAATCGCGATCCAACGGTTTGGCAAAACGGGCATCGGCAATTGTCGGCGTGATACCGCGAGCGCCCAGCGCCTCGGCTGCTTTTTCAACTTCTGACAACCGCGTGCCAAAGGACAAAAGCGCGACGCCCTTACCCTCTTTGATGAGCCGCCCCTTGCCAATCTCCAGCGGTTCGCCGCGTTCCGGCATATCGACACCGACGCCTTCGCCGCGTGGATACCGAAAGGCAATCGGTCCGTCATCATGCGCCGCGGCCGTTGCCACCATATGGACCAGCTCTGCTTCATCCGCGGCCGCCATCACAACAAAACCCGGCAGGTTCGACAGATAGGCAACGTCAAAACTACCTGCATGCGTGGCACCGTCCGCCCCAACCAAGCCCGCCCGGTCGATGGCAAAGCGCACCGGAAGGCGCTGAATTGCAACGTCATGCACCACCTGGTCATAGCCCCGCTGCAAGAACGTGGAATAGATGGCGCAGAACGGTTTCATACCACCAGCGGCCAGCCCGGCGGAAAAGGTAACACCGTGCTGTTCAGCGATACCAACATCGAAACAGCGGCTGGGATATCGTTCGGCAAAGAGGTTCAGACCCGTGCCATCCGGCATCGCCGCCGTGACCGCGCAAATCTTGTCATCTGCTTGCGCTTCTTGCAGCAAGGCATTGGCAAAGACCTTGGTATAGCTCGGGGCGTTGGACGGCGCTTTTTTCTGTTCACCGGTCAGAACGTCAAATTTTGCGGTGGCATGGCCGCCATCCCGCGCGCCTTCGGCGGGGGCGTATCCTTTGCCCTTTTTGGTGATCACGTGGATCAGGATTGGGCCCGTGGCACGCGCCTTGACGGTCCGCAGAACCGGCAACAGCTGATCCATGTCGTGCCCATCAATCGGCCCGAGATAGGAAAAGCCCAGTGCCTCGAACAGAGTACCACCAACGGCCATGCCTTTCAGCATGTCCTTGGCGCGTTTGGCCCCTTCGCGGAAGGGTTCGGGCAACAGGCTGACCGCCCCTTTGGCAGCCGCTTTCAGCTCCTGAAAGGGCTCGCCAGCGTAAAGCTGGGACAGATACGACGATAACGCGCCAACCGGTGGCGCGATGCTCATCTCATTGTCGTTCAGAATGACAATCATCCGTTTCTTGAGATGCCCGGCATGGTTCATCGCCTCGAACGCCATACCGCCTGACATGGCACCATCGCCAATAACGGCAATCGCGTCGCCCAAACCTTCGGGCACGACACCGCCCAGATCCCGGGCCACGGAAAAGCCCAGCGCCGCGCTGATCGATGTAGAGCTGTGGGCCGCGCCAAACGGATCAAAAGGCGACTCGCTGCGCTTGGTAAAACCGCTCAGCCCGTCTTTTTGACGGATCGATTTCATGCGTTCGCGGCGACCCGTCAGAATCTTGTGCGGGTAGCATTGATGCGACACGTCCCAGATGATCTTGTCCTGCGGCGTGTTAAAGACCGCATGCAGCGCCACGGTCAGTTCCACAACGCCCAAACCCGCGCCCAGATGGCCACCGGTTTGCGAGACCTGAGCGACCGTTTCTGCGCGCAGCTCATGCGCCACCCGTTCCAGATCCGCATCGGACAAGGTTTTGAGGTCGGCAGGCGACGCAATCTGATCAAGCAAGGGGGTATTGGGCATATCTGACATGGCGCCCTCCTTTACAGGGCTGGCTTAGCTGTCGCGCGAGATAACGAACCGGGCGACGTCCCGCAAGCTATCCGCCTGCGATCCGTATCCGGACAGCGCGTCACAGGCGGTTTCGACCAGTTCATTTGCCCGGTCCTTTGCGCCATCAAGGCCAAGCAAGGATACAAAAGTCGCCTTTCCTGCATCGGCATCCTTTTGCAACCGTTTCCCCGCCTTTTCGGCATCTCCTTCTACGTCCAAGATGTCGTCGGCGATCTGAAAAGCAAGACCCAGAGCCTGCGCGTAAGCGCTGAGCGCGGTCGTATCGGCACCGGACAGTCGTGGACCAGCTTCGGCTGACCACCGGAACAAGGCCCCGGTCTTTCCAGCCTGCAAATGTGTGATATCGGCCAAGGACAGGGGCGTTTGCGCCGTTTCCGCCGCGATATCCAACGCCTGTCCCAAAACCATGCCTTGTGCACCGGATGCTTGCGCCAGGCTGAGTGTCAGCTCTGCCCGCACCTCCGCTGGACCAACCTCTGGGCGGGACACAAGTTCGAACGCCATAGCTTGTAACGCGTCGCCCACCAGAACGGCGGTGGCCTCATCCCATTTGATATGAACCGTTGGACGTCCCCGGCGCAGGTCATCATCGTCCATGCAGGGCAGATCATCATGAACCAGGCTATAGGCGTGCAGCGCCTCAATCGCGGTGGCCGGAAAAACTGACCGGTCCGGCCCCACATCATGCAAACGTGCGGATTCCATAACCAGAAACCCCCGCAATCGTTTGCCGCCTTCTGTTGCATAGGCCATGCCAGAAGTGACGGGCAGGTCATCGAACGCGGAAAACGTTTCGTCGAAACGGCCTTGAATGGCCGTTTTTGCCTTATTTAGAGCCTGTTCGAGCACTTAGAGACCTGAAACCGGCTTGGTCCCTGTCGGTATGCCATCTGCGTCCAATGTAATGGCGGCAACCTTCTCTTCCGCCTCTTTCAACTTGGCCTCACACCGTGCTTTCAACTTGGCCCCGCGATCATAAAGCTCGATGGATTTTTCCAGAGCGACATCGCCACGTTCCAACTGATCGACAACGCGTTCCAGCTCTCGCATCGCGTCTTCAAAGCTCATCTCTTCAATGGGTGTTTCGGTCATGTCGCGGCCTTTATCAGTTGTTCTACATGTGCACGGGCACTGGCGCTGAGCGCTTCCAGATCATAGCCGCCTTCAAGAACCGAGACGATGCGGCCCTCGCACATCTCTGCTGCAAGGGCGCACAATTGATCCGTGATCCAAACGAAGTCAGCCGTCGACCAATTGAGCTGGGCCAACGGGTCGTCCTGATGCGCGTCAAAACCAGCTGAGATGATCAACAAATCTGGGTCAAACGCCCGCAGGCGGGGAAAAGCGAGCGTTTCATATGCGCTCCGCATTTGGTCGCCACCGCTTTCGGGGGGGAGCGGGACGTTCAAAATGGTGTTGTGGACGCCCGTTTCGTCCGGGCGGCCCGTCCCCGGCCACAACGGCATCTGTTGGCTTGTAATCACCAACGCGCGCGGTTCGTCCCACAACAGGTCTTGTGTGCCGTTGCCGTGATGGACGTCAAAGTCAAACACGGCGACTCGCTTTAACCCGTGATGATCCAAAGCGTGTTTGGCGGCCAAAGCGGCATTTCCGAAAAGGCAAAAGCCCATCGGCGTTTCCGTTTCGGCATGATGACCCGGCGGACGCGTTGCGCAAAACGTATTGGGCGCGTCCCCGGACAGAACCATGTCAACCGCGCGCACGGCGGCCCCGGCTGCGCGAAACGCGGCATCCAAAGAACCCGGTGACATGAATGTATCGCCGTCCAATTGCCGGAACCGCTCTATCGGCAAAGAGTCTCGTAAATCCGCGACATAACTGGCCGGATGCACGCGCAGGATATCGTCCTCGGCGGCCATCGGGGCCGTGACGCGGTTGAGGTCAAGATCTTCCAACGCATGCAAAACATGCTCTAATCGCGCGACGCGTTCCGGATGTCCCGAGGGGGTCACGTGGTTCAGGCAGTCGGCATGTGTCAGCAAAACGGTTTTCATAAGCCGGGACGCTATCAATCCTGCATCGGGGCGGCAATGGCGAAGCCACCTAACCTGTCGGGTTCAACAAGGCTTGCACATGCGCACGGGCCGACTGACCCAACGCATCAAGATGATATCCCCCTTCCAGAACGGACACGACGCGCCCTGAACAGGTCTCGCGCGCGATGGCGCAGATGTTCCGCGTGATCCAATCATAGTCCGCCTCGACCCAGTTCAATTCGGCCAGTGGATCGTCCCGGTGGGCGTCAAACCCGGCCGAGATCAGGATCAAATCCGGTGAAAAAGCACGAAGCCGCGGCAAGGCCTGAGCCGCATAGAGGTCTCGCATGTCGCCACCTGATGTTCCGGGGGAAAGCGGGATGTTCAAAACCGTTCCGTGTGGGCCAATATCTGTGGCGTCTCCGGATCCGGGCCAAAGCGGCATCTGTTGTGATGAGATGAACAGGATGCGCGGATCATCCTGCACGAGTGCCTGTGTTCCGTTGCCATGATGCACATCAATATCAACAATCGCGACCAGTCGCGCATCATGTGCCGACAACGCATGCTTGGCCGCCAAGGCGACATTGCCGAAAAAACAAAACCCCATTACCGCGTCTGGCAACGCATGATGCCCCGGCGGGCGCATCGCAACAAAGGCGGTTTCAACCTCTGCCGACATGACCAGGTCAACCGCCTTCATCGCACCACCTGCCGCGCGCAACAGCGCGTTTCTGGATGTGGGCGACAGACAGGTTTCATTGTCGGTATCAGTGTCTAAAAAGGTAAAACCGGCTTCAGGACAACTACCGAGGACGTGCTGGACATAGGTGTGGTCATGCAGAACACAGAGATCATCCACTTGCGCCATCGGCGCTTCATAATGAACCAGTGGAAGATCACCCACAGCCCGCAAAACGCTGTCCAGCCGCGCAACGCGTTCATGAACGGGATGCGGGGTCAGATGCAGAAACCCATCTGGATGCGTGACCAGCGCCGTCGCCACCGCGGTTTACTCCGTCGTAAGCATATAGCCCGAGCCGCGCACCGTTTGCAGGTAACGGGGTTGTTTAGGGTTCGCTTCGATCTTACGCCGCAGGCGAGTGATCTGAACATCCACAGCGCGTTCTTGTGCTTGACCTTTGTCGCGGCCCAAATCCTCGACCAACTTTGCGCGACTGATAGGTTCACCCAAATGGGCCGTGAAAATCCGCATCAACTGCAGCTCTGTCGTGGTCAGTCGAACCATTTGGTCCCCCTGCCACATCTCGGCCCGCTCGATGTCGTATCGAATTGGGCCCATGTTCAGGATTTTGGGAACAGTTTGGTCCGGAGGCGGTTCGGGCATGCGGCGCAAAATGGCGTTGATGCGCAAAAGCAATTCCTTGGGCTCAAACGGCTTGGCAAGGTAATCGTCGGCGCCTGCTTCCAGCCCCTCGATCCGGTTTTCGGTCTCACCCTTGGCGGTCAGCAACAAAATCGGCGTTGTATGGGTTTCGCGCAACGACTGGGTCAGTGTGATCCCGTCTTCGCCCGGCATCATCACATCCAACACGATCAAATCAAAATCCAGACCCGCCAGAACGCGCCGGGCGTGGGCCGCATCCCGTGCCGCCGTGACAAGAAACCCATGCCGCATCAGGAATTTCTTCAACAAATCCCGAATGCGTTCGTCGTCATCGACGATCAGCAGATGTGCGTCCAGTTCATTCATGCCCCACCATCCCTCAGCTTGGCATAGGCACGCCGCATGTCATTGTCCATCATCGCTTCGAGAACTTTCTTGAAACCCGCCACGGCCTCTGGCCCAGCCGTTTTGTACGCCGCGCGCATGCGGGCCCGTTGAGCATCCGACAGACGCGATTCCAGGGACCGCCCATCTTCGGTCAGATAAAGATGCCGCTCCCGTTTGTCAGCGGTACCAACCCGGCTTTCAACCAGACCATCGGCGATCAGTGTCCGCAACACGCGGTTCAACGATTGTTTAGTGACGCCCAGAATGGCGAGCAGGTTGTTCACCGTGGTGCCCGGCGCGCGTTTGATAAAGTGAATAGCCCTGTGATGGGCGCGCCCATAGGCCATTTGTGCCAAGATCCGATCCGGATCCGCGGTAAACCCGCGATAGGCAAAAAACATCGCTTCGATCCCCTGTCGAAGCTGCTCATCTGTCAGATATAACAGGTTTTCCCCGCTATATGTCTGGCCTAACCGTTGATCCGACATGGTCTTTCCAAACTGCAACCCTTTTAGGCAGTTTACGTCAGCCTTGTTGACATTCCAAGAGCAAAGCGGTATCGAATCGCAGTTTTGGCGCAACTTTATGTCCGGTGCGGACTTAATTGCGCAACAAATGGAAATTATTGGTGTCGCAAGAGGAACAAAAGATGTCGGGATATGACGACAGAGACGGCCAGATCTGGATGGATGGCAAGCTGATCGACTGGCGGGATGCGAATGTGCATATCCTGACCCATGCGATGCATTACGCCAGTTCGGTGTTCGAGGGTGAGCGCGCTTATAACGGCAAAATCTTCAAAAGCCGCCAGCACTCAGAACGATTGCTCAAGTCGGCAGAGATGATCGACTTTGAAATCCCTTACACAGTCGATGAGATTGAGGCCGCAAAGGCCGAGGTGATGAAGGCGAGCGGTCTTTCGGACGCGTATGTCCGCGCCGTTGCATGGCGTGGCGCCGGCGAAGACATGGGTGTCGCGTCTGCCAAAAACCCGGTGCGCATGGCCATCGCGGCCTGGGAATGGGGCGCCTATTACGGGGACGCAAAGATGAAGGGTGCCAAGCTGGACATTTCCAAGTGGAAGCGGCCCTCGCCCGAAACGATCCCCAGCCATGCCAAGGCCGCCGGTCTTTACATGATCTGCACCATGTCCAAACACGCGGCCGAGGCCAAAGGCTGTTCGGATGCGATGATGTTCGACTATCGCGGTTATGTGGCCGAAGCGACAGGCGCAAACATCTTCTTTGTCAAAGATGGAGAAGTACACACGCCTGATCCTGATTGCTTCCTCAACGGGATCACGCGCCAGACCGTGATTGGCATGCTGAAAGACCGCCAGATCAAAGTGCATGAACGCCACATCATGCCCGAAGAACTGGAAGGGTTCGAACAATGCTGGCTGACCGGCACGGCGGCAGAGGTCACACCCGTCGGCCAGATCGGCGACTACAATTTCGAGGTCGGCGCGCTGACACGAGAGATTGCCCAAAGCTACGAAAAACTGGTGCGCGAATAAGCACAAAAGGGCGGTGACATCACCGCCCTTTTCATTTTGGCCGAGGCCACGACATGCTGTCCTATCAACACGCCTATCATGCCGGGAACCTTGCGGATGTGCACAAGCATGCGCTGTTGGCGTGTTGCCTCGACTATCTGACACGAAAACCCAAGCCGCTCAGTTACATTGAAACGCATTCGGGCCGGGCGATTTACGATCTGGGCTCTGACGAAGCGCTAAAAACGGGGGAAGCGGCGCGGGGTATTTCTCTTGTTAGAGACTGGTTTGCGCCAGATCACCCTTATGCGAAATGCTTAGACACGGCGCAAAACGCTTATGGTCCGAATGCATATCCTGGCTCACCCATGATCGCGCAAACGCTGTTGCGATCGGATGATCAGTTGACGTTGGCAGAGTTGCATCCGCAAGAGGTCAAAGCGCTCCGCGCGGCGATCCCCGTGGCGAATGTACGTGCTGCTGACGGTCCGCAAATGGCGCTGTCGATGACGCCCCCGACCCTGCGGCGCGGGTTCCTGCTGATCGATCCGTCTTATGAGGTCAAAACGGAATGGCAGATGGCAGCCAAGTTGCTGGCTGATCTGCACCGCAAATGGGCGGTCGGTGTGCTGATGCTGTGGTATCCGATCCTGACCAACGGCGCGCATGATACCCTGGTGTCCGCGCTGTCATCCTTGCCTGAGGACAAAACCCTGCATCATCAGGTCCGTTTTCCGCCCGCGCGCCCGGGTCACGGCATGGTTGGCAGCGGTGTTGTTTTGGTGAACCCACCTTGGGGCATCGAGGATGCCACCAAGGCGCTCAGCAAAGACTTTGCGACACTGAATGCTTAGAAATCCAGTCCGCGCTGTGCTTTGATCCCGGCTTTGAACGGGTGCTTTACCTCGGTCATTTCGGTAACCAGATCCGCCACATCGCAGATCTCGGGCTTGGCGTCACGACCGGTCAGAATGACGCTGGTCCGGTCCGACCGCGCATTCAGGGCGTCCAGCATTTCCTCTACTGTCACGTAATCATAGCGCATCGCGATATTGATCTCGTCCAGCACCACAAGGTCATAGTCACCGCTTTCCATCATCGCACGACCCTTGGCCAGCGCGGCCTTTGCGGCAACCGTGTCTTGTTCCTTGTCCTGCGTATCCCATGTAAACCCGTCGCCCATCGTGTGCCACGTCACAAGGTCATGGGCGTCAAAGAACAACCGTTCTCCGGTTTTCCACTTGCCCTTGATGAATTGCACCACACCGACCCGTTGTTTCCAGCCCAGCGCGCGGATGATTACACCGAAGGCGGACGAAGATTTTCCTTTGCCCTTGCCCGTATGGATCAAGACCAAACCGCGCCCGGGATCGGTCGCCTCGACCACCTTGGCCCGCTGCTTGGCCTGTTTGGCCTGCATCTTTTCTTTGTGTGTCTGATCGTCGGACATGGCGCTGATTTCCCTGAGGTGGTGAGAGGCGCAGGATAGGCCCCGCGCGGGAAAGGTAAAGTCAGCTTTTGGGGCCTGTGACCGACCGCGCTTTGCCTCGTTCCAGACCCAGCTGGTGTTCGCGCCAGATCACAAGGATGTTGCCGGCGATGACCAGCGCGGCGCCAGCCAGCATAATGACGGTGGGCAATTCTCCGAACCAGACATAACCGATCAGGATCGCAAAGAACATCGAGGCGTAATCTATGGGCGCGAGCATCGAAGCCGGGCCATAGCGATAGGATGACGTCACAAGGATTTGCGCGACACCACCGGTCAAGCCCGCGCAAATGAGCAAAGCGGCCGCTTCGATGGGCGGCACGACCCAACCGAAAAAGACGGTTAGCCCGGACAAAACGGTAGCCGTGGCGGAAAACCAGAACACAATCGCGGCGGTGCTGTCCGTTTGGACCAGTTTGCGGATCTGGATTTGGACAAAGGCCCGCGCCACGGTGGCGCCGAGGATCAGGAAGGCCCCAATTGTTGCGCCGTCCTGCCAGCTGGCGCCGCCGCCGAGCCGGGGCCAGATCATGATGAGGACACCAACAAGCCCGATGGCCACTGCCGAAATCCGGAAGAGCCTTATGCGTTCGCCCAGCATGAAGGCCGCCAGAACGACGGTGAAGATTGGTGTGGCGTAGCCGATGGCCGTCACCTCAGGCAGAGGCAGGAGGCCGAGCCCGGCAAATGTCATGCCCATGGCAGATGTGCCGACCACCCCGCGCAGGACATGGCCAACCGGGTTATTCACCCGGATCCCGCCGGCCAGTTCGCCTCTGGCAGCGAGCCAGGCGAAAATGATGGGAATGGCAAAGAGTGAGCGGAAGAATACAGCCTGGCCCGGCGGCACCACCTCGGTCGTTGCCTTCACCATGGCCGCCATCATCGTAAAGAGGAAAATCGCGCTCAGCTTGAGGCCGATCGCCAAAGTCGGTCGATGCGATGTTAACGATTTTGCCATGCCGCGACCCTGCGCCTTTGGGCGTCAAAGATCAACGGGGTGATTTTGGCAAAGGTATCCTGCAGTCATGTCGCGCCATGATGTGTTGATGTCGGACCGGGGCGCTGCCCCGGACCCCGGGGTATTGGAAACAAGAAAGAAGCAGGCTCTTAGACAGGTCCGATGAGACCCTGATTTTCGCCGACCTGACCGCGGTGAAGCAGCAGGTGATCCAGCAGGACACAGGCCATCATGGCCTCCCCCACAGGCACGGCGCGGATTCCCACGCAAGGATCATGGCGGCCCTTGGTGATGATGTCGGTTTCTTGGCCAGTTTTGGTGATCGTTTTCCGCGATGTCAGGATTGACGAGGTGGGTTTCACGGCGAAGCGTGCCACGATCTCTTGTCCTGTGGAGATCCCGCCCAAAATGCCGCCGGCGTGGTTCGAGCTGTATTCAGGTCCGTGAGGGCCCATGGAAATCTCATCGGCGTTTTCGGATCCTGTCAGGGCGGCTGCGGCCATGCCGTCGCCGATTTCGACGCCTTTCACGGCGTTTATCGACATCATGGCAGCCGCGATATCAGTGTCTAACTTGGCATAAATAGGCGCCCCGAGCCCAGCTGGTACGCCTTGGGCTGTGACCTCGATCACGGCCCCGACGGAATTGCCTGATTTGCGCAGATCGTCGAGATAGTCTGCCCATTCGTCAGCCGCTTGGGCATCGGGCACCCAAAACGGATTGCGTTCAATCTCTTCGGCGTCAAAACGGGCAAGGTCGATGCCGAGGCTGCCCATCTGCACCATGTAACCGGTGATTTTGAGTTTAGGTGCGATTTTTTGAAGCGCCGCGCGGGCCAGGCCGCCCGCCGCGACACGTGCCGCGGTTTCGCGTGCGGAAGAGCGTCCGCCGCCGCGGTAATCCCGGATCCCGTATTTTTGCCAATAAGTGATATCCGCATGGCCCGGGCGGAACTTGTCCATGATCTCGGAATAGTCTTTGGAGCGTTGATCGGTGTTTTCGATCATCAGCTGTACCGGTGTTCCGGTTGTCTGTCCTTCGAACACACCCGACAGAATGCGTACGGCGTCCGGTTCGCGGCGCTGTGTCGTATATTTGTTCTGGCCCGGTTTGCGGCGGTCGAGCCAGTGCTGGATCATGCTTTCGTCAATGGGCACTCCGGGAGGGCAGCCATCAACAGTTGCGCCCAGCGCGGGGCCGTGGCTTTCACCCCATGTGGTGACACGGAAAAGATGACCAAAGCTGTTTGTCGACATCTGCAGCGCTCCTTTCGGGGCGGTCTATCGGTCAGGCGCGGGGCGCTCAAGCGGGTTTTCAAATATGAGGCCTTGCCAGAGCGGCCAAGGATCGGCATTCGAAAGATCAAAGGGAGAGGTCCATGCATCCCAACAAAGTGTTTCATACCGCGACGGACGCGGACAATTTGACCTATGCGCGCGAGCGGGGGTTTGGCCAACTGGTCGTGAATGGGCCCGGGGCGCCCATGGTGTCGCACATCCCGTTCCTGTTGTCCGATGATGGTTGGCAGGCAGAGTTGCACCTTGTCCGGTCGAACCCGATTGCACGTGCTCTGACGGAACCGCGCCCTGCGGTTCTGGCGGTCACCGGACCGGACAGCTATGTGTCGCCGGATTGGTATGGCGCCGACGATCAGGTGCCAACGTGGAATTACATCGCCGTTCATCTAACGGGCGAGTTGCGATTGCAGCCAGCGGACAAGTTGCGCGATCTTATTGACCGGCAATCAGCGCTGTTCGAAGCGAAGTTGTTGCCAAAAGAGCCGTGGACCACCACCAAAATGACGCCCGACATTTTGGACCGCATGATGCGCCAGATCGTGCCGTGTGCGTTTGAAGTGACCACTGTCGCGGGGACATGGAAGTTGAACCAGAATAAGCCGGACGATGTGCGCCTGCGCGCCGCCGATCATGTCGAAGGCTATGGGATCGGCAGCGAGGTGCGGGTTCTCAGCGCGTTGATGCGGGGCGTATAGACGACCCCGCGTTCAGCCCATAGGGTAGCCCGACAGGCACAGGGAGATTGTCATGAAACTCTATTGCGCGCGCGCATCCCCATTTGTTCGCAAGGTGATGGTTTTGTTGCAAGAGACCAACCAACTGGACGATGTGGAATTGGTCGGTACCCATCCAACGCCAATTGATCGCCCCGAGGTGCTTGTTTCAAACAACCCGCTGTCCAAGCTGCCGGCTTTGGCGCGCGACGATGGTCCGGCACTTTATGATAGCCGGGTGATCTGCGCCTATCTGGATGACCGGGCAGGTGCCGGGTTTTATGGCACAGGAAACGACCGCTGGGATATCCTGACGCTGGAGGCGACGGCCGATGGCATCATGGATGCCGCCGTGATCAAGCGGTACGAAGAGTTCTTGCGCCCGGCTGAAAAGCAATGGCCGGAATGGTTGGATGGACAATGGGCCAAGGTGGAAAACGCTATCGGTGCCATCGAATCGCGTTGGATGGCGCATCTGGCCCGACCTTTGAATATGAGCCATATCGCGATCGGATGTGCGCTGGGCTATGTCGATTTCCGGCATGGCGCCTTGGACTGGCGTGCCAAAGCGCCCGAATTGGCTGCGTGGTACGCGGAATTCTCTCAACGCCCCAGCATGATAGACACCGTTCCCGACCCGTAAGACTTTAAAATAGCGGTCGCTGCACAAATATGCCGTAAATCGGAATATTTCCGGCGCCTGCGACGTACTGCGCGCCTTTGACCGCTGGACGAGGGCATATTGCTCCGCTAGTTAGCGCGGTTGAAGGATCGCTTTGGCGGTCCGATTAGGTATTTGCCCAACCGGGCGACTGAATTGGAGATAACCTCGTGTCCCACGCAGAAGACCACGACGGCACCCGGAGAGACTTTCTCTACTATATCACCGCCGGTGCCGGTGCTGTCACCGCAGGCGCGGCCGTTTGGCCGTTGGTAAACCAGATGAACCCATCAGCAGATGTTGAGGCGCTGTCATCGATCCGCGTCGACACTGCGGATATCGAGGTCGGCACCCAGATCACCGTCAAGTGGTTGGGTAAGCCGGTGTTCATCCGCCGCCGCACCGAGGAAGAAATCGTCGAAGCCCGCGAAGTGCCGGTTGACGAATTGCCAGACCAGGTCGCACGCAACGACAATTTGGGTGCGGTGCCCGCCACCGACGAAAACCGCGCTTTGGACGAAGCCGGCGAATGGCTGGTCATGATGGGTGTGTGTACGCACCTTGGCTGTGTTCCGCTGGGCGATGGTGCCGGGGATTTCCACGGCTGGTTCTGCCCGTGCCACGGTTCGCACTACGACACGTCTGGCCGCATTCGCAAAGGCCCGGCGCCGGAAAACCTGTTGGTACCGGTTGCCGCGTTTGAAGACGAAACAACCATTAAACTGGGTTAAGGAGACGCACTGATGTCCGGAATTCCGCACGATCACTACGAACCCAAGACCGGTGCAGAAAAGTGGCTGCACACACGGCTGCCTGTTGTTGGCCTGCTGTACGACACATTGATGATCCCTACACCCAAGAACCTGAACTGGATGTGGATCTGGGGCATTGTTCTGACCTTCTGTCTGGCCCTGCAAATCGTGACCGGCATTGTCCTCGTCATGCACTATACACCGCATGTGGATTACGCCTTTGCCTCCGTTGAGCACATCATGCGCAACGTGAACGGCGGTCATATGCTGCGTTATCTGCACATGAACGGCGCGTCGCTGTTCTTTGTCGCCGTTTATGCGCACATCTTCCGCGGTCTCTATTACGGGTCCTACAAGGCACCGCGTGAGGTCACGTGGATCATCGGCATGCTGATCTACCTGTTGATGATGGGCACCGCATTCATGGGCTATGTTCTGCCTTGGGGTCAGATGTCCTTCTGGGGTGCGACCGTGATCACCGGCCTGTTTGGGGCGATCCCATTCATCGGTGATGCGCTGCAAACATGGCTGCTGGGTGGACCGGCGGTGGATAACGCCACGCTGAACCGCTTCTTCTCGCTGCACTATCTGCTGCCGTTCGTGATTGCCGGTCTGGTCATCGTCCATATCTGGGCATTCCACACCACCGGCAACAACAACCCGACAGGCGTTGAAGTGCGCCGCACGTCGAAAGAAGAAGCCGAAAAAGACACCCTGCCGTTCTGGCCATACTTCGTGATCAAGGACCTGTTTGCACTGGCCGTGATCATGGTGGTGTTCTTTGCCATCGTTGGCTTCATGCCGAACTATCTGGGTCACCCCGACAACTATATCGAGGCGAACCCGCTTGCGACACCGGCGCACATCGTTCCGGAGTGGTACTTCCTGCCGTTCTACGCGATCCTGCGGGCGTTCACCGATGACGTTTGGGTTGTTCAGATTGCATCCTTCCTGACCGGCGGCATCATTGATGCGAAGTTCTTCGGTGTTGTGGCGATGTTTGGTGCGATTGCCGTCATGGCATTGGCCCCATGGCTGGACACATCTTCGGTGCGTTCGGGTCGGTATCGCCCAATGTTCCGGATGTGGTTCGCGGTTCTGGTCGTCGACTTCATCTTCCTGATGTGGCTCGGCGCGATGCCTGCGGATGAACCTTACGCAACGCTGTCACTGATCGCGTCGACCTATTGGTTCGCTTACTTCCTGATCATCTTGCCATTGCTGGGTGTGATCGAAAAACCGGATCCAATCCCGTCGACGATCGAAGAAGACTTCGAAGCCCATTACGGCAAAGCCAGTGCTGGCAAGGGTGACGCGCCCGAAGCCACACCAGCCGAATAAACAAAGGACCGGGTATCTCGTGATGTTTAAGAAACTAGCAACCGCAGCCATTGCTGCCCTGGTCCTGACCCCCGCCGCTGGCTTTGCGGCGGGTGGCGGCGACAAGCACGTCGAAGACTATGACTTTTCGTTCGAAGGTCCGTTTGGCACATACGACCAGAACCAGCTTCAGCGTGGTCTGCAGGTCTACACAGAGATCTGCGCCGCCTGTCACGGTCTGCAATATGTCCCGCTGCGCACGTTGAGCGATGAGGACGGTCTGGGCATCCCCGAAGATCAGGTCCGCGCCTACGCGGCCGAGAACTTTGAGGTGTATGACGAAGAGCTGGAAGATTTCCGTCCAGCTATTCCGACCGACCACTTCCCGGCCAACACCGCCGCTGGCGCACCCGACCTGTCGATGATGGCAAAAGCGCGTGCGGGTTTCCACGGGCCATATGGCACCGGGATTAACCAGCTGTTCAAAGGCATGGGTGGCGCGGAATACATCGCATCGCTGCTCACCGGCTACACCGGCGAGGAAAAAGAAGAAGCGGGTGTGATCCTGTATGAAAACACTGCCTTCGAAGGTGGCTGGATCTCGATGGCACCGCCGCTTTATGGCGAAGACGTTGACTACGCAGACGGTCATGCAAATGATCTGGAACACATCTCGGAAGACGTTTCTGCCTTCCTGATGTGGACCGCGGAACCCAAGATGATGGCTCGGAAACAGGCCGGTTTTGTTGGTGTTCTGTTCCTGACGGTTCTGTCGGTTCTGCTGTACCTGACAAACAAACGTCTGTGGGCGCCGATCAAAGGCAAAAAGGCCTAAGCGCTTAAGACCCTGAATTTTAAAACCCTCGCTTCGGCGGGGGTTTTTTATTGGCGATTTATTGACTAAAAAATCCCGACGGCTCCGGCCCGGACAGAAGCGCCTCAAGAACCTGTGCTGCGTTTTCTTTTGCGACGGCATCCCCCGACAGAGTCAGATCATAGCGCAATCCGGTATGCACACTGCGTGCATCCCGCGCGGCGCTTCCCAATTCCCGGTCTCCACGCGCGATCTCTCGCGCAGTCAGCGTCTCAACCGGTGTCACAAGGCCGACAAAGCACACTCGGTGCCCGGTCAGCAGTGTCTGCAGCTGAGGGTGCCACGCGCTGGTGTCCAGTATGTGCTCTACAATCAGATCATTGCCAGCATCGGCAAACCCACCAATCGCCCGGTGAAAGCCGTCAAAGAAAGCGGGGCGCGCCGCACCCCAGTCGGGATAGTCCTGAGGTCGCCATGCATCGCTATCCCGCAAATGGTCAATACTCAGATGCAGCCAAGGATCGTCAGAAACCTCTCTGATGGCGTCGGCCAAGGTGGTTTTGCCACTGCTGGATGCGCCATGCAAAAAGACAATGCGCGCCATTCGAGATCACGCCGCCAGTTGGTTTCCGGCGACGCCCGTAATCACCGCTGTGACAACCGCGCCCTCTGTCTGGGGCTGATCGAAACGCACTTCTGTGAATTGCTCGGTCCGGCCCATGTTCGGGTTTTCCATCAGGATGTGATGGGTCCGTCCGACTTGGGCGGCTAAATGCTGGCGCACCCGTTCGGCACCGAGGGTGCGCAGGCGTGCAGCGCGCTCTTTGATCACGGGTCCTGCAACCTGGTTCGGAATGCGGGCCGCCGGGGTACCGGGCCGCTTGGAATACGGAAAAACATGCAGCCAGGTCAAATGGCACTCTTCGACCAACCGCAGTGAATTTTCGAACTGTGCCGCTGTCTCGGTCGGAAACCCGGCAATGATGTCGGCGCCAAAGGTCATATCCGGCCGTAGGCGCCGCGCCTCTTCGGCGAACCGTATGGCGTCGTCGCGCAGGTGGCGCCGTTTCATGCGTTTGAGGATCAAATCGTCGCCGTGCTGGAGGCTCAAATGCAAATGCGGCATCAACCGCGGCTCTGTCGCGATGGCCTGCATCAGGTTTTCGTCCACCTCGATGGAATCGATCGAAGAGATGCGCAGGCGAGGCAGATCCGGGACCAGCTTTAAAATCAGCATCACCAGATCGCCCAGTTTTGGCGTGGCTGGCAGGTCCGCGCCCCAGTACGTCAGATCAACACCGGTCAGCACGACCTCGTTGTATCCCCGATCCACCAGCCGCTTGATCTGGTCGACCACAACACCGGCGGGAACGCTGCGGGAATTTCCCCGGCCATAGGGGATAATGCAAAACGTACAGCGATGATCGCAGCCGTTTTGAACCTGTACATAGGCGCGCGACCGGGTTCCGAACCCGTCAATCAGATGCCCGGCGGTTTCCGTAACGGACATGATGTCGTCAACGCGCACCGCTTCGGTCTCTCCGATGAAATCGGCGGCCAGACCCTTCCAGGTGTCCGGCTGCATTTTTTCCGTATTGCCGATCACCGCGTCCACTTCGTCCATCTTGGCAAAGCTTTCGGGTTCAATCTGGGCCGCGCAGCCGGTCACGATCATGCGGGCATCCGGGTTCTCTCGGCGGAGGCGCCGGATTTCCTGTCGCGCTTTGCGCACCGCTTCGGCCGTGACGGCGCAGGTGTTCACCACTACGGCGTTGCCCACACCCGCCTCAGCGCTCAGCTCTTTCATCGCCTCGGTTTCATAGGCGTTCAGGCGACAGCCCAAGGTCGCAAAGATCGGCGCGCTCATCCGACCTGCTCCAACCAGTCAGGGGTCAGCGTGCCGGAAAACACATGCGCCGTTGGCCCGGTCATCCAGACACCGTTATCGCGCCAGTCCACATGCAACGTGCCGCCATCCAGATCGATGCGCACCGCACGATCCGTCAGACCGCGCCGCGCCGCCGCAACGGCCGTGGCGCAGGAAGAGGACCCAGAGGCCAGTGTGATACCAACACCGCGCTCCCACACGCGCATGCGGATATGGTCCGGCCCGACAATCTGCGCCACCTGCACATTGGTGCGTTCAGGATAAAGCGGGTGGTGTTCATACCGCGCGCCAAAAGCCGCAAGGTCCACCGCCTCGGCATCGTCCACAAAGAACGTGCAATGCGGGTTGCCCATACCGGTCGCGGTCGGGGCCCCCTCGATCGGCAATTCCAAGGTGTCCATCGCTTCGGCCAACGGCACGTCCTGCCAGTCAAGCTGCGGATGACCCATATTCACAGATGTCAGCCCGTCGCCCGCATCAAACGCGTCCAGCTGGCCGCGATCAGTTGTCAGCGCCAGTTTCGATTGCCCGCTTTCGGCCATCAGGTACCGCGCGATGCAACGTGTTGCGTTGCCGCAAGCCGCGGACATGGACCCATCGGCATTGAAAAACGTCAGATGCGCATCAGATAAGCCATCCGAAATCACCGCCAGCTGGTCAAACCCGATGCCACGGTGTCGGTCCGCGATGGCCGAGGCCAAACCGGGCGTAATCTCAACCGGTTGCGCGCGCGCATCCACAACGACAAAGTCGTTGCCCAGCCCGTGCATCTTCATGAAGGGCAGCCCGTTATGATCCCGATCTGACGACATGGCGCGGATATAGCGACCCGGCCTTCATGAATCCAGAGCCATCCTGTAATTCTTGCGCAATTGGGCTTGACCCACCCGTCACGGTTTCATAGAGAGGCCGTCTATCGGGGCACCGCAGAACACCTGCGACTCCGCGTCCGATGCTTTCGAATTCGGTTGTTATCCTCATCCGACTCGGCTTAAGAGCATCTTACAGAGTGGGCCGTTAGCTCAGTTGGTAGAGCAACTGACTTTTAATCAGTGGGTCGCAGGTTCGAATCCTGCACGGCTCACCACTGAAATCAAGGACTTAGGCGATGTGAGATCGGACAGTACTTGTCGCAAACACCGAATAAGTACAGAAATCAGTAGCCGAAATGTCGATATTTCGGTCTGTTGTGATTTGGCGTCATCGTCATTGCTGCTTGCAGGGTCTTTACTCCGTTTCGAAGATCAGGCCCCTATTCCATTTAGCCAAGCTGCCAATAGTTGCTCCTCGGAGTACCTGACGCTCTCGCTCTCCGTTCGATGGTGATCAAGGGCCTTGAGAACTCTTTGCTCCAAAGCGTAGGCATCGGTTTCGCCTTCCCACCGTTTCCGGGCTTTAGCAATCCAAACCTCAGGGCCTACCTCAGTCGGAATCTGGCAGTTCACCTGCTTTATCCGCTCGTTGATGTCTACCGCGTACCCAATCCTCCAAACATTGGATGAACAGAACCTAAAGGCGTACGTGAACGCCTCTCTGTCCGCGTCCGGGCCTGTTTCCCCTGTCCTTGAACTGGGCCTAGGGCCAGTTGTCGGATTTCCCGCCGCCCAACGCTTGATCGAGTAGTTTTGCGTTCGCAATGGGATCAAATTCGGGCAGGATCGCCGGTATCTTGTGCAGCTTTAGGTCTGCGTCGGCGTCAACTCGAGAAAGAGCAACTGACTGAGATGTAGCGCGATAGGGAAATTGCTCTTCGAGTACGTCGAGGAGCATTGGAGGTGGCTTGAAACGCTGGGCCCGGACCATGAGAATGGCCTTTGGCCATCGAAACTAACCTTTTTCATCATAGTCGTGCGAACTGAGCACAGTTTCTCCGATGACATCTACCGTGTCCACAGAAATGCGGCCATTCTCAGCCAAATCAACAACTTGCCGCGGATCGGCTCGGGTTGCGGTTCACAGAGTGTACTCACGAACGCGCTGCGGTAGCCCGGAGGATTCCTTACGGAGCCTGTACCGATTTCTTTCCACTCTGAATCTAATGACAAGCCAGCGTTCCGGGTCGAAGCTCCAGATTCGGGTGATGAGAATCCTCACGTGTCCCAAAATTCCTGACGACGAACACTTACGGGTTCTCTTCAAAGCGAGCCCGGCAATGTAAAGTCCACGACAAACTTCGTATTTGACCCAGCCGCACATGAAGCGTTCCTGGGCGTTCAAAACCCCTAATGGCGCTATCTCGAGCTAAACTGATCAAACGCTTCGAGGGCTTTGGCACCAAAAGCAATCGAAGGGCCACCGCCCATGTACCCGATCATTTCCAGCGCTTCGCAAAACTCTTCTCGCGTCGTGCCCAGTCGGACGAGAGATTTTGTAAGAAAGCCGATGCAACTGTCGCATCTGGTCGAAATGGCGATGCCAAGCGCGATGAGCTCTTTGGTCTTTTCGTCCAGCGCGCCATTGCGTTTGGCAGCTTTGGACATCGTATTGAAACCGTCAAACAAGCCGGGTGCCTGTGACTGTAGGTGACCAATCCGCGTGACGGTTTCGCCAAGAAAAGAATTCCAATCCATGTTGCAATTGTCCTTTGAGAAAGAAGCTTGTTAAGTGGCCAGATGAAACTTGAAGAGATGACCTGGCCCGAGGTTGAGGCGTATTTGACTGCGCGCCGCGGGGTGATTTTGCCGACCGGTTCGATTGAGCAACACGGACCGATTGGTTTGATCGGAACGGACGCAATTTGTGCCCGTGAAATCGCGTGGCAGGCGGCTGAGCTGTGCGATGCCATTGTTGCGCCCGAGCTTGCCTATGCGCCGGCACCGTTCAACATGAGCTTTCCGGGCACGGTATCGCTCAGCTCGACTTTGTATCGGTCGCTGGCGCAGGAGGTTTTGAACAGTCTGGCGCATCATGGGTTTGATCACATTTATATCCTGAACGGGCATGGGGCGAATATTCAACCGCTCACCGAGGTTGCCGCCACTGTTTCCGCCCATGTTCACCTGCGCAGCTGGTGGGATTTCGCCGAGGTTTCGGCGCTGCGCAATGACTTGTACGGCGCCTGGGAAGGCATGCACGCCACACCGTCCGAGATTGCGATCACGCAGGTCTCGCATCGTGTTATTGACGACCCGGAACTGGCCCCACCCCGCCAATTATCGCTCGAATACATCAAGGCCCATTCCGGCGACCGGCACGGGCCGCCCGATGTCCATCGCAAAGAGTTTCCCGATGGGCGCGTGGGCTCTCATTCCGGGCTTGCGCGACCTGAGCATGGCCAACTGCTGCGCGCGGCCGCTGCCCATGCTGTTGCACAAGACTTTGCCGACTTTTGCCAATGATCAACGGCTTTCGTCGGCCCCCATTTTGCGTTCCAGCCAGCGCACAAAGAAACTGATGATCAGAACCAGTACGAGATACTCAAAGATCAAAAGCGTGTAGATTTCAAGCGGGCGATATTCGGTGACCACCATTTCATTTGCCCGGCGCGTCAATTCCTGCATGCCAATGACAGAGGCGAAGGCCGACATCTTCACGATATAGATGAACTGGTTTGCGAGTGGCGGCAGGATGCGTTTGATTGCCTGCGGTAGGATCACATATCGCATGGTCTGGCGGTAATTGAGCCCGATCGTTTTAGCCGCTTCGGTTTGGCCCTTATTGATCGATTGGATGCCAGACCGATAAATCTCTGCCGTGAATGCGCTGTCAGATATGGCCAAGGTAATGATCGCACCCCAGAACGCATCAATGCTGACCGTGATGCCGATGGATTTCAGTACCACGGGCAGGCCGTAAAACACCCAAAACAACATCGGCAAAAGCGGGATGGCGCGCACAAATTCGACATAAACGCGGCTGGGCATTCGCACCCATCGGTTCGACGACATGCCGGGCAAGGCCACCATAAGGCCGATCACCATCGACATAATGGCGGCGATAACGGACAATTGGATGGTGGCCCAAAAGCCGTTTACAAGAAATCGAATGTTATTGGCACCGGTCTCTGTCGATGGGTCGATGACATACCATCCCCAGTTACCCGAAGATCCGCACCCCGACAAAACGACCAGGGATAGAAGAAGAACCGTTGTTTTGAAGGTCATGACGGGCGCCTCAATGCTGGAGAATTTGGCTGAGAAACAGTTTGCAGCGCTCAGATTTAGGGGCATCAAAGAATTCAGCAGGCGGCCCGGTCTCGATCACCTCGCCATGATCCATAAAGATCATGCGATCTGCGGCCTTTCGGGCAAAGCCCATCTCATGCGTGACACAAATCATCGTCATGCCGTCCTGGGCAAGGTCAATGATCACGTCCAGCACTTCGGAAATCATTTCCGGGTCTAGCGCCGAGGTCGGTTCATCGAACAGCATGATTTTTGGTTCCATGCACAGTGACCGCGCGATGGCGACGCGTTGTTGCTGACCGCCGGACAGCTCTGATGGTTTTTTCAAGGCCTGATCCGGGATACGCACACGTTCGAGGTATTTCATGGCGCGCTCTTCGGCGTCTTTGCGCGACATGCCGCGCGATTTGATCGGGCCAAGTGTCAGGTTCTGAAGGATCGTGAGATGCGGAAACAGGTTGAACTGTTGGAACACCATGCCAACCTCTGCCCGGATGGCATCGACGGCTTTGTTGTCCTTCATTTCGATGCCATCAACGACGATGGACCCTGAATTGTGCTCTTCCAGCGCATTGATGCAGCGGATCAAGGTCGACTTGCCCGAACCGGAGGGGCCACAGACAACAATTCTCTCACCAAGTGATACATCAAGATTGATGTCCTTTAGGGCGTGATAGGTTCCATACCATTTGTTCAAATCGCGAATGTTGATGACAGTTGACGGCTCTTGCATGCACGCTTTCCCTCTGACTTGATGACCGAAGTTAGTCTTGCTTTTGCAATAAATCTATACAAATGATCGAAAGAGCAGACATAACACCTGAAACGCACAACAATTAACCAACACGGGAGACATCATGAAAGTCTTTAAAACACTGGGCCTCGCGATCGGTCTTGCAGCCGGTCTGGTCGCTGGAGCAGCCACGGCACAATCCGCTCTGAACGATATTCTCAGCAATGGCGTGCTGAAGGTTGGCACCACCGGGGACTGGAATCCGATGACAGTTCGCGATCCGGCTACCAACGCTTACAAAGGTTACGACATCGATGTCATGACGAAACTTGCCGAAGATTTAGGCGTTGAGCTGGAATTTGTGGCAACGGACTGGAAAACGCTCGTGAACGGTGTGGTCGCTGGGAACTATCACATGACCGGCTCGGCATCGATCAGCCCGGCGCGGCTGAAGGCAGCGGGTTACTCGGACAGCTACATTTCTGTCGAGATTTTCCCATTCACCACGGACGACAAGATTTCAAATTTCGACGGCTGGGACTCGATCAATTCCGACGATGTAGAAGTTGCAACAACGTTGGGCACAACATTTGAAAAGAACGTCCGGCTGTGGTTCCCGGATGCGGACATCAAAGTGGTTGAGGCACCGGCACGCGGCTTCCAAGAGGTGCTGGCAGGACGTTCCGATGTGTTCATCACATCAAACATCGAAGGTTCGACTCTGCTCGAAAAGTTCCCGAACCTGCGTCAGATCGGCGTCAGTGGACCGCGCGCTCCCACACCTATCGCCATGCTTCTGCCGCAAGATGATCAAGTGTGGATCAACTATGTGAACAGCTGGATCGAACTGCGCAAAGCCCAAGGGTTCTTTGAGGAAACCGCAGCCAAATGGGGTCTCTGATCCGATTATTGCGGTAAGAAAAGCCCGCTGGCCCTGCGCGGTTGGCGGGCTTTTCTTTTGCGCCCAATACTATGCGCCGAAAGCCAAATCCGACCCGGTTCGTTGATGGCCCCACCAGAAGAAAGACCGCGCCATGATTTCTGAAAACAGTCGCGTCGACATGCATTCGCATTTCTACGGCGGCGGATTGGTCGAGACGCTGCAAAAACGCACCGCGCGCCCGTATCTGCGGCAACGGTCTGATGGGACCGCCGGCATGGTCGCAATGAATGGCGAGTTTCCCTTTACACCCCAATACCACGATTGGCAGGTCGGGTTGGCCGACATGAAGGCACAAGGATTAACCCACAGGCTGATCACGTTTCCAGGAGCGTTGGGGGTCGATTTGCTGCCTGCCGAGGACATCGCGACGGCAATATCGGCCTATAACGATCACTTGGCAGAACTGTATCAGATCACAGATGGTGCGCTGATCGGATTGGCAGGCTTACCGTTGGATAACCTCGATTTGGCCGTCGCCGAATTGCTGCGCATCCGGCGCGATCTGCGTTTGCCGGGGGTCATTCTGCCGTCCAACTATTTCAATACCCTGGCCGAGGCAGAAACACTTCAGCCGCTGTTGAAAGCGGCCGATCAGGTGGGGTGCCATATGATGCTGCATCCAGGGCTGAAGGTCGGACAAGAGCCACCACCGCGGCCCGCCGACCTGATGCAATACAGGTTATCGGCCATCGACGTGCAAAGCAGCGCATCCCAGGTCGCGCTGACGGTCATTTTGTCGGATATGCTGGACGCCTATCCGAGTGTCAGCTTTCAGGTTGTGAACCTCGGTGGCACCTTGCCGTTTATCTTTGAACGGATTGAAAGCATTGCCCGGCACCGCAACCCGGACCAGCCGTTTCCGACCGAACGTCTGAAACGGCTTTGGTATGATTGTGCATCCTTGGGACCCCGCGCGTTGGAAGCCGCGGTCAAGGTATTGGGCGCAGACCGCATCATGTTGGGCTCTGACTATCCGATCTTCAAAGACGACCCATACGCGCATGCGCTTGTCCCGGCGGACCTGACGAATGAGGAAAAAGACGCCATCGCCTGGAAGAACGCTAAACGCCTGTTCGACGGTTTGGACACCTAGAGTTAGACGGTTTCCGCCTGAACCGACAGGAAAACCAATTCGGGGCTTTTGAGTTCAACAAATCCGTGGCGCAATTCCGCATCGAGTGTGATCGCATCCCCCTCGGACATGTGAATCAACGTCCCGCCATAGGCATACACCGCTTCGCCCTTCATGATCTGGATGAACACTACGCCATTACCGACATAATTCGGAGGCTCGTGTTCCTGACGCTTAAGCGTCACGGTGATCGCTTCGAATTTCAGGTCATTGCGTCGATGACTGGCAAGTTGCTGAAAACTGTGACGGTGCCCACCCGCGATGCGCGCCGATTGCAAACCCTGTCCGGCCAGAGTGAACGTATAGTCGGAATGCGTTTGCGCCACGTCACCAAAGAGGCTGACCAAAGGAACATCCAAAGCGGCTGCCAGCTTTTCCAAAGTTGGCAGCGTCGCCGAGGATTGCCCGTTTTCAATCCGGCTGATCATAGGAGCCGAAACACCTGCATCGTTTGACAGCTCTTTTGCTGTCAGGCGGCGCGCCTCTCGCGCACGACGCAGCGCCGTTCCAATGGTATCATCGATAGAGGCCATGTCGGCGTCCGGCGTTATTTGGATTTATGGGCGAACGCTTTGGCAAATCGCCAGGTCAGATAGTCCCCACAGGTTGTTGCGGGCTCTTTCGGCTCATACTGGTCGCCAAAAATCTCGCGCGCATCGATCGCTGTTTCAGGGTTCGGATCATAGGCCAGTACGATAGACAGGCGCTCTTTCCCTGACGTGTTTTTGACCCGGTGCGGGGTCGAGTGATACGCATCGTCGGTCCAACGCGCCAAGAGATCGCCAACGTTGACGATCAGTGTGTCCTCAATCGGCGGCGCCGAGATCCAGTTGCCGTCCAGATCCTGAACTTCCAATCCGCCGACCGAGTCCTGGCACAGCACGGTCAAAACGCCGAAATCGGTATGCGCGCCGACGCCAAACTGATCGTCATCTGCGCTTTCCGGTTGATGCGGGTAATACACAAACGAATTGCGGCTCATCGGCTTGTCGTTGTTGCGCAAAAAGAAATCCGCGTCCAATTCCAACCCCAAGGCAAAGCCGCGCATCAGGTGTTCGGCCACTTCATGCGCCTTGTCGAAATATTCGAGACACAGCGTCTCGATCTCTGGCATGTGCCCCGGCCATTTGTTTGCGCCGCGCAGCTCGTGGTCTTGCGGGTAAACGCCATCCGCACTTTGATAGCCCCAGATAAAGCTCTCTTTCAGGTCCGCCTTGGCATCGTCTTCCATCTTGGCGCCGCCCATGCCTAGCCAGCCGCGATGATTGCCGGTGATGCGCACCTGTTCCTTTTCCTCGGGCGCAGATCGGAAAAAAGCCAATGCTTTGCTGCGGGCCGCTTCGATCAGCTCATTTGGGATGCCGTGGCCTTTGATGTAAATGAACCCCAGACCGGTATTGGCCGCATGCAGGGCCTTGGCAACAGAGGCTGGATCACTGCCGTTTCGGAGTGCCGTTATATCGACCACTGGAATAGCCGAGCTGTCGATCGATTGGTCCATTTTACCCATGACGTGGCTCCAATTGAAAATGCATTTAATGCATCTTATTGCATTTTAAGAAAGTCTCCTAGCGTTAATTTCCCAAAATGCGGGGCAATCTCAGACCATTTTCGCGCGCGCATTTCACGGCATCTTCGTATCCCGCATCCGCGTGCCGCCAGACCCCGCTTGCGGGATCGTTCCACAACACCCTTTCCAGACGCGCGGCTGCAGCGTCGGTGCCATCCGCGCAAATGACCATGCCCGCATGTTGGCTAAAGCCCATGCCAACGCCACCGCCGTGATGCAACGACACCCACGTTGCGCCGGATGCCGTGTTGATCAAGGCGTTCAGCAGTGGCCAGTCCGACACCGCGTCCGACCCATCCTTCATCGCCTCGGTTTCACGGTTGGGAGACGCGACAGAGCCGCTGTCCAGATGATCTCGCCCGATCACCACGGGGGCCGAAAGCTCGCCTGATTTGACCATCTCGTTAAACGCCAGACCAAGCTTGTGTCGCACCCCAAGACCGACCCAACAGATCCGCGCGGGCAGCCCTTGGAAACTGATCCGGTCGCGCGCCATATCCAGCCAGTTGTGCAGATGTGGATCATCCACCAGCTCTTTTACCTTCGCGTCGGTTTTATAGATGTCCTCGGGGTCGCCGGACAATGCGCACCAGCGGAACGGACCGATACCGCGACAGAACAGTGGGCGGATATAGGCCGGTACAAAACCCGGAAAGGCAAAGGCGTTTTCCAGTCCCTCTTCCAACGCGACCTGGCGAATGTTGTTGCCGTAATCCAGCGTTGGAACCCCGGCGTTCCAGAAATCCACCATCGCGGCGACATGTGTTTTCATGGACGCGCGCGCGGCGGCTTCGACGGCTTTGGGGTCAGTTTCACGCTTGTCGCGCCACTCTGCCATGGACCAGCCTTGCGGCAAGTAGCCGTTGATCGGATCATGTGCAGATGTCTGGTCGGTGACAATATCCGGCCGGACACCACGCCGCACGAGTTCCGGAAATATGTCGGCGGCATTGCCCAAAAGACCGACTGATTTCGCCTCACCTGCCTTGGTCCAGCGGTCAATCATTTCCAGCGCTTCGTCCAGCGTGTCGGCGCGCTCGTCCACATATTTTGTCCGCAACCGAAAATCGATGCTGTCGGGGTTACATTCAACAGCGAGACAGCAGGCCCCTGCCATCACCGCGGCCAAAGGCTGGGCGCCGCCCATTCCGCCCAATCCACCTGTCAAGATCCACTTGCCGGTCAGGTCACCGCCATAGTGCTGGCGTCCGGCTTCGACAAAGGTTTCATACGTGCCCTGAACGATGCCTTGTGATCCGATATAAATCCAAGACCCCGCGGTCATTTGGCCATACATGGCCAGACCTTTTCGGTCGAGTTCGTTGAAATGGTCCCAAGTGGCCCAGTGCGGCACAAGGTTGGAATTTGCGATCAGGACGCGGGGCGCATCGCTGTGGGTCTTGATAACCGCAACCGGGCGACCCGATTGCACGATCATCGTCTCGTCATCATCCAGCGTCTTCAGCGTTGCGACCATCGCATCAAAATCGCTCCACGTCCGCGCCGCGCGACCAATACCGCCATAGACCACCAATTCATGCGGGTTTTCGGCGACGTCTGGGTGCAGGTTGTTCATCAGCATCCGCATGGGCGCCTCGGTCAGCCAGCTTTTCGCCGTCAAATCAGGCCCGGTTGGCGGAAACACATCCCGCGTGTTTTTGCGATCAAGCATTTGAACCTCCTTCAATGGCCAAGCGCGCCACTGCGCGCCCTGCGGTCAAGTGTGTTGAGAATTGTGGATAGAACGGGTCGGATCTGATCCGCGCGGCCACGGCGATACGTCCACGGGGCGGCCTCTTCCATGTAGGCGCGCTGGGCGGTCTCCATTTGGATCGCATGAATGCCATCAGCGGGCTTGCCGTAATGACGTGTTGTCCACCCGCCTTTGAAACGACCATTCAAAACTGTCTGGTCGGGGTTTGCGGCCATGCAGGCTTCTAACGCTGACGTTTCAATTGCCGTGTCGCAGGTCGTGCCGAGATTGGTTCCGATGTTGAACACGGGCAAGGTTCCTTCAAAGAGAAACGAGATGTTCGACCGGATCGAATGACAGTCATACAGGATGGCGACACCGTGAAGAGCTTTGATCCGGGAAAGCTGTTCTTCAATTGCCTGGTGATACGGTGCGTGAAATGCGGCGCATCGCGCATAGATTTCATCCGCTGAGGGTTCCTGCCCTTCTTTCCAGATCGAGCGCCCGTCAAAATCGGTCTGCGGGCACAACCCGGTGGTGTTCTGGCCGGGATACAAGGACCCGCCGGCAGGGTCGCGGTTGGCGTCAATGACATAGCGGTGGACGTCAGATGCGACGACGGTGCAATCCGCCAGCAGCCCATCGTAAAGCTTCGGGATGTGCCAATCGGTATCTGCCAGCGCCCGACCAACAACGTTGAGGCGGCCGATCAGGTCTTCTGGCACAAACGTGCCCGCGTGTGGCTGACCCAAAAGGATGGGTCCGGACCCTTCGAAAACGCGGGGCAGCATCATGCGGAAAGCTCCGGCAGCGGAACACCAGCCGCAGAGGTCACCGATGCATTGCGGATCAATTCAGCTGCGTCGGCGATGTTTGTCGCCATCCACCGATCTTCCTGCAATGCGGGGACAATTGCCCGCAAGCGCGTGATGCAGGCCGCCAGCGGCGGGCTGGTCGTCAGGGGCTGGCGAAACTCGATGCCCTGCGCTGCGCATAGCAATTCAACACCAAGGATATGGTGCAGGTTCCCCAGCATCTTTTTCAGCCGAAACGCACCATGGGCCGCCATCGACACATGGTCCTCTTGATTGGCCGATGTCGGCGTCGAGTCCGTCACGCAAGGGTTTGCCAGGTGCTTGTTCTCGCTCATCAAGGCGGCGGTGGTGACCTCGGCAATCATCAGGCCGGAATTCAAACCGGGTTCGGGTGTCAGGAAGGGTGGCAGGTCGAAAGACAGTGTTGGGTCGACCATCAAAGCCACACGGCGCTGGGCAATGGCGCCCATTTCGGAAACAGCAAGCGCCATCATGTCGGCGGCAAACCCAACCGGTTCGGCGTGAAAGTTACCGCCGGACACGATGAGACCCGACTGGCTGAGAACCAATGGATTGTCGGTGGCGGCGTTTGCTTCGATCTCCAGCGTTTGCGCGGCCTGGCGCAAAACATCCATCGCTGCGCCCGTCACCTGTGGCTGGCATCGGATGCAATAGGGATCCTGAACCCGCGTATCCCCTTCGCGGTGGCTCTCTCTTATCTCGGACGCGTCAAGCAGCGCGCGCATGGTTCTGGCGGCATCTATCTGGCCCTTGTGGCCACGCAGTGCGTGGATTTCCTGCTGTAACGGCGCTGTGGATCCCATGATGGCATCGGTCGACAAGGCCGAGACGATCAATGCGGATTGCATCGCCCGCCAAGCATCGAACAGGCCGATCAAGGCAAAGGCCGTCGAAAACTGTGTGCCGTTGATAAAAGCGAGCCCTTCTTTCGGACCTAGATCAATTGGGGCCAGCCCGGCCTTTGCCAAAGCTTCGGCCCCAGGAAGGACCGCCCCGTCATACTCGGCAAAGCCATGGCCGATGATCACGGCCGTCATATGCGCCAATGGGGCCAAATCCCCGGATGCGCCAACCGACCCTTGTTCAGGGATCACCGGTGTGACACCCCGCGCCAGCATATCCTGCAAAAGCGCGATCAGCTCCCACCGAACGCCGGATGCGCCGCGTCCAAGCGACAACAGTTTCAAGACCATGATCAGTCGCGCCTCGATTCGCGCAATGGGTGCACCGACGCCGCAGCAATGCGACAGGATCAGGTTTTGTTGCAGTGTCGCGGTATCTTCGGACGCTATTTTCATGCTGGCCAGTTTGCCAAAGCCGGTATTGACGCCGTAAACGGGCACCTCACCATGAGAGGCTGCCAAAATCTGTGCGGCTGCCGCGTCGACGTCTTGCCTACAAGACGGGTGGAGTGTCACGGCAAGGTCTTCGCGATAAACCGCTTCAAGCTGGCGCAGGGTCACTTGGCCGGGTGTCAGTTCAATAGCGGTCACACCACGCCTCCGAAAATGCGTTTGTAAATTGGGTTAAAGCCGATCCGATAGGACAGCTCGGCCGGGTGTTTCACATCCCAAACCGCCAGATCAGCGCGAAGGCCCGGCTGGATCGTGCCCCGGTCCCGCAGCCCAAGGGCCAAAGCAGCATTCCGTGTGACCCCGGCCAATGCTTCCTCCGGTGTCATGCGAAACAGCGTTGCACCCATGTTCATCGCCAACAGGATCGATGTCATCGGGGAAGAGCCCGGATTTGCATCCGTGGCCAGAGCCATCGGTACGTCATGGGCCCGGAACAGCGAGATCGGCGGCGCCTGTGTTTCGCGCAAGGTATAAAACGCACCCGGCAAGATGACGGCGGCTGTGCCGGCCTTTGCCATCGCCTGAACGCCGGCGTCGTCGACATATTCGACATGATCCGCCGAGAGCGCGCCGTATTCTGCGGCCAGCGCGGCTCCGCCCAGATTGGATAATTGTTCGGCGTGCAGTTTGACCGGCAGGTTCAGCGACTTGGCGGCGTCGAACACAGGCCGCATCTGATCTGGCTGAAACGCGATCCCTTCGCAAAACCCATCCATGGCATCCACCAGACCTTCTGCTTGGGCGCGATGCAACGTTGGGATACAGACCTCTTCGATGTAACGGTCACCATCCGTTCCGAATTCGGGCGGAATGGCATGCGCGCCCAAAAAGGTTGTTTTGATATCGACCGGGCGCATCGTCGCCAACTGCCGTGCCGCGCGCAACATGCGCAGCTCTGTTTCCTGATCCAGCCCGTACCCCGACTTAATCTCAATCGTGGTGACGCCTTCGGCAATCAAGGCGTCCAACCGGGGCAGTGCCGTTTCAACCAAACTCTCAACAGATGCGTCGCGCGTGGCTTTCACGGTCGAAATGATGCCGCCACCGGCGCGCGCGACGTCTTCGTAACTGGCGCCATTCAGGCGCATCTCAAATTCCATCGCACGATCGCCGCCAAATACAAGATGCGTGTGGCAATCAATCAAACCCGGCGTAACCAACCGGCCGTTCAGATCGATCATCCGGGCCGATGCAAATTCTTCTGGTCGAGAGGCTAGATCACCGACCCACGCAATATGGTCATCCCGCAAGATGATCGCGTTTGCGGTGTCCAGACCATAGGCCGTGTCGCCATGTTGCAGTGTCGCGATCCGACAATTCTGAAGGAGCGTGAGAGCCACCGAGACCTCGCTGAATTTTAAGGTTGCGGGATTGATTGTATGTGCTTAATTTTATTATGTCCAATCATAATAGGGCCTGAGAATGAGGATTTTTGCAAACCGCGCCTACCTCAGCACCGGTTGGGCAAATGATGTGCTTGTGCATGTCGAGCAAGGCAAGATTGCCGGTCTGGATACAGAGGCCGACGCGCATCGTGGTGACCACTCGGTCGACGTCCTTTTGCCCGCGATGTCCAATCTGCACAGCCACGCCTTTCAGCGCGCCATGGCAGGCATGACCGAGTATCGCGCCAAGGGTAAAGAGAGCTTTTGGACATGGCGTACCCTGATGTACCGCTATTTGGACCAACTGACGCCGGACCAGATATCAGCCGTTTCAGAACTTGCCTTCATGGAGATGTTAGTGGCTGGGTATGCCGCCGTTGGCGAGTTTCACTATGTCCATCACGCGCCGGGCGGACAGCCTTATGACGACCTTGCAGAGCTTTCGGCGCGTGCCATGTACGCCGCCCAGTCCGTTGGCCTGGGAATGACGCACCTGCCGGTTCTTTACACATATGGCGGTGTGGATGGTCGCCCGCTGACAGGGGGGCAGAAACGGTTCGGGAATGACGTTGACCAGTTCTCTGCTCTTGTAGAGCGATGCCATACAATCGCCCGCGATCTTCCACCCGACACATCAATCGGCATCGCACCGCATTCCTTACGCGCCACCAATCCGGATGACCTGTCGCGCATTGTGGAACGGTTTCAAGACGGTCCCGTCCATATGCATATCGCGGAACAGCAGGCCGAGGTTGAAGAGGTGCGGGCCCATACAGGTGCTAGGCCGGTTGAATGGCTGTTGGGCCACGTCGATGTATCTGACCGATGGTGCCTGATACACGCAACGCACATGACAGATGCCGAAGCCCAAGGTCTTGCCAATCGGGGTGCTGTTGCGGGGCTGTGTCCGGTGACCGAGGCCAATCTGGGTGATGGGGTTTTCAACGGTCCGGTCTATCAAGCGGCGGGCGGAAGGCTGGGCATTGGCTCAGACTCCAACATCAATATTTCGGTGCCAGAAGAGCTGCGGATGCTAGAGTATTCCCAACGCCTCTTTCACCGCGAACGGAACGTTTTGGCGCCAGAGGCCGGATCGACGGGCGAGTGGCTTTATACCGTTGCCGCCGCGGGTGGGGCACATGCACTCAATCGGAATACCGGGGCGATCGAGGTTGGAAAGCTGGCTGATCTGGTGGCAATCGACACGACGGATGCCTGCCTTTGCCTGTTGCAGGACGATCAGATTTTTGACGGTTTCATTTTCGCCGGATCTGACCGGGTGATCACGGATGTCTGGTCAGCCGGGCGACATCAGGTCCAAAACGGTCGCCATATTGCCCGGGACGAAATCGTGTCTCGGTTCCGTCAGTCCCTGTCTGAACTGAAGTGATCGCATCAGATCAGCCGAAACTCAATTGTCCATCTGCCGCTTGACCGACGGCCCGACCGGGCGCGTCAAAGAGCGCGTTCATCTGCGGCATCTCTGCCAAAAGCGCGTCACCCCCCGGCAATCGTTCGGGGTAAAGCCGGCCATTATCCCAAACCGCCACACCATCCAAGCGAACCGTTGGGTCCAAGATATTCAGTGAAATTTCACCCGGCCGATAGGCCCCGCAGGTGTGAAAATGCAAAAGCCGTGGGTTGCCAAAGGCCCCACCGCTCCACCGCTCCAGACTGGCACCGGCAGGTTGCAGATAGCTGCAGCCCGGATGAATGCCGACATGCCAGGAATGCACAAAATGCGTGTCTATTCCGAGGTGATTGCCCACAAATTGGTAATGGGCGCGTGCGGCCGCAACGTCTTTTGGCTGACCATCAAAATTCGTGATTTGGTTTCCGTCGAACGAAACAAAGAGCGTTTCATGCAGCGCGCAGCTGTAAGGCTCGTAAAAATGCGATCCGGTGCCGGTCAGAAAACCACGTTGCGCAATTGTCCCTTGGAAGGCGCGCGCTGGGACAGGTGTGAAAACAGACAGCGGGAAACGTTTGCATGTCACGTCTGCATCTGCGGTCAGCGGATCCCGCACAGTTCCTTTGAAATCGGTTCCGTTTGGGCAGGTCACATGCACGACGCCCGCCGAAAAAACCGCCGCATCGACAAGCTGTTTGAGCCGCTGAAACCCGGAATAGGGCGTTCGTCCAAACGCAGACGACAACATGCCCTGATCCAAGGCATAGCTGATCACCTGCGTCTTCTGAGTGCTGCTGGCGCGAAACCGCACCTGATCGCCGATTCGGGCAAAAAACACGGTGCAGTCGACAGCATCCATGGACCGCACAAGATCAGCGTCCGGGTCAGAGACGTGCCTTTGAAACGGAACCGCATATGTTTTGGCTTCAAGATCAATTTCAAGGCAAGCTTGGCTGACAGCGTGCACCAATTCAGGATCGTAGTATCCGTCGTTCTCGTTTTCATGCACAATCAGGATACGGTCGCCCGGTGAACACCCGGCACAGTCGAAAAACAGGTTTTCGACGGCTTGTTTTAGCGCGGCATTTGGGCGTCCGGTCAAAAGGCGTGCTCCCTTTGGTCTGAATCATGTTTTGTCTTGGGAATCCCACTTGGACAGATCCATGATGGTTGTCAGAATGCAGACAAATGTTATTTTAAGATCAGACATAAGAAAAGGCACAGGCGGTGCGAACAAGTTATCAGGATATCAAAGCCGACGTTTTAAGCCGAATTCGCCAAAATATTTGGCCACCGGGGGCAAGCCTGCCCGGCGAGATTGAGCTGGCCAAGGAATTCGGATGTGCCCGGGCGACTGTCAACCGCGCGATGCGCGAGCTGGTCGATGAAGGATATCTGGAGCGTAAACGCAAAGCCGGAACCCGGGTGAAAACCTCGCCATCGCAGAAGGCGAACATTGCGATCCCTTTGATCCGGGAAGAGATCATGAACACGGGTGCAGAGTACCGTTATGCTCTGGTGGAAAAGGAAATCATCGCCGCCCCGGGATGGCTGCGCGCTCAGGTGCAGCTGTCAAAAGATACGGAAATTCTGCACCTGAAATGCATGCATTTCGCGTCCAACAAGCCGTATCAGCTGGAAGACAGATGGATCAATTTATCGACGATTCCTTCGGCCAAAGACGCCGATTTTGAAGAGCTGGGGCCCAACGAATGGCTGGTGCGCAAAATCCCGTTTTCTGAAATTGAGCTGACGATGTCCGCAACCAACGCAACGCAAGAGTTGGCAGATTACCTTGATCAGTCAGAAGGGGATGCGGTGTTTTTGATGGAACGCACCACCTGGCTGAACGGCGAAAACGTCACCCACGCCCGGCTTTACCACACGCGGGACTACAAGATGCAGACCACGCAGTAACGTCACGGATGCAGGCGGCCAATCGCTATTCTGTTCGAATATCAACGCATCACGAAGGGATCCGGAATTGGATCATCGCTGGTCCGCAACCACACCGCTTTGGTCGTTGTGTAATCAAGGGCAGCCTGCAGCCCGCCTTCGCGCCCGTGACCTGACAGCCCATGCCCCCCGAACGGTGCTATCGGGCTGACAGCACGGTATGTGTTGACCCAAACAATGCCAGAGCGAATGGCCCGGATCATCCGGTGGGCCCGGGTCAGGTTTTGTGTGAACACGCCGGATGCAAGACCGAACTGGGTGTTGTTGGCGATTTCGATGGCTTCGGCCTCGGTCTCGAAAGAGACAACAGATAGGACAGGCCCAAAGAATTCGTTTATCAGACTATCGGCGTCGCGTGCCGCGGAACAATCGAGGATTGTTGGCGCAAAATAGAAACCGGGCCGGTCGATGGCCTGCCCACCGGTCACCAGCGTGGCGCCTTGTTCGATGGATCGTTCGATCAACGAGAGGGCATTGTCCCGCTGTTTCGAGGTGCAGAGCGGTCCCACCTCGGTCGCCATATCGTCCGGCGCGCCGATGACAACGCTTTCCGCTTTTTCTTTCAAACGGGCAAGAAACGCGTCCTTGATGGCCGCATGAATAACCAGTCGCGACCCCGCGACACAGCTTTGCCCCGTCGCGGCAAAAATCCCCGACACCTGCGCGTTGACCGCGCTTTCGATATCGGCGTCGTCAAACACGATGAAAGGGGATTTCCCGCCAAGCTCTAGCGAGGTCGAGGCCAAGTTTTCGGCCGAATTCCGCACGATATGCCGTGCGGTTTCAGGACCACCAGTAAAGGCGACATGCGCCACCTTGGGATGGCTGGTCAGCGTCGCACCCACCACAGGTCCGCCCGTGAGAACCTGAAGAACGCCCTTGGGAAAACTGGCTTGATCGAAAATCCGTGCGAACTCTAAGAGTGGTGAGGCTCCCTCTTCGGAGGCCTTGAGAACCACCGTGCAACCAGCAGCCAGCGCCGGGCCGATCTTCACCGCGGACAAAAAGAGTTGCGAATTCCACGGTACGATTGCCGCCACCACGCCAATCGGTTCGCGCCGAAGCCATACTTCCATGTCCGGTTTATCGATTGGCAGAAACGCGCCTTCGATCTTATCCGCCAAACCGGCGTAGTACCGATAGTATTCGGCCACATAAGCAATCTGAGCAGAGGTTTCGCGGATGATCTTGCCGGTATCCCGCGTTTCCAGTTCCGCAAGCTTCGGCGCGTTTTCCGCGATCAGGTCCGCCAGCCGCGACAGCAGCTTACCGCGCGCGGTGGCCGTCATGTTCGCCCATTCAGCCAAAAAAAACGCCCGTTCGGCAGAGTTCACGGCACGATCGACATCCTCAGCACTGGCCTCTGGCATCCATGCCCAAGGCTTGCCATCCGAAGGATCAACGCTTTGGAATTGGGCGGAACCCTCTTCAAAACCGCCATCGATATACTGCTGAAACTTTTGCATGGTCTGTCCAATCCGCGTCTATGCGAATGCCGGCATGACATCCTTTATGAACCGTTCAAGCGACGCTTTCTTCCGTTCAAACGGCATCATGCTGTCGACCCAAAAAGAGTATTCGTCGTAACCAAGTGCAGCACAGGATTTCAGACGATCTGTCACCGCATCTGCCGTGCCAATCACCAGATCACGTTCCATGTTCTCAGGGGAATAGAACGGATGCGCGGCGATGTCTTCGTCTGTCAACGGGTCAATCAGGCCCTGCGAAACGCTGCGTCTGTTCATGAACCATGCCCCGAAATAGCAATAGAACCGGTTCAATTCGACTGCGGCCTGTTTCACGTCGGCGGCGTCCTCGGCCACATAGGTGTGCCGCAACAGCATGATTTTTGGACGCGGGATATCGGGGAATTTTGCGCAGGCATCCTTGAACTTGGACATAAGGTCTTCGACCTCGTCATCCCCGTTCCAAAGCGGCGTCACCTGTACGTTGCACCCGTTCGACACTGCAAATTCGTGGCTGTTGGGGTCTCGTGCCGCGACCCAGATCGGCGGGCCGCCGTCTTGCATTGGCAAGGGTGAGGAGGTCGTCGAAGGAAACTGATGAAATTCGCCATTATGGGTGTAATCCCCGTTCCACAGACCCTGAACTGCCGGGATCAATTCGCGCATGCGCTGACCAGCCTCCCACGCGTCCATACCGGGCATGATACGTTCGTATTCATAGCTGTATGCGCCGCGCGCCACGCCCAGATCCAATCGGCCCGATGTGATGATATCGGTCATCGCCGCTTCGCCCGCCAGCCGGATGGGATGCCAGAACGGCGCAATCACGGTGCCTGTTCCCAGCCGCACGTGCTTGGTCTGACGCGCCACATCGATCAGGTTGAGGAAGGGATTGGGCGCGATGGTAAAGTTCATCCCATGGTGTTCGCCGGTCCAAACCGCATGCATGCCGCCGTCATCAGCGATTTTGCAAAGCTGAATGAACTCTTCGTAAAGCTGCTGTTGATCCTGTTCGGGCGAAATACGCTCCATATGCACAAAGAGGGAAAACTTCATACCGCATCGCTCCTTTCTACCAATGGCCGGACCTCTCCGCTGACCTCGTTGCCATAGTAGGTTCCAAAATTGCCCAAGAGACTTTCATCTGCAAAGCGTTCCAGCATCGCGCAGATGGCCGGATCTTCGACATCGGCGAGGTTGTCGCGCGTTATCTTGACGAACTTCCCTTTCGCCGGTGCGCCTTCTGCCGCTTGGCACAAGAAGGAAATATGCTGCAGCTTGCTGGCCGCGTCATCGAAAACGGAATAGACAAATCCGGGCTCTGCCTTGATCCCAGTGTCGGCGATCAACTTGGTCAACGCCCCGTTTGTCCCCTCTGACAGATCGGTCGTCGTGGGAACCGATACGCCACCGTCACCCCGGTCAACCAAAAGGACTTCGCCGTCGCGGGCAATCAGGGCTGACACCGCCATCGTGGCGCGGCGGCTCAGGACTTCGGCCTCGGCGGCCGGAGTGACATAAGCTCCGCGCGCATAGCCAAGACCGGGTGAGACGTTATGATCAAAGGCCTTGACCTCGCCAATCATGATCAGGTGATCACCCGCTTCGACTGTTTTATGCATGGCGCAATCAAACCATGCCGAGACATCATTCAAGATCGGAGCGCCATGCGGTCCGACATCCCAACCCACTGTGGAAAAACGATCTTCCACCGGGCGCGCGAAGGTGTTCGACACCTCGATCTGCGCCTCGGAAAGGATGTTGACCCCAAAACCGCCGGCATTCGCGAAGGTGTCAAAGTTTCCCGAACTGTTTGCAAGGCACACAAGGACCAATGGTGGGTCCAATGACACAGAGGCAAAGGAATTGGCGGTAAATCCAAGTGGTGCGCCATCGGCATCCATCGCCGTGACCACCGTCACCCCAGTCAGGTAAGTGCCAAACGCATTCCGCAGCGCGCGGGGGTTCAACAGCGTGCTCGGGTCAAAGTCGATCATACCGCGGCAACCTCTTTCAAAGGGATCGCAAGCCATGTGCGCAAGGCTGCGTTCACGGCATCCGGTTCTGTCAGGTTCACCATGTGGCGATGACCGGCAATGACCACGGCGTGGCCCAAAGGGGCGGCCTGGGCCATCGCTTCGGACATGGCCGGTGTCGAATTGGGGTCGCCATCACCTGTCAGGGCCAAAAGTGGGCAGGGAATGCGGCCAAACCCATCGGCATAGGTGGCGTCGCCTCGGGCGAATGCACCATAGGCGGTCGCGTATCCGTTGATATCAACTTCAGACAGCCACTGGCCAACATGGTCGCGGGCTTTTCTGTCGGCAGGTGTATCGCTGAACCAGCGTTTGAGTGGCGTTTCGACATCGAAGCTGCCCTCGGAAATTGTCTCGGCGCGGGCGATGACCTGATTTCGGGCCTCGGCATCCCGCCGGAAGACCCCGTTCAACAAAGCCACGCGTTCCAGTCGTTCGGAATGCGTCACCGCAAACCCGCCAGCAATCAAGGCGCCCATCGAATGGCCAGCAAGATTGACGCGCTCTAACCCAAGAGCGTCCAAAGCAGCCAGCAACCAATCCAGAAAGGCAGGCAGTTGGGCGTTTTGGTCCAACGGGTCGCTGCCGCCATGCCCCGGCATATCCAAGGCAAAGACCTGATGCGTATGAGACAAGGCCTCAAGCTGCGGAAACCATGCCGCTGACTGCATGCCCACGCCGTGGATCAGAACCAACGGCGCGCGGTCCGTTTTGTCGCCCGCGACACGATAGGAAAGGCAACCGTAAGGCTTAGACAGCTGCAGGGTTGTCAACGTCATGCCCCAGCTCCTTCAGGTCTTGGTACCGGTCACCAATGCGATGGTGGGGACGTCCCCCGATTGATGCGCCAAGCGCGATAATGATTTCATCTGGGCCGGGCGCGTCCGCCACCTGAAGCTGGATCGTGAGGTAGTGGCTGCGCCGCCCACCATCATTTTTGTCCATCAAGGGGATTTGCAAAGACGCGTTTGCAGGCCCGCGGGTGTTGGTGAACGCCAGATAAGATTTGGCGCCCACCGCCTCGCGGTAGAAATTACCGAACCGCAATGTGTGGATCAGGGCCGATCCATGCTCTACCTCGCCATTCACACCGACAATCGCGCCTTTGCCATACCCCTCGATTTTGTCGCCACCACCGGCCGCATCAAGGATCATATCTGTCAAAAGCTGACCCAGACCCGGCGCGCAATCGTGGATTTCAGGTCTCAGATCTTCGACAAACCCGCGCCCCGCCCATGGATTTTCGATCACCGCCAAAGCCGCGATCATCTTCAGCGGCGTTTCAGCGACCTTCCCCCCTTCGATCAGCGTGTTTTCCACGTGAAGAAGCGTTTTTCTGATAGTGGCTGGCATGCGCGACTCTCTCGGGTAAAGGGTATATACAGTCTTATGGTATACCAAATTACGGTGTGTCAATCCCGCCTTGTTTCACGCCGTGGGTCTTGGTAAAATTCAGCATGGGATTGCAAAGCTTAACCAAAATAGATCAACCGCCCTCGACATTGCGTGACATCGTTCAGGACCGCATGCGGGCCGCCATCATGTCAGGGGCCTTGCCGCCAGGACAGCGTTTGGTGGAACGGACGCTTTGCGATCAATTGGGCGTCAGCCGCACAGTGATCCGGGAAACGATCCGCTATCTTGAGGCCGAAGGTTTAGTGGAAATCCTCTCTGGGCGCGGACCAATCGTCGCGACGATGAGCCGGGAAGACGCGCGCCAGATCTATGAAATCCGGCGCATGTTAGAAGTATCTGCCGCCGAGCGCTGCGCGGCCAATATGACCGAGGAAAGAAAGGCCTCCTTGAAACGGGCACTTTCAGACTTGAAAAAAGTGTCCGCAACAGATGACCCAGATGGCTGGCTGGCCGCGACTACCGCGTTTTATGCAGCGATTTTCGAAGGGGCGAACCATAAAATCGCGTGGGACGTGGTGCAGAGGCTGAACAGTCGGATCGGCCGCTTGCGCATAATGACCTTGGCGTCGAAGAAGCGCAAAGCGCCAGGGATCAAGCATATGGAGGCAATTTGTAAGGCCATTGTTTCAGGTGATCGCGCCGCCGCAGGTGCCGCCGTCACCAGACACTTGGAGGATACCGCCGAAATCGCCGACCGGCTTTTGAAGGATGAGGAAGACATCGATGACGCCGCGACCTAAGGCCTATTGGGTGGCCAATGTGACCGTAACGGATCCCGAAAAATACAAAGGGTATCAAGAAATTGCACCAGAGGCGTTTCGCAAGTTTGGCGCGGTTTTCCTGGCTCGGGGCGCGTCAGAGACGCTGGAAGGGACCGACTGGCAACGGCAGGTGGTGATCGAGTTTGAAAACATCGAACAGGCGCGTGCCTGTTATGCCTCACCGGAATACCGGGCGGCACGCGCACGGCGCGCGGATGCCTGCGTCGCAGACATCGCTTTGATCGAAGGCATCCGACTCCATCAAGGATGAACATTTCTGTTGGCGTTAACTTAGAGAACAAGAAAACACATGCGGAAATGGGCGCTGTTCTTGGGTCTATTTCAATTTGCCAAGAATTAATCGCTTCACCTTTGTTGGTTGATGCGTTTTCCGTTAGCGATCTTGTTTAAATTGGTAGGAGGCCCACTTTTTTCACTTTTTGCAGCAAAAACCGCGACGATAAGCAACCTTTACAAATCAATCCATCTAGCTCCGACCAACGCAAAGCTCGGACGTAATTGTGTCAAAAACCATAAGTTTCAGTCAAGCCGACCATACGCTACAGAAAATTTCTAAAAACATTTGAACTATCGGCTAAAACGTTGAAAATGTGCCCGCAGCATCAATTGATGACCTCTGCAGATTAGCCACTTTTGCAACAAGCCCATTTGAAAATGTGTTAGACTGGAGAACGCACGTGACGACGACATACAGCATCAGCGGCACAAGAGTCGAATATTTTGACAATGATATCACCGACGAAGGCGTTATCGTCGGAATTCAACCAACAGTATTCACATTAACGCTCCCTGACAGCGTCAGCACTTTTAGTTATTCAGTTCTGCCAAACAGCGACCCCGACGACGTTGGAGTATCCGTTTCATTTGATACCGGCACAGCAAATGCCGCAGCGCTGGATGGCGTTCTGGTTAACGACATTCTGCAACAACCAAGTTTTGATGACTGAAGCGCCCCTTGTTTGCCGGAGACCCAGAAGTAAGGATACTGGGTCATGGGAAAGACAAAGAACGGAACACGTTATCCAGAGGAATTGCGCGCACGAGCGGTGCGGATGGTCTTGGATCACGAGAGCGAATACACGAGCAGATCGGCAGCACTTTTGTCGATCTCTCAGAAGGTTGGGTGCAGCAGAGACAGCCTTCGTATCTGGGTCAAGCAACACGAGGCGGATACCGGCAAACGCGATGGCGTGACCTCTGCAGAGCGGGATCGCATCAAAGAACTTGAGCGCGAGAACCGGCAGTTGCGTCAGGCAAATGAGATCCTGAAGAAGGCATCTGCTTATTTTGCTCAGGCGGAGCTCGACCGCCCATTCCGCAAATGATTGCCTTCATCAAGGATCATCGTGGGGCGCATGGGGTCGAGCCGATCTGAAGAGTTCTCCAGATTGCCCCTTCGACGTTCTATAAACGCATTGCCATCGAGCGTGATCCCGACCGTGCCTCGGACCGGGCCAAGCGGGATGAGTTTCTGCGCAAAACGATGAAGGATGTTTGGGAGAAGAACCGTTCTGTCTATGGCGCACGCAAACTATGGCACGCGATGAATCGCGAGAAGATTGATATTGCTCGCTGCACTGTAGAACGGTTGATGCGCCAGCTTAGCATTCAAGGCGTCCGGCGCGGAAAGAAGGTCAAAACCACCTGTGGTCAACCTGCGGATCAATGCCCGCTGGACAAGGTCAATCGCCAGTTCAGGGCTTCAATGCCGAACGAACTGTGGGTGTCCGACTTTACGTTCGTCTCGACCTGGCGCGGGTTCGTCTATGTGGCGTTCGTCATTGATACCTTCGCGAACCGGATTGTGGGCTGGAAGGCATCAACAACGCAGGACACGCAGTTTGTCTTAGATGCGCTTGAACAGGCGATCCACGCACGCAGACCCGCTGAGAAACTGATCCATCATTCAGATCGCGGCAGCCAATACGTGTTGATCAAGTACACAGAACGGTTGGCCGATGCTGGGCTGGAGCCATCCGTCGGCAGCGTTGGTGACAGCTATGACAATGCACTGGCTGAGACGATCATCGGCCTCTTCAAAACCGAAGTCATCAATCAACTAGGTCCGTGGAAGTCCAAGGATCAGGTCGAATGGGAAACCCTGCTATGGGTGGACTGGTTCAACAAAGAGCGCCTGCTTGAACCACTCGGGTACATCACGCCAATCGAAGCCGAGGAGAGATACGAAGAAGCCTTGAAGTCAGACAAAATCGCAGCTTGAAATACGAACTCAATAGTCTCCGCCAAAACTGGGGCGGTTCAACGAGCGTGAGCAAGCTTTGCAAGTCGCCAAGGAAAATGCCGAGATGGCGAGCCGTGCCAAGTCTGATTTTCTTGCCAATATGAGCCATGAAATCCGCACCCCGATGAACGGCGTCATCGGTATGGCTGAACTCATTCTGGAAACAGATCTGGATCAAGACCAGAAACTCTACGCCGAGACGATTTCGCAATCCGGATCCTCTTTGCTGACCATCATCAACGACATCCTCAATTTTTCGAAAATAGAAGCCGGGAAAATGGAGTTGGAGATCGCGCCCTTCGATCTTCAGGCGATGCTTGAGAATGTCGTGACTTTGATTTCTGCGTCTGCCAGCGAGAAAGGGGTTGAGGTCATGCTGCGCTATGACCCGGCATTGCCAACGGTTTTTGATGGCGATGTAGGCCGTATTCAGCAAGTTCTGACCAATATTGCAGGCAATGCCGTCAAGTTCACTGGTCTTCCCCCACTGAAGTGGTCCTCCGCTATGTTTAGGAAACGGAGGAAACACATGGCCAACAAGCGACCAAAGCCAGAAGAGATTGTCACGAAGTTACGGCAGGTTGAGGTTCTGACGGGGCAAGGGATGCCGCGTCTGGATGCGATCCGTCAGATCGGTGTGACTGAACAGACCTACTACCGGTGGAAGAAAAAATACGGCGGAATGGGCACGGATCAATTGAAGGAACTGAAGCGTCTGCAAAAAGAGAACGAGCGATTGCGCAAAGCCGTTTCTGATCTGACGCTGGACAAGCTGATCTTGGCGGAGGCGGCAAAGGGAAACTTCTGAGTCCCGCTCGTCGTCGTGCCTGTATTGATCGCGTTCGTGCTGAGCTGAACATCTCGGAGCGTCGGGCATGCCGGGTTCTAAGACAACATCGATCCACACAGCGCAAAGTACCTGCGGGTCGCCCGGATGAAGAACGTTTAGTGGCTGATATGATCGAACTGACCCGGCAGTATGGCCGCTACGGCTATCGTAGGATCGCGGCACTACTGAGAGACGCTGGCTGGCATGTGAATGACAAGCGTGTCGAAAGACTTTGGCGACGAGAGGGGCTGAAAGTGCCAATGAAACAACCGAAGAAAGGGCGGCTTTGGCTGAATGATGGATCATGTGTCAGGCTTCGGCCAGAGCGCCGCGATCATGTCTGGTCTTACGACTTTGTCCACTGCCGCACCGACGATGGTAAAGCTTTCCGCACACTCAACATCATCGACGAGTACAGTCGGGAATGCTTGGCCATACGCGTGGATCGCAAGCTCAACTCAGGCAATGTGATCGATGTGCTGAGCGACCTGTTCATTCTGCGCGGCATCCCGTCGTTCATTCGCTCCGACAATGGCCCTGAGTTCGTTGCGCAAGCCGTGCAGGACTGGATCAAGGCTGTCGGCGCAAGGGCGGCTTACATCGAACCAGGCAGCCCTTGGGAGAATGGGTACTGCGAAAGCTTCAACGCCCGTTTCCGCGATGAGTTCTTGAACGGCGAAATCTTCTATAGCCTGCGCGAAGCACAAATCCTGATTGAGGAATGGAGGAAACACTACAACACGAAACGACCACACAGTGCTCTAGGCTACCGCCCACCGGCTCCCGAAACCGTCGTCAAGATGGACCAAAGGTCGATCATGCACTAACAATCAAATTGGACCACTCAGGTGGGGCTGATCAATCTGTGCTTTGAAGTTGAGGATACAGGGATCGGAATTCCAGAAGAGCAGCTTGGCCATATTTTCGAAGAATTTGAACAGGTTGACAGTTCGCGCAACCGGCAATTTGAGGGCACCGGCCTAGGCTTGGCGATTTCGACGCGACTGACCGCGTTGATGAATGGTCGGATCTCCGCAACCTCCAAACTGCAGCAAGGCTCAACCTTTACGATTTCGATCCCGCTTCCAGAGAGCCAGACAAAACCACTGCAGGTCGAAGACAGCGAGGCCAACTTGACCGGGTTGCGGGTTTTGGTTGTGGACGATCTTGAATTGAACCGCCGAGTTTTGTCAGAGCGTCTTTGCAGCTGGGATGTCGACGTGTCTTTGGCGTCGTCGGGCGCAGATGCACTGACTGTTCTGTCGGCAGCAGAAAGCCCCTTTGACCTGATTATCCAAGATTACCAAATGCCTCACATGGATGGAGAAGAGCTGGCCAAACGCATTCGTGCCATGGAAGGCAGTCGGGATACGCCTTTGATCATTTTGTCTTCGGTGGATCAAAGTATTGATAATGCGACCAGAACCGAAATTGGGGCTTGTCGCCTGTTGCTGAAACCTGTTCGGGCGCAACAGCTGCGAAATACGATCACCCAGTCCATTCTGACGCGGCCTCTGGACTCGGATGAGCCCAAAGCAGTCGCGCTTCAAAATGTGCCCGTTGAACAGATCAGTGTCCTTGTCGCCGAAGACAATAAAACAAATCAGTTGATCGTCAAAAGCATGCTAAAAAGTGCTTCGGTCTCTTTGACATTTGCCGAAAACGGTCTGGAAGCATTAAAAAAATTCAATGAGGTCAAACCTAACCTCGTTTTGATGGATATGTCGATGCCGGAAATGGACGGGATTGAGGCGACCCACGCGATTCGCGATTTGGAAAGCGACAACGCAATTGGCCATTGCCCGATTGTTGCTTTGACGGCCAACGCCATGCAGGAAGATCAGGATAGGTGCCTAGGTGCAGGAATGGATGATTTTCTGAGTAAGCCAATCAACAAGAAAGCCTTGATGGATGCGGTGCACAGATGGGGGGCTCAGGTGTCCGATAGAAGAACGGCCTAGAAAGGCACGAGTGGGGTACATGGTTTGAACGAAGCGCTCTGTGAAGTCGTTGTATTTCGAAGTGTGGGAGGCAGGAGGGCGTCAAGAGCGGTTGTTCGCAGAAACCTCTCAAAGTGTTGAAGACAAAAAAACCGGCCGTTGGCAGCGTGACAATCAGTGACATTTATTTGGCAATTGAACAATCCAACAGTGTTGAAAGCAAACTAGGGTCAAGTCTGATCAGCGAAAATTTCGATTTTGTCCGGATTAAAACTAATCGAGCCTCGGGATAACGCCCACTCGACGGTTTGCACTTGGGGATGGATACATTTTCTTTCGTTCGCCGGCTACGGCAGGCCAACTATGACTTCGGATATCAAAAACTGATAGGCAATTTCATTGGTTTGCATTCGGCTGGATAAAAAGTTAGAGCTTCGTGTTCGCACAAAGGCGAAACTTAGATAAAGTAGAACTTTGCTGGCGGGCATTTGAGCGGTGATGGGGTATTGTAGAGCGTGAATAGGCGGGTAACATCGCTCAACTGAGCCGCACCGTAGTTGCTCAAGAACTCAAAATCCTCTTGCTTACAGGCAAACATCAATAGCTTCTCAGCTCTGTTGTCTCACAACCGAATCATCGGACAACCAGATTATGTATATCCGATTAAGTGGTCTTAACGGGCGTTTTTCTTTCTCGCTCAGCGAACGGGCTTTTTTCAAATGATTGAGCAGAATGAGATCAACATCTCTCGTCGTGGTTTTTTTGCGAAAAAGAATTGGTTTAAGCTGCTGAAACCGATTGCACTTCCTTTCTCTTGTGCCGAAAGAATAACCCAAAGCGGCGCAACGCTGTTTTTGTTGAGTTTCCTGCAATAAACATATCGGTGCCCATTTTCTGTACCGTTTTGACGTAGCTGTAGATGTTCCGTCGTGATATTTGCCCTGGTCAGCAGCGAGTAAGCCAAGTAACGCCATAAATTTATAATATAAAATAAAAAATTAAATTCATTCGATTCTGATCACGATTTGATTTACTTTGGCAGCGGCGATTTGGATAGGTTACTCCGCCTGTGTTGAATTGTAAAATGTTAAACGCTTATGCCGTGCTTAAGGGAGCAGTCTAAGGCTTGTCTTGGGATCCTCACGATTATTATTTTGCGCGTGTTTTTTGAACCAAGGTCAGGTTGCGTTTTTGAGCACGACACACCGCGCGTGAATTTCAGATGGTAACACTATAAAGAAATTTTTTGAAATTCGATTTAGTAGCCTTCGACCTATAAAGGATACTTGAACTACGTTCCATCGCAAAGGCTTTAAGTGTTTTGATCCATAAGTTTGCTTCAATTGGCCTTTGACCAGCGAAGATCAATCTGACGTACTATTGGGCGGAATTGGGGACGATTTCATTGAAGGCAATGAGGCGAATGATTATCTTTCCCCGGGAGCGTTTGATGGCCTTGATGTTGGTGCCAGCAGCTCTGATATCTTTGTCTTCGCACTTGGTGACGGCGACGATATCATCACCGACTTTGACGCGTTCGAAGACCAGATTGATTTGAGCCCGGCCGGGATTACCAACACCAGTGAAATCACGGCCAATAACACCGGCACGGACCTGATCATTGAATACGGGTTTGGTGGCGACCGGGTGGTTTTGGCGAATGTCGGACCTGACCTGGATGAAACCGATATCGGTTTCATCTTTGCATAAGGCACCATGCGCCGCTCAGCGGCGCATGGTGCCCTTCGGAAAGCGCGCATCGTGACCCCATCGGATGTGTCCGCCTTCCGGAGGGCAAATTGATGCGCGCATGATGTGCAGAAGCGCTATGCGACCGCTTCTGCGGGAGGTTCCTTGGCACCGGTCATAAAAGCCACGGCGTCCGACATGGTATAGTCCTTGGGATCGATCGTGCAGAGCCGCTTGCCCAGCCGGTGAACATGGATGCGATCGGCAACTTCGAACACATGCGGCATGTTGTGGCTGATCAGGATGATCGGAATGCCCCGTGCCCGGACGTCTTGAATGAGTTCGAGCACGCGCCGGCTTTCCTTGACACCCAGGGCCGCGGTTGGCTCATCCATGATGATGAACTTTGTCGCAAAGGCCGCAGCACGGACCACGGCGACGCCTTGGCGTTGACCACCAGACAGTGTTTCCACCGCCTGATTGATCGACTGCACGGTCATCAACCCAAGCTCTGTCAGCTTGTCGCGGGCAAACTTTTCCATCGCCGGGCGATCCAGTTGGCGCAAGTATTTGCCCATGAAACCGGGTTTCCGAATTTCCCGCCCCATGAACATGTTGTCCGCAATGGACAAGGCCGGGGACATCGCCAATTGCTGATAGACGATCTCGATCCCCATGTTGCGGGCGTCGATGGGCGAGGTGAAGTTGACCTTTTGCCCTTCGATCAGGATTTCGCCTTCGTCGGGGATGGTGGCGCCACAGATCGCTTTCACGATTGAGGATTTGCCGGCTCCGTTGTCCCCGATGACGGCGAGGATTTCGCCCTTACGCAGTTCAAAGTCGGAATGGTCGATTGCGGTGACATGGCCATAACGTTTCACGAGGCCACGTCCCTCGACGACGAGTGTATTGTCAGTCATCACGCAGATACCTTTCTGATCCATTGGTCGACGGCAACCGCGCCGATGATAAGAAGGCCAATCAGCAGGAACGTCCACTGGGCGTCCGCACCCAACAGGCGCAGGCCCAGGGTGAATACGCCCACGATCAGCGCCCCGAACAGCGACCCCACAATCGAGCCTCGTCCGCCGAAAAGCGATATGCCCCCGATCACAACGGCGGTGATGCTTTCAATATTGGCGAGCTGACCAACGGTGGGTGAAATTGAACCGATCCGACCGACCATGGCCCAACCTGCGAAGGCGCAGATGAGACCGGACAGCACGTAGACCGACATCAGCGTGCGCTTGGTGTTGACGCCTGACAGCTCTGCGGCCTCTGGATCGTCGCCCACCGCATACACATGTCGGCCCCATGCCGTGTGTTTCAGCGCGTAGGCCAACACAAAGACCAGAACCAACATGAAAATGACGCCAAGCGTCAGGGTTGCACCGCCGACTTTGAACTTGGTGCCAAAGATCTGCAGCAACGAGGCGTTTTCCTCGATATCCGCGCTGCGGATCGTTTCGTTGGCCGAATAAAGAAAGTTGGTGGCCAGAACGATTTGCCACGTGCCCAGTGTCACGATGAACGGCGGTAGTTTCATCCGCGAAACCAGCCATCCGTTTATCGCACCGCAGATCATGCCAACCGCCAATCCACACAAGATCGACAGCTCAACCGGCAGGCCGTAGCGGAATGTGAATTGCCCCATGACCACAGATGACAGAACCATGATGGCTCCGACGCTCAGGTCGATACCGGCGGTCAGGATCACAAGGCTTTGCGCTGCGGCCACGATGCCGACGATTTGCACTTGTTGCAGGATCAGGGTCATCGCGAATGGCGAGAAAAACCGCTGACCGATCAACATGCCGAAGATGATGATAGACGCGATCAGAACGATCAGAGGCACCAAGGCCGGGTTGACATGCAGTGCATGTTGCAGCCGTCCGATAAAGCCCTTTCGATGGTCTTCGAATTCCGCGACGCTTTCAGAAGCACCTTGTAAACCGGCTTCATAGTCTTTGTCTGGTTGCGTTTCCGCCATGTGTCCCTCTCCCAACGACAACGGCTGATTATGGGTACAGCCCGACCGGTGCGCCGCTTAAAGGACGCCAATTGCTTTCATAGTACAGATTTTTTGCGCCAAGATCGAAGGGCGCGCGCATGGCACGCGCGCCCTGATCCTTATTTGTGAGGTCTTAGCCCCAGCAAAGCTCCAGCCCTTCGGCGGAAGAGATCGACGGAACGCCGTCGACCGGGTTGTCTGTCACCAGTGCCACGCCGGTGTCAAAGAACTCTTTGCCTGGTGTGTTTTCGGGCTTTTCGCCATTGTCTGCCCACTTGCGCACAGCTTCTACGCCCAAGGCTGCCATCAACAGCGGGTATTGCTGTGATGTTGCCCCAAGCGCGCCGTCGGCCACGGCCTGAACACCCGGGCAGCCGCCATCGACCGATACGACGATAACGTCATCAACTTTGCCAAAGTCTTTCAACGTTTCATATGCGCCGGCGGCGGCAGGTTCGTTGATGGTGTAGAGAACGTTCACACCGTCATCCATGGTCAACAGGTTTTCCATGGATTTGCGGCCGCCTTCTTCGTTGGCGTTGGTGACTTCGTTGTTGATGATCCGGGCGTCGGTTTCATCGCCCCATTTTGCAGGATCGTTCAACTCGATCCCAAAGCCGGTCAGGAAGCCTTGGTTACGCAAAACGCCAACGGTCGGCTGAGACACGTTGATGTTCATCATGCCGATTTTGGCCGAGCTGGTGTCGCCATATGTGCCGGCGGCCCATTTGCCGATCAGCTCACCGGCCAGGAAGTTGTCGGTCGCAAAGGTCGAGTCTGCGGCGTCGATCGGTGTCAGCGGCGTGTCGAGCGCGATAACCAACAGTCCCGCGTCACGGGCTTGGGTCACGGCAGGAACGATTGATGAGGTGTCCGACGCGGTGATCAGAATACCTTTTGCACCGTCCAAAATGCATGTCTCAATCGCTTGAACCTGCGTTTCATGGTCGCCGTCGATCTTGCCGGCGAAGGATTTCAGCGTCATGCCAAGTTCTGCGGCCTTCGCTTCGGCGCCCTCTTTCATCTTAACGAAGAAGGGGTTGGTGTCCGTTTTTGTAATCAGGCAAACGGTTTCGCCGGCGGCTTGCGCGGACGCGGCGGCCAAAGTCATTGCGACCGCGGACGCGGCCAACTTAAGTGAATTTTTCATAACATCCTCCCAGATATTGTTGTCGTCTCCACCAAGCTGCGGGGCAGAGAGCACCTCCATTATTCATGCAGGCCTTCGCGTAGGAAAGGCGATTCTGGTACGCCTGTCAATAAATAAATAAATAAAATTTATTTATTAATTTGAGTGCGCGCCTTTTCATAATGAAAATAGGTGTTTAACGTGCGTCTCATGAAGAAGGGCGCTCTTAAATTACTAACTGGCGGGGTCAGTCAAAGCGGGGTTCGTGATCACAACGAACGCCTGATTTTGACGGTTTTACAACGACATGGCGCGACCGCCGGCGCCGATGTTGCACGGTTGACGGGCCTCTCGCCACAGACTGTTTCCATCATTCTGCGAAAGCTGGAGAAAGATGAGATTCTCCGGCGTGGTACACCCGTGCGCGGGAAAGTCGGCAAACCTTCGGTGCCGATGGAGTTGAACCCAGAAGGCATTTTGTCGGTTGGAATGAAAATCGGTCGGCGCAGCGCGGACCTGTTGATGATGGATCTGGCCGGCAACCCACGGCAGCAGTTTTCGAACACCTATGACTACCCGCTCCCGGAAGCCGTGTTCGGCTTTTTGGAGAACGGCTTGGAAAAGCTGATGAGTTCCGAGCCCAAGAAATTGCGCGACCGCGTGTGCGGGATCGGGATCGGCACGCCGCTCGAGCTGTGGAAATGGCACCACCTGTCCGGCATCGCGGCAAAGCGTTTCAGCTCGTGGCGGGATATCAATTTCGTGGATGAAGTGGCCAAGTTCACCGACCTACCGGTGTTCGTAGTGAACGATGCGACGGCGGCTTGTCATGCGGAACATCTCTATGGCCGGGGCAGCGAATACCGCGACTATTTCTATTTCTTCATCGGAACGATGATTGGTGGCGGTGTGGCGCTGAACGGAACTGTGTTCGAAGGCAACCAAGGTAATGCTGGCGCGTTAGGCGCGATGCGGACCACCGGGCCCTTGGGCGAAAGCCAGCAATTGATCGATGTTGCGTCTCTGCATCTGCTCGAAGATCGACTGATCGAAGCTGGCGTTGACCCGAACATCCTGTGGCAAAAGCCGCAGGATTGGAGCAGCATCGCCCGCTATGTCGAGCCCTGGATCGGTACGACGGCCCAGGAACTGGCCAAGGCGGCACTGTCGATCTGCGCGGTCATTGATTTCGAGGCCATCTTTATCGACGGCGCGTTTCCCGAAGAGGTGCGTGAAGAGCTTGTTGCACGAGTGCGCCGTTACATCGTCAATCAGGACAAGCGGGGTCTGATCACCCCTGTTGTCGAAGCCGCCGCAATCGGTGAAAACGCGCGTGGGATCGGCGCGGCGAGCAGCCCGATCTTTCGTCAGTTCCTGTTGGACACAAACGCCGGCTTGTCCGGCATGTAAAAGCGTCCCGTCGGCGGCGCTCACCCAAATTTCTCAATTTCAGGTTCGTTTCTAGGCAAAGGGGTTGATCCGCTTTGTTAACCATTTGTCTAAAATGCCGTCGTTCACCGTTAACGGTTTGTTTACCTTTGGCTTGGGTGAACATGATTTGCAGGTGGCACGATGTGGGGGCGCATGGTGGCAGGGGCGGTGTTGATTTTGGCAACGGGCGCTTTTGCGGAAACGGACGGATTTACCGAAGACTTCGGATCTTTGGATGCGGCATGGTATGTCGCGCATTATGATTTTGATCATCCGTATTTTGATACGGATTGGCGACGCGAACAGGTCGTTCTGGACGAAGGGTTGATCCTGAACCTGACGGCGCGCACGTCTGCTTCGAAATCAGAACATCCAGACAATCGATTTATTGGCGCGTCGGTGCGGCGTCACGAAACCAGCCACTACGGTCGCTACGAAGTCGAAATGCAGGCGGCACGAGGGGCCGGGGTGGTGACCGGTTTTTTCACCTATACCGGGCCTTACTATGGCACGCGTCATGACGAGATCGACATCGAGTTTCTGGGAAAAGACACGACCCAGATGCATGTGGCATGGTTTGTGGATGGACAACTCACCAACCACTTTATCGAACTGCCTTTTGATGCGGCCGACGGCGTTCACCACTATGCGTTTGAATGGTGGCCCGACCGGTTGCGCTGGTTTGCAGATGGCGCGCTGATTTTCGAACACTTGGCGCAGAATGGCGAAATCCCCCGCGTTCCAAGTCGCTTGTTTGCCAATATCTGGGCGGCGGATCCAAGTATCGCGAACTGGGCTGGTCAAACACAGCCGGGGATAGACCGCCGCGCGGTCGTCAAAAAGATCAAATTCGCCCCATTTTCCGAGGCGGACCTAACGCCGCAGTCCTAGCCACTCTGCTAAGGCTCAAACGCTTCTGATCGAACCTGTCGCCCGACTTCGTATGGCCGGGAAAGCGCGTTGCGCGCTGGGTCTTAACGCATTTTTTACGCGTCGCGCACTTACTTGCAAAGTGTTGAATGCGAAAGTTGCTGCGAGGCTTTGAATGTTGAGTGCAGGCGTGCGGAGCAGCATCAAAAAGCTCTCCAACATGCGCGCGACGACCAAGGTTTATCTCGCCGGTGCTCTGCCGGTTTTCTTCTTGCTGTTGGTTGGGGTGATCGCCCTGACCAATATGCAGCGTATGCATCAGACCCAGCAATGGGTGGATCACAGGCAAGCTGTGATCCAGAGCGCTGGTGATATCATGCGCGCCGCGGTTGATATGGAAACCGGGATGCGGGGCTATTTGCTGGCCGGATCCGAACAATTTCTTGATCCCTACCGATGGGGCTCGGCGAACATTTTTCAAAACCTGCGGGTGCTGTGCCAAACTGTGTCCGATGATCCAGTTCAGCTGGCCCGGCTGGAAGAGGCCGCAGACGTTCTGCGGACATGGCAGAATGAAGTTGCCGAGGAACAGATCCAACTGCGTCGTGCGATTGGCGATGCGCCGACGATGAACGATTTGGCGCGCGTGATCGCCGAAGGGCACGGCAAGTTGCACTTCGACGGTTTTCGCAAGCTGATCGCGGAATTTGTCGACATGGAAATCGATCTGTTGAATGAGCGGCAAGAGCGGTTCGCGCACCTTTTGATGCGGCAAGGGGTGGGCGATGCCGAGACGCTCAATGCGTTGGATTGGGTCAGCCACACGCACAACGTCATTCTGGAAGCGAACCTTATTCTCAGCGCGGCCGTCAACATGGAGACGGGTATGCGGGGCTTTTTGCTCTCTGGTGACGAGGTTTTTCTCGAACCCTATGAAATTGGTCGTAAATCATTCTCCGAACGCGTCCAAGCGTTGTCCAAAACGGTGAGCGATAACCCAGTCCAAGTTGAAAGATTGGAACAAATCGAAGATGCGGTGGGCACGTGGCGGATGTCCTTGATGGAACCGGTTCTGAGCCTGCGCCGTCAAATTGGAACCGCAAAAACCATGGACGATATGGCCGACCTTGTCGGCCAGGCGAAAGGTAAAGCACATTTCGATGAATTCCGTCGGATCATGAATACCTTTGTCGCCGAAGAACGCCGTTTGATGGTTGAAAGTCGCGCGGCAAACGAAGCGATGCAAAAACTATCGAGTTACCTGATTGTTGGTTCGGTTGCTGCGGCGGTCATCGTGGGTGGTGTGATCAGCTGGCTGATCGGTCTGGATATGCTGCGCGCGATCCGCGAGCTCATCGCATCGATGAAACGTTTGACCCGGCGCAATTATGACGCCCGGGTCTATCAATTGTACCGTCATGATGAGTTTGGTGCGATGGCGCGGTCGCTGGATTTACTGCGCCGCGATCTGGCGGATGGGCAAAACTCTGTTCAGGCTTCTCTTCAATCGATGCGGCGTGCCCAAGAAGAGGCAGAAGCCGCCAATGAAGCGAAGGGGCAGTTTCTGGCCAATATGAGCCACGAAATCCGCACGCCGATGAACGGTATTGTTGGCATGACCGAGTATTTGATGACAAAAGAGCACCGCGAAGATCAGCGCGAGGCGTTAGAAGTTATCCGAACGTCGGGCGCGGCGCTGGTTCGTATTATCAACGATATCCTCGACTTTTCGAAACTGGAAAGTGACCGACTGGAAATCGTGCCGGAAACCTTCGAGTTGGACGACATGATCTATTCCTTGGTTGGGCTTGTTAAGCACGGGTTGGACAAACCCGCTGTCACGTTTGGTGTGGAGCTTTCGGAAAGGACGCCGATCACCCTCAATCTGGACGCAAAGAGGCTGCGCCAGATTTTGCTGAATGTCGTTGGCAACGCGTATAAGTTCACGGAACGCGGCTCTGTCGTCGTCGCCGCTGATTTTGACGGCGATCAGCTGATCCTGAACATCTCGGACAGCGGAATCGGCATCCCGGCTGACAAAATGCCAACCGTGTTCGAGGCGTTCAGACAGATCGACAATACGCGTACGCGTAAACACGACGGCACCGGCTTGGGGTTGGCGATCACCAAAAAGCTTGTCGAAACGATGGGCGGGACGATTGCGCTGAAATCAGAGCCGGATGTGGGCACCAAGTTTACGATCAAGCTGCCTGCAAAGGCTGTGATGATGCACAGCACGACATTGACCTCATGTCGTGTTGTCTTGGTCGGGCCGGACCCGGTCGCCAAAGCCTTTTGGCTGCAACGGTTTCAACGGTTGGGAGCGGATGCGCATGTCTTTTCGCCCAATGATGCCGATGCTCCGCAAATGCCGCCGGGGTTTGTTCCGACAGAGGTTGTTTTGGTCAAGGCAGAACCAACGGACGAAACGCTGGTGCACTCATTCGGTGCGTCGGTCAGACTGTTTTGCGCGGCTGGACAAGCGCCTGGTCCATCCCAAGCAATCGGCCTCGACGCGCTGATGACCAATCGCGCCATCGTTGCGAAGTTCTCACCAGAAGAACAACCCGCCCCGGTCACAATCGTGCGGGATCAAAAACTGCGGGTCTTGGCAGCGGAAGACAATCGGACAAACCAGCTCATCCTGAAAAAGCTCTTTTCGAATTCTGACATCGATCTTGAGATTTGCGCAAACGGTCAAGAAGCACTGGTCGCTCTGCAATGCGAGCATGAATACGATGTCGTCTTGATGGACATTTCGATGCCCGTTGTCGGGGGCGTCGAAGCAACGAAACGTCTGCGCCATTGGGAACGTGCGAAAAGCAAGCCGAGCGTTCCTGTCGTGGCTTTGACCGCAAATGTCAGCCAGGAAGATCAGGAAGGGTATGCGCGGGCGGGAATGAACGCGTTTATGCCCAAGCCTTTTGACAAGGACGCTTTGGTCCAGACTATTTTTGATCTGTCAGAACGCAGCGGTCAGCTGGCCCACTGACGGGCAACCACCCCGAATTGCAAATCGGTTCCTGTTTTGGTTACGTAACGCACATGCGCTCTGCCCAAGCCCATAGCGCTGATTCTGCAACAAGGATCCGTCCAATATGACCGAAGTTGGTTTTGGCCCCAGACCGGTACGAGACGGTTATGATGTGGTGATCATCGGTGGTGCCATCATGGGCGCTTCCACGGCTTGGTTCCTGACCAACATGTTGGATTTTGACGGCAGTGTTCTGGTGGTTGAGCGTGACCCCAGCTATCGCAATTCTTCAACGGCGCACACCACATCGTGCCTGCGACAACAGTTCAGCACGGGCCTCAATGTGCGGATTTCTCAATTCGCGGCCGACTTCATCAAGAACATGCGACAGTACATGGGCGATGATGATCGGGTGCCGCATCTTTCGATCCGATCATTCGGGTACATGTATCTGGCAGACAACCAAAGAGCGGCGGATCAACTGCGCGCGAACCAGAAAGTGCAAGCGGCAGAAGGTGCCGCGACCCACTTGATGACGCCCGCCGAGATTGCCCAAGACTATCCGTTTTATGCGCTGGATGACATCGTTCTTGGATCGATCAACCTGGTCGATGAAGGCTATTGGGACAGCGGTGCGATGTTTGACTGGTGGCGTCGTCAAGCGCGTGAGCGTGGCGTTGAATTTGTGCAAGGCGAGGTCGTCGGCATATCCAAAAGCGCTTCGGGTCAACGTGTTCAAAGCGTCACCCTTGCCTCTGGGTCAAAGGTATCATGTGGCCATCTCGTAAACGCGTCGGGTCCGCGCGCCGCTTTGACCGCAAAGATGGCTGGTATCGACATTCCTGTTGAACCAAGAAAACGGTACTCTTGGATTTTCAAAGCAGAACAGCCTTTGGACCGGGATCTGCCGCTGACGATCGACCCGACCGGCGTGCATGTCCGTGAAAACGGTGGGGGTACGTATCAGGCCGGCGGCCAAGGTCCCGCTGATCCGGCTGTGGCAGCCGACGATTTCGCGATGGATCACGACCTGTGGGAGGATCGGATCTGGCCGGTTTTGGCCGCCCGCATTCCGCAATTCGAGGCGATCAGACTGCAGAGCGCTTGGGCTGGGCACTATGCCATGAACACGTTCGATCAAAACGCAATCGTCGGTCCGCATCCAGAGATAGAAAACTTTTTGTTTTTAAACGGCTTTTCCGGACATGGATTGCAACAGGCCCCGGCGATGGGGCGTGGGATGGCCGAGTGGATCACCCATGGCGCGTACCAGACACTGGATCTAACGCCGTTTCATTTTGAGCGATTGATGCGCGCGGCGCCAAAAGTAGAAACCGCGATCATCTAAGCGGCGTTTGACAGCGTCACTGCGGTTCGAAATAGATATCGCATGACTAAAAACATGCCGCTTTCCGGTTTGCGTATAATCGAGTTTTCGGGGCTCGGACCGGCCCCTTTGGCTGGACAACTTCTGTCAGATCTGGGTGCGGATGTCATCGCCGTGGACCGCCGCATTGGGCCAAGTGACCCAACAGACGTCAACCGCCGTGGCAAACGGTCCATTGTGTTGGACCTTAAATCCGCAAAGGGGCGGGCGGCGGCACACCGATTGCTGGAAAAAGCCGACGTCGTGATCGAAGGGTTTCGCCCCGGCGTGATGGAAGGATTGGGCCTTGGTCCCCAGGATGCGCCGGAGCATTTGATCTATGGTCGCATGACCGGCTGGGGGCAGGACGGACCTTGGGCTGCCACTGCTGGTCACGATTTGAACTATCTGTCTTTGACAGGGATGTTGCCGATGTTCGGCACGCCCGGCCAGCCGCCGCATCCTGCGCTGAATTACGTTGCGGACTACGGCGGCGGCACGATGTTCCTGATCATGGGCATCCTGTCGGCCCTTTATGAACGATCCCGATCCGGCAAAGGGCAAGTTGTTGATGCTGCGATGGTGGACGGCGTCGCCGCCATGGCGGGCCTGATCTATTCGCTCATGGCTCAGGCAATGTCCGGGCAGCAGCGCGGACAAAACTTTTTGGATGGATCAGCGCCTTACTACCGCTGCTATGCCTGCTCAGATGGCCGGTATATGGCGGTCGGGTGTCTGGAGCCGAAATTCTTTGCGGAGTTTCTGGAGATTGCCGATTTGCCCAGAGAGCATGCGCAGCAACAGAACGATCGGCAAAAATGGCCCGAGATGCATGCGGATTATGAGGCGCGTTTTCAGCAAAAGACCCGCGATGAATGGGCAGAGTTATTCGCGGGATCAGACGCGTGCGTCACGCCCGTGTTGACCCTGTCAGAAGCACCGGGTCACCCGCACATGGCAGCGCGCGGCACGTTGCAACAGGTGGATGGAACGGTCCATCCCACCCCAGCGCCCAGATTTGGGCGCAGCGCGGTGCGCTCGCCCGCGCCGCCCGGCGGCATCGGTGCCGATACCGCCGAGGTGCTGCGCGAAGCCGGATTGTCAGATGCCGAGATCGCGGATCTGGCATCCTGATGTAGTTTAGGCTTCGACGGCTTTCATGAACCGGGCGCGGATCACAACAGGATCCATTGTGATCACAGGGTTTTTGGCATTGCCGCTGTCGCATTTGACAACCATGACGGTCATCTTGCCGCCATCAAGGGCGGCTTGCAGCGCCGCGCCTGTGTCGACGTCCTGAACCTCGACCACGTTCTCACAGCCCGCGGCGCGGGCCATACCGGCCAATGAGGTTTTCTTGCCGGTATAGGTTGGCTGATCACCGGTCGAGCCATAGGATCCGTTGTCGATGATCATCAGGATGTAATTGTCGGCCACGTTATTGGCGATGGTCGGCAGGGTGCCGAGGTTGGTCAGGACAGACCCGTCGCCATCGATGACGATCACCGGTTTGGGCTGTGCCAGCGCCAGCCCCAGACCAATGGAGGACGCCAGCCCCATCGTACCCAGCATATAGAAATTGCTCGGTTGATCGTCGATGGCATGCAGTTCCTGACTTGGGATGCCGATGTTACAGACCACCAGCTGATCTCGCAGGATCGGGGCGATTTCTTTCAGTATCTCGGAACGGATCATTGGTCGCCATAGCCTCCCCAGAAATTGGCATCCGTCAGGATCGCCACAGGCTTGTTGCACATGAAGGTGTATTTCAGGATGTTGTCGAGCTCTTCGACATCCTTTTGCCAATGGAGATGATAGGTCGGGATCGCCATTTGCGCCAAAAGCGCCTTTGTGTGGACCGCCATTTCAACCTGACACGCAACCGGTTCGCGCAGCTCACCGCGATAGGAAATGATCATCGGCAGCGGCATCCGGTAATACTGAATGAGAGTCGCCAAAGTGTTGATCGTCACGCCAATGGCTGTGTTCTGCATGATGATGGCGGGACGCTTACCCCCCATCCATGCGCCTGCACACAGGCCCATGCCCTCATCTTCTTTGTTTGAGGGGATGTGATAGAACTCATCGCGGTTGTCGATTTCTTCGATCACACCGGCCAGCTGTTTGCAGGGCACGGTGGTCACGAAGGACACGTCATTTGCGGCAAGGTCATCGGCAATCTTTTTGTCGATCGACATGACGGGTTGATCCTTTCTGAAGGAAGTTAAGAAACAGTGCGGTGAACGTGGACGGCGCAGGTCGCGTGGCGCACCACGCGGGCAGCGGTCGACCCGATCAAATAGTCGCTGAGCCCGGGTTTGTGGGACCCCATAACGATACAGTCGACGGAGTTTTCCTGTGCGAAATCGAGGATGCCGCGATACACATGACCTTCGATCACATGCGCGGTGATATTCTGGGTTCCGATCAGCCGTTCGCGCATCAAGTCGCGGGCGCGGTCAAAGGCCTCTTGGCCCAACTCTTGTTTGTGGGTCGCGCTGGCCAGTCCATAGGCGGCTTCGACCACGTGCAGCGCCACGATCTCACCATCCGGTGCCAATAACCCATTTGCGATATCAAGCAATGACCCTGACAATCCATGGTCAAGGGCGAGGGGGATCAGGATTTTTTTGTACATACGAGCCTCCATTTAGGGCCAGGGCGAGAGGACGATTTTGGGCGCTGACACCTTGTGCTGTCGGAGGTCCTTAAAGGCTTGAACGCCATCCGACAACGTACGGCTTTCGAACCAGTCCAGCGGGCCAAGACGGCCCGTAAACAAGGCGTCCGCGCAGTCTCGGAAATCGGCCGCCGTATAAGTATAGGTGCCGATGAAGGTGATTTCCTGCAAAGTCATCCGCCGGATGTCCAGCCCGCCGGTGTCTTCGCCCAATCCGATATGGACAATCACACCACCGGGTTCAGTCAAAGCGGACGCGGTTGCGCGGGTGGCGGCGTACCCGACGGCATCAATGACCATGGGCCAGCTGCCTTCGGCTTTGTCGGTAACGGTCTCGCCATGGCTGCGCAGCGTATCTGCGCGCGGCGCGTTCGGTTCGACAATCGTCACCTCGGGAACGCCTTGCGCTTTGAGAGCAAGCGCCGCGGCCAAGCCAATTGCACCGCCGCCAAGGACCAGCGCGCGGCGATCCGCAGCCGGATGTAGTGCCTCAACGCCCAGCCGTACGGAATGCCAACTGACCGACAGCGGTTCAGCCAATGCGGCTTTTTCCAAAGGCACGTCATCAGGGACCGTGGCAAGGTTGGTCGCGGGAATGGCCACAAACTGGGCAAAGGCCCCCGCACGCGGTTGCATCGAAATGATTTGCCGGTTTGGACAGAGGTTTTCGCGTCCCGCCAGACAGGCGGGACAAACGCCGCAGGTCACCAAGGGGTTGATCGTCACGCGTTCGCCGCTGCGGGGGCCCTTTGCGATTGTTCCAGCGGCCTCGTGGCCAAGGATCAGCGGGGCAGGGCGGCGCGCATCGTGTCCCAGATAGGCATGCATGTCTGATCCGCAGATACCGGATGCTTCGATCTGTACCAATTCCTCGCCAGCCGCGGGCTCCGGGTCGGGCACCTCGCGGATAGCGAGCGTTTCAACGCCTTCGTAAACCAGTGCCTTCATTTCGCCGTGAACCCCCCGTCAACCATCAGGAGTTGTCCGGTCACGTAAGACGACGCGTCGGAACACAAAAACAGCAACGGACCATCCATATCCTGCGGGGTGCCATTGCGGCCGATACAGGTTTGCCCGGCGTTGCGTGCGGCGCGCTCCGGGTCGGAAAACACCGGGGCGGTCAATTCGGTTGGGAAAAATCCCGGGCCGATTGCGTTGGCCATGATCCCGAATTGCGACCACGCCTCCGCCATTGCGCGGGTCATTTGGACCAGGCCGGCCTTGGTCGTGCCATATGCAATTCCGCCCGGAAAAGCGCGTGTGCTTTGCAATGAGGCGAAATTCACGATCCGCCCCCATCCGCGTGCGCGCATCTCGGGCATCAAAGCCTGGGCCAGAAAGAACGGCGCTGTCAGGTTGATCGACAAGGTGCTGTTCCACCCATCGGGCGTCACCTCTCCGGCCGGTTCGCGGGTGTTCAGGCCTGCGGCATTCACCACGATATCCGGTGGGCCAAAGGGTGCCGCGATCCGATCTGCCAGCTCTGAAAAGTCACTGGCCGTCAGGTCACAGTCAATGGCCGCTGCCCGGCCGCCGAGGCCGGTTTGCCAATCGGCCAACGCCTCTGCCCGACGCGCCAGTCCAATGACGGACGCGCCAGCGGCATGCAGGACCGATGCCGCATGCTGACCCAGACCTGCGCTGGCCCCGGTGACACAAGCCACCCGTCCGGTCAGGTCAAAAAGGCGTTTGGGGTCATCCATTTGCTGTCAGATCAAACTCTTCATCCGGAAAATACTTGGCCAGACGCACATCTGCCGCCCGCGCGTGACCTTCCATCCCTTCGAAGCGAGAGATACGCGCGGTCGCTTCGGCAACGGGCTTGGCGCCTTCGCGGGTGGCGCGCTGCCACGTGACGATTTTCATGTATTTGTGCACGCTCAAGCCGCCGGTATAGGCCGCCGCGCCAGAGGTCGGCAGAACGTGGTTGGTGCCCGACGCTTTGTCGCCATAAGACACGGTGGTCTCTTCGCCCAGAAACAAAGAGCCGTAGCAGGTGAGGCGATCCAGCCACCAATCAAGGTCATCGGCTTGGACCGTCAAGTGTTCGGGTGCGTAATCGTCTGACGTCGCCGCCATCTCTTCGCGGTCATCACACACGATCACCTCGGCATAGTCGCGCCATGCGGCCGTTGCGTTTTCGCGGTTCAGTTCCGGCAGATCATCGATCAGTCCGGGAACGATCTCCATGACCTTTTCGGCCAATGGGCGGTGGTCTGTGACCAGCCAGACCGGTGAGTTATACCCGTGCTCTGCCTGGCTGACGAGGTCGGTGGCCACGATGAACGGGTCCGCGCCTGCATCCGCAAGGATCAAGCTGTCGGTGGGACCTGCAATCATGTCGATGCCAACTTGGCCGTACAGGGTGCGCTTGGCTTCGGCGACAAACTGGTTGCCGGGGCCGACAATGATGTTGGCTTTGGGTTGATCGAACAGCCCATAGGCCATGGTCGCGATCGCCTGCACGCCGCCGATGGCGAGGATCTGATCAGCCCCACAGATGTGGGCCGCATAGGCAATTGCAGGGTTCACGCCTTCCCCCGGCTGCGGTGGGGTGCAGACGGTCACATGGCCACATCCAGCGACCTTGGCCGTTGTCACGGTCATGATCGCGCTGGCGATATGGCGGTAACGGCCAGCGGGCACATAACATCCTGCGGCATTCACCGGGATCGCCTTTTGTCCCGCGACAAGGCCCGGCACAACTTCGTAGTCGATGTCTGACACGGTCGATTTTTGCCGTTCCGCAAAGCGCCGAACATTGTCGCGTGCGAACTGGATATCGGCCTTAAGCTTTTCCGGGACCTTGGCCGCTGCCGCTTCGATTTCCTCGGCGGTCAGGATCATATTGCCATCGTATTTGTCGAACTTGGCGGTGTATTCCAACGCCGCTGCCTCGCCCCGCTCGGCAATGTCGGCAAGGATGTTCTTGACGGTGTCACGCACCTCTCCCGCATCAGAGACAGAGGTTTTTTCGGCTTTCTTAAGGTAAGTTCGGGTCATCGGTTTACTGTCCAATTTCGAAAGGTTGCGCCATCAAGCTTCGCGTCGATTGTGGCGGATGGAAGAGAAGAAGGCATACCCGATAAAGGCAATGCCCAGCCCGCCGGTCAGCAGTTCAGGAACATGTGTCAGAGACTGCACAAACATGATCAAAGACAGGGCGAAAATCGAATAGAATGCCCCGTGTTCAAGGTAACGAAATTCCGCCAATGTGCTCTTTTCCACCAGCATGATGGTCATCGACCGCACATACATCGCGCCAATGCCAAGACCAATGGCAATCAGAAGGATGTTTGTGGTCAGCGCAAAGGCTCCGATCACCCCATCGAAGGAAAAGCTGGCATCTAGAACCTCGAGGTAAAGGAACGCGCCCAAACCTCCCTGGGCCCCGGCCTTGGCCATTTGGCTGGATTTGTTGTCCAGATAGGTGCCCAGCCCATCCACGAGGGTGAAGAACAAAAGCCCGATCACCGACGAAAAGAGGAAAGTGCCTTGGACATGCTCAGGCAGCATTTGGCACATGATCACGACAATCACGAGCACGAAGGCAATTTCAAACCCGCGCACCGATCCACACATCCGCAAGCGGCGTTCGATGATTTCGATCCAGTGGATGGATTTGTCTTCATCCACAAAGAATTTCAGCGCGACCATCATCAGGAAGGTTCCGCCAAAGGCCGCGATGGCGCCGTGCGAATGCTCGATAATACGCGAGTATTCATCCGGGTCCGACAAGGCCAGCTTCACCGCTTCCCAAGGGTTGATCCACGCAAAGATTGCAACGATGGCCAGCGGGAAAATGATCCGCATGCCAAAGACCGCGATCAAGATGCCCCAAGTCAGAAACCGCTGTCGCCAAATCGGCGTCATCTCTTCCAGCTTGTTGGCGTTGACGATGGCATTGTCAAAAGACAGCGCAATTTCCAACGCCCCCAACACGGTGCCGATCATCAAGAACGACATCACACCAGCAATAGTGCCTTGGGTCTCCCACCCCAGCCAGCCTGACAGAACCAGGCCGACAAAGGTCACGATGAGAGGCCATTTCAAGTATGAAACGGCGGAACGCGGTGCTGTGGCCATGCGTTAACCTCCCATGATTTCGGGCAGCCACAGCACAAGCTGCGGGAAGATCAGAAGAAGGATCAGGCCCGCCAATTGCACCAGCATGAACTGCATCATGCCCAGATAGATGTCGCGCAGGTCCCAATTCGGCACGACGCCTTTGAGGAAGTACGCCGACAGCGCCACCGGGGGGCTAAGCCATGCGGTTTGCAGGTTCACCGCCACCAGGATCCCAAACCAAACCATCAGGTCATAGCGATCCAGCCCGTGGATTTCGAGAGCTTGAACCGTTGGCAGCAAGATCGGCACCACGATCAAGACAATCGGCACCCATTCCAGAGGCCACCCCAGCAGGAAGATCAGCGCCATCACCAACAGCAATATCAAAAACGGCGCAAGCTCTAGGCCCAGCAGCAGTTCCGTCATCATCTTAGGCGTCCCCAGCGCGCTGAACTGCGCCCCGAAGAAATTCGATGCCGCAACCAAGAACATGATCAGTACGGTGATTTCCAGCGCCTTGATCAAACTGTCAAAGAAGCTGGGCAGCGTGAATTTCCGGTAAGCCACCGACAAAAGGATCGCGCCAAAGGCCCCCATTGCCGCCGCTTCCGCAGGCGTGGCCAGACCCAGCAGGATCGACCCCAAAGCGAAGGAGATCAGGATCGTTGGCGGCATCAAACCGGCAAAGAATTCATTCCACAGCTGTGAAAAGTAGAACCCTTCATCGGCATCCTTGCCATAGATTGGGCGCCCCAAGATCGCCAATAAGACGGTGAAGGCCCCAAAGACAACCTGCCAAATCGGCAACCCGCCTTCGGCGCCCAGATGGGCGGCGATCATATACAGGTGGAACAACACCGCAATCGGCAACACTATCCGCAGAACCGACAGGTTGCGATATGCTGCGTAGGCGATCGCGCAGGTCACGGCAAGGGCGATCAGCCCTCCAAAAGGAATAACCCCAAACGCCCCACCCAAGGCTAGGCCAAAGACCCGGCAAACCGTGAGAACGCCAAGGCAGATCAGCGCAACCTCAGCCCCGTAATAGCGCGATGTATCTGGCTGATCTTCCTCTGAAAGGATCGGCCCCAGATCTGGGTTTATCCAGCAGCGGCCAAGCGTATAAAGCAGATAGAGCGACGCCAGCAGTGCACCAGGTAAAAACGCCCCGCGGAACAGGTCTAGCGTAGAGACTTCCAATACCGGCCCCATCACGATCAGCATGATCGACGGCGGGATCAGAATGCCCAACGTCCCACCTGCTGTGATCGTACCGGCTGCAAGCTGCACGTTATAGCCAGAGCGGCTCATCGTGGCGCCGGCCATAATGCCCAACAGCGTCACCGACGCACCCACAATGCCTGTGGCCGCCGCAAAGATCGTCGACACGATCAAAACGGCGATAAACAATGCCCCACGCACGCGCGCCATAATCATCTGGATCGACGAAAACAGCCGCTCCATGAGGCCCGCGCTTTCCATCACGATCCCCATAAGGACGAACAACGGCACCGCCATGAGCTGATCGTTCAGCATGGTCGAGTTGGTGTTCAGTGTCATCAACAGCGTCGTGAGCTTAAAGTTCGACCCCCAAATCCCAAACACAAACGCCAAGAAGATCAGCGTGAAGGAAATCGGAAAGCCGATGAAGATCACAAACAACATTGCGCCCAGCATGATCAGGCCGATCATTGGCTTCGACAGGTTCGGGCGTTGCGACATCAGGTCGGTAAACCATTCCCCACCTGGCACCAGGTCCGGCGCAAAGATTGCCAATGTCAGCCAAATAACGGCTGGGATATAAATGAACAGCGACAGAACAAAATACCGTTCACGCTCTTTGCCCATTTTGTGGAAGGCGCGGAAGATTTCCGGGATGCCTTGCAGCATCAACAGCGCCCCACCGATCGGCATTGCGATCCGCGCGGGCCACAAGATCGGCTGCCACGCGCTGTCCAGCGCCAGGCGTTCGCCGGTTTCATAGGACAGATACCAAAACTGGCTGGCCACGATGGTAAAGAAGATCATCGATGGGATGAAGAACAGCATGTACAGCAAGGCATCGACAGTGGCCTGTGTCTTGCTGGACCAGTTGCGATATAAGAAATCGGCACGGATATGTACGCCACGCATCAGGCCATAACCCGCGCCTGCCATCCACAAAACACCGGCGATCATCCGGCTTAGGTCATAGGCCTGCAACGTGGGACCGAGGCCCAAGGAGCGGGCGAAATCCGCAAACCCCGCATCTTGCAGGATGATAAAACTGTTCCGAGAAAAGACTTCCCAAACCACGATGGCAATCAAGGGCACCATCATCAGCGCGATCAGCTGACCGGCGCGATAATTGATCACGTCTATGGCCGCGGTAATCGGACGTTGCCACGGCGTCATATCTTCTGGTGTCTCGCCAGGCTTTTCAGCACGGCGTTCAGCGATCAGCTCGTCGGCAATTTCCAAGTCGTCTGGGTCGACTTCATCAGACATAGTCACGGTCCCTTTATTCAAAAGCGGCCCTCTTCAGCGGGGCGGCTTGCCAATAAAGGTCAGTTGTAGGGGAACCACCCCGGCGCGTTGGCCGGGGTGGTGAAAGGCTCACTTCAACGTGTCCGCAAATGCGCGGCCCAGACCTGCGTTCGAGGTCTGTGCACCGGACCAGAACGGAACAGCGATCTCAGCAAAGGCGCGCTGCGAGGCCCACACTTCGGCGAAGAACTCGTTCTCATCCGCGGCGGCTTGCAACGCCTTGGCTGCGGCTGCCGAATACTCGGTGAAGTAGTCCGCAGGCGTGTCTTCGAGGATCACACCGTGATTTTCGGTCAGATCTTTCAACGCTTTACCGTTTTCGAAGATACGATAGGACATCGACTTGGACAGCGACGCGGTTGCCGCAACTTCCAACGCCTTCTTCTCGATATCTGTCAGGCTGTCATAGAAATCGCCGTTCACATACATGTCGGCGTTCACAACGACTTGGTGCAGGCCCTGAAGATAGTAGTGCTTCAGAACTTTCTGGAAGCCAAAGACAGAGTCCGGCTTGGGGCAGCACCATTCGGCAGCGTCGATTGTGCCTTTTTCCAGCGCGGGCAGGATGTCACCGCCACCCATCGCAACGGCCGGAACACCGACGTCAGCATAGGCTGCACCAACCATGCCCGGAGGGGCGCGGAAGCGCATTTGACGGAAGTCATCCATCGACGTGATCGGCTCTGGGAACCAGCCCAGTGCTTCCGGACCAACAGGCTGCAGCATGAAGCCTTTGACGTTCACGCCCATTTCGTCCCACAGACGGTCATACAGCTCTTTGCCGCCGCCATACTGGAACCAGCTGAGGAACGCGATGTTGTCGAGACCGACACCCGCACCCGCGACCGGCGCACCAAAGAGGTTCGCAGCAACGTGCTTACCACCCCAATAGTGGGTCCAGGCAAAGCCACCTTCGACCAGACCGGCATCAACCGCGTCCATGATGTCACGCGGACCGACGACAGCGCCGGCTGGCAGCACTTCGATGGTCAGCGATCCGTTGGTCAGCGCGGCGACGTCCTTGCCGAACTCGTTCAGCATAAAGACTTCGTCGGCGGTGTTCGGCAGCACCGATTGAATGCGCAGAACCTTTTCGGCCATTGCACTCGATGCCATCAGCGCCAGCGCTGTTGCGCCGACCGCCAAGGTTTTAAAGTTGAACATTTAACTCCTCCCTGAGTTTGTTGCCCTCTGATGATTATTCGGTCTCTCCGGGGGCGAAGGCGGGGCCCCGTTTGAAAACTGTTAGCTCTCCTCGTGTCCGTTCGTGGCTCAGGCACTTGAATCCTCCAAGACAAGTGCGCTGGCCTTTTCCCCGATCATGATGGCCGGAGCGTTTGTGTTGCCGCTGACGATGCGCGGCATGATCGAGGCGTCTGCAACACGCAGGCCGCGAATGCCGTTCACCCGCAGCCGCGGGTCGATCACGGCCATCGGATCGGTGCCCATTTTGCAGGTGCCGGTCGGATGATAGATCGTGACCGCCGTGCGACGGGCCCAATCCAGCGTGGCCTCTTCGTCGTCATACGCAACGCCGGGGCCTGGGGCATGTTCTTCGATGATGTGCGATTTGAGCGGGTCGAAGGACGCGATTTTGCGAGCGACCTGAATGCCTTTGACGATGGTCCGACAGTCCGTATCGGTGGCCAGATAATTCGGATGTATTTCCGGATGATCCTCCATCCGTGCGGATTTCAGGGTCAGGTGACCCGCGCTTTCGGGCCGCAATTGCAGAACTGACGCTGTGAAGGCGGAAAAAGGATGCGCGCCTTCGGCGGGCGAATCCGCGCTGAACGGTTGAATATGGAACTGAATGTCCGGTGTTTCGAGGTGATCTTCGGTTTTCAAAAACCCGGTACCAAGGCTGGCGGCCATGGTCATCGGGCCGGTCTGGTTGACCGCGTATTGCGCCGCGATCATGGCCTGTTTCAGCAGGTTGTTGGTTTCGATATTGATTGTGCTGAGGTCGGTTTTGTAGACCGGACGAGCCTGCAAATGATCCTGCAGGTTCTTGCCGACGCCTTTGACCTCGGCGACCATCTCGATCCCGTGTGGCGTAATGTCGTCGGGGTCGCCGATACCCGACAGCATCAGGATTTGCGGTGATCCAATGGCTCCGGCGCTCAAAATCACCTCGGCGCGGGCCTTGATATCCGTCAGTTTGCCATTCACGACCGCTCGCACACCGACGGCGCGCTTGTCTTCGATCAGAACCTTTTCGGTCTGCGCGTTGGTGATGACGGTCAGGTTCTGGCGACCACGCGCCGGTTTCAGATAGGCAACTGCCGACGAACACCGCCGTCCGCCGGTCATGGTCAGCTGAAAATACCCGACGCCTTCCTGATCATAGTCATTGTAGTCGTCGGTCCGTTTGTAGCCTGCGGCGACCGCGGCCTCGACCCAGTGATCGACAATTTCACGGCTCAGCCGCGTCGTTTGCACCGACAGAGGACCGTCTGTACCGCGCAGGTCGGTGCCATTTGGTCCTTTCCACGTTTCCGACCGTTTGAAGAACGGCAAAACATCGTCCCACGACCAGCCCGTGCATCCCAGTTGAGCCCAGCCGTCAAAGTCCTGCGGTTGTCCGCGGACATAGAGCAGTCCGTTGATCGAGCTTGATCCACCGAGCACACGCCCGCGGGGCCAAGAGATGGAGCGACCCGCGATCCCGGGGTCTTCTTGTGTCTTGTAACGCCAATCCGATTTTGGGTTCCCCATAGTGCGGAAATACCCGACCGGAATGTGAATCCAGGGGTTCGTATCGCGGGGTCCTGCCTCCAATAAGGCCACCGAATGGCGGCCATTTTCAGACAGCCTTGCTGCGAGCGCACATCCGGCAGAGCCGGCCCCAACTATGATAAAATCGAATTCCATGCCCGAAAACTCAAAAAATGAGACTTTTCCTCTCGATTTTTGCGATATTTCCACGCTACAGTGATTCGTGCTTAAAACAATGGCGAAATTGAAACGCGCATCATATGCCTGATACAGAACGTATACCGACGAACATGCGGACCCTGATGATCCTAGAGGTCTTGGGGCGCAGTGATCGGGCGTTGACGGCCACCGAGATTAACGAAGCGCTGGAGCTGCCAAAGCAAACTGTGCATCGCCTGTGCACCACCTTGGAACGCGAGGGGTTTCTGACCCGTGTCGGCAATTCGAGGAAGTATCAGGCAGCGCGCCGGCTGCGGGACCTTGGTGCGGGACTGCTTTACAACTCGCGATCTCACATCGCCCGGCATCAGATCCTGATCGACGTGTCCAAGCAGGTGCGCGAGACCGTGAACTTTGTTGTGCCGGAAGATGACGGGATGAGCTATGTGGACCGCGTCGAGACCGACTGGCCATTCCGGGTTCAGTTGCCGATCGGCACACATGTGCCGTTTCATTGCACGGCAAGCGGCAAGTGTTTTATGGCCAGCATGGCCCCGCGCGCCCGCCGGGCGTTTGTGTCTTCGTTGAACCTGGAAGGTTTGACCGACAAAACACTGACGGACCCAGATGCTCTTTTGATGGAGCTGGAAGACATTCGCGCACAGGGATATTCACTGGACCGGGAAGAGTTTGTCGAAGGCATGATCGCCATCGCGGTTCCGGTGACCGATGACCAAGGGCGCTATATCGCATCCTTAGCGTTTCATGGTCCGATCCAGCGGATTTCAAAGGCGGATATCATCGCACAACGCGGCGTGTTGAAATCTGCGGCGATGCGCCTTCGGGACGTTCTTTACTCGGACATGACCCTGGCCAGCTGACGCAGATCACGCCTGTGATCTGCGTGGCAAACCGGTTTGCATTGCTTTTGCCATCAGGATGCCGACGATCAGCGCCGCAACAAACAGAACGACCTCCCATCGGCCGGTACCCAATGCCGGCAGGGCGCCGCCGGGGCAGAAGCCGGCAATGCCCCAACCAACGCCAAAAACTGCGGACCCAGCAATCAGCCGGGCATCGATGTTCCGATTTGTTGGCAGGTTAAAATCAAAAGCCGCCACAGGCGCAGGTCGCCGGAAAACCAGCCGATAGCCGACTGCTGTGACCGGCAGGGCGCCCGCCATCACAAATGCCAGAGAGGGGTCCCAAGTGCCTGTGATGTCAAAGAAGTTCTGGACTTTGGCAGGGTTCGCCATGCCGGAAACCAAGATGCCGGTTCCAAAAACAAGGCCGATGGCAAATCCGATAGCGTGTTTCATCCCTTACCCTCCAATCACGTGCCGCAGAACCCAAACCGTTGCCACGGCGGTTGCCATGAATGTGACGGTCGCGACCAGCGATCTGGGAGACAGTCGTGCCATCCCACAGACACCGTGACCGGATGTGCAACCACCGCCATAGGTGACGCCGATCCCGACCAGAATACCGCCAAAAACCAAAAGGGTCGGAGATGTCGCGACCTCGACGACAACGGGCGCACCGGTCACCAGAAAGAAGACCGCAGGCGCGGTGATCATGCCCAAGAGCAGAGAGGCGCGCCATTTGAAGTCTTCGCTATTTGCCGGGGCGATTACCCCGGACAGAATGCCCGTCGCGCCGAAGATCCGTCCGTGAAAAAGCATCAGCAAAACCGCTGCGAGCCCAATTAGCAACCCGCCGGTAAAGGAGGTTAGGGGCGTGAATTCCGTTGGCATTTTGTCTGTTCCCAATTCGTTTCGGGTTCAGATTAAACGTCTTTCAGACTGCATTCAGTGACTTTGTCACGTTCCCGCAAATTCCGGTCCGATCAGCGTCTTGAGTGCGCTAACGTCTGTCAGCGAGATCCGTCCACGACGCAAAGAGATCCAGCCGCGCCGCTGAAACTCTGTCAGTTGCCGGGAAATAACCTCACGCGCGGTGCCCAGCTCTGAGGCCAGTTCCTGATGCGTGATCACAAGCTCTGTGCCTTCCTCGGCCAGTTTGAGCAAACGCTCTGCCAATCGCAGATCAATTCGGCCAAACGCAACCTCATCAACCACGCGCAAAAGGTCGATCAATCGTCTGGAATAGGCGGAAAACACAAATTTCCGAAAAGCAGGCTCTTCTGCGGCCAAACGGTCAAAACTGGCTTTGGGCAGGTTCACAACCGTCAGCGCGGTTTCTGCAACGCCTTCGGCGTTATAGGCTTCCTCGGCCAGAATGCAGGCAGTCGTCAGAACACAGCTTTGACCTGCTTCGACACGATACAGCACGATTTCGCGGCCCGTTTCGGATGTTTGAGTGACCCGGATCGTGCCCTTGACCAGAAACAGAAACCGGTCCGGAATGTGGTCCGGGCCAAAGATAACGGTGTCTTGCGCGATCTCGGATGGCTGCGCGGATTGAACAAGACGATCGCGCGTGGCGCGCGGCAGCCGGCGGGTGCCGTCAAATTATTCTGTCCAATCAATGGGGTCCAAGGCAATGGGTCCTTCATCTGCACGACGTCAATTTGGGGCTTGGACGCGTGCCATGCAACCAAAGGCGCATTGGCTTGACAGACAGATGTCCCGATCCGACACTATTGGGACAGATTTCAAAATTTATGACACGATGGCCAACCGGTTTTTGCACGCTGAGGCCACTAGGCTGTATCAGCACCCGATAGATGTTCAGGGGACATTTCCACCAGGCTTTCTGGACCTTCCACTGCGGGCAGGTGAAACCCCGTTAGGCTTTGCCGCAGCGGAAGGCACGGCAGACGATGTTGGGCGGCTGGTCGCCTTAGGGGCCGATCCAAATACGCCCGATCTACGCGGCATTCCACCCATCGTGCATGCCGCGATTGCGCAAAACCTCGGTACCATTCTCAGCCTTGTTGAGGCGGGCGCGGACGTGGATGCGACAGACGCGAATGGGCGTACGGCGCTTCACTACGTGTTCTTGTTTGGTGACGGCGACATTATGCAGGTTCTTCTATCGGCTGATGCCGACATGACCGCCACCGATATCGATGGCCGCGCGGTGATCGACTATGCGCGCGCCACTTTTGGCGACAAAGACGAAAAACTGGTCGCCCAGGTGGCGCAAGAAATCCTGGATACAGAAGCCGCGATGCAAGAAGAGGCGGACGCGGCCGATGAAGACGACGAAAAACCTAACCCGCTCCCCGAATTGCGCGGCGATCCGGATTTTCAAATGCTCGACCGGGTGCAACAAGCCGAGGCCTACGCCTTTGACGGGGTCAGCACGATCACGATTTACATGATTTTTCGCGCCTCCATTCTGATCGGGGTTGGCGCCGACAATGCTTTTGCAGGCCTCGTTGCCCTGTATGTCATTCTGTTCGGGCGCATGATCGCTCGGTATTTTAGTTTCGAAAAGACCGATGCGCCTTTATCCGGCGCGCTTCCTGCCGGTGCGTCTGTACGCGAGGTCAGTTTCATCCTGCGTGCTGCAAGCCGCCACGTATTCTCCAAACTCGACGACAAGATCGAAGCACGGGCCGATACCGGGCGCATGGAGCGCAAGCTTTGGCTGTTTGCGGCTTTGGCGCCATTGGCCGGTGTGTTGACAACGGGGATCATCTGCGCCGTGGTCGCAGGTCTCATCTATCTGCTGACGTTTATCCCTATTCTTGGCTGGATCGTCGGCGGCATCATCGGCATTACGGTGGCCCTCGCGGCGCCGCGTTTTGTTTTCGGGATCATGGAAATCGTGTTTTCATGGGGCGCTGTACCTCAATTGGTCAGCAAAATCACCGCCCGCCAAAGCGCGCTGTCCGATTTCATCAACAGCAAGGATTTGGTGCGCGACGGTGGCGACTTTACGGATGGCGGTGTTCTTTATCTGCGCTCGTTCGAATTCGACGGCAGTTTTGTGACCGACGGGCTCGATTTCGAGCTGTTGCTGATGCACCTCTTTCAGGATCACGCTCCGATCTTTGCCCTCAACGCCGATCCGACATCGCGTGGGACGTTAAACCTGAAGACCAGCGATAGCGATTGGCGCGCTGTGGTCGATGATATGATCCCCCGTGCCGGTATGATCCTTATGATCCCAGCGGTCACAGCAGGCGTGCGAGAGGAAATTGGGACGCTGGAGCGTGACGGGTGGTTTCAGAAAACGTTGTTCATTGCGCCCCCTGAGAATGACGAAGGCACCGTGGGTCCAGCATGGGAAGAGATGCGGCATCATCCCGATCTGAGACATCTGGAAATTCCGCCCTTTTGCGACGCCGGGTTCCTGTTTCGGCTGGACGATCAAGGTGTATTGCTTGAGGCAGGTCCACTTGGGATTGATCGGTCCCCGCTGCCACTGCTGGAGCCGGAAGAACTGGAAAAAGCCAAGCACGATCCAGATCTGGAATTTGACGGCGACGGTGTGGACGTTGCGCAAGGGCAAAACGATGGCGGATGGGCCGATGGCGCGGTTGTCTCGGACGGTGGGGCAGGGGCGGCGTCGGGTTCTGCCGCCCCTGTTACGGCGTCCACGACACATGTTGTGGCCAGCAGCACCGTTCAGTTCTCTAGCCTTACCATGCTGATGCAATCTGCACAGGTGATGACGCCACAGGAATTCCAGACCCTGACCGGTGGAGATATTGTCGGGGTTGGCGGTGATGACGGGGGTGGGGACGGCGGCGGCGCGATGTGATCGCGCCGATCCAGCATGTTAGCCGACGATCAACTGTTTCAGCTGCAGGGCCTCGTGTTCCAGTTCGGTCAGGCGATAATTCACGACGTCCCCGATCGTGATCATGCCGGTCAACCCGCCTGCGCCGACGACCGGCATATGGCGAAACCTGCCTTGGGTCATGCGTCGCAGCACGGACACCAACGCTTCGTCCGGGGTGCAGGTTTCAACCTTGGCAGTCATCACCTCTTCCACCTTATGAGGCAGGGTACGGCCCGGCGCATCGGCCAGTTTGCGCACGATGTCACGCTCTGACAGGATGCCCTGAAGTGTGCCGTTGGCATCCGTCACAACCAGCGCACCAATGCGTTTGTCCCGCAGAATTCCAACCGCGTCGCCCAAAGTGTCCTGTGGGCGAATGGCAATAACGTCGCCGCCTTTGCTGTCGAGGATTTTTTGCACCGTGGCGTTCATTGCCGCGGTGTTCGTGCTTGTCGACTGGCTGGTGGTTTTGACTTTCATATCGTCTTTACGACTTGGGGCTTGATATGAACTCGGCATCCGGGCGGCTCCTCGCTTGAAAAATGGCCAATCTGTATGCCATTGAGCATAGAAGCTTATATTCGTTCTGGGAACTCTTACCTTTTGGCCGATCTGACCCTGACCCCCGCTGCGGCGCTGATCATCTTTGTGCTGACCTGCATCGCAGGCTATCAATATCGCCGTGTTTGGAAGGCCGACGGCCCCCATTGGCAGTTGTGGGTTTTCGGATTGGCGGCTGCGATTGGCTTGTTGACGGTGGGTTTGATCCCGCTCGACATCACCTAAGCTCGGTTCAGCCGTCCCGTTCCATTTCAGCGATCATCTTGCGCGCCCGAGGACAGGCCAGCCGTTCGCGCAGTGGGCTGTTGGGATCAATTTCCTTATTGCACACAAGGCATTGATCCGCGTCTGCAATTGCATTGAGGCCCCCGCAGCTGCCTTTGATCGTTTTGCCCATGAAAATCACACCCAGCGCCATGCCGGTCATGATCAACAGAAGAATCCCAAAGGTCAGAAAGAAGGTCAGCACGGGGGGCTCCGATGATTAGGCTTGCAACTGTGCGAAACGCACGCTTGGCGTTGTCTTGAACTGAATATCGGTGCTGTCGGTGTCCCGTTCAATGAACATTACCGCGAGGTTCAGCTGGTCGGCAATTTCCAGCCCGCGCTCTTTGCCAAGAACCAGCATCGCTGTGGCCCATGCATCAGCCAGCATGGCGTTTTCTGCCAGAACCGTTGCAGAGGTTGTCGCGTGGGTCACGGGCCGACCCGTCTTTGCGTCCAGAATATGCGAGAACCGCTCACCATCTTTTTCGAAATAGTTGCGATAGTCACCGGACGTTGCCATGCCCATGTTGGTCAGGCCGACAACTTGCTGAACACCGCGATCAAAGGGATTGGGTGTTTCGATGCCGATCTGCCACGGCATGCCCTCCGGGTTGCGACCCGATGTGTAGATGTCGCCGCCGATCTCAACCATGAAGTCTTGGAAACCCAGAGCTTTTAGCCCTTGTGCGACATGGTCGACGCCAAAGCCTTTGCCAATTGCCGACAGGTAAATCTGAGCGTCCGGATGGGTCTTTTGCAGACTGTTACCATCGACCCGGATCATGTCCGCCTGACCAGACGCGGCCAGTGCGTCAAAGATGTCTGATTCGGATGGAACCGGGGTGTCCACGGTGCGCGCGCCAAAGCCCCATTTTTCGATCAATGGGCCAAGCGTTACATCAAACTGACCGTCAGATGCGATGTGAACGTCCTGCGCGGCCTGCATGACAGCGGCCAGTTCCGGCGACACGGTCATCGGCGCAGTAGATGCGGACGCGTTGAAGCGCGAGATTTCCGACGCGGCATCCCAGTTTGACATCTGCGCGTTGACGGTCGCCAGGTGGCTGTCAATCGCCTTGCGCAGGTCTTCCTCGCTGAACGACTTGGTGTGATCAACGGCGACAACTGAATAGGTCGTACCCATTGTCAGACCGGTCAACTCAAGCACAGAGCCGCCCAGCTGGCACGCGGCCAATCCGAGGGGCAGGATGAGGAAGTGGCGTCTTGATAGGGATGTCATTTCTGGCACTACTCTGGATATACGAAACGTGTTGGGCGCCCACATAGCCTATCTGAACGAGGCTTGTGTTGCGACATTGTGGCTCGGTTGGGTATAAAGCAGTGGGCAGGTGAGTCAAATAGCACTAGCGACGGATTGGATCGCTGGGGCTGGTATGATAACGCCGCATCTGAAAAACTCACAGGAAGACTTGGCGTGCAGCACTTTACGCTACAAAAAGGTTTGGATCTCTCTGTCGTCGGATCGCCTGAATCGGGGGTCCAAGACGCTCCTGCCGTTCATACGGTTGCGGTTCTGGGGGCAGACTATATCGGACTGAAGCCGCGATTGGCCGTTCAGGAAGGTGACGTGGTTGGGGCAGGGGCCCCGCTTTTCTCTCACAAAGACACGCCCGACGTGATGGTCGTTGCGCCGGTCTCGGGGCGGATCAAAGCCGTAAATCGCGGCGCACGCCGCGTTCTGATCAGCGTCGAGATCGAGGTTGACGCGGATGCCGCGCCGGCGGTGGATTTTTCCAACGTTGGTGATGCGACAACTGCGGAAGGTTTGGCCGAACGGCTGTGCGCTGCGGGCCTATGGACGTCGTTCCGCACGCGGCCTTACTCCAAGGTGCCCGATCCCGCGACGCGCCCGGCCGCGTTGTTTGTCACCGCGATGGACACAGAGCCATTGGCCGGTGACCCCGCGCTGGTCATTGCCGAAGCCGAAGAGGCCTTTGTCAAAGGTCTGACCGCGATTTCCGGGCTGAGCGAAGGCGCCACCTATCTGTGCCATGCGGCTGGCGCGTCTATTCCGGGCGGCGATGTCGATGGTGTGACAGCAGCGGCCTTTGGGGGGCCGCATCCGGCAGGATTGGCGGGAACCCATATGCACTTCCTTGAGCCGCCAAGTGCGACCAAGACGATATGGTCGATCGGGTATCAGGATGTGATCGCCATCGGTCGGCTGTTGATGACGGGGAATTATGACGCGTCTCGTGTTGTCGCGCTGACCGGACCTTTGTGCGCCAACCCGCGCATGGTGCGGACGGTGGCTGGCGCCTCTATCCCCGACCTGATCAAAGGCGACGTGTCGGGCGACGCCCCATTGCGCATGATCTCGGGATCGATCCTGAGCGGGCGTATGGCCGAAGGGGCGGATGCCTATGTTGGTCGCTATGCGCGGCAGGTCACACTGATCGAAGAAGATAAAGAGCAGATTCCGATGGGCTGGATTCGCCCGATGGGCTCAAAATTTGCCTATCAGCCGGTTCTGGGCTCTGCGTTCACCAAGAAGCTTTATGCGCTGACATCGAACCTGAACGGCGGTCGCCGCGCGATGGTCCCGCTGGGCACTTTTGAAGAACTGATGCCGCAGGATTACCTGCCCACACAACTGTTGCGGGCGATGCTGGTCATGGACACCGACCAAGCACAGGCTTTGGGCGCGTTAGAACTGGACGAAGAAGACCTCGGCCTTGTCGGGTTCGCCTGTCCGGCCAAATACGAATATGGCATGGCGCTGCGCGACTGCCTCACCAAAATCGAGAAGGAAGGCTAATCATGGGATTGCGCAGCTTTTTCGACTCAATCGAACCGCATTTCGAAAAGGGCGGTAAGTGGGAGCAATATTTCCCCATTTACGAGATGGTGGAGAGCTTTCTCTATACGCCCAAGACGGTGACAAAGGCAGCGCCACATGCGCGGTCTTACATCGATATGAAGCGGATCATGACCTACGTGGTCATTGCGACGATCCCTTGTATCCTGATGGCGCTGTATAACACCGGCTATCAGACCAACCTTGCCTTGCAGGACCATGAGGCGACCGGTTGGCGCGCGTGGCTGATCGGAACGTTGGGCATCGGGTTCAACCCGGCCAATCCGATCGCCAACATGCTGCACGGGTTGCTGTATTTCCTGCCGGTCTACATCACCACGCTGGTGGCCGGCGGTATTTTCGAGGTCATTTTCGCCACCGTACGCAAGCACGAAGTGAACGAAGGTTTCCTCGTTTCCTCAATGCTTTATGCGTTGATCGTCCCGGCGACCACGCCGCTCTGGCAGGTGGCGCTTGGCATCATCTTTGGCGTTGTGATCGGCAAAGAGGTGTTTGGAGGCACTGGCAAGAATTTCCTCAACCCCGCACTGACCGGGCGGGCATTCCTTTATTTCGCGTATCCGGTACAGCTGTCTGGTGACAGTGTCTGGGTGCCCGTGGACGGCTATTCGGGGGCAACAGCACTGGCGGTTTCGGCCTCTGACGGGGTACAGGAACTGGCCGCGCGCGGCATGACATGGTGGGACAGCTTCCTTGGGTTCATCCCCGGCTCGCTTGGTGAAACCTCGACACTGGCCTGTCTGATCGGGCTGGTCTTCCTGCTGGTCACCAAGATCGCCAACTACCGCATGGTGGTGGGCTGTCTGGGCGGCATGATCGGTTTCTCGCTGTTGCTGAACCTGATTGGCTCGGACACCAACCCGATGTTTGCCATGCCGTGGTACTGGCATCTGGTACTGGGCGGTTATGCCTTTGGTCTGGTCTTTATGGTGACCGAACCAGTGTCCGGCGCGCACACCAATATGGGCAGGTACATCTATGGCGCGTTGATCGGTTTCATGGTTGTGATGATCCGTGTGATCAACCCGGCTTTCCCTGAAGGTATGATGCTGGCCATCTTGTTCGGGAATGTGTTCGCGCCGCTGATCGATTATTTTGTGGTCCAAGCCAACATCAAACGTAGGGCCAAGCGCCATGCCTGACGACAACACAGAAAACCAAGGTTTCATCAAACGTTTCCTGGCGTTGCCACCGGATTCCGTGCCCAAGACCGTGTTCGTTGCGGTTGCGCTGTGCCTTGTGGCGTCGATGATCGTGTCTGCCACGGCCGTAGCGTCGCGCCCGATCCAGGACGTGAACAAGCTGAAAGACAAACAGGTCAACATCCTGCAGGTCGCAGGAGTCTATGACCCAGACGTCGATGTCAGCGAAGCGTTTGCCGCGTTTGAACCGCACGTGCTGGAGCTGGCCAGCGGTGAATTCACCGATGAATATGACGCGCTGCTGTTTGATGATCGCGGCGCGGCGAGCGATCCGTCAATCTCTAGACCGTTAGAGGTGGACCCGGCAGGGATCGGTCGCCAATCCAACTATGCGGTTGTCTACTTGTTGCGGGATGATGAAGGCGGCATCGACAAGGTGATTTTGCCGATCCACGGCTACGGGCTGTGGTCCACGCTTTATGGCTTTATCGCGCTGGAGGAGAACGGCAACGATATCTACGGCCTGCAATTCTACGAACATGGCGAAACACCCGGCCTAGGGGCCGAGGTTGACAACCCCCGTTGGAAGTCGCTTTGGAATGGTAAAAAACTGGCTGATGAGGCCGGTGATCTGCAGATCACAGTGGCCAAAACGGCCCCCGCCGCAGGGCCCGATTACCACATCGATGCACTGGCTGGGGCGACACTGACAACCGTTGGAGTCGACAACCTGGTGAAGTTCTGGATGGGTGAAGAAGGCTATGAGCCGTTCCTCGAAAATCTGAAGGCAGGAGAAATCTGATGTCGCAGACACGCAAAGAGATGCTTGTCGATCCGTTGGTCGACAACAACCCGATCACTCTGCAGGTTCTGGGGATCTGTTCGGCCCTTGCCGTCACCTCATCCTTGCAGGTTTCGATGGTCATGGCTTTGGCCGTGATCTTTGTGACTGGCTTTTCATCGATGTTCATCTCGATGATCCGCAACCAGATCCCGGGCTCGATCCGGATCATCGTGCAGATGGTCGTCATCGCCTCGCTGGTGATCATGGTGGACCAGATCCTCAAGGCATTTGCCTATGAGATTTCCAAGACATTGTCGGTCTTTGTCGGCCTGATCATCACCAACTGTATCGTCATGGGCCGCGCCGAAGCGTTTGCCATGAAGAACCCGCCGCTCGAAAGCTTTATCGACGGGGTCGGGAACGGGATGGGCTATGGCCTGATCCTGCTGCTGGTTGGCTTTGTCCGGGAACTCTTTGGCGCTGGCAGCCTCTTTGGCGTGACCATTCTGGAAACGGTCAACAACGGCGGCTGGTACGTACCCAATGGTATGCTGCTTTTGCCGCCATCGGCGTTCTTTATCATCGGCTTGATCATCTGGGCGTTCCGCACTTGGAAGCCAGAGCAGGTGGAAGAGCGTGAGTACAAAATTCAAGCTGTCGAGGCCCACTGATGGAAGCGCTGCTGTCCCTGGCCGTTAAGGCCATCTTTGTCGAAAACCTCGCGCTGTCCTTCTTTTTGGGCATGTGTACCTTCATCGCGGTGTCCAAGAAAATCGCGACCGCGATTGGTCTGGGGATTTCGGTCATGATCGTGCAGGCGATCACGGTTCCGGCCAACAACCTGATCCTGAACTACCTTCTGGCTCCCGGCGCGTTGGCTTGGGCCGGATTTCCGGATATCGACCTGACCTTCCTTGGTCTCATTTCCTATATCGGTGTGATCGCGGCACTGGTTCAGATCCTTGAGATGGTGCTCGATAAGTATTTCCCACCGCTCTACAACGCGCTGGGCGTGTTCCTGCCGCTGATCACCGTGAACTGCGCCATCCTGGGTGGGTCGCTCTTTATGGTCGAGCGGGACTACAATTTCGCGGAATCGGTTACATATGGTGTGTCATCAGGCTTTGGTTGGGCGCTGGCGATCACCGCGATGGCCGGTGTGCGGGAAAAGCTGAAATACTCGGATATCCCTGATGGCCTTCAGGGTCTGGGCATCACATTCATCACCGCTGGCCTGATGGCGATGGCCTTCATGTCATTCAGCGGCGTGAAACTCTAAGGGAGAAGACGAAAATGGCGACGTTTACACTTGGCATCTTCCTTTTTACCCTGATCGTTCTGGCGCTTGTCACGATCATCATGATGGCCCGGTCCCAACTGGTATCGACCGGTGATGTGAACATCACCATCAACGGCGAAAAGACCATCTCTGTGCCTGCCGGTGGCAAGCTGTTGCAGACCTTGGCGGAACAGAAACTGTTCGTGCCGTCGGCCTGCGGCGGCGGCGGCACCTGTGCGCAATGCCGGGTCAAAATCCATTCCGGTGGCGGATCGATCCTGCCAACCGAGGAAAGCCACATCACCAAGCGTGAAGCGGCCTGTGGCGACCGCCTGTCGTGTCAGGTGGCGGTCAAGCAGGACATGGAAATCGAAGTTCCCGAAGAGGTCTTTGGCGTTAAGAAATGGGAATGCACCGTGCGCTCGAATGAGAACGTTGCAACCTTCATCAAGAACCTTGTTCTGGAACTGCCCGAAGGCGAAGACGTCAATTTCCGCGCTGGCGGTTACATTCAGATCGAGGCCCCGGCGCACCAGCTGAACTACACCGATTTCGATGTTCAGGAAGAATACCGCGAGGATTGGGATCGGTTTAACCTGTGGCAATACCAATCCGCGGTTGGAGAGCCGATCGAGCGCGCCTATTCCATGGCGAACTACCCGGATGAAAAGGGCTTGATCATGCTGAACGTACGGGTGGCATCGCCCCCTCCGGGCAGCGAAGGCATCCCGCCGGGCAAAATGTCATCCTACATCTTCAATCTGAAACCGGGTGACAAGGTCACGATTTCTGGCCCGTTTGGTGAGTTCTTTGCACGGGATACGCAAAAAGAGATGGTGTTCATCGGTGGTGGCGCGGGCATGGCCCCGATGCGCAGCCATATCTTTGACCAGCTCAAGCGCCTCAAGAACCGGGATCGCAAGATCACATTCTGGTATGGTGCCCGGTCGAAGAAAGAAATGTTCTTTGTCGAAGACTTTGACCAGCTGGCCGAAGAATTCGAGAACTTTGAATGGCACGTCGCCTTGTCGGATGCGATGCCGGAAGACGAATGGACCGGCTATACCGGCTTTATCCATAACGTTCTGTTCGAGGAATACCTCAAGAACCACCCGGCACCTGAGGATTGCGAGTTCTACATGTGCGGTCCGCCGATCATGAACCAGTCCTGCATCAACATGCTGGTAGAATTGGGCGTCGACCGCGAAGACATCATGTTGGATGACTTTGGCGGCTAACCCAGCTTAGACCCGAATGACCATGAAACCCGCATCGCGCCGATGCGGGTTTTTTCATAGCGTCACGGGCTGTCCCGTTTCGCGCGACAGCGACGCGGCATCGGCCAAAAGCTGTGCCCGCAAACCGTCATGGATGCTGGGCGACAGCGCGGTCTTGCCGTTTACGGCAGCGATGAAATGCTCCATCTCGGCGCGATAGGCGGCCTCGTACCGTTCGAGAAAGAAGTGTTGCGTTGGCGCTTTGCGGAACCCGTCGCTTGTGGCGATCTCGACAGTGTTTTCCAAAACGTTTTCCGCCCGCAACAAACCTGCTGACCCATGCACCTCGATCCTTTGATCATAGCCATAGGTGGCCCGGCGAGAGTTGGAAATCTGGCAGATTTTGCCCGACGCGGTTTTCATGACCACGGCGGCGGTATCGACATCGCCAACCTCGCCAACGGCCGGATCGACCAGAGCAGAACCAATGGCGAAAACGCTGACCAGTTCCTCGCCCAACAGGAAACGCGCCATGTCAAAGTCATGGATCATCATGTCTCGGAACAACCCACCAGAGCTTTCTACATAGCTCAACGGTGGCGGGGCCGGATCGCGCGACAGGATCGTGACCATTTCGACATCACCGATCTCACCGGCGGCGATGCGGGCCTGCACATGGGCGAAATTGGGATCAAACCGGCGGTTAAGCGCGGTCAGGAACGGCACACCTGCTGTTTCAACCGCCGTGATGCATTCGCGAATCCGGTCGGCGGACATATCCACCGGCTTTTCGCAAAAGATGGCTTTGCCCGCAGCGGCCGCGGCATGGATCAGGTCGTAATGTGTGTCCGTTGGCGTGCCAATGACGATGGCGTCCACGTCGTCACTGGCAATAATGTCCAAACTGTCCGCCACCCGCGCGCCGGTCTTGGCCGCCATAGCCTCTGCCGCCGCAGGCACCGCGTCGGAAGCGGCAGCCACAACGGCGCCATCTGTCTGGCTGACTGAGCGGGCGTGGACCTGGCCAATCCGGCCGCATCCCAAAAGTCCGATCCGTAACATCTCAGGCTCCTTTAAATGCACGCAACACGCGGCGTGCGGCGTTAACCATAGGGTCATGCGTGTCCTTGAGAATCTGAACCCGATCAAACCGGTCGGAGTCTGATGCCACAGAGGCACGCAATGCAGCCCCGAACGCCATACGCAGTTCGGTGCCGATGTTGAATTTGCAAATCTTCGATGTCCGGGCGAGGAGGGTGCGCTGCGCCACCGGTACGCCAGAGCCGCCGTGGATGACCAGGGGGACCTCTGTCACGGCCTCAATGGCGCGAATGCGGGCCTCGTCCAAACCGCCTTCCTTGTCCTGTTGCAGGTGGACGTTGCCAACGGAAATGGCCATGGCGTCAACGCCGCTGTCACGGGCAAATTGCGCGGCTTCGGCGGGGTCCGTACCGGCAGAGCCCTCACCGCCGGAATAGCCGACAAACCCAATCTCGCCTTCACAGGAAACGCCTGCGCTATGCGCCATCTCTGCGATGGCTGCGGTTTCGGCGATGTTCTGGGCCAGCGGTTTGCGTGATCCATCGAACATGACAGAGCTAAACCCACTGTCGACGGCAATCTGGCATTCCTCGGCCGTGTATCCATGATCCAGATGCGCCACGACGGGCACAGACGCACCTTCCGCCAGATGTCGGAACATTTTACCAAGGATGGGCAGGGGCATGTGTTCCCGGCAGGAAGGCCCGGCTTGCAAGATCACCGGGACGCCTTCGGCTTCAGCCGCGGCCACGTAAGCGCGCATATCTTCCCAGCCGAGCGTGACAAGCCCGGCCACCGCATACCCCTGTTTCAAAGCGGGTTGCAGGACATCCGACAAGGTCGCAAGGGTCATTTGAACTTGGCCACCATATCCATGATGCCCGGGATCGTGTGCAGCTGATCCGCATGGGTTGGTTGGAAATACTGTTTCAGCGACCGCTGGCTGAGCCCGCCAAGGATGGTGAAATAGTACATCTCATACCCCGGCAGCACCGCGCAGGGATGGTACCCCTTGTCGATGCACAGGGTGGACCCATCGACGATGTGATAGGCATCGCCCGGCTCGTTATCGACCCGTTGCAGCATCTGAACGCCTGAGCCGTAATTGGGTTTGAACCGGAAATTATAGGTCTCGTCATGCCGGGTTTCATCCGGCAACCGGTCCGTGTCATGCTTGTGGCTGGGGAACCCGGACCAGCCACCTTGGCCTACGGTATATAGTTCGCTCACCAACAGACGGCCCACCTTATCATGGTGGTTTGCGCCCAGGATGTGCTTGATCTTTCGGTGGGTTTTCGTGTCGTCCGAGCCGTATTGCACAAGGTCCAGCCCGTCGGCGCGCACGTCAAACGGTTCCAGAACCTTGTCGTATTTCGCCCCGGCGATAAAGGTTTCCGTCTCATCCGTCAGGCAGGTGATCCGCACGCGTGCCCCGACCGGAACATAGACGCCTTCGGGGTCACCATCCCAAACGTCGACAGTCCGATTGCCAAGGCTGGCAAAGGCTGCGCCGTCGACATCGACGTCCACCGTTCCGGTTGCGGGTACAATGCAGGTTTCATATCCCGGAACCGCATATTCAAACACCTCGCCTTTTTTGAGTTTGATGATGTTGAAATAGTTGAGCGGCACCAGATCATCGTCGACATCTACGATTGGTTTGTTCTGATTGTCATACGGCGCGATATGCATGGCGCGTCCTCCTCAGCAGTCTGTTGGGCCACTCTGGGTGGCCAGAAAGTCGTCAAGCTCGGTCGTTGTCGGCATAGCGGGGGCGCAGCCGGGTTGTGCCACCACGATCGAAGCGCAGGCAGAGCCGCGCAGAACCGCGTCGCGTAAGTCATGACCTCCGGCGATAGAGGCCAAGAGCCCTGCCATAAAGCTGTCACCGGCTCCGTTGGGTTTGACGGCCTCAACCGGGTAAATGCCGGTGCGGATTTCAGCGCCGTTCGCAAAGGTGATGGCCCCTTTTTCGCCCATCTTGTAGATGACGATGCGCCCGGGCTTTGCGGCCAGTTCGCGCGCTTTATCAAGCCCTTTGTCGATGCCGCCCGCCATGAAACCGAACTCTTCATCATTGCCGACGATCAGGTCACTTTCGTCGCCCGCCCGTGACAAAACCTCGGCGGCCACCTCGGCAGATGGCCAGGAATAGGGGCGATAGTCGATATCGAAGATGACCGGCAAACCATGTGCGCGCGCGTGCTCAAAGGCACGGAATGTGGCACTGCGAGAGGGTTCCGCGGCAAAGACGGTCCCGGCGGTAATCACGGCAGAAAAGCGTGTGTAATCCACCACGTCCATATCCGCATCCGTCACTTGGAAATCTGCCGCACCATTGCGGTAGATGACGTTTTGAAAGTTCTCGATCCGGCTTTCATAAACGGCCAGCGAGGTGCGGTATTCGCCGCCCACGGCGCGGACATAGGTGGTGTCGACACCGTAATGCCGCAACCGATTGATGCAGAACCGCCCGACCGCATCATCCGAAACGGATGTCACCAAAGCGGACTGACTGCCCAATTTGCACAGCCCGGCGCAGATATTGGCCGATGATCCGCCGAGATCGGCGCGGAACGTCTCTGCATCCTCGCTTTTGGTACCGACAGGATCGGCAAACATATCCATCCCGGCGCGGCCAAAGACGGCAAATCGATTACCTTTGATGCCTTCCATCAGCGACATCAGACGCCCTTTCGCTGTTTGGCGCGGGCGGATTCCACTTCTTCATGCGCGGCTCGGACATCGGCATTGTCTGTGATGTGGGGGGTGCCAACCTCCCACCATGTGTGGCCCTGATCGGTCCAGCCCTCGTAAGGATCGACATCCATCACGATCACATAGGTTTTGTCCGACGCCTTGGCGCGTTTGAACGCCTCGGCCAATTCTGCCGGGTTCGCGACCTTTTCCGAAGTGGCCCCCATCGATGCCGCGTGGGCGGTGAAATCGACGGCAAACGGTTCCGGTATGGTCGGACAGTCCGCCAAGAGGTTGTTAAAGCTGTCGTTTCCGGTGTTGTTCTGCAACTTGTTGATCACCGCAAAGCCGCCATTGTCGAGCACCAGCACGATCATCTTCTTCTGACTCAGAACAGAGGAATAAATATCGGAATTCAACAGCAGGTAAGAGCCATCCCCGCAAAAGGTGATGACATCCTGATCTGGCTCGCGTTCGGACTGGGCAATCCGCGCGCCCCACGCCCCCGCGATTTCGTATCCCATGCAGGAAAACCCGAATTCGACGTCCACGGTGCCGATATCCAATGTGCGCCAGTTGGCCGTGACCTCTGCCGGCAGACCGCCCGCGGCGGCAACGACCCGGTCGCGCGCATCGCACAGATCATTCACGACGCCAATCGCCTGCGTATAGGAATTTGGCCGGTTTCCCGCTGCGACGTTGTCTGCCACATAGGCATCCCACTTTTGGCGCTCTGCTTTGGCAAAGGTCACCCAGTCGGCGGGCGTTTGATAGTCCAAGGCGTCCGCGATGGCGTTAATCGCCAGCTTGGCATCTCCGACCACAGGTAAAGAGCGGTGTTTGCCCGCATCATGGCGTGCCGCGTTGACGGAAATGATCCGTGCGTCCTGGGCAAAGGCGGTCCAGGATCCGGTGGTGAAATCCTGCAACCGCGTCCCGATGGCCAGAATCACGTCCGCTCGTTCCGCAATGGCATTGGCGCTGTCCGAACCTGTGACGCCTATGGGGCCAATGTTCAGGCCGTGTGTCGCGACCATATTGGCGCGCCCGGCGATGGTTTCGACCACCGGGATGTCATGCGCCTCGGCAAAGCGGGTCAATTCTGCTACCGCGCCGGAATACTGTACGCCGCCGCCTGCAATGATCATCGGGCGTTCTGCGGATTTCAAAAGGGCGATTGCGTCGGTCAACTCTTCTGTATCCGGAGATTGCCGGCGAATGCGGTGCACCTTTTTCTCAAAGAAAACGGTTGGATAGTCGTAGGTCCAACCTTGGACGTCTTGTGGAAGTCCCAGAAAGGCAGGGCCGCAATCACCGGGGTCCAGCATGGTGGCAATCGCTGCTGGCAGCGATTGGATAACCTGTGCGGGATGGGTGATCCGATCCCAATAGCGCGACACCGGTTTGAAGGCGTCGTTGACGCCAAAGGTCGGGTCCTGAAAGTTCTCCATCTGCTGGAGAACCGGGTCGGGCAGGCGGGTCAGAAACGTATCCCCGCAGAGCATCAGCATGGGCAAACGGTTGGCGTGGGCCAGGCCTGCTGCCGTCAACAGGTTCGCTGTGCCCGGCCCTGCGCTCGCCGTGCAGAACATGAACCGCCGGCGCAACCATTGCTTGGCATAGCCGGACGCAGCAAAACCCATGCTTTGTTCGTTCTGACCACGGTAAAGCGGCAGTTCGTCATGGTAATTGTTCAACGCTTCGCCAAGGCAAGTCACGTTGCCATGGCCAAAAATACCAAAGCCGCCGCCGCACAAACGCATCTCTGTTCCATCGATCTCGATGAACTGATTGGCCAGCCAACGAATGATGGCTTGCGCCGTGGTCAGCCGAATGGTGTCTTGGGTCATAGGGCGCCCTTTCGCATCGAAATTCCGATCACCGGAGGATTGCATCTTGCGGGTTTTCGATTCCCAAGATACAAATTTTGCAACCGGTTGCAAACTAATTTCAAACGGAGCACGGCAATGGCGCGTGAAATCGGGATCGGCATTCTGGGTGGTGGGTACATGGGCAAAGCCCATGCCGTGGCCATGTCCGCGGTTGGCGCGGTGTTTCAAACGGCGTTACGCCCACGGCTCGAAATGGTGTGTGCCTCGAGCGAAGAGAGTGCGGAACGCTATCGCGTGGCCTATGGCTTTGCCCGAGGCACCGCCGATTGGCGCGTCTTGGTAAATGATCCCCGGGTCGAGGCCATTATCATTGCCACACCACAAGAGATGCACAAAGAGATCGCCACAGCAGCCTTTGCGCTGGGCAAGCCAGTCTTTTGCGAAAAACCACTGGGCGCGTCGCTCGACGATGCCACGGCCATGGTCGCTGCAGCAGAGGAAAGCGGTCTGCCCAATATGATCGGGTTCAACTATATCCGCACCCCGGCCAGCCAATATGCGCGGCGGTTGATCGCGGATGGTGTGATCGGGGACGTGACGTGGTTTCGCGGCGAACATACCGAAGATTTCTATGCTGACCCGCAGATGCCGGCGACATGGCGGACGGATGGCATGTCAAATGGGACAATGGGTGATCTTGCCCCGCATATGATCAATGGCGCGCTGGCGCTGATCGGACCGATTGCGTCCCTGTCAGCGGTGGTTGAAACGGTGCACCGGGATCGCCCGGGCGGTACCGTCACCAATGATGACCACGCACAGATGATGTGCCGCTTTGCCAATGGAGCCATGGGCCAGATGTATTTCAGCCGCATCGCGACGGGGCGCAAGATGGGCTATGCCTATGAGGTCTCTGGAACCAAGGGCGCGATCCGGTTTGATCAGGAAGATCAAAACGCGCTGTGGCTCTATAAAATGGATGATGCCCCCGCCGAACGGGGGTTCCGCAAGATCCTGACCGGGCCAGAGCACCCGGATTACGAGCCGTTCTGTCAGGGGCCGGGACACGGCACCGGATACCAGGACCAGATCATTATCGAGGCGCGCGATTTCCTGCGTGCCATCGAAACCGGGCAACCGGTTTGGCCAACGTTCCGCGACGGCCTAGACGTGTCACGGATCGTGGCCGCCGCCCTGCAATCTGCAGAGCATGGCGGTTGGGTTGATATCAGCGACAACTGACTTTGGAGATACCGAAGATGACCATTCGCATTGGCAATGCCCCTTGCAGCTGGGGCGTCGAATTTGCGCAGGACCCGCGCAATCCCACATGGCAAACGGTGCTGAAGGAATGCGCCGAGGCCGGGTATAAGGTGATCGAGCTGGGTCCTGTTGGGTTTATGCCCGAAGATCCCGTCGAACTGGGCGAAGCCTTGGCCGAACACGATCTGGAACTGATCGGCGGCGTTGTGTTTCGGGCCTATCATGACCCGTCGCAATGGGACGATGTTCTGGACGGCACCCATCGGACCTGCAAGGCGTTGCAGGCGCATGGGGCCCGGCACCTTGTGCTGATTGATTCAATCTCGGAACGCCGCGCGCCAACCGCGGGCCGCGCGGATGAAGCCGAACAGATGGATGCAGCCGAATGGTCGGCTTATCGGGATCGTATCGCTGAAACCGCCCGCATCGGGACCGAGGAATACGGGCTGACCGTCGGCATCCACGCCCACGCCGCCGGGTTCATGGATTTCGAACCAGAGCTGGAGCGCCTGCTGGATGAGGTCGATGAAAAGATCCTGAAAATCTGTTTTGACACGGGCCACCATTCCTATGCGGGCTTTGACCCGGTTGCCTTTATGAAACGGCATATCGACCGCATCAGCTATATGCATTTCAAGGATATCGATCCCAAGGTGAAGGCCGATGTCATTGCCAACCGGACCGGCTATTATGACGCCTGCGGGCAGGGGATATTCTGTAATTTGGGGGACGGCGACGTCGCTTTCCCGGATGTGCGCCAGGTTCTGCTGGATGCCGGGTTTGAAGGCTGTTGCACGGTCGAGCAAGACTGTGATCCGACGCTGGACCCCGATCCGGTGGGCGATGCGCGGTTGAACCGTGAATACCTTGAATCCATTGGCTTTAAGTGAGGATCTGAGAAGATGGAAAAGCTGAAATGGGGCATGATTGGCGGCGGAGAAGGCAGCCAGATTGGACCAGCGCACCGCTTGGGTGCCGGGCTGGATGGGGCGTTTGAATTTGCCGCCGGCGCCTTGGATCATCGGCCCGAAGCCGGGCGCGAATATGGCCAGCGGTTGGGGCTGGCGGCGGATCGCGCCTATGGCAACTGGCAAGAGATGCTGGAAGGGGAGCGCGGGCGCGAGGATCGGGTCGATCTGGTCACGGTCGCCACACCAAATGCGACGCATTTCGAGATCACCAAAGCGTTCCTCGAAGCCGGGTTTCACGTGCTGTGCGAAAAGCCGATGACCATGACGGTGGAAGAGGGCGAAGAGATCGTGCGCCTGTCACAAGCGACCGGCAAAATCTGTGCGGTGAACTATGGCTATACCGGCTATTCACTCGTCCGGCATATGAAGGCCATGGTCGCGCGCGGTGATCTGGGCGCGATCCGGCTGGTCAAGGCAGAGTTTTCGCATGGACACCACGCCGATGCGGCGGATGCGGACAATCCGCGCGTGCGCTGGCGGTATGATCCTGCGCAGGCTGGCGTTTCGGCGCAGTTTGCCGATTGCGGTATCCATGCGCTGCACATGGCCAGCTTTGTCATCGGCCAAGAGGCGCAGTCCCTTTCCGCTGACACGGTGTCTTGTATCGCCAGTCGCGAGTTGGAAGATGACGCCATGGTCAACCTGCGGTTTGACGGCGGGGCTGTTGGCCGGCTCTGGACCTCTTCGGTGGCTATCGGACGTCAGCACGGGCTGACCATACAGATCTTTGGCGAAAAGGGCGGGTTGCGCTGGTCGCAGGAACAGCCGAACCAATTGTATTGGATGCCTTTGGGCGAGCGTTTGCAGGTGATCGAACGCGGCGAAGGTGGCTTGTCACCAGAGGCCGACCGCACCAGCCGCGTGACCGTTGGCCATGCCGAAGGCATGCCGCTTGCCTTTGCGAACATCTATTCCGATCTGGCAGAGGCCATTCGCGCGGATAAGGAAGGGCGGGCGATGGACCCTGCCGCGAACCTGTATCCCCGCGCCGAAGATGGGCTTCGGTCCATGGCGGCCGTCTTTGCGGTTGCTGAAAGCGGTAAAGCGGATGGCGTCTGGACGGATGCGCGGCCGCCGATCTTTCGGTAACTGCGCTAAGGCTCATTCGCTCTTTGGGAGGGGGCGCAGCGTGCCGCGTTCCACCACGGAACAAGGGAAGATCCGAACCTCTGGATAGCGGTTCGGATCGTTCAACATGGCAACCATCAATTCAACCGATGACGATACAATCTGCTGGATCGGCTGGTGGATGGTGGTCAGGTCGATGTTTTCCCACCTGGCCATTTCCATATCGTTCAGGCCAATGAGCCCAATATCATCCGGCACGTTCAGGTCTTTGCTTTTAACAGCGGACAACGCCCCGATGGACAGAACATCGTCACCGCAAAAATAGGCCTCGGCCGGGTTTTTCTGTTCCAACAATCGCAGCATCTCGCGCCGGCCGGCGTCGAAGGAATAAGCCTTGGCAAAGGAATAGGTCATCTTGACCCGGTTCTGCGCGGACAACTCGGTCACAAAACCTGCATAGCGGTCCTGAGTTGATGTTGCGCTTTCGGGTCCGCCCAGAAAGGCCACCCGTTCGTACCCCCGCGCGATGAGTGTGCGCGCGGCAATCCGCCCGCATTCGACGTTGTCGATGCCCACGACATGCACCAGCGGGGATGAAGCATAGCGGCCAAAGGAATGCACCACCGGCACGCCCGCATCGCGGAACGCTTTGGCAAAGTCTGGCGACAGCGTGGACGAGGCGACCACAACCCCATCCACCGAATATTGGCGCAGCATACGGACAGAGTTTTCGGGATCGGTTTCATTGGTCAGGTTGACCAGCAAGGGGCGCAAACCCCGATCCTGCAAAGTGCGTGTGAAGAGGTCAAAGACTTGCAAAAAGATCGGGTTGTGAAAGTTGTTCGACACCAATCCGATCAGCTTGGTGCGCCCAGTTGTCAAAGAAGAGGCCAAGGCGTTTGGACTATACCCCAATTCGCGCGCCGCCTTTTCCACTTTGCGGCGCATCTTCATGGAAACCGATGCACCATCCGTGAAAGTGCGTGAGACAGCCGAACGGGATACGCCCGCGCGCTCTGCAACATCCTTGAGGGTTACGGCCATGATTTGTCGTCCAGTTTTTTCGTTGACCGTCCTTTTAGCCTGATTGATCGCGGCATACATCATGGAACGCTTTTGCAAATTTTGCAACCGGTTGCAAAATGACTAGATCTGTGCTTAGATCGAGTCGGAGATGCGGATTACAGCCGCTCCATCACCATTGATCGGTGACTATTGGGAGGAAAACATGACATCACTGATGAAGAAACTTGCGTTGGCGACCGCCTTGGTGGCTGCGCCGTTTGCTCTGGCGACCACGGCGTCGGCAGAAGGCGAGAAATATATCCTCGTCAGCCACGCACCTGACAGCGACAGCTGGTGGAACACCATCAAGAACGGCATCGCCTTGGCCGGTGAACAGATGGGTGTCGAAGTTGAATACCGGAACCCGCCGACCGGTGACCTTGCCGATATGGCGCGGATCATCGAACAGGCCGCGGCTTCGGGTCCGAACGGGATCATCACCACACTCAGCGATTATGACGTTCTGTCCGGTCCGATCAAAGCAGCCGTGGACAGCGGCATCGACGTGATCATCATGAACTCTGGCACGCCGGATCAGGCGCGTGAAGTTGGTGCCCTGATGTATGTCGGTCAGCCGGAATATGACGCGGGCTTTGCCGCGGGTCAGCGCGCCAAAGGTGACGGCGTTGGGTCGTTCCTGTGCGTGAACCACTATATCTCCTCACCGTCGTCCACTGAACGTTGTCAGGGCTTTGCCGACGCGCTGGGTGTGGATCTGGGAAGCCAGATGATCGACAGCGGCCAAGACCCTGCCGAAATCAAAAACCGGGTTCTGGCCTATCTGAACGCCAATCCTGAAACGGATGCGATCCTGACGCTAGGCCCGACCTCGGCTGATCCCACCGTTCTGGCCTTGGAAGAAAACGGCATGGCCGGTGACATCTACTTTGGTACCTTCGACCTCGGCGAAGAGATCGTGAAAGGCATTAAGGCTGGCGTGATCCAGTGGGGCATTGACCAACAGCCGTTCCTGCAGGCCTATCTGCCGGTTGTGGTGATGACCAACTATCACCGTTACGGCGTTCTGCCGGGCAACAACATCAACTCGGGCCCCGGTTTCGTAACCGCAGACGGCCTGACACTGGTCGAAAAATACGCGGGTGAATTCCGCTAAAAGACCATACCGGCGGCGGGTGCACCGCCGCCGGTTTCCCCCCTTTTCATGAAATTCTGTTCCGGAGGCTACGATGTCCGACGCAACCCCGAATGCGGGCGTTGATGAGCGCATCAAGCAGCAGTCGCGCCTGCGCCAAGCCCTGATCCGCCCCGAACTGGGCGGTATCTGTGGCACCATCATCGTCTTTTTTCTATTCCTGATTTTTGCTGGTGACAGCGGCATGTTCAACGCCCAGGGCGTGATGAACTGGTCAACCGTTTCGGCACAATTCATGATCATCGCGGTGGGCGCCTGCCTGTTGATGATCGCGGGTGAATTTGACCTGTCCGTCGGATCGATGATCGGTTTCGCAGGCATGATGATCGCGATCTTCAGCGTCACGCTGGGCTGGCCGGTCTGGATGGCAATCATCGCGACCTTTATTCTGGCGACCGCTATCGGGGCGCTGAACGGGTTTATCGTGGTGCGCACGGGCCTGCCGAGCTTCATCGTGACACTGGCCTTCCTGTTCATCCTGCGCGGCTTTACCATCTTCCTGCCGCAAGTGATCGAGCGCAAAACCATCATTGGCGGTATCCGGGATGCTGCCGAAGGCGACTGGCTGGCGGCCCTTTTTGGCGGCAAAATCCTGACGGGCTTTTTCCAGTGGATGGGCGACAACGGCCTGATCGCGGTTTTCGAACGCGGCACACGCGCCGGTCAGCCTGTGGTTGACGGGGTGCCGATGTTGATCGTCTGGGCCATCGTTTTGGTGATCTTCGGTCATATCCTGTTGACGCGCACGCAGTTCGGCAACTGGATCTTTGCCGCTGGTGGCGACGCCGAAGCGGCGCGCAATTCCGGGGTTCCGGTGAACAAGGTCAAGATCCTGATGTTCATGTTAACCGCGTTCTGCGCCACGGTTTTTGCAACCTGTCAGGTGATGGAATTCGGTTCTGCCGGGGCGGACCGGGGGCTGTTGAAAGAGTTTGAGGCGATTATTGCCGTGGTTATCGGTGGCGCGTTGCTGACAGGCGGATATGGCTCTGTCATTGGCGCGGCACTGGGGGCGCTGATCTTTGGCGTGGTGCAACAGGGTTTGTTCTTTGCCGGCGTCGAAAGCTCTTTGTTCCGGGTGTTTTTGGGCCTTATTCTGCTCTTTGCGGTGATCCTGAACACCTATATCCGTCGCATCATCACGGGGGAGCGTTGATATGAATACTGAACACGCCCCCCTTATTCAGATGAAGAATATCGAAAAGCATTTCGGGTCCGTGATCGCGTTGGCTGGGGTGTCGGTTGACGTCTTTCCGGGCGAATGCCATTGCCTTTTGGGCGACAACGGCGCGGGCAAATCAACCTTCATCAAAACCATGTCCGGTGTGCATCAACTCACGCGCGGAGAGATCTTTTTCGAAGGCAAACCGCTGCATTTCGACGATCCGCGAGACGCGATTTCCGCCGGGATCGCCACAGTGCACCAGCATCTGGCGATGATCCCGCTCATGTCGGTGTCGCGCAATTTTTTCATGGGCAACGAGCCATTGAAGAAAGTCGGGCCGATCAACTTTTTTGATCATGAAACCGCCAACCGCGTGACCATGGAAGAAATGCGCAAGATGGGCATCAACCTGCGCGGCCCGGATCAGGCGGTCGGCACCCTATCGGGTGGGGAACGCCAAACTGTTGCGATTGCCCGCGCGGTGCATTTCGGGGCCAAGGTTCTAATCCTGGATGAGCCGACATCAGCCCTTGGCGTGCGCCAGACGGCAAACGTGCTGGCAACCATCGACAAGGTCCGCAAGCAAGGAATTGCGGTTGTCTTCATCACCCACAACGTCCGCCATGCGCTGGCAGTGGGGGACCGGTTCACCGTGCTGAACCGAGGTAAAACACTGGGCACCGCTCAACGCGGTCAAATTACCCCGGAAGAGCTGCAAGACATGATGGCCGGTGGTCAGGAAATGGTGGAACTGGAAGGCAGCCTCGGCGGCACCGTTTAATCCCGTCTCGACATCGAAATATGTACAAAGCGCCGGAAACGGCGCTTTGTTTTTTGTTGCCGGATCAAGCCAGCTTCCCGCCCAGTTTCAATTGGGTGACGCGCCGAACCTCGCCGCGCAACCAGCGATGCGCCGGGTCGTTGGAAGAGCGTTGGTGCCACACCATGAAAACGCTAAGTGGTTCGCTGTAAAAGGGCAGAGGCGCCATCGCCAACTGGCGCAGGGACGTAAACCGCATCGTCTCCAACTCTGTCGCGATCATGTCGGTGCCAAAGATAAATGGCGGGATACCGGCAAAATTGGAAACAGTGACTTTTGCCGTCGGGATATGGGGCAGGTCAGGTGCCTTAAAAACATCGTTTGACCCGCCCCCTAACGCGAATTGCACCGTGACGTGATCCGCAGCCATATACTCTTCAACGGACCGAGGTGGCGCGCGGTGTGCGGGATCGTAAAACACCATCATATTGCCCGAAAACAGCTTTTGCTGGATCAGGTCCGGCGCATCTGGCGGTCGTGGGGTCAGGATCAAGTCACAGCGCGCATCCCGCAGCAAACCAACACTTGGCACACCAGAGGGCCGCAGTTCTAACGACAGGTTGATCCCGGCCAGCGTTGCGTCCTTGATCAATTGCGGAAAAACGATATCGCGCTGCATGTCGTTTGCCGCCACAACAAATCGCATGGCTTCGGATTTTGGGTCGAACGGGCGGTGCACGGTCAACGCCCGCATGTTGTCCAGAACCTCCAGCACCGGGGCTTTCATGGAAAGTGCGGTTTCTGTCGCAATCAGCCCCTGACCTGACCGGATAAACAGCGGATCGCCAAGGATCCGGCGCAGCTTTTTCAGGGTATGGCTGACCGTCGACTGTGTGACATTTAACCTTTCGGCAGCTTTCGAAACGGACGACTCCTCCAGAATTGCCAAAAAAGTCAGCAGGTTGTTGCCGTCAAGCTCTTGGAAATCGAAATTCTTCATATCATATATCGAAAACCATCGATGGTTTTCATGTCAATGGCCAAGTAGTTTCGGGCATCTTTTTTTGGGAGGAAACCATGAAATTTACGTCCGTCGTAGCCGCGGCGTCGCTGGCCGTTGCCTCGTTGATGCCGTTGAAAGCCGCAGCCGAAGAACTCTCTGTCGCAAACTTTGTTCCGCCACAGCACCACACCAACGCCTTTCTATTCAAATGGTTTGGCGAAGAGCTTGAAAAGCGCTCTGGCGGGTCGTTGACGCTCAAAGTCTATCCGGCCGGTCAGCTGGGCGCCGGCCCGGTTCAACAGTATAAGCGTGTCGTCGAAGGCGTCGCCGATATCACCTTTGGGCTTCAGGCCTACACCCCGACGATCTTTCCCAAATCGATGCTGATCATTCCGCCGGGCAAAGCCACCAACGCGCTCGAAGCCACCGAGCGTATGTTGAGCGTTTATGACGAGCATTTGGCTGACGAATATGAAGACGTCAAAATGCTTGGCGTGTTTACTGTTGCCGGCAACGCATGGGCAGCCACGCAGGACATGTCGACCATGGCGGGGTTGGACGGTGCGAAAATGGTACCATACTCGGCAATGACCACACCGCTGATCGAAGCGTTGGGCGCCGTGCCGGTCCAGATGCCCGTGACTGAAATGTACACCGGCTTGTCCACAGGTACGATCGACGCCACGACGGCGACCTACAACAACATGACACCGCTTTGGAACTTCTGGGACGTTTCGGACTATTTTGTTGAAAACGTGCCAGTCCAGTTTGCCGTGTTCTTCGTGGCGATGAACCTGGACCGCTATTATTCGCTGTCGGAAGAGCACCGCGCTATCATCGATGAACTCGCGGGCGAAACCTTCTCTATGAAGGGTGCAGAAAGCTTCCACACAGCGGATGCCAATTCCTTGGCAGCCATGCAAACCGCCGACCAGATGTCGAGCATCAACTGGATCACCGTGTCAGACGAAGAGCGCGCCAAAATGGACGCAGCTGTCGCCGAGGGCATGGAAACGATCTTTGCCGACTATGAATCCCGTGGCATTTCGGATGCCCGCGCGATTTACGAAGCGATCAATCAATAAAATCAGATGACCAGCGGCCTGTCGGGGCCGCTGGTTTTTTTGCGGGGGAGGCACACATGGCGCAACCTGTTTGGCTAAGAATACTGGATCAGGTTCTGATCTGGATTGCCTTGATCATCGGCGGATCGATGCTGATATTCATGATGGTCTTTGGTACGTTCAACGTGCTTGTGATGCGAAAGATCATGAACGCCCCCATCCGCGGTGCCGAAGACCTGATGATCTTATCCTTGGTCATTTTGGTGGCCATCGCCATTCCCTTTGGCGGTCGCGTTGGGGCTCATATCGAGATCGAGATCATGGAATCCCGCATGTCGGCTGGTTTTGCGCGCTGGTCTATGTTCCTTTTGCGGCTGCTGGCTGGTGGTTTGATGCTGCTGATGGCGTGGGAATTGATCACAGCGGGTCAGATAGCCACAAAATTTGGCGAAACAACCCAACAGCTGCTGATCTCATATGAGCCGTTTTACTATCTGCTCGCCGGATGCGTCGCCCTTTACGTGCTGGTCTTGTTGGCTGACGCAGTGCAGCTCCTGACCAAGGGCGAGATCAGCCTTATCCCGCTGGGAGACACACTATGATCAGCATGACGCTTCTGGGTGTATTCGGGCTTGTTGCACTCTTTATCCTTTTGGGGCTGCGGTTCCCGGTCGCCCTTTCAATGATCCTTGTTGGTGTGGTTGGCACGATTGTGGCCACCGCCAATCGGTTCTTGCTGCTGGGGATGGAGTCAGATCAGGCTTGGGCGCGCGGCTTTAAGACGGCCATGTCCAACCTCTCTGGCGAAACGTTCGAGGCAGCTTCAAACTATAACCTGCTGGTTATCCCGATGTTTGTTTTGATGGGCAATCTGGCGGGCGTATCAGGAATGTCAGCTGATCTGTTCAACGCGGCATACCGCTGGATGGGCCATATGCGCGGCGGTCTGGCCTCTGCCACGATTGCGGCTTGTGCCGGTTTCGCGGCCTTGTCGGGGTCGTCACTGGCAGCGGCCATCACCATGGGCCGCGTCGCCTTGCCGGAAATGAAAAAATTCAAATATGCCGACAGCCTGGCCACCGGGTCCGTTGCTGCGGGCGGAACGCTTGGTTTTCTGATCCCGCCATCGGGCGGCATGATTATCTATGCGGTGTTAACCGAACAGTCGATTGGTCGGTTGTTCATGGCGGGCGTGATCCCGGGTATCTTGATGACCCTCTTGTTCATCGGGGCGATCTATTTGACCGTCCTGCGTAAACCCGAAGCAGGTCCGCCGGGCGAACGGGCACCATGGCCCGTGCGCCGCGACGCGCTTTTGTCAGCGATGCCGTTTGTTATCGTGGTGCTGATCACGATCGGCGGTATGTATACCGGCTTTTTCACCCCGGTTGAGGCGTCTTCCGTCGGTGCGTTCCTGACGTTGCTGGTGGCGATCTATCGTCGCTCCTTATCGGTGCCTGCGATACGCGAGATCATCCTGCAGACGGTCAAGGCGTCGGCTACGGTTTTCATGATCATCATCGGGGCCTTTATCTTTATCCCGTTCATGTCCATTACGGAACTGCCGGGACAGCTGGTCACCCTGATGACGTCCTTGCCCATCGGCGATTACGGCGTGCTGCTCTTGATCATCCTGATCTACATTTTCCTCGGCATGTTCCTGGAAGGCATCGCAATGCTGGTCCTGACCATTCCGGTCGTCTTGCCGATCATTGCAGCGCTCGAATTCGGGTTCGATCCGTCGATGGCCGATATGAAAATGATCTGGTTCGGCATCGTGGTGGTGATCGTGCTTGAGATGGGAATGATCTCTCCACCCGTCGGGCTGAACGTCTTTGTCGTGAAATCCATCGCGCCGGGTGTTCCGATGGGACAAATTTTCCGCGGGATCTGGCCGTTCTGGTTCGCAATGGCCCTGATGCTGGTGCTGCTGACGCTCTTCCCGCAAATCGCAATCTGGTTGCCGCAAACAATGATCGGCTAATTTAGGAGGAAACCAAGATGAACGAAGGTAAAACATTCATCGTGACGGGCGTTGCGTCCGGCATCGGTGCCCAGACCTGTAAAGTGCTCAAATCCCAAGGCGCCAAGGTCATCGGTGTGGACCGGAATGAAACCGACAACGCGGACGAATTTTTCCAGGCGGACCTGAGCGATCCGGCATCGATCGATGCCTTGGTTGATGCGCTGCCATCGGGTGTTGACGGTTTGGCCAACATTGCCGGTGTCCCGCCCACCCTTGCGGCTGAAACCGTGTTGAAAGTGAACCTTTATGGTTTGCAGCGCCTGACCCTGGGCATGATCCCGAAACTGGCGGATGGCGCATCGATTGCAAACCTCGCTTCGCTTGCCGGGTTTGGCTGGCCGAACGCCGTTGACCAGATCAAGCGGGCGCTGGCGTTGACACTCGAATCCGATGTGGCGGGTTTTTGTGCCGAAGAAGGCCTGAACGACGCAGAAGGTTGCCGGTCCTATTTCCTGGGTAAAGAGGCGCTGGTTGTCTGGACAATGCAAAACCGTTGGACATGGCGGGATCGTGGCATCACCATGAACTGTGTCAGCCCGGGACCGGTCGACACTCCGATCCTGGCGGACTTCGTCGAAACGCTGGGCGAACGGGCCGAAGAAGACATGAAAGTCATGGATCGCCCCGGCACCCCTGTGGATGTCGCCCCGGTTGTGGCCTTTGCGCTTGGCGATGGCGGCAAATGGTTCCGTGGCACAAACTTGATGGTTGATGGCGGCATGTCGAGCCATATTCTGTCAAACATCCACCAGTTCTGAGGCGACAATGTCCGTAAAATCCCTGATCGGCACCCAAAAAATCCATCATGCAACCGGGCTTTACCTGGACGGCATTCGCGATGGTAAAGTTTGGGAAGCCTTAAACGCGCATACCGGTGACCGATATACGCAGCACTCGACAGGCGTCGGTGACGGCCAACAGGGATTTGCGGACTTTTTCGGTCCGTTTCTGGAACGAAACCCCATCCGGGACATTCAGATAAAGCGTGCCATCGAAGACGGCCAATACGTCTTTGTCCACGTGTATCAAAGCCTGAACAATGGTGAGAGCCAGTGGGTCACGGCTGATTTGTTCGATACCGATGAAAATGACCGCGTCATCGAGCATTGGGATGTCATTCAGGAATACGCAACAGACACACGGTCAGGCCGCAGCATGATTGATGGCCCGACCGATATCGAAGACCTCGACAAGACGGAAGCGAACAAGGCATTGGTCGCCGATTTCTGCGAAACGGTTTTGATTGGCGGCAATTTGGACCGGGTCGAGGATTTCATTTCGACGGACCAATACGATCAGCATAATCCGACCGTGTCCGATGGTCTGGACGGGTTCCGGGCGCATATCGCGGAATTGCAGGCTTTAGGTCGAAAAAGCCGGTATTGGAAAGTGCATAAACTGATCGGGCAGGGCAACTTCGTTGTCACCCTCAGCCACGCGCAGGTCGGCGACAGCCATTATTGCTATTTCGATATCTTCCGATTGAAAGACGGCAAGATCGTCGAACATTGGGACGTGCAGGAAAAAATCCTTGCGCCGGAGCAGTGGAATAACCAAGGCAAGTTCTGATCATACGACGCTATAATTCTTAGGTCTTGCGGCGGCTTTTGCACCAGAATCACATTTCTTATAGGTGCACTGAACAAGTGCCTCAATATTGAACCGACGCGCAGCAAAACGAGTTTTGATCGTCGCTTTCAAAGTATTCATTACGCCTAGTCAAACACGTAACCGATACCGCGGACGGTGCGAATGACCTGTGGCTTGCTTGGGTTGGGTTCAACTTTACGACGCAATCGCGATATCCGGAGGTCAATTGACCGGTCGAAGGGCTCCCAGCCCTTTTTGTGTGCTTTTTCAAGGATCTGATCCCGGCTAAGGGTCCGCCCTCGGTTTTCATGAAAGAGGTGCAACAGGTCGAATTCCATTGCTGTGATTGGGATTTCAGACCCGTCAGGTCCGTACAGTCGGGCGTTATCTAGGTTCAACTGACATGCACCAATAGACACCGTGCCAGCGTCTGTCCGAGGTGTCCTGGCGGCGTCTTGGGAAGCCACAGATTGCCGGCGCAAAGCTGCCTTTATCCGTGCTTCCAGTTCCCTCAGATCCACAGGTTTGCCGAGGTAGTCGTCAGCGCCCATTTCCAGCCCAATAATGCGGTCCACGACATCGCTGGCCGCAGTCAGCATGATAACAGGGATCGTAGAGTGTGTGCGCATCTCGCGCAGCGCCGTCAGGCCATCGCCGCCTGGCATGTTGATATCAAGCAGGATCAGATCGGGTTTGCCGATCTTGAGTTTTCTTTCGAGTTGCGATGAGTTGGCAGCTTCCGAGACTTTGAAACCGCGACCCATCAGATATTCGGCAACCATCTCTCTTAGGCGTGGCTCATCATCACACACCAGTATCTCAGCGGATTTGCTGTTTCGTCCCAGGTCTTGTACCGACACGGTCAAAGCGTTTTCTCCTTCGATATCAGTGTTTTTCCAGGCTCCATCAGGTCAGCATTTCTTTTGGCAACGGCAGGCGGACCACAAATCGTGCTCCGCCGAGTTTGCTGTCATTTACAGCGATGGTGCCGTTGTGCCCGCTTACAATCCGGTGGCAAATCGCAAGGCCAACACCAGTGCCTTCGCCAATCTCCTTGGTGGAAAACAGCGGCTCAAAAACGCGATTGCGCAGCTTTTTGGGGACGCCGGGACCGTTGTTGGCAATTTCAATAACCGCCTCACGGTCAGAGGAAGATCGATATGTACGGACAGACAGAATACCTTCCCTGCCTTTTTCCCGTATTGCTTGCTGGGCGTTGATCACAAGATTATACATTACCTGGATAAGCTGATCGGCGTCGCCTTTGATAACAGGCAAATCATCGGCAAATTCCACGTTAAGACGGTAACGTGTGTCGAGGTCTTGCTGGGCCACTTCCAAGGCTGTATCGACGATCTCATTGACTGAACAAGGCTCTGTTTCAAATGGCTGCTGCTTTGCCATGGACAGGAACATCTGGACGATCTTTGCACTGCGTGTCGCTGCCTCTGAGATCCGTCCGACCCGCCTGAGTAAGTTCGGATCGGACAATTCGTCCTCCAACATCTGGGCATACCCCACTATGATCGAAAGTGGGTTGTTCAGCTCATGCGCAACCCCGGCCAACAATTCGCCAAGCGCCGAGAGCTTTTCTTGCTGCTGGGTGATCTGGCGCTGACGTTCCAACTCACGCTCAATTTTCCGCTTCTCGGTGATGTCGACAAAGGAAATCAAATATCCGTCCAGCCGCGTTCGGTGGCAAGACGCAAGAACAAAACGGCCATCTGCGAAGGCGAGCGGAATATCCTTTTTGTAGTTCGTCAAAACATCGCCAAGGTAGTCCACGAAATTTGTCCGGGAAATCGTATCGGGCAACAGATACATTCCAGCATCGATTTGACGCCCCAGTACGTCCTTCACATCTTCACCGGTTGTTGGCGGTACGGCTTCTGAAGCAAATATTTCCCGCCATTTGTCATTGCCAAAGGCCTGCTTGAATTCCTTGTCAATGAGAACGAGCCCGATATCCAAAGACTGCACTGCGTCCGTCACGGCGGCGAGATTGCGCGTTTCTGCGTCTTTGAGTGATGTAATGTCGGTGACCACGACGACGCGGCCGTCGTTTTGCGTTTCGGCCCGTTCAACAAGGAAATGGCGCCCGGATTTGAAATTGACCTCGAAGGGGCGCAGGGTTTGGCGTTGTTCGACAATGGCCTTGCGGAAGGCGTCACCAAGGTCTTCTCGCACCGGCTGATTGTTGATCGAGGCCAGTTTCGGCGCCAAGTACGCGATGCGTTCCGGGCCGGTCATTTGCAACAACGCGGCGCCGTCCAGCCCGTAAGGTTCGGCTAACGCGTCGTTGCAATGGGTAAACTGACCACTCGCGTCTTCGATTGCGACGCCGACCGGCAAGTGATCCATCGCATTCACCAATAGTCTTTCTGTTTGGCGTGCTTGCGTGACGTCTTGAATGGTTAAAACTTTCCCACCGTGCTCGGTGTCATAGACGTTTCCAACCAACTCGCTGCCGTGGTTGTTGGGAACCGGGAAATCCTGCCCGTTGGTGTCGATCACCATATCGAGATAGCCAAGGACCTGTTCGGACGTCATCCCTTCGGCGATCGGGAAAAGACCTGTTCGAATGGCTTGGGCGTGGATGTCCCGCATGCGTTGGCCCGGGATCAGCAGGTTGTTGTTTGGATCGCCAATTTCTCTGAACTTTTGGTTTGCAAAGACCAACCGGTTTTCATCATCGATCAGTGCAACACCAAAATTCACATGGTCTATGGCATCACCGAAAAGATCCCTGACGTCACGATCCATCATCAAATTGGCTGGTGTGTGCCGAACGATTGCGGTGACCTTTCCGCCGTCGGTTGAAAAAAGGTCCAGACGGTCGGGTAATGGACCGGAAGTAGTCAGATCTATTGAGCCGACCGCTCCATAATCGCCACGGGCGCGTGTGTCCGAAACATCGTATACCAGCTTTTCGATGTCATCGTCGCTGGCGCGACTTTCCAACAGAGATTGCAAAGGCTGCCCCGGACGGCACAACCGTTCCAGGAAAAGTGACTTGAACCGGCCATTGGCTATAACGAGACGCAGCGCATCATCGAAGATCGCGAACCCATGATCGAGAAACTCGATCGAGCCAGCAAAGGCATCAACCTGTTTCTGTTGGTTACCCAAGCGAATGAACTCTTCCTTCTTTGCCCCGGTTCCAAATGTCCCGCAACGTCTCCATCGTTATCCAAACATAAATCGCTGCACGCCGTCAGACCGGAAATTGTATCAGTTGTGTCTGCTGTTTCAGCGGCGACACCGGGCGGAAACAATTGAAACCGAAGGCGAAATCATCTCGACAAATAGGTATCCTATTCCGTTTCCACGCCACCGAGGCGGTTTGATTTAAGGGAGACGGACCTAAGAATTTCATTGCCCAAGCAGCTTTTCAATGCGGCTCGGCGTTCTCTCACAAACATTCTCATGAACCTGACCGGGCTCTTTTTGGCCCAACTTGCACGCCAGCTTTTGCCGCGGCCTGCTCCCAAGAAAAGTAAAGGACCCCACAATGTCTCGGAAACGATTGACGAAGAAAGTTGAAAAAGTCATTGCAGCCGGTGACCAGCGGCCGACGGAAACGCCGGACAGCATTGACCGCGCGCTGGTTCGCCAACCCACTGTGCCAGAGGAACCGATTTACACGCCCTTGGAGGGTTATGATCTACCGTTTCTGAACGTAGAGATATTCGAGCGCGCAATCGCGCCCAATTCACCAAACTTTTTGTCACCGTATTTCAACTGGGTCACGCCCACCCCTGATGGCGGCACGATCCTGACGCCCAATACCATCTGGTATGATTGGGGCGGTGAAGACTACTACGAAGGAACCTGGCAAAATAATACGGCCTACGGTTTGTGGGGTCGCGATGAAATTTATCTCTTTGGTGGCAACGACATTGGTTACGGCGGCAGCGGGAACGATCTGCTGCATGGCGGCAGCGGCGATGACACCTTGAATGGTGGTACTGGCCGAGATCGCTTGTTCGGAGATGTTGGCAACGACATTCTGAACGGAGATAGCGGGAACGATTGGATATACGGCGGGCGCGGCAATGATGGCATCCGCGGCGGCACCGGCAACGACGACATCATGGGCAACGAAGGCAACGACTGGGTGCGGGGCGGTGATGGCAACGACACCATCGAAGGCAACTCTGGTAACGATTTGCTTTGGGGCGACGAAGGCGATGATCGTGTTTATGGCGGTGAAGGAGAAGACTAGGTCTTTGGCGGCATTGGAGACGACTTCCTGCAAGGCGGCAGCGACAACGACGATATTCAAGGCGGCGGTGGCCAAGATACCATGTTCGGCGATCAAGGAGACGACGAAATGCGCGGAGACGCGTCGCGCGACATCATGGATGGTGGCATTGGCAATGACCTTATGGATGGCGGCACCGGCAACGACAGCATGGAAGGTGGCGAAGGCTCAGACTCGATGTGGGGTCGCGACGGCAACGATTTCATGTTTGGCGACGCGGACAATGACCAGATCTTTGGCGGTGCGGGCATCGACCACATCACCGGTGGTACCAACGACCCCGGTGACGAAGGTGATGTACTGGGCGGTGGAGCGGGCGCTGATGCTTTCTACTTTGTGAAAGGTGACAGCGGTGGCGGCACATCTGTCGACGTTATAAACGACTTTGGCGTTGGCGCAGACCTAATCGTGGTTCAGGGAAACGGTGCAACGACGTTTCTGGGCGAGCAGTCTGGGTTTTCGAATTCACCGGGTGCAGAGGCATATTTCCAGCACATCGTGGATGACGATAACGGCAATGTCACAAGCGTTTTCATACGGGATGCGAATGGCGTCGATGCAGACCTTGAAATTGCGCTTTTAGGGCATATCGATCTGGACCAGAACGACCTGTTCATTATCTGATCGCTGCGAGACCTGTCCCATAATGAGCCGGCAGCGTCCGGCTCATTATGCTTAAAGAGTTGTAGAGCAATGCGGTTCATTTGCTGAGATCAAACCGGATCTTTTCGCAATACATCGTCTTTGTCTCGGGAGCTGAAAAGTCTGCCATATTGTGAGTGCGAAAATTCTGCGCTTATGATTTCGCTGGCCTGAAAAACCATCGCCTGGTTGGAGGTGATCACTGGTTTCCCGACAATGCCTTCGAGCTGAGCAATCGTTTCGACGCTGCGCATGTCGGTACAGGACAGAACCAGTGCCTGCGCCTCCGGATGATCTGCGGCCCGGCCCAACTCCAACACATCCTTTGGTCGCATGGCACCTTGCCCAACGTTATCGAGGGTTTCGGCAACCTCCGATCTGGCGACTGTTTTGATCCCGGCGTCGTCGAGGAATGCGACTGCCATATCGTTGATCGCGGCCACGTAGGGCGAGGCAAAACCGATGCGGGTGACGTTCAAACTGCGCAAGGCATGGACCAGCGCGCCCGCCGCCGTCACGGTCTTGGCCCCGCTCTGCGTGGCAATACGGTCCGCAAGGTCACGGTCGAAAGCCACGCCATGCGTCAGCGTCGCCGAGGTACACCCGTAAAGCACAACATCCGGGCGCACGCCCTGACAGACGCCGTCCTCGCTCATGATCAGGTCGATGGCGAAATATTCGATGTAGAACTCGGCGTTGTTCTTCAGCGACTGACCATAAAGCGTGTGCAGGATCGCGTGCCCGGTCCGGTCCGCCGCCGCGCAGGTGCGCTGTACCGGCGGGCCTTCACCAAATTCGGTTGTGTGGCCGCCAAAGGGACGCTGATAGATCTTGCCTTCTTCGGTCCGCGAGAACGGCACGCCGTAGTGTTCCAGCTCGTAAACGGCTTTGGGCGCTTCGCGGGCCAGATACTCCATCGCATCCGTATCGCCCAGCCAATCCGACCCCTTGACCGTGTCATACATATGCCACTGCCAGTTATCCGGACCCATATTCGACAGGGACGCCGCAATTCCGCCCTGTGCAGCAACGGTGTGCGAACGGGTTGGGAACACCTTTGAAATACAGGCGGTCCGAAGACCCTGTTCCGCCATGCCAAGCGTGGCCCGCAGTCCAGCGCCACCTGCGCCGACGACCACGACGTCATATTCATGCGTCTCGTATTCGTATGCAGCCATTTTGTCTCTTCCGTTTGCTAGGACGAACTCGTTTCCGACAGGTCAGATTACAGAGCCATTCGTGCGATTGAGAAAATTCCGATGGCGATCAGCGTATAGGAAAACGCCTTGACCCCGATCAGAGTGAGTTTGCCGGCCAGGCCGTGGTGGTCTTCCCCCACTGAAGTGGTCCTCCGCTATGTTTAGGAAAACGGAGGAAACACATGGCCAACAAGCGACCAAAGCCAGAAGAGATTGTCACGAAGTTACGGCAGGTTGAGGTTCTGACGGGGCAAGGGATGCCGCGTCTGGATGCGATCCGTCAGATCGGTGTGACTGAACAGACCTACTACCGGTGGAAGAAAAAATACGGCGGAATGGGCACGGATCAATTGAAGGAACTGAAGCGTCTGCAAAAAGAGAACGAGCGATTGCGCAAAGCCGTTTCTGATCTGACGCTGGACAAGCTGATCTTGGCGGAGGCGGCAAAGGGAAACTTCTGAGCCCCGCTCGTCGTCGTGCCTGTATTGATCGCGTTCGTGCTGAGCTGAACATCTCGGAGCGTCGGGCATGCCGGGTTCTAAGACAACATCGATCCACACAGCGCAAAGTACCTGCGGGTCGCCCGGATGAAGAACGTTTAGTGGCTGATATGATCGAACTGACCCGGCAGTATGGCCGCTACGGCTATCGTAGGATCGCGGCACTACTGAGAGACGCTGGCTGGCATGTGAATGACAAGCGTGTCGAAAGACTTTGGCGACGAGAGGGGCTGAAAGTGCCAATGAAACAACCGAAGAAAGGGCGGCTTTGGCTGAATGATGGATCATGTGTCAGGCTTCGGCCAGAGCGCCGCGATCATGTCTGGTCTTACGACTTTGTCCACTGCCGCACCGACGATGGTAAAGCTTTCCGCACACTCAACATCATCGACGAGTACAGTCGGGAATGCTTGGCCATACGCGTGGATCGCAAGCTCAACTCAGGCAATGTGATCGATGTGCTGAGCGACCTGTTCATCCTGCGCGGCATCCCATCGTTCATTCGCTCCGACAACGGCCCGGAGTTCGTTGCCCAAGCTGTCCAGGACTGGATCAAGGCTGTCGGCGCGAAGACGGCTTACATCGAACCTGGGTCACCTTGGGAGAACGGATACTGCGAAAGCTTCAACGCCCGTTTCCGCGATGAGTTCTTGAACGGCGAAATCTTCTATAGCCTGCGCGAAGCACAAATCCTGATTGAGGAATGGAGAAAGCACTACAACACGAAACGACCACACAGTGCATTGGGCTACCGCCCACCGGCTCCCGAAACCATCGTCCAGATGGACCAAAGGTCGATCATGCACTAACAATCAAATTGGACCACTCAGGTGGGGCTGATCACAACTACGTCACTGTCGATGGTAAATGCGTTGTTTAGATCGAGCGAATTCAACTCCCAGCCCACGACGTAACCGCCGTCGGATAAGGCCGCAATATCCGGGTCCGTCAACGAGTCTAGCCCCGTAGAACTCGTCAGTTCCGTTACAACAATGCGATCCCCAACAAGTGCGCCGGCGGCCGTTAGACTTTGTGAATATATTGTGTTTTTTATATCGCCTTCCGCAGTTTGCGTCGCTTGGGAGTAAACCGCAACAAAGCTGCCGTCCGCCAATTTGGCGATGTGTGGCTGTATGCCGCCAATCACTTCGCCAGGGATAATGGGAGAGTTAAGCTTGGAACTTGTCGTTGGTGCAGTAATCATTTGGTTTTCCTTGTAAATTTTATAAAAAAGTGTCGAAATCGGTTTCAGTGTTACCGTCAATAGATTGAAACCATACTGCTAAAGACTTAGGCGGCAACGGCTTTCTTTGACATGGAAAACCGAAGTTTTGCCAACGGGTCAAAAAAGCTGCAAATCCTTTGCGCCGCTCTGAATTTCAGCCAAATCGGGCATATTCTGGATCGCGGCCGCGATCGGAACGCCGCCGGGCAGAGGCACGGTTGGCTGTTGCATCGCCCCGGCCATGCCAAAGGCCGGTTTTTCCAGCTCTCCCCGAATATCACGCAGCAGCGTTTTGTGATCGGGCATTGCTTTGAGAACATGAGCCAAATCCGCCTTGGCGGCTTTCATCCCCTGGAACCAGATCGGTTTTTTCAACGGTCTAAGCCGGTCGCGGATACCGGGGCCATAGCCGGTGTCGTAAACCTGTTTGCCCAACAACACGGTTTGGAACACGCGCGCATTGAACAGCGTGGCAAATTCAATGTCGTGCTCTAATGGCAAGCGGTGCTGCCACAGTTCAAGATTTTCGGCCAAGCTGTCGGGCAGTTTCATCTCGGTGCGCGCGTCGATCCAATACTGGTCATCCGTCCGGTTACCCAAACGGTAATGCAAACAGATGAAGTCCAGAACCTCATCATAAAGCTTGTTGACCTGACGGTTGTACCTGTTGCGCAGCGCGGGTTCGATATCGCGCGTTGGCAGATGTTCGGCGAACCAGCGAACTGCGTGATCCACCATGTGGATGGCCGTGCTTTCCAGAGGTTCGATGAACCCGCCGGCCAGACCAATCGCCACACAGTTTTTTACCCAGGCATTGCGCACCCGCCCGATGCGCATCGGAATGATGCGCGGCGTCGCGCCTTTACCGCTGTCGCCCAGCCATTCAAGGTATTCATCCGCTGCCTGATCATCGGTGCGGTGCGCCGAAGAAAACACGTATCCGGTGCCAACACGGTTGTAGAGCGGCACGCGCCATGTCCAGCCCGCGCCGAGCGCCGTGGACCGCGTAAGGCTTTCGATTTTCTCTGGGTTCGGATGCTCGATCTGCAACGCCATGGCCCGGTCGTTCGGCAGGTACTCAGAGTAATCCTTGAACGGCTCTCCCAAGGCTTTGTTGATGATCAGTCCCCGGAAACCGGTGCAATCGATCACCATTTCGATGTCGTGACGGCCTGTGCGTTCCAACATCAGGTGGCTGACATTGCCTTGTTCGTTCAGCTCAACCGACGTCACCTCGTCGCGGATATGCTCGACCCCGCGTTTGGTGCAAACTTTGGTCAGCATGCCAGCAAACTTCACCGCATCAAGGTGATAGGCATAGCCAAACCGCTGTTCGAATTCCGGTTGGCCCAGTTCCCGCGCGCCTTTGCACAGGCGGCCCAGATCGTCATGGGGCGAGATCGATTGTGTAAAGTCCCGATCCCCATTGCCGAACCGCAGAAAGTACTCGGCGGCTTCCAAACCATAAAGCATATGGCCATGGGCAAACGGGTTCACATAATCGATGCGGTTGCCCTTGGCGTCTTTGTTCCAGTTGCAGAACTTAACGCCCAGTTTGAAAGACGCGTTGGTTTCGCGAAAGAAATCCCGCTCGGAAATACCGGCCTCTCGGATCGTGCGCGGCATACGCGGTACCGTGGCTTCGCCGACGCCGACGGTGGCGATGTTGGGGCTTTCGATCAGGCAGATATGCGGTCTGTCTTTGGGGGACGACGTGCGTCCCAACACCATGTCCAGGATTAAGGCGGTCATCCAGCCTGCCGTGCCGCCGCCGACTATGGTGATTTTGCGCAATCTGTTGTTCATTGTCCCTCTCCCTGCCTTTTTCGGTAGGCTTAAATTCTGTATAGCACCATTCTTGGTTGCATCTAGGGCCAAAGATGCTGTGGTTTCCGTTCCCATGACCACAAGTTATGCGATGCGTTGGCCTGTTTTGGCGTATTTCCACCGTCCTCTTAACAGCTTGCATTTCAAGCGAAACGATATGGCGCTCAAAGCGCGTATCAAGCTGTGGTTTTGCGTCGCAGTGTTCTGGGTTAAGAAATGTCAGGGATCCAAACGAGCAGGAGCGTGTAATGACCAAAGAACACTGTGTCTTGTCTTCAGGCCAACTGACCGTTGCGGTTGCTGCGCTGGGCGCGGAAATGCAGTTCTTGCGCACCGCGGATGGTCAGGATTTGTTGTGGCACGGTGATCCTGAATTCTGGTCGGGGCGTGCGCCGATTCTGTTTCCAATCGTGGGCCGCGCGGTCGACGATATGGTGTGCTCTGGCGGCGTCGATGCAGAGATGAAACAACATGGCTTTGCCCGGCGGCAGGACTTCGTTCTGGACATGGTCAGCGAGACGTCATGTCGCCATGTTTTGACGCCATCAGAGGCAACCCGCGCGGTGTATCCGTTTTCGTTTCAGTTGTCCGTCACGCACGCCCTGACGGCCAATACTCTGTCCGTGATGGCAGAGGTCAAAAATGACGATGACCGCGATCTGCCCTTTGGCTTTGGGTTTCATCCCGCTTTTTCCTGGCCGCTTCCCGGCGCGTCCGCCCCGCATTTGGTGCAGTTGCAGGATGGAGGCTCGCCGAAAAGGCGGCCGTTGCGATCCGACGGGTTGTTAGAGCCGGCATTGGTTGACGGTCCGTTCGACGACGGGACACTGGAAATCACCGACGATTTGTTTGCGGATGGCGCGCTTGTGTTTCCGGGGGCCAACGGATCTTTGCGATATGGTCCGGTGGATGGCCCGCATCTTGAATTCACGTTTGAAAACCTGCCGGATCTGGCTTTGTGGCGGCCCCTTGGTGCGCCGTTCCTCTGTGTGGAGCCTTGGCATGGAACGGCGTCACATGTCGGCGATGGTCCGGACATCGCCAGCCGTCCGAACAGCGTCTTGCTGGCCCCCGGTGCCACAGCTCGATTTGGCTACACCGTCGCCGTTCAAATCTAAAAGCGATGATGGGTGCCCGCACTAGGGCCCCAGAACCCGCTCTGACATATCATCCAGCAAATTGTTCAATTCGAACTCGCCGCCAAGCGATGTCAGCTTTGGGTCAGCCAGCAAAAAGCTGAGCCCGTGCACAAAGCCCCACAGCATGAAACCGCGCTTGCGCACCTCTGGCGTAATTTCAGATTCGCCAAGGCATTTCGCGACCTCGTGCAGCACGATTGTAAATGTGCCTTCGCCCGCCTCTTGCAGTTTGGGGTCATCCAGCCGGTCGGTGAAGCCGCCAAATTTCAACCGAAACACGCCCGGTTCGTTCAGCGCGAAATTCACGTATTCGCGCCCAAGCGCGGTGATCCGGGCAGGTGTTCCGGGCGGAATGCCATCCAGAGACGAAATCATGTTTTCCCGGTGCCGCACCATGCCTTCCATAACCATTGCGATGATCATTTCTGACTTATCTTTGAAGTGCTTATAGGGCGCGGCCGTTGACACGCCGGCCAGCCGGCAAGCGTCGGAAACGGAAAAGCCATCCGGTCCCTTTTCTTCGACCAGCTGCCGTGTTGCCTCGATCAGCCCGGCGCGAAGATCGCCATGGTGATAGCCCGATTTCCTCAGTGTCGCCGTGTTCGTCTTTTTTGCGTTTGCCATGATCTGATTTGTTTCAGAAGCCGTAAGACTTGTCAAAGTGAGAACTTCTAACATATAAGTTAGGACGCCTAACATTGCGAGGAATGTCCAATGAACGCAATTAACGATACGCAGAATTCGAAACCGGGTCTCTTACGGCGGGCCACGCGGTTTGTGGTGCGCGTCACCGTCACGCTCGGCGTTGCAGCAGCCGCGGTTTTCGCTATTCAGATGGGCAGCGAAGAGTTGACGCGCCGCGCAGATGCCGCCCCGTCGCCCGACGCAGCCCCTTTGATCCCGGTCGAAACGGCCCCCATCACAATCGTGCCGGGCTACGAAGTCACGCGGTCTTTTCTGGGGCAGGTGGAACCACAACGGACCGCCGCAGTGTCGTTTGAGCTAAGCGGTCGTTTGAATGACATTCTGGTCGACGAGGGCGAAACCGTCACAGAAGGTCAACACATCGCCACTCTGGACACCCGTTTGTTGGATGCTGAAAAAACGCGGCTCGACGCAACGCAGGCGGCATTGGAAGCGCAATTGCGCTTTTCCCGGCAAACCGTCGGGCGCTTGTCGCAACTGAGCGACCGTGGGTTCGCCAGTCAAGCCGCTTTGGACGAGGCGCTCTCAAGAACGGATGAACTGGTATCGCGGATCGCAGAAGTTTCAGCTGCACTGCTGACCAACGAAATCCAGGCCGAGAAATCGCGTGTTTTTGCCCCCTTTGCGGGTCTGGTTACAGAACGTTTTGTCGACGGCGGGGAAAGCGTGTCTCCGGGTCAGTCGCTCATCGAAGTTGTTGAAAACGGTCGGCCCCATTTGCGCGTCGGCGTGCCATTGGACATCGCGCAGCAGCGTCTTAACGATGTGCGGGTCGAGATTGGGGGCACGGATTATACGGCTGGTTTGATCGCCTTGCTGCCGGACGTTGATCCCGTGACCCGCACGCGTACCGCCTTGTTCGAGGTGAACACAGATGCCGACCTGACATTTGGCCAAACAGCACGATTGATGCTGACGGACATCGAAGAAACCCCGGGCCTTTGGGTGCCTGTCACGACGCTTCGCGAAGGGTTGCGCGGCCAATGGACCCTCTTTGCCGTGGATGATCAGAATACGGTTCGGGCTTTGACAGTGCAGGTCATGCATGCGGATGGGGATCAGGTTTTTGTACGCGGAGCCTTTCCCGAAGATGTCGCGCTGATCACCTCTGGTCCGCAACGGGTCACTGTCGGTCAGGCCGTTGATCCACAACCGGCCTCTTGATCCGAGGATATGCACATGGAAACGCTCACCTTCCGTCAGCCCCGCCTTGTTGCCCTGATCATTCTGGTTCTGGTTTCTGCCGGGTTGTCTTCGTTCCTGTCGCTGGGGCGGCAGGAAGATCCGACAATCACCAACCTCTTTGCCTCTGTCACAACACAGTTTCCCGGGGCTGACCCGGAACGTGTCGAGTCCCTGGTGACAGCCGAAATCGAAGAGGAACTGCGCAAGATTGCCGAAATCGATCAGATTTCCTCGGTCTCGCGGACGGGTGTTTCCGTGGTGTCGATCGATCTGATCGAAACGCTGGATGATGCAACGATCGAGCAGGTCTGGGCAGAGGCCCGAGACGCGGTCGAAGATGCCCGCCGGTCCTTTCCGGCGGGCGTCTTGGCACCCGATTTCGACGCCGAAGGTATTTCCGTTTATTCGGGCATCATTTCCATTACATCCTCGTCCGCGGATATGCCGCTGACCCTGATGGCGCGCCATGCCGAAGCGCTGGGCGACCGTTTGCGGTCGATCCCCGGGACACGCGCTGTCGACTATTTTGGTTTGCCGGAAGAAGAGGTTCTGGTGCGGGTCGATCCAGATCGGGCGGCGGCGCTGGGATTAACGGCTCAGGAAATCTCGGCCCGCGTTGCTGAAGCGGATGGCAAGGTACAGGCTGGTCGCCTTCAAGGGGATGTGGACCTCACCATTGGTGTCAGCGGCGAGATTGAATCGCTTGACCGGCTGCGTCAGGTGGTGCTGCGCGAAGGGGCTGATGGCGCCTCTGTACGGCTGGCAGACATCGCAACATTGACCCGTGGGCCCAAGACCCCGTCGGACGAGCTGGCCTTTGCCAATGGTAAACCGGCCATTCTGATCGGCACGCTAGCACAGGAAGGTCAGCAGATTGATCGCTGGATGGGGTTTGTCCGGGAAGAGCTTGCAGCCGGCGCAGACGCCGTGCCGCTTGGCATCGAAGAAACACTACTCTTTGATCAAAGCACGTACACGTTGGATCGGTTGGCCGAAGTGGCCACCAACATGGCCATCGGTGTTGGACTGGTCGTGGCGGTTTTGCTGCTGACACTTGGCGTGCGCGCGGCGCTGATCGTGGCCGCTGTTCTGCCCGTGGTGTCCTTGGCCACGTTGGCCACGATGAACATGATCGGATTGCCCATCCACCAGATGTCTGTGACCGGCCTGATCGTGGCTTTGGGCCTTTTGGTGGATGCCGCGATTGTCATGGCCGACGAAGTGCGCAAACGGCTCAAGGCCGGTATGGCGCGCGAGGTTGCCGTGGGCGACGCCGTGAAACGGCTGGCGGCACCGCTTTTGGCGTCAACCATAACGACGGCGCTGGCCTTTACCCCGATGATCCTTTTGCCCGGGCCCGCAGGCGATTTTGTCGGCTCTATCGCGATTGCCGTGGTGTTGATGCTGTTCTGGTCGCTTTTGGTGGCGCTGACTGTGACACCGGCCATTGCGGGATGGGTTCTGCCTTCTGCCGATCAGCGCGGGATATTCGCGACAGGCATACAGATCGGTTAGCTGATGCGTCTTTTCGAAACATCCATTCGGTTGGCGGTAAACAATCCGCTGCGTGCCATTGCGCTTGCGCTGGTCTTGCCGGTGCTGGGCTTTGCGGCATTCCCAACCCTGACGGCACAGTTCTTTCCGGGTGTCGAACGCAACCAGTTTTATGTCGAGGTATCGATGCCACCGGGCAGCGATATCGCCGAGACAACGCGCGTTGCACTGGATATGGACGACATCATTCGGGCGGACGAGGGGCTGCAAAGCGTTTATTGGACCGTCGGTGGCTCTGGCCCGGCGTTCTATTACAACATCGTGGGCGGGCGCAGCCAGGAACCCGGCTTTGCCCAAGCCATGATCACGACCCAAACAGATGCCGATGCCGCGCGTCTGGTGGGCAGTTTGCAACGCCAATTTGATCGGGATTTCCCGCAAGCCACCGTGATCGTCCGCGGCTTGGTCCAAGGGCCGCCGGTTGACGCACCTGTCGAGATCAAAATTCAGGGGCAGGACATCGCCACCTTGCGTGCCCTGGGGGACGAGGTGCGGGCCATCATGGCAGACCTTGATCTTGTGACACAGGCCCGCGCCGGCGTGAACGGCGGCGCGCCTCAGGTTCGCTTTGAAGTGGATGAAGACAAGGCGCGACTGTTGGGTCTGGATGTGGCAGATGTGGCGGCGCAGTTGGATGCCGGTCTTGTCGGCGTCACGGGTGGATCGTTGGTCGAAGGAACCGAGCAATTGCCGGTCCGCGTCCGGCTGGGCAACGACCTGCGCGGTGATCTTCAAGCGATTGCCGATATGCCAATTGTTTTGCCAAATGGTGCGGTAATCTCTGCCACTGGGGCCTTTCCGGCAGTACCTCTTTCCGAAATCGCAACGCCAATCGTCGAACCCGCCGAAAGCGTCATCACACGCGTCGATGGCGTGAGAGAGAACATCGTCCGAGCATTCCTGGTGCCCAATGTTCTGCCGGAAGAAGCGTTGCAACAGGTTCTGACAGCACTTGATGATCGCGCCTTTGCAGTTCCGTCGGGCCTTACGCTCAGCCTTGGGGGTGACAGCGATGCACGGTCGGATACCGTTGGGAACCTTCTGGCCTCGGTCGGCCTCATCGTGACGTTGACCATCGCGACCATTGTGCTGACGTTCAATTCGTTCCGCTTGGCGGCGGTGACACTGGTCGTTTGTGTCCTTGCTGCGGGTCTGTCGATGCTGTCCTTGGCCATCATGCAATACCCGTTTGGCGTTGTTGCGATCATTGGGGTCATTGGTTCAATCGGTGTGTCGGTGAACGCGGCGATTATCATTCTGACCGCCTTGCAGGCGGATGCGGATGCTGCCGCCGGGGACCGGGATGCCATGGCCCGTGTCGTGGTCGGGTCCAGCCGTCATATTCTGTCGACGACGGTGACGACCTTTGGCGGCTTCCTGCCTTTGATCCTCGATGGTGGTGCCTTCTGGCCGCCATTTGCGGTCTCCATCGCGGGCGGTGTCCTGTTGTCGACGGTGGTCAGTTTCTACTTCACACCTCCGATGTTTGCCCTTGTCCGTCGCCGTGCAGCCAAACGCACCCAACCGTCGGAAGAACCCGCGTTCGAGCTTGTGGCGATCCGCCACGCCGCCGAATAACGAGGTTCAATCAGTCCGATTGCCGAAACGCTTCGGCATCCAATAGTCGGTTTGCTCATTCAGCCGCGCATCAACGGATGCGCGGCTGATCGCCAAGGTATTAAGCCAAACGTTCGCGGAAAGCCCTCTGGGTGGGGCAGATCGGTATTTAGTGAGGGGTCAAGCTGATGTGGTTTAATACCGGCTCTTGACCTCAGCGGCGCGGGCGATACGGCGCGACTTTTGCTGCTCTCGCAAAAAGACGAACAGGCTAGAAGCAATGATAAGCGTCATGCCGATCCAAACTTCCCAATCCGGCAACTCAGCCCAGATCAGCCACCCCCAGAACACCGCCAAAGGCAGACCAATGTATTCGAATGGCGCGACCGTGGCGGCATCGCTGAGCCGATACGCCTGGCTGAGCGCATAGCCGATAATGGCAGAGTTCAGACCGAGCCCGATAAAGAGCGGCCAATCTCCGTCAGCGGGCCAGACCCAGGCGCGCAACAGGAATTGTATAGAAGGATTGTCCGTTGTTTCCGCATAGCGCCCATCGCCTGCGACCACAAAAAACATCAGTGAGACCAGAATGAACATGGCCTGAATGTAAACGGCCAACGCCGATGCTTTGCTGACCGCGCCCAGTTTGCGGGTCATGATTTGCAGGAAAGCATAGCAAAAGGCCGACAGAACCGGCAGCAACAGGACAATCCGGCTGACGTTCAACGTGTCGCTACCTTCCCACGGGCGCTGCATGATGATCACACCGACAAAGCCGATGATCACGGCACTCATCCGAAGAATGCCGACTTTTTCGCCCAGCATCGGGATGGACAATAGCGTTATGAACAAGGGGGCCGCGAAAAACAGTGCAGTCGCATCCGCCAATGGGATAACCGCCAAAGCCACGAAAAAGGTCATGTTTGAGATGACGACCATCACCACCCGGAAGAGATGCAATCCCGGTTGATTGGTCTTCAGGATCTGCCAGCCGCCTTCGAGCTGAACCAACACGAGGCCGAACAGAATGCCGATGGCGGACCGTGTAAATACCATCTGGGGCAGCGGATAGCCGCCGGACAATTGCTTGATCAGCATGTCGTTGATCGAAATACAGAACATTCCAATCAGCACAAAGATGATCCCGGCACCGGATTTCGACACGTCTTGCGCCATGCGAGCCTTCGCTGTTTGTGTTGAATACCTCACCGCTATCACAGGCTGACGGGTTTGCCAGTGCCGAAAACGACATGCCGTGTGTCTTGGCCATGTCGCGGAATGGAGTTAAGCATTGGTATCGGACCAGATAGAGGACCCAACCCATGCAAATGAGCGACACGATTACCATCAACGCTGCACCGGACGTGGTCTATAACGCGTTGCTGGATCCGGAGGTTTTGTTGGCCGCTGTGCCCGGCGCGACGGAAGTGAGCGGGAACCCAACCGACGGCTATGACGCGTCGGTCACGCAAAAAGTCGGGCCGGTCAAAGCGACGTTCAAAGGCAAGGTCACCATGTCCGAAATGGTCGAAGGTCAGTCACTGACCATCGCCGGTGACGGCAAAGGCGGTGCCGCAGGGTACGCAAAAGGCGGTGCGCAGGTCCGTTTTGCGGCCGATGACGACGGCAAAACGCTTTTGACCTATGATGTCGAGGCAAAGGTGGGCGGCAAGTTGGCCCAATTGGGCAGCCGGATCATTGACGGGTTTGCCAAACGCATGGCGGACCAGTTTTTCACCAATCTGCGCCAGACCATCGAAGGTGATGACGAGGCCGAAGAGGCCCCGGAAGAGGGCAGCAAGAAAGGCTGGCTTGGAAAGCTCACTGGACGCGATTGATAAAATCATTGGGCCAAGGGCTGGAAGATCGATTGGCGCGGCAATAGGGTCGCGCTGATCCGGGAGGAAAACTGACATGTCGGCCATTCTCAAAGTGCGCGATCTGCGCAAAGCCTATGATGGCGAGTTCGAAGCGTTGAAGGGCGTGACCCTGGACGTCGAAGAGGGTGAAATCCTTGCGCTGTTGGGGCCAAACGGCGCTGGTAAGACGACGTTGATTTCCACGATTTGCGGGATTGTTTCGGCCACCTCGGGCAAAGTCGAAGTTGGTGGTCATGACATTGCATCTGCCTTTCGTGAGGCGCGGTCCATGATTGGGTTGGTGCCGCAAGAGATTGCGCTCGAACCTTTTGAATAGGTCCTGAACACGGTACGGTTTTCCCGCGGATTGTTTGGCAAGCCGCGCAACGACGCGTTGATCGAGGAAGTTCTCAAAAAGCTGTCTCTTTGGGACAAACGCAATTCTGCAATCAAAGAGCTGTCCGGTGGTATGAAACGTCGTGTCCTGATCGCCAAGGCACTGGCCCACGAACCGCGGCTTTTGTTCCTGGATGAGCCCACCGCCGGTGTTGACGTCGAACTGCGCAAGGACATGTGGGATGTGGTGGCGCAGTTGAAGGCGGACGGCGTCACCATCGTTTTGACGACGCATTACATCGAAGAAGCAGAGGCGATGGCCGACCGTGTTGGTGTGATCGCCAAGGGCAATATTCTGCTGGTTGAGGAAAAGAAAACCCTGATGCGCCAAATGGGGCAAAAACAATTGGTTGTCTCGCTGACAGATCCGGTGGATGCCGTGCCAGAAAGCTTGGCCGCGCATAATCTCGAACTGGCCGCCGAAGGACGCAAGCTGGTCTACACCTATGACACGCGGGGGGATCGCACGGGCATCACCCGTTTGCTGAACGACTTGTCCGCTGCAGGTCTGGTTCTGCGCGATGTGCAGACCCGGCAAAGCAGTCTCGAAGAGATTTTTGTCGACCTGGTATCGGAGAATGCCGCATGAACCCGACTGCGATCGCCGCCATCTATCGGTTCGAAATGGCCCGGTTCTTCCGGACCTTCATGCAAAGCTTTTTGTCGCCGGTTCTGTCGACATCTCTGTATTTCGTTGTCTTCGGGGCGGCCATCGGCAGCCGCATTCAAGAGGTCGAAGGCGTCAGCTATGGCGCGTTCATCGTGCCCGGTCTCATCATGCTCAGCGTCATGACCCAAGCGATTTCAAACGCTTCATTCGGCATCTATTTTCCAAAATTCATCGGCACCGTTTATGAGCTGTTATCTGCCCCGATCAACTTTTTTGAGATTGTGCTGGGCTACGTCGGGGCCGCAGCGACCAAGGCGCTTTTTATCGGTGTTGTCATCCTGTTCACATCGTCCTTCTTCGTTGATCTGACGATTGCGCACCCGTTTGCGATGCTGGCCTTTCTGGTCCTGACCTGTGTCAGCTTTGCTTTGTTGGGCTTCATCATCGGCATTTGGGCCAAGAGTTTTGAACAGCTGCAACTGGTGCCGCAGATGATCGTGACACCATTGGTGTTCTTGGGTGGGTCGTTCTATTCCATCTCCATGTTGCCGCCGTTTTGGCAGACCGTCACTTTGTTCAACCCCGTGGTCTATTTGATTTCCGGGTTCCGCTGGTCCTTTTTCGGCGCGGCGGATGTGCCGGTCGGGCTTAGCCTGTTGGCAATCTTTGCCTTCACCATGCTGTGTGTCGGGTTCATCTGGTGGATTTTCAAGACCGGTTGGCGCATTCGCGAATAACCTGCGCCGTTGAAATTATGTCGGTCGGTTCGACAATTTGTGGGGCAAGGGGAAATCGGTTTTGGCCCGAACCTTGTTTGTGAGCGGGCGGCAATCTACATGACCCTCCATGAAAAGATGGCTGCCCTTTGTTAAGCAGGAACCGCTTGTCGCAATCGTTCGTCTGAACGGGGCGATCGGAATGGGCGGTCGGATGTCGTTGAACGACCAGTCGCTGGCGCCTTTGCTTGAGCGCGCGTTCAAGCGCGGAAAGCCAAGTGCGGTGGCGCTAGAGGTAAACTCTCCTGGCGGTTCACCGGTCCAATCCTCGCTGATCGGGGCGCGCATTCGCCGGTTGTCGGAAAAACACAACGTGCCCGTTTACGCCTTTGTCGAAGACGTTGCGGCCTCTGGTGGATACTGGCTGGCTGCCGCGGCGGACGAGATTTATGCGGATGACAGTTCTGTGCTCGGGTCCATCGGTGTCATCTCTGCCGGGTTCGGCGCACATGTTTTCCTGGCCCGACAGGGTGTGGAGCGGCGCGTCTACACCGCAGGAAAGTCGAAATCGATGCTGGACCCGTTCCGCCCCGAAAGCGAAGAGGATGTCGCACGGCTCAAGACATTGCTGGGCGATATCCACGCCAATTTCATTGATCACGTGACAGCCCGCCGTGGCAGCAAACTCGATACCTCGACGTATCTGTTCACCGGCGAGGTCTGGCTGGCCAAGCGCGCGGTTGAGCTTGGGCTGATCGACGGTATCGGGCATCTGCGACCTAAAATGGAAGAGCGGTTTGGCGCCAAGGTTCAATTCCGCCGCTATGGCATGCGCCGGTCGCCCCTGTCCCGATTTGGGATCAACATGGCGCAAGATGCCATAGGCGTCATCGAGGAGCGGGCAGCCTTTGCCCGTTTTGGCCTCTGACGTGATTTTGAAGATCGTATCGCTGTTTCTTGTCTTCATCGCCGTTTTGGCGATGTTTGGACGGCTGCGGATGCCCAAGCTACGCCAGGTGGCGTCGGTCAAGTGCGCCAAATGCGGGCGGTACAAAATTGGCAAAGGCCCATGTTCCTGTGGCCGAGGAGGTACGGGATGATCGCATGGCTTTTGAGTGGTTTGGGCCTCGTTATACTTTTGTTGGCGGGCGATGCCCTGGTGAAAGGCGCCGTGAACTTGAGCCTTCGTTTGGGCGTTCCGGCCTTAATCGTAAGTTTGACCATCGTGGCATTCGGAACCTCTGCGCCAGAGCTGCTGATCTCGATCAAGGCGCTGACAGAGGGCTCACCGGGTCTTGCCTTAGGCAACGTTGTGGGATCGAACACAGCCAATATTCTGATGGTGCTTGGCATACCCGCCCTGGTGGCGGTCATGCATACCAGCGAATGCGACAGTCGGCGGAACTATGCGATCATGATAGCGGCAACTTTGCTGTTTATCGCTTTGGCCTTTCTGGGCACATTCACGATCTGGACGGGGCTTATCCTGTTGGCCGCTTTGGCGCTGGTTTTGGGGGACGCGTTTCGAACCGCGCGGCGTCACCGCGCGGAGGGCGTGCCTGACGAGTTGGAAGATATCGAAGAAGCCGATCCCGACATGCCTTATTGGCGTGTTGGCATCTTCATTTTGCTTGGCATGATCGGACTACCATTAGGCGCCAGCCTGTTGGTGGACAACGCCACCATCATCGCGCGCACTTATGGTGTCAGCGACACGGTGATCGGCCTGACCCTCGTCGCGGTTGGGACGTCTTTGCCGGAATTGGCGACAACCGTCATGGCCGCACTGCGCCGTCAGGCGGATGTCGCACTGGGCAACGTCATTGGTTCGAACATGTTCAACCTCTTGGCGATCATCGGGGTTGCGACGTTCTTTGGTCAGATCCCGGTTGATCCGGAGTTCGTCGAGTTTGACTTGTGGGTCATGTTGGGGGCCTCTCTTCTGCTCATCCCGTTCGTCTATCTCAAACAAGACATCACCCGGATCTGGGGTATCATCTTGACTGCGCTTTATGTGGTCTATGTGGGCGTGGTACTGACCTGGTAGAAGACGGGGAATACTGAATGACACGGGCACTGGTGACCGGCGCGGGCAAGCGGCTTGGCCGCGCTATGGCGCTTTACCTGGCCGGACGCGGCTATGATGTGGCAGTCCATTACGCCAGCTCAGAAGACGCGGCGCAGACGGTTGTGCAAGAGTGTCAGGCGTTGGGTGTTTCGGCAGTCGCCACCGCTGGTGATTTGACGGTTGAGGCCGACATGCAGGCGCTTTTGCCAAAGGCGGCCAGCGGGTTGGGCGGCCCTATTACGTGCCTCGTCAACAACGCCTCTGTCTTTGAGTATGACAATGTGCGCACTGCGCGCCGTGAAAGCTGGGACCGGCACCTAGAAAGCAATCTGCGAGCGCCTTTCGTGTTGACGCAAGCAATGGCGGCGCAAGGGCTGACCGCTGGAACGGACGAAAATGGAGAGCCTATTGCAAGCGCGATGATCCTGAACATGATCGACATGCGCGTGCGCAAACTGACCCCGGAATTCATGTCCTACACGCTGGCGAAATCCGCGTTGTGGACGCTGACGCAAACCGCGGCACAGGCGTTGACGCCGGCGATCCGGGTCAATGCCATTGGTCCCGGACCCACAATGCAAGGCCACCGCCAATCCGCAGAGCATTTCCAAAACCAACGCAGCAACACCATATCGGGACGGGGCGCGAACCCGGCCGACATCACAGCAGCACTTGGCTATTTCCTCGACGCACCTGCGGTTACAGGGCAATTGCTGTGCGTGGATGGCGGACAGCATTTGGGGTGGCAGACGCCGGACGTTCTGGGCGTGGAATGACCGACGCTAGGTCAAGTTTTGCACCGTTCACCGGCGCGTCACACGCGCGTTACAAAAATGCTAATAAATTCATAAACTTGCCACGCGGTCAAAAAAATACTATTACTTTTCAATAGCTTGAATATGTGTCTGTTTTTTGTGCAAATTCACGAACCGTTCATAAAACAAAGGAAATTTCCGTGTGCCCCGAAGTTATCATCGTGGTTATCCACAGAAACCGTGGATTTGTTTTGTCTTGAAACATCGGGCGCAAGATTGCAGCGAACCGCGGGGAATCATATTTTGTGAATATGAATGAGAAAACAGAAAACGACGCGGCCTTAACGGGGTTTGCACTTATTCAGTCTTACTTAAAGACGCTGGACGGCTCACCGGGCGTTTACCGAATGCTCGATGCGGACAGTCGTGTTCTGTATGTCGGCAAAGCACGGAACTTGCGGGCGCGGGTTTCGAACTATGCGCGCCCCGGCGGACACAGTGGTCGGATCGACCGCATGATCCGCGAAACCGCGTCGATGATGTTTCTGACGACGCGAACCGAGACAGAAGCGCTATTGCTTGAACAGAACCTGATCAAGCAGCTGAAACCGAAATACAATGTCCTGCTGCGCGACGACAAAAGCTTTCCATACATCTTCATTTCGGATGAGCACGATTTTCCCCGGCTTGAAAAGCACCGCGGGGCCAAGACGAGGAAGGGCCGCTATTATGGACCATTTGCCAGCGCGGGCGCGGTCAATCGAACCATCAACACGTTGCAAAAAGTGTTCCTGCTGCGGTCTTGTACTGACCGCGAGGTGGAGGCCGGTGACCGACCCTGTTTGAATTACCACCTCAAACGCTGTGCCGGGCCTTGCGGCGATAAAATAACCAAGGAAGATTATGCGGTTCTGGTTCGAGAAGCCGATGATTTTCTGCGGGGTAAATCAACCAAAGTGCAGGCGGAAATGGCCGCGCAGATGCAAGAGGCTTCGGCAGAGATGGAATTCGAACGCGCTGCGGCCCTGCGCGATCGGATCAAAGCATTGTCGCAGGTTCAATCGGTCCAAGGCATCAATCCACATGGTGTGTCAGAAGCGGATGTAATCGCGCTGCATATGGAAAGCGGACAAGCCTGCGTGCAGGTGTTTTTCATCCGGGCCAACCAGAATTGGGGAAATCAGGACTTTTATCCGCGCATTGCCGCGGACGTTTCTGACGCAGAAGTCATGGAGGCGTTTGTCGGTCAGTTCTATGACAACAAGGAACCACCGCGCCAGGTGATCTTGTCCGATGGGATCGAAAACGTGGACTTGATGCAGGACGCTTTGAGTGACAAAGCCGGGCGCAAGGTTGAATTGCTCGTGCCCAAACGCGGGGAAAAAGCGGAACTGGTTTCTGGCGCTTTGCGCAACGCGCGCGAGGCTTTGGCGCGGCGCATGTCTGAAAGCGCGACACAGGCCAGACTGTTGCGCGGGTTGGCAGAAGCCTTTGGTCTGGACGCGCCGCCGGACCGGATAGAGGTCTATGACAACTCGCATATCCAGGGCACCAACGCGGTGGGCGCGATGATCGTTGCGGGCCCCGAAGGTCTGATGAAAAACAGCTATCGCAAGTTCAACATTCGCGGAGATGATCTGACACCGGGCGACGACTTTGGGATGATGAAAGAGGTTCTGAACCGTCGCTTTGTCCGGCTGCAGAAAGAAGACCCAGATCGCAGCAAAGGTCAGTGGCCCGATCTGTTGTTGATCGATGGCGGGGCCGGGCAAGTCAGTGCCGTGCACGAGATTATGCGAGAGCACGGATTGGATGACATCCCGATGGTGGGTGTTGCCAAGGGCGTGGATCGCGACGCGGGCAAGGAAGAGTTTTACCGCCCCGGTCAACGCCCTTTCGCGCTGCGCCACAATGATCCGGTGCTCTATTTCGTGCAGCGGCTGAGGGACGAAGCGCACCGCTTTGCCATCGGAACCCATCGGGCCAAACGCGCCAAGGCCATTGGCGCGACCCCACTGGACGAGGTGCCGGGCGTGGGCGCAACGCGCAAACGCGCGTTGTTGTCGCATTTCGGCAGCGCCAAGGCGGTGAGCCGCGCCAACCTTGCCGACCTCAAAGCGGTGGACGGGATTTCGGATGCGCTGGCTGAAACGATCTACAATTTCTTTCAGGACCGTTGAGGCCCCTGCGCGGGCAGGATAGGTATCGGCCATGACATGGACTTTGCCCAATATTCTGACCGCCTTGCGCCTGCTCGCCGCACCTGCGCTGGCGATGATGTTCCTCATCTTTCCGCAACCTTACGCCACTTGGGCGGCCTTGATCCTGTTTGTCGGCGCGTCGCTGACCGATTGGGTGGACGGGTACCTTGCCCGGCGGTGGCAGCAAGAAACCAAGCTGGGCGCGATGCTGGACCCGATTGCCGACAAGGCGATGGTGGTCATCGCCATCGCGGTTCTGGTCGCGTCCTCTTCGATGGCAATGTGGTTGTTGATCCCGGCCACTGTGATTTTGTTTCGTGAGGTCTTCGTCTCCGGCCTGCGTGAGTTTCTGGGCGATACGGCTGGCACTTTAAAGGTCACCAAGCTTGCCAAGTGGAAGACCACCACGCAAATGGTCGCTATTGCCGTGCTCTTTGCCTATGGCCTTTTTGAACACTATGTCGGTATGGCGGTCTGGGGGATGGATGGGGCAATGGTCGCAGACATTCTGGCCGGACGTGAAGAGGATCTTTTGGGCATAGGCTGGAAATCTGCCGGGCTCAGTTGGAGCGGTTGGGGCGGCTTGGGCCTTTTCTGGATCGCGGCCCTGCTGACGCTGATTACCGGGATCGATTATTTCCAGAAGGCGTTGCCATATGTGAAGGAGGGCGAGTGATGGATGTTCTGTATTTTGCCTGGGTGCGGGAACGGATTGGCCTGCCCACGGAAACGATGGAAACCACCGCCCAAACCGTGGCCGAACTGGTCGAAGAGCTGAAAGCCCGGGAAGAACGGTATGCCGTGGCCTTTTCGGACCTGACGGCTCTGCGGGTTGCGGTCGACCAAGAACTGTCAGATTTCGATGCACCGCTGAATGGTGTGCGCGAGATCGCCTTTTTCCCGCCCATGACCGGGGGCTGATCCATGCGCGTTGTGGTTCAGGAAGCCGCGTTCGATCTGGGGGAAGAGGTCAACGCATTTGCCAAACGGGCCGAAGGCGCGGGTGCTGTGGTCAGCTTTACCGGGATTGTCCGGGACCTTGCCGCGGGCGACCTGACCGTGATGGAAATTGAGCATTACCCCGGCATGACCGAAGCGGCCCTGACCGAAATCGGGCAAGAGGCCATGTCGCGGTGGGACCTGGCGGATGCCTTAATCATTCACCGGTTTGGCCGTCTGGCGCCGGGCGATCAGATCATGATGGTTGCAACAGCCGCGCGCCATCGCGTTGCCGCGTTTGAGGCGGCAGAGTACCTGATGGACTATCTCAAGTCGCGCGCGCCGTTTTGGAAAAAAGAAATTACCGCCGAAGGGGCCGATTGGGTCGCAGCCAAGGATGAGGACGAAGCCGCGCTCGATCGCTGGTGAGCGCGATGCGTTCAGGCGCGCAGTTGCGCCCTAAGCTGTTCTGCCTCTTGTCGTGCATCGCGCAACCCGTCCATCGCGGCACGTAATTCCGCCTCGGTCTGGGTCAGCTGATTTGTGAGTTCTGCCTCGCGCTGCTGCAGATAGGTGATCGCCTGATCGCGGGTCTCCTCGGCCTCGTGCAGCTCTTGGCTCATCCGGTCCAACTCTCCCACGTCATTGGCGTTCACCCGCGTGAACCGGTGGATCAGCCAATGCACAAACCAGCCCAACAGAAAGGCGACAAACAGGATCGCGGCGGTGGTGATGATAAATTCTGTCCGATTCATTCGGTGGCCTCCTCCGCGGCCTGCGGTTGCTCCGACAATTCTTCCAACGCGGTCGCGGTATCTTCAACTGTTTCCGGTTGAATGATGTGGAATTCGATCCGGCGGTTTTCCTCGCGGCCTGCCTCGGTCTCGTTGTCGGCGATGGGTTGAACCTCACCATACCCGATGGCGGTAAAGGAACCTGTTGGAACGCGGCGCGAGCGCAATTCGTTCAGGACCGATTGCGCCCGTGCTTGGCTGAGTTGTTGGTTCATCACTTCCCGGCCTTGGCTGTCCGTGTGGCCCTGAATTTCCAGTTTCAACTCACCGCATTCAATTAACACATCAGCCAGAGCGTTCATCGTGTCCAAGGATCCCGCATCGATTGTCGCGCTGCCCGGCTCAAAGGTGATTTTGCCGCCTTCTGATATCACGGTTTGGATTGAGATGGCGCATTCTTCGGGTGTTGGCGGGATATCCGTTGGCGGGGGCGGCGGGACATAGGTGACATCCAATTGATAATCCTGCGCTTCACCCAGTTTTTCGGACAACAGCCGGGACAACACGGCATTGATGTCTTCGGTGTTGCTGACCCCGCGCAAGGACACTTGGTTTTCGCCGACCACAACGACACCATTTGTCAGCGTCGCAAGCGCCTCAATCCCAGTCAGAACCCGAACCGGCCAATCGTCGGGCAGTGCGCTGACCGGCCTGACCGCGGTATAAACATTGTCCGACCCAAACCGCGCCTTGGCATATGCATTTGCCATTTCCCGCAACCCGTCATCGGTGACGCGCCCGCGCAATTGAACCAATCCTTCTGGGCTCAACGTCGCTGTAAACTCTGCCGGGCCTGCGGTTTCATCTTCTGGAACCGGCAGAACCGCGTGCAGGGCAAAGACCTCTGGCAATGCGGTTTCCAACTCGCCGACGACGCGGTCAAATACCGCACTGTCCCTGCCTTCCATTGCCACCAGCGTGATGTCGGCATCGGCAAAGGTGATGGACCCGTGCCCAATATCCGCAAGCGCCTTGATAGAGCGTTCTACGGCAGTGGGCCATGTCGGGGTCGGTACGCCCATGCCGACGGTACATGTCGCCGGGCTGGCCAGGCCGATATCCCGCGCGACGGACAAAATCCGGTCGCGTTCGGCCTCGGTACTGGCTGAACAGGCATCAAAATGCCCGCCCGTTTCGTCGATGATGTAGCGCAATGTGAAGGGTGTGATGACCGGCCGTGGCGCCGCGATATCCAAGGTCAGGCGCAGGCCGGGGGGCGACATGCGCTCCAACTCATCTTCCAGCTGTCGTTTCTGTTCGGCGCTGTCGGTAATGGCGGTGATGGAAATGCGACCGGCGTCGACCGACACTTTGGACCGGGGCAAACGTTCCAGAACGGTCACCGAAAACCCCATCGCATCTCCCCAGCCGCGGGGTTCGGGGTAATTGGCCACCTCCAACAGGTCGGTCACGTTGTCAGCGCCGGCAATGGCGTTGAGTTCACTGACCAAAGCATCGCGATCGGTTGCCGCCGGGATCAGTCCAATGATTGACAAGCCACTGTCATTGCGCAGGATTTCCGCCGAAAAATGCGGCGGTGCCAAACCGATGGTTGGCATGATCGACATCTGGTCAATGATGCGTGCGGCATCCACCGTTGCCCCAACAACATTTACCGCACGCAGGCGTTCGGCTTCGTTCGGGGCCAGCCCAGCCAGTTCGACTTGCAAACCGTCGGCCCGCACTTCGGTCCAGTCCAGGTCTTGTTCATCCAATCCCGATCGAACCGTGATTTCTGTGGCATCCTCTATGATATCTGCCGCGAAACCTGCGGCAATCACGCTGCATAAAGCAGCCGCAGCAAAGGACGAACCGATCAGAAAGAACGAAGACAGGCGCATTGAACAGATATGTCTTGTGAACGTTACGGAGTGTCTTAGGCGGTGCGGCCCAAGGTTTCAATCACACGACCAAGGCGATGATCAGGAAGATGAGCGGAATTAGGCCAGCCTCACGATTAGAGCGGAAGATCAGCATGAGCTTGTGGTTGTCGTCCGGATCAAACTGCTTGAGCTGGTTCTGCAAATGCCAACCCATGGCCCATGGTCCCAGCAAGGCGATGACAAGCGCCAAGGTGCTGACCGATCCCAGACCAGCCTGAATAACGGCCAAAGCCATAAGGGCCACCGTGCCGATCAAAAAGTTGCGCAGCCAAGCGGGCGTGTTGTCGCCAAATAGGCGAGCTGTGGATTTGATCCCGATCAGGGCATCATCTTCGGTATCCTGATGCGCATAAATCGTGTCATAAAAGAGGGTCCAAGAAATCCCGGCGAGGTAGAGCGTAACTGCAGGCCAGCCAAGTTCGCCTGTATGCGCTGTCCATCCCAGCAAGGCGCCCCAGTTAAAGGCCAGTCCCAAGAAAACTTGCGGCCACCACGTGAACCGTTTTGCAAACGGGTAAACTGCAACAGGCAACAATGACAGGATGCCCAGCAATATCGTCGTTGTATTGAACGTCAGCAGAATGCCGAAGGACACCAAGGATTGGATCACCAACCAAATCATGGCTTGTTTGACGGTGGTTTGCCCGGCCGGGATGGGCCGTGACCGGGTCCGAGCGACTTGTGCATCAAAGTCGCGGTCGTTGATATCGTTCCACGTACATCCGGCGCCACGCATCAGGAATGCACCGATTGTGCACCCCAGAGCGATCCAAACGTCGTGGAGGCTAAACTGTCCATCGTGAAGGATTGCGAGCGCAAGGCTCCACCAACACGGGATCAGCAGCAAGAAGGCCGGAGCGGGTCGGTCCGCGCGGCTGAGCCGCAAATAGGGGCGTGTCCAAGGGGGCGCATAGGTGTCTACCCAGTTGCCTTTTACGGCATCTGCGACTTGTCCATCTGGTGTCGGGGCGGAGCCTTGCATATGTACGCCTTATGACTGCGAAGATACGGCTCTATGTAGACCACCCATTGCGGGCGGGGCAATCGGTTCCTCTGGACCGGGACCAGGCGCATTACCTCTTTGGGGTAATGAGGCAATCGGTTGGGGATGGCGTTTTGCTGTTCAACGGGCGTGATGGCGAATGGCGGGCCGAGGTTGCCGAGGCCGGGAAACGGGCCGGCACGCTGCTTTGTGTGGAAGAGACCAAGCCGTTGCAAATGCCGCCGGATCTATGGCTGCTTTTCGCGCCGATCAAAAAAGCGCGCACGGATTTCTTCGTCGAAAAAGCCGCCGAAATGGGCGCGGCCCGGATCATGCCGGTCCAAACAGATTTCACCAATTCCGAACGCATCCGTCAGGATCGTCTGCAGGCCCATGCGGTTGAGGCGGCAGAGCAATGCGGTGGGACCTTTGTTCCCGAAGTCGCCGGTTTGACCAAGCTGTCGCGGATGTTGGACCAATGGCCCGAGGACCGTCAGTTGATGTTCTGTGACGAGGCATTGGTGGGTGCCGCAGCGACGCTTGGTGCCGTGGGTGGTGGTAAATGGGCCATTCTGATCGGCCCCGAGGGCGGGTTTTCCGAAGCGGAACGCGCGCGGCTGTCCAAGCTGCCCTTTGCCCACGCGGTCAGCCTTGGGCCCCGCATCTTACGTGCAGATACAGCTGCGGTGGCGGCATTGACGGTCTGGCAACAGGCGTTGGGGGATTGGACATGAGCTTTGTGCGACCAGAGGCGAAGGCCGAAATCCTGCGCTTGCGCGAGATTCTGATCGGCGTCATCTGCATCGCGCTTGGCGCCTATTGGGCGCTGGGTGTGGGGCAGCTTTTGGGCTATGTCGGCATCCTTTTGGTCATCTTGGGGGCGTCTCTTTGCGTGATCGGATATCAACGTAGTCGTTTCCGCATTGGGGGGCAGGGGCCTGGTGTCGTTCAAGTGGTCGAAGGCCAGATTGCCTATTTCGGCCCATTGAACGGTGGCACATTGGCAACCGAAGCGATCGAACGGCTCGCACTCGATCCTTCCGGCAAGCCCGCACATTGGATACTTGAACACTCTGGGCAACCGGCTCTGCACATTCCCGTGAACGCCGAAGGCGCGGATGCGCTCTTTGACGTCTTCAGCGCGCTGCCGGGGATCAAGACAGAACGGCTTTTGTCGGAATTGCACCGCAAAACCGTGATCCCAACGGTTATTTGGGAGCGCAATCCTGCACAGATCCCGCGCGGCAGGCTTCATTGACACGGCTGAGATTTGCGACCAGAGCTTGCAGATAACGCAACGCAAAAGATCGGAGCCTGCGCATGTCCATCCCCCAGTCCGGCGGCGGACCGATTGAACGGCATGAACAACTGGCCGAATACCTCGAAGCCGGTTGCAAGCCCAAAGAAGACTGGCGCATCGGGACCGAGCACGAAAAGTTCGGCTATTGCACCGACACCCATAAACCGTTGCCCTATGATGGCGACCGTTCGATCCACGCAGTCCTGTCCGGTCTGCGTGATCGCTTTGGCTGGGACCCGGTCGAAGAAGGCGGCAAGCTGATCGGATTGACCAAGGGTGGTGCCAATGTGTCGCTGGAACCGGGTGGGGCGCTCGAACTGTCCGGCGCACCTTTGGAAACGATCCACGAAACCTGTGACGAGGTGAACGACCACCTGCGCGAAGTCAAAGCCATCTCGGATGACATCGGCGCCGGGTTTATCGGTCTTGGGGCTGCACCGGAATGGATGCATGACGAGATGCCGCTCATGCCCAAAGGGCGGTACAAGCTGATGGACAGCTACATGCAAAAGGTCGGCACCATGGGCACCACCATGATGCGCCGGACCTGCACTGTTCAGGTCAACCTTGATTTCGGGTCAGAGGCCGACATGGTGCAAAAGATGCGCGTTGCCATCGCGTTGCAGCCGGTTGCCGTCGCTCTGTTTGCCAATTCGCCTTTCTTTGAAGGCAAAATCAACGGCCACAAAAGCTGGCGCAGCCGGGTTTGGCGGGATCTGGATGCTGACCGCACCGGCATGATCCCATTTGTCTTTGACGAAGGATTCGGCTTCGAAGCTTGGGTGCAATACGCGCTCGATGTGCCGATGTATTTTGTCTATCGCGATGGGAAATACATCAACGCGCTGGGAATGTCCTTCCGCGATTTTCTGAACGGCGAGTTGCCCGCGCTGCCGGGTGAAACGCCGACGCTTTCCGACTGGGCCGATCACCTGACCACGGCCTTCCCCGAGGCGCGGATGAAAAAGTTCATCGAAATGCGCGGCGCGGATAGCAGCCCGTGGCGGCGGCTTTGCGCGTTGCCCGCCTTTTGGGTCGGCTTGATGTACGACCAATCGGCCCTGGATGCGGCCTGGGATCTTTCCAAAACGCTCGATGCAGAAACCCGCGACGGGTTCCGCGTCGCCGCAAGCGTTGATGGGCTGCAGGCCGAAGTGAACGGGATCAAAATGCATGATCTGGCACGCCAAGCGGTCGAGATCGCGGAAGCGGGCCTGAAAGCGCGCGCGCGTCCCGGTGCGGGTGGCATGGTTCCGGACGAAACCCATTTCCTCAATGCGCTGAAGGACAGCATCGAAACAGGTCAGGTGCCTTCCGACGAATTGCTGGAACGGTATCACGGGGATTGGGGTGGCGATCTGAGCCGGATCTACAGAGACTACAGCTATTAATGAGCTGGGCGTAGTGCCGTCCAAATAAAATTTCTTGCGCCGGAAAATTCACCATTCTTTGTTTAGGATGCGTGTAACAAGGCGTCGTAGTCTTTTTTGTAGAAAAGGGTCATTCGGTATGCGGTTCCTTCCATTCGCCTGCGTTTTTGTCGGATTTGTTACGTCTGCCGTTGCGGATGCGCCCAATGTCCCGTCTGACGCCCCTTACATTGTGCTGGCCGACAATTTGGACGAACCGAATGGATATGGGTTCTGTTTGGACACAGCAGGGCGGGGCAAAACAGACCTGATGCAAACGCATTCTTGCAAACCTGCTGCCGAAGATGATGCAGGCAATGCGGTTATTCACGATACACAGTTCTCGTATGATGCACAGAGCCAACGCGTGGAATCCGTGGCGTTTCCGGGTCTTTGCATGCAGATCCTCAGTTCAACTTACACCAACGTGTTTGCGTTGCTCGATTGCGATGACCATTCGCGCCAACGGTTCACGCTGGTGGCCGAGGATGGAACCCTGCGGCTGGCAGAAGATCCGACGCAATGCATCAGTGTGACGTCCCAAACACTTGATGCCGGGCCATGGTCACGCCGCGATTTGGCATTGACCCTTTGCGAGGAGACTGAAAACGCACTGAAAAAGTGGACCTTGGTCCGGGAATAAGCGATTTCTGCGTCGCAAAAGGCAGGACCGTTCAAGCGCAGATCGTCAGGACGACTTTTTTCCGATCTTCGGCTCGGTCCCGGCCTTTATCCGGGCGATGTTTTCGCGGTGACGCCAAAACACCAACAGCGTCAGTACAATGCCCAGCAGGAACGCCTGGCCAAAGCCAAACGCCAAAGCCCAGGCTGTGGACATGCCGGCAGCCGCCAAGGCGCCCATTGATGATATCCGCGATATCGCCGCTGCGACCAGCCATGTCGCACAACAGGCCAAGCCGACCGGCCATGCCAGTGCCAGCCACAGGCCCAGAAAGGTGGCAACGCCCTTGCCACCCTTGAACCCCAGCCAAACGGGAAAGCAATGCCCAAGGAACGCCGCCAATCCAGCGGCTTTCACCGCGTCTTCGCCGACAAAAGCGCGGGCCAACAGCACTGCCGCCGCCCCCTTGCCGCCATCAAGGACAAGCGTCAGCGCGGCAGCCGTTTTGTTACCGGTTCGTAATACGTTGGTGGCGCCGATATTGCCCGACCCGATCGATCGCAGATCGCCAAGGTTCATCACCCGCGCCAGCACCATACCAAACGGGATGGAGCCCAACAGGTAACCGATCGCGGCCCAAAGCAGCAGAACCGGCAAAGCGCTTTCAAGAACGGGCATTAGGATCTCTCGTAAACGGACACGCCATCGACATAAGTCGCCAGAACGCGGCCTTGCAAGCGCTGGCCGTCGAACGGTGTGTTTTTCGATTTTGATAAAAGGCTAAACCGATCGAGGACAAAAGGCATGTCAGGATCGAACAGCACAAGGTCCGCCGGGGCGTCGACGGCCAACCGGCCAGCGTTCAGCCCAAGCCGCTTGGCCGGGTTCAACGCCATCGCGCGGAAAAGCTCTGGCAAGGTCAATTGACCTGCGTGATAAAGCCGTAGGGCGGCGGGTAAAAAGGTCTCAAGCGCTACCGCGCCACTGGCCGCTTCTTCAAAAGGTAGGCGTTTGCTTTCCTCATCCTGTGGGGTGTGCATCGAACAGAGAATATCGATCAGCCCGCCGCGCAGCGCTTCTATGACCTCTAACCGGTCGGTTTCGGCGCGCAGGGGCGGTTTGACTTTGAAAAAGGTTCGATAATCGGCCACGTCCAGCTCATTCAGCGTTACGTGGTGAATGCTGGTCCCCGCCGTGACGTCCAGCCCATTGCGTTTGGCGCGTTCCAAGGCAGGCAGGGCGCGCGCCGTTGTGATTTGATCCGCATGGTATCGCGCGCCGGTCATTTCGATCAGCGCGATATCCCGATCGAGCCCCATTCGTTCCGCCATGGGTGAGACAGCGGGAAGACCGCGCAGGGATGCAAATTTACCCGAAGTCACCGCAGCCCCTTTGGAGAGAACGGGCTCTTGCGGATGCGCGATCACCAAAGCCCCCAGGGACCGTGCATAGGTCAACGCGCGCGAGAAAACCTTGGTATTCTCTACCACCCGGTCGCAATCGGTGAATGCGACGGCTCCGGCATCCATCAGGAACCCGATTTCCGTCATTTCGCGTCCCGCGCGCTCTTTGGTCAGGGCGGCCATGGGGCGCACATGCACCGGGGCATCCGCCTGTGCGCGGCGGGTGACAAATTCAAGTGTCTCCGGGCTGTCGATGGTGGGCGTTGTGTCAGGCCGGGTGATAATCGTTGTCACGCCGCCCGCCGCAGCGGCCAGTCCCGCTGAGCGATAGCTTTCCTTGTGCCGTTCGCCCGGCTCACAAACCTTGACGCCCAGATCAACGATCCCGGGGGCAAAGCATTTGCCGTTGCAATCTACGGTTCGGGCACCCTCTGGCACCGCGACAACCGCGCCTTTGGCGGCGATGCGGCCGTTTTCGACCACCAGTTCGCCAATCTCGTCCGATCCCATCTCTGGATCGATCAGTCGGGCATTCCGAAAAACGATGGTGGTCATAGCAATACCCAGATCAAAAGGAAGAAGACGATCAGCACGATCGCGACGATGATCCCACCCACCCGCGTGGCCCGGGCCCGGCGGGCGCGGGGGGCGGTTGGCGTTCCGGTGAACGGTTTGGCGCTTTCCGTCGCAATCGGTGCCGCGGTCCAGTCCGTCTTTGGCACACCATAACTGCCGATCAGGGTCATTTCAGAGGGTGGGCGCAGGACCGTTTCGCCTGTTGGGAAGGCGGCGGACAGCAAGACGATCACATACCCATCCAGCGCGTCCAGCTTGGGGCGGTCCGGTGCGATGTCGTCATCCGGTATGCCGATGCCAAGCGTCAGGTAATCTGCCAATCCAACCCCTTCGAGGTCTTTGACCCGAAAGAGCTCGATAAACGCGGTATCCAGCGCATCGGTTCCCAAAAGGCGCGCAGCAGCTTCGGCGGTCGGATGGGTTGTGGGTGAGAGCGCGTCTTCCGCTTTGGGCGCGATCAGGCCTGCGGCCTCTTCCACCGGAAGGCTTAGGGAAAAAACGCGCACCGCGCCTTTTTCCCCAGCCGGAATTGTAATCTCGGTCATGCGGCACGCTCCTGCCGCAGGTTTTGCGCCAATAGGTCCATGGCTGCCATCCGAACGGCCACGCCCATTTCGACCTGGTCCTGAATAACGGATCGGTTGATGTCATCCGCTAGGGTCCCGTCGATCTCAACGCCCCTGTTCATCGGTCCGGGATGCATCACGATGGCGTCCGGCTTGGCGCGAGACAGCTTTTCTGCATCCAGCCCATAGCGGAAATAGTATTCGCGTTCCGACGGAATGAACCCGCCATCCATGCGTTCTTTTTGCAGGCGGAGCATCATGACAACGTCGACGTCCTGCAAACCCTCTTCCATCGAGTCGTAAACCTCGACCCCAAATTCGCCGATGCCGGACGGCATCAGGGTGGGCGGGCCGACAAGCCGCACGCGGTTTTCCATCTTGCCCAGCAGGATCAGGTTTGACCGCGCAACCCGGCTGTGGGCGATGTCGCCGCAAATCGCGATGTTCAACCGGTGTATCCGACCTTTGGCCCGGCGGATTGTCAGCGCGTCCAACAACGCTTGCGTGGGATGCTCGTGCCGCCCGTCACCGGCATTCAGCACCGCGCAATTGACCTTTTGCGCCAACAAATCCACCGCGCCGGAATGCGGGTGCCGCACGACTAGCAAATCGGGATGCATCGCATTGAGCGTCATCGCGGTGTCGATCAGGGTTTCGCCCTTTTTGATCGAACTGGCCTGCATGGCCATGTTCATCACGTCCGCCCCCAGCCGTTTGCCGGCCAGTTCAAAACTGGCCTGTGTGCGGGTCGAGTTCTCGAAGAACATGTTGACCTGTGTCAGCCCGGCCAACGCATCGCCATGCTTCACAGATTGGCGGTTCAATTCGACATAAGTGTCAGCGAGGTCCAACAGCGTCGTGATCTCATGCGGTTTGAGATGTTCGATGCCCAAAAGGTGGCGCTGATCAAAGGACATCGGCCGCTCCATGCTGGTGGTCCCGGGCGTTATAGGCAGGGATTTGGGGCGGGGCAAGTTCGGCCAGCGTAATGGCAAAACGCCGGCCGACAAAAAAAGAACCGCCCGCAGCAAATGCCGCGGGCGGTTCCTGTGATTTCGCTCTTTGGCTTAGCCAATCAGGGCGTTGTCGTCCCGCTTGATGACAATGATCGACGAGCGGGGCAGAACACCTTCGCCATCCGGGAACGGGGCGCCGGGGTGTTGAATGCCAACAAACATGGTGCGTTTGTCCGCAGACCATGTCAGGCCGGTCACCTCAGAGCCGTTCGGACCTGTCATGAAGCGGCGGATTTCGCCGGTGACCGGATCGCCTGCCAGCATCTGGTTGTTGCCCATCCCGGCAAACTCACCCTCGTTGTCGTCATTGCCGTCGGTCTGGATCCAGATCACGCCGGTGGTGTCGATCTGCATGCCGTCCGGCGAGTTAAAGAGGTTGCCGGCATTGATGTTTGCCGTCCCTGCATAGGGGCCTTCGGGGTGTACGGTCGGGTTCCCGGCCATAACGTAAAGGTCCCAGTCAAAGGTCGCCGCCGCATGGTCGTCATTGTGCGGACGCCAGCGCACGATTTGACCATAGCGGTTGATCTCGCGCGGGTTCGGTGCGTTCGGGACCATCGGTTCACCAGCAGCATTTGTGCGGATCGATCCATCGTCGTTGGTGGCCCCGCGCCGCGAGTTGTTGGTCAGGCAGCAATAAGCCTCGACCGCTGTTGGGTTCACGGCGATCCATTCTGGACGATCCATGGTGGTCGCGCTGACCGCGGTGCCTGCCATGCGGGTGAAGACAGCGATTTCCGCCTCGGTCATACCCGTGTCTTCCGGTGTCAGTGCAATCCATGTGCCGGTCATGTCGTCGTTGAACTTGGCCACGAACAGTTGACCTTCGCTCAGCAATGTCGAGGTATCGCCACCCGGGACATACACATCGCGCGACACCCATTTGTACATGTATTCGCCACGTTCATCGTCCCCCATGTATACAACGACACGGCCATCAGGGGCCAGCGCATAGGCTGCGTTTTCATGCTTAAAGCGGCCCAAGGCGGTGTGCTTGACCGGGGTCGCGTCGGGGTTCCAAGGGTCGATTTCGACAATGTAACCGGCGCGGTGCGGTTCGTTGGGGTTTTTTGACACATCAAAGCGTGCGTCAAACCCGTGATAATTGTACCGGCCCGGATCAACCTTTGTCGACACGCCATAACGTTTAAACCCGTTGGCGTGAACATCGTCCAGTGCCAGCTCTTCGGTGGTCCCGAAATAGCCGTTAAAGTTCTCTTCGCAGGTCAGGTAGGTGCCCCAAGGCGTGCGGCCCGAGCCACAATTGTTAAACGTGCCCAACGACACTGTACCGGTCGCATCCGCATCCGTTTTCAGCAGATCATGACCCGCAGCAGGACCGTCGATGGTCATTGGCGTGTTGTGATGGATGCGGCGGTTATAGGTGCTGTCGACAACGAGTTCCCAGCCGTTCGCACCTTCGGCAACTTCCATCACGGAAACGCCTTGGATCTGTTGCAACAGGACGACGTCATCTGCGGATGCAGCGGCCCCTTCCTGTGCGGCAGGCAGGTTAACCTTGGGGTTGGGGTATTCGCTGTTCACCACCAGCAACTCGGTACCGCCCTTGGCAAAGAGTTCCATACCATCGGTGTTTTCACCAAACACCCGGTCGGAGCCCGCGGATGGGTGGCCTGTTTCGGCGCTGAATGCGGGCGCGTCCGAGAAGAGCGGGTCGCCCCAACGCACTAGAACGTCCCATTTGTAGCCTGCGGGAACATGAACCGTGCCGTCCGTTTGTGCGGCAATCTGTTCGAACGCGAAACGGGATGTTTGTTCCGCCAAGGCCGTGGAGCCTTTCAGCAGGCCGGTGCCCATGACCGCGGCGCCGGAACCGAAGGCCAGTGCACCACCCAGAAATCCGCGACGCGAAATCGCGCGTTCCACGACGCGGTCAAATTCTTGTTCCTCGGGACGTGGGAAATTCAATTCATCCCAATCGTCGAATGACATATCGCTTTGATCAATTTTCGTCATTGTAGCTTCCTCCAGGTGGCTGCGTTTCGTTAACGATTGGTTAAGAGAAGAGATAAACAGTTCTGTGACAGCGGTCGCTAGATTGGCGAAACAACGCGCGATTTTCTGTCACGGTTTTGTGGGGCTGAGATGGGGGAGTTTCACATCCCCGAACGGCGCGTTAGCTTCCATGCATGGAATCAGGTCACACATCGGCGGCATCGCTTGCATTACTAGAGTGGCAAATCGAACTTGGCGCGACCGAGGGGATTTGTGATGCGCCCATTGACCGTTATGGGCTGGAGGCTGCGGCGCCGAAACCAACGCTTGTCGCTCCCGCTGCGGTGGCTACTCAGCCTGCAGAAAAACAAGATATGGATCCCGTAGCTGCCGCCGAAACAACGGCGCGCCAAGCGCGGGATCTCGGACAATTGCAAACGGCCCTCGGGGCGTTTGAACACTGTGACCTGAAACGCGGGGCCAAAAACCTTGTTTTTGCCGATGGGGTGCCATCAAGCCGGGTGATGATTATCGGCGAAGCCCCGGGACGCGATGAAGTCCGCGAAGGTCGGCCATTTGTTGGTCGGGCCGGACAATTGCTGGACCGGATGCTATCAGCCATTGATCTGTCGCGCACCGAAAACGTCTACATCACCAACGTCCTGCCATGGCGCCCGCCTCAAAACCGCGATCCTTTGTCGGAAGAAATTGGCATGATGCGTCCGTTCCTTGAACGGCATGTGGCATTGGCCCAGCCGGACATCCTCGTTCTGATGGGGAATATCAGCTGTCACGCGGTTCTTGGGAAACGTGGGATCACGCGGCTGCGCGGGGATTGGCAGGATGCGATGGGCAAACCGGTTTTGCCCATGTTTCACCCTGCTTACCTGCTGCGTAACCCGGCGGCGAAGCGCGAAACCTGGGCGGATCTTCTGGAACTGAAAGCACAACTAACACATGATTGATGCGATAACGCTTTTGGCGTTCATCCCGGCAGGACTTGCGCTGAACCTGACACCGGGTGCGGATATGATGTTCTGCCTTGCGCAAGGATTGAAACACGGGCCGCGCGCGGCATTGGCATCCAGTGCCGGGGTTTCTGCGGGGGCCCTCGTGCATGTCACAATCGCAGGACTGGGACTGGGCGCTGCGGTGCAGGCGTTGCCATGGCTCTTTGATGTGATCCGGTGGGTCGGTGTCGCGTATCTCTTGTGGCTCGCTTTTCAGGCCCTGCGCACCACATCAGCGTCCCCGATGGAAACGGCGTCCGGGACGGTGGCCGCGGGTCAAGCCTTTCGCAGCGGGTTCTTTGTAAATATCAGCAATCCAAAGGTGATCCTGTTTGTCTTGGCGTTTCTGCCGCAATTTGTTGATCCGGCGGCGGGTTCGGTACTGGCCCAATTCCTGATCTATGGTGTGCTCTTGGCGATAGGCGGGTTTGTCATCAATGGTGCGGTCGGCGCTTTTGCCGCTGGCGCGGGTTGGGTTCTGACAGGATCGCCACGCGCGCGGCGGATTTTGGACTATGTCACCGGCACGATCTTTGTCGGCCTTGCGTTGCGTCTGGCTGTTATGGAAAGGACCTGAGCCATGTCCCGCATTGATGAGAGCCTGGAATTCATCCCGGTTCGGATCGCCGTCCTGACAGTATCGGACACCCGGTCTTTGGAAGAAGACAGATCCGGGCAAACTCTGGTCGACCGGATTACGGCGGCGGGGCACCAAGTGGCAGACCGCCAGATCGTGATAGATGACCGTGCCAAAATTGCTGGTTGCTTGCGCAGCTGGATTGCCAATCCGGACATCGATGTGGTCATCAGCACTGGGGGCACTGGCCTAACCGGGCGCGACGTAACCGTAGAGGCGCACCGGGACGTCTATGAAAAGGAAATTGACGCGTTCGGCACCGTCTTCACCATCGTTTCGATGCAAAAAATTGGCACAAGCGCTGTTCAATCGCGCGCAACGGGTGGTGTCGCAGGCGGAACGTACCTCTTTGCCTTGCCGGGAAGCCCTGGCGCTTGCAAGGATGCTTGGGACGAAATCCTGTTAAAACAACTGGATTATCGTCATCGGCCCTGCAACTTCGTGGAAATTTTTCCGCGACTTACTGAAAATCAGCGACGGAAATAACTCTCGCAATCGTTAAACGTCTTAGGGGTTGGTTTTGCACCTGTAGGGTCTACCCTCTATTATGTGACGAATTGAAACCATAGGATCGCCGCCATGCGCTTTTTGCGACAAAGCTTGATGGGCGTTTTGCTGGCCTCTGTAACGCTGGCCCTTATCATATTTGCCGGTCAAATCATCATGGGTGCGGTCCAGACACGGCTGGCGGACGAACCTCCTGCACCACAACAACGCGAACGCATTTTTGCGGTAAACGTCGTTCCGGCAACCTACGAAACGATTGCCCCGGATTTGCAGGCGTTTGGCCAAGTGCAAAGTCGCCGGACCTTGGAATTGCGCGCGGCAACCGGTGGGCGGATTGTCTGGCTGTCCGAAAGCTTTGTTGAAGGCGGCGTGGTGCGCGCGGGTGATGAGCTGATCCATATCGACCCTGCTGATGCATCGGCCGCGCGGGAACGTATTGCCAGCGATCTGCTGGATGCAGAGGCTGAAACCCGCGATGCCGAACGCTCTTTGCTGCTGGCCCGTGATGAACTGGGCGCGGCAGAGGATCAGGCAGATCTGCGGGCCCGGGCGCTGGCGCGGCAGGAAGATCTTGCGCGTCGCGGCGTTGGCACAGCAGCGTCCGTCGAAGAGGCAGAGCTGTCCGCCGCGGCGGCTCGCCAATCGGTTTTGGCCCGGCGGATTGCCGAAGCGCAGGCCGAGGGCCGCGTTGATCAGGCCGCCACCCGGCTGGCCCGTGCCCGGATCGCATTGGAAGAAGCGGACCGTGATGTGTCCGATACCAAGGTGATGGCAGGTTTTGACGGCACACTCAGCGAGGTGACGTTGGTCGAAGGGCGCCTGGTCTCGGCCAATGAAAAGCTGGCTCAGCTTGTGGACCCATCCTCGCTTGAGGTCGCCTTTCGCGTGTCCACCGCGCAATACGCCAACTTGCTGGACGAAAACGGGAACCTGATGCCAGCCCCCGTGACGGCAACACTGGATGCGGCGAGCAATTCTCTGGTCGCCACAGGGTTAATCAGCCGCGATGCCGCTGTGGCAGGTGAAGGTCAGTCAGGCCGATTGATCTTTGCGCGGCTCTATTCCGCGCCGGGGTTCAAGCCTGAGGATTTCGTGACTGTATCAGTGCAAGAACCGCCTCTCGATAATGTTGCCCGTCTTCCAGCCTCGGCAATGGATGCAAACCAAACCGTTCTAGTTCTGGGCCCCGAGGATCGGCTGGAATTGCAACAAGTCCAGCTGCTGCGTCGTCAGGGTGACGATATTCTGGTGCGGGGCCCGGGCCTTGAAGGCCGCGAAGTTGTCGCCGGTCGCACACCGCTTTTGGGAGAAGGCATTCGCGTACGCCCTCTGAGGGCCGAAGACGCCGACGCGCCGCCCGCGCCACCTGCAATGCTGGAGCTGAGCGAAGAACGTCGGGCCAAGATGATTGCATTTGTCGAAGGGAACAAGCGCATGCCGGCAGAGGCCAAGGCCCGTGTGCTGTCGCAATTGGCCGAAACGCAGGTGCCCGCTCAGCTTGTCGAACGGCTCGAGTCCCGGATGGGGGGGTAACGGCAGATGGCCCGCGATATTCCCGCCGCCGCCGGAGGCATCCTCAGCTACTTTACCCGGCATAGAACTGTCGCCAACCTGTTGTTGCTTGTGCTGTTGGCGCTGGGCGCGGCTGCGATGCCCAATATGCGGGCGCAGTTTTTTCCAGATGTGATCGTTGATAACGTCACAGTCCGCGTCAACTGGGACGGGGCGGGACCCGAAGATGTGGATGCCGGGATCGTTCAGGTTCTGGAACCGGTGGTGATCGCGGTGGAAGGTGTTGAAAGCACCAGTTCGCGCAGCACCGAAGGGTCCGCGCGGATCACGTTGGAATTTGAACCCGGCTGGGATATGGGCCGGGCCGCCGATGATGTGCAGACCGCCGTCGATCTGGTCACGACATTGCCAGACGACGCGGATGAACCGGTTGTCAGCCGCGGCGCATGGCGGGATCGGGTGACCGACCTTGTCGTGACCGGCCCGGTTTCGCCGGATCAACTGGGACTTTTTGCGGATGAACTGGTGCTGCGTCTGTTCGAGGCGGGCGTAACCCGTACCACCATTCGAGGCGTCGCCGCGCCCGAAACTCTTGTCGAAGTGCCCTCGGCCAAGCTGATCGAACACGACGTGACCATGCGCGAGATTGCCAATGCAATTGCTGCAGAGGTCGATGCCGCGCCCGCAGGGGACGTCACCGGGGCAAACTTGCGGGTTCGAACGGGGACAGAAAAACGAGAGGCGGACGAGATCGAAGGCATCGTGCTGCGGTCCAACGCGGATGGGTCAAAGCTGACCATCGGAGATGTCGCGCGGATAGAGGTCAAGGGTGTTGACCGCAACCGCAGCTATTTTGTCGGCGACGAACCAGCGATTTCCATTCGCGTGGACCGGTCCAATCAAGGCGATGCCATTGGAATTCAACGGCAAGTGGAACAGGTGGCCGCGCAGCTGCAGGAAACGCTGCCGCAAGGCGTGACGGTTGAATTGATCCGTACCCGGGCCGAAGCGATTACGGCCCGTTTGAACATTCTTGTGGACAACGGCCTCGTTGGTTTGGGTCTGGTTGTTGTTCTGCTGTTCCTATTCCTCAACGCCCGGATCGCCTTCTGGGTGGCTGCGGGCATACCGGCGGCCATGTTTGCCGCCGTTGCACTGATGTATGCAGGTGGGATTACTATCAACATGGTCAGTCTGTTTGGACTGATCATCACCCTCGGCATCGTTGTCGACGACGCCATCGTTGTCGGCGAACATGCCGATTTTCGCGCCCGGCGATTGGGTGAACACCCCGTGGTGGCCGCCGAAAACGCGGCCCGCCGCATGGCGATGCCGGTTTTTGCCGCAACGCTGACAACGATCATCGCATTCTTTGGCCTGACAGCGATCGGCGGCAGGTTTGGTGACCTGATCCAAGACATCCCGCTCACAGTGATTGCGGTACTGGCCGCGTCGCTGGTCGAATGCTTCTTGATCCTGCCAAATCATATGAGCCACGCAATTGCCCATTCTGCCAAAGAGCATTGGTACGACATGCCCAGCCGCGTGGTGAATATCGGGTTTAGATGGGTCCGCGACAACCTATTCCGCCCTTTCATGGGTTGGGTGATCTGGGGCCGATATGTGGTTCTTGCGATCGTTATCGTGATCCTCGCCTCTCAGGTCGCCGTGTTCATTCGTGGCGATGTGCAATGGCGCTTCTTCAACGCGCCGGAACGGGGGTCCGTGACCGGAAACTTTGCAATGGTGGATGGCGCGACACGCGAAGACACGCTGGCCATGATGCGCGAAATGCAGAAGGCGACAGATGCGTTGGCGGCAGAGTTGGAACAGCGCCTAGGTGTTTATCCGGTCGACTATGTCATGGCCGAAGTTGGCGGCAACGCCGGGCGTGGTCTGGCAGGAGCCGACAGCAAGGACTCCGATTTGCTGGGCGGTATTTCGATTGAATTGATCGATGCCGATCTGCGGCCCGGCTATTCCAGCTTTGCCTTTGTGGCCGAGCTTCAGGACCGCGTCGCGCGCCATCCGCTGGTTGAAACGGTCAGTTTCCGTGGCTGGCGTTCTGGTCCCGGTGGGGATGCTCTGGATGTCGAGTTTTACGGTGCCGAACTGGATACGATGAAGGCGGCCAGCAATGACTTGCAAACCGCCTTGCTGCAATATCCCGAAGTGTCGGCGGTCGAGGACAATCTGGCCTATGACAAGGAAGAACTGATCCTTGATCTGACGGCACAAGGTCAGGCGCTTGGCTTTACGATCGATGATTTGGGCCGGGCGCTGCGCGACCGTTTGAACGGGATCGAGGCCGCCACTTATCCAGATGGACCGCGCAGTGCGGAAATCCGGGTGGAATTGCCCGCGGGTGAGTTGACGGCTGATTTCCTTGATCGCACGTATATGCGCGCCGCGTCCGGGCAATATGTGCCGCTGGCCGATATTGTCAGTGTTGAACAGCGCACCGGGTTTTCGACGGTCCGTCGCGAAAACGGTATCCGTCTGATTAACGTCACGGGCGACATTTCCGAGGACGACCCTGCCCGTGCCGAAGAGATCAACCAGATCCTGCGCGATGACATCCTGCCCAGAATTGCCAGTGAACGTCAGGTGGAATTCCAGATGGCAGGTCTGAGCGAACAGGAAAACGAGTTCCTGCAGGATGCGATGACCGGCTTGGTTTTGTGTCTGACGGGTATTTACCTTGTCCTCTCTTGGGTTTTTGCCAGCTGGACCACACCACTGGTTGTCATGGCAATCATCCCGTTTGGACTGGTGGGTACGATCTATGGGCACCACGCATGGGGCGTGCCGCTCAGCATGTTCACTGTGGTCGGGCTTTTGGGCATGACAGGTATCATCATTAACGATTCTATCGTGCTGGTGACGACAATTGATCAATATGCCAAGGACCGAGGCTTGATCCCGTCGATTATCGACGCGGCCTCGGATCGCCTGCGCCCGGTTCTGTTGACCACGCTGACAACGGTGCTTGGCTTGACACCGCTTCTTTACGAAAGCTCGCAACAAGCGCAGTTCCTGAAGCCAACCGTGATTACGCTGGTCTATGGTTTAGGATTTAGCATGATCCTTGTGTTGCTTGTCGTGCCTGCCTTGGTCGCAATGCAAAGGGATTTTGCGCAGCCATTGATCGCGTTGCGACGCGCCTTGAGACCGGATAGCGGCGGCCTGCGCCAATTGGTCATCGTCACGTCCCTTCTGGTCGCTGGCTGGTTGACGGTTATTGTCGGTTTCCCGATGGTGACCGGGACTCTGCCAGAGCTTATCACGACTGCTTTGCCGGCTCTGGCGGACCGTCCGCCGTTGCGGGCCGGGCTGGCCCTCTTTGTGCTGGGCACGATGGTGATCGTTCTGATCGTTTATCTGTTGTCGGCGTTGGTTTACACGCGCCGGTCCGCCAAGCGGGCCCGAGCCTGACGCAAGACGTCTTTGACATGCGGGCTGAGCGGGACCACGTCAGCCAGAATATCAGCGCAGGAAAACCATGCTGCGTCCATCGCATCATCGGCCGCAACCGGCGTACCGGTGCGATAGACACACAAAGTCGCGGCCAAAAGGTAGTGTGCATCCGGGTCCATCACATCGACATTTGTCAGGTACTCAAGCGGGTCGGCGATCACGCCGGTTTCCTCGCGCAACTCGCGCACCGCAGCCTGTTGTGCCGTCTCGCCCCATTCCACATGGCCACCGGGAAACCCCCAAAGACCACGGCCCGGGTTTTTGCCACGCTGCACCAAGAGCGCTTTGTCATCCAACAATGTTACTGCAATGGCGCCCAGGACCGGGCGCCGCTTATCCGGCGGCACAGCCTTTGATGTCCACGGCGTGATCCCGGCCCAGCACCGTGATGCGGACGGCGGACCGATCAATGACATAGGCGCCTTTTTCAACATGCACCAAGTCGCTGCGCGCGGTTAACGTGTTCCCACTGCGAGATGTGACGGGTTCCGACGCCCAGACCTTGGGATTGCCGGGCTCGATCACCGCGACCTCGGTCCCGCCCGCTGAAGGCATGACAATTCGGGCTTCCAACTGTAAACCGCCTTCGGTTGGCGTGATGCGGCATTGTGCACTTTGCACGCCAGCTTCCCGTTCCGAAAACGGCCTATCCGCCAGCGCTGCGGCAATGGCCGGGCTGCGCTCTGCATTTCTGTCCAGATTATGGTCAAACCGAACAGAGCTTGGCACGCAGACATCGCTGCAGATGCCGATATCCATGCGCCCCTTCAACCGCACCGGTTGACCGCTGGTTGCAGGTGTCACCTCGATCGGCAGAACCAATTCGTTCTCATATCCGATCGAGCGCATGCCGTTTTGATCAAAGACATCCGGCGTCGGCCATGAAAAGGAGGTTGCGGCAACGTTTTGCGATCCGCGCCAGTTGAAGCTGGGGGGGATGCCCGCGTCGCCCGGTGCCCGCCAATAGGTCTTCCACCCATCGGCCAGCGTCAGTCGAAGGGCCGCTTGATATGTACCATCGCGCGTCATGCCGCCTTCGAGCACTTCCACCCGAACGATATCGCCCATATCGGCCTGCACAGGTGCAGCCAATCCACAGCCGAGAGCGGCCATTGCGCCAAGAAGTCCAGTTTTAAACATGCTCTCTATGTCGCAATTGCATCATCAGAATCCAAGTCACGATCCGGTCAGCGGATTGCAACCTTTCTTGATCCAAGTTTCACACATCGCTTGCACCGACACGGGTCAACGGTCATTCTACCTTTGCGCGTGCCACAGAAAGGGCAGCTCATCGAATGGTCGATTTCACGGGAAAACTCTTGATTGCGATGCCGGGGATGAATGATCCACGGTTCGAGCATTCCGTGGTTTACATGTGCCAGCATGACGACAAGGGCGCTATGGGTTTGATTGTGAACAAACCGGCAGCTGATCTGCGCCTACAGGATTTGCTGGAACAGTTGGACATCGATGTCGGAACCTATCGCACGGACGCGCCTGTGCTCTTTGGTGGGCCTGTGGAAACGGCGCAGGGTTTCGTTCTGCACAGTCGGGATTACGAATCGAGTTTGCAAACACTCAAAGTGCCCGAAGGGTTGCACATGACCGCCACCGTGGATGTTTTAGAGGACATGGCCCGCGGGCAGGGACCGCGACATGCGCGTATGATGCTGGGCTATTCGGGCTGGGGGCCGGGCCAATTGGAACAGGAGATCACCATGAACGGCTGGTTGACCTGCGATGCAGCCGAAGCGCTGGTCTTTTCCTCGGACTATGAAGAAATATGGACGCAGGCTTTGAATTCTCTTGGTGTTGACCCTTTGAGCTTATCGGCCAGCGCCGGACACGCCTAAGACGGTCTTGGGGCGGCTGCGCGGTGTAGCCGGTCGTTGATGGCAACGCCCAATCCGGTATTCGGGATCGGGGCCACTGCAATGGGTCGGCCCATTGCATCCAGCTTGTGCAGGGCATCAAACAACCCTGCCGCGGCTTCCATCAGGTCCTCGGCACGGGACAGGTTCACATCACCATCCATGGCGCCAAACCCAAGGAAGACCTCGTTGCCAGAAGGCCCATCCGCATTCAACCGCACCGTTGACCCTGGAGCATAGTGCGAGGTGAGCTGGCCCGGTGCCGTAATCGGGGCATTGGCAGCAGGGTGAACAACATCGTGACCCAAAGCGGCGTTGATAGCCTCTATCGGCAATCCACCCGGGCGCAAAAGTGTTGGCGTATCCACCATGTTCAGGATCGTGGATTCCAATCCGACTTCACACGGCCCACCATCGACAATGGCAGCGATCTTTCCACCCAAACCCGACCAGACATGGTCCGCAGTTGTCGGGCTGATCTTGCCTGACGGGTTGGCCGAAGGTGCGGCCACCGGGCCATCAAAATCCCGCAGGATAGACTGCGCGACCGGATGCGCCGGGACGCGCACGGCAACGGTTTCAAGTCCCGCCGTGACCAGCGACGAAATCGATCCGGAGGCAGAGATGGGCAAGACCATCGTCAGCGGTCCCGGCCAGAATACCGACGCCAATCGGTCCGCTTCGCTATTCCATTGGACGTAACGTCGTGCGGTCTCTACGTCCGTCACGTGGATGATCAGCGGGTTGAAAGCTGGACGTCCCTTGGCCGCGTAAACACCGGCAACCGCATTCCCGTTGCGCGCGTCAGCCCCAAGCCCGTATACCGTTTCCGTCGGAAAAGACACCAGTTGACCGGCGCGCAACAACTCTGCTGCACGGCGTATCGCATCAGGATCTGCCCTCAATCGGTCGGTTTTAAACGTGTCCATCCCGTGACGCCGCGTTCCGGTTGCGCCCAAAGGCGCGAAGGTTTCGAATAGCTCAGAGATCAAAGACATACTTGTGGACTGCACGGATTCCAAGACCGGCAGGGCCACCGCTTTACGTTAAGAGGATCCCGATGCCGTATCGTGCCCCGGTCGATGAATACAACTTTCTGTTCAACCACGTTGTCGGGTTTCATCAGGTATCCGCAACAGAACGTTTTGCAGATGCCACGGATGATGTCGTAACAGCAATCCTGTCCGAAGCAGGCAAGCTGACCGAAGAAGTTCTGGCCCCGGTTCAACGCAACGGCGATCTGCATCCGGCCATTTTGGAAAACGGTGTTGTGCGATGCTCTCCAGGTTACAAAGAGGCTTGGGCCGCGATTGCCGAAGGCGGTTGGGTCGGGATCGCCGGGGACCCGGAATATGGCGGCATGGGCCTGCCGATGGCGGTGACCACCGCGGTCAATGAAATGATGAGCGCGTCCTGTCTGTCGCTGCAATTGGCGCCGTTGATGACGCAAGGCCAGATCGAGGCATTGGAACATCACGCCTCGGACGAGCTGAAGGCCCTGTATCTGCCCAAGCTGATGTCGGGCGAATGGACCGGCACCATGAACCTGACAGAGCCGCAAGCGGGGTCTGATGTCGGCGCGCTGACCTCAAAGGCAGAGCCAAACGGCGACGGATCCTACGCCGTCACCGGACAAAAGATCTATATCAGCTGGGGCGACCACGACATCGCCGAGAATATCTGCCATTTGGTCTTGGCGCGGTTGCCGGACGGTGTGCCGGGCACCAAGGGCATTTCGCTGTTTCTTGTTCCCAAGTACCTGCCGGATGAAAACGGCAAGCCGGGTGTGGCCAACAGTTTGGGTGTCGTCAGCCTTGAACACAAAATGGGCCTGCACGGCTCGCCCACCTGTGTAATGCAATATGACGGTGCAACCGGGTGGCTGGTTGGCCCGGAACATCGCGGTATGGCCGCGATGTTCACAATGATGAACAACGCGCGTCTGGGCGTTGGTGGCCAAGGCATCGGCGCTGCCGAAGGGGCTTTTCAGCACGCGATGCAATATGCGCTCGACCGCAAGCAAGGCCGTTCCATCCATGGCTATTCCATCGCGGCACATGCGGATGTGCGTCGCATGCTGATGGCGATGAAGGCCGATGTCTTTGCCGCGCGCGCGATTGAGTTGTCGAATGCCGTCGCAATCGACATGCAAACCGCAACCGGGGACGCAGATTGGGCTGCACGGGCGGCGTTCCTGACACCCATCACCAAAGCGTTTGGCACAGATGTCGGCATTGATGTCGCCAACACAGGCATTCAGGTCCATGGCGGCATGGGCTTTGTCGAGGAAACCGGTGCCGCGCAATATGCCCGCGACGTACGGGTGACGGCGATTTACGAAGGCACCAATGGCATTCAGGCGATGGACCTTGTCGCACGCAAGATGATGGATGGTGGCGAGGCGGCGACGCGTTTGCTCGATGAAATCGAGGCCTTTGCCGAAGGGGCGAAGGCCGCGCATCCTGATCTGGCCGAAGCCGTGTGGCAGGCCACCGAAACGCTGCGCGAAACGACCGAATGGATGGTGTCCCAATCGGACATGGATCACCGTTTCGCCGGTGCGGTTCCTTACCTGCGTGCCTTTGCGCGGGTGTTGGGCGGTCATTTCCACCTGATGGCGGCAGTTGCCGAACCCGGCGGTCCGCGCGAAACGCTGGCACGCTTCTACATCACACGGATGCTGCCAGAGCATGCCGGGTTGTTGGCACATGCCCAAAGTGGTGCCGACGGCCTTTACGCGATGAACCTCGACGATCTGGCCGCCTGATCCATGGATGGGTCGGCGGACGCGCTGCGGTATCCTTGGCCTGAGCCTCCGGAACATGGCACGGCATTAGAAGTGGCAGAGGGCATCCTTTGGATGCGTCTGCCTCTGCCGATGCGATTGGATCACGTGAACGTCTATGCGTTGGACGACGGCGACAGCTGGACCATCATCGATACCGGATTTGCGTCCAAAAAAAGAAGGATATCTGGTCAGCGCTTTTGGCCGGACCTCTGGCCGGGAAACCGGTCGGCCGGGTGATCGTGACCCATCACCATCCGGACCATGTGGGTCTTGCCGGCTGGTTTCAGACAGAACACGGCGCGACGCTTTGGACCACGCGGACATCCTGGTTGTTCTCAAGGATGCTGTGCCTCGACGAGCAAGCAACCCTGCCACCCGAAACGTTGGAATTCTATCGCAGCGCGGGCATGGATCCAGAGATTATGGCCCAACGGGCCAAGGACCGGCCCTTTAACTATGCCGATATCGTGGCCCCGATGCCGTTGGGCTATCGCCGGATCAAGCAGGATGATGTGCTCCGGATGGGCGGACGTGATTGGGATGTTCATATTGGCAACGGACATGCACCCGAACACGCAACCTTCTGGAGCCGGTCTGACGATATCGTCCTGTCCGGGGATCAGATTCTGCCGTCGATCAGTCCGAACCTCGGCGTTTATGTAACCGAACCGATGGCCGATCCGGTGTCAGACTGGCTGGAAGCCTGTGAGCGGTTCTTACCAATGGCGCGCCCGGGTCATCAGGTCTTTGGCGGCCTTAAGCTGCCCTTTACCGGATTGGCGTTTCGCCTTCAGCAGTTGATCGAAAACCACCACGGCGCCTTGGGTCGGTTGCTGACCCATCTCGACACGCCCAAAGCGGCGGCAGAGTGTTTCCCGCCACTGTTCAAGCGCACCATTGGTGAAGGTGAATACGGTCTGGCCTTGGTCGAGGCCATTGCGCATGTGAACCACCTGTATCTGGCAAACCAAGTCACGCGCACAAAACGCGACGATGGCGCGTGGGTCTATACCCGCCGCTAGGGATGCAATTGCGTTACCCCGGCAAAACCGTTCCCGTCGCGTATTCATAGGAACGCGCGACGATCGTTTTAACGGTCTCCAATTCCGCGTCATCGCGTGGCGAAAACACCATGACCAACCCCATGGGGTAATGTCCTTGGGTGACCAAATAATGGTTTTCTCCCCAACCGGCATCGATCACGCTTTGCGCGTCTTCAGCGCTGAGCTTGAGATGCATGCTGCCACTGTCGGGATGGGGATGAATATGGGCAAATTCGCGCCCGACCATAAAGGCATCGTGGTTACAGTTTGCGCAGTCGTGCAAGACCAGCGCACGCGCACCGGGCACGGAAATACGGCTGTGTTCGTTTGCAACACCCGGTAGATCAAAGCACCAGACATGCAGCTGGTCGACAATGCTGTCCGGGCCATGCTGAGTCAGTTGGGAATGCGGCAGGCGTGCCGTGGTTTCCGGTTTTGGGCCGCGTCTTTGCGGCAGTTTTAGGTTTCCGGTCATGCCAAACCTCCATCACATTGATGGTTGGTTTTAAGATATGCTATCAGTGCAAGTAAATTGGCAGAGTATGCAAAGAAGCATTGCATGAAAGCACAGATAGCCCAAAAGCTGGAGTGGAGCGACATCCCCTTCATATTGGCCGTCTGCAACGCTGGCAGCCTTGCCGGGGCCGCTCGGGTGCTCGGCGTCAATCATTCAACCGTTTTCCGTCGGGTCGAGAACGTCGAGGCTAAGCTGGGCGTGCGTTTGTTTGAACGACGCAGCCACGGGTATGTGATGACAGCCGCCGGAGAAGTGTTTTTCAAGCATGCCCGCGCTTTGAATGACGGTATGCACGAGATCGAGCTTGAGTTAAGCGGCCAAGATTTGCGGCTCGCTGGCGATCTGGTCGTCACCACGACAAATTCGCTTTTGCACTGTCTCTCCCCGGTTTTTGCAGCGTTCCAAAAGGCGCACCCGGCCGTCGAGATGCGCATTTTGACGGACCCGCGGGCCTTGGACCTGATGCAGCGCGAGGCTGACATTGCTCTGCGGCCCACCAAATCACCTCCAGACCGATGGGTGGGGCGAAAACTCTGCCCTGTCTCCTTCGCCACCTATGCTCGAACGGGCTATGTGGGCGACCCAATGCACTGGATCGTTCTGAACTCTGATTATGATCAATCGGCGATGAACCAGATCACCCGACGGGTGAAAGCCGCCGAGGCAACTGTGACCGTCGCCAACACGATGATGGGCGTATTTGATCTGGTCCGCGCGGGCTTGGGGGTCGCCGCAATGCCGTCCTATCTCGGCGAAAAGTGCCCCGATTTCAGCCGCGTTCATGATCCGGACCCTGCCGATACTTGGGACCTGTGGGTACTGGCCCATCCTGATGTGCGCCGCAGCGCGCGTGTGCATGCGTTCTTCGGCTTTGCCGCCGCCCACATTACAAAAGAAACGTTGAATTCCAGCGACGTCTATACCACCCGCTGAGCCTGCCCATGATTTCTACCCCTCCACAGCGCGCCAAAAACGGATAGAGTTTCTGGACCAACCAGAAAGGGGTCTCATGGATAACGCCATTCACACGACGGCAGACGCTGCTGAAAACGCTGCGATCCCGCAACGGCGCGAGGTGCATTGCGAGGATCAGACGGCTCCGTCGGAGACGCCCAAAAAGCTGCAAGAACCCGTGGAAAGCAAAAGCCCGGCAAAATGGGCCTATGAGCGGTTGATCCTCTACATCCACAATTTCGAAAAGCAGTTGGATAAGGACCAGGAGGTCGCGATGGGTTTCGCCGGGGGCGAGACGGGGGTCGTGCGAATCGAGGGCATGGGGTTTTATGATCCCGATATCATCACGTTTTATGGGACTGATACGAACGGCGCAAAAACGCAGCTTGTTCAGCATGTCAGCCAGTTGAACGTGATGCTGCGCGCCTTGCCGAAGCCCGAAAACCGCCCCGAACCGACGCGGATCGGGTTCCGGCTGGCCGCGGAAATCGAAGATGACGTGCAGGACGTTTGACCTGCGCCCGATTGACGTCGTGACAGGAATTTGGAATTGGTCTATCGAGGCGTGAAACCGCGAATGGATAAAGACTATGGATGATCACAAGCACGGCGAAATGGACATTGAAGTCCAGGAAAAGACCTTTGAAGGGTTCATGGCGGCGACCACCTATTCGGTCATCGGCATTATCGTTCTGTTGGTCCTGATGGCGATTTTCATCTCTTAAACACAGCGAGTCCGGCATGATACGCGCAGCCCTAAGCCTAATTGTTCTGCTGGGTGTGCTTGCGGGCTGTGCCGGAAAGCAACCTTTTGCCGATCAAAGCGAACTGGATGCGGTCCGCTATGTCGATAACAGCGAGTACTACGTCACGGTTTTGACCATGGTGTCGAACCGAAACGGGGCTGGCGCGCATTCAACTTTGATCATCAACGCCCAGGAACGCATTCTGTTTGACCCGGCTGGATCGTTTTACCGCGCCGGTGTTCCGGAACGAAACGATGTGCTTTTTGGGATCAGCCCGCGGGTCGAGTTCTTTTACAAAAGCGCACATGCCCGCGCATCGCACCATGTGGTCAGCCAAAAAATCCCGGTCTCGTTTGAAGCCGCACAGCGGGCCTATGCGACCGCATTGCAATATGGCGGCGTCGGCCCAGCTTTTTGCACCAGTGCGACGTCAGACATTGTGTCGAGCTTGCCCGGTTACGAAGGCATCAGCCAAACAATGTTCCCGGCCAACCTGATGAAACAGCTGGAAGCCTATCCGAACGTCGAGATTGACAAATATTACGAAGACGACAATCCGGACCTCGATGCCGCACTGCGCCAGGCGCAGCAAGAGGCATTGCAATCTGGCGGCTGAGCAAGGCGCGCCGCCCTTCGTCAGCCACCCAGAAGATACAGCATCGCAAACAAAGTGGCTGCACCGGTAAAAATGGCCAAAATGACGTTCTTGCTGAGATAGGCAACCGCCCCGGTGGTTAGGAACGCGAAAATCCGTGCCGGGTCAGGGGATCCTCCGGTCGCCTGAGGCCAAACGACCAACGGGATGACAAGCGCTGGCAGGATCGCAACCGCCGTATAGCGTAGGTGCCGTAACAGCCATTCCGGCATTGGGCGGCTGCCGACGAAGCCGATAAAAACGAAGCGCAGCACGAAACTGCCAATCGCCAAACCCGCGATCACGATCCAAATGGTGCTTTGGTCTTGTGTCAGCGTCATTGTTGGACCCCACGCCGTGTCATGCGTCGCTCGGTCTCGGCCCCGGCCAGCATACCTGCAACACCCGCAACGATCAGCCCGAGGTTATAGGGCAACGCTGCCGCCGGCAGCGCGACAGCACAGGCGACAAAGGCGGCGACCAGATGCGCGGGCGTCCGCAGCATTGGCCCGACCATCGCGGTAAAGGCCAATGGCAGGATGAATTCTAACGCCCAGGTGTCTGGTATCTGCGCCCCCAAAACCGCCCCAAGGAACGTCACCACGTACCAAAGCGGCGCGATGAGCGCGCAGGTGCCAGTGAAATACGCCATGCGCTGAGGCAGGGTCAGTGTCGTATCCTGTTCGAATTTCACAATCGACAGGGCATAGGATTGGTCGACCGTAAAGTAAGCCGCAAACACCCTTTGCCACAGAGGCGCGCCGCCCAGGTAAGGGGTGAGCGATGCGGAATACATCGCCACGCGCAAATTCACGGCAAGCGCGGAGATTAAGACAATCACCGTTGGCGCGTTTTCCTGCATCAATTGCAAGGCTGTGAACTGGGCCGCCCCGGCAAAAACGGTAAGGGAAAAGGCCATGACCTGTGTCAGGTTCAAACCTGCTTCGGCCCCCAGCACACCAAACAGCATCCCGAACGGACCCGCCACAAAGACAAATGGCGTGCTGTCGAGGACCCCTCGCCAAAAATATCTTTTGGGTGTGGAGGATGGCACCGGAAGCTCCTAGATTGCTCAGACGCGACTTACGCATGAACCGAGGGGGATTGGAATGGCCAAAGCCAGCGAAACCGGCGATTTTCTGATCGCCCCGGACCCCGCCGCGCCGGGGCTGACACGGGCCGTTACGGGTGTGGATCACACCGGTGCAGCGGCAGAGATTGCCGTGGTTGAAGAACGCCCGCTCACGATCTTTTTAAACAGCCAAGAGATTGTGACAGCCATGACCATTGGCGATTACCCCGATTACCTCGCGCTTGGCTTTTTGCGTAACCAAGGCATGTTGCAGCCGGACGATGACATAACCGGTGTCGATTATGATGAAGAGCTGGAGACCGTCATCGTGCGCACAACGCGACAAACCCTTTATGAAGACAAGCTAAAGAAAAAGACCCGAACCAGCGGCTGCGCCGTTGGCACCGTCTTTGGCGATATGATGGAGGGGTTGGAGGGCGTACAATTGCCCGCCGTTTCTGTCCGGACCTCTTGGCTGTACGCGCTTGCGGCAAGGATCAACCGGACCCCGTCTCTCTATCTTGAGGCGGGCGCAATACATGGCACTGTGCTGTGTCATCAGGACCAACCGCTGGTCTATATGGAAGACGTCGGTCGGCATAATGCCGTTGATAAAATCGCAGGTTGGATGCTGTCGCAAAATGTCGATGCTGCGGACAAAATCCTCTACACAACCGGGCGTCTGACGTCTGAGATGGTGATCAAAACCGCGATGATGGGCATCCCGGTTCTTGCCTCTCGGTCGGGGTTCACGGCTTGGGGCGTCGAAATCGCGCGGGAAGTCGGACTGACCCTGATCGGGCGTATGCGCGGGCAACGGTTCATGTGCCTTTCGGGCGATGACCGTCTGATCCGAGATGTGGACCCGGCCTCGGTTGCGTCCGAGGATCGCAAACACCGCAGAAAGAGTGCTGCCGAATGAACTATCCACTGGGCGTCATTCTGGCGGGCGGACAAGCACGGCGTATGGGCGGCGGCGACAAGGGTATGCTGATGCTGGGGGGGCAAACACTGTTGTCCCGCGTGATTGACCGGCTGGAACCTCAGGTGGGCGGGCTTGCTCTGAATGCCAATGGCGATGCCGCGCGGTTTTCTGAATTCGGCCTGCCGGTGATATCGGACAGTATTGCGGATTACCCCGGGCCTTTGGCGGGCGTTTTGGCAGGGCTTGATTGGGCGGCGGCGATGGGAGCCGATCACATTGTGACTGCGGCGGCAGATACGCCGTTTTTCCCGCGCGACTTGGCCCACCGTCTGATCCGCGCAGCCGCCCGCGCCAACACACCGATTGCATTGGCCGGAACGCAAGAGGGCGGCAAATCTACACGCCATCCGACATTTGGCCTCTGGCCTGTTGCGCTGCGTCATGATCTGCGTTCGGCCCTTAACGGGGGGCTGCGCAAAGTCGTCATGTGGACCGATGCGCATGGCGCGGCCACGACTGCGTTCGACGATAATGCGTTTTTCAACATCAACACGCCCGAAGACCTCGCGCGAGCTGAGGATATGCTGTGAAAGTCTACGGAATCGTCGGATGGAAGAACGCTGGAAAAACCGGGCTGATGGAGCGTCTGGTGACGGAAATAACCGGACGTGGTTTTCGGGTGTCGACCGTCAAGCACGCGCACCACACCTTTGACGTCGACCATCCCGGCAAGGACAGCCACCGGCACAGGATGGCCGGCGCCACTGAGGTGTTGTTGTCGTCGCGCAACCGTTTCGCCCTGATGCATGAATTGCGGGACAGCGAAGAACCGACCCTCGAATACCTGCTGTCGAAAATCTCGCCCGTGGATTTGGTTTTGATCGAAGGGTACAAACGGGACAAGCACCTCAAGGTAGAGGCGCATCGCGCCGAAACCGGTAACCCCTTGATTGCGCCGAATGACCCCACGGTCCGCGCGGTGGCCAGCGATGTCCCTCTGGACCTGGATCGTCCTGTTTTTGATCTGAACGATGCGCCTGCCATTGCCGATTTCATTCTGGCGGAAGTTGGGCTGTGACCGGTTTTGACACCTTCGCCATGGTCGATTGGTCGGGCGGAAATGATCAGGGCCCGCGTCCCAAAGCAGATGCGATTTGGATCGCCGTTGCCCGAAACGGACGGGTTGAACCCGCGCAGTATTTTCGCAACCGAACACTGGCCGAAGCATGGTTGGCGGACTTGATTGCAGATGAAACAGCGGCCCAACGCCGCTTGTGCATCGGTTTTGATTTTCCCTTTGGGTATCCGGCCGGATTTGCCGAAGCTGTGACCGGCTCACCTGACCCGCTGGACCTGTGGGACTGGATCGCGGCCCGGATCGAGGATGCGCCGGACCGTAACAACCGCTTTGATCTGGCTGCGGAACTGAACCTTGCGCTGGGCGATGGGGCCGGCCCGTTTTGGGGCAATGCATTGAAACGCGACATTGTCGGTCTGCCACGCCGCAAGGACAGCTACCGCAATCCGTTTGCCGAGCGACGCAAGGCCGAGCATATCGCCAAAGGTGCCTTTACCTGTTGGCAATTGGCCGGGGCGGGGGCCGTCGGCAGTCAGGTTTTGATGGGTCTGCCGGTCTTGTCCCGTCTGCGGGCGCGCTTCGCTGACGCGGTTGCGGTTTGGCCATTTCAGCCATTGGATCGGCCGGTTGCTTTTGTGGAAATCTGGCCTTCATTGATTGCCGACGCTGTGCGTCTGGAACTGGATGTGCGCGCAGGTGACGCCGTTATCAAGGACGCGGTTCAAGTTGAGCTGGTGGCCCGCGCATTGTCGCGCTGTCCCGCAGCAGAGCTGGCCGATTGGCTGGACGTTGAAGCCCCGGAAGAAGGCTGGATCCTCGGGCTTGGTCACGAAGCGCATTTTGCGGCACTGGCCGGGCAGTCCGATCTGAAACCACCGCCGCTTAGCAATGATTGTTTTGCGCTGCCTGCCGGTGTCGATTGGACCCCGGTCGAGGACGCCTTGGCGCATTTGCGGAACCGGCTGACACCGATCACCGGTGCAGAAACCGTTCCCTTGATGCAGGGGCTGGGCCGCATACTGGCATCAGATCACATTGCCCAGCGATCCAACCCGCCGCATGCCAACGCCGCGGTCGACGGCTATGGCTTTGCCGGGCCCATGCCAGAAGGGGATCATATCCTGCCCCTTCTTGCGCATCGCGCAACGGCGGGGCCGAAGTTGAAAGATCCCGTGCCGCCCGGCCAAGCCGTTCGTATCCTGACAGGGGCGGCTTTGCCGGATGGGGTGGATACGGTTGTCTTGCAAGAAGACGTGACCGTCGGCGACGGGATCATCGCATTTCGCGGCCCGATCAAGAAAGGCGCAAACGCCCGCGCCGCTGGCGAAGACATGCAGGCCGGGCAGGTTGTCTTGGAAAAGGGCCGGCGCGTAACCGCCCCCGATCTGGCGCTGGCGGCGGCCACGGGATTGTCAGATTTCACGGTCCACGCGCCGTTAAAGGTGGCCGTGTTGTCCACCGGGGACGAGTTGGTCGCTCCGGGAACACCAGCCGCGCCGGGACAAATCCATGACGCCAATCGCCCAATGCTGTTGGCACTGATTGATGAGATGGGGTTTGAAGCGGTCGATCTTGGCCATGTGCCCGATGACCGAACCGCCCTCCGTGACCGCATCGACCTTGCAGCGTCACAGGCAGATGTTTTGTTGACTTCTGGCGGAGCATCGGCGGGCGATGAGGACCATGTATCAGCCTTGTTGAATGAAGCGGGCGCGATGCAGCAATGGCGCATTGCCATGAAGCCGGGCCGCCCTCTTGCGCTGGGCTTGTGGAAAGGCATGCCCATTTTCGGTTTGCCGGGAAATCCGGTGGCGGCGTTTGTCTGCACCCTGATCTTTGCAGCCCCCGCCATGCGCATGTTGGCCGGAATGGCGTGGAGCGTGCCGCAAGGCTTCACCATGCCCGCCGCCTTTACCAAACGCAAAAAACCGGGCCGTCGCGAATACCTGCGCGCCCGCATTCGCGATGGTCAGGTCGAGACATTTGCATCCGAAGGATCTGGGCGGATCAGCGGGCTGAGCTGGTCAACCGGGTTGGTCCAACTGGATGAAGCTGCCCTGACGATCGAGCCGGGGGACCCGGTGCAATTTGTGCCCTACCACTTCTACCTGTCGCCGCAGTGACCGACCCAAACCGCCAACATAGGCGGTGGAAATCAGTCGAACGTCCCGGCAACGCGCCCGATTAACATGAAGGCACGTGCCGTGCGCGTATCGCTCAGCGCAGAAATCTCTTCATCCGTGGCGACCGGTTCAAATTCGGACATCATCTGATCAAAACGACGTAGAAAATGATGCCCAGCATCCCGGAAAATCGGGTCCTGTTTCATCCGCGCTGCGGTCAGGGCGAGGGATGAGCGGTCCCGGATCCCACCAAGTGCGGCGATCGTTCGGCCGCGCGCGCCATGGGCAAATTGCCGCCAAATTTCTGGTCGCGCGCGATCTGGCCGAAGGTCGTCCATGTAAATGCCGTCCTGACTGAGCAATGTCAGCACATCCTGCGCCGCTTGGATCAATTGCGCCGCCTTGCGGTCGCGCAAAGCGCGGCGCAAAGCGGCAAAACCGTCTTCGTCCTCGGCGGTTTCCGGGAAATTCATCGCCCTGATGAAATCACCCGTCGCAATGGGTTGCGACAGGTCCTCTGCCGGTGTTCCCAGGGCAAGCGATCCTTGATCATCCACGGTGTTTCCGGAAGTAGGTGCGGTTGCCTGCAATCTGTTTGGTTAGCGCCGCACTGTCGAAAACGTCGCCAGCGCGGTTTCGGTTTTTCGTGCTGTTTCCGCGATTTCATCCAGTTTGCGGGCAACCGATGGTTCTGTCCCGCTGGGACCCTTTTGTTGTTGCTGCGCTACATAGGCTTGGCGAATACCGTCGATTGCCAATTGTAGGCGGGCGCTTTCCTCGCGCATTACCCGGCTCGACCGGGCGGCGGTGGCCGCCACCCAGATCATCGCAACAGGCTTAAAGATCGCCAAGAGCGTGATAATGAATTGCAGGCTGTTGAACGTAACATCGGTTTCAATCCCGGGCACAAACACGAAATACAAGACCGCCGCACCCAGCCACAAAAGGCTTAGCAGGACCGCGATCACTTCAATCGCTGTGACCCCGGCGCGCTGGGGCTTTTCATAGAGGCCCAACGGCGTTTGTTGGGCGTTCTCTGGGTCGGCCATAGGGTGCTCCTGTCAGATGCCGTCAGGCATAGACGATTTTCAGCACTTCGTACGATTTTTCGCCACCCGGCGTGCGCACTTCGACGCTGTCGCCCTCATCCTTGCCGATCAAGGCCCGGGCAATTGGCGATTTGATGTTCAAAAGCCCGGCCTCGATATTGGCTTCGTGTTCTCCCACGATTTGCCATGTTTTTTCTTCATCCGTGTCTTCGTCGACCAAGGTGACCGTGGCGCCAAATTTTATCGCACCCTTCAACGTTGCCGGGTCGATGACGTCTGACAGGCTGATGATGCCTTCCAGTTCCTTGATTCGACCTTCGATGAACGACTGTTTTTCGCGCGCCGAATGGTATTCCGCGTTTTCCGACAGGTCGCCATGCTCACGCGCTTCGGCAATCGCCTTGATGATCGCAGGGCGTTCTTCACTTTTCAAATATTTCAACTCGCTCTCAAGGGCGGAGTAGCCCGAAGGGGTCATCGGGATCTTGTCCATGTGGTCGTTTTCCGTGCGGATAGGGCGGCTTTGGTGGCCGCGTGTCATGTTTGGCGAATACCTGACCTAAACCGCCGCCGGATTGCAAGAGGCGACCGGATACCTTGGCGCGGGGCGATGGAAAACATCCGTTTTCGGAAACCCAATGCACAAACGGTGTCAGTTTGTCGCGAACCGATCAAAATACTGACCTTTTCAACGGTTCTGACGTCCGGTTGTATTTGACCTTACAGACTGCCAAAAGGTAACTGCCACGAAACATTATTCTGCCCGATGGACACCGGGAAACGCTAGCCAGGGAGCGCCTCAAATGGGCGATATTGAACGCGAAGCAATGGAATACGACGTCGTCATCGTCGGGGGCGGTCCGGCCGGTCTGTCCGCAGCGATCCGTCTGAAGCAACTTGATGCCGATCTGGATGTCGTTGTCCTGGAAAAAGGATCAGAGGTTGGTGCTCATATCCTGTCGGGTGCTGTTTTGGATCCTTGTGGTCTGGACGCCTTGATCCCCGATTGGAAGGAAAAAGGCGCTCCGTTGAACACGCCGGTGATTGAGGACAATTTCTATATGCTGGGCGAAGCCGGTCAGTTGCGTATCCCCAATTCGCCGATGCCGCCGCTGATGAACAACCACGGCAACTACATCGTGTCGATGGGCAACGTTTGTCGCTGGATGGCCGAACAGGCCGAAGAATTGGGTGTCGAAATCTTCCCCGGGATGGCGTGTTCCGAAATCGTCTATGGCGAAAACGGAGAAGTCAAAGGCGTTGTGGCCGGTGAATTCGGCAAGAACCCGGACGGCACACCCGGCCCCGCGTACGAGCCGGGCATGGAACTGCACGGCAAATACGTCTTCCTTGGTGAAGGTGTCCGCGGATCACTGTCCAAAGAGGTCATCGCCAAGTTTGACCTGTCAAAAGGGCACGAGCCGCAGAAATACGGCATCGGCATGAAAGAGATCTGGGAAATCGACCCAGCCAAACACAAGGAAGGCCGTGTGACCCACACCATGGGCTGGCCTTTGGGCAGCAATGCGGGCGGCGGCTCTTTCATCTATCACCTTGAAAACAATCAGGTCTATGTAGGGTTCGTGGTCCACCTGAACTACAAGAACCCTTACCTGTTCCCCTACATGGAATTCCAACGCTTCAAGCATCACCCAATGGTGGCTGACCTGTTGAAGGGCGGTAAGCGCGTCGCATATGGCGCACGCGCAATCTCTGAAGGCGGGTATCAGTCGATGCCAAAAATGGTGGCACCGGGTGTTGCGCTGCTGGGCTGTTCGGTCGGCATGGTCAACGTCCCGCGCATCAAGGGCAATCACAACGCAATGCTGTCCGGCAAAGCTGCGGCCGAAGCGGCATTTGACGCGATCAAGGCAGACCGGTCAGGCGATGAACTGACCGCATATGAAACCGAAGTACGCAGCGGTGCTATCGGCAAAGACCTTAAGAAAGTGCGCAACGTCAAACCGCTCTGGTCCAAATACGGGCTGGTGGCGTCCTTGGTGGGCGGTGGCCTGGACATGTGGACCAACACGCTCGGCTTTTCACTGTTCGGAACTCTCAAGCACGGCAAAAACGATGCCGAGGCGACAGAACCGGCACAAAAGCACAAGGAGATCGCCTATCCCAAGCCGGACGGCACTCTCAGCTTTGACCGCTTGACCAATGTCAGCTTCTCGATGACCAACCACGAAGAAAGCCAGCCCGCGCACTTGCAACTAGCCGATCCGTCGGTGCCGATTGGAACGAACCTGCCCAAATACGCGGAACCTGCCCAACGCTATTGCCCGGCGGGTGTGTATGAGGTTGTCAGCGAAGAAGGTCAGGACGACCGGTTCGTCATCAACTTCCAGAACTGTGTCCACTGCAAAACCTGTGACATCAAAGACCCGAGCCAGAACATCACTTGGGTCACGCCCCAAGGCGGCGACGGACCAAATTACCCCAATATGTGATCAATTCTATGAGCAATGGCGCGCCGAGACAGGTTGCGCCATTGCGCCAGCCCGCCGATCCCCCTAGCTTTGATGGGCAGAACAGCAACAGAGGCAGGGTTTTTGGGCATTTCATCGATTCGTACGACCGTGGCTGCTTTGGCTTTCGTGGTCGCCACTGGTTTCATTGACACAGCGGCTGCACAAAGCTCCGGTGCTTATCTGGCCGGGCGCAATGCCATTGCTAACAGCGATTTCGAAGCCGCGGCGCAGTACTACACCAAGGCTCTGGCCCGCGATCCCAGCAATCCGCAACTGATGGAAAACGCCGCTCTGTCGCAACTGGCCCTTGGGCGGTTGGACCGGGCCGTGCCGATTGCCGAAATCATGGAAGACAACGGTCTGCGCAGCCAGGTGGCCCATATGATTATGGTGTCGCATCTTGCGGCGAACGAAGATTTTGACGCCTTGCTGGCCCGTTCACCGGACAATGTGGGCATTGGCCCGCTGGTTGATGGGCTGGTGACGGCTTGGGCCCATTTTGGCGCAGGTTCAGTTGCGCAGGGGCTTGAAGCGTTTGACCAGGTGGCGGAACAAAACGGTCTTCGCGGTTTTGCCCTGCTCCACAAAGCCATGGCGCTGGCCATGGTCGGTGATTTCGAAGGGGCAGAGGCGATTTACGCCGACGCGCAATCCGGCCCGGCCCTGATGACCCGCCGAGGTGCGGTCGCACGAGCAGAGATTCTGTCGCAACTCGGTCGGAATGATGATGCGCTCGAAATGTTGGCCGATGCTTTTGGCACCATCTTTGATCCCAGTCTGACAGCAGTTGCCGATCGCTTGGCCAACGGCGAACAATTGCCGTTTTCGCATATCCGTTCGGTATCGGACGGCATGGCCGAAGTGTTTTATACCATCGGGGCGGCGCTCAGTGGCGAATCCGCCGATGATTACGCTCTGATATATGGCCGCGTGGCGGAATACCTTCGCCCAGATCACGTGGATGCAATTCTGTTGGTGGCTGATCTGCTTGAAGAGCTGGATCAATATGACCTTGCTGTAGATGCTTATAAGCAAATCCCGTCCGACAGCCCGGATTTCAGCGCTGCAGAGCTTGGCCGGGCCGAGGTTCTGCGGCGTGCGGCCAAGCCGGACGCCGCGATCGAAGTGCTGGAACAACTCAGCGCCGATTACCCAAGCCTTCCTGCGGTCTATTCCGCGCTGGGTGACATCCATCGCCAGCAAGAGGATTATCGCGCTGCGGTCGCGGCGTATGACTTGGCGCTGAACCACACCGAGGACGGCGACCGCAGCGAATGGTTCATCCATTATGCGCGCGGCATCAGCTATGAACGCCTGGGCGAATGGCCCGCCGCAGAAAGCGACTTTCGCGCGGCTCTGGTGCTTAACCCGGATCAGCCGCAGGTTCTGAACTATCTCGGCTATTCACTGGTGGAAAAACGCATCAAACTGGACGAAGCCTTGTCGATGATCGAGCGGGCCGTCGCGGCACGACCTGACAGCGGATATATCGTCGACAGCCTGGGCTGGGTCCTCTACCGGCTTGGTCGCTACGACGAAGCGGTGAAACATATGGAACGTGCCGTCGCCCTGATGCCGGTCGACCCGGTGGTTAATGACCACCTTGGGGATGTCTATTGGGCGGTCGGTCGTGCGCGCGAGGCAGAGTTCCAATGGAAACGCGCCCTGTCGTTCATCGATCCCGAAGACACCAATGCCGAAGCTGACCCGGACCGTATCCGCCGCAAGCTGGATGTAGGCCTGGATGCGGTTCTGGCCGAAGAAGGTGCCGACCCGCTCAAAGTGGCCAATGACGACGGTTGAGGTCTTCGCGCCAGCCAAGATCAACCTGACCCTGCACGTGACCGGACAACGGTCCGATGGGTATCACCTGCTCGACAGTCTTGTGGCCTTCGCCGATATCGGTGATCGCATTACTGTCGCGCCCTCCGATCAACTGAAATTGAGCCTGACTGGCCCTCAATCCAGCGGGCTATCGGCCGAGGGCGACAATCTTGTGCTGCGCGCCGCACGGTTTCTTGACCCCAACGGCCGTGTCGCCATCACCCTCGACAAACATCTGCCGGTTGCATCGGGCATTGGCGGTGGATCGGCCAATGCCGCGGCAACACTGCAGGCCCTCAGCCAGCTTTGGAACACGCCCCTGCCTCGGGCGGAAGCCACGGCACAACTGGGCGCCGATGTTCCCATGTGCATGACGGGACAAACGCTCCGGATGCAGGGCATTGGCGCAGAGATCGAACCGCTCGCACCACTGCCGCCACTCGACATCGTTCTGGTCAATCCCGGGGTGCCGCTGTCCACACCCAACGTGTTTGCCGCGCTGGACCGGAAAACCAATCCACCTATGCCGAACAATCTACCCAAGTGGGCGACGGCTCAAAACCTCGCCAACTGGCTGGCAACCCAGCGCAATGACCTGCAACCCGCGGCCATCTCTCTGGCCCCTGTCATCGGTGATGTCCTGACCGCACTGGACCAAACCGGCGCGCTCTTGACCCGCATGTCCGGATCGGGTGCCACCTGTTTTGGCCTCTTTCCCGCGGACCAAACCTCGGCCTCGAAGGCGCTGAAACGGCTTCGCGCCAACCACCCACAATGGTGGTCCGCCCAGGGCCGGCTTCTCTGAAACAACTGGCTTCTTTCTTGTCAAAATACCCCGGGGGAGGCCGCAGGCCGGGGGCAGCGCCCCCAAATGCCCATCAATTCAGCCGCGCCACGACGTAATCTGCCAACCCGTCCAACATGTCCCGAACCGGATGCTGGGGCAGGGTCGTCAACGCTCGCCGCGCCTTTGCCGCCCAAGCGCGCGCATCGTCGCGTGTCGCCTCCAGCGTTGCGTATTTGCTCATCAGTGACAGGGCCTCTTCCAGGTCACCGTCGCCCTGTTCACCGCGCTCAATGACCCGTTCCCAGAACGCGCGCTCCTCTGGTGTGGCCTGTGCGACGGCCTTGATAACCGGCAAGGTTAACTTGCGTTCGCGGAAATCATCTCCGACGTTTTTGCCGGTTGCCGCCGTATCACCCTGATAGTCCAGCAGGTCATCAGCGATTTGAAACGCGATGCCCAATGCATCTCCATAGTCAAACAGCGCCCGAACCTGATCTTCTGGCGCCCCGGCGATCACGCCGCCAACCTCGGTCGCCGCTGAAAACAGCGCCGCCGTCTTGCCGCGCACGACTTGCAAATAAACGGCCTCGGTCGTTGCCAAATCCTGCGTCGCTGTCAGTTGCAGGACTTCACCCTCTGCGATCGTGGCAGAGGCATTAGCCAGAATGTCCAGAACGCGCAGGGAACCGGTTTCCACCATCAACTGAAAACTGCGCGAAAACAGGTAATCGCCCACCAATACGCTGGATTGATTGTCCCACAAAAGGTTCGCCGTCGGCCGTCCGCGCCGCTGCTGGCTTTCGTCAACGACATCATCATGCAACAACGTGGCGGTATGGATGAACTCGACCGTTGCGGCCAGTTTGACCGCGTTTTCGCCGTCATAGCCACAGAGCTTGGCTGCCGCCAGCGTCAGCATCGGCCGCAACCGCTTACCGCCTGCTTCGACAAGATGCGCCGTGACTTCGGGGATGCGGGGCGCGTGTTCAGATGCCATCCGGTCGCGGATCAGCGCGTTCACCCCGGTCATTCCCTCGGCCAGCGTTTCGGCCAATTGCTCATGGGGTTTCATGATCGTGGATGTGTCCATCACAACTCCTGACACAAGTGCCTGAAACGGCTTAACAAGGCTCGACAAAGACCGGGGATTGCCCCAATTTCACTCCGTATGAAGGAACTTTTGCGCAGCACCGACCCAACCATCATGGCATTCGCCTCAGCCCTTCTTCAGGGGGAGGATATAGACTGCTTTCAGATGGACGTAAACATGAGCATCCTTGAGGGCGGCATCGGTATTTTTCCACGTCGTATGATGGTGCGCGAGGAAGATTATGACTGGGCTTTGCGCGTGATGCGCGACAACGAGATCGATTTGGGTCAGTGACCCGCTTCGACGATTCAGACCTGACCAACGACGCTTTTCTGGGCGGGAAACTGACCTTAAAGCAACCGCGATCCGGGTATCGCGCCGGTGTCGATCCCGTCTTGCTGGCGGCATCGGTTCCCGCACAGTCCGGCCAGTCGGTTCTCGACCTTGGATGTGGCGCTGGGGCCGCAATCTTATGCCTCGGGGCGCGTGTGGCAGGGCTGGCATTGGCTGGTGTAGAACTCCAACCGGCCTATGCTGATCTGGCCCGGCGCAATGCGCGTGCTGCCGCGCTCGATCTGGATGTGCACGAGGCCAATATCACGCAGCTGCCTGAGGTGCTCAAACAACGCCGTTTCGATTTCGTGATTGCCAATCCGCCGTATTACCATGCAGGGGACCGCAGCGGTTCGGCAGATACCGGGCGCGAAAAGGCTTTCACTCTGGACATTGAACTCGCCACGTGGGTCGACGTGGCTGCGCGCCGATTGGCGCCGAAAGGCTATCTGCACATGATCAACCGGGTCGAGCGGTTGCCGGAACTTTTGGCCGCCTGTCAGGATCGCCTTGGATCCATCGAGGTTCTGCCATTGGCCGCACGGGGCGGTCGACCGCCGCATCTGATCCTGCTGCGCGCCCGTAAATCCGGGCGGGCGGCGTTCAAATTATGGGCACCATGGATTATGCACCAAGGGGCCCGCCATACCGCAGATGGCGACAGTTACACGCCTGAAACCACATCCATTTTACGGGATGCCGCGCCGCTCATATGGCCGAAGAACGCCCATTGACGGGTGCGAATCCACGGGCGATCTATCCACATTTTGAAACGACTGCGTGACAGAATGCCCAGTTTATGCTCCACTCGTCGGGCAAAAATAGAGATTGGAGACCCGCATGAGCCTGACCGCACATCTGACCGAACTCAAAAAGAAGCATCACTCGCTGAGTGTTGAAGTCGAACAGGCCCAACGATCGCCTGGTGTGGACGCCCTGCAAATCTCTATGTTGAAGAAACAGAAACTTGCCCTGAAAGAAGAGATTGAGCGTCTGTCGAGCTAGGCTTTCGCAGAGGTGAGGCTGGCGCGCGCCGCCAGCACCGCACCCCCGGTGATCAAAACGGCTGCCAGCGCCAAGGTCCAACTTGGCGCGGCGACACCGGCAACGACCAACAGGATCGTCGATAACAGCGTTGCCGCGTACGAACTGGTGCCCAACAGCTGAATGTCGCCCCGTTTCACCCCGATATCCCACACGTAAAAGGCAAGGCCAACAGGGCCCAGCCCAAGGCCGATCGTTGCCATCCAGCCCAAGCCGCCTTGGGGCCAAACGGTTTCCTCCAACGTAATGTGCAGGATGGCCGACAGGATTGCCGTGCCGATACAGAATACGGCCACAGAACTGGTCGGGGCGTCCCCGATCCGTCGTGACAGAACCGAATATCCCGACCATGTCAGGGCACACAGCAAGGCCAGCCCGTATCCCGGCAACGCCGCCCGCTCGAACCCGGCCCCCCCGCCGGTGATAATCAAGGCAGCCCCTGCAAATCCAAGACAAGCGCCAATCAAATGCCCCGTTCGCAGATGCTCTCCGGGCAGCAATCCGGAGAACAGGACAATCAGCAAGGGCCACAAATAGGCGATGAGCCCTGCTTCGGCTGCGGGGGCAAGGCGCAGGGCCGAAAAGTAGAGGAAGTGATAGCCAAAAAGACCGGCAATGCCAAAGGCATAGGCGGTCCACGGCACCCTACGCAGCTCTTGCAGTCGCCCTGTTGCGGCCATCCAAATAAGACCCAGCGTGCCACCGATCCCAAAACAGATCGTGTTGAGCAGCAAAGGTGGGGTCGGTGCCGACCCTACGGTCAACAGGGCAAGCAAAGCCCAAAGCAGCACGGCAACAAACCCGATGGCGGTAGCGGCGGAACGTGTCATTTTGCGGGGACGTCTTCGATATTGATGATGTTCAGGGCCTCTGTGACAGACCGGGTTTTATCTATCTCGTCAAGAATCCAATCGCGAAAGGCGACCACTTGGGGGCGCTGCTCTGCCCCTTCCATACAGAGGAACCGAAAATGGGCTTGGGTTCTGATCGCCGTGGCAAAAGGGGCGACCAGTCGACCGTCGGCCAGATCCTTGACCACAATAGATCGACGGCCCAGAACGATCCCGACACCTGCGAGCGCAGCATCTACCGCATGATCCGCCTGTGAAAACCGCAAACCGGTTTTGGGTGGTTCGGTCAACCCAACGGCACGAAACCACGCGGGCCAATCGCAGGGCGGGTTCAGAAAATTGATCGATTCATCAACCAGCAGCGGCGCATCATAAAGGCTCTCCAGTGTTGGAAACCGCTCTGCCATTTCTGGCACCATGACGGGCATCGTCCATTCGAATGACAACGGCATGGAATACAGACCGTCATCTGGACCATATCCAAATCGGATTGCGACATCCACGTCATCGCGGGCCAGGTCCACACGGCGCAGGCTGGCCGAAAACCGCAATTCGATCTCGGGATGCGCTTGCGCAAATTCATAGAGGCGTGGGGCCATCCATTTGGCGGTAAAGGCAGGGCCAGCGGTCACCGTCAGCGTTTGGGAATCCGTCAGCCGACGCGCTGACCGCCAAGCCGCGCCAAGGGTTTGGAACCCTTCTGCAGCGCCCGGCGCCAAAGCGCGGCCCGCTTCTGTCAATTCAACGGCCCGGTTCAAGCGCCGGAACAAGGGCAGGCCCAAATGCTCTTCCAGGGATTTGATCTGAAACGACAGGGCCGCGGGGGTCACCCCGATCTCTTCGGCAGCCTTGGCAAAGGACATATGCCGTGCGGCGGCGTCAAAGGCGCGCAAGGCGGTCAAGGGGGGTAGGCGATCACTCATTTCACATCAATAAATCTTAACTGAACCGTTGAAAAGTCTCGTTTGTCGAAAACAATGATTGAGCGCATATAGGTATCACACAAGGAACACTAAGCCGATGGAGGCCCCGACATGATCGAGAATACAACCAACCCCGCAGCCTACCGCGCCATTCAAAACGCCCATGCTGAACGTGGTGCAGCCCTGCGTGAAGTTTTTGGATGGATCTTCGGATCTTCCCGCTGATCCCCGCGCGCAGGGATCTTACGGGATAATAAAAGGGGTCGGTTCACTGGAACCGACCCCTTTTTTTGTTTGTCTTATCGACTTAGACGAAGAACTGGCCGCCATTCGCGGAAATGGTCGATCCATTGATAAAGCCTGCGTCATCCGACACGAGGAAACCAACGCAGCGCGCAATCTCTTCTGGTTCGCCCAGACGACCGGCCGGGATTTGCGAAATGATGGCTTCGCGCACTTTTTCCGGAACGGCCATAACCATATCTGTGCCGATATAGCCGGGGCAAACCGCGTTGGCGGTGATACCGGCCCGCGCGCCTTCTTGCGCCAGTGATTTCACGATGCCCAGATCGCCTGCCTTTGTTGCGGCATAGTTCACTTGGGCAAACTGACCTTTCTGGCCGTTGATCGAGCTGATGACGACAATCCGGCCGAATTTCCGCTCACGCATACCGGGCCAGATCGGGTGGATGGTGTTGAAGACACCGGTCAGGTTCGTATCAATCACCTGGGACCATTGTTCCGGCGTCATCTTATGAAACGGCGCGTCCCGGGTGATCCCGGCATTGGCGACAACGATTTCAATCGGACCCAAATCTGCTTCGACCTGGGCGAGGCCGGCTTTGGACGCCTCATAATCCGCAACGTTCCATTTATAGGTCTTGATGCCGGTTTCTTCTGTGAACTTGGCCGCTGCTTCATCGTTGCCGGCATAAGTCGCCGCGACGGTATGCCCTGCATCTTTAAGGTTTTGCGAGATAGCGGCGCCGATTCCACGGGATCCGCCGGTGACGAGGGCTACACGAGACATATTACGGGTTCCTTTTGATCATGCCGTAATTTTGGTACATCGCAACTGCGATGTCCGCAACATTATTGCGTGGAAATTAACGAAAATTACACATAAAACGGGAAAAGCGGTCAGACACTCTGACCGCTTTCCATCAATTTGTCAGTCGCGTTCGACGCACATGGCGACGCCCATTCCGCCACCGATACACAGGGTTGCGAGACCTTTTTTGGCGTCGCGGCGCTGCATCTCGAACAGCAACGTGTTGAGCACGCGGCAGCCGGATGCGCCGATCGGGTGGCCGATGGCAATCGCACCACCGTTCACGTTCACGATCTCAGGATCCCAGCCCATATCCTTGTTCACCGCGCAGGCTTGTGCGGCAAAGGCTTCGTTGGCTTCAACGAGGTCGAGGTCGCTGACCTTCCAGCCCGCTTTTTCCAGTGCTTTGCGCGAGGCATAGATCGGACCGACACCCATGATCTTGGGGTCGAGGCCGACGGTCGCGAAGGATGCGATGCGGGCCATCGGCGTGATCCCGCGTTTTTCCGCATTTTCCGCGCTCATCATCAGAACGGCGGCGGCACCGTCATTCAAGCCAGAGGCGTTCGCGGCTGTGACAGAACCGTCTTTGGCAAACGCCGGACGCAGTTTTTGCATCGCTTCCATTGTGGCGCCGTGGCGGATGTATTCATCCTTATCCATCACGATGTCGCCCTTGCGGGTCTTGATCGTGAACGGGACAATTTCATCCGCGAACTTGCCGGCGTTTTGCGCGGCTTCCGCTTTGTTCTGCGAGCTGACGGCAAAAGTGTCCTGCATCTCGCGGCTGATCTGCCATTGCTCGGCCACGTTTTCGGCGGTCTGGCCCATGTGATAGCCGTTAAAGGCGTCCCACAGACCGTCGCGGATCATGGTGTCGATATATTTCATATCGCCCATTTTGTGCCCGGCGCGCAGGGCAGCGGCATGGGGGCTCAGCGTCATGTTTTCCTGACCACCAGCCGCGACGATGTCTGCGTCGCCCAATGCGATGTGCTGTGCCCCGATGGCAACCGCGCGCAAACCCGAGCCGCACACTTGGTTGATGCCCCAAGCCGCGCTTTCAGTTGGCAGGCCGGCGTTGATATGCGCCTGACGGGCCGGGTTTTGACCCTGTGCTGCCGTCAAAACCTGACCCATAATGGTTTCCGACACGTCGGCTTTCTCAACTCCCGCGCGCTCGACAACAGCTTCGAGAACTGCTGTTCCCAAATCATGCGCGGGCGTGTTGGCAAATGAGCCTGAAAATGAGCCAACCCCGGTGCGGGCGGCGGATGCGATTACGACATTCGTCATATGATGTGTCCTCTACCAATCAGTCGGTCGGGACACACAGGAGCGACGCTTGGAAGCAGGGCGCTCCGCATCCCCCATCCATGGCTCCGTCTGTTATAAGGTTCTTTGCTGCACTGCAACAAAAAGGCGAACGGCTCTACGCGCGCATCTTGTTTCCAAAGGATTTTTGCCAGGGCGGGCGCACCGTGGGTGCAGCAAAATAGTATCCTTGCAAACAGTCGACGCCCAAACCCAGCAGGCAATCGGCATCTGCTTTTGATTCGACAAATTCGGCAATCGTGAACATGTCGAATTGCTTGGCAATGCTGACCAAAGCGGCGGTGATCGCCTGATTATCGGGGTTGGCATGGATCCCCTTAATAAATTGGCCGTCGATTTTGACCATGTCGAAAAAGAAGTCGCGGAAATACCGGATCGACGTATGCCCCGCGCCAAAGTCATCCAGTGCAAAGCTGATCCCTTTCAGGCTGAGGCGGTCCATGAAATCAATCGCAATTTCGGGCACGGTCATTGCAGATGACTCGGTAATTTCCAGTATCAGCCGTTCGGCGATCCGCGGATCGCGCGCCAGATGGCGGTCCAACACGCGGTTCCATTTATCGTAGCCGATGGATCGGGCCGACATATTAACCGACAGGCGGATATCCGGAGTTTTCGACAAGGTTCTCAACCCGGCCTCTAATGCCAGGCAATCCAGCTGCCGCCCCAGTTCCGTGTCTTCTACGTGTGGCATGAATTCCGCCGCCGGAATCACCCGTCCCGCAGCATCCAATACGCGGATCGGGCCCTCATAAAACGCTACTTTGTGCGGTGGTCTGGCCTGGTGGATGGGTTGAAACGCCAGCATCGTCTGTTTGTGCCGGATCGCCGCAGCAACCATATCCAGCGTGCTGCGGTCCCGTGTCGAGACGGCCACGCTCAGCGGACTGTCCTGATCGTATGTCACATCCGCAAACCGCCGTCGTCGATTTGGTGTTTTCATGGACATGGCCGATCCCCCGGGTTTCTGACATGCTGTTAAATATTCTCCGAAACGATGAAAGAAGACTTAATATTCCTGTTTTGTTCTGATTTTATGCAAATGCGTTTGAACGGGGAGGTGCGGCATGGAACGGTGTGGTTGGGAAGGATCAGAACAGATTTATGTCGACTATCACGACACAGAATGGGGCGTGCCTGAATATGACAGTCGCGCGCTTTGGGAAAAGTTGATCCTCGATGGGTTTCAGGCCGGGTTGAGCTGGATCACGATCCTCAAAAAAAGAGACAATTTTCGAGAGGCTTTTGCCGGGTTCGATCCCGTGACAATAGCCGAATGGGGCCCGCAAGAGGTTGAAATCCTGTTGCAGAACCCCGGTATCATCCGCCACCGTGGTAAGATAGAGGCCACCATCACCAACGCCCGCGCCTGGCAGGCCATTGAAGGCCAAGGCGGGTTTGACGAATTTCTGTGGACGTATTTGGACGGTCAGCCTTTGCAAAGCCAATGGCAAACCCGCGCAGACGTCCCTGCCTTTACGCCTTTATCTGAACAGGTTTCCAAGGACTTAAAGAAAGCCGGTTTTCGATTCTGTGGGCCAACGATTGTTTATGCGTTTATGCAGGCATGCGGATTGGTGAACGACCACTTGGTCACATGTCACCGTCACGATCAGGTTGCCGCACTGGCCCGATAGTCGTTCTGTTCCAAGTCATCCGAACACTCCGCGCTTCTGCGGTGGGGCGTTCGATGGTAACCAGTCCATTAGAATGACCTCACCCGTTCCAACGATCTTATCCACTGTGTCTCGTCAATTCATCGACGATTGGCTTGGCGCTTTGTCTGCCCTTTGCGCGCCGGAACACCTGACCTCTTTAATGGACAGATCTGGGCTGATGATGGACCGGTCGCAGCCTAATGCACGTGTAACGCTCGACCAGATTGTCAGCCTGTATCAGCTTGCCGCCGTGGAAACCGGTGACGAGATGATGGGGCTTTGGTCGCGACCCGTTCGCCCACGTGCGCTGCAGCATTTGCTGACAACCGTGCGCGAGGCGAATTCGCTGCCATCCGCGCTCTATCGGTTCTCGACCTTCTGGAACCTTTTGCTGGACGACTATCAGTTCGCGCTGGATCAAAACGACAATGGATTGACGCTTGCTCTTGAGCCACAAACAGACGCCACGGCACAGCGGTTTGGTCATATGTTGATCCTGAAGCTGGCCCATGGGCTTTTGTCTTGGCTTGCCGGCCACGAGGTGCCGGTAAAAGCGGTCGAATTTATGTTCGACCGCCCGGCATTCGATCAGGATTATGCCATCATCTTTCCCGCACCGTTGCGATTTAATGCGCCGCGCACCTCTCTTTGCTTCGATCCCAAGGACCTTGGTCCGGTCGAGGCCAAAGGAACAGCCGATCTGGATCACTTTCTGCAAAATGCGCCCCGCGATTGGATTTTTACAAGCTCGCGCGAACACACCCAATCCCTACGGGTGCGGACATATCTCAATCAATCGGGTTGGGAGGCTGCAAATCTCGCCAATACCGCAGAGGCGATGCATGTCACACCGCGCACGTTGATCCGCCGGCTGGAGGCGGACGGCACGTCGTTTCAAGCCATCAAGGATGCCCTTCGGCGCGACATGGCCATCCGGGATCTGCAAGCCGGGCAAAAGAGCATCGAGGCGATTGCACTCGATGTCGGGTTTTCCTCTGCAGCAAATTTTCACCGGGCGTTTCAGCGATGGACCGGTAGCACGCCAACGGCTTACAGGCAGACGCGACGGGCATAGGTTTGTCACTTTTTGACAATAGATTGTCACGCCAAGAGATAGAGCGCGACACCATTTCTGCCTAAACGTTCCAAAAGCGCCATATTTGTGAGTGTTTTTTCGCTTATGCGCAAAAGCGCCGCCTTCAAAAGGGCGGGTCGCGTGGCGTTTTAGAACAATAACTTGTTTTGGAGGAACAAATCCGTGTCAGAGAAACTCGACGCCATCCTGAAAGCTGCACGTGAGCACGCCGAACAGGTGATCTTGCCCAATATCGACAAATGGAAGGCACAAAAATCCTGGCCGCGGGATGCTTCGGATCAGGCCGGCGCGAAGGGATTGACGGGTCTTTACGCACCAGAGGAATGGGGCGGTCAGGGCCTGTCGCTGGGCCAAGGCATTCAGGTTTATGAACAGCTGGGTCTGGGGGACGGGGCCTATGCCTTTGCCCTTTCGATGCACAATATCTGCACCTTTGCCGGCTGCGGATACGGCACTGAAGCGTTCAAGGAAAAATGGGCGCGCGATCTGACATCCGGCCGCAAGCTCGCCAACTTTGCGCTGACCGAACCACAGTCGGGATCCGACCCGATGCAGATGTACAGCCGTGCCACCATCAATGGCGATGGCACATGGACGATCAGTGGTGCAAAAGCGTGGGTCAGCTTGGCGACCGAAGCGGACGTTTATTTCACCGTGGTGAAAACCAGCGATGCACCGGGCCACAAAGACATGTCCATGATCGCAATCCCGGCGGATGCGGAGGGGCTTAGCTTTGGTCCGCTTTATGAAACGCCGTCCTACAATTTCCTGCCGATGTCGGAAATGTACATGGATAACGTCACGGTCAGCGAAGACAATATCATCCTGCCCATTGGTCAGGGCCTGCAAGGCTCGCTGATGGCCATCGACATCGCCCGCGTATCCATCGCCTCGGGATGCTGCGGCTTGATGCAGTCGGCGTTGGATACTGCGCTATCCTATTCCAAGAACCGCAAAATGTTTGGGGGCAAGAACCTCGACCTTGATGGCATCCAGTGGATGCTGGGCGAGGTCGCGACCGAGTTGGAGGCGTCACGCTTGCTCTATCGCAAGGCGGCCGAGGCACTGGGGACACCCGAAGGTCCGCTCATGGCGGCGCACGCAAAACGGTTTGTCCCGGATGCGGCAGTGAAAGCGGCCAACACGTGCACCCAGGTTCTGGGCGGCATGGGCCTGTTGCAGCCTTACGGCTTGGACCGTCTGTCGCGTCTGGCGCAAATGCTGCGCATCGTGGATGGCACCACCGAGATCAGCCGGGTTGTGATCGGCCGCTCGCTTCAAAAGCGTGCCGCAACCTTGCCTGATCTGCCGGTCCCGCAAGGTTTCGGCGAAAAATCCGCTGAGGCCGGGTCAAAAGAACCCGAACTGGCGTAATCGACATAGCGTTCCAGCCCCTGCACGGCGCGGGGGCTGGAGCATTTTCGACGTTGCATTTTACGGAACGATCGACCCGCTCGGATTGTCCAGTTCGAACCCCGGCGTTCCGACGTCCTGTGGATTGCGTTTGAGGTGATCAGACTTGATCAATTCCGAAGTTCGGCGACTTTGGTCATGGCTATAGCCCGGCGGATAGAACAGGTATTTCAATCGCTCCGATGGGGTCAGGCCCGGCTGAAAAGCGTCGCGCAACATGCCGACCCATTCGTGAAACGCCACCCGGATCGGGTTGAAAGTGCCGATATTGTGGACCAGACCATAATCCGGTTTGTTGTCTTCCTGCTCGGGCACGAAGGTTCCAAAAATCTTGTCCCAGATGATCAGCGTGCCCGCATAGTTACAATCCAGATACCGGGCGTTGCGTCCGTGGTGGACCCGGTGATGGCTTGGCGTATTCATCACCGCCTCGAACCAGCGTGGCAGCTTGTTGATCGCCTCGGTGTGTATCCAGAACTGATAGATCAGTTTCAAGCCACCGCAAAAGAGAACCATCGCCGGGTGAAACCCGATCAGGATCAGCGGTGCGCGGACGACCATCATGAAGGTGAAAGTATAGGTCCATGTCTGACGCAGACCGGTTGTCAGGTTGAAGTGTTGCGAGCTGTGGTGGTTGACGTGGCTGGCCCAGACCCAGCGCACCCGATGTCCAAAGCGGTGCACCCAATAGTAGCGCAGATCGTCCAGCACAAAGCACAAGAGCACGATCCACCAGGACGACCCAAGATCAAAGGGCGTCAGGTCCCAGAGCACCATGAAAAAGCCCCAGGCGACAAAGCCCAAGAGGATACCAGAAGCGACATTTCCCGCGCCCATGAGCAGGGATGTCACCGAATCCCGCGTTTCATAGCGACCGCCCCGCCCGGTCCACCAGATCCAGGCGTATTCGATCAAGATAAGCGCAATGAACCCCGGCACGGCCAGCGTCACCACATCGGGATAGGTCAGTTGATCCATCAAATCGCCTCCAGCTTTCGGGCCCATGTTGTGCGTTCCGCTGCTGTCAGGTCCAAACGCACCTCGGGCGCGGCATAATCCGGCAGCCTTACCTTCAGACCGTTGCGCGTTTCGGTCACCGTGACCGCGCCTAGATACTTTGCGACCGTATCTGCGCCAAAGGACCAAAGCAGCGCAGTCCCCCGCGCGGTGTCCACCAATGCGGCGTGCCCGCTTTGTGCAATCAGTGACGACAGCAGCTCATCTTCGGGAAAATGCCGGTGCCAAACCGCACCGATCTGTTCGGCGGTGATTTCGAATGGCTTTGACCGCCCGCTCAGGTGCAACAAACCGGCAATCCCCAGAATGCCGAACACCACAAGCGCGCCCAAGATCTCCAATGGCACGAACAAATCCTCCCGGCCACGCATTCCGGCGGCAGGGCAGCGATTTGTCAATCAGGCCGTGACGTCAGCTATTTTCGCAAGGACAGGATCGCCGCTTCGCCGTCGCCAAGGGATTGCGTCACGCGCATACGGTTTTTGCCGTCAAATTCGATGGTTTGACAATCGGAGCCAAGCTCTTGCCCGTTGAAGCGACCGTTTCGACAAAAATAGCTATGGCTCCAAAGCCACTTTCCTGTAACCGGCTTTCCCTCGACGCGCCCCCGAAATGTGCCATCCTTGTTTATGCGCATGTGGTTATGCCCGGTCCCATCCGTAATCCTTTGTCCCACTATGACATAGCGAAATACTTCTTCGGTGGTGATCGGAAAAAACTCTTGCGCCGTCGCGGCACTGGTCAGAAACGCCCATGCGGACAATGCGCACGCCATCCAAAGTTTCATCGCGCCCCTCCTATGATCCTGATCAACTAGATAACAGGCTTGGACGATCAGACAAAGGGCCAGTGGCCCGCGCGGCTTAGCTTTCGCCGCTTGCCAACAGGCCCGCGATGATTGCCTTCGCGCTGTCAGAAGACCAGTCCGCATCGCCACGCATCCGAGCGATTTCTTGCCCTTGGGGGTCGATGATTACCGTTATAGGCAGGCCCAGAACCGCCATTTCACGGGCGACGGCCTGTTTGGGGTCTTTGTGTTTCGGCAAATTGGTAATGCCGGTTTCATCGAAAAACCGATCAATGCCACCTGGGGAATTGCGACCGGTCGCCAGTGTCACAACTTCGAACATATCTCCGCCGAATTCGCTTTGCAGTTCCGAAATCATCGGCATCTCGTGTCGGCAGGGCGCGCACCACGTGGCCCAGAAATTCAAAAGGACATACTTGCCCTGCCAATCGGCCAACGTGCCTTCGCTGCCGTCTTCCATCTCGAACGCAGCTTCCGATATGACGACAGGCTCTGGGTGAAAGACCAGTTTTTTCATGTCGCCGTCCCGCAGCGCTTCGATAGCGGACATGTCGGCCATTGCGGTGTTTGCACCCAATGTCAGGGCCGTATAAACGAGCGCGAGCAACAGATTTTTCATATCCCCTCCGAAGGGTTCCCAGATGACCGACAAAACCTCGAACCAGATGTGGGGCGGCCGCTTTGCCGCCGGACCGGACGCGATCATGGAGGCGATCAATGCCTCTATCGGGTTCGATCAGCGGATGGCCGCACAGGACATCGCCGGTTCCAGGGCCCATGCCGCCATGCTGGCGGCCACAGGCGTCATAACGGATAGCGATGCACAGGCGATCCGGAAAGGGCTGCTCACGGTCTTGTCAGAGATCGAGGCCGGAACCTTTGCATTTTCCACCGCACTGGAAGACATCCATATGAACGTCGAGGCACGGTTGAAGGACATCGTCGGCGAGCCCGCGGGGCGTCTGCACACCGGGCGCAGCCGCAACGATCAGGTCGCGACGGATTTCAAACTATGGGTGCGCGATCAATTCGACGCCGCAGAAACGGGTCTTTTGGCCCTGATCCACGCGCTCTTGGATCAAGCCGAGGCAGGGGCCGATTGGGTGATGCCCGGCTTTACCCATTTGCAAACGGCGCAGCCTGTCACCTGGGGCCATCACATGATGGCGTATGTTGAAATGTTCGGTCGCGATCTGTCGCGCGTTCGGGATGCGCGGGCGCGGATGAACGAGTCCCCCCTTGGGGCCGCGGCCCTTGCCGGTACGTCTTTCCCAATCGATCGGGACATGACTGCGCGCGATCTGGGCTTTGACCGTCCGGCAGCCAATTCACTCGACGCCGTCAGCGACCGAGATTTCGCGTTGGAATTCCTGTCAACGGCATCGATTTGCGCCGTCCATCTCAGCCGCTTTGCCGAAGAACTGGTGATCTGGTCCTCTGCGCAATTCCGTTTTGTGACGCTGAGCGATCGGTTTTCAACTGGTTCGTCTATCATGCCGCAAAAGAAGAACCCGGATGCCGCCGAGCTGATCCGTGCTAAGGTCGGGCGCATCTTTGGCGCCAATACGGCTTTGATGATGGTGATGAAAGGCCTGCCTTTGGCTTATTCCAAGGACATGCAGGAAGACAAGGAACAGGTATTCGACGCCGCCGACAACTGGATGCTGGCGCTGGCCGCGATGGAAGGCATGGTCAAGGACATGACCGGAAACCGCGACAGCCTCGCAGCCGCCGCCGGTTCCGGGTTTTCCACAGCGACGGACCTTGCCGACTGGTTGGTCCGGGTGCTGGGCCTGCCATTCCGCGATGCGCATCATGTCACAGGCAGCCTCGTCGCCATGGCCGAAGCAAAGGGCTGTGATCTGCCCGACCTGACCCTTGCCGACATGCAGTCGGTCCATGCCGGGATCACCGAAGATGTGTATTCTGTTCTTACCGTGGAAAATTCGGTAAACTCGCGTATGTCTTATGGCGGGACGGCCCCCACACAGGTCCGTGCCCAGATCGCACGATGGAAGGACGTTTTGTCATGACACTGTTGAAGCCAATGGCCCTAATGACTGCCTCTCTTCTCTTTCTGGCCAGCTGTGGCGCAGATGGCGAGCCGATCCGCCCAAATTTCTCTGGCGGTGTCGCCGTCGGATCAAGCGGCGTGCACACTTATGGCGGCGTGTACGTCAGCCAGGGGCCCTTTTCGGTTTTCCTAGGCCTGTAAACCATGACACCCTTGCGCCTTTTGTATCTTGCCCTTGCGATTTGGGGCACGATCCATCCGATGTATTATTTCATCGGGTACATGCAGCAAACGGGTACGGGTCTCACTGGTTTGATCGATGCGTGGTATGTCAACGCCTCGACAACGGGCCTTACATGGGACCTGACAATTGCGGCGATCGCTTTGACCGTTTTCGTGATCGCCGACAGCGTTCGGATGCGCCATTGGATTGGCCTGATCGCTGTACCGGGAACCTTTTGTATCGGGGTCAGCTGCGGTTTACCGCTTTACTTGTTCCTGCGCACGCGCCCCGGCGTTTCTGGAGCCTGAAAATGCTCGACGCACCAGCTTCGGTCAGTATTCGGTATACCAATTCTCGACCGCGGCTTTGTCCTTGGCGCATTGGCAGAAGGCCGAGGATGGATAGATACCAATCGCAATCCAATACCTTTGACTGCTTAAACTCCGCCATCCGTTCGTCGATCGGATGATAAATAACCAGCAGCGCCGTCCCCATAGCACTCCAGATCATGTCCTTTTTGCGCTTGGACTTCTCTATGGCCTCTTCGGCGGATAAAGGCAAAGATCAAACCGAAATGCCGAGAGCATCCCCAGCGGGCGCCCAAACCCGCCCAAATTCAAATGCTTCGGCAATCGAAAACGCGAAATAGGTCTTCATCGCATTGCTGCGCCGGGTGACTGGCATCACAGACGCAGCCAGCGCCCGTTATGAAAGGCGAAAGCTTGCTTTCGCGTCAAGCGTGAATGGCTGTTCCGAACCTTTTATCGAGCGGTTGAGAGCATTCACTGGGACGCGACAAATGGTGCAGTGCGCACTGTTTCCGGTTCAGTCAAGATTTCGATCATATAGCGCGCCAACTGCACCGGATCGACTTTAAACGTGGCAGGACCGTCGTCAGAAGTCACAAACTGGCCAGAAGCGGTTGTGATTTGTGGTGGACGTTGGATCGTCCAATCCATTGGCGAAGCGCAAAGCACATTATGCTCCCCTTCTTTGTCCCGATATCCTTTGCCACCCATGAGAATAAGCATCATGCGCATCAATCGGCGCTGCACGCTTAGTTTCTCATCCGCGAGGAGCAATCCTGCTCCACCTATTGCAACGATCCGTTTAATATCCTTGCTCTGCATTTGTTCGATCAGCCCAGCAATTGCCTTGGAATATTCGCCATTGTTCGATGTGCGACTCATTGGCGGGCCGATTGTGGAAAGGACTGCGTCAGCGCCTTCAAGCGTCTTTGCGCGGGCGTGCGCGTCAAAGTAGTCGCCTTCGACTATTGTTATCTGGTCATAGAATGCGCTGACCTTATCAGGTGATCGGACCAGTGCTGTGACAGTGTGATTAGCCGCTAGCACTTCTTTCAAAAGTACTTGTCCAAGCATCCCGGATGCACCAAATACCGCAAGCTTCATACCCTTGCTTCCCGCCACGTTAGCACCATCACAACGAGAGCTAGGCCGCCAAGGATCAGCCCTGCGATCGCGCCCGGGCCCACGTTACCGAAAGCGGACAGGAATACGGCGTCATGCAAGTTCAAGAACGCCATGCCAAAAGCGCCAATCATTACAGGTAGCGTTGTGCCGTTCAACGCACCAAACAAACCGATCAGTGCTAGACCCATTTGCCTCGCTAGAAACGCTCCTGCGACTGACCCCAATGACGCGGTTTCTGGGCTCAAGTTGGCCAGAGCCGGATTGGCTGAAATGTCCATGTAAGCAGGCAACGTAAAGACAAGCATAACCACAGAAATGAGGCCCAACAGCCCGCGTACGACGTATCCATGTTTCTTTTGAGCCAAAGTTTCATTCCTATCTATCTTTCTGGAAAGATATATTTTTATCTTTTTATGCGCAAGTGGTTCTGTGCGGTATTTGTCGTAGACTTTGAAAAAGGAGTGCTTTCGCCCAATGCAAAGCAGAGATCTTGATCGAAAACTTCAAGTTCCAAGACGCGCATCGCCTCTGCGCCACTCGGAAGCAACATTTTCATTTTAGTGGGCGATCCTGTGATAGCTGCACGATGTCCTAAATTCCGGATAACAGCGTGACTCTGACGAACCGCTGTTTAACGATGAGCCTGAAAGACCGGTGCGCCGCGGCCAAGTCCAGTTCGAGTTGCCTGGCAAAGATACTTGAAAGACTCATTTGAAAATCGCTTGGTTGCCCTCAATTGCTATATCTGACTTCGGCAAGCGAATTTCTTGTGCGTTCGCAGTGTCATGTGTCTTACCCAACTCTTTTCAAAAGCCAAAAAGCCCAATTGCGCCGCCGGTGCGACCTCGGTAAGACACCGGCCAGACCGCTGAGGGCGTATTCATGGACCATTTCCTTTACCGCGACGGCGCGCTGTACGCCGAAGAAGTACCTGTGGACGAGATTGCGGCGGCCGTTGGCACCCCGTTTTACGTTTATTCGACAGCCACGCTGCTGCGCCATTTCCGCCTGTTTGACGAAGCGTTGGACGGTATGGACCATCTTGTTTGCTATGCCATGAAAGCCGCCAGCAATCAGGCGATCCTAAAAACACTCGCAGAGGCTGGTGCGGGCATGGACGTGGTCTCTGGTGGGGAATACCTGCGGGCCAAGGCGGCGGGAGTGCCGGGCGACAAGATCGTCTTTTCCGGGGTCGGCAAAACGGCGGACGAGATTCGCACGGCTCTCAACGGCGGGATCCGCCAATTCAACGTCGAATCCGAGCCAGAGCTGGAAGTGTTAAGCGCGGTTGCCCATTCTTTGGGCAAAACCGCGCCGATTACCATCCGGGTCAATCCCGATGTCGATGCAAAAACACATGCCAAAATCGCCACCGGCAAATCGGAAAACAAGTTTGGCATCCCGATTGCACGTGCGCGCGAGGTCTATGCGATGGCCGCGCGTTTGCCGGGGATCGAGGTCATCGGTATCGATGTCCATATCGGCTCGCAACTGACCGACCTGGCCCCCTTTGAGCTTGCTTATGAGAAGGTGGCAGAACTGACTCATCAGTTGCGCCAAGATGGACATGACATCCGGCGTCTGGATCTTGGCGGGGGCTTGGGCATTCCATACACCCGCAGCAATGAGGCGCCGCCGCTGCCTGTCGAATACGGCGCTTTGATCAAGAAATGCGTGGGGGATCTGGGGGTTGAGGTCGAGATAGAGCCGGGCCGCCTGATCGCGGGCAATGCCGGGGTGATGGTGACCGAAGTCATCTATGTCAAAAAAGGCGAAGGGCGCGACTTTCTAATCCTTGATGGGGCCATGAACGATTTGATCCGCCCGGCCATGTACGAGGCGTATCACGACATCATTCCGGTGATCGAGCCTGCACCGGGTGTAGAGTACAACCCGGTCGATATCGTTGGTCCGGTCTGCGAATCCGGCGATACCTTTGCCAAGCAACGCAACATGCCGCCGGTCGCGGCAGGCGACATGATCGCCTTTCGCAGTGCAGGTGCCTATGGTGCCGTGATGTCCAGCGAATACAACACGCGTCCTCTTATCCCCGAGGTATTGGTGAAAGACGATCAATTCGCGGTTATCCGCCCACGTCCGACCTTTGACGAAATCATAAATCGAGATACCATTCCTTCATGGCTGTGACGGGCTATCCTGCCCGCCGCCCCCATGGAGACCTGAATGGCTGAACCAACCGGTCCTGACGCGCATCCAGCCGTGCGCAATTTGCGCAGGCCGCTCTTCCTCACCCGGATGGGTATGATCGCAGAACGGCTGTGGCGCCGGTTCTGGCCGTTTTTCTGTGTTTTGATCGTGGCGCTGTCCACGCTCATGCTGGGTCTGCAGGATGCATTGCCGGTTGAGGTTGTTTGGGGCGGTGCGGTTGTGACCGTTCTGGCCGGTCTGGTGGCATTGGTCTGGGGCCTGCGTGGGCTTGCGTGGCCCACTCGCGCCGAGGCTTTGGTCCGGCTGGACGGCACCTTGCCCGGTCGACCGATCCAAGCGCTGATTGATACACAAGCCATTGGCATGGATGACCCGTCTTCGGCAGCGGTCTGGCGCGCGCACCAGCAACGTATGGCGGCTCGGGCAGCAGAAGCAAAGGCGCCCCAACCGGACCTGACCCTGACACGCCGTGATCCTTATGCGCTGCGCTATGCGGCAGCGCTCGTATTTGGTGTTGCGCTGCTCTTTGGATCAGTTCTGCGCGTCAGTTCTGTGGCCGAAATGACCCCGGGCGGCGCGCCTTTGGCAACAGGTCCGACGTGGGAAGGGTGGATGGAGCCACCACGCTACACCGGCCTGCCGACGCTGTACCTGAACGACCAGACCGATCCGACGCTGCGCATACCGGAAGGCAGCAACCTGACGCTCCGGTTTTATGGAGAGGTCGGCGCCCTGACGCTGGCCGAAACCGTTTCCGGGCGCACCGGGGAAATTCCGCCGGCTTCCGACCCTGTCCACAATTTCGAAGTGGTGCAGGCAGGAGAAATCCGCATCGATGGCCCGGGTGGCAGAGCGTGGAGCGTGGACATCCTCGAAGATGCGCCGCCAAACGTGTCCGTCACACGCCCTCCAACGCTTGAATTGGCTGGTCAGCTGAGCCTGCCGTTTAAGGCGGATGACGACTATGGCGTTCTGGCGGGCGAGGCTGTCATAGAATTGAACATGCCCGAGATTGCGCGGCGCTATGGTCTGGCGACCGATCCCGAGCCGCGCGCGCCGATCGTTGTGCCACTGCCTATGCCGATCGCCGGGGATCGAACGCAGTTTGACGAAACGCTGATCGAGGATTTCTCGAAGCACCCTTGGGCCAACCTTCCGGTCACGTTCACGCTGTCAGCGACGGATGCGCGAGAGCGGACGTTTTTCGCGGCGCCTTATGCGGCCGAATTGACCGCACGCCGCTTCTTTGACCCGATGGCCAACGCGGTAATTGAGCAACGCCGCGATCTTCTGTGGTCTCGCGACAATGCCCCCCGTATCTCGCAAGTCTTGCGCGCCATTTCGCACCGGCCAGAGGATGTGTTCCGGTCCGAAACCGCCTATTTGCGCCTACGCGTCGTTCTGCGGCGGCTGGAAACGTTTAATGAATTCGGGATGACCGAGGCGCAGCAAGAAGAATTGGCCGAAGCCATGTGGGAACTTGCCATCCTGCTGGAAGAGGGCGATTTGAGCGATGCGCTTGAACGTTTGCGCCGGGCGCAAGAACGGCTGAGTGAGGTGATGCGCAACGGTGCCTCGGATCAGGAAATCGCAGAGCTGATGCAAGAGCTGCGCGAGGCAACGGATGACTATATCCGGCAACTGTCCCGTCAGGCGCGTGAGTTTGCGCAACAGGATGATCAGAGGAATTTCTCGCAGGACCAGAATAACCTGCAGATGTCCCAAAATGACCTGCAGCGGATGATGGACCGTATTCAGGAACTGATGGAGCAGGGCCGGATGGCTGAGGCGCAACAAGCGCTGCAAGAGCTTCAGCAGATGATGGAAAACATGCGGGTGACCCAAGGCCAGCCACAAAACGGCCAGTCCCCCGGACAACAAGCGATGGAAGGTTTGGCAGAGACCCTGCGCGAACAACAAGGGCTGAGCGATCAGGCCTTCCGCGATCTGCAAGAGCAATTCAACCCGAACGCCCAACAGGGCGAAAGCCAGGAAAACGAGGGCCGCAATGGCGGTCAGGGGCGCGGGCAAAGCCATGAACCCGGACAGCAAGGTCAGGGTCAGGGCCAAGGCGAGGGGCAGGCCCAAAGCGGGCAACAAGGCGGTGAGCAGGGCCAGTCGATGGAAGAGTCGCTCGCCGATCGTCAACAAGCGCTGCGCAATGAGTTGCGTCGTCAGCAGCAAGGCATGCCGGGCGCGGGTTCTCCCGAAGGACGGGCTGCCCAAGATGCGTTGGACCGGGCCGGTCGGGCAATGGATGGTGCCGAAGACGCGCTGCGCCAGGATGATTTTGCCGGAGCCATAGATCGCCAATCCGAGGCCATGGAAGCCCTGCGTGAAGGGATGCGCGCGCTTGGCGAGCAAATGGCCGAACAACAGCAGCAAACGCAACCGGGCCAAGGGTCTGAAACCGGGGATCAACAGGCGCAGAACCGGGATCCGCTGGGTCGGAATTCCGGGTCGAACGGGTCAATGGGCACCGAGGAAAACCTGTTGCAGGGCGAAGATGTCTACCGTCGTGCGCGTGAACTGCTGAACGAAATCCGCCGCCGCTCTGGCGAGGGCGAACGCCCGGATGCAGAGCTGGATTACCTACAGCGCCTCTTGGACCGGTTCTGATTTATTCCGAAGCTGTGAACAGGCGCGACAACTGTTGATCCAGCCAGATGCGGGCATTGTCGACACCGTTGACATAGCTGTTCAGATAGGGGTCCGCTTGCGGTACCGCCTCTGAAATCTCACGCGCTTGCACATAGAGCAACATCAGGATCACGATCAGCAAAAGGCCCAAAGCGAACCCGCGCCGAAAACCGTGACCGCTATCTTCCACGCCGGCGACATCCGCGGCGGGGGCCGAGGGTGTAATCATCGCTTTTTGTACACGTTTGCGTTCGTTGTCATCCAAGGAAGAGTTGATGTCTTCAATGTCCGGCAACAAGTCACGCCGCGCGCCCGGATCAAGGTCGGTTTGCGCGATATCCGGTTCAGGTCCCAAATCGCCACGCATGCGGGCCATCCGCTCTGCCGTTTCGCGTGCGCGTGTGTCCGGGCTTTCTTGCACGGCATCCAGACCAAGGTCGGGCTGGCTCTCAATCGGGTCGGCTTGGGCTTCCGCCGCACGCAGCTTTGTTTCGTGGTCAGCCTCTTCGCGCAAAATGTCTTTGACGTCCGAAGACAGTCCGCGGCGCTGATCGGGTTCAGTTTCCGGTGCTACATCTTCGTCAGGTGCATCGAAATCCGTATCGGCTAAGCCGTCGTCAATGTCGTCCGACGGCGCGAACCCTTCGCTGTCAGGATGGGATTGAAACCAAGTATGCCCGCAGTTGGAACATTGAACATCGCGTCCTGCGGTCGGGATTACCTCGTCGGGCACCTCGTATTGGGCCCCGCAATTTGGACATGCCAGTCGCATCCCGCCCCTCCGGTCACCTTGTATTCTGCCCTGCTCGTGCGCCTAACCTTATGGTTTCAAAGCAGATCGGGGAAGCAGGAAATAACCTGAGCCATAAACTGACTAAAAACTGTGGCCCAGTTTCCATTGAACCTTGGCGATGTCTGGGGCACAAGAAAACCAAAATAAGGGGTCTGGGCGTGATCGAGCTGGAAAATGTAGCCTATAGCTATGGCGGTGGGGATTTGTTGCGAAACATATCGTTGCAACTCGCGCCGGGCTCGTTCCATTTTCTCACCGGTCCCTCCGGGGCCGGTAAAACAACCTTCATGCGGTTGTGCTATGGCTCACTTTTACCGAGCCACGGGGTGGTTCGGGTATTTGAAACCGACATGCGTCAGATGGACCGGGATCAGACCGCGCTGTTGCGGCGTCGGGTGGGCGTTGTGCACCAAGACTGTCGCTTTCTCGATCACTTGCCCTTGGCCGACAACGTGGCGCTGCCGCTGACCGTATCCGGTCAGAACCTGTCCGCGTTTCAACAGGATTTGACCGAACTTCTGTACTGGGTCGGGCTGTCGGACCGGGCGGATGCACTGCCACCCGAACTGTCAGGCGGCGAACGGCAACGCGCAGCCCTTGCGCGCGCTGTCATCATGTCCCCGGACGTTGTTTTGGCAGATGAACCCACCGGCAATGTCGACTGGGACATGTCGCAGCGATTGCTGCAATTGCTGGTCGAACTGACAAGATGGGCAAAACCGTTCTGATCGCCAGCCATGATCTAGGTTTGATCCGTGCCGCCAAAAACCAGGTGCAGGCGCGGGTGCTTCGGATCAGCAATGGCGCCGTCCAACTGGCGGGGGCCGACCTATGAGCGCGAAAGGCACGATCCGACGCTATTTCTTGGGCGACCAAAAGGCGGACCGCGTTGTCCCGCCCACAGGTTTCACCGCACAGCTGACACTCTTTGCGTCCGGGGCGATGGCGTTTCTGGCGGTGTTTGCGCTGGCTTTGTCGTTGGCGTCCGGTCGGTTGGCCGACCGCTGGTCCGAAGAGCTGGCCCGGAGCGCGACCTTGCGAATTTCCGCACCGCTGGATCAGCGGGCGGCGCAAACAGAGGCCGCACTGACCATCTTGCAACAAACCCCCGGTATCGCCAGCGCACGCGCGCTGTCGGTCGAAGAACAGACAGCGCTTTTGTCGCCTTGGTTTGGCAGTGACCTGTCACTTGACGGTTTGCCCGTGCCACAACTGATCGAAATCATCGCCGATGGCACCGGCTATGACACGACCGGATTGCGGTTGCGCCTGACCGCCGAGGTGCCGGGTGCGGTGCTGGACGATCACACCCGTTGGCGCGAACCATTGGTTGATGCGGCCAACAGCCTGCGGCGGCTTGGACTGATCTCGGTTCTGTTGATCGGTGCCGCGATGGCGGCAATGATTACATTGGCCGCCAATGCCGCGCTGGCCGCCAACAGTCAGGTGATCGAGGTTTTGCGCCTTGTTGGTGCACGCGACGCGTATATCGCACAGGCTTTTGTCCGGCGGTTTACGATCCGCGGGCTTGTGGGTTCTGCCGTCGGAATGATTTTGGGTTTGATCGGCGTCCTCCTCTTGCCTGCAGCGTCCGAAGAAGGCGGGTTCCTGACCGGCCTCGGGTTTCAGGGGTTCGGTTGGGCTTGGCCCCTATTGATCCCTCTGCTTGGGGCAGTTGTTGCCTTTCTTGCGACCGCTTTGGCGGCGCGTCGCACATTATTGGGGCTAAGCTGATGGCCTATGCATGGCGGTGGATCCGCTCTTTTGTTTTTGTCGTGCAGATCTACGTCGCAATGGCGGTGCTGGGCATCCTGTTTGCGCCCTATGCCCTCGTCTCGTCCAAGGGGGCGTTTACGGCCTGCCGGGCCTATTGCCGCTGGACGCTGTGGACCGCGCGTTGGATGGTCGGTATCCGCACCGAACTGCGTGGCGAGGTTCCACATGACGAGGTCATGATCGCCTCAAAGCATCAAAGCTTTCTGGACGTTCTGATCCTTTTTGGCACCGTCCCGCGCCCAAAATTCATCATGAAGCGCGAACTGATGTGGACCCCCTTCATAGGCCTTTATGCAAAGCGGTTGGGCTGTATCCCCATTGATCGCGGCAAGGGCGGCACGACCGTGGCGCAGATGGTCAAGGACGTAGCCGAAGAGTTCAAAGACCCCGGACAGCTGATCATTTACCCGCAGGGTACGCGAGTCGCGCCCGGTGCCCAGAAGCCATATAAAATCGGCGGCGCGGTGCTTTACGAGGAGCTGGGTCACGCCTGTGTCCCTGCGGCCACCAATGCGGGTCTTTTCTGGCCGCGCAAGGGCATCATCCGGAACCCCGGGTTGGCCGTGGTTGAGCTTTTGCCGCGGATCGAGCCGGGTCTGGACAAACACGCTTTTATGGAGCGCTTGGAAACCGAGATCGAGGGCCGTACAAAGCAATTGTTGGCGGATGGGGGTTTTGCACAAGATGAACAGAATTCAGGATCTTGAGACGCTCGACGCGCTTTACAGCACCGTGTCTCCCGCCGCGATGCGCAAGGTCGCGGACCTTCTGACCCCGCTTTATGGCAAATGGATCGAAGGCGCGCGGTTTTGTATTCTTTCAACGGTTGGACCGGACGGCGTGCATGGCAGCCCGCGTGGGGATGCGGGCCCTGTGGTGCGTATCCATGACGCGCGCACGCTTTTGATGCCCGATTGGCGGGGCAACAACCGGTTGGATTGCTTGAAGGACATCGTCGCAGACGGGCGCGCCGCCCTGCTTTTCATGGTGCCGGGCACGAACACGACGGTGCGGGTCAACGCCAAGGCTTGGCTGACGGATGATCCCGACCTGCGCGCCAGCTTTGCCAAGGGCGACAAGCGTCCTGCAACGGTCATCGTTTTTGAAATCGCAGAAATCTATACCCAATGCGCCAAGGCGCTGCTGCGCTCGGGGCTATGGGACCGGGATGATGCGACCACTGTTCCGACGGTCGGTGAGATCCTTGCCGAAATGACTGGTGGTGAGTTGGGCGGGCCGGAATACGACGCGAATTACCCCGACTATGCGATGCCACGGATGTGGTGATCCAAGTCGCCAAACGCCTATAAATGATTGCGCCCCGAACCATGTGGTCCGGGGCGTTTTGTCATGTCGAAGGCGCGCAATGCGGCTTTTGGACGTGGATCAGGATGCGATTTCGTACCCACCGTTATAGGCATCGCTTTTGCGGCGAACCTGGGAATGCTCAACGATCCGTTCGCGGGCAATGCCGCGGAACTCTTCGATCGAAGAATACCCTTTGCGTTCCAGATACTCTGTCAGATCCTCCGTCAGTTCCTGGATCAGCTTGACGCCAACACCACCGCTGCCCTTTTCTTCCATCGCGGCGGTGCAGACCTGCAGGTTGCCCGCGCCGTGCACGATGAAATTAAACGCCTCACGGAACCCACGAATGCCGCCGATGCCGGAAATGGCCTTGTCCGGGTAGGCCTTGGAAATGTCGGACACCCGCTGCAGCGCTTGGTGCAGGATGGCAAGACCGCCAAGGCCGCCAGAGGTTACAAGGCCATCAACCTCAACCTCAAATTTCAGCGTTTCGGGGTCCATGAGCGGTAAGGACGGGAATGTATTGCAAAGCGAGATAGAAGACGCGCCCGCCTCATACGCGGCACCCGCCGCATCAACCAGCGTTGATGTAGACGGCGTCAGCTTGACCCAGATCGGCACGCTCACCGCGCTGGTGACTGCTTTCAGGATGGACCGGATGATATCCTCATCATTAGCGATATTGGCGCCCATATCCTTGCGGTCCATATGCGGACAGGACAGGTTCAGCTCGATCGCGTCACACCCGACATTGACAACAGCCTTTGCCAGTTTCTGCCAGTTGTTCATTTCCTCGACATTGCCGGCACCGGCCATGATCGAAGCGATGAGCATACGGTCGGGATAGGTGCTTTTGATCTCTTCAAGATCCGGCAACCAAAGGTCCAGCGGCTGGTCCGAAATCAGCTCCCAGTTCCACGACGAATGCGAGACGGTATCGGGCCGTTTGTTGCGCGACACATACGGTTTTGCTTCGCTCGTGCGCTGGAAAATTGTCTTGGGTCCGGCCACGTTTTCCACCGGGTGCAAACCGATTGTCTTGGTGACAACGCCACCCCAACCAGCTTCGAAAGCGCGCAAAATCTTGCGCTTGCTTTCCGTCGGCGGCGCAGAGGCCAGCACGAATGGATTAACAAACTCAAGACCCGTGAAAGTTGTCGAAAGTGGGTTCGCCATGACGTACCTCTTGGTTGACCAGAGAGATGATCGTCCGCCTGAACGCTTTAAAAGTCAATGAATTTCCCTTTTGGCGCAGGGCAGGTGCCGGAAACGCGACCAATTGCACAATATTCAGTCCGCACCGTCCCGGCGCAGTTGCGCCGTCGGAGAGCGCCCCATTTCTTTCCGTCAAAAGCTCGGCTTTCAGGCCAAAACCTCGCCGATCAACATCTGCGGCTGTGTGTTGGTGTAATTGGGAATGTCACCAATCACAGGACCTGCGGCTGACATGGCGGCGTCCATCGATGCCTTATCTGCAAAGGTGATCGTGAAAATTGCATAGAACCCGGGCGGCGCGTCAGGACCGCCAGCCAGCCCCTTGGTGATCTGCATACCTGTGGAATGTGGTCCCATGTGTTCTTCGACCAACCCCTTATGGGTGCTCATGTAATAGTCATAGTCGAAATGGGTGTCATCGGTGATCGGGTACAATACCTGCAATGCAAGGCTCATCTGAAAATCCTCTCTGTTGAGATGGGTCAGATTAGACCGCAGGTCGCGCGAAATCCCAAATGAAAATGCCGTTGCCGGTATTAGCCGTTGAAAAACCAGATGACCCGGACCGGCGTGAGAGCGCCAGTCCGGGTGGCGATGAGATCAGCTGTGGATCGGTCCCAGACCACAGGCCAGCGCGGCCTCGCGCACCGCTTCAGAGAAGGTGGGGTGGGCATGGCAGGTCAACGCCAGATCCTCGGCCGAGGCGCCAAATTCCATCGCGACACAAATCTCGTGGATCAGGTCGCCGGCACCCGGACCGATAATCTGGGCACCCAGAATGCGGTCGGTTTCCTTATCGGCGAGGATCTTGACGAAGCCCTCGGCGGCCATCGCCGCTTTGGCGCGACCGTTGCCCATGAAGGAAAACTTGCCCACGGTATAGGCGCGGCCTTCTTCTTTCAGCTGCTCTTCGGTCTTGCCGACATTGGACACTTCGGGATGGGTATAGATGACGCCCGGGATAACGCCGTAATTCACATGCCCATGTTTGCCCGCGATGACATCAGCGGCGGCCATGCCTTCATCCTCGGCCTTGTGCGCCAGCATCGGACCGTCGATACAATCGCCAATGGCATAGATGCCCGGCACGTTTGTTTGCCAATGCGCATCTGTTTTGATCTGCCCGCGCGGGCTCATCTCGATGCCGAGGGCTTCGAGCCCCAGACCGTCGGTGTAGGGACGACGACCGGTTGCGACCAGCACGACATCCGCATCCATGACATGCTCGCTGTCATCCTTGCGCAGCTTACAGGTCACTTTGGCCTTGGTCTTGGTGGTTTCCACCGATTGAACAGCGGCCCCCATGGTAAAGGTCAGTCCCTGTTTTTTCAGAATGCGCTGAAACGATTTCTGAACCTCGGCGTCCATGCCGGGCGTGATCGCATCGAGGAATTCGATGACCTGTACCTCGGTGCCCAAACGCGCATAGACCGACCCAAGCTCTAGCCCGATAACACCGGCGCCGATGACAACCATCTTTTTCGGGATCTTGCCCAGTTCAAGCGCACCGGTCGAGCTGACCACGAGTTTCTCGTCGATTTCGACACCGGGCAGGGTGCTGACCTCTGAGCCGCTGGCGATGATGATGTTCTTGGTCTCATATACGGTATCGCCAACCTTGACCTTGCCGGCCTCGGGGATCGAACCCCACCCCTTGAGCCAGTCGATCTTGTTCTTTTTGAACAGGAATTCGACACCTTTGGTGTTCTGACCGATGACGTCGTCTTTATAGGCTTTCATCTGGTTCCAGTCGACAGAAGGACTTTTGCCCTTCAGGCCCATTGTCGCAAAGTTATGCTCGGCCTCATGCAATTGATGGCTGGCATGCAACAAGGCTTTGGATGGGATACAGCCCACATTCAGACAGGTGCCGCCAAGGGTTTCCCGCCCTTCCACACAGGCCGTTTTTAGCCCGCGCTGTGCAGCCCGGATCGCGGCCACGTAACCGCCGGGGCCAGAGCCGATGACGATGACATCATATTGGGACATGGGTCAGTTTCCTTTGGTTGAGGGGGGCGGGGGCGCTGCCCCCGTCGCCGGTGGCGACTCCCCCGAGATATTTGAAACAAGAAAGAAGCAGGGTGGGTGTGGGCATTATTGCTGAAACTCCATCGCAGGTCGCGTGCCCCGAAAGGTAATAGCGACAAGGAAGCCCACAAAAAGCATCTCGGTGGCGATATGCCGGGCCAAGACGCGGCCACGCATGGGGTTCCGATACAGCCTGCGCGTCCTAGGGAGATTTTGTGCGAAAAACATCGCTTTATCCTACCTCGAGGTCCCGAAAAGCGCATGAAAATGTGGTGTTTTGAAACATCGCTTTGGCTGGCTGACTTTAGAACAATGCCGTTCTTCTTTCCCGACGTATGATCCCTTCCGCAGGAGATGTCCCCCGCGGAAAGAAAGGTGGTTTCAGAGATCCATCAGCAAGCGGCGCGGATCTTCCAGCGCTTCCTTGACGCGGACGAGGAAGGTCACGGCACCTTTGCCATCGACGATCCGGTGGTCATAAGAGAGCGCCAAATACATCATCGGGCGGATCTTGATCTCGCCATTGATGACCATCGGGCGGTCCTGGATCTTGTGCATGCCGAGGATACCCGATTGCGGCGGGTTGAGGATCGGCGAGGACATCAGCGAGCCATAAACACCCCCGTTGGAGATGGTGAAGGTCCCGCCCTGCATTTCCGCCATGCTGAGTTTGCCGTCGCGGGCGCGCTTGCCTTTTTCGCCAATCGCCTTTTCGATCTCGGCAAAAGACATTGAATCCGCATCCCGGATCACCGGCACGACAAGGCCCTGCGGCGTGCCTGCAGCAACGCCCATGTGGACAAAGTTCTTGTAGACGATGTCTGTGCCGTCGATCTCGGCATTCACTTCTGGCACTTCTTTCAGTGCGTGACAGCAGGCCTTGGTGAAGAAGGACATAAAGCCCAGGCGGACCCCGTGTTTCTTTTCAAAGGCGTCCTTGTACTCTTTGCGCAGGGCCATGACCTCGGTCATGTCCACCTCGTTATAGGTGGTCAGGATCGCAGCGGTGTTTTGCGCGTCTTTTAGGCGACGGGCGATCGTCTGACGCAGGCGGGTCATCTTGACCCGTTCTTCGCGTGCGGCATCCTCGGCGGCGACCGGTGCACGTGGGGCGGCAGCCGGGGCAGGGGCCGCTGCAGGCGCGGCGGTGGCGCCAGCCGCGATTGCCTTTTGCACGTCGTCTTTCATGATGCGGCCATCGCGACCGGTTCCGGTCACCTGATCGGCGGACAAGCCGGCCTCAGCCATGGCCGTTTGCGCAGCAGGCGCGTTTTCCACGTCTTTGCCAGCCGCGATGGCCGGAGCCGCCGCAGGAGCCGCCGCGGCGGCAGGGGCAGGTGCCGCGGCAACCGCGCCACCGGAAATGACGCCAAGCTTGCCATTGGCTTCGACCGTCGCGCCTTCGGCGGCCGAGATCTCTGCGAGCACGCCCGCGGCCGGAGCAGGGACCTCAATGCTAACCTTGTCGGTTTCCAGCTCGCAGAGCATTTCGTCCTGCGCGACGCTGTCGCCAACGACCTTGAACCATGTGCTGACCGTTGCTTCGGTCACGCTTTCACCCAGAACCGGGACCATGATGTCGATGCTGTCGCCACCGGCTGCTGGCGCAGCGGCAGGGGCAGCTTCCGGGGCTGCGGCGGGGGCAGGTGCGGTACCTTCCCCGGCAAGGATCGTGGCCAGCAAGGCATCAACGCCCACGGTTTCACCTTCTGCGGCAACGATTTCCCCCATCGTGCCGGCGGCAGGCGAAGGAACCTCGACCGTCACCTTGTCGGTTTCCAATTCGCACAGCATTTCGTCCACGGCGACCGCATCGCCGGGCTTCTTGAACCATGTTGCGACGGTGGCTTCGGTCACCGATTCTCCCAGGGTGGGTACGCGTACTTCGGTCGTCATGGGTTACTTTCCTTCGATGGTCAGCGCCTCGTTCACGAGGGCGGCTTGCTGAGCTTTGTGTTGGCTGGCCAGACCCGTCGCCGGGGAGGCCGATGTTGCGCGGCCCACGTAACGCGGGCGGCCATGTTTCGCTTTGATGCGGCCCAGAACCCATTCGATATTGGGTTCAATGAAATGCCATGCGCCCTGGTTCTTGGGCTCTTCCTGACACCAGATCATTTCGGCTTGGGGAAAGCGTTCCAGTTCCTTGACCAAAGACAAGGCCGGGAACGGATAGAACTGTTCGATCCGCAGCAGATAGACATCGTCGATCCCGCGCGCGTCGCGCTCTTCCAACAGGTCGAAATAGACCTTGCCCGAACACATCACGACTCGCTTGATCTTGTCATCGGACGTCAGCTTGGTCTCTGAGTTCCCGTGTTGCGCGTCATCCCACAAGACCCGGTGGAAGCTGGACCCGGTGGTGAATTCTTTGGCCTTGCTGACAGCCAGCTTGTGGCGCAGTAGAGATTTTGGTGTCATCAGGATCAGCGGCTTGCGGAAATCTCGATGCAGCTGACGGCGCAGGATGTGGAAGTAGTTTGCTGGTGTCGTACAGTTGGCGACAATCCAGTTGTCCTGACCACACATCTGCAGGAACCGCTCGAGACGGGCCGAAGAGTGTTCCGGTCCTTGACCTTCAAACCCGTGCGGCAGCAGAACAACGAGACCGGACATCCGGAGCCATTTGCTCTCACCCGAAGAAATGAACTGATCAAACATGATCTGTGCACCATTGGCGAAGTCGCCAAACTGGGCTTCCCACATGGTCAACGCATTGGGTTCTGCCAGCGAATAGCCGTACTCAAACCCAAGTACCGCGTATTCCGACAGCATGGAGTCGATCACCTCGTAGTGACCCTGCCCCTCGCGGATGCGGTTCAGCGGGTAGTACCGTTCTTCGGTGTCCTGATTGACGATCCCGGAATGGCGTTGGCTGAACGTACCGCGGGTACTGTCCTGACCGGCAAGTCGCACTGGGTAGCCTTCGGTCAACAAGGACCCAAAGGCCAGCGCCTCGCCGGTGGCCCAGTCGAACCCTTCGCCGGTTTCGAACATCTGTTTTTTGGTGTCGAGCAGACGCGAAACGGTCCGGTGCATCGGGAACCCGTCCGGCACGCGGGTCAGTGCCATACCGACCTCGGCCAGTGTTTCGGGGGCAATCGCGGTTTGGCCGCGCTGGTATTCCTCGCCACGACTGTCGAGATGGGACCAGCGCCCATCCAGCCAGTCGGCCTTGTTGGGCTTATAGTCCTTACCGGCCTCGAACTCGTTATTCAGATGCGCCTGAAACGCGGCTTTCATATCCTCGATCTCGCCTTCCGGGATTAGGCCGTCCTTGACCAGACGTTCCGTGTAAAGGCTAAGCGTGGTCTTTTGGGTTTTGATCTTCTTGTACATCACCGGGTTGGTGAACATCGGCTCGTCGCCCTCGTTGTGACCAAAGCGGCGATAGCAGAAGATGTCGAGTACCACGTCCTTGTGGAACTTCTGACGGAACTCGGTGGCGACTTTGGCGGCGTGCACCACGGCCTCGGGATCGTCCCCGTTCACGTGGAAAATCGGTGCCTCGACCATCAAAGCGATATCCGTTGGGTATGGCGACGACCGGCTGAAGTGCGGCGCAGTGGTAAAGCCGATCTGGTTGTTCACGACGATATGCATAGTGCCGCCGGTTTTGTGTCCACGCAGGCCCGATAGGCCAAAACCTTCGGCCACGACGCCTTGGCCTGCAAAGGCAGCATCGCCATGCAACAGGATCGCCATGACCTGTGTGCGGTCGGCATCGTTGAGCTGGTCCTGCTTGGCGCGCACTTTGCCCAGAACCACCGGGTTTACCGCCTCAAGGTGCGATGGGTTCGCGGTCAGCGACAGGTGGACGGAATTGCCATCAAACTCACGGTCAGACGAGGCACCGAGGTGATACTTCACATCCCCCGACCCATCGACATCCTCTGGTTTAAACGACCCGCCTTGGAATTCGTTGAAGATCGCCTTGTAAGGCTTTTGCATCACGTTGGCCAAGACCGACAGGCGGCCCCGGTGCGGCATGCCGATAACTATATCTCGTACGCCAAGGGCGCCGCCACGCTTGATGATCTGCTCCATGGCCGGGATCAGGCTCTCCCCGCCATCAAGACCAAACCGCTTGGTGCCCATATATTTGACATGCAGGAATTTTTCGAAACCTTCAGCCTCGACCAGCTTGTTCAGGATTGCCTTTCGCCCTTCGCGGGTAAAGGCGATCTCTTTACCGAAACCTTCGATCCGCTCTTTTAGCCAGGCGGCTTCTTCGGGGTTTGAAATATGCATGTATTGCAGCGCGAAAGTGCCGCAATAAGTGCGCTTCACGATCTCGACGATCTGGCGCATCGAGGCGACCTGCAGACCCAGAACGTTGTCGATGAAAATGGGTCGGTCCATGTCGGCATCGGCGAACCCATACGATTTTGGGTCGAGTTCTGGATGCGGGGTGGTTGACCGCATGCCCAACGGGTCAAGGTTGGCCACAAGGTGCCCCCGGATCCGGTAGGCCCGGATCAGCATCAGCGCACGGATGCTGTCCAGAACGGCGCGTTTGATCTGATCCTCGCTGACCTCGACATTCTGAGCTGTTGCTTTTTCGGCGATTTTCTTTCCAGCGGCCTTCATTTCAACCGCGGCTTCGGACCATTCACCGGTCAGGGCACTGGTCAATTCATCGGCTGGCATCGGCGGCCAGTCGGTCCGTTCCCAAGACGGTCCAGCCGCCTCTTTCTTGACGTCCAGTTCCGCGTCACCCATCGCCCGAAAAAACTCGGCCCAAGCCGCGTCCACCGCGTTAGGGTCATTGGCATACTGCGCATAAAGCTGTTCGAGATATTCCGCGTTGTGCCCCTGCATAAAGCTGGAGGCATGGAAGACGTCGTTGGGGCTTTGGTCGGTCATGGGCTTACCTCATGTGGGTTGGGGCCGTATTGATTGGCGCCGGGCTGGCTGGGACGCGTCAGCCACCATAGCACCAGAATAGGAGATACGAACAGAACGATCAGTGTCGGAATAACGATCAGCAACGTCGCGCGGGTGAACAGAATGTCCATCGAACCGCCGTGGGCAAAGCTGGACGCGATCCCAATGCCGAAAATCAGGATTAGCACCGCGGATATCATCAAGACCAGCGGCAAAAGGGCATAAAGCCCGCTGCGCCCGGTGTCGTGCATTCGCCGCCACGCAACTGTCAGATGCGGCAAGAACAGCGCGAGCGAAACGAGGCCCGCAAGCGGGCTGCCATTTGGGGGCGTGCCGGCAGGGGCATCTTCGGGAACCGTGCCTGCATTGAACAGGATCGCATCGAGCGTACCGGCAACCAGATTGCATAGAAAAAGAAACAGGAAAAACCACCAATATTCCGGCCGCGTGGCGCGGCCCGAAAACGTCACGTATTTGCGCAAACAAGTCTGGATCGCGTTCGAAAATGTTATGTCGCCTGTCCCAAGCCGTTGAGTAATTTGAATTGGCCGGTGGTCGACCGGTGTACCAGTGATGCCGGTCCGAACAACGTGCTGAAATGAAAAAGACGGTTTCCCGGGATGCGAGAGATAAGCACAGTCAGCCCGCCCGCCATCTTTGGCGCGCGCTGGGAACGCGTTCCTGATGTGCAATTGTCAAAGACGTTTAATTCCGCCTCCATGACCCCTTCTCGTCCCTGTGGTTTGGGATGCCTTTGCCAAAGGCATAGGGCATCCCGGTGTCTTTATGCGTTGATGGCTTCCAAAACCGCCTCACCCAGTGTGGCTGGGCTGTCGGCGACAACGATACCGGCCGATTTCATCGCTTCGATCTTGTCTTCAGCGCCACCTTTGCCGCCGGCCACGATCGCACCGGCATGGCCCATGCGACGGCCCGGAGGCGCGGTGCGGCCCGCGATAAAGCCTGCGGTCGGCTTCCAGCGGCCCTTCTTCTTCTCGGCGGCGAGGAATTCGGCGGCTTCTTCTTCTGCCGAACCACCAATCTCACCGATCATGATGATCGATTCCGTTTCATCATCGGCCAGGAACCATTCCAGCACGTCGATATGCTCGGTCCCCTTGATCGGGTCGCCACCGATCCCAACAGCCGTCGACTGCCCCAGACCCACATCGGTGGTCTGCTTCACGGCTTCGTATGTCAGCGTGCCCGAGCGGGACACAACGCCGACCGAACCGCGTTTAAAGATCGAACCGGGCATGATGCCCATCTTGCACGCGTCCGGTGTCAGAACACCGGGGCAGTTGGGGCCAATGAGGCGCGAGGATGAGGTTTCGAGCGCGCGCTTAACCTTCATCATGTCGAGCACCGGAATACCCTCAGTGATGCAGACGATCAGTTCCATTTCCGCGTCGATCGCTTCCAGAATAGAATCCGCGGCAAACGGCGGCGGCACATAGATGACAGAGGCATTTGCCTCGGTCGCGTGCTTGGCTTCATGAACCGAATTGAAAACCGGCAGGCCGATATGGTTCATGCCGCCTTTGCCCGGAGTCACGCCCCCGACCATCTTGGTGCCGTAGGCGATGGCCTGTTCGGTGTGGAATGTGCCCTGCGAACCGGTAAGGCCCTGACAGATCACTTTGGTATTTTCGTCGATGAGGACGGCCATTTTTGGTATCCTAATTATTGAGTTACGATTATTTTCGCGAAGTTGGAGACGCCTTGCAGTCGCTCGCGGGAAACGACTATTTTCGCCTTTGTTCCATTGATCTCAACCTGGAACTCCGCATTTAAACCAGACGATTTGGTTTTACCTTTCGGGTTTGAGCCACTTGGCAAATCGGCGACAACAGATTGGTAGAGGTTTTTGGGCGGCGTCACCGCATAAACGACGCAGGCACCTTTGGAGCGCCTTACGACCGGTTTGATTGTCACCGCATCCCAGCCAGCAACGCCCATTTCACTTGTCTCAACTCGAACATCGGTGCTTTTGGCATTCTCGGGAAAGAATGCAGCTGACAGTCGATGATCATTGCTACGCCAATGCGCCTGTGTGACCGGAACTAAACCGAGCGATTTGGCCTTGGCCGGAATTCGCGCTTCGTTTGGAAATCCGTCTAGACAAAGGGAACGGAAAGTGTTTGCGACATCTTTCTGCGACATAGGCGCGGGTTCTGCCACTGCGAGTGTAGCCAACAGCACAATCTGTGCTGCTGACCACGCCAAAATGCTATGCGACCGTGTAATCACCCTTTCACCGCTTTCACGATCTTTTCGGCACCGTCTTTCAGGTCGTCGGCGGCGATCACGTCGAGGCCAGAGCCGTTGATGATCTCTTTGCCTTTCTCGACATTCGTGCCTTCCAGACGAACAACCAATGGCACTTTGAGGCCGACCTCTTTGACCGCGGCGACCACGCCCTCGGCGATCACGTCACAGCGCATGATGCCGCCGAAAATGTTGACCAGGATGCCTTTCACATTCTCATCGGACGTGATGATCTTGAACGCCTCGGTAACCTTCTCTTTGGTGGCGCCACCGCCCACGTCGAGGAAGTTGGCAGGCTCGGCCCCGTAAAGCTTGATGATGTCCATCGTTGCCATAGCCAGACCGGCGCCGTTCACCATACAACCGATCTCACCGTCGAGCGCGATATAGTTGAGGTCGTATTTTGACGCCTCCAGCTCTTTGGGGTCTTCTTCGGTGGTGTCACGCAGTTCGGCGATATCGGCATGGCGATAGACCGCGTTGCCGTCGAACCCCATTTTCGCGTCCAGACATTTCAGATCCCCGCCATCGGTCACGATCAGCGGGTTGATCTCCAGCATTTCCATGTCTTTTTCGATGAACATTTTGTAAAGCGTGCCCATCAACGCCACGCATTGTTTGACCTTTTTGCCTTCCAGACCCAGCATGAAGGCGATGCGGCGGCCGTGGAACGCCTGATAACCGGTGGCCGGGTCGACGCTGAAGCTCAGGATCTTTTCGGGTGTTTCGGCTGCGACTTCTTCGATGTCCATGCCGCCCTCGGTCGAGCAAACAAAGCTGACGCGGCTGGTGCCACGATCGACGAGCAGGGCCAGGTACAGCTCGGTTTCGATACCAGAGCCGTCTTCGATGTAGATACGGTTAACCTGTTTGCCTGCCGGGCCGGTCTGATGCGTAACCAACGTGCGACCCAGCATCTTTTTGGCCTCGTCGGCGGCTTCTTCCACCGATTTGGCCAAACGCACGCCGCCCTTTTCCCCTGCATCTGCTTCTTTGAAACTGCCCTTGCCGCGACCGCCTGCGTGGATCTGCGCTTTGACGACCCAAAGCGGGCCATCCATTTCACCAGCCGCCGTTTTCGCGTCTTCCGCTTTTAGAACGACGCGCCCGTCGGACACCGGTGCGCCATAGCTGCGCAGCAGCGCCTTGGCCTGATATTCGTGGATGTTCATGGAAAAGGTCCCATACAGTTAATGCAAATGCTGAAGCATATGTTCACCGCGGGAACCCAAAATAAAACCTTATTTTGCGGGCTGTTCGTGAAATCGGCGGAAAAAGCGACATTTGTGATCACAGCTTAAAAACGTGTGATCACAAAATCCCTGAGCGCTGCGAATCAAATCCAAAACACAGTTGTTTTGCACGTTTACCACGCCGGAGCGGCCATTCTAGCCGGGGACCAAAAAAATGCCCCGCCGAAATGGGCGGAGCATTCGATCTCAAAAACTGGCGTTTTGGTCTTAGGCGAGCGTGCCGTCGATGCCTTTGCATGCCTCGACCAGACCTTTGACGGCGCTGACCGAGCTGTCGAACATGGCTTGCTCATCTTTGTTCATCTTGATGTCGACGATCTTTTCGACACCGCCCGCGCCGATCACGGTCGGAACACCAACATACATGCCCTTCAGCCCGAACTCGCCGTCACAATAGGCGGCGCAAGGCAGGACACGCTTTTGGTCTTTCAGATAGGCTTCGGCCATTTCAATGGCGCTGGTTGCCGGGGCGTAGAAGGCAGAGCCGGTTTTCAGCAGGCCAACGATTTCGGCGCCGCCGTCACGGGTCCGCTGGACGATCGAGTCCAGTTTTTCCTGCGTGGTCCAGCCCATGGACACCAGGTCCGGCAGCGGGATACCGGCAACCGTCGAATAACGCACCAGCGGCACCATCGTGTCGCCATGACCACCCAGAACGAAGGCGGTGACGTCTTTCATCGACACATCGAATTCCAGCGACAGGAAGTGGCGGAAGCGGGCAGAGTCCAGAACGCCCGCCATGCCGCAAACCTTGCTGTGCGGCAGGCCCGAGAATTCCCGCAGCGCCCAGACCATCGCGTCCAGCGGGTTGGTGATGCAGATGACAAACGCATCCGGCGCATGATCGCGGATGCCTTCACCCACGGATTTCATGACTTTCAGGTTGATGCCCAAAAGGTCATCGCGGCTCATGCCGGGCTTGCGCGGGACGCCTGCAGTCACGATGCAAACATCTGCGCCTGCGATGTCCTCGTAAGACTGGGTGCCGCTCAGCGCCGCATCAAAGCCTTCGGACGGGCCGGATTCCGCGATGTCGAGCGCTTTGCCTTCTGGTGTGCCTTCGGCGATGTCGAACAGAACAACATCGCCAAGTTCTTTCAAAGCTGCCAGGTGGGCGAGTGTTCCGCCAATTTGACCGGCGCCGATCAGCGCAATCTTGGGTCGGGCCATGGGATAGGTCTCCGCATAGGTTAAAAGTGACTGCTGGGTAGAATCATATATCGTCAGGTGCAAGGGTGCTGCGGTGCGGCAGGCACATCTTCCTGTTGATTTCAGGGGCTATGGTTGCGCTAAAAGCGTATTGCCACAAAGGATTTAGGGGGCACGCGATGCTAGAGTTTTCGGCGACCTTTTTCGCACTTGCTGCACGAGCTGTCGTGTTTGCGGGCATCTCGAAAGCAGGTTTTGGCTCTGGCGCGTCCTTTGCTTCTGCGTCGATTCTGGCTTTGATCCTAGAGCCGGGCCAAGCGCTGGGCGTGATGCTGCCGCTCTTGATGTTGATCGACGCGGTCACCTTGCGGCCTTACTGGCGCAAGTGGAGTTGGCAGGACGGTAAGGTATTGATCCTGGGCGGAATTCCGGGCGTCGCCCTTGGCGCGTGGCTGTATCAGGTCGCGGATGCAGATGTATTCCGGCTTTTGATCGGCGCGATATCGCTGGCTTTCGTCGTGTGGCAGATCGCGCAAGCGCGCGGAATGATCCGCCCCTTTGGAAATCGTTTGCCGATCTGGGTGGGCGGTATCGCCGGGACGGTGGCCGGGTTTACAAGTTTTGTAAGCCACGCGGGCGGTCCCCCGGCCGCCGTTTACATGCTGTCGCAAAGATTGGACAAAACCACGTATCAGGCGACCTCAGTGCTGCTTTTCTGGGCAATCAACATCGCCAAATTCATCCCCTACAGCTTTTTGGGTCTGTTCACGGCGCAAACCGTGATGGCCAACCTGTTGTTGGCGCCTTTTGCCCTGCTCGGCGCATGGATCGGCGTGAAGGCACATCATCTTGTGCCGGAAAAGCTATTTTTCACAGTCACCTATGTTCTTTTGACGATCACGGGCTGCAAATTGATTTGGGACGCGCTGACATGACCGAAATGACCCTGCGCCGGGCAACACCGGACGATTTTGATCAGCTTTACGGGCTCTATAAAGAACTGGTTGGAGAGATTGATGTGATCTCTGGCCCTGCAGGCCGCGACCGGCTGGACGAAATTTTGAACTTGCCCGGCACCTCTATTTGCGTGGCCGCCCGGGGTGACGTCCTGTTGGGGGCGGTCACGCTGCATGTCTTGCCGAACATGACATTTGGCGGTCGGCCCTATGCTTTAATCGAAAACGTGGTGACGTCTGCGACGCATCGCGGTCAGGGGATCGGGCGCGCCGTGATGCGGTTTGCCCAAGAGCAGGCTTGGGAAGTGGGCGTTTACAAGATCATGCTGCTGACCGGCAAGGAATTGGGCGCACGCGGGTTTTACGAAAGCCTGGGCTATTCAGCCGACGAAAAGCACGGAATGACCCTGCGCCGCGCGCCGAAACGGCAGCCCAAAGCCACCTGATATCAGGCATCATCGCCTTTCGGCGGCAGCGCCTCTGCAACAGCTTCGAAAGACCGCCCTGCCGCAACAAGGCAGGTGACACCCTGCGGGGATGTCACGGTGATGGTCCATGTTCCGGTCTCATCACTGGCGAAAGTTTCGATCACTGACCCGTTTGCGGCCAATCCGATGCTTTGCCGGGCCTCACCAAACCCTTTGGCGAGCCGTTCCAGCACCATCGGGCGCCGGCCGCATTGACGCTGAGACTGTGCCGATGCCTGATGCGCGGCCAAGGCCAGAATGCCAAAACCCAGAGTGCCAAGAAGCGTATGCCGTTTCATCTGCCCTGCTCCTGTTTTTGCCTGCCGGGTCAACCGACGCGATGGGAACAGCTTGGCCTGCGCACCTCAAAACAGGGTTAACGCAACGTCCGTAGGGTGCGAATTTGATGTGACAGAACGGATTTTTGCTGCACTGCGGCGATTTCGGCTTGAACTTTCCGAACAAAAATGCACCTGTGCGCGCAATTTTATAACTTTCGGAGAGACTCATGGACATGCGTCACCGCCCTTATCGCTCTGTTCTGTACATCCCGGCCTCCAAGGAACGCGCGTTGGACAAGGCGCGCGGCCTGCCGGTGGACGCAATTATTTTCGATCTCGAAGATGCGGTTGCTGCGGATGAGAAAGAGAATGCGCGCGGCACTTTGAAAGCGGCATTGGATCAGGGCGGATACGCCAACCGGGTGCGCATCGTGCGGATCAACGGGTTGGACACCGCATGGGGCAAGGCAGATGCAGAAGCCGTCCGGGACATGGGGGCGGATGCGGTCCTGTTGCCCAAGGTGAACAGCGCGGCGGATGTCGATGCATTGGCCGCTATCACCGGCGATTTGCCGATCTGGGCAATGATGGAAACCCCGCGTGGTATGTTGAACGCCGCCGAGATTGCCGCGCATCCGAAAATGGCCGGCTTTGTCATGGGGACCAATGACCTGGCCAAAGAGCTGCAAACCCGGTTCCGTCCGGATCGCGAACCTTTGCTGACCTCACTAGGCCTTTGCCTGCTGGCAGCCAAAGCTGAAGGGTTGGTCATTGTGGACGGAGTTTATAACGCATTCAAAGATGCCGAAGGCCTTGCCGTTGAGTGTGAACAGGGCCGTGATATGGGGTTTGATGGCAAAACGCTGATCCATCCGGCCCAGGTGGACGTCACGAACACGGCCTTTGCCCCGTCCGAGGCCGAGATTGACCTCGCGCGTCGCCAAATCGCCGCCTTTGAAGAAACAGAAGCTGCCGGGCAGGGGGTCGCGGTGGTCGATGGCAAGATTGTTGAAAACCTGCACGTTGCCACAGCGCGGGAAACTCTGGCAAAAGCCGAAGCTATCGAGGCCTTGCAACAAGGATAGACAGCTATGGGTTGGATCATTCTGATTGCCGGCGTGGCCCTTTGGGCCGCCGCGCATCTTTTTAAACGTTTCATGCCGGATCAGCGCACCGCTTTGGGCGATCCGGGGAAGGGCGCCGTTGCCATCGCGATTGTGGGGTCCATCGTTCTGATGGTCATCGGCTATCGCGCGACGCCGTTCGTGCCCGTGTGGAACCCGCCAAGCTTTTTCGTCCACATCAACAACCTTCTGGTGCTGCTGGCCATCTTCCTGATGAGCCCGGCCCCCAAGCGCGGCAAACTTTTGGCCGGGATGCGGCACCCGATGCTGATCGGGTTCAAAACATGGGCCTTCGCGCATTTGCTGGTGAATGGTGATCTTGCGTCGATCATCCTTTTTGGCGGGCTGCTGGCATGGGGCGTTTTTGCGGTGATCACAATCAACCGGGCAGAACCCAATTGGACCAAGCCCGAAGCCACAGGCAGCTATGCGATGGATGGCGCGTTCTTTGTGGGCTCGATCGTTTTGTTGATCGTTATTGGTTTCATCCACACATGGCTGGGCGTCTCGCCGTTCCCATCATGACCCAGATTTACCGGTTCCTGAGCGAAGACGACACATCCGCGTTTTGCCACAAGGTCAGCGCGGCGCTGGCCAAGGGTTGGTCGCTTTATGGCCCACCCACCTATGCCTTTGATGCGGCGCGCGGTGTGATGCGATGCGGACAAGCGGTGACCAAAGAGGTGTCGGGCGATTACAGCCCGGACGTGAAGCTAGGAGAGCAGTAATGGCCAAAACTAATGCAGGCCGGTTTTTCGAGGATTATGTGGTCGGCGACGTGCTGACCCATGCGGTGCCGCGCACCGTGTCGGGAGGCGAGCGGGCGCTCTATCACGCGCTCTACCCGGCGCGTCACGCGCTCTATTCCTCGGACGCTTTTGCGCAGGCCTGCGGATTGCCGGTGAGCCCGATTGATGATCTGGCCGCATTTCATGTTGTTTTTGGCAAGACGGTGCCGGATGTGTCGCTGAACGCAGTGGCCAATCTGGGCTATGCAGAGGGGCGGTGGCTGTTGCCGGTTTATCCGGGCGATACACTGCGCTCGGAATCCGAGGTGATCGGGCTCAAGCAAAACTCGAACGGGAAAACCGGGGTGGTCTATGTCCGCACCCGGGGGCTGAACCAGCGCGATGAAACGGTGATGCACTATGTCCGCTGGGTCATGGTGCGCAAACGCGATCTGGAACGTCCCGCACCGGAAACCGTCGTGCCCAATCTGAAAAAGACACTGGCGCCTGACGATCTGACGATCCCGGCGGGTCTGGATTTCACCGGCTATGATTTTGCGCTTGCCGGCGAGGGCCATCGTTGGGGCGACTATGACGTGGGCGAAACCATCGACCATGTCGACGGCGTAACGATTGAAGAAGCCGAACACATGATGGCCACCCGGTTGTGGCAGAACACGGCCAAGGTGCATTTCGATGCGACGTTCCGCCCCGATGGTCAGCGGCTGATCTATGGCGGTCATGTCATCTCGATGGCGCGGGCGCTGTCCTTTAACGGTCTCGCGAACGCACAGATGATCGTCGGTCTAAACGGCGGCGCACATGCCAATCCTTGTTTTGCCGGTGATACGATCAAAGCGTGGTCCGAGGTTTTGGACAAGGCGGAAACGGACGTTCCCGGCGTTGGTTTGATCCGGTTGCGCTTGGTGGCGACCAAGGGTGGAGAGCCCTTTGAGTTGCGTGGCGACGACGGCAAATACCTGCCCCACGTGCTGCTTGATCTGGATTACTGGGCCGTCATTCCAATCTGACGCAAATGTGCGCGCGGGGTCGACTTAACGTTGCTAACGTGCCGGTATGAAGACCCTTCGCTCTCTGACTGTCGCAGCTGCGATATTTGGCTCCACCATCCCAGTTTGGGCATGTGATCTCGCGCTCGTTCTGGCCGTCGATGTATCGGGTTCCGTGGACACCGAGGAATACAGGCTGCAGATGGAGGGGTTGGCCCAAGGGCTGCTTGATCCCATCGTGTCCGAAGCATTGGTGCGCGGTCAGGCGCAGGTCTTATTGCTGCAATGGACCGGTTCATCGCGCCAAGACGTGGCGGTGCCTTGGACAGAAATCACCGGTTTCCCTGCGCTTGAGGCGTTTGCCCATGATGTTGCGCATGGCCCGCGGATTTGGCGCAACTACTCAACCGCCATAGGTGAGGCATTGAGCTTTGCCGTCCCTCTGTTTGATGAGGTTGAGGATTGCGCGCGCCGGGTGATCGATGTTTCCGGGGACGGCGTGTCAAACGAAGGCGTTTCGCCCACCGGTGTCCATCCGCGGCTAAGGGCGGCGGATATCACCGTAAACGCCATCGCGATTGAGGAAAGCGAAGCAGACCTGACAGCGTACTTTTTTGAAAACGTTATCCATGGCGACGGGGCTTTTGTGGAAACGGCCGCGACCTTTGCTGATTATCCCGAAGGTATTCGGCGGAAATTGTTGCGAGAGGTGACCCGTCAGACGGCGGCGTTGCGTTAAAATTTGCCGCCAAGCATGTTGGCTTTCTGTCTTAAGTTGGAAAGAGCAGGTTTACCTGTGGCTCTGCACAGCATTTGATTTCCTGCGGTTATGCCGGGCTTAGGCCGATGCCGCGCTGCGGAAACGTCTCTGCCAAAATTGCATTAAATTTGTGATCACGCGCCAAATTAATGTGATCACATGTACCTATTTTCTCTGATTTCGCGCCAAAAAACCGCACTCTGTGCATGAGGCGAGGCGTGACTCCGTTCCAAAAACCGTTACAAATGGCGTCAGCCAATCGCAACTAAGGGGGCCATTATGGCCGATGTCAATCGGGGCAACCGTCCGCTTTCGCCACACCTTACTATTTATCGACCGCAGTTGACTTCGATGTCGTCGATCTTGGTTCGGATCACTGGAATAGCTTCACTTGGCACAGCTTTGATCGTCGTGATCTGGCTTTTGGCCGCATCAACGTCCGAGGCAGCGTTCGACAGCTTTAACTGGCTGGTGCAAAGTTGGTTGGGCAAGCTGGTGCTCTTTGCCGCGACCTGGGCGATTTTTTATCACATGCTGGGGCGCTTGCGCCACGTGATCTGGGATTTCGGGTACTGCCTCGAAGTGGACGTGTCCGAAAAGATGGCGATTGGCATGTTCATCGCGTCGACCGTCCTGTCGGTCATTGTCGTCATCTTTTGTCTGGGGTCAGGGCTATGAGATACATCACAGTTAGAAAACGCGTCGAAGGATTGGGCTCTGGCCGCGAAGGCACGCACCATCAGTGGCAGATGATGACCACCTCTGCCCTATTGGTCATCCTTGTACCGCTTTTTGTGTTCACGTTCGCTTATGGCTTGAGCGGAACACATGCCGAGGTGGTGGCCTATTACAGCAAACCTTTCCCTGCCATCCTGACGATTGTCACGCTGGCCGTGGTGATTTTTCATCTCATGAACGAAGCGCTGGCCGCTGTAGAGGACTATGTCCACGGCCTGGCCGGCAAACTCACTCTGATCGGGGTCAAGGCGTTTTCCTATACGCTGATCGCCATCGGAATTTTCTCAATCGCACGAATGGCTCTGTAATCTGACCTGTCGGAAACGAGTTCGTCCTAGCAAACGGAAGAGACAAAATGGCTGCATACGAATACGAGACGCATGAATATGACGTCGTGGTCGTCGGCGCAGGTGGCGCTGGACTGCGGGCCACGCTTGGCATGGCGGAACAGGGTCTTCGGACCGCCTGTATTTCAAAGGTGTTCCCAACCCGTTCGCACACCGTTGCTGCACAGGGCGGAATTGCGGCGTCCCTGTCGAATATGGGTCCGGATAACTGGCAGTGGCATATGTATGACACGGTCAAGGGGTCGGATTGGCTGGGCGATACGGATGCGATGGAGTATCTGGCCCGCGAAGCGCCCAAAGCCGTTTACGAGCTGGAACACTACGGCGTGCCGTTCTCGCGGACCGAAGAAGGCAAGATCTATCAGCGTCCCTTTGGCGGCCACACAACCGAATTTGGTGAAGGCCCGCCGGTACAGCGCACCTGCGCGGCGGCGGACCGGACCGGGCACGCGATCCTGCACACGCTTTATGGTCAGTCGCTGAAGAACAACGCCGAGTTCTACATCGAATATTTCGCCATCGACCTGATCATGAGCGAGGACGGCGTCTGTCAGGGCGTTCTGTGCTGGAAGCTGGACGACGGCACCATGCACCTTTTCGCCGCGAAGATGGTTGTTCTGGCGACCGGCGGGTATGGCCGGGCCTATTTCTCGGCAACTTCTGCGCACACGTGCACCGGCGACGGTGGCGGGATGACCGCTCGCGCGGGTCTGCCGTTGCAGGATATGGAGTTTGTACAGTTCCACCCGACCGGGATTTACGGGTCGGGTTGCTTGATCACCGAAGGCGCGCGAGGCGAAGGCGGATACCTCACCAACTCTGAAGGTGAACGGTTCATGGAACGCTATGCGCCGACCTATAAGGATTTGGCGAGCCGCGATGTTGTCAGCCGCTGCATGACGCTGGAAATCCGCGAGGGTCGCGGCGTGGGAGCCGAAGGCGATCATATTCACCTGCACCTCAACCACTTGCCGCCCGCAACCTTGGCAGAGCGTTTGCCGGGTATTTCCGAAAGCGCGCGTATCTTCGCGGGCGTGGACGTGACCAAAGAGCCGATCCCAGTTCTGCCGACCGTGCACTACAACATGGGCGGTATCCCGACCAATTATTGGGGGGAGGTTCTGGCACCAACTGTCGACGATCCGGACCGCGTATTGCCCGGTCTGATGGCCGTCGGTGAAGCCGGTTGTGCCTCGGTTCACGGGGCGAACCGGTTGGGGTCAAACTCTCTGATCGACCTTGTGGTCTTTGGCCGCGCCGCCGCGATCCGCGCCGGCGAGGTTGTGGATGCAAAATCGCCCGTTCCGACACCCAGCAAGCGTTCTATCGAGGCGGCATTCAGCCGGTTCGACGGTCTGCGCTATGCAAAGGGCCATGTGCCGACGGCAGAGCTGCGGCTTGAGATGCAAAAAACCATGCAGGCCGACGCGGCCGTCTTCCGGACCGATAAGACACTGGCCGAGGGTCAAACTCGCATGGAAGGTGTCGCGGACAAGCTGAGCGATCTCAAAGTGACCGATACCTCGATGATCTGGAACAGCGACCTGATGGAGACATTGGAGCTGACCAACCTGATGCCGAACGCGGTTGCCACCATCACGGCGGCAGCGGCGCGCAAGGAAAGCCGCGGCGCGCATGCGCACGAGGATTATCCGGACCGCGATGACGAGAACTGGCGCAAGCACAGCTTGATCTGGTTCAAGGGCAATCAGGCATCGCTTGGCTATCGCGGCGTGCACCTGCAACCGCTCACCAGCCATAATGACGGTGGTATCGACCTCAAGAAAATCGCGCCCAAGGCACGGGTTTACTGAGGTCCGACCAATGCGCCTGTCGACCACACGCAGCGACGCTGTTCCCCCTGTGACGATCACGGGGGAAAAGCGTTTGATGTGTGTGAGCGCGCATCACAAAAGCGGAACGGTTTGGATCAAACGGGTCCTGCGCGAGGTGCGCAAAAAGCGGGGTATCCCGCTGATCGGTATTTGGGCCGACCGGCATTTACCTCGCGTGCCGGAAGAGGGCCGTGCATTCCTTGTGAATTGGGCCGGGTATTTTCCGAAAGAAATCTGGGCGCGGTCGGATGTAGGGTTCCTGCATCTTATTCGCGACCCGCGCGACATCCTGCTGTCGGGCTGTGCCTATCATCAGAAAGCATCTGAAAAGGGCGAAAAATTCCTGCACCAACCGCGCAAGGATCTAAACGGCAAGACGTATCAAGAACACCTCAAATCGCTGCCGACGCAGCATGATAAGTTGGTGTTTGAAATGATGCACAAGCACGCGCAAACCGTTTCTGAAATGCGCGATTGGCCGTGGGATGACCCGCGTGTGGCCGAACTGCGGTATGAAGAGTTGATGCAGGACAGGTCGTGTCGGATGGCGCGAGCGTCTTTTGCCAAGGTCGGTTTGGCGGACGAAGACCTCGATACAGCGGTCGAGGCATTCTATGACAACTCCGTTTTCGGCGGCTTGTCTGATCCCAAGGCGCGCAAGGGCCGGCTGAATAAGCATATTACGTCCAATGGGATGACCAATCGCTGGCGTCAGGAATTGCCGCGGTCTGTGGGCGCGCTTTATGCCAAGCATTTCGGCGATGACTTGATCGCACTGGGCTATGAAACCGACATATCCTGGGTCGACGGTTTAGAGGCGGTGCCGGTGCAATGACAGAACTGGCCCAGATTTCAAAACCTTCCAGCGTATCGCTTGAACTTGGCCTGAACCCCGGTCCGGTTCTGCGCACGTTTGGCATGCGCCGGTCGGGCAACCACGCGATCATCAACTGGATTTTGCGCAATGCACCTTACGGCCAGTCGGTGTTTTTGAACAATTGCCGCCCCGGACGATCCCCGATTGGCAGTTTTAGCGCGCTTGAGGTTAACGGGACACCGCAACCGCATCGCAAATCGTTGCCGGACTTGCCGCGATACACAACCGCCGCGACCGATGGGGCGCTGGTTTTGGTCAGTTACGAAGATGTCTCACCAGCCGAATATCAGGGCGACCGGCGCATATCTGGTGCGTTTGATCACCAATTGGTGTCGCGTGATGTGATTATCTATCGCAGTTTCCTGAATTGGGCGGCGTCTTTTGTCAAGAAGCTGCAGATCAACAGCTATTCGGTCAGCCGTCGTGGCGCCATCGTGCTTCGACAGTTTGAACGCTACCGAAAGCTGTTGGGTCTGATCGGTCAAAGCCAGGACGGCGTGCCGCTCAAAGGCACAGCCGCGTTCGTGGTGCCCATTTGCTACGACACTTGGTTCGCATCATCGTCTTATCGCGCGGATATTCTGCCGCTTTTGGGCTTGCAGAAAATCGACAATGAAATCGGTCGTGTCCAACGTTACGGCGGCGGCTCATCCTTTCAGAAAGACACGCGCAAAGCGTCCGAATTGGAAACAGAATTGAGCTGGCGGCAAATGATTTCTGACACCGAATTTCAGGCCTATCTGCTTCTGGCTTGCCGCGATGATGAACTGGTCGCCGAAATCCGCCGGCATTTTCCGGATGACGCGGACCGGTTGGCCGAATTTGCAAAACACAAACCCCTGCCAGTGGAGGTGGAATGACACCCCAATGGTAACACATCAAATGACAACGCATATGAAATCCTTGCCGGAGGCGGCAACTACCCATCAGGAGGCAATACAATGGTTGAATTAACCTTGCCAAAAAACTCGCGCATGACGACGGGGAAAACCTGGCCCAAGCCCGAGGGGGCGACCAATCTGCGCAAGTTCCAGATTTACCGCTGGAACCCGGATGACGGCAAGAACCCACAGGTCGACACCTATTTCGTGGACATGGACACCTGCGGTCCGATGGTTCTGGATGCGCTGATCAAGATCAAGAACGAGATTGACCCAACCCTCACATTCCGCCGGTCCTGTCGGGAAGGCATCTGCGGGTCTTGTGCGATGAATATCGACGGGATCAACACCTTGGCTTGCATCTATGGCATGGATGAAATCAAGGGCGACGTGAAAATATATCCGCTGCCGCATATGCCCGTGGTCAAGGATCTGATCCCAGATCTGACCCATTTCTATGCCCAGCATGCCAGCATCATGCCGTGGCTGGAAACCAAAACCAATCGTCCGGCCAAAGAGTGGAAACAGTCCATTGAAGACCGCAAAAAGCTCGACGGTCTTTATGAATGCGTCATGTGCGCTTCGTGCTCTACATCCTGCCCGTCCTATTGGTGGAACGGTGATCGGTATCTTGGCCCGGCGGCCCTGTTGCATGCCTACCGCTGGATCATCGACAGCCGCGATGAGGCGACGGGTGAGCGTTTGGACGAGCTGGAAGATCCGTTCAAACTGTATCGCTGCCACACCATCATGAACTGCGCCAAAACCTGTCCGAAGGGGTTGAACCCGGCCAAAGCGATTGCCGAAATTAAGAAGATGATGGTCGAACGCACCGTTTGAACCACGGCTCATGTATCTGAAAAAATGGCGCGGTTTTCCGCGCCGTTTTTTGTTTGGTGATTGACAAGTCGTCCGCAAAGGCCCAAGTGGCACCTCAGCCGACATCCCCCGCCGCGTGAGCGGGGTCGCCCGCACAACCGCGATGGCGCAGATGAAAGCGAGATGATTTGGGTCCATATCACGCAGGGTCCGGCGGGTGGAGTGAGCGGAGAAAACCGCCGTCGCGCCCGCACCTGATGTATCGCCCGTTCGCGGGCCATTGACCCGGGTTTGGCGCATGCCACCCCGAAAAAGGAAAAGAAGTGACTGATTTCAAACTGCTCGGCCTGTCCGAGCGTCTTGTTGCGCGTTTGTCCGAAAACGGCATCACCGACCCAACACCAATTCAAGAGCGGGCGATCCCGCTTGCTCTGCAGGGCCGCGATATTATGGGTTTGGCGCAAACCGGGACGGGCAAAACCGCAGCTTTTGGGCTGCCCTTGGCCCAGATCATGCTCGAAGAGCGTGTGAAACCCGCACCAAAAACCGTACGTGGTCTGGTTCTGGCTCCGACGCGTGAGTTGGCCAAACAGATTCACACCAATCTGGCGATGTATTTGGGCAAGGGGCATCTCAAGCTCGGTCTGGTTGTCGGCGGCCAATCGCTTGGCGCGCAGGCGAACCGCTTGGCACGGGGTACGGATATCCTGGTGGCAACACCGGGGCGGTTGATCGACCATATGGAGCGTGGATCGTTGTTCCTCGACGCCACCCGGTTTCTGGTTCTGGACGAAGCCGACCAGATGCTGGACCTCGGCTTTATCCACGCCCTGCGCAAAATCTCCGCTCTGCTGCCGGAAGAGCGGCAGACGCTGTTGTTCTCGGCGACGATGTCGAAACAGATGAATGAGATCGCGCAAACCTACCTGACAAACCCGATCCGGGTGCAGGTGGCGCCTCCGGGCAAGGCTGCGGACAAGATCACGCAATCGATCCATTTCATTGCGCAGGCCGAAAAAACGGGTCTGTTGAAAGAGCTGTTGGATGCTCATCGCGATGAACTAGCCTTGCTCTTTTCACGGACCAAACATGGCGCGGAACGATTGCGTAGATCGCTGGACGGGGCTGGGTTCAGCGTGGACGCGATCCACGGGAACAAAAGCCAGGGTCAACGTGACCGCGCGCTTCAGGCTTTTCGCGATGGCAAGGTCAAAGTGTTGGTTGCCACGGATGTTGCGGCGCGTGGCATCGACATCCCTGATGTGCGCTATGTCTACAATTATGACATACCGAACGTGCCGGACAATTATGTACACCGGATTGGCCGCACCGCGCGGGCAGGGGCCGAAGGGCAGGCCGTAGCCTTCTGTTCCCCGGATGAAATGAGCGAATTGCAGGCCATTCAAAAGGTCATGAAACGGGACATCCCTGTGGCCAGCGGTCGTCCTTGGCAAGAGCTTGGAGCAAAACCCGAGCGGCCCAAACGGGGCGGCCCGGCCAAAGGTCGGCGTCGTCGGCCTGGTGGTCGCGGGCGGGGCAAAACGCGCGCTGCGGCCTGACGCTTTACAGTCAGGCCCGTGTTGGACAGGGTGTCGCTACGTTTGAAAGGAACCGACCATCATGTCCAACGCCCCCAAAGATGCCCAGGCACGCCGCGATGTGGCGCCGGTGATTTGTTATCCCAATGACACCTTGCCGGTGCCGGATTTGGCGCTGTATCGCGCAGCGCGGGCGGCGGCGGAGAAAACCGGCGAAGTGCTTGTCCCGGCGCGGGATGCAAAGTGTTTTGAGGTGCCCGCAGGGCATTTCTTTCGCATTTCCTCTGTAGAGGGGCCGCAGGTTGGTGATTTGAACCTTTGGAACGCCAAGGATGTGACCGAACGGTTCTATTCCGGCAAATCCCGCGCCCTGCATGGCACGCATCTGACAACCGGAGAACGGATGTGGAGCAGTTTTCCAAATCTGCGCCCGATGGCCACGATCATCGAAGACACGCTCGGCTGGTATGGAATGGACCAATATGGCGGGTCTGTTCATGATGTGATCGGCACGCGATGTGATCCTTACACCGGCAATTTGTTGGCGGGCACGCAATACCACCATTGTTGTCATTCAAACTTGACGCGTGCTTTGTCCGATCATCTGGGATGCACCCTGATCGAAGCGGAGCCGCATGTGCATGACGTTTTGAACGTTTTCATGTGCACCGGATTCACGCGCGACACCGGTCAGTATTTCATGAAGGCCAGCCCAGTACGCCCGGGTGATTATCTGGAATTCTTTGCCGAGATCGACCTGCTGGGCGGGCTCAGCGCGTGCCCCGGCGGGGATTGTTCGGCTGAGCATTCCAGCGATGTGGCGTCGTGCCATCCTTTGCTGGTCGAGACGTTTGCCGCGCCGGAAGGCATGTTAGGAGATTGGGTTTCGCCGCAACCAAATGGCTATGACGGATCGCACGGGCGCTAAGGCGCCCATGCAAGATTAGCTTGGAAAGGCCGCGGCCAACGCGATCTCAACCATGTCGCCAAAACTGCGTTCGCGGTCTTCGCTCGGCAGCGCTTCGCCGGTTCCAAGGTGATCGGATACGGTCAGAATGGCCAACGCGCGTCGGTTGTAACGAGCGGCGAGCGTATACAGCTCTGCCGCTTCCATTTCGACGCCCAGAATACCGTGACGCACCATTTCCTTATTCAGATCTGGCCGCTCATCATAGAATACATCCGATGAATAGATCCCGCCGACATGGGTCTTGGTCCCTTTGGCCGCCGCTGCTTCAACCGCCGATTTGAGCAATGACCAATCCGCGGTCGGGGCAAAGTTGAACTCGCGGAAAATAGTGCTGGACGGTGTGTTCACACTGCTGGCGGACATGGCGATAATGACGTCCCGGATACCAACATGGTCCTGCATGCCACCGCAGGAACCAATGCGAATAAGCGTTTTCGCATCGTAGTCACGGATCAATTCATTCGCATAGATAGAAAGCGACGGCATCCCCATACCGCTGCCTTGAATGGTGACGGAATTGCCATTCCACTCGCCGGTGTACCCAAGCATCCCACGTACGGAATTAACCAGCTTGGGATTTGTCAAAAACGTCTCTGCTGCCCATTTCGCGCGATAAGGGTCGCCAGGCATAAGAACGGTATCGGCAATGTCGCCGACATTGGCACCAATGTGAACTGTCATGGCTTAATTCAAATGGCCATCACATCAGGATCGATGCCGGCCTCAAGCGCGGCTATAAACCAACCAGGTTGACGACCTTTTCCTGTCCATGTTTGGTTCGGATCGTTCGGATTGCGATATTTTGCGACGCCTGCGCCAGCGCGTTTTGTGCCTAAAGCGCCTCCGGTGATTTCGGCCAGCGTAAAACCAAACTCTGCCGCTGCGCGCTCAGCTGCCAAAATGGCTTCTTTCCGCTCGCGGTTCTTCACAGTTGTCAGCGCGGAATCGACATCTGATTTCAGCTGCTCGAGTTCGGCAGTCGACATTGACAATAAATCCATAGGATCCTCCATTGCATTGATGACTCTATAGCACGTGTAATAATTTTGTGACAATAGCAGGATAACAAAAATGGTGATCGTATTTGTGTCAGTTATTTGAAGCTATTCAGCGGCAATTGTCTCTGGTTCGGCTAGCTTTATGATATCTTCCATTATCAAATTAAGCTCAAAGTCCTTTGGTGTATAGACTTTTGATACACCCATCGCCAAAAGCCGCTGTGCATCTTCGTCCGGAATAATTCCGCCGACAATAAGCGGAATATGGCTTAATCTGCTTTTCTGCATTTGCGTGATAATGTATTCAACAAGTGGAATGTGACTGCCGGACAAGATGGATAGCCCTATCACATGCGGGTTCTCATCTTCCATTTTTGCGATGATTTCAGCGGGTGTCAGGCGAATGCCGTCATATGAGATGTCCATACCACAATCGCGCGCGCGAAAGGCGATTTGCTCGGCGCCGTTGGAATGTCCGTCGAGGCCGGGCTTGCCCATCAGGAACTTTAGCTTTCGACCGAGCCGGTCGCTGACTGCGGCAACCGCATCGCGCAGATCATCAAGACCTTCGGTTTTATTCGACACGCTGGCCGACACCCCTGTCGGGCCGCGATAGGTGCCGTGGGCGATGCGCATCTCTTCTGCCCATTCACCTGTGGTCACGCCAGCTTTTGCCGCCGCGATAGAGGCGGGCATAATGTTGTGACCCGCGCGCGCCGCAGCGCGCAACGCTGCCAGCGCGTTCTTCACCGCGTCGCCGTCGCGTTCTGTGCGCCATGTGTCCAGCCGCCCGATCTGTTCCGCTTCCACGGCGGGGTCGACAACCATGATGCCGCCATCCTCGCTCATCAGTGGGGACGGTTCGCCATTGGTGTATTTGTTCACGCCGACGACGACGGTTTCGCCCGCCTCGATCCGGTTCAAGCGTTCGGCGTTCGAGTCCACCAATCGTGATTTCATGTATTCGATGGAGGTAATCGCGCCCCCCATGCTGTCGAGGTTGGCCAACTCGGCGCGGGCGCCTGTTTTCAGGTCTTCGACCTTGGCGTCCACGACCGGGTTGCCGTCGAACAAATCACCGTATTCCAACAAGTCCGTTTCATAGGCGAGGATCTGTTGCATCCGCATTGACCATTGCTGATCCCAGGGGCGCGGCAGGCCAAGCGCCTCGTTCCAAGCCGGAAGCTGTACAGCGCGCGCGCGCGCCTTTTTCGACAAGGTCACGGCCAGCATTTCGATCAGAATGCGGTATACGTTGTTTTCAGGCTGTTGTTCGGTCAGGCCCAGAGAGTTGACCTGGACACCATAGCGGAAACGCCGCATTTTGGGGTCTGTTACGCCGTAGCGTTCTGCGCATATTTCGTCCCACAGATCGACAAAGGCGCGCATTTTGCACATCTCGGTCACAAACCGGATGCCGGCATTCACAAAAAAGGAAATCCGCCCCACGAGTGTCGGAAAGTCTTCCTCTGGCACACGCGGACGCAACTCGTCCAGAACTGCGGTTGCAGTGGCCAGTGCAAAGGCCAGTTCTTGTTCCGGTGTCGCGCCCGCCTCTTGCAGGTGATAGGAACACACGTTCATCGGGTTCCATTTCGGAATGTTGGTGTAACAGTATTCCGCGACGTCCGCGATCATTTTCAAGGACGGCTTGGGCGGGCAGATATAGGTTCCGCGGCTCAGGTATTCCTTGATCAGGTCGTTTTGCACCGTGCCTTGCAGCTTTGTCGTGTCTGCGCCTTGCTCTTCGGCGACGGCCACATACAGCGCCAACAGCCAGGGGGCTGTGGCATTGATGGTCATTGACGTGTTCATCTGTTCCAACGGGATCTGATCGAACAGAACTCGCATATCCCCCAGATGGCAGACCGGAACGCCCACTTTACCCACCTCACCACGCGCGAGGATGTGATCACTGTCATAACCCGTTTGTGTCGGCAGATCGAAAGCCACGGACAGGCCTGTTTGGCCCTTTGCAAGGTTTCCACGATAGAGCGCGTTTGAGGCGGCCGCGGTAGAGTGACCTGCATAGGTCCGGATCAGCCAAGGACGGTCTTTCTGCGTATGCGACATGTGCGGTCCTTTGAATCAGTGAGGGTAATTTTGTTTCGTTCTACGTGTCTAAATAGCAATTTTCAGACGATGTCAATTCGCTGCATTGCGGCATTTACCCGAGATTGAAAAGATTGTCGCGATCCGGATTTGCTGTCACTGTCCGCCCATGATGCAAACCGTTGAAATGCCGCTATGGTTGGTGGTCCTGATTGCTGTTCTTGCCCTGATCGCAGCGCTCGACAAGATCATGATCCCGTCGGTCAGATGGTATTTCCGCCGGCGTTTGGAACGGGCGGTGAACCGGTTGAACCAAAGGCTGGAACGACCCATTCAGCCATTTAAACTGGCCCGTCGTTACGACATGATCCAACGGTTAATATATGACCCGCAGGTTGGGCAGGCGATTGCCGAACACGCCGCGGCCGAAGGCATCCCGGAAAATGTCGCCTTTGAAGAAGCGCGCCGCTACGCCCGCGAAATCGTGCCATCCTTTTCTGCGTCCACCTATTTCGGCTTTGCCATTCGTGGGGCCAGAACGCTGGGCAACGCGTATTATCGCGTGCGGCTTGGGCGTTATGACGGCGACGCCTTCGGTGATATTGATCCCGAAGCGACCGTTGTGTTCGTCATGAACCATCGCAGCAATATGGATTATGTGCTGGTGACTTATTTGGCCGCCGAACGATCTGCGCTGTCTTATGCGGTCCGGGAATGGGCCCACGTCTGGCCGCTCAGCCGTTTGATCCGCGCGATGGGGGCTTACTTTATCCGCCGCAAATCGCGCAATGAACTCTATCGTCGGGTTCTGGCCCGATATGTCAGCCTCGCCACCTCGGCCGGGGTGACACAAGCCATGTTCCCCGAAGGCGGGTTGAGCCTGACCGGTGGGTTGTCAGAACCAAAACTTGGATTGCTCAAATACATCACCGCCGATTTCGATCCTGAAGGCCGCGATGTCGTCTTTGTTCCTGTGGCGTTGAACTATGATCAGGTGTTGGAGGACAAGATCCTGATATCTGCTGCCAATGACCCAAAGCGCCGGTTTAACGCTCGGATCGGCGTCATCGCCGCCAAGGGGATTAAGCAGATCGGGTTGCGGATCAGCGGGAACTTTAATCGCTTCGGCTATGCTGCTGTCAGCTTTGGCGCCCCATTGTCATTGCGATCGTTCTCGCAGACGGAAGACGGTGGGGATATGGAACGTCTCGCACAGCTGTTGATGCGTCGGATCGGGGCAATTGTGCCGGTTCTGCCGGTCCCTGCAGTGGCTTGGATGATCACGGATCAAGGGCCGCTCTCTCGAACGGAATTGGAAATCGGTTTGGGTCGGTTGATGGATCAGATCCCGAATGCTCATATCCATTTGCCACGCGACAACCGTGGGTACGCCGTTGAGGTCGCTCTGCGCCTGCTGATGCGACGCGGCTTACTGGTTGAAAGCGACGGGCGGTATCAGCCGGTCACTTCACAAAGGCCCATCCTCGATTTCTATGCGAGATCGATCGAACATCTGCTATGATGCTCGCAACTGCAGAAAAATATTCTGCGACTGCAGGGTTATAAAATTTCAAAATAGATCGATTTGGTGTTGCAATATTTCGTGACGATACATATTCCACCAAGAGACCCGCGATTCTGCATTGCGGCAGACACGTGATTTAAGGAGGCTGACATGGCTTTGGACACCGAAAGCGGCATCGCGACTTACGACGCCCCGGAAAAAGATCTCTATGAAATCGGCGAAATGCCCCCTTTAGGCTATGTGCCAAAGCAGATGTATGCTTGGGCCATCCGGCGCGAGCGTCATGGCGAGCCGGACACCGCGATGCAAAAAGAAGTCGTGGATGTGCCAAAGCTGGACAGCAACGAGGTTTTGGTGCTCGTGATGGCCGCTGGCGTGAACTATAACGGTGTCTGGGCCGCTCTGGGCCAACCGATCAGCCCCTTTGATGGGCACGGTAAACCATTTCACATTGCCGGGTCTGATGCTTCGGGCATTGTTTGGGCCGTTGGGGACAAGGTGAAGCGCTGGAAAGTCGGCGATGAGGTTGTGATCCATTGCAACCAAGACGACGGCGATGACGAGGAATGCAACGGCGGCGACCCAATGTATTCAAACAGCCAGCGGATTTGGGGCTATGAAACACCGGATGGATCATTCGCACAGTTCACGAACGTCCAATCACAACAGCTGATGCCACGTCCCAAGCACCTGTCCTGGGAAGAAAGCGCTTGCTACACGCTGACACTGGCCACTGCCTATCGGATGCTCTTTGGGCATGAACCGCATGATCTGAAACCGGGTCAGAATGTTCTGGTTTGGGGCGCGTCCGGCGGTCTTGGTTCCTACGCGATCCAGTTGATCAACACCGCCGGTGCAAATGCCATCGGTGTGATCTCGGACGAAAGCAAGCGCGACTTCGTGATGGGGTTGGGGGCGAAAGGCGTCCTGAACCGCAAGGATTTCAACTGCTGGGGTCAACTACCAACCGTCAACACGCCTGAATATGCCGAATGGTTCAAAGAGGCTCGCAAGTTCGGCAAGGCGATCTGGGACATCACCGGCAAAGGCAACAATGTCGACATGGTGTTCGAGCATCCCGGGGAAAGCACGTTCCCAGTGTCGACCTTTGTCGTGAGAAAGGGCGGCATGGTTGTGATCTGTGCGGGCACCACCGGGTTTAGCTGTACCTTCGACGTCCGCTACATGTGGATGCATCAAAAACGTCTGCAAGGCAGCCACTTTGCGCACCTGAAACAGGCGAGCGCGGCCAATAAGCTGATGTTGGAGCGGCGGCTTGATCCCTGCATGTCCGAGGTCTTTACCTGGGACGATCTGCCAGCGGCACATATGAAAATGCTGCGCAACGAGCACAAACCGGGCAACATGTCGGTGCTGGTGCAATCGCCCAAAACGGGCCTGCGCACCCTCGAAGATACCTTGGATGCACGGCGGTAACCTTTACCACCACTGATTCGCTCTGCTGGCCCGCGCTGTGACACAAGCGCGGGCTTTGCCTTTTGAACCGGTCGATTTTGATTCAATGACTTAGAATTTGTTGCCTCGCTACATATGGGGAGAGAAAATCAGTGAGTAATTTGGAAACTTTGCTCGTGCTATAGTGGTAATTAACCATTCGTTAACCACTCACGGGAGACCTTGTGATGCAGAAAGACTGGATACTGGACGTTCTTGCTGACTTGGAAACCTTCTCGTCTGCAAACGGCCTTTCGCGGCTGGCCGAGCACTTGGCAGAAACCAAGCTGGTCGCTGCCGCGGAAATCGCATCTCAGTCTGAACTGGCGCAAGGTCATTTGGATGGTGCAACAAGATCGTTTGGACCAGCTGTTGCTAGAGCTCGAGTCCACAACAACGCTTGAGGGGCTGGAACACGTAATTTTTGAACTTCGCGACCTCTATCGGGTCGATCAACTGGTGTATCATTGGGTCGACAGCGTCGGTGACCAATACGGCTGTACGACCTACTCGCAGGAATGGCAGGATCGTTACATTTCGCAGAACTACCTGCGTGTTGACCCGGTTATTGTGGGGTGTTTCCAACGTTTTCACCCGGTTGACTGGAAACAGTTGGATTGGTCAAGCAAGCAGGCCCGTGCGTTTCAGGCCGAAGCCTTTGAATACGGCGTCGGCAATCAAGGGTTTTCCGTCCCGGTCCGTGGGCCAAGCGGACAGTTCGCCTTGTTCACGGTAAACCACACTTGCTCGGATGACGTGTGGGCCGAATTCACCGACGCGCATGGCCCGGATCTGATCCTGATTGCACATTTCTTTAACCGGAAGGCTCTGGAATTCGAAGCAGACCGCATGCCGACCCCTTCGCAACCTTTGTCGCCGCGCGAATTGGATGCCATGACATTTCTGGCTTTGGGGTACAGTCGGTCTCAAGCCGCAAAAGAACTGGCGATATCGGAACACACCCTACGCGTGTACATTGAAAGCGCGCGCTACAAGCTCGGCGCGATCAACACCACACAAGCGGTAGCACGCGCGCTAAGCCGTGGATTGATCATCGTTTAACCCAGCCGTTCCTTCGTCAGACGGAATGTTAACCACTGTTCGGTATCCCTTTTTCGCATCGGTCGAAAATGGGGATTGCCATGCTCAGATATTTATATGCGGATCAGTTGGGGCGTTTCCCCCGACTGGCAGAGACGATGTTTCGAGATCGCGCAGATCAGTTTCGCACTCGGCTCGGTTGGGATGTGTCGGTGGATGAAAACGGGTTCGAACGCGACGAATACGATGAGCTGAACCCGCTTTACGCCATTTACGAGGAACCGGACGGGACGCATGGCGGCTCGATCCGGTTTTTACCGACAACGGGTCGCACAATGGTCAACGATGTGTTCGGCCATCTCTTGGGCAATGGTCCGATTTGCAGCCCGTTGATCTGGGAAAGCACGCGGTTTTGTTTGTCACGAGAGTGTTCACCGGGGGTTGCAGCGGCTTTGATGCTGGCAGGCGGCGAGTTTGTGCGTGGCTTTCGCATTCGCCATATCGCGGGTGTCTTCGATGCCCGTATGATCCGCATTTACACGGCCATCGGATATTGTCCCGAAGTATTGGGCGGCGAAGGTCTCGGTAAGGACCGGATCAGCGTTGGTCTCTGGTCATTTTCCGAAAAGGCACATGCGCGTGTCGCGCGTCGCGCTGGTATCGATCTCGAACGGTCAAAACTGTGGTTTGATCAAGCCTTTGGCACGTCTGCTGTGGCACAAACGGTTTTGCAACGAACCGGGTAGCCCAATTCGCATCTGGTGGTGGAAGAAGTGGGGCGATAGGGTCGCGTCATGTCTTCCGAACTCATCACGTTTTCCGACGATCAAGCCAGCGCCTATGACAGCATTGCCGAGCATTTGCGCAGTGCCGGCATCGATCTGGACAACAGCCTGTTGTTGCCCCCCAAAGAGGCCGGCATCGGCGCGACCGCGGTTTTGGGCAAAGCGGGCTCGGGCAAGACGTTACTGCTGGCAGAGCTTTTCAAGGCTCTGAAAGCGGTTGGGGTCGATGTGATCTCTGGCGATTATGAGGGGCGGCGGCGCAAGGACCGCCGCACGCTTGCGATATTGGCCCCCACCAACAAGGCGGCGAGCGTTTTGCGGATGCGCGGGGTGCCTGCCACGACGATCCACCGCATTCTCTACACGCCTGTCTACGACCCGGAATACGAACGGATTGCCGAGTGGTTGGCAGGCAAGGACGAGCGGCCAGAGATCGAAGGCCTGACCGAAGAGGCGCTGGATCGGGCATACGCATTCTATCAATCCAATTCCTCCATTCCCGGCGCGCTCGCGGCAGCAGGGCTCAGGGGGTCGGATTTCATCACTGGCTGGAAACGCCGAGAGGAACCGCTGGATATCGGGTTTGTCGACGAGGCGTCGATGTTGGACACCCGCCAGTTCGAAGACTTGCAAGAGATTTTCCCGAACCTTTTACTGTTTGGCGATCCGGCCCAGCTGGCGCCGGTGAACCAGTCGGGGGCGATGGTTTTTGACGATCTGCCCGAGACCCGCAAACTGACCCTCAGCCGGGTTCACCGGCAAGAGGCGGACAACCCGATCCTGGATCTGGCGCATGCCCTAGCGGACCCGCAGCTGGATTTTCAGGACTTTGAAAACCTCGTGGAAGAAACCGCGCAGCGGGATGAGCGGGTTGTCTGGGGCCAGCGGGTAGAGGTGGACCTGATGGCACGCAGCCCGGTGCTGGTATGGCGCAACGCCACGCGTATTCGCCTGATCAATGCCTTTCGCCGGGTATATGACGCGCCCGAAGACAGCCTGTTGGAAGGCGAGCCCCTTATTTGCGACGGGATCGAACTGCCTCTCAAACACCGCAAAAAGCGCCTCGATTTGGAGGCACGCGGCCTGATCAAGGGCGCGCAGTTTGTCTACCTCGGACCCGGGCGTAAGGCTGGGTTCTCCCGGTTGCACGTCATGGGGGCAGAGGACCCGCAGGTCAGCGCCGCATCGATCGTCAAAATCGAAAAACCAGATGAAGAAGAACCCTTTATCCCCTTTGCGGCCCATATGGGCGCTGCGTTTCTGCACGGGGCTGCGGTGACCATTCACAAGGCGCAAGGATCACAATGGGACACGGTTCAGGTGTTTGCGCCGGATCTGTTTGTAGCCGCCCGGATGGGACGGACCGAGGCCGGGCAACCTTTGTGGAAACGTCTGGCCTATGTGGCGATCACACGGGCGCAGGACAAATTGATCTGGGTCGTGCGCAATCGGCTGGCAAAACCGTCCGCGCCCCTGCGCACGGATGATCTGCGCGCGGCGCCGGTGCCCCTGAAACTAGAAGAGGCGGTGGAATGAAAACGATTTTGATCACCGGGGCCAGTTCGGGCATTGGCAAAGCGACAGCGGAACTCTTTTTGGAAAACGGTTGGGCGGTCGGCCTGATCGCGCGCCGGGCAGAGCTTTTGGATGCGATCGCAGATCGCTATGATACGGCAATGGCACTGCCGGCGGATGTGACGGATGCAGACGGGATGGCCGCCGCTTTTGCCGCCTTTTGCGATCATCATGGGCGGTTGGATGTCTTGTTCAACAATGCCGGCATCTTCACCCCTGCTGCGCCAATTGACGAAGTGCCGTTGGACGAATGGCAGCGCGCCTTGAATGTGAACCTGAATGGCATGTTCATTGCGGCGCGTCTTGCGTTTAGACATATGCGCCACCAAAGCCCGCAGGGCGGGCGGATCATCAATAACGGGTCCATCTCGGCCCATTCCCCGCGGGATGGGGCCGTGTGTTACACGACAACCAAGCACGCTATTACCGGCCTGACCCGAAGCCTGTCCTTGGATGGTCGACCCTTCGATATTGCCTGTGGTCAGATCGATATTGGCAACGCCGAAAGCGATATTGTGGCCTCGCTGAAAGCGCAGACGCCGGGGTTGCAGACCATGGATGTGGCGCATGCCGCGTCATCGGTTTTGCACATGGCGACGTTACCGCCAGAAGCAAACGTGCAATTCCTGACCGTGATGGCGACGAAGATGCCTTATATCGGGCGCGGCTGACCGTCAGTTTCGAATAAGGCTGAAAGCCGCAGAGGCGGCCCATCCAGCAAAAATCGCGATGGCGAGCGACATCAAACCGTACAGCAGTGGCTGTTGCCGCGACATGGTGAACAGGAACCGTTCCAAACCGACCTTGTCGACCGCGATGACCGTTTCATAAGACGACACGACTTCCCCGCCACGGGTCAAAAAGATCCGGGTGACATAATCGCCTTCGGTCAGGTTTGCCGGCAGCGCAATTGACGTGCGAAACAGGGTCTGCTGATCCAGCGCAACTTGACCTTCCAACGCCTGATACAGACCGGCATCCGTGCGAATGCGGATGATCGCTTCGCTAAAGGCATCGGCATCCGACACGCTTTCGGGTGCGCCAACGGACCGGATCGCGCGGTTGACCGTGATGCTGTTGCGCAGGTTTTCCGTGTTGCTCAGCACCTCGGACAGAGGACCTGTTGACGCCACCGCGTAAAACGACGGCGCTGCATCCACTTCAACCGCATCGGTATTCACCCAGATGCCGAACCGGTTTTCCTTGCGGCGCACGACGACAGGTTCCGATGGTCCCGCGACCGTAATCACGACCTCCAAAGGGTCGCCTTCGGGGATTTTGGTTTCGCGTTTGACCGCCCCGAAAATCAGAATGTCGGACCCGTCGAAGCTGGTGGTGATGGCAACCTGATCCTGGCTCAGGCCCAGCACGACTTCTTCGGCCGCAGAGGACAGGGGGATCAGAAGAAAGAGGAGTGCAACAAAGAGGCGTTTCATCTTAATGGCCCTCCGCCGCGCCCAGCGAATAAAGCTCGGCCGGTTGCAACAGCAGGTCCAAGGCAAGCTTGCCGCAGACCAAAAGGACAAGACCGGCCAATAGCACGCGCAGTTGTTCGGCTTTCAGGCGCACCCCGATACGGGTGCCAACCTGCGCCCCAATGACACCGCCGACTAGCAAGAGTACCGCCAAAACGACATCAACGGTATAGTTGGTTGTGGCATGCAGCAGCGTCGTAAACGCTGTGACCAGAATGATCTGGAAGAGCGATGTTCCGACAACAACCTTGGTCGGCATGCCAAGAATATAGATCATGGCCGGAACCATGATAAACCCGCCACCAACGCCCATGATGGCGGACAGGATGCCTACAAAAATACCGACCAGGATGGGCGGAATGATCGAGATATAGAGCCCCGATGTTCTGAACCGCATCTTGAACGGCAACGCGTGCACCCATGTCCGCTGCCGCCGTTTGGCGGGGGCCGAAACGGTTGTCTTGCGGGATTTACGGATGGCGTTGAGGCTTTCGATAAACATCAGGCTGCCAACGACGCCCAGAAAGACGACATAGCAAAGCCGCACCAGCAAATCGACCTGACCCAGCGCCTTGAGATAGTTGAACACCACCACACCAAGTGCTGCACCAATCAGGCCGCCGATCTGCAAAATGAAACCCATTTTGAAATCTACGGTGCGCCGTCGGAAATGGGCCAATACGCCGGAAAAGGAAGACGCGACAATCTGGTTGGCTTCGGTGGCAACGGCCACGGCGGGCGGGATACCGATGAAGAACAGCAAGGGCGTCATCAGGAAACCGCCGCCAACGCCAAACATTCCCGACAGGATGCCAACCATGCCGCCCAGCCCAAGCAACAGAAACGCGTTCACGGACACTTCTGCGATGGGGAGGTAGATTTGCATGGGCTTTCCTTACGGCACGGACGTGACGGTTTGGATAAGGCTCAATGCATAGATGTGTGTCTATGTCCAGAGGCGACGGGTTCGGTGGGCCAGTCTGCGGCCCACCGCCGCATTACCTTTCCTTGACGTAGGGCTCGCCGCCCGCGCGTGGCGGGATGGCTTTGCCTACAAAACCGGCAAGAATAACAACCGTCAGGATATAGGGCAGCGCGTCCATGACTTGGACCGGGATCACGAACCCGCCCAAATCGATGTTCTGATAGCGCAGCGCAATAGCCTGCAAGAGCCCAAAAAGCAGGCAGGCGTAAAGCGCGTGCCAAGGTCGCCATTTCGCAAAGATCAGCGCGGCCAGCGCGATAAAGCCCCTGCCAGAGGTCATGTCTTTGACAAAGCCCGCTTGGAGGGCGGTCGCCAGATAGGCCCCGGCGATCCCGCACAAGACGCCGCAAATCGCGACGGCGGCAAAGCGCAGGCCCACGACGGATACGCCCGCCGTGTCAACGGCTGCCGGGTTCTCACCCACGGCGCGCAGGCGCAAACCGAACCGCGTACCGGTCAAAACCCACGCGCTGAACGGCACCATGGCAAAGGCCACATAGACAAGGATCGAGTGACCCGAGATCAGCTCGGAATAGATCGGACCCAAAAACGGCACATCGGCAAGGGCATTGGCAAAGGGCAGGGTGATCGGTTCAAACCGCCCGCCACCGATCAGGGACGGCGTACGCCCGCCCTGTTGGAACCAGTCTTGCGCAATCAGGACGGTCATACCGGCGGCCAGAAAGTTGATGGCAACGCCCGAAATCAGTTGATTGCCCCGGAACGTGATTGAGGCCAAGCCGTGCAAACCGCTGAGCACCAAAGAGGACGCAATCCCGGCCAGAAGGCCCAGCCAGACAGAGCCGGTCAACGCCGCGACGGCGGCCGAGAAGAATGCAGACATCAGCATTTTGCCTTCCAGCCCAATGTCAAAGATGCCTGCGCGCTCGCTGAAGAGGCCCGCAAGGCAGGCCAGCAAAAGCGGTGTGGACAGACGGATCGTGCTGTCGAGGACTTGGATAATCGTCAGGAAATCCATCAGGCATTCCCCCGGCGCAGGCGCAGAAACAGCCGTTCAAGCGGCATCCGCACCATGTTGTCCAGCGCGCCGGTGAACAGGATCACCAAGGCCTGGATCACAACGATCAACTCGCGCGGGATCGACATCCATAGCGCCAGTTCTGCACCGCCCTGATACAGGAACCCAAAAAAGATTGCGGCGAGGAACACACCGAATGGATGGTTCCGGCCCATCAGGGCCACGGCGATGCCGATGAACCCGGCGCCTTCGGTTGCGTTCAGAACCAGCCTTTCGGCCTCACCCATCACGTTATTGATGGCTATCATCCCCGCAAGGCCGCCGGAAATCAGCATCGCGATCATAATAATCTTGACCGAGGATGTACCGGCATAACGCGCAGCGGGTTCCGATTTACCGAAAGAGCGGATTTCATAGCCCAGAGAGGTCCGACAGATCAGCAACCAGACACCGACACAGGCCAGCAAAGCGATGATCAGGCTGACATTGGCGGGCGCGGCCTTGGAAAAGGTGATGCCCAGCGGCAAGAGCATCTCGTGCAGGGTCGGCAGGTGCACCGCCTCGCCAAAGCGTTCCGTGGCCGGGTCCATCGCGCCTTCGGGGCGCAGCACATTGACAAGGACATAGTTCAGAACCGCCGCCGCAATAAAGTTGAACATGATCGTGGTGATCACGATATGGCTGCCGCGTTTGGCTTGCAGATAGGCGGGAATGGCCGCCCAAAGCGCGCCAAAGGCCGCCGCAGACAAGGCCGCCGCGATCAGTGCGATGGTCCAATGCGGCCAAGGGATGAAAAGACAGACAATGGCGACGCCAAGTCCACCCAGCATCGCCTGACCTTCGGCACCGATGTTAAAGAGGGCCGCATGGCTTGCCACCGCAACGGCCAGACCAGTGAACATGAAATTGGTGGCGTAATAGAGCGTATAGCCCCAGCCATAGGTCGACCCGAGCGCGCCGGTCACCATCAGGTTAACCGCCTCAACCGGGTCTTCCCCGATCGCCAGGATCACCAACGCGGAAATAATCGCGGGCAGCAAAAGGCTGATCAGCGGGATCAGCACCACGTCGGCCCATTTTGGCATCTTGTCCATCGTTACGCAGCCTCTCCGCTGACACCGGCCATCAGCAGGCCCAGTTCTTTTTCATCCGTGTTCTCAGGCAGGCGCTCGCCCATGATATGCCCGTCAAACATCACCGCGATCCGGTCAGACAGTGAAAAGATCTCTTCCAGTTCGACCGAAACCAGCAGGATCGCCTTACCCTGATCCCGCAGCGCAACAATTTGCTGGTGAATGAACTCAATGGCGCCAATGTCGACGCCCCGTGTCGGTTGCCCGACCAGCAAAAGGTCCGGGTTCTGTTCAATCTCGCGCGCGACAACGATCTTTTGCTGGTTGCCGCCGCTGAAATTCTTTGCCGCCAGCCATGGATCAGGTGGGCGGACATCGAATTTCTCCATCTTCGCCTCGGTGTCGGCGCGCAGCGCGGCATTGTTCATCAGTATGCCGAATTGATAAGCCGGGTCGCGGTGATAGCCGAACGCCACGTTTTCCCATGCATGAAAGTCCATGATCAAACCTTCGCGCTGGCGATCCTCTGGCACATGGGAAATGCCGTCTTCGCGTCGCGAACGTCCGTCCGAGCGGGGCCCGGACAAGGGCAGGTCGGCGCCATTCAAACGCACAATCCCGCTGCCGCCCCGCATGCCACCCAAAACCTCCAGCAATTCGGATTGTCCGTTTCCGGCGACTCCGGCAATGCCAAGGATTTCACCTGCACGAACTTGCAAGTTGATGCCTTTGACCCGCTCCACGCCCTTTTCGTCGATCACGCGCAGGTTCTCGATTTCCAGCACGGGTTTGCCCGGGTTTGCCGCCGCTTTGTCGATGCGCAACAGAACCTTGCGGCCGACCATTAACTCTGCCAGCTGTTCGGGGTTGGTTTCGGCGGTTTTGACGGTCGCCGTCATTTCCCCGCGCCGCATCACGCTGACCGTGTCGGTCGCTTCCATGATCTCGCGCAGTTTGTGGGTGATCAGGATGATGGTTTTGCCCTCATCCTTCAGCCGGTGCAGAATTCGAAACAGCTGATCCGCCTCGGCAGGCGTCAGAACGCCGGTTGGTTCGTCTAGGATCAGGATGTCGGCCTGGCGGTATAGCGCTTTCAGGATCTCGACACGCTGTTGCATGCCCACACCAATTTCATCGATCCGCGCATCGGGATCGACGTTCAGCTCGTATTCCTTGGCCAGTTCGGTCAGCGTCCGCCGCGCCTTGGCCAGTGAGGGTTTCAGCAAGCCGCCATCTTCGGCCCCCAGAATGATATTTTCCAGCACGGTGAAGTTTTCCACCAGTTTGAAGTGCTGAAAGACCATCCCGATCCCGGCGGCAATGGCCGCCTGGCTGTCGGGTATTTCGGTCTTTTGACCGTTTATGAAAATCTCGCCCTTATCGGCTTTGTAAAAGCCGTAAAGGATACTCATCAGCGTGGATTTGCCCGCACCGTTTTCGCCGATGATCCCGTGGATCGTGCCGGGGGCAACGCGGATGGAAATGTCTTTGTTGGCTTGAACCGGGCCAAAGGCCTTGGAAATGCCTTTCAGTTCAATTGCTGGCGAAGGTTCTGCCATACTCGTCTCCCGCCTTAACGGTCGGGCCGCGCCAATCCCTCAGCGCGGCCCGTTGTGGTCTATCAAAGGTCGAGGATCAGAAGCTCAGAACCGGGCAGCTGTCGTCGGACATATAGTCGTGCACGGCCAGCTCACCGCTTGCGATGGCTGCCGAAGCGGCGTCCACCTTGGCCTTCATGTCATCGCTGACCAGCGATGCGTTATGCTCGTCCAGCGCGTAGCCGACGCCGCCATTGGCCAGACCCATGACGTTAAAGCCGGTTTCCAGACCCTCACCTTGGGTGAACGCGTTATAAACCGCGTTGTCGACGCGCTTCATCATCGAGGTCAGAACTTTGCCCGGGTGCAGGTAGTTCTGGTTGCTGTCGACGCCGATGGACAGGATGCCTTCGTCTGCAGCAGTTTGCAGAACACCAACACCGGTGCCGCCAGCCGCAGCATAGACAACATCAGCACCCTGGCTGATTTGCGCTTTAGTCAGTTCCGAACCTTTTACCGGGTCGTTCCATGCCGACGGGGTGGTGCCGGTCATGTTCGCGATAACGGTTGCATCAGGGTTTGCGGCAATGGCGCCCTGGGCGTAGCCGCAGGCGAATTTACGGATCAGCGGGATGTCCATGCCGCCGATGAAGCCAACGGTGCCGGACTCGGATGCTTCAGCCGCCATCATGCCGACCAGGTACGACCCTTCGTGCTCGTTAAAGACAACCGAACGTACGTTTGGCTGATCTACAACCATGTCGATGATCGCGAACTTGGTGTCCGGATAGTCAGCCGCGACTTGGCCCAGCGCGTCTGCAAAGGCAAAACCTGCCATCACAATCGGGTTTGCGCCAGCTTCGGCAAAACGGCGCAGCGCTTGTTCCCGTTGCGCTTCGGATTGCAGTTCAATCTCGCGGAAGCTGTTGCCGGTTTCATCGGCCCAGCGCTTGGCGCCATTGAACGCGGCTTCGTTGAACGATTTGTCGAACTTGCCGCCCAGATCAAAGATCAGTGCAGGCTCTGCGGCCACGGCACCCGCGCTCAGCGCGACGGCGGCAGCTGCGCCCATCAATTTGGTCATCAGGGTCATATTGGGTTCTCCCAGTTGTTTGTCGTTATTCTGGCACCGTGGACCACACGGCGCAGGTCGGCTCTGACGAGCAGATATCAAAGACCTGTTGATAAGGCCGCAGCCATGCAGGGGGGTCAACCGCTTTTTGACCAAATCAATAGGAATGGGGGCCGTTAACCGTGGGTTAGGTCCCGTGACATGATCAAAGCATCAACAGATTGAGCGTTCGGTCGCACATAATAACCCTTCCGGCTGGCAGTTTGCGCGAATCCGTTCGCGGAATAAAGCGCGATGGCGGCGTGATTATCCGATGCAACTTCGAGAAATGCGGTGGCGGCCCCGCGCGACATGGCCTCTATCATCCAGGCTTGCATCACCCGACGTGCCAACCCTTGGCTCTGAAAGGCAGGGTCGGTGGCAATGGTCAGCAATTCGACCTCATCAACGATAATCCGTGCCAGCGCAAAGGCGCGCGCGTCCCCGCTGGCAAAGGTGCCAGGGACGGACAGCAACGCGACGAATTCATCTCGCGACCATGGCCGGGACTGCGTAAAGGCCGCAGCGTGTGTGCGGGCCATGTCGTCTGGTGCCATCAATCCAGCATCACCGGTGGCGCGTCGCTGGACGGGGCTGCGTCCGCAGGTTTGAGGTAGAGCGGCGCCGGAGGCGATTGCGTGCTCAGGTAACGCTCGGCCGCAATAGCGGCGATTGCCGTTGCCAAAGCGTCCGCCGCAAAGTCGGTGCGTACGGTGCCCAGTTCCGACAAGGGGCGCAGCTCTGGCTCTGGTTCTGCGATGTAGGCGAAATCGCGGGGGGCCAAAATGGCGACGCGGCCGTCTGGATCGACCCGCCGCCGTGCATCAAACCCGGACACGCCAACCGCTGGGATGTTGAGGCCCAGCGACAACCCGCGTGCCGCAGACACGCCAATCCGAATTCCGGTGAAATTGCCGGGACCGATCCCCACCCCGATGGCGGTTAGGTCCTGCCAGTCGGCGTCCGCCTCTGACAAAGCCTCTTCCAGCAAGGGAAATAGCCGCTCGGCCTGCCCCCGTGTCATTTGGTCTGCTCGGCTCATCAAAACTGTTTCGCCTTGCAACAAGGCGACCGCGCAATAGGGGCCAGAGGTATCGAAACCAAGGATCAGGGGCGGCATGGGCATCGCGTCTATTGTGTCGATGTACGATGCGCCAACAGCGCCGCGCGTGCAGTGGTGTCTTCCCGCGGCAAATCATCATTGATGTGCAGCCAAGACAAACAGCTTTGGTGATGGCTGTGCAGCTGTGGTGGGAATTCAGCGACCTGATCGATAATGCCGACCGGGACATAAATCATGTCCGGCAGATAATCGAAGGTCGCGGCCAAAGGTGAGCCGCATTCGGGGCAAGCCCATCTTGCAACGCCTTTGACAAAGGATTTGGGTTGTATGTCGCCGGGCAAAATGGTCACGTCGTCCGCGTCAAATGCGGCAAAGGCCGCCACGGGCGCGCCGGTGATGCGGCGGCAATCAGAACAATGGCAATAGGTAACAACGTCTGGCGCATATTTCGCCGAAATCCGCGAGGCGCCGCAATAGCACCGCCCGGTGATCCGGGCGGCGTCTGTTGACGGGTGGTCAGACGGCAACCGGCCGCACCTCAACCACTTCTGGAATGTAGTGGCGCAGCAGGTTTTCGATGCCCATTTTCAGGGTCAGTGTCGAAGACGGGCAGCCCGCGCAAGCACCCTGCATGTGCAGGTAGACAACGCCGCGATCAAACCCGTGGAACGTGATGTCGCCACCGTCCTGGGCAACGGCAGGCCGGACACGGCTGTCCAACAGCTCTTTGATCTGGCCAACCACTTCGGCGTCTTCGCCGGTGTGTTCGGCATGACCCGAGCTGGCGGTGTGATCGCCGGACATAACGGGTTGACCGGACTGATAGTGTTCCATGATCGCGCCCAGGATGGCGGGCTTAATATGGTCCCAATCCACGTCTTCGGCCTTGGTCACAGTGACAAAGTCATTGCCAAAGAACACGCCTGTCACACCGGCAATCGCAAAGACGCGTGCGGCCAAAGGCGATTTTTCAGCCGCTTCTGCGGTTGGGAAATCGGCGGTGCCCATTTCTAGAACCGTTTGGCCTGGCAAGAATTTCAGCGTGGCTGGGTTCGGGGTCGATTCAGTTTGGATGAACATATCTGTCTCCCGTCAAGTTGACCTTTGATATGCGGGCGCGCCGGGGGCAAGTCAAGACTTGGAACGGTTCTAAACTGGCCGATTATGAGATTTCTGCAAAGGCGATCGCCTGGTCCAGCCGGTCATCGCCCCAAAACAGCTCATACCCGACCAAAAAGCTGGGCGCGCCAAAGAGGCCGCGTGCTTGGGCGTCTTCGGTTTGCGCGCGCAAGGCGGCCTTGATGGCCGGATCACTGGCTTGGTCCAGAATGTCCCGGGCCAAGCCGACCTGAGACAGACACTCTGCCAGAACACCGGGGTCGGAGATGTTCAGCCCTGATCCAAAGCTTGCCGCGTAAACCGCGCGGCAAAAGGCCGGTGACTGTGCCGCGATTGCGGCACGTGCGGCCAAAAGACTGTTTTGCGGAAAAGGATCAGGTTGAACCAACGGCAGATCCCGCGCAGCACATAACCGGGCCATGTCGCGCCACATATAGGTGCCTTTGGCAGGGTAAAGATTGAAGGGCGAGGTGGTCCAGCCCTGCGCCCCGAATATCGGCCCCAACAGGAACGGCTTCCAAACTACCTCAACCTGCTTTTCCTGCGCGATTTCTTCGATCCGCATGGCGCTGAGATAGGAATAGGTCGACGCAAACTCGAACCAGAACTCTAGCTTGGCCATAGCAGTGCCTTATGTAATCGCTTCGAGCTTTTCCTTGCTCAGATCGCCGGGCACGATCGTGATCGGGATGGGCAAGCTGCCAGAGTTGCGGGTCAGTTGCGCCACCAGCGGACCGGGGCCCTTTTTGTCGACCCCCGCGCCAAGCACAAGCACCCCGATCTCTGGATCGTCCTGTACCTGCGCGATGATTTCGGGCACGGCTTCGCCTTCGCGGATCACCAGTTCCGGGTCAACGCCCTGGCGGTCGCGCATCCATTTTGCAAAGACCTCGAAATGGGCGTGAATGCGTTCGCGGGCTTCTTCGCGCATGACCTCGCCGACGCCAATCCAGTGGTTGAATTCATCAGGCGGGATAATCGACAGAACCTCGACACCGCCGCCGGTATGCGATGCCCGCATCGCGGCAAAGCGCATCGCGTTCAAACACTCCCGGCTGTCGTCCAGAACAACGAGAAACTTACGCATATTTCACCTCCGCTGAGCACAATGATGACCGGAAAGACGAACCAACGCAACGCATTACGCGGCAGCTCTGCACAGCTCATCAGTCCGTCGACGCGGCCCAGTCCCAATAGAGCGATCGCGCTCGCCCAGCGACGGGACCAACTTGATAGGATGTGTCGTCAAATGCCTTGACCGGGGTCACCTTGCTGAAATTGCCGGTCAGAAACACTTCATCAGCGGCATGAAAATCTTCAAAGCTCAGAACGGCTTCGCGGACCTCCATTCCATCGTTGCGCAGCAGGTTCATGACCCGCGACCGGGTGATCCCGGCCAGGAATGTGCCATTGGCAACGGGCGTCATCACCGCACCGTCCTTGACCATAAAAACGTTGGCTGTGGCGGTTTCGGCGACATTGCCCAAGGCATCGGCCACCAGCGCGTTGTTGAAACCCTTGGCGCGGGCCTCCATCACCATGCGGGCATTGTTGGGGTACAGGCACCCGGCCTTTGCATTGCACACGGCGTCTTCCAGAACGGGGCGGCGGAACTGTGTCCGCGTCAGGGTCAACGCTGCCGTGGCGGGCGGCATCGCGATCTGTTCAAGGCTGATGGCAAAGCCAGTGGTTTCGTCACTGGGGGCAATAAGAGCCGCGTTGCCATCGATGGCCCAGTACATTGGCCGGATATAGACGGCCGTGCCCGGGTCAAAGGCTTTGATCCCGTCCTTAACGATATCCACCATTTCTTCGGCACTGACCGTTGGCTTCAGCATCAGCGCCTCTGCCGAGCGGTTTACGCGCTGGCAATGCGGCAGCAAATCGGGCATCCGCCCATCGAAATAACGCGCCCCATCAAAGACATTCGTGCCTTGCCACGCGCCATGATCAGCAGCGCCCATGATGCGGACATCGCCATCATGCCACGTCCCATTGAAATAAGTGCGGATTTTACCGCCGCTCGACATCGCCATGACAGGCCTCCCCGGTTACCGGGAAAGCCTAGCATAGAGTTTTGGCGCGTCCAGACCTGTCAAACAACAGGAGGGATCATTCCAACGATGTCATAGGTTTTGCGCAGGATCGGGGCCGTGATCGCCCGCGCACGTTGTGATCCGCGTGTCAAAATGCGGTCGATCTCGGTTTGATCATCCATCAAGCGGGACATCTCGGACGAGATCGGCGACAGTTTTTCAACCGCGAGATCGGACAGCATCGGTTTGAAGGCACCGAATTGCTTGCCGCCAACCTCCGCCAACACCTGATCAACGCTTTGATCGCTCAACGCGGCATAGATGTTCACGAGGTTGCGCGCTTCTGGCCGATCTTCCAGACCCTTTGCCTCGGATGGCAAAGCGTCGGGGTCGGTTTTTGCCTTGCGGATCTTCTTGGCAATCGCGTCGGCGCTGTCGGTCATGTTGATCCGGCTGGCGTCTGACGGATCGGATTTGGACATCTTTTTGGCGCCGTCACGCAGGCTCATCACCCGCGTTGCGGCCCCCTCGATCACCGGTTCGGTCATCGGAAAGAAATCAACACCGTAGTCATGGTTGAACTTGGCCGCGATGTCGCGGGTTAGTTCCAGATGCTGTTTCTGGTCCTCGCCCACGGGGACGTGGTTGGCGTGATAGATCAGAATGTCTGCCGCCATCAGCGCAGGATACCCAAACAGGCCCAGCGACGCGTTTTGTGCGTTCTTGCCGGCCTTATCCTTGAATTGGGTCATCCGTTGCATCCAGCCCATGCGGGCGACGCAGTTGAACACCCAACCCAGCTGCGCATGTTCCGGCACCTGACTTTGGTTGATGAGAATAGACTTTTCCGGATCGATGCCCGATGCGATGAACCCCGCGCACAGCTCGCGCGTGTTGTGCATCAAGTCCGCAGGATCTTGCCATGTGGTGATCGCGTGCAGGTCGACCATACAATAGACGGTCTCGAAAGAACCCTCGTCCTGCATGTCGACAAAGCGCTTGATCGCGCCGAGGTAATTGCCCAGCGTCAGTCCGCCCGACGGTTGAATGCCGGAAAAGACGCGTGGGGTGAAAGCAGACGGTGTTTGGACCACCTCTGACATGGTTGATCTCCGTTCTTGATTACGCGTGACAGCCCTTAGTCGGGCCGCCAATTGCGGTCAAGGTAGGGACCACGTGTCCTAGGGTCGATCACCGCCCGCCGTCGGTTGGCTCCTGTTCGATTGTGTCCGAGTCGCCCTCCGCAAATGACCGGACCACCTGCGGCTGTACAGGTGCGTTTGGTGTTAAGGGGGTGGCGGATTGGTCGACGACGTGAAGATGCATGTCGGTTTGTGGGAAAGGTATGGAAATCCCTTCGCGGTCAAACGCTTCTTTCACTTGCCGGGTCAGATCCCAATAAACGCTCCAGTAATCGGCAACGTTCACCCAAGGACGACAAATAAAATCGACCGAGCTGGCGCCCAAGGCGCTGACACGGATCATCGGGGCAGGGTCACTCAGCACAAGCGGGTGCGCGGCGACAACTTGCTCCAGAACCTTTTGCGCTTGCTCGATGCTGTCGCCGTAGCCGATGCCAAATACCAAATCCACCCGTCGCGTGTCGCTGGCCGTCACGTTTGTAATAATGTCCCCCCAGACCCTGCTGTTGGGGATCACGATGACCTGGTTATCTGGTGTCACAACCGTCGTTGACACGATCGACACGGATTGAACCGTGCCACCTGTACCGGCCACAGTCACATAGTCGCCTTCGTCAAAGGGGCGATTGAACATGATCATCAGGCCGGCCGCTAGATTGCCCAGCGTATCCTGCATCGCAAAAGCAATGATAAAGGACGCCCCGCCGACAAGCGCGAACAACGGCGTGATGTCGATACCCAGCGCGCTCAGCACGATCATCAGGCCAATGGCAACGGTCAGCCAGTAAACAACCATCACGAAGAATGATTGCAAAAGCTTGGACACCTGCGGCACCCGTCTCAACATCCGTCTCGCAAACCCCCTGGCTAGTCGGGCCACGATGATCAGGCCAACAAATGCGGCTACGATGACCAATACTTGGCTCAAAAGTTGCACGCCGCCGTCGCGATCTGTGGTCCAATCCAATGTTTGTGCCGCCAGCGTGCGCCAGTCAGCCGCTTGTTTTTCCTCGACGATGATTGCAGCGCGATAGGCCCGGTACTGGGCGACTTCTGCCGGGTCGCCGCCTTTGGCCTCAAAACTGCTCACGATAGAGGCAAACTTGGCGAACGCATCATTGCGCGCTTCGCTCAGTTCGGTCAGTCGCTCGCGCGACGCCGAGCCGCCATCCGCCTCGATTTCCAGAACGGCCAGTTGTTCGGTCACCACGGCCCGTGTCAGGCCTTTGACGATGTTCTGCCAAGCATCGGTCAACAGCATCAATTCATCCGCCGTCAACGGCAGAATAAGCAAATCAAGCTCTTTCGGCTCGATCAGGGGATCGGTCAGCGTCGCGATAAGTTCATCCGCATCGACGGTAAGAGAGGTTTCTCCAGCGGCGCTTTCGGTTCCGGCGACCTCTTCGTGCTCATCTAAAGACGCGCGCGCATTCTGTGCGGCTTCGTCAATCGCTTCCTCTGCCTTTGTTTGTGTTGAAGACGGTTCCGCCGCGGTTTCTTCGGATTGGGCGGCTGCAAAAGATGCACAACAAATGGCGATGGCAAATGTCCAGAGCTTCAGCAGAAACGAGATGCGGTTCACAAGCAGTCCTTTCATGGCAAGAATCATGGCAAGAGTTTTAGTCAATTCCATATATCGAATATGACGGGTTCCCCACTGGAATCCTCAATCTGGAAAAGTTCCGCCGACTGTCGTACTCGGTTTGAGCAATTTGAGAGCAAAGGCCCCGACATGTCAGATCCACATACGGTTTCCCCGGTCAATCCGTTGCCTCCGGTGGTGACGGCCCTGTTTCTGGTCCTGATCGGGATCGAAGTGGTTTTGAGCCTTGGCGCGCGCGGGATTGTCGGCGGTCCTGCGGCGATCGGATGGCGGATAGAGGCCTTGCAGCGTTTTGCTTTCATGCCGCTCGTCTTTGACTGGATGCTGGAAAACAACCGCTGGCCCACCGAACATGTGATCCGCTTTCTGACCTACCCTTTCGTGCATGCCAGCTTTACGCATGCACTGTTTTCGGGAGTCATTTTCCTTGCGATGGGAAAGATGACCGCGGAACGTTTTGGGGCATTTTCGATGCTGGCGATCTTTGTGGCGTCCGGCATCGTTGGTGCCTTGGCCTATGGATTGCTTTTGAACACGGAAGTGGCGCTGACAGGGGCGTTCCCACCGGTTTACGGGTTGATCGGGGCGTTCACCTTCATGCTGTGGCGGCAACTGGGGAATATCGGAGCCAACCAGACACGCGCTTTTACCCTGATCCTGTTCCTGATGGGGTTCCAATTGCTGTTCGGTTTGCTGTTTGGGACCGAAACCGGATGGGTCGCAGACTTGGCAGGCTTCGGAACGGGCTTTTTGATGTCGTTCTTTCTAGCGCCCGGTGATTGGGCGAGCATCCTTTCCAGCCTGCGCGGCGAATAGTGTTCTAGCGGCGCATAGCTGCCTTCACCTCTGACATGCGCAAAGCGCCGGTCAGGTGGGTCACCACAAAATAGACGGCAATCCCGCCAAACACCAAAATCATTAACGCTATGTAGCGTACGCCGCCTGTGACAAATGCGGCGGCCAAAATCTGGGTTACGCTCCACGCAAAAAGCCCCATAATCCCAGATGACAAACAAATCCGCCACAGCCGCGACCAGAAACGGGCATCCAGTCGGGCGACATCGCCAAAGCGCTTCACACCAAAACCCAGCATAAACACCATGGCCCAACCCGCTGCGGTTGTGGCGATTGCGGGGGCCAACCAGCCGAAAACGGGGGTCAATCCAATCGCGACGACCGCATTCAGAACCATGGCCCAAACCGCGTAGCGGAACGGTGTTTTCGTATCCTCGCGGGCAAAAAACAATGGTTGCAGTGATTTTTGCAGAACGAAAGCGGGCAGGCCTAAGCCATAAATGGCGACTGCTTGGGCGATGGCGATGCTGTCTGCCGCAGTGGTTTGTCCACGTTCGAACAGGACCGATACCAAGGGTAACGGTACGACCATCAACGCCACCGAACAGGGGATCGTCAGCGCCAATGCAATTTCACTGGCCCGGCTGAACGCATCTTTGGAACCGGCCTCATCGCCTGCGGCCAGCTTACGCGACAAGTCGGGCAACAGGACAACGCCAATCGCGATGCCCACGACCCCCAAAGGAAGCTGATACAGGCGGTCCGCTGCATACAGCCAGCCCACCGCGCGGTCGAAATAGCTGGCAACCTGTTGACCGACCAGCAGGTTGATCTGCACGACACCGCCTGCCAAAGCCGCCGGAACGGCGACTTTGACCAATTGCTTGAGATCTGGGGTCCAAACCGGCCTGCGCAAGCGCAAGGCAAAGCCTGCTTTGGCGGCGGCGACCCAGACCAGAACCATTTGTGCCACCCCCGCCACCGGGATCATCCAAATCAATGCGCGGGTGACGTCGCCACCAGTGGAAGCGGCCAGAGCCATTGCAGACACCAAAAGAACGTTTAGCAGAACCGGTGCAGCCGCGGCGGCGGCAAACCGCCCAGTGGCGTTCAGCAGGCCAGACAGCAAAGCCGCCAGAGAAATGAACAGGATATAAGGAAAGGCGATCCGTCCAAACTCAACCGACAGATCAAACTGCTCTTGCCCGGCAAATCCGCTGGCCAATCCGTAAACCACCCAAGGCATTGCCAACTGCGCGGCCAGCGTCAAAACGATCAGGACCGAGGCCAGTCCGGCAAACGCGTCTTCGGCAAACCGTTTGGCGTCTTCGCCGTTTTCCAGCTTTTTCGAAAACATCGGCACAAAGGCCATGTTGAACGCGCCTTCGGCAAAGAAACGGCGGAACATGTTCGGCAGTCGAAACGCCACGACATAGGCCTCATAAAGCGGGCCGGTCCCGACAAAAGCCAGGATCATGGCGTCGCGGACAAACCCCAGAACCCGGCTCAGCAAAGTCCACGTTCCCACTGTCAGAAACCCGGCCATCAGGCTGATCGGTCTCATTGATCCGCCCGTTCGGCACCATCGACGATCGCCGTGCGCAACTTGGTTTCCAGCGATTTTTGTTTGGATTTCGAGTGGTATTTCAGCCCGAACATGTCCTTGACGTAGAAGGTATCTACAACCTGTTCCCCATACGTCGCGATCACGGCATTTGCGATGTAAACATTCGCATCCGCCAAGGTCCGCGCCAAATCATAGAGCAGTCCGGGCCGGTCGCGGGTGTCGACCTCGATGATCGTGTAGATATCGGAGCCGTCATTGTCGAAGGTGACGTGCGTTGGCACTTCGAACGCCTTTTCGCGCTTTTTGATCTTGTCGCGCGTTTTGAGGGCGTCGCGGGGAACGAGCTGACCTTTGAGCGTTTTATCGATCATCTGAGACAGGCGCGGCAGGCGTCCAGCCTCATATGGATGACCATCGGCGTCCTGTATCCAGAACGCATCGACGACATAGCCATCTTTTGTGGTATAGCTGCGCGCGTCCACCACGTTGGCACCGACCAAGGCCAATGCACCTGCGAGGCGCGCGAAAATCCCGGGATGGTCCGCCATCGCAAAACAGGCGCGTGTGGCGTCTCGGTCCACGTCCGGATGCAAATCGATCAGGATCCTGCCGGGATCATCAACCTGTTCAAGCTCTGCCAAAAGCCGGGCAAAAACCGTATGCGCGGTGACATGCAGGCCCTGCCAATAAGGCGGGTAGTGGCGCGATGTTTCGTGCTTTAACGCGGCCTTGGACCAATCGGGCAAAGCGGCCCGCAACAGCCGTTTCGCCTCGGCTCCGCGGTTCTCGCGGTTCAGGTCTTCCATACCGGTTTCGAGCGCCTTGCGCGCTTGCCGGTAGAGGGCGCGGATCAGCGCCGCTTTCCAGTTGTTCCACACATTTGGGCCGACGCCGCGAATGTCGCACACCGTAAGCACGGTCAACAGGTCAAGCCGCTTGACCGTTTGGACCGCCTTGCAAAAATCCCAAACGGTTCTGGGGTCTGCGATGTCCCGCTTTTGCGCCATGTCCGACATCAACAGGTGGTACCGCACCAGCCATTCGACGGTTTCGCTTTCCGATTTGTTCAGGCCAAGCCGCGGCGCGATGGATCGGGCCAGTTTTGCGCCGAGGATTGAGTGATCTTCGGGCCGGCCCTTTGCGATATCATGCAGCAACAAAGCGACGTAAATCACCCGCCGATTGATGCCCTCTTCCAGAATGCCGGACACCACCGGCAGGCTTTCAACCAGCTCGCCTTTTTCGATCTTGGCCAGCTGCGCAATGCACTGGATGATATGCTCGTCCACCGTATAGCTGTGATACATATTGAACTGCATCATTACCACGATCGGTTCGAATTCCGGAATGAAAGCAGCCAGCACGCCCAGTTCATTCATTCGGCGTAAGGCCCGTTCGGGGTTGCCGTGTCTCAAAAGCAGGTCGAGGAAAATGCGCTGGGCTTCCGGATTTTTGCGCATTTCCGGGTCAATCAGCCCAAGGTTGGCATTCACCAACCGCATCGCATCCGGGTGGATCAGCATCCCGGTACGCAGGCCTTCTTCAAAAATCCGAAGGATATTCAGTTTGTCATCCAGAAACGTGTCGGGATCGGCAATCGTCAGGCGGTTATGAATGACGTCATAACCTTCTTTCACCTTTGGTTTCCGGCGGAATATCCGGTCCAACAGCGGTTCGGATTTAACGTGGATGGCTTCGAGTTTTGTCAGAAAAATCCGTGTCAGATCCCCGACCGCTGTTGCGTGCCTGAAATAGTCCTGCATGAAGATTTCGACCGCGCGGCGCCCGGCGCGGTCTTCGTATTGCATGCGGCGAGCCACCTCGACCTGCAGATCGAAACTCAACTGCTCGGTGGCGCGCCCGGTCACAAGATGCAGATGTCCGCGCACGGCCCACAAGAAATCCTCAGCCGCGACAAAGCGCAAATACTCTTCTCGGCTGAATACATCGAGCGCGACCAATTCATTCACGGTGGTCACACCATGGATATATTTCGCGATCCAATACAGCGATTGCAGGTCCCGCAAACCGCCCTTGCCCTCTTTGACGTTTGGTTCGACGACATAGCGCGCGCCTTGCTTTTGGTGGCGCTTGCCGCGTTCTTCCAGCTTGGCTTCGATATAATCGCGACCTGAACGTGAGAAGAGATCCCTGTTCAGCGTGACTTCCAGCTCATCCGCCAATACGACGTCGCCGGCGAGGAACCGATGCTCCAACAGCGCGGTTTGTATGGTAAAGTCTTCGCCACCCAACCGCACGCAATCGCGGATCGTTCGGCTGGCATGGCCCACCTTCATCTTCAGATCCCACAGGATGTAGAGCATGCTTTCGATAACGCTCTCGGCCCATGCGGTGATTTTGTACGGGGTCAAAAACAGCAGATCGACATCTGAAAACGGGGCCATTTCGCCCCGCCCATAGCCGCCTACGGCAATCAGGGCGATCCGTTCGCTTGACGTCGGATTGGGCAAAGGGTGCAGGTAAGTCTTGGCCGCATGCAGCGCCATCGTAACGATGCCGTCGGTCAGAAAACAGTAGGACCGGGTCATGTCGCGGGCGGCAAACGGCCTTTGCTCAAACGCCTTGGCAATTGCGGCACGCCCGGACTTGTGCACGCGCGACAACACGTCGACAATTGGCGCGCGCCGCGCTCCGTACTCTTGGTTTTCGGACATCGCCGCATCAATGTCCGAACGAACGGTGTTCGTGTCGAAAATTGTCTGGGCGTCGCAGAGCAGCGATTGGTTGATATCAGGGCTGGGTTTCTGCTCAGAAACCAGCGCCGGAGAAGCTTCTTGGGGCAGGGTCAATCACAACCACCTGTTTGTTTTGGATCGTGGCCACTGCAAGGCCGCGTTCATTTGTTCCATCTGGGCGCAGCCGGAATATACCGCTGGTGCCTTGAAAGCCCGAATTCTGCGTCAGCGCCGCCCCTGTCAAGGCGTTCGACTGTCCCGAGCCGACCAAGGCGCCGATAGCAGCGATGCCGTCATAGGCCAACCCCGCGATGGGATGCGGTGCACCGGAATAGGCAGCAGTGTACCGCTGTCTGAACTGCTGCGAGAAGGTCGGATCGGGTAATGCGAACCAGCCGTTTTGAACGCCCGGCAGTTCAAGCGTCTGAGAAGGGATATCCCAACGGGTCAGGCCGATCATTTGTACGGTCGGCGACTGAATACCGGATTCGGGTAGCAGCTGTGTGTACAGCGGCAAGGCCCCCGCGGTCGTGGACGTCAAAAATACCGTGTCAGCCCCACTGTTCTGAACCGCGTCTCTGATCGTCGGAACGGATGCCACAACGCTCTGTTGCGACAGCTCATAAGGAACCGTCCCGGCCGCGGTCGAACCATTGGCCGAAATGGCGCTCAGAATTGCGTTGCGGCCCAGTTGGCCGGCCACATCTGTTGAATGGACCACGACGATATTTCCTTTGCCTTGGCCCGCGGCGAAACGGGTCAGGCGATTGGCCGTGTTGTCAAAGGTCGAGCCAAGGATGAAAAGGTTGCCGCCCGCGATGGTCGGGTTGTTGGAAAAAGACAGAACGTTGACGTTCTGGTTGGCCACTGCAACGCCCACAGCATTTGCCGGTTCGGCGCGGACTGGACCAAGGATAATCTTGGCCCCGTCATTGACGGCCTGAACCGCTTGTGTCGCCGCCGTTGTCGCGTTGCCTTGCGTGTCGTAAACCCGCAGGTCAATCTCAACACCCTGCAAATCCGCCATCGCCAAGCGCGCCGCGTTTTCAAGGCTTTGCGCCAGGATCGCGTCACCACCGTCGCCCGATCCCTTGGGAACAAGCAAGGCCACCGGAACCGGGGCCGATGTGTCGATCGACGGGCCGCCGCCGCCGCCGGTACCCAAGGAAACAGGTTCACACCCAACAAGAAGGAGGCTCGCCACAGCGGCGGCTGCGATCTGGGTTGCCTTGCGGATATTGGCAAAAACGGCAAACATGGTGTCGATATATCCCTGTTCCGGGCCGTGCGGGCCGCTGTTCTGGTCAGCCGGGATAATAAACACCAGAAAGATCGGGTCCAGCGTTGAATCACCAGTTCGTGAATCTGTCTTCAGGCCTTTACTTTGTTGCGACACCGATTGGCACCGCGCGCGATATCACCTTGAGAGCCTTAGACATTCTTGCGTCAGCAGATGTCATTGCCGCGGAAGACACCCGCAGCTTGCGGCGGCTTTTGGACATTCATGGCGTTCCTTTGGGCAAGCGCCCGCTGATTTCGTACCACGACCATAGTGGTGCCGGGGACCGGGCGCGTTTGATGCAGGCTTTGGACGACAACAAGTCCGTGGCCTATGCATCCGAGGCCGGAATGCCGTTGATCGCTGATCCGGGATATGACTTGGGTCGAGAGGCTGCAGAGCTTGGGCACGCGGTGACCTGTGCGCCGGGCCCATCCGCCGTTTTGACGGCCCTGACGCTGGGCGGTTTGCCGACGGACGCGTTCTTCTTTGCTGGGTTTTTGCCCAACAGCAAATCCGCTAGGTGCACCAAGCTTGAAAAACTGCAATCCGTTCCGGGCACGCAGATCTTCTATGAGTCGCCCAAACGTCTTGCGGCTTGTCTGAAGGACATGGAGACGGTTTTGGGGGCCGATCGTGATGCCGCGGTTTGCCGGGAACTGACCAAGAAATTCGAAGAGGTTGCGCGCGGTACACTGGCAAAACTCGCCGCGATCTTTGCGGAACGGTCGGTGAAAGGAGAAGTCGTGATCCTCGTGGATCGGCGGCGTTCAGGGTCTGTTAATGCCGGTGATTTAGAAGAAGACCTGAAAGGGGCGCTGGATCAGATGTCGGTCAAGGACGCCTCGGAACTTGTTGCCCAGGCACATGGCTTGCCCAAGCGGCAGGTGTATCAATTGGCGTTGAAGCTCGGAAAGGCGCAATCATGACAAAAAACGACCGGGGGGCATGTGCCTATCACAACGGCGCTGCGGCAGAGGATCAGGTCGCGCGGCTGTACGAGGATGGCGGGCATCAGGTCTTGCATCGGCGTTGGCGTGGTGCGGGCGGCGAAATTGACCTGATCCTGCAAGTTGCGGACACCATCGTTTTTGTCGAAGTGAAAAAGAGCCGCGATTTGATGCGTGCAGCGGAACGTCTCTGTTTGCGACAATTGCGGCGCATCTACACGGCAGCAGAAGAGTTTTTGGGCGGCCAAGCCCATGGTCTGCTGACACCGGCACGCGTTGACGTGGCCTTGGTTGATCAACCCGGGCGCATCCACATTCTCGAAAACGTGTATCACGCCTGATCGCCATTGCGCATCCGGGGTTGCTGCGCCATGTATTTGGTCAGCAAGTGAGGTGCGACAATGAAAATTGCCTTTCAAATGGATCCAATCGGCGCGGTCGATATCAACGCGGACAGCTCTTTTCGGTTGGCCGAAGAAGCGCAGGCGCGGGGACATTCGCTGTTTTACTACAGCCCGGACGATCTGGCCTATGAAGAGGGACGGATCACGGCGCGCGGATATGACATGACGGTGCAACGAGTGGCCGATTTGCCGGCTGTTCTGGGCGAAAAACGCCTTGTCGACTTGTCTGATTTTGATGTTGTGTGGCTGCGTCAGGACCCGCCTTTTGACATGCACTATATCACGTCGACCCATTTGCTGGATCGTTTGAAAGGGCAAGCGCTCGTCGTGAACGACCCGTTTTGGGTCCGTAATTATCCCGAAAAGCTGTTGGTGTTGGATTTTCCCCAGCTGACGCCGCCCACCACGATCGCACGCAGCCTCGACACCATAAAGGCGTTCAAGGCAAAGCATGGCGATGTCATCCTGAAACCGCTCTACGGCAATGGCGGGGCGGGTGTGTTCCGGCTGGATGCAAACGACCGCAATCTCAGCTCTTTGCACGAGCTTTTCACCGGTTTCAGCCGAGAGCCGCTGATCGTTCAAAAGTACCTGCCGGACGTCACGAACGGCGACAAGCGCGTTATCCTTGTCGATGGAGAGCCCGTTGGTGCAATCAACCGCGTTCCGGCGGCGGGGGAAACACGATCCAACATGCACGTGGGGGGGCGGCCCGAGAAAATCGGACTGTCAGAGCGTGATCTGGAAATCTGTGCGGCGATCGGCCCGACCTTGCGCGAAAAAGGGCAGATTTTTGTCGGCATCGACGTGATCGGCGACTACCTGACCGAGATTAACGTAACCTCGCCCACCGGCATTCAGGAATTGGAACGGTTTGACGGCGTCAACATTGCTGAAAAGATCTGGCAAGCGATTGAGGTCAAGCTCGCATGAGTTGGCAGTCGGGGGCGCTGAACGTCTATCTGAAAACCGTTGAAAAACGGTTTTTGGAAAAGATCTCGGACCCCGGATTGATCCGCGCACGCTTCGAACGCACGGCGCGGCTTTTGTTTCATGCGCCATTTGGCACAAAAATCCGGTCCGGGCAGATCGCTGGGCGGGACGCCCTTTTTGTCGACCGGCCTGATCCACGGCCTTTGATGCTCTATTTCCATGGCGGCGGCTATATCTTTGGCAGCCCGCGCACGCATGCCGCGATGCTTGCGACACTTGCAGTACGGGCCAATGCACGGGCCGTTTTGCCGCAATACCGGCTGGCACCCGAGCATCCTTTTCCGGCTGCCGTCGAAGACGCGGTCTCGGTCTACAAACATCTGCTGGACGCAGGCGAAGATCCTGCGCAGATCGCGTTTGGTGGCGATAGTGCGGGCGGAGGTTTGGCCCTTGCCCTGCTGGGCGAATGCCTGCGCCAGGGCTTGCCGGTGCCGGCGGGGCTCTTCACGTTTTCGCCGCTGGCCGATCTGACGTTTTCGGGGGCTTCGATCCGCAATAATGCGCAGGCCGAAGCCTTGCTGCCGACAAGCCGGACAGATGACATGGTTCGGCATTACCTGAACGGGCGGCCCGCGGATGACCCGCGCGCCTCACCTTTGTTTGCAGACTATGCCGGCGCGCCGCCGATCTGGATCGCGGTGGGGGATTAAGAGATTTTGCTGGATGACAGTCTCCGGCTGGCCGAACACGCCCGTGCTGCGGGTGTTTCGGTGGACCTGCATGTGGAAGATGATCTGCCGCATGTCTGGCCGATTTTCTACAATACGATGCCCGAGGCACGCCGCACCTTGGGGCAGTTGGCAGACCGGCTCAACCAGCGTTGGACTGTGCCAAGCGATAGCTGAGTGCTTCGGCCACATGGGGCCGGCGGACCTGTTGGGACCCGTCCAGATCGGCGATGGTCCGCGCCACGCGCAGAACGCGGTTATAGCCCCGCGCGGACAGGCCGAATTTGTCGGCGACTTTGGTCAACAAGTCCCGTCCGTCTGAATCCGGGGTGGCATGCTGGTCGAGCAAGTCGCCGCTGATATCCGCGTTTTGAACGTCGCGGGCGGCTGCGACGCGCGCCGCGACTGTGGCGCTGTTATCGCCGCTGGGCGGCAGGTCCAGATCGGTAAAGGCAACCGGCGGAACCTCGACCCGCAAATCGAAGCGGTCCATCAGGGGGCCGGAAATCCGGCCCATATAGTCGTCACCGCAATGTGGGACCCGCGCACACGCGCGCGCCGGATCGCTGAGATAACCGCATTTGCAGGGGTTGGCCGCGGCGGTAAGCTGGAAGCGGCAGGGGTATTTGATGTGCGCATTGGCGCGCGCGACCATCACCTCGCCGGTTTCAATCGGCTGCCGCAGGGTTTCGAGAACGGTGCGCGGAAACTCTGGAAATTCGTCCATGAACAACACGCCATTATGCGCCAGGCTGATTTCACCCGGTTTCGCCCCGCGACCGCCGCCCACGATGGCTGCCATCGAGGCGGTATGATGGGGCTCGCGAAAGGGGCGAGCGCGGCTGATCCCTCCGGCATCCAGCAGACCGCTGATCGAATGGATCATCGACGTTTCCAACGCCTCAATGGGTGTGAGGGGCGGCAGGATACCAGGTAACCGCGCGGCGAGCATGGATTTCCCGGACCCGGGCGTGCCCACCATCATCAGGTGGTGGCGTCCGGCGGCGGCGATTTCCAAGGCGCGTTTGGCTTTTTCCTGACCTTTCACATCGCGCAAATCCCGCAGGTTCGGATCGGCTGTCACCTCGCCGGGTTGTGCGGGGTTCATGGGCATTTGCCCGGTATAGTGACGCAAGACATCCGCCAGGGTTTGGGGCGCGATCACCTCTGTTGCACCGACCTAGGCCGCCTCTGCGCCCGAAGCCGCCGGGCAGAGCAGCGTCCGGTCTTCTTCCGCTGCGGTCATCGCTGCGGGCAAGGCACCAAGAACCGGCACCAGCGCCCCGTCCAATGACAATTCCCCCAGTGCCACCGTCCGCTCGGCCATATCAGACGGAACTATTTCAAGCGCCGAAAGAAGCGCCAGCGCGATGGGCAGGTCAAAGTGACTGCCTTCCTTGGGCATATCCGCCGGGGACAGGTTCACGGTGATCCGCTTGGAGGGAAGGGCAATGGCCAAGGCACTGAGGGCGTTGCGCGCCCGGTCGCGGGCCTCTGACACGGCTTTGTCCGGCAGCCCGACAATCGAAAACGCAGGCAAACCCGGCGTCACGGCGCATTGCACCTCGACAATCCGGGCTTCAACCCCTTGAAAGGCCACCGAATAGGCGCATGCGACCATCTTTGCCCCGTTTTTTGGTTTGCGAATGGTTAATCGCTAGCCGGGCGGGGCTTTAAAAATGGTTAACGGGGCTTCAATAGTTCGGCCAAGGTGTCTGTTTTAGACCCATGTCATACGGCATTGGATCATAACTGATTTTCAAGGCATCCGCGCGCCAGTTGAGGACGGCCGGATCACCAAGCAGCATGTCGCAATAGGATCGCGCCGCCGATGATACCGGCAAGTCATAGCCGACAATCCGGGCCGCGACAAGGGTGTAAAACACATCCGCCAAGGACCGCGCGCCAAAAAGCCAACCGTCCAAGGCGCCGGATGTGCCACGCGCATGCGTCCAAAGCGTTTCGATCCGCTCAAGATCAGCGCGCACCGCGTCCGAAGGCTGAAACCCTTTGTAAACGCTGTGCAGTTGCATCGGGCAATCGGTGCGCAGCGCCGAAAACCCGGTTGCCATTTCGGAACACAGCCACCGCGCAGTTGCGCGCAGGCCGGGGGCGGTGGGCCAAAGTCCTGCTTCGGGGTGACGCTCTGCTAGGGTTTCGGCCATGGCTATGCTTTCCCCAACGACCGTACCATCCGGCAAGCGCAAAACCGGGACCAATCGGGCCGGGGCCAGCGGTGCCAGATCTTGGGCCATAGTCCTAGTGTAAAGCCCCACCATGTTACGATTAAAGGGCAAGCCGAACTGTTCCAGCATCAGCTGCCCGCGCATGGACCAGCTGGAAAAGAGCTGATCACCGATAAAAAGGTCGTAAGTCATGCTTTTCAGATTAGTGCCGAGACCGCAGGCCGGTAAAACGCTCAATTGTGCGGTCGGCCATCACGGGCAGTGATTGATCCGCCCAGTTTCCCAACCGGTTTCGGTTTTTGTGACTTCCGTCACCGATAGGTTGTCGATCCTGTGGCTGAAGGTTTCATAACCGCTCAGGTCTTCGGCCCGTTGCACTTGTGTCAAGATGGCCCCGAAATGCGCAACGATGACGATGTCCCCGCCAGCAAAGCCTGCGATCAGACGATCAACGGCGGCGTCACACCGCGCGCGCAACATGTTCCAGCTTTCGCCATTTGGGGGACGGACGTCTCCCGGTTCGTCCCAAAAGGCACGGATGCGTTCTGGCTCTTGGGCTTCGATCTCTTTGTAGCTGCACAATTCCCAATCGCCGAAATGCATCTCTCGCAGATCGGGATCATGGTCCATGCGTGTCCGGGTGCCTTGGATCGCATCTGCTGTTTTAACCGCGCGATCCAGATCCGATGAGATAACAGTGGCCTCTGGCGGCAGGTAATCCGACAAGCGCGCAATGGCATCTGTGTCTGACAAATCAGCGGGCAAATCGGACCGCCCCACCATGGTCTTGGCATGTGTGGGCCCGTGGCGAACCAGAAAAAGGCGGGTCATGGCAGCGATCCTTTCAAAGCGTGCGGCAGCCCCATGGTCACCTGAACCACCACGTCCGCCGCTTGGGCCAAGACGATGTTCAACCGTCCTTGTGCATCGCGAAACTGCCGACCCAATCGCGTGTCCGGCACAATGCCATGCCCAACCTCGTTCGACACGATGACCAAGGGCGCGGGGCAACGCGCGATTGCGTCCATCAGATCGGATTGAGCCGTTTCCAAATCTACTTCTGCCAGCATCTGATTGGTCAACCAAAGCGTCGCACAATCCAGCAAACAGACCTGATCTGCGCCGAGCGTCTGTAAGGCCGGTCCAAGATCCATCGGGGCCTCTATCGTGGTCCAGCCAACCCCGCGCCGAGAAACATGAATGTCGATCTTACGGCGCATTTCTTCGTCGAATGCTTGTGCCGTCGCGATGTAAGTCATTGATTTGCCAGAACTCTCAACCAATCCTTCCGCGTAAGCCGATTTGCCTGATGAGGCGCCACCAACGACCAAGGTGAGAGGGGGTAGAGAAAAATTCATAGCAACCTGTGATCCATTTCCGTCAAAGCGACGTAACCCTCAATGAAAGCGTAATTCAAGGCGCGTTCGGAACGCGCATTTGTCATCAGGGGGATGATACATGGCTTTGGACGGATCGGCAGACAGAACACTTTCTCGGAAAGCGATGAAAGCAGAATTGCTGGACGCAGAAACAGAGCTGAAACTGGCCTATGCTTGGCGGGACGAGCGCGATGAAGAAGCCCTCCACCGTCTGATCACGGCCTATATGCGGCTTGCAATTTCCATGGCGGCCAAATTCAAACGCTACGGCGCGCCGATGAACGACCTGATCCAACAGGCGGGTCTGGGCTTGATGAAGGCGGCGGACAAGTTCGACCCCGACCGCGGCGTCCGGTTTTCCACCTACGCGGTTTGGTGGATCAAAGCGAGCATTCAGGATTACGTGATGCGCAACTGGTCCATGGTCCGGACCGGGTCCACCAGCAGCCAAAAGTCGCTCTTTTTCAACATGCGCCGGGTTCAGGCCCGTCTGGAACGCGAAGCGGCGTCGGACGGCATCACTCTGGACCGTCATCAGATGCATCAGTTGATTTCCACTGAGATCGGCGTGCCGATCCATGATGTTGAAATGATGGAAGGGCGTTTGTCCGGGTCTGATTATTCGCTGAACGCAACGCAGTCGGTTGAGGATGAAGGCCGCGAATGGATCGACACGCTGGAAGATGAAAGCGCCCAAGCCGCTGATCAGGTTGAAGACAGCCATGACCGAGCACAACTGCGCGAATGGCTTGTCACAGCGATGACCGCATTGAACGAGCGAGAGCGGTTCATCGTCTGCGAACGCAAGCTGCGCGACACGCCGCGGACCTTGGAAAGCCTTGGCGATGAGCTGGGTCTGAGCAAGGAACGCGTGCGCCAACTGGAAGCGGCAGCTTTCATCAAGATGCGCAAAAACCTTGAATCGCAATCGCGAGAAGTGCTTCACTTTCTCGTATGAGGCACCTGACCCTTGCACTAAGTTTATGGATCGCCGCCCCATTGTGGGCGGCGGATTTGTCTGATCTGGACCGTTGGCGTCTGTTGGATGCCCAGATCGTGTTCCTGGGCGAAGTGCACGATAACCCCGCGCATCATGAGCATCAGACCCGTTTGACGGATCTGGCCACACCCAAGGCGATTGTGTTCGAAATGCTGGATGAGGCGCAGGCATCGGTTGTGACGCCCGGCTTGTTACCCAATCAGGAACTGCTGGAAATCGCGCTGGGCTGGACCGCGTCCGGCTGGCCGGATTTCGCAATGTATTACCCGATTTTCACGGCCGTTGAGGACGTCGCCTTTTATGTTGCTGCGGTGCCCAGAGATGTCGCGCGGGAAGCGATGGAGGCAGGCGCGGGCGCCGTGTTTGGCGCCGAGGCGCATAGTTATGGCCTGATGACCCCATTGGATGCCCCCGAACAGGTGCAGCGGTTGGCCCTGCAACAAGCGGCCCATTGCAACGCGCTGCCCGAAGAGATGTTGCCGGGCATGGTGAATATTCAACGCCTGCGGGATGCAACACTGGCCCAGCGGGCTTTACAGGCTTTGGAAGACACAGGCGGCCCGGTCATTGTCATCACCGGCAATGGGCATGCGCGTACCGATTGGGGTGCACCAGCCTATGTCGCGCGGGTGGCCCCAGCGGTTTCTGTTTTTGCTCTGGGCCAGTCAGAGGACGGGTCTATTTCGGGGAAATTCGACGCCGTTGTTGATGCACCGGGGATAAAACGCCCTGATCCTTGTGATGCGTTAAAAAAGGGTTGATCCAATTCGCTCTGGCGCCTGTGCGGCCCTGCACCTATGTTTCTGACAGTTTTGGATCAGGGATCGCTCTAAATGCTGACCTCTAAACGGATATTGCTGATCATCGGCGGCGGAATCGCAGCCTATAAATCGCTCGACCTGATCCGACGCTTGACGGAACGCGGTGCGGCGGTGACACCGGTTTTGACCAAGGCAGCCGAGGAATTTGTGACCCCGCTTTCGGTCTCGGCCCTTGCGGGAGAAAAGGTGTATCGTGACCTTTTCGACCTGACGGATGAAGCCGAGATGGGGCATATCCAACTGTCACGCAGCGCGGACCTGATCGTTGTGGCGCCAGCAACGGCGGATTTGATGGGCAAGATGGCGGCAGGTCTGGCCAATGATCTGGCCTCAACCCTGCTGATGGCGACCGATACGCCGGTTCTGGTGGCACCTGCGATGAATGTGCGGATGTGGGATCATCCAGCCACCCAACGCAACCGGGCACAATTGCCGGCCGATGGCATTCGGTTCGTGGGGCCGAATGAAGGCGACATGGCCTGCGGCGAATATGGGCCCGGGCGGATGTCGGAACCTTTGGAAATTGTAGCCGCCGTGGAACAGATGTTGAGCGCAGGACCATTGGCGGGCAAGCGCGTGCTGGTCACCTCTGGCCCGACCCATGAGCCGATCGATCCCGTACGCTATATCGCAAATCGCTCTTCAGGTGCGCAGGGCACTGCGCTGGCTGAGGCCCTGCGGGATTTGGGGGCCGAGGTTGTCTTTGTCACCGGACCCGCAGATGTACCGCCGCCTGCCGGAGTGGCGGTACAGCGTGTTGAAACCGCGTTAGAGATGGAAGCGGCGGTTAGCGCATCCCTGCCCGTGGACGCGGCCGTGTTTGCGGCTGCTGTTGCAGATTGGCGGGTGGCCAGCGCATCGGATCAAAAGTTGAAAAAGAGCAAGGACGGGCTGCCCCGTCTTGATTTTGCAGAAAACCCGGACATTTTGCGCGGCGTGGCACAGATGACCGAAGGACGGCCTGCGCTTGTCGTCGGCTTTGCCGCAGAAACCAATGACGTTGTTGCGCATGCCACCGCCAAGCGGGCGCGCAAAGGCTGTGATTGGATCGTTGCGAATGATGTGAGCCCGGCCAGCGGGATCATGGGCGGCACCGAAAACGCGGTTGTCCTGATCAGTGAAACGGGTGCTGAGGAATGGCCGCGGATGGGCAAGAGTGAGGTCGCCCGGCGGCTGGCGGCGTGCATCGCGGCAACGCTCGGCGCCTGAGGCCCGGTTGGGATTTGGGTATTTTTGACAAGAAAGAAGCAGGGGACGGGGCATGGTAACGATCCGGGTTCTTTATGACGAAGGTGCGGATCGGTCTGTGCCCTTGCCGCAATACGAGACAGCGGGGGCGGCGGGGGCTGACCTGCGTGCGAACCTGCCGGATCGGGGGGAGATTACGTTGGAGCCCGGCGCGCGTGTGTTGGTGCCGACCGGGCTGCGCATTGCGATCCCTGAAGGGTACGAGGTTCAGATCCGTCCGCGCAGTGGTTTGGCGTTGAAGCATGGCATCACTCTGCCGAATACGCCGGGGACGATCGACAGCGATTACCGGGGGCCGTTGGGGATCATCGTGATGAACGCGGGGCAGGAGGCGTTTTTCATTCAGCATGGCGCGCGGATTGCGCAGATGGTTGTGGCACCGGTTCTGCAAGCGGGTTTCAAGACGGTGGATGTTCTGGATGATACGGCGCGGGGCGGTGGCGGCTTTGGCTCTAGCGGGACGGGCTGATGCTGTTGGTTCTTGGGTTGGCGGCCGTTTTATGGGGGCTGGGGGCTGTGATGAAAGCGCCGGTGCAGGCGCGTGGCCTGATGATCGGTCTGCTGTATGTTGCGGTCTTGTTTTTGCAGGTGGCTTTGCCGGATCTGCACCCGCTGCGCGAGGCGACGGGCGGGTCTCTGGCGCTGTGGCTGATCCTGGGGGCCGGGGTTGCGATGATCCTGGGATATCGGGTGGTTTTGTCCCGGCTGCGCGCCAAAGCGCAGGAACGCGAAGCGGCTGATCTGCCCAAACCGAAACCCGGGGCTTTTTCCGAAACCGAGCTGAACCGTTATGCCCGCCATATCGTTTTGCGGGAACTGGGGGGACCGGGGCAGAAACGGTTAAAAACCGCCAAGGTTCTGGTGATTGGTGCAGGCGGTTTGGGCGCGCCGGCGTTGCAATACCTCGCCGCGGCAGGTGTCGGGACCATCGGCATCATCGACGACGATGTCGTGGACGCGACCAATTTGCAGCGACAGGTGATCCATCCCGATGCGCATATCGGCATGCCCAAGGTGTTTTCCGCCCAAAAGATGATGGAGGCGCAGAACCCTTACGTGGTTGTGCGGCCCTATCACCGGCGGTTGACCGAGGCGGTCGCGTCCGAGCTTTTTACGGATTACGACGTGATCCTAGATGGCACGGATAATTTTGAGACGCGGTATCTGGCCAACCGGGTTGCTGTGGCTATGCGTCTGCCGCTGATATCCGGCGCCTTGTCGCAATGGGAAGGGCAACTGAGCGTGTTTGATCCCGCTTTTGAAGGGCCATGCTATCAGTGCATATTCCCCCAAGCCCCCGCGCCGGAATTGGCACCATCCTGTGCCGAGGCAGGGGTTTTGGGGCCTTTGCCGGGTGTTGTGGGGGCGATGATGGCGGTTGAGGCGGTCAAAATCATCTCTGGCGCTGGGACAGCCTTGCGGGGTCAGATGCTGATCTACGATGCGCTTTATGGGGAAACCCGCCAGATCACGTTGAAAAAGCGTGCCGATTGCCCGGTTTGTGGTGACAATAGGGACAAGACGCAATCAGAGGCCGCCGCGCCCGAAACAGAGGAGTTGTGATATGAAACGCAGTGTTGCCGGGATCATCGCCGGAAGCTTGATGTTGGGCACCGCCTGGGCCGCAGATCTGCCGGACCTTGGCGGGCAGGAAGTGGTTGTGGTGACCGAGAACGCCTATCCGCCATTGCAGTTTGTAGACCCTTCGAGCGGCGAGGCGATTGGCTGGGAATATGATGCGATGGCCGAGATTGCGGAGCGGATCAATATCACGGTCGTTTACGAAAACATCAGTTGGGATGCGATGATCGCGGCGGTTAGCGAAGGGCAGTATGACCTTGGCATGACCGGGATCACCATTCGCGAAGACCGGATGGAGAAAGTGGATTTTTCCGACAAATACATGACCTCGCAAATGATGATGATCGTGGCGGGGGATGAAGACCGGTTTACGGATGCAGAAAGCTTTGCGGCCAATCCGGACCTTTTGGCCGGAGCGCAGCCGGGGACAACACCGTTTTATGTCACGGTCTACGACATCCTTGACGGAGATGAGGCAAACCCGCGCATCAAGCTGTTTGAAACCTTTGGCGCGTCGATCCAGGCCCTGCGGACGGGCGATGTGGATCTGGCCTTGTCCGACAGCACGGCGGCCAATGGCTATGTTGAAGCGTCCAACGGCGGGCTGAAAATCATTGGCGAGCCGTTGGGGACCGAGGATTTCGGGTTCATTTTCCCCAAAGGCAGCGAATTTGTCGCCCCCATCAATGCCGCCATCGCCTCGATGGAGGCCGATGGCACGCTTGAGGCGCTGAACACCAAGTGGTTCCTGGAATACAAATTGGGTCAATGACCCTGTTGCCCCGGGGCTAACCCGGGGCGTTTAAAGAAAGTCGATCATGGCCGCCCCCGCCCCGGATAAAGAGGATTTTCCCTATTGGCTGGTGGCCGTGGTCGGGTTGGGGGCGTTCTTCCTCTATCGGATCGTGACGGATGATTTGCATGCGCAGATCCTGACGACGCTCTTCAAAGGCGTGCGGATCACGCTGTTTGTGACCTTTGTCAGCTTTGCGCTCGCCTGCGGGTTGGGGTTGCTTTTGGCGCTGGGGTCCGGGTCCAAATGGCTGGTCGTGCGGCAGGTCACCCGGTTTTACGTTGAGATCGTCCGCGGCATTCCGATCATTGTCCTGTTGCTCTATGTCGCGTTTGTGTTGGCCCCAGGTCTGGTTGCACTTTGGAACTGGGTGAGCGGGTTGGTCGGGATTGATCCCATCCGCACGCGGGATTTTTCATTGCTGTGGCGCGCCATTATCGCGTTGATGATTGCCTATTCGGCCTTCATTTCCGAGGTGTTTCGCGCCGGGTTGCAATCGGTGGATACCGGTCAGATCGAAGCAGCCAAGGCGCTGGGGCTCAGCCGGTGGCAACGGTTTCGCTTTGTCGTCTTTCCCCAAGCCATCCGCACGATCCTGCCCCCGCTGGGCAATGATTTTGTGGCGATGGTGAAAGACAGCTCGCTTGTTTCTGTGCTGGGCGTGCTGGATGTCACACAGCTCGGCAAGGTCACGGCGGCGAGCAATTTTCGCTACTTTGAAACCTATAATGTGGTGGCGCTTGTGTACCTTACGATGACCATTGGCTTGTCGCTGGCGCTGCGCCGTTTGGAACGGCATTTGCGACAGAAAGATCGGCGCTGATCGCCCGGCGGGTTTGCAAATATCCATTGGTCTTGGGAATTCATGACGGCACCTCTGGACCCTTCTCAGTTCCACACCTAGCTTAGCTGCAAAAGGAGTGCCGCCATGACAAACCCCATCCTTGCCGACTGGACCACCCCGTTTGAAATTGCGCCGTTTGACGCCATTTCGGACGGCGATTTTGCCCCTGCCCTGGAAGAGGCGCTGGCCGCACACCGCGCCGAAATCGATGCGATTGCCGACAATCCAGAGACACCGAGTTTTGCCAACACGGTGGAGGCGATGGAAGCTGCGGGTGAGGCGATGAACAAGGTGTTGTCCGTGTTCTTCACGGTGGCCGGGGCGGATAGCAACCCGGATCGAGAGGCATTGCAGCGCGCGTTTTCACCAAAGCTGGCGGCGCATTTTGCCGAGATTTCGTCGAACAAGGCGTTATACGCGCGGCTGGCCGATCTTTGGACGCGCAAGGATACATTGGGTTTGACCGACGAACAGGCGCGCGTTCTGATGCTGACCCATCGCGGTTTTGTCCGGTCTGGCGCAGCTTTGTCGGGGGAGGCCGAGGCGCGGATGAAAGAGATCAAGTCGCGGCTCGCAACGTTGGGGACAGAGTTCACGCAGAACCTTTTGGCGGATGAGCGAGACTGGTTCATGGAACTTTCGGAAAAAGATCTGGAAGGGTTGCCGGAATTTGTTGTCTCTGCCGCACGTGCCGCGGGTGAAGAGAAAGGCAAGGATGGACCGGTCGTGACCCTGTCGCGGTCCCTGATTACCCCGTTCCTGCAGTTTTCGCCGCGCCGCGATCTGCGGGAAACCGCGTATAAAGCATGGGCCGCGCGCGGGGCCAACGGAGGAGAGACCGACAACCGGGCCATCGCGGCGGAAATCCTGGGTTTGCGACAAGAGCGCGCCGCGCTTTTGGGGTATGACAGTTTTGCCGATTACAAGCTGGAAACCGAGATGGCCAAAACACCGGGCGCGGTGCGGGACCTGTTGATGGCGGTGTGGGAACCGGCCAAGGCACAGGCCGATGCCGATGCGGATGTGTTAACGGCAATGATGCAAGCCGATGGGGTCAATGGCCCCCTGGAGGCTTGGGATTGGCGGTATTACGCGGAAAAGCGGCGCAAGGCGGAACACGACCTCGATGAGGCGCTGTTGAAACCCTATCTGCAGTTGGATCGGATGATCGAGGCGTCTTTTGCCTGTGCCAACCGGCTCTTTGGTCTGGAGTTTGCCCCGCTCGACATCCCGCTCTATCACCCCGATTGCCGGGCGTGGGAGGTGACACGCGGCGGCGAGCATGTGGCCGTGTTTATCGGCGACTATTTTGCACGCGGGTCGAAACGGTCCGGGGCTTGGTGTTCGGCCATGCGATCGCAGGCGAAATTCCCAAAGACCCAAGCGCCGGTTGTGATCAATGTCTGCAATTTCGCCAAGGGGGATCCTGCGCTTTTGTCATATGATGATGCGCGTACGCTGTTCCATGAATTTGGTCATGCCTTGCATCAGATGCTGTCGGAAGTGACCTATGAAAGCATTTCGGGCACGTCCGTGGCGCGCGACTTTGTTGAGCTGCCCAGCCAGCTTTACGAACATTGGTTGGAAGTGCCCGAGGTGTTGGCAGAGTTCGCGACCCATGCGGAAACAGGCGAGGCGATGCCGGCGGATATGCTGGACAAGGTATTGAAAGCGGCAACCTTTGATATGGGATTCCAAACGGTGGAATACGTGGCCTCGGCCGTGGTCGATCTGGCGTTCCACGAAGGCGATGCACCGGCCGACCCGATGGCGAAACAGGCAGAGGTTCTGGCCAGCCTCGGCATGCCCCATGCGATTGGGATGCGTCACGCGACCCCGCATTTCGCCCATGTTTTTGCCGGAGACGGATATTCGTCCGGGTATTACAGCTATATGTGGTCCGAGGTGATGGATGCGGATGCGTTCGAAGCGTTTGAAGAGGTCGGCGACCCGTTTGATGCGGCCACGGCCAAAGCGCTGGAAGATAATATCCTTTCGACAGGTGGCAGCGTGGAGGCCGACCAGCTTTATACCGCGTTTCGTGGACGGTTGCCGGGGGTTGAGGCGCTGTTGAAAGGGCGTGGCTTAATTGCCGCCTGAGGGTTCAGGGGGCGCTGCCCCCGGCCCGTGCCGGGCCTCCCCCGGGGTATTTTCAACAAGAAAGAAGCAGCAGGCTCAGTAGCCCACAGCCCGGTCCACAAGATGCAGAAAGGGTTGGCCGGTTTCGCCGCGCCGGACGTTTTCTGCAATGACTTGGCTGGCTGTTGCGGCGCGGGTTTCTGAGGCTATATGCGGGGTGACAGTCACGTTGGAATGCGCCCAATAGGGGTCGTCTGCGGGCAGGGGTTCGGTGCGGAAGACATCCAGCGTGGCATGGGCGACATGCCCGGAATTCAAGGTGGCGAGCAGGGCATCGTCGTCGATCAGCGTTCCACGGCCCGGGTTGATGATACGGGCGCCGCGCGGCAGCTGTGCCAGGCTTTCGGCGTTGAGGATATTTTGTGTGGCTGGGGTGTCTGGCAGCAAGAGGATCAGAATCTCCGCCGATTGAAGTGCGGCCTTCAGGCCGTCCGCGCCGGCGTGCGTGGTGATGTCGGCGATTGTTTTGGCGTTGCGGCTCCATCCCGTGACATGGAAGCCAAGCCTCGCAATCGCTGTGGCGCAGGCCGCGCCCAGTTCGCCAAGGCCGAGGACAGTCACCTGACGCTCGGTCGCGAGGGGCGGTGCCTTGGGCGCCCAGCGGGCGGTGGTGTTGGTGATGTGCGGATCCAGCCCCATGTGATAGCGCATCGTGTGGGCCAAGACGTATTCGACCATGCCGCGCGTCATGCCCGGATCGACCATGCGAGCGAGCGGGACGGTGAGAGTGGTGTTGTCGACGACATTTTCCACACCCGCCCAGAGGTTCAGCACCGCCTTGAGTTTTGTATAGGGAGAGAAATCCTGCACCGGGCTGTTGGGAGCGTAGACGATGTAATCAACATCCGCGGGCGGCAGATCGGTTGCCAGGTTGTAGGGCACTTGGGTCGCGTCCAGTGCGGTGCGCAGAGGCGTTTTGTATTCGGCCCAGCGTTCGTGGCGCGCGGCAAACAGGATGTTGACGGTCATTGGGTTATCTCGGTCGGTGAATATGCGCGCTGTGGACGAGACCGAAGGCGGCCATCAAGACCAGCATGGCTGATCCGCCATAGCTGACCATAGGCAGCGGGACCCCAACGACCGGGGCGAGACCCATCACCATCGACATGTTGACGGCAAAGAACAGGAAGAAGGTGATCGCGATGCCCAAGGTTACCAGCGACGAGAAGCGATCGCGCGTCATCAAGGCGGTCACAACGCAGAAGACAAGGATCAGCGCGTAGAGTACGAGCAGGGATATCCCGCCCAAGAACCCGAATTCTTCCGCAAGTGTGGTGAATATGAAGTCGGTGTGTTTTTCCGGAAGGAAGTTCAGCCGCGATTGGGTGCCTTGCATGAACCCACGGCCCGTCCAGCCGCCGGATCCCAGAGCGATCTTGGATTGGGTGATGTGGTATCCTGCCCCCAACGGGTCGCTGGCCGGGTCAAGGAAGGTGTCGATCCGGCGATATTGATAGTCTTTCAGCAATTGCCATTCTGTGCCGCGGCTTTGGAAAACGGCAACGATCAGTCCGCCGCCCGCCGCAATTACAGCAGCGAAATAGGCCCAGTGCACCCCTGCCAAAAACATCAGCCCGCCCCCGGCGGTCAGCAACAGGATCGAGGTTCCAAGGTCCGGTTGGCGCAGTACCAGAAAGGTCGGAAAGAGGATCATGATCACGGGGATCAACACCCAGATCGGACGCGATGTGCGCGGTGCGGGCAGCCAGTCATAATAGGCGGCCAGCAGCATGACGAGCGTGATTTTCATTAATTCGGACGGTTGAAGACGCATGAACCCCAAATCGATCCATCGCTGGGCGCCCATGCCGACAACCCCGAAAAACTCGACCGCGATCAAAAGCAGTATCGACAGCCCGTAAGCGACTGCGGCCATATTCCGCCAGAACCATATGGGCACCATGGCCACGACTACCATCACGGAAAAGCCCAGGGCAAAGCGTTTCATCTGTGGCTCTGCCCAAGGCGAAAAAGAGCCGCCTGCAACGGAATAGAGCATCAAAAAGCCAACGCTGGCCACGGCGATCAACAGGATGGTCAGCGGCCAGTTGAGGTAGAATACCTTGCGCAGGCCGGTCGGGACCGATTTGACCGTGTATTCAAGATAACTCATGCCCGTTCGCTCGCATCTTTAATGTCTTTGGGCAGAACCTTGCGCAGTTCATCCTGTTGTTCTGATATCCGGTCGCGGTCCTTGGCCGGATAGGCATCGAGCGGCGGTGTGCCATCATAGAGCGCCTGAAGGGTGATGTCGCGCGCGATGGGGGCCGCGGCCTTTGACCCGCCGCCGCCATGTTCAACGACAACCGTGACAGCATATTTTGGGCGGTCATAGGGCGCGAAATTCACAAACAGAGCGTGATCGCGTCGTTCCCATGGCAGGTCCTCATTGCGGATCACCCCGGCGCGGCGTTCCGCTTCGGTAATATTCCGGACCTGGCTGGTGCCGGTTTTGCCGGCCATGCGGAACCCGTCTTCGATAATGCGGCTGCTATAGGCGGTGCCGCGACGGTCATTGCTGACACTATACATGGCGCGCCGAACCTGTCGCAGGTGGTTTTCGTTCAGGCCCAGCGGTTCGCCGGACAGCTCTGGTTGCTCGATCCCGTCGATAGATTTGATCAGTCGAGGCGACACGGCGCGCCCGGTCGCAATCCGTGCGGTCATGACCGTCAGTTGCAGGGGCGACGCCAACATGTACCCCTGACCGATAGAGGCATTGGCCGTATCGCCGACAAGCCAGTCCTGACCGTGCACGCGGGATTTCCAATCCCGATCCGGCGCCAGACCAGTGGCCACGGCGGACATTGGCAGGTCGTGCTTGATCCCGATGCCAAGCCGTTTGGCCATGGCGCTGATGTTGTTGATGCCCACTTTCAGCGCGAGATCATAGTAATAGACATCGCAGCTTTGCTTGAGCGAGTTCTCAAGATCCATGTGACCATGCCCGGCACGCTTCCAGCAATGGAAACGGCGATTGGACACTTCAAGATACCCGGGGCACCAAACCGTATCGTCCGGACCAATAATGCCTGCTTCCAGCCCGGCCAGAACGGTCACCATTTTAAAGGTTGATCCCGGCGGGTAGAGGCCTTGGACCGATTTATTGGCTAATGGTCGGTAGGGGTCCTCGGTCAAAGCACGGTAATCGGCGACCGAAATACCCCGGACAAAGAGGTTTGGATCAAAGGTCGGTGAAGAGGCAATGGCCAATAGATCGCCGGTGTCACAGTCCATGATGACCGCACTGGCACTTTCCTTGCCCAGTCGCGCCTGAACATAGGCCTGAAGATTGGCATCGATGCTCAGCTGCAGGTCCGCGCCCTGCTGCCCTTCGCGGCGGTCCAGCTCCCGCATAACACGGCCGCTGGCGTTGACTTCGACCCGTTTGGCGCCTGCTTTGCCGCGCAGCGCGGCCTCTTGCTTTGCTTCGACGCCGACTTTGCCGATCTGGAAACGCGGAATGCGTAGCACGGGCTCAGGGTCTTCGATCTGGCTGAGGTCATAGTCGCTGACCGGGCCGACATATCCAACGACATGGGCCATGTCGGCGTTGCGCGGATAGACCCGGGTCAATCCGACTTCGGGCGTGATGCCGGGCAGTGCTGGCGCGTTGACCGCAACCTTTGAGATATCATTCCAATTAACCTGATCGGATACAGTGACCGGCAAGAACGGCGGGCTGCGCTTCATTTCGGCCTTGGCGCGTTCAAGGTCTTCGGGGCCCAACTCGACCAGTTGTGACAGGCGATGGATCACCGCGTCTACATCACCTGCGTCTTCGCGCACCATGATGATGCGGTAACTGGGCGTGTTTTGTGCCAGAACGCGGCCGTTGCGATCAAACAATTCGCCGCGCGCAGGTGGGATCAGCCGAATATTCACTCGGTTTTCTTCTGCTAACAGACGGAATTGGTCGGCCTGATCGACCTGCAGATACTGCATCCGATACCCGAGTGCCCCGATAAAGGCCACTTGGGCGCCACCCAGCAGAAAGGCGCGGCGCGAGAGTTTGCGGTGCGTGCTTTCCAGCTCTTTCGGGTTCCGTTTCATACGCGGCTCCCCAATACATCCTGATCACTCGGCGCCAGCTTGCTTACACCCAGCACGTAATGCGTGATCAAGGCGATGACAGGGTAAATCATCAAGGTCAGGATCAATTGGCTGAGCGACAGGACCAATTGCGCCTGTTCCACGGCCATCAAGCCAAGGATAATGCGGTTTGCGGCGGTTATGGCGACCAGCACAATCGCCACGGACGCCCATTCGCCGACAAAGCTTGCATCGCTGAGACCGCTAAAGCGGGTTTTGAGATATTCGCTACCCACAACGACCAGCACGGCCATCAAGCCGGGAGGACGTTGAAACAGGAAATCAGCCAGCAGCATGACAACAGCGATGGCAAGAGCAGGCACAAAATCGGGCCGGCGCAATGCCCATGCAAATGTAAACGCAATCAGCAGGTCGGGCGGGGCCCATTGGCGGGGCACCGTATCAAGTGGCAACAGGTGGAAGAAGATGATCAAAGCGCACAGGCTGATATAGCCGATGCGCATCGTCCATGTCCGGGTCGACGTCAGTTCAGCCATCGCCGGCGACCTCTTCGACCGGGGACAGTTGGGGAACTTGGCCGTCACTGACGACGCTGCCGGGGTCGGTGATGCTCTCGATCCCGTAGTGCCGCAAGACCCGCAGAAATTCGAGCCGTTCGTAGTCTGCGGCGAGCCGCACGCGAAGACGGCCAGAGCGATCCGCAGCCACCTGACCGACCAGCAAACCAGCCGGGAAAACGCCGCCGTCCCCAGATGTTACAACCCGGTCGCCGGGGCGCACCAGGTCCGGGCTCTCAAGGAAATCGACCGCCGGTGCGACGGTATTGTCGCCTGCCACCAGCATGCGCTGACCGGACGGTTGCACAATCGCGGGAACCGCGCTGCTGGCGTCAGTTAAAAGTATGACGCGTGCAGTGTTCTCTCCAACGCCCGAGATACGGCCGACAAGCCCAATACCGTCCATCGCGGCCCACCCATCGACGATCCCGTCACGCGACCCGACATTCAACAGCACCGACTGCCGGAATGGCGACCCGCTATCCGTGAGGACAACACCGGTCACATACGTCAGGCGCGGATCGAGGCGTACGTTGTTCAGATCCAGAAGACGCGCGTTTTCCTGTTCCAATTGCAGGGCGGCCTCTTTCCAGGCCTGCATCTGGCGCAGCTCGCTGCGCAATTCCCGGTTTTGGTCCGCAAGCCTTTGATAAGACTGAAAGTCGCGGGCTAGGTTGACGATGCCGGTGACCGGCGCCATCAGCCATTCCATGTTGGGAACAACGCGATCCGCAACTTGGGCACGGAACCGTTCAACACGCGGGCTGTCGATGCGCCAGACCAGAAAAATACCCGTCAGACACAACACCAGAACAACCAGAACCAACCGCCGAAGCGGGCCGGTAAAGTCATCGCGTTGGTTGCGGTCCTTGGCCAAGTCTTGCCCTTGTTAAGGCTGGGGCGCGCCCGGTCAGCGCATGATGTCAGAGCGTGCGCGCCTTAGCTGTCGTAGTCAATCGCATGACGCAATTGTTTTTCGTATTCCAGCGCCTTGCCGGTGCCCAAAGCAACACAGTTCAGGCTTTCATCCGCGATCGAAACGGCCAGCCCGGTTTGCTCGCGCAACGCTAGATCCAGATCCCCCAAGAGGGCACCGCCCCCGGTCAGCATTACGCCACGGTCCACGATGTCCGCCGCGAGATCTGGCGGGGTGGTTTCGAGGGCGGTCATCACCGCTTCACAGATCTGTTGAACCGGCTCGGCCAAAGCTTCGGCCACTTGGGCCTGGCTGATCTCGATCTCTTTCGGCACGCCGTTCAACAAATCACGGCCACGGATGTGCATGGATGCGCCGCGTCCGTCATCCGGCATCCGCGCGGTACCAATAGAAGTTTTGATGCGCTCTGCCGTGCTTTCGCCCACCAACAGGTTTTGCTGGCGGCGGAGGTAGGAAATGATGGCTTCGTCCATCCGGTCGCCCCCAACGCGGACCGAGCGGGCGTAAACGATATCGCCCAACGAAAGAACCGCAACTTCGGTCGTCCCGCCGCCAATGTCGACAACCATGTTGCCGGTCGGGTCGGTGATCGGCATGCCGGCCCCGATAGCCGCCGCAATCGGTTCGGCGATCAGGCCAGCGCGACGGGCCCCGGCAGACAGCACCGATTGGCGAATGGCGCGCTTTTCCACGGGGGTCGCCCCATGGGGCACGCAAACGATGATTTTTGGCTTCGAGAAGGTCGAGCGTTTGTGCACTTTGCGGATGAAGTGCTTGATCATCTCTTCGGCGGTGTCAAAGTCGGCAATCACGCCTTCGCGCATCGGGCGGATGGCCTCGATGCTGCCCGGTGTCCGGCCCAGCATCAGCTTGGCGTCTTCGCCGACAGCCAGCACTTTTTTCACGCCATCCTTGACGTGATAGGCCACCACCGACGGCTCACTCAGGATCACGCCACGGCCTTTGACATAGACGAGTGTGTTTGCTGTCCCGAGATCAATCGCCATGTCTGACGTGAACAGACCGCCGAGGTTTCCGAATATCGACATAGAGCTATTGATCCCGATGAATGCTGCCTGAGAGTGGAGCGCTGTAACTGCCAAATGTCCCGCGACTCCGTGGTCGCAGGATCAAGGTCTTATAAAGCTCTGGCTCAGGCGGTGAAAGAGCGGAATCCGCGCCGATTGGCGGGTTTCCGCACCGTCTTTGCCTGCATCAGGTCAGAGGTTGATGCGGAACCGCGCGAAGCCGTCCGGGCCTTCGCCCGCCGATTCGATAGATACACCTTCAACATCCGCCGCGTAATCCGCTGCCTTCGGTCCGGTGTCGAACAGAACACTGGTCCCCGGCAGGGGCGCAAAGGTCCAGTTTGCATCGGCGCGCGGGCTGATTGTGCCCTGTTCCACGATATACCGGACAATGACGTCGCGGTTTGTGTCCGGCCCTTCGAAGACGACCGTGTCGCCCATCGCACCGGGGAACTTGCCGCCGCCACCAGCGCGATAGTTGTTTGTCGCGATGATGAACTTGGCCTCTGGGTCCAGCGGTTTGCCATCAAAAGTCAGATTAACGATGCGGTTGGCATCCGGATTGATCAACTCACCCTTGGGGTCGAATTTCGACGGCTGGCTGAGATCGATCTGATAGGTAACCCCATCGATGACGTCGAAGTTGTAGCTCGGGAATTCCGGGTTCAGCAAAACCTGGTCTGCTTCGCCCGCCTCAACCTGGTTGAAGATCCCGGCAGAGCGTTCCAGCCAGTCTTTGACCTCGGCCCCGCTGACCAGCACAGCGCGTGCGGTGTTGGGGTAGAGGTAAAGGTCTGAGACGTTTTTGATCGCCACGTCGCCCTTGGGCACATCCGTGTAGTATTCCGGACCACCGCGACCTCCGGCCTTGAACGGCGCTGCCGCCGACAGGATGGGCAGGCCTTCATACTCGGTGCCTTGCATCATCTGCTCGATGTACCAAAGCTGGGCAATCGACACGATATGGACCGATGGGTCATCCGCCACTAGCGCGAAATAGGAATGCAGTGGCGCGTCGGTTTTGCCAACCGCACGGCGGACATAGGCCAGTGTGGCGTCATGCTCTGCCTGAACACTGTCCAGAACACCTTGATCGCTTTCCACCAGTGCCGTGATCGACCGATCTTCGTTTCGCTTGGAAATCGGGCGCGCTTCGGAGCTGTGGCTAACGATTTTCCATTCGTTGCCGGATTTCTCCAGCATCAGGTCGATCAGGCCAAGGTGTGAGCCCCAGAACCCGCCCATCGCGGCGGGTTTGCCATGGATGGTCCCGGCCGCGGTATCGACGGCTGCCATGCCGTCATAAGCGCTCGACGGGAAGACGCGGTGATGGTGGCCGGTCAGAACCGCGTCGATCCCATCGACGGCCGCCAGCGGGACAGAGGCGTTTTCCATCCCATCCGAGTGATCCGCCGGGCCGATGCCGGAATGCGACAGCGCGATGATGATGTCGGCGCCTTCTTCTTTCATCTGTGGAACCCAGGCTTCGGCGGTCTCGACAATGTCGCGCGCCTGAACGTTGCCTTCAAGGTGGCGACGGTCCCAGTTCATGACCTGTGGGGGGGTAAAGCCGATGACGCCCACCTTGATCATATGGGTTTCGCCCGCACCGTCGGTCACTTCGCGTTCCAGAATGGAATAGGGTTTGAAAAGCGTCTTGTCATCGCGCGGGCCGGCACCGGTTTCCAGCGCGACGTTGGCCAGGACGGCAGGGAAATCAGCACCTGCCATCGCTTTCATCAGGAAATCGATGCCATAGTTAAACTCGTGGTTCCCGATGGTGGCGGCGTCAAATCCGACAGCGTTCATCGCGGTGATGATCGGGTGCATGTCACCCTCTTTCATCCCGCGTTCATAGGCGATGTAATCGCCCATCGGGTTGCCTTGCAGAAAGTCACCATTGTCGATCAGCAGCGAATTGGCCGCCTCGGCGCGGATGGCGTTGATGATCGACGCCGTTCGGGCCAGCCCCACCGTGTCGCGTGGGCGGTCCGCGTAATAGTCATAGGGGAAGACATGCACATGCAGGTCCGTGGTTTCCATGATGCGCAAATGCGCCTGGTTCGCGGCTGCGCGCGCGGAAAAGGGATGCAATGCGATAAAGCCTGCGGTTCCGGCAAGGAAACCACGGCGGGAAAGAGAAAGAGACATGATCGGCCCCGTTTGTTGAGAGTGAGCAGATCCCCGTTGGCGGGGAGATACGCGTTTGAAAATCGGTTTTTCGTGACGTGCTGATGACAATGTTGAAAGAAATACGAACAGACAACAAAGTTGATAGAACGTTATACCATTTCGGCAAAAAAACGCCCGCCGGGGTGGCGGGCGTTGAGAATATGATCAGGAAACGTCTTTGTAACTGATCTCGCGGGCGTCGACGCCGGGTCCTGACCGTTCGCGCCGAACCAGAATACGGTTGAGTGCATTGACATAGGCCTTGGCCGACGCAACCACGGTATCGGTGTTGGCGGATTCGCCCGTGGCAATGACGCCATCCTCTTCGAGCCGCACGCTGACCGTTGCCTGCGCATCGGTTCCGGCGGTGACCGCGTGAACCTGATAAAGCTGCAAGCGCGCCTGGTTCGGATGGATCGCGCGTATGGCTTTGAAGGTCGCATCGACCGGACCATCGCCCGTTTCTGTGGCGATCACGTCCTTGCCATCAACTTCCATTTCAACGGTGGCTTCGGCCGGGCCGCCTGTACCGCAGACAACTTTCATCGACACGATTTGCAGGTGATCGTTTTCGGCATCTTCGCCGACCCGGATCAGAGCAAGGATATCCTCGTCATACACCTCTTTCTTGCGGTCAGCGAGTTCCTTGAACCGGACAAACAGATCCTTCAACTGGTTGTCGCCAACTTCAAAGCCCAACTGATTGAGCTTATCACGCAGGGCGGCGCGGCCTGAATGCTTGCCCAAGGGCAGGCTGGAACCCGAGAGACCAACATCTTCGGGACGCATGATTTCGAAGGTTTCGGCGTTTTTGAGCATCCCATCCTGATGGATGCCGCTTTCATGAGCAAAGGCGTTCTTGCCCACGATTGCCTTGTTGAATTGCACCGGAAAGCCCGACACGGTCGCGACGCGGCGCGAGATATGCATGATCTTTGAGGTATCGATGCCCGTGGTGTAGGGCATGATGTCGCCGCGCACTTTCAGCGCCATCACAACCTCTTCCAGCGCGGTATTGCCAGCGCGTTCGCCAAGGCCATTGATGGTACATTCGATCTGACGCGCACCGCCTGCAACCGCGGCCAGCGAGTTGGCGGTCGCCATGCCGAGGTCATTGTGACAATGGGTGGCAAAGACCACCTCATCCGCGCCCGGAACCTCTGCGATCAGACGCCGGATCAGGTCGGCACTTTCCACCGGGGCGGTGTAGCCGACAGTATCGGGGATGTTGATCGTCGTGGCCCCGGCTTTGATCGCGATTTCGACAACGCGGGCGAGGTAGTCCCATTCGGTCCGCGTGGCGTCCATGGGCGACCATTGCACATTGTCGCAAAGTTTGCGCGCGTGGCTGACGGTTTCATGAATGCGATCGGCCATCTTGTCCATGGTCAGGTTCGGGATCGCGCGGTGCAGCGGTGAGGTGCCGATAAAGGTGTGAATGCGCGGGCGCGCGGCGTGTTGCACCGCCTCCCAACAGCGGTCGATATCGCCGAATTGCGCCCGGGCCAGACCACAGATGACGCTGTTTTTACTGTTCATCGCGATCTCGGACACCGCTTTGAAATCGCCTTCGGATGCGATGGGGAAACCCGCTTCGATAATGTCGACGCCCATCTCATCGAGCAGCCCGGCAATCTCGAGCTTTTCATCATGGGTCATCGTGGCGCCGGGGCTTTGTTCGCCGTCGCGCAGGGTGGTGTCGAAGATCACCACGCGATCTTTGTCGGTTGCTTGGGTCATGTCTGATACTCTTTGTGTCTGTCCTAATGCCTGTGGCGCGCGGGCTGCATCCTCTGAGCGGGCGCGCCGTTTGGCACGCTCAGAGGCGGCTTAGGAGCAGTAGGCCAAGCAGCGACGCCGCCGGACGGGCGGTCGGGGTCGGGATATCTGCGTGGCGTTCCATGGTCAGAGGTTATACCGGCGCTTTTGGAAATGGGAAGGCCGAATTTTTGGTGTTGCGCGCGTTTTGAGGGTCGGGATTTGGGTATTTGGAACAAGAAAGAAGCTTGAAGCGCGGGCAAGGGCGGCTAGCTGGCGGGTATGGAAAAGGCATTGATCATTGGCGCATCGGGCGGGATTGGCGGCGCGGTTGCGGCAGCGTTGCGGGGCCGGGGCGTTTTGGTCACCGGGCTGTCGCGCAGCGCGGACGGATTGGATGTGACGGATAAAGCGTCAGTCTCGGCGGCGTTGTCGGGCGTGGCGGGGCCGTTTGACCTGATTTTCGTGGCGACCGGAGGGTTGGAGATCAACGGGGCCGCGCCGGAGAAAACGGTCAAGGCTGTGTCGGCGCAAGCGATGCAGGATCAGTTTGCCTTGAACACAATTGGCCCGGCGCTGATCCTGAAACACGCGTTGCCTTTGATGCCCCGCGACCGGCGGTCGGTCTTTGCGGTGCTCTCGGCCCGGGTCGGATCGATTGGCGACAACCGTTTGGGCGGCTGGGTCAGTTACCGTGCTGCGAAGGCGGCGGTGAACCAGGTGATCCGCTGCGGCGCCATTGAGCTGGGACGCACGCATAAACAGGCGGTGTGCGTCGCGCTGCATCCCGGCACCGTGGCCACCGCCTTTACCGAAAAATATCTGGGCCGACATCCCGCGGTGGCGCCGAACGAGGCGGCGGGCAATTTGTTGGCGGTGATCGACGGCCTCACCCCGGAGCAAAGCGGCGGTTTTTTTGATTATGCTGGGACAGAGGTGCCGTGGTAATGCGGCTGGTCCTCGTGCTGGGCGATCAGTTGAGCCGTGACCTGAGCGCGTTGCGTGCGGCGGATATGGCGACAGATGCCGTTGTGATGGCCGAGGTGGCGGATGAAACGGATTATGCCGCGCATCATCCCAAGAAGATTGCCTTTATCTTTGCCGCGATGCGGCGCTTTGCCCAAGACCTGCGCAATGACGGCTGGACCGTGCATTACACGCGGTTGGATGATGCCGAAAACACCGGATCCATCACGGGCGAGATATTGCGCCAATTGGCTGAAACCGGTGCGCAGTCGGTGCTGGCGACCGAGCCGGGAGAGTGGCGGCTCATCGATGCGTTGCAGGACCCGCCTTTGCCCGTGGAGCTGTTGGAAGATGACCGGTTCTTGTGTTCGCATGATCGCTTTGCGGCTTGGGCCAAGGGACGCAAGCAGCTGAGGTTGGGATATTTCTATCGCGAGATGCGCCGCGAAACAGGGCTTTTGATGGATGGGGACCAGCCAGCGGAAGGCAAATGGAACTTTGACCATGACAACCGCAAACCGGCCCCGGATGCGGTGGATCATGTGCCATTGTGGTTCGAGCCGCACCCCACAACAGCAGAGGTTTTGGAACTGGTCGCGGCGCGGTTCGGGAACAGGTTTGGTGACTTACACCCGTTCGGGTTTGCGACATGTCGCGCGGATGCGTTACAGGTGCTGGCGCATTTTGTAGAGAACGCCTTGCCTCGGTTCGGGGATTTTCAGGATGCGATGTTGCGGGATCAGCCGTTTCTCTACCATTCGCTTTTGTCGCCTTACCTCAATTGCGGTTTGTTGACCCCGCTGGAAGTGTGCCGCGCGGCTGAGAAGGCCTATGAGGCCGGGCACGCGCCGATCAACGCGGTTGAAGGGTTCATTCGGCAGATCATCGGGTGGCGCGAATATGTGCGGGGCATCTATTTCCATGAAGGGCGCGATTACACCGCGCGCAATGCCTTGGGACATTCCCGGGCGTTGCCCGCGTTCTATTGGGGCGCGCCAACGCAGATGGCCTGTGTGTCGGCGGCAGTTGGGCAAACGCGGGAACATGCCTATGCGCATCACATCCAGCGGCTGATGGTCACCGGCAATTTCGCCCTGTTGGCCGGGATTGATCCAACCGAACTGCATGAATGGTATCTTGCGGTTTACATCGACGCGTTTGAGTGGGTGGAGGCCCCGAACACTGTCGGTATGAGCCAGTTTGCAGATGATGGTGTGATCGCATCCAAGCCCTATGTCAGCAGCGGTGCTTATATCAATCGCATGTCGGATTACTGCAAATCCTGTCGGTACCGGGTGGCGGACAAGCTTGGACCAAATGCCTGTCCGTTTAACCTTTTGTACTGGCATTTTCTCATCCGGCATCGGGATCGGTTTGCAGCCAATCCGAGGATGGCGAACATGTATCGAACGTGGGATTGGATGGACGAGGACAGGAAATCTGAGGTCATCCGCCAAGCAGACAGCTTTTTGAAACGCTTGGACGAGCGTGAGATTGTCTAGCAAAAACATGTGTTTGCCTAGATTTGGTAAAATTCGCAGTAGTTGAAATGGGTTGATTTTCGCCGACTTGTGGTTGTGCTGTTGACCGGAATCAGAAGCTGCTGTTACGCTTCCAGCATATTACTTGTTCAAGCCCGCCTCTTTTTTCAGCACGCGGCTTTGCAGCTAACATGTTCGTTTTTAACGCCTGCGACAGGGGTGTTTCGCCATGCTGAAGCGCCCCTTGTTTGCCGGAGACCCAGAAGTAAGGATACTGGGTCATGGGAAAGACAAAGAACGGAACACGTTATCCAGAGGAATTGCGCGCACGAGCGGTGCGGATGGTCTTGGATCACGAGAGCGAATACACGAGCAGATCGGCAGCACTTTTGTCGATCTCTCAGAAGGTTGGGTGCAGCAGAGACAGCCTTCGTATCTGGGTCAAGCAACACGAGGCGGATACCGGCAAACGCGATGGCGTGACCTCTGCAGAGCGGGATCGCATCAAAGAACTTGAGCGCGAGAACCGGCAGTTGCGTCAGGCAAATGAGATCCTGAAGAAGGCATCTGCTTATTTTGCTCAGGCGGAGCTCGACCGCCCATTCCGCAAATGATTGCCTTCATCAAGGATCATCGTGGGGCGCATGGGGTCGAGCCGATCTGAAGAGTTCTCCAGATTGCCCCTTCGACGTTCTATAAACGCATTGCCATCGAGCGTGATCCCGACCGTGCCTCGGACCGGGCCAAGCGGGATGAGTTTCTGCGCAAAACGATGAAGGATGTTTGGGAGAAGAACCGTTCTGTCTATGGCGCACGCAAACTATGGCACGCGATGAATCGCGAGAAGATTGATATTGCTCGCTGCACTGTAGAACGGTTGATGCGCCAGCTTAGCATTCAAGGCGTCCGGCGCGGAAAGAAGGTCAAAACCACCTGTGGTCAACCTGCGGATCAATGCCCGCTGGACAAGGTCAATCGCCAGTTCAGGGCTTCAATGCCGAACGAACTGTGGGTGTCCGACTTTACGTTCGTCTCGACCTGGCGCGGGTTCGTCTATGTGGCGTTCGTCATTGATACCTTCGCGAACCGGATTGTGGGCTGGAAGGCATCAACAACGCAGGACACGCAGTTTGTCTTAGATGCGCTTGAACAGGCGATCCACGCACGCAGACCCGCTGAGAAACTGATCCATCATTCAGATCGCGGCAGCCAATACGTGTTGATCAAGTACACAGAACGGTTGGCCGATGCTGGGCTGGAGCCATCCGTCGGCAGCGTTGGTGACAGCTATGACAATGCACTGGCTGAGACGATCATCGGCCTCTTCAAAACCGAAGTCATCAATCAACTAGGTCCGTGGAAGTCCAAGGATCAGGTCGAATGGGAAACCTTGCTATGGGTGGACTGGTTCAACAAAGAGCGCCTGCTTGAACCACTCGGGTACATCACGCCAATCGAAGCCGAGGAGAGATACGAAGAAGCCCTGAAGTCAGACAAAATCGCAGCTTGAAATACGAACTCAATAGTCTCCGCCAAAACTGGGGCGGTTCACGAGTCCGTGCTAACGTGGGTCAAATCGCCAGAGATGTTCGCTAGCCGGTTCCTGTTTCCCAGCCGTTTCCATGACCGCCCACACATATCGACGCGTCAGTATGGTCGAATTGTGCGAGCTTGGGTGACGGCAATCGGGTTGCAGCCGAGTGGATATGGCACACATTCGTTGCGTCGTACAAAGGCAGCGGAAATCTATCGCAAGACTGACAATCTACGAGCCGTACAACTGCTGCTCGGTCACACAAAGGTCGACAGCACCGTTCGGTATCTGGGTGTAGAACTCGAAGACACTCTGAGCATCGCAGAGCGTATCGACATTTAGTCTAACTCGGCGAGCGGCACTGCCGTTCGCCATTTTGAAGCAGTTGTTTGCGTTTGTTCGATCGGAGCTCTTGTCGCTCCTGCTTTTGTTCTGCAAGGTCTCGGCCAGGATTGTTAGGACGGCTTCACAGTCCAGCTGAAGAAACTAAACTCGCACTAGGCGCCAACACCGGCAAAGTCTGTCCTGGCAAAAAAGCATACTCTTGTCATGCGTCTGTCACGCAGACAGGATAGCCAAAATTCATTCGGATGAATCGGACATGACGCGCGAAAACTGGACAACAATTCGGGACACCCTTTCAGATGACATCCGCGTGGGGCGGCTGTCCGCAGGGGATCAGTTGCCGACGGAAACCCAACTGGCGGATCGGTTCGCGATTGGCCGGCATTCGGTGCGGCGCGCACTTGAATCGCTCGCGCGGGACGGAAAGATCAGCATCGAACAAGGGCGCGGCACCTTTGTCGCCGACGCGCCACGGCTGACCTATCAAATCGGCAAACGGACCCGGCTGCGCCGCAACCTGATCCCGCAGGGCGTGGATGTGACCAGTCGGTTGGTCTCAGCCGACCGCATACCCGCGCCTGATCACGTATCGCAGGCTCTGCTGCTGAACTCTGGCGCACGAGTGACCGAAAGCCAGAGGATCACGTTGGCCAATGACCTGCCCGTGGCCTTCGGTTCCTCCTATCATTGCGCCGAACGCTTCCCCGATTTTGCAGAGCGTCGCGATGTTCTTGGGTCCACGACAGAGACATATCGGTCCTTCGGCATCGACGACTATGTCCGCCAGCACACGTCGATCTATTCGCGGGCGGCAAAACTTGACGAAGCAAAAACCCTCAAACAACACCCGGACGTCCCCGTGCTGGTCGTCACGGCCATCGACGCCACGCTTGACGGGACGCCGATCTCGACCAGCCGGGTCATCTGGTCCGCGGCGCGGGTGAACTTCACAATGGAGCATTCCGATGGATGACACGCTGGGCGTGCTGGCGCGCGCTGATGCATCAAAGCTCAAGAGCTTTGCAGAAACTCTGATCCCGGATCTGGGCGAGATCGAAGTGCTGCAATCGCAAAGCGGTTTGGTGATGCTGCCGATGCGCGACACGGCCAAAGGCGTTGCCTTTCACCTGGGCGAAGTGCTGATGAGCGAAGCGCATATTCGCAAGGGCGACGTGCAAGGCTACGGGATGCGGCGTGGGCATGATCTTGAGGCCTCGATGGCAATGGCGCTGGTGGACCTTGCGATGGCGACGGATGTACGCCGCGCGGATTGCAAGGCGTTTTGCAATGCGCAGGCCGAAACGTTGCAACAGGCAGACGATGACGTGCTGCGCCGCGTTGAGGCCACACGCGTGAACATGGAGACATTCTGATGCTTGCCACACCCGCGCCAAGCCTCGCCGAGACGCGAGACAACGCAGCTTTCGACGCTTTGCTGTGGACTTTAAGCCGCCCCGGATTGCCCCGCGATCTGCCAGAGCCAGGAGAGCAAAGCATTGTCACCGCCCTTCTCGACAGGGAATGTCTGGTCTACGCAGCCGACCCGCTCCTGATGCCCAAGATTATGCGCACGGGCGCCGAACTGGCTGACATCGGCAAGGCCGATCACGTCTTTCTGGGGGCGATGGCCGCGTCCGAACCTCTCGCCGATATTGCGATCGGCAGCGACTATTACCCCGACGACGGGGCCACCGTCATCATCCGCGCCAGTCTCGGATCCGGCGCAGCAGTGCGGCTGACCGGGCCGGGCATTGACGGCGCTGAGACGGTCCAGCTTGGCGGTTTGCCGGATGGGTTCTGGAAGGCGCGCGCCGCGCGTCTGAGATACCCGAAGGGGTTTGATCTGTTCTTTGTCGATGGTGCCCGCGTTGTCGGCGTGCCGCGATCTACGACTGCTGAGGAGATATAATGGCCTACGTTGCAACACGCGGTGGCGAACGGGCCATCGAACAATCCGAACGGCTCTTTCGTGAAGAGATGGGGGATTTTGACCGCGACCGAGTTGAAGAGGTCAAGAAAAGCCTGCCCTATCTGATTGACCGGGTCATGGGCGAAGCTTCGCTTTATGATGAGGACTTGGCCGCGCTCGCTTTGGCCCAAACCGGCGGAGAGCTTTATGAGGCCGTTCTGCTGCTGCGCGCTTGGCGGACGACGCAGCCGCGATTGCAAGTGGCGGAGCCCATTGAGCAAGACACGCTGTTCACCATCGTCGCATCTCTGCAGCGTTCAAGGACATTCCCGGCGGGCAGGTCTTGGGGCCGACACTGGACTACGCGCACCGCATTCTGGCGACCGATGTGCTGCAAGGCGCGTCTTACGCGCCTGAGCCCGTCGAGCCTGCGGACACCCCGTCTCCGGCCTATCAGCCCAGCGTTAGTGCGTGGCAGGCCGAAAACGATCTGCTGGATCCCCCGGCGGATGATCCGACCAAGGGCAACGACATTCCTGACCTCACACGTGAGCCGCTGCTGTTTCCATCCAAACGCGCCCACACTTTGCAAAGCCTTGCACGGGCCGAAACCGGCGGTGTTCTTGCGCTCGGCTACGCCGCGATGCGCGGTTACGGGCAAGCGCACCCAACGGTTAACGAATTGCGTCTGGCCAAAGCGGATATTGCCGTCACCCATCCCGATGGGCGGCAGTTCTCAGCCGGACGCGTCAAGGTGTCTCAGGCCGAGGTTGTCGACAAAAAGGGCGAAAAGCTGGGCATCGGCTATGCCGCGAGCTTTGGCTGGAATGAGGTCAAATGCATCGCGGCGGCCACGCTCGACCTCAACAGTCCCGGCGCCGAGAAGGGGTCTGCGACCGAAGAGGAATTCTTCCTCTACCATACCGAAGGCGTCGAAAGCTCCGGCTTCTGCATTCACTTCAAGCTGCCGCATTATGTGACGTTCCAGTCTTCGCTGGACGCAATGCGGGATGCGAAGGCCAAAAAGGCGGCGCGCGCGCCCAAGCAACAGGAACCGGCCGAATGAGCCTGACTGCTATGACAAAACCGTGGGAAGCGATGAGCTACGGCTTCCTTGATGGCTCGGCGAAGCGCGAGTTGCGCCGCAAGATGCTGAAATCCGTTGCGGTTCCTGGATGCCAGATGCCCTACGCAAGCCGCGAAGTGCCAATGGCGCGCGGTTGGGGCACGGGCGGGCTTCAGGTGTCACTGACGCTCGTGAACCCGCAAACACGCGTCAAGGTCATTGACCAAGGCGCCGATGATAGCGTGAACGCGGCGTCGATCCGACGCTTCATCGCACGGGTGGCCGGTACGCCAACGACAATGGACACGCTGGACGCGGACCTAATCCAATCACGTCACCGCATCCCCGAAGAAATCCTGCGCGAAGATCAGGTGCTGGTCCTGCAGGTGCCAAACCCAGAGCCGCTGCGACCTGGTCAGCCGAATATGTCTATCGCGCGCCAGATGCATGCGGATGCAGACTATGGGCGGATGTGGCTGCAACTCTACGAGCAGATCGTGCGGTCCGGACGGGTCATGCAAGGCGCAAGTTATCCCAGCCTTGTGCATGGTCGGCATGTCATGACACCTTCGCCCATCCCCCGTTGGGACGTCCCGAAGCTGCATATGGCCAAGCATTTGACGATCCTGTCGGCAGGACGAGAAAAGTGTATCTTCGCGGTTCCGCCCTACACCCGGGTTGAGCCATTGGTGTTCTCGGATGTGCCTTACAAGGTTGAAGAGCACGGCCACCTGACCTGTACCCGGTCTGGAACCACGGGCTTCTTCATGAACGAAATCCCAAAGGATGACGGCAGCTCCGCCTTTGAGGTCTCGGACAGCGAATGGGGTGTGAAGACCATTCGCGCGCGCGATGGAGACGGCGAAAGCCGGGGCGAGACCTGGTACAAAGACGGGGAGATGCCGCAATGACCTTGACCCTCGACGCGCCGCGCATCGTTGAGACCCGTCCGCTGCTAGAGGTGCAAGGCGTTTCCAAGTCCTACGGCTCGGTGCGGGCCGTACGCAACGTCTCGGCCCATGCCTATCCGGGTGAGGTGCTTGGTATTGTCGGCGAAAGTGGATCGGGAAAATCGACGCTGCTGCGGATGATGAACTTGGAGGAGATTCCGGAGGCGGGCAGCTACACGCTCGACCTGCCGGATGTGGTCGGCAATCTATTTGAGCTTGATCGGTTCGCCCGCCGGATGCTCTGCGCGACCAAGATCGGGATCGTGTATCAGAACCCGCATCTCGGCCTTTTGATGAAGCACTCTTCGTCGGGGAATGTCGCTGAACGGCTTTTGGTTGCTGGTGAACGGAGCTTTGCGACCTTGCGGCAGGCGGCGACCGAAGCACTGGATGCATCGGAATTCCCGCTGGATCGCCTTGACGCACCGCCGATTGAACTGTCGGGCGGAATGCAACAGCGGGTGCAGCTGGCCAAGGCGATTGCGTTGGAACCGGCGCTCTTGCTTTTGGATGAGCCGACGACGGGTTTGGATGTGAGCGTGCAGGCGCTGGTGCTCGATACGCTCAAACGGCTTCAGCAAGACCGGCAGATCACCATGGTGATCGTCAGCCACGACCTTGGCGTCATTCGCACGCTGGCGGACCGCGTGATGGTGATGCGGCGCGGTGAAGTGGTTGAGACTGGGCTTGCGGATCAGATCTTTCAAGACCCGCAACACCCCTATACGCAACAATTGGTGCACGCGAAACTATGACCGTTTTAGACATCCAAGGCCTGACCAAAGGCTTCTCGCTGCATCATCTTGCAAAAGACATCCCGGCCTTTGAGGACATTACTTTTCGCGTCGCTGCGGGCGAATTTGTACTGCTCAAAGGGGCCAACGGCGCGGGCAAGTCCACGCTGATGCGCACACTCTACCGGTCTTACCTGCCGTTGGCCGGGAAAATCTGCTTTCATTCCAGCCATGGCGTGATCGACCTTGCCCGGGCGGCGGATGTAGACGTTGCGCATTTGCGGCGCACAGAAATTGGTTTTGTCACGCAATTTCTGACGGCGCGCCCGCGCGTGAGCGCAGAGGCCATCGTGGCCGAACCATTGCGCCTCGCAGGATGGGAGCCTGAGGCCGCATTGAACGCCGCCCGAAAGGCGCTGGAAACTTTTGGCGTAAAACCGGACCTTTGGGCTGCCTACCCGACAACCTTCTCTGGCGGAGAACAGCAAAAAGTCAATCTGGCCCGCGCGCTGATCCTGCCACAGAAACTCCTGATGCTGGACGAGCCGACAGCCTCGCTTGACGCCAATGCGCGCGGGGCTCTGGTGGCGCGGCTACGGGAATTAAAAGACCAGGGCACCGCGATGATCGGCGTGTTCCACCATCCTGATGATGTGCTGCACCTGATCGACCTTTGGTCCATCTTGACGACGGTTTCGGGAGCCGGTGGGCGGTAGCCTAGAGCACTGTGTGGTCGTTTCGTGTTGTAGTGTTTCCTCCATTCCTCAATCAGGATTTGTGCTTCGCGCAGGCTATAGAAGATTTCGCCGTTCAAGAACTCATCGCGGAAACGGGCGTTGAAGCTTTCGCAGTACCCATTCTCCCAAGGGCTGCCTGGTTCGATGTAAGCCGCCCTTGCGCCGACAGCCTTGATCCAGTCCTGCACGGCTTGCGCAACGAACTCCGGGCCGTTGTCGGAGCGAATGAACGATGGGATGCCGCGCAGGATGAACAGGTCGCTCAGCACATCGATCACATTGCCTGAGTTGAGCTTGCGATCCACGCGTATGGCCAAGCATTCCCGACTGTACTCGTCGATGATGTTGAGTGTGCGGAAAGCTTTACCATCGTCGGTGCGGCAGTGGACAAAGTCGTAAGACCAGACATGATCGCGGCGCTCTGGCCGAAGCCTGACACATGATCCATCATTCAGCCAAAGCCGCCCTTTCTTCGGTTGTTTCATTGGCACTTTCAGCCCCTCTCGTCGCCATAACCGTTCCACGCGCTTGTCATTCACATGCCAGCCAGCGTCTCTCAGTAGTGCCGCGATCCTACGATAGCCGTAGCGGCCATACTGCCGGGTCAGTTCGATCATATCAGCCACTAAACGTTCTTCATCCGGGCGACCCGCAGGTACTTTGCGCTGTGTGGATCGATGTTGTCTTAGAACCCGGCATGCCCGACGCTCCGAGATGTTCAGCTCAGCACGAACGCGATCAATACAGGCACGACGACGAGCGGGGCTCAGAAGTTTCCCTTTGCCGCCTCCGCCAAGATCAGCTTGTCCAGCGTCAGATCAGAAACGGCTTTGCGCAATCGCTCGTTCTCTTTTTGCAGACGCTTCAGTTCCTTCAATTGATCCGTGCCCATTCCGCCGTATTTTTTCTTCCACCGGTAGTAGGTCTGTTCAGTCACACCGATCTGACGGATCGCATCCAGACGCGGCATCCCTTGCCCCGTCAGAACCTCAACCTGCCGTAACTTCGTGACAATCTCTTCTGGCTTTGGTCGCTTGTTGGCCATGTGTTTCCTCCGTTTCCTAAACATAGCGGAGGACCACTCAGGTGGGGCTGATCAGGCGGGTCCAACGGATTGGTGCGGATGCCGAACAGGATGAGGCAACCGGCGAGATTTATTTCACCACGATCCTTGAAACCGACAGCAACGTGCTGGAACGGGGCACTGAACGGCATGAGATCAAGCCGGGCATGATTGCCGCGGTCGATATCCTGACCGGCGAGCGGACGGTACTGGACTATTTGCTCAAACCGTTCCGCAAGGCGCAGGTGGAAGCCCTGCGCGAAAGGTAAGGACAGGTTCGGCGATCAGATGACCGCCGTTTCCTGCGCACCGCTGGCATTGTTAAAGATCACTTCGACCTCTTCGGCAAAACCGCCGCCATCCGTTCCAACTGTTGCGGCAAGGGTGCCGTCGACGGTCAGTTCGCCGTTGGTGTTGTCATAGCCCACGTGATCTTCCAGCGTTTCGCCATCGTTCAGGCTAACCAGTGATGTCAGATCGATCTGGTCCACACCTTGAGGGAAAAACCCAACTGGTTCGTCAAAGTCCAGAATGACGTCTGCGCTGCTCAGATCAGTCAGTTGGAAAATATCTTCACCGCCGCCGCCTTGCAGGGTATCGGCCCCGGCACCGCCGATCAGGATATCGTTGCTGTCGCTTCCGATGGCCCAGTCATCCCCGGCGCCGAGGTCCAAGGTAAAGCCGCGCGTGGCCGCGCTGAGATCGACAAAGTCGCTGCCGTCTTGCAGCGCAAAGCCAGTGATTCCGTCATATGGTCGTTCAGCCGACAGCACGACCGCGTCGTTGCCATCCGTCCCCTTGGCCACGGCTTCGCCACCAAGCGTATTGTTCACATTGTTCATCAGGTCGCGCACCACGCCATCGGGACCCGTGTTCGAACCATCAGCTTCCATTTGCAACGTGTCGATGTCGAGGATCGCGGTGGCTTCCGACTGTGCCGGTCCAGGACCGCTGTCGATAACGTCATAGGACAGCGTGGGTGTTCCGACATACCCCTCGGGGACGGTGATGGTGACCCCGGTGGCTGTGACAGTGACACCGACCTGCGGGTCATCCACCATGATGTTGTCCACTGTCAAAGGTTCGTCCGGATCACTTGCGTTGGCCAAAAGCTCATCAAAGGTGACCGTAAACTCTGTGTCAATGGAGGTGATTTCGACCGGTCCGGCGATGGCTGGCTGTTCGTTGATTGCCACCTCAAAAGGTTCCGCATCAGCGCTGCCGTGGTTGGTGGTGACAGTAATTTCCCCGGTCAATGTGCCCGCGGCGGTCCCTGGCAACGTGATCGATAGTGCGGCGACCAAAACGGCGAAATCAGCTGGGCTGGTTGCCCCACGCGTCAATGTCAATCGATCGCCGTCGATGGTTCCGGCCGACGCCACTGTACCTGCAGGCAGTATACTGTCGAATTGGATGACAATTTCTTCCAAAGTTTCAGACGGCGATGGTTGCGTATCTGTCACCTGTGCATCGATGCCGAAATCGATTTCGATGGGCAGTCCTGTTTGCGGTGCCGTCTCTGGCGTCACATCCACAATGACGGTCAAATCCAACTCGCCAGCGACTTGTACTGTGAAGTTGCCGGTTTCGTTGCCACCCTCATTGGTCGTCACATTGATTGACCCGGTGAGCGGGGCGTCGTTGGTGGCGTAATCGCGTGGGAAGACGAGCGTGAGTTGACTGAATTCAGCTTCCGACCCCGTAAAGACGAGATCAGTGCCCGTCACCCGCATTGTGCTGGTGCCAACCAGATAGGTCATGCCTTGTGGGATGTTTTGCAGCGTGTAGGTCACCGTATCGACGATTTCGGAACCGTCCTGATCGGTCACAACGATATCGAAGTCCGAAGCGGGCCGATACAGCACAGGTCGATCTGTTTCCGTAAGCTCTACGTCCGGGTCGGTAACAGTCAGCTCCAAGTCCGGAGATGGAACGATATCGAGTTCTAGGTTTTGCGTGTCCGATTGCTCTGTGTCTGTAAAAATTCCGTCCGCGTCCGTCGTCACGGCCGTCACATCGACGGTCGTCAATCCGCCAAAGTCTTCGGGCGCAACGAACGTTACTGTTCCGATGGGTACGAAGCTGTAGTTTCCGCTCCCCACCTGTCCCTGCGCCGTCGCTTCGACAATCGCAACGCCATCGGTCACTTGAACCTCTGCCCCGTCAACAAAGACCTGTGCCCCGTCGGGCACCGCAATCTCGAAATGCATGGTTTCATGCGGGTCCGGGGTCTCAGCCGACATGGTCACTGTGAACACATCGCCGGCGTCCTCGACACCGGTCGCCGGAGAGATTGCTGCCGTCAGAATAGGTTCGCCCGCGTCCGGGCGCACCTTCAACAGGAAGTTCTGCGCTCCGCTCGCATCGTCCGAGTTCGCCAACTCCAGCGTATTGACCGAGATATTGAGCAGGATCTGCGAGGGTAGCTCGGCATTGAGCGAGTCCGGCAGCCGCGCGTGTTCATCGACAAGTCGTAGCGTGACTTGGGAATAAGCGTCCGGCGCAATCGTGTAAGTGCCGTCGCCGTTGTCGATCAGACCATCGCCGGCGGGCCCGCCGACCTCGAGGTAATCGGGCACACCGCCCAGAACGATCGTATAGGTCTCTGACCCGTCCTGATCCGGTGTTGTTGCGTCGATATAAGTGCTGAGATTGAGCGGCACATCTTCAATCGCGGTGACCATGGTCAACACACCGCTCTTGTCAACAAATGGCTGACCGGTGTCTGGATCAATGACGGTGTCGTCAAATTCAATCGTCGGAATGTCGGCCACAGGGATAACATTCAATGTTGTGCTAAGCGTCGCGGACGCTGTGTTAAAGTCGATATCTTGGCTAAAGGCGGTGACCTTGATGTCCAGTAGCCCGCTATAGTGCTCTGCTGCGCGCAATTGTAGCGCGTCAACATCCGTATAAGGCACTTCGTAGAGCGTCATGCCGTTGCCTTGATCAGTTCCGGTCAGTGGGTTGCCATCCCCATCCAAGAGTGTGCCACCATTGGTGTTATCGACCTCGATCAGCACCGTTTCTCCCGGGCGTTCACCGCCGTCCGGGCTTGTGATTGTGAGGTCCAGATCAAACGCGGTGTCTTCGTCAAACGAATTGCCCCCAGAGAATTCAATCGTCGGGGTGTCCACAACAGGATTGATAATCAGGTTGAACGAGCCAGAGCCGCTCGTGGAGGTGTTGCAGGTGAAATTGTTGAGCACCATGCTGTATTCCAGCGTGTTGAGCTCATCGTAAGGGTCATCAGGACCAAAGGTTTCGGCCGGATCAAATGGGTTGGTGGGGCTGGATTCATGTTCGGGAGGTGTGAACAGAATTTCGCCTTGGGTCTGGGTTGGATCATTGGGATCAACGCCAAGAACAGACAGATCCAGTACCCAAGTGCCCGTGATCGGGTCAAATACAACGCCACCGGGAGGCTCGGTGGTCACCGACGAGCCCGGGGGCAAGCTGAGCCCGATGCCAAAATCACCAACGACGCCATTCGGAAGACTGATCAGGTCGTTTAGATCCTCGTAATACGGTTCGACCGGCGTGATTTTCAGTTTCAGGGGTATTTCTGTGTCTTCGTCGCCGCTGCCAATCAATTCGAGTGTCGGAAGGGGCAACATTTGTTCCGGCTCACAATCGTGGGGCCCACCATCTGCGAGCGGTAGGACGATGACCTTGAATGGTTCCGTGACAACAGACCCACCCGGCAGATCGTTGATTTGTGCAATGACCTCTTCCGGTGTTCCGACCAGCCCGTCTATGGGCTGATCGTCTTCGACTACGATCGTATTGATTTCGAGATCGTAATACGTGACCTCAGAAACAACGGTCGGCACAATTTGATGCTGTCGAGCTGGGACTCTGTGACGACATAAGAGCCACCAGAACCATCTACAGGAGAACTGCCCAGGATAGACACACTCGGGTCCAGACCCGTGATCACATAGTAAATCGTCTCGGATCCATCGAACGCCCCGCTCTCGTTCGTGATCTCGGTCATCGTTCCAGTGATCGGATCGGCGTCAACGAAAAGATCGTCTTGTTCGAAATCCCCTGACTGCAGCGTGCCGTCACTCAATCGCATGTTCAACCGGAAGGGACCTTGATCCGTCCCAGCATATCCATAGACGCGGTCCGCGTTGGCGACGCTATCGGTGACTTCGTCTGGGCGGAAAATGTCGTTGATCTGCTCATCGGTCAGGGTGGCGTCCGGATCATCCGTGGGATCGGGGTTCTGGATTGTAACGATTGGTTCGTCGGCTATGCCGGTGACCTCGACTGTTACAGTGCCTGTGTTCGCCTGGAACTGGCTTGGATCAAGCGTTTCAAAATAAACAACCGTCACGTCGAACACGACGTCCTCATTGCTGTCCTGACCGGGGATGAGCCAAAGGTTTTCAGCCTCAGAGGCCGATAGCCGCAGGTCGAACGCATCGGACAAATTCAATTGGCGCAGTCCGGAGATTGGCAAAAACCCGTTTTCATCTGGCTCGCTGGTGAAAAATTCAGGAACGCGGCCAAAGGAGTCCGGCTGGACATTCGAAATCAGGATTTCGCCCAGAATATCCTCGGGTGAGACGGGCGAATTCATGATGTTATCAATGATGTTTCCTGTGATAGGCACATTGACGGCTGTGTCTTCGTTCGTTTGTGCCGTCTCGGACGGATCGCCACCATCGACGACTGGGTCGACGGTCAGAATTTCGTTCAGGGTGGTGACACGGGTGTTGCCGCCATCAAATTCGGTTGTGACAACATCGAACTGGATCGGGTAATCCCCTGCGAAATGGGTTGGTATGCCGCGCAGCTCGGCGCTCAGCCAGCCCTCATTCTCAAGGCTCCAATCATTGAAACCTTGGGGATTATTGACCTCGGTCAACAGAGCCGGGATCTTCTCGCCAGTCGGATCATCGGGGTTTTCCACATAGACCGTAATGCCCGTGGGGATGCCGCGTAGTACAACGGCTGTGATCGTTTCAGAACCGTCAGTGTCCAGGATTTCCGGGATAAACGGAATCTGCCAGATCCCGCCGGCATCATCGATCACCTGTTCGTTGCCTTCCGGCAAAGTCAGGACAAAGGCAAAGTTGTTAACCGGGTCTACATCGACATCGAACGTGGCGTCTGCGGACGCGTTGGTGACTTCGACCGTGTTGTTGTCCGAAACAGTCACTGCCACATTCAGATCGGCATCCTAAAATTGGCCTATTGCGGTGAACATGTCACCGTCTTCGCGGTCGACATCATAATCTTCATAGAGCGACGGCATCAGTTGCAGGGATCCTGCAAAGCTGGTGACGTCATCTACAAACTGGATCGTCAGCGCGCCGGTCGTTGCGTTATAGGTTGCGGTATCAACTTTGTCGTATTCCGCCTGACTGAGCGCGGCCGACCCGCTGATGTTGAAAAAGGCAGATTGCTGAACAGTTCCATCGACAAGATAGTCGGCAATCCAATCGCTGGGCACATTGTCGAGGACGATCGTTTCAAGCTGTTCTGAGCCATCCAGATCAGGCGTCGTGGCGTTCAATCCGACAAACAGCTCGACCTGTCCCGGTCCACTTCCATCCGACGTGCTTTCCAAAAGCGTCAGGATGTTCGCGGCCGTGATCGAGCCGTCTTTAATTTCCGCACTCAAAGCTGTTGGGCTGCCGTCAGCAACGTCTGTGTCCGACAAGACAAAGACTTGCGCGGTCAATTCGGCTTCAGCAACCGGGCGAACGGTATGGGTGAACTGAATATTCGACGAAGCAAAGTTGTCGCTGGTATCAACTTCAACATCACCGGTCGTTGTTTCGTCCCAGGTGAAAGTGCCGTCATAAGTCAACACGCCGCTGAAGTGTTGGGGCAGGACCACACGCAACGCTTCAAGCGCCGCTTCAAACTCGGCATTCGCCACACCGTCGGCCGGGGTGATCTCATAGCTGACGCTGTCATCTGTGGCCCCGATCTGGGTGATAACGATGCTGCCAAGCAAAGCGCCATCATTCAATTCAAGCAACAGATCGTTTGTATCGGACGGATCAAATCCTTCGCTCAGCGTGTTGACAGAAATGGTCAGTTCCAACGAGCGCAGTGTTTCGGACCCATCATTGTCGACCAATGCAATATCGCTCAAAGCAAGCCCGATCCGACGCAGCCCGTCAGTTGTTTCGTCCACTGTGCTGTTCAATGGAGCGACATTCAGCGGGTCAACAATGGCATCCACGTCAATGTCGAGCGAATCCGAGGCGGTTTCGGTGTCACTGGGTAACCCGTCTGCCGTGTCCATCGAGGTGACTGTCGCTACCAAATCCTGGCCCAGGATCGTGGCGATGTCCCGGTCATCATGTTCCAGAGGTGTTACACGCAAGGCGCCATCAAAGTCTTGAACCCCGGCCACGAAAGTGATGGTCAAACTGTCGCCACTCACCGTTGCGGAAGAAATCTGGGCGCTGCCTTGCTCAAAAAGACCTGGATCGACGACACCGTTTGTGTTCGGCACCCAACCCGCCGGCAGGTTTTCAATCACCAGCGTTGTCAGGTTTTCAGACCCATCGCGATCGGGTGTCTGGGCGTCCAGTGTCAGCAAAAAGCTGCCATCCTCGTCGATCAGGTAGTTGTCTGCGCCGATCAGGTCGACTCCGGCCTGACTGTCGTCCACGGATATCGCCAATGTAGGCTCGGCGACAGGCGTGACGTTCAAGGCGAATGTCTAAGACGTGCCTGCGGCGTTACCTTCATTCGTGTTTATTGTGACCGTGACATCGATAATCCCAGAGAAGTGTTCGGGGAATGACACAACGCCCAAGGCCCGTAGTTCTGTCAGCGTACCGGTCCAGCTGTCCATCGGGCCGTTGATGATTACGCCATTTGTCAGTTGCGTGTCACCCGATGGCAGGCCCGCGAAATCCACTTGGATGCCAGTGATCGTCTCAGAGCCATCAATGTCGGTGACCGCCGCGTCGAGGTTGAATGGGATAAAGCTGCCCAGATCCTCCACGACCGTGATGTCCTGCGCTGTAATCAGAACATCCTGTTCGCTGGCAACAGCAATGACAAAATCGCGGCGTTCGATCCCGTCGGTCGCATCGTCGTCCGTTTCACCGGCCAGCAAGGCTTCGTCTGTGGTGAAGGTCACGCGCCCGGTTATGTCGGCGGTTGTCGAATAGTCATCCGGCAAGCGTATGATCAGGCCCTGATACTCGTCCTCGGTCAGAGCCGTCAGTTCAAAAACCAACCCATCCGGTACGGGTTCGAATGTGCTGCCATTGTCCACTGAATACAGAGCACCGGAGGGCAAACCAGAGATCGAAACGTCGACCTCTGCAATGCTTTCTGACCCATCAGCATCCGATGCAGTGGCTGACACCGCATCCGCGAGACGGGCATCAATGGGCGCTTGTGTCGTGTCGTCTTCGTCGACAACGCCAGGTGCATCGTTTTCCATCAGATCCAGTCGCCCGGGGCCTGTCACAACGACATCACCTTCGGCATCCAGTGTGATGGTCAAGGTTCCCTCACCCAGACCGCCTTCATCCGTCAGGGCCAATACCCGTCCGACCAACGCGGTCTCGGGGTTTTCTGTGGAGAAATCGGCGGGCAGTTCAAGGATCAGGCCTGCAAACTCTTCCGGAGTAAAGACTTGCTCTAGGTCTTGTAACGCATCGGCAAAGGCCGTGCCGTTATCAATCGAAATGCGGCTCCCCGGCGGCAAACCTTCCAGGATCAGCCCGATTTCAACAACCGACTCCGATCCGTCAATGTCTGTCGCAACCGCGGTGATTTGATCTGCCAGTCTGATTTGAACCGGGGCGTCGGTTTCTGACAATGCAAAAGTGCCGTCGCTGACAGACACGTCGCCTTCGGCTTCGACAATGAACGGCACGTTCTCCGCCACCGTCCCATCATCGGTCGTAATGACGATACGCGCGGACAGGTTTTGCAGTGGCGAGGTTTTCGAATAGTCACGCGGCAGATACACGATGGCATCCACTGGCACGGTGCCGACCCCGTCAAAGATGTATAGAAAATCCGACGTACCGTCCCCGTTATCGGTGAATGTGCCGATCGGATTGTCATTGCTGTCGCGCACTTCCGTCCCGGTCGGAAGCCCGTCGAGATCGAAGACCAGATCGGTGACTGTTTCATCCTCGCCGATAACGACAGATATGAAGTCCGCGAGCAGGACCGGAACAATGTCGTCGGTTTCGTCAACACGGACCTCACCCGCGATTTCGATGTCTGGTGTTGGGGTGACGCGCAGGATCTGCAATCGATCAACGCGGCCTTCCGGCGTTGTTACCGTGATCTGGTTGAGAATGACGCCGTGATAGTCCTGTGGAAGTCTCAGAACCAGCGCGTTGGCTTGCGCAACTGTACCGGTCCACCTGTCGCCATCTATCGTGCCATCGTTGACTGTCGCATTCGCCGGTAAACCAAAGAAGGTGACCGCCACGTCTGCTGCAAAACGTGGATCTGACGGATCCGCGGTCTCGGACCCGTCCTGATCCGTGATCGCGATATCCAGCTCAAGGTCAAATTCGGCCCCGGCCTCTGGTGTGATCCCTGTTCCGCTGTCTTCTTCACGGACCAACAGGATCGGGGCTGATGCTTCGATGTCATGTTCGAAATCGATGTCGACGGATCGTTGCGCTGTTGCGGTTCCGTCTGTTGGGGTGTCTGTTGCGGGGTTTTGGTCTTCGTCGGTCTGGACGTTGAGGGTGAGTGTTATTGGGAGGGCGGTGTTGCCGTTTATGAGGTCAGATCTGTTTGTTGTTGAGAAGTCGGCGGGCAGGGAGAGTGCGATGCTGTCATAGGCTGCGTTGACGTCTCCGACATCTTGGGCGTTGAGGGTGATTGTGAGGGATGTTGCGCCGGTTGCGCCGTCTTGTGCGATCTGTGTTGTTGCGCCGTTTGGCAGGGTGATGTTGAGGCTGTCGAGGGTTGCGTTTGCGGGCAGTCCGTCGATGGTGAGTGTGAGGGTGTCGATGGCCTCTGATCCGTCGCGGTCTGTTGCGGCGGGTTGGAGGAGGTCCGCGGGCGTGAGGGGTGTTGGGTCATCGGTCTCGTCTGGGACGAGATCTGGCAGGCTGTCATCGATCTCGACATCGCCTTCGGGTGTGATGCGGAGGGCGATTGGCGCGGATTGTCCTGTTGTGTCTTCGGTTGATTGGGCGGTGAGTGTGCCTGTTATGAGGCCGTTATTAATGTTTGGGCTTTGCGTTGAGAAATCTGCGGGGAATGTGATGAGCAGGGCGTCGTATTGGTCTGCGGTTCCAGAGAATGCGAAGGTGCCGCCGGTGTCTGAGTTGTATGTGACGGTGTCTGCTGGGACGCCCTGGACGGTGACGCCTTTTGGCATGTCGTCGAGTGTGAGGGTGATTTGGGTGAGTGTCTCTCTGGGGTCGTTTGTGTCGAAATCGGAGACGGATGCGGCCTAGGCTTGCGCGGGTGAGATGGTGAGGGGGTCGTCGGTCTCTGCGGTGACGAGGTCTTGGATATTGAGATCGACATCGCCTGCTGGGGCGATTGTGAGGGTCTGGTTTGTGCTGGTTTGGCCTTCTGGGCTGAGGGCTGTGATGGTTGTGTTGATGGTGCCGGAATAGTCGCCAGGCAGGGTGAGGCTGAGAGCGTTTGCCTGTGCCATTGTGCCGGTCCAGGCGGGGCCGTTGAGGGTTCCTGTTGAGGCGGTTGTGCCGTCGGGCAGGCCTGTGAAGGCGATCTGGACGGTTGTGCTGTCTTCGGAGCCATCCAGGTCTGTTGCGGCGACGGTGATGCCGAGATTGACGGTGACGCCTGCGCCATCGATGCCATCGCCATCTTCGGTTGCGGCGATCTGTGCGGGGGCTGTGAGTGTGATGTCGAGCCTTGCCTGTCCGGTTCCGCCTTCATTTGTGATGGCGGCGATGTCTGCAAAGAGGGTGCTTTGGGGGTTTGCGGTTGAGAAGTCGGCAGGCAGGGCGATGACGAGGTTTTGGTAGGCCTCGAGGGTTCCGATGAAGCTGAGTGTTGGGTCGTCGAGGTCCTGGAATGTTGCGCCGCCATCTGTGGAGATGCGGGTGCCGTCTGGCAGGGCGTTGAAGGTGACGGCGAGCTGGGCGATGGTCTCTGACCCGTCGAGGTCTATTGCGACGGGTGTGATGCTGTCTGCGGGTGTAAAGAGGACGGGGTCGTCGGTCTCGGCGCGCTGGAGTGTTGCGTCTGCGATGTCGATATCGCCTTCATGGGCGATCTGGAGGGGGATTTGTCCTGTGGCCTGTCCGTCTGTTGTGGTGACGGTGAGGTCTGCGGTGAGGGTTGTTGCAGGTGTTTGTGTGGAATAATCGGTTGGGAAGATCAGGCGGACATCGCGGGGATCGATGTTGTCGTCTGTGGAGAGGTTCAGGGAGAATGTGAGGGTGCCGTTTGCGTCGGGCGTGAAGGTTCCGACGGGGGTGCCGTCTGCGGTTTGTGCGGCCATGCCCTGTGGCAGTCCGGGCAGGGAGAGGTTGAGGGCGGTGATGTCTTCGTCCGGGTCTGTGACGAGGACGGATATGAAGGCGGCGAGGAGGATCTCGAGGGGGGCATCTGTCTCGGTTGTTGTGACGGTGCCGTCGATGACGATGTCTGGTGTTGGTGTGACGCGGATGGCCTGTGGCGTGGCGGCGCGTCCTTCGGGTGTTGTGACGGAGACGAGGGACAGGATTGTGCCGTTGTAATTGCCGGGCAGGGCGAGGCTGAGGGCGTTTGCCTGTTCGACGGTGCCGGACCATGTGGTGTCGTCGAGTGTGCCTGTTGAGGCGGTTGTGCCGTCTGGCAGGCCGACATATCGGATTGTGACGGTTGCGGCGAAGCGGGGATCGGTTGGATCTGCGGTCTCTGATCCGTCCTGGTCGGTGATGTCGATATTGAGGTTGAGATCGACGGTGACGCCCTGGTCGCTGTTGTCGATGCCGTCATCTTCTGCGGCGATGAGGAGGCGGGGGGCCTGGAGGCTGATATCGGGCGTGTCTTCGATGTCGACGGATCGTTGCGCTGTTGCGGTTCCGTCTGTTGGGGTGTCTGTTGCGGGGTTTTGGTCTTCGTCGGTCTGGACGTTGAGGGTGAGTGTTATTGGGAGGGCGGTGTTGCCGTTTATGAGGTCAGATCTGTTTGTTGTTGAGAAGTCGGCGGGCAGGGAGAGTGCGATGCTGTCATAGGCTGCGTTGACGTCTCCGACATCTTGGGCGTTGAGGGTGATTGTGAGGGATGTTGCGCCGGTTGCGCCGTCTTGTGCGATCTGTGTTGTTGCACCGTTTGGCAGGGTGATGTTGAGGCTGTCGAGGGTTGCGTTTGCGGGCAGTCCGTCGATGGTGAGTGTGAGGGTGTCGATGGCCTCTGATCCGTCGCGGTCTGTTGCGGCGGGTTGGAGGAGGTCCGCGGGCGTGAGGGGTGTTGGGTCATCGGTCTCGTCTGGGACGAGATCTGGCAGGCTGTCATCGATCTCGACATCGCCTTCGGGTGTGATGCGGATATTGAAATCCAGCGTTTCCGTTTGATTGTTGCCGAAACGGACGGTCATCGTTGCAGGTATTGGTCCGTCGGCGATGTCTGAACGGGACGCCGTTGAGAAGTCTGTCAAAAAGGTTATGACGAGCATTTCAAATTCCGCTTTGGTGCCGTCAAACAACAGCTGGTTTGTGCCGTCTGGTTGCTGGGTCAGGGTCCCCAGTGACGCATCAACTGGGTTGGGTAGACCTGTAACGAAAAGGGATACGGTTTCTACGGTTGTGTCCGTCGTAGATATGACGATGTAATGGCCAATGTGATCTGTGTCAGATCGTCTGTTTCTCGGATCAGAATGGGGCGCGTCAGTGACACAGCCCCGTTGGTTTCATCGGGTGGTGCGGACCCTTCATACGCGCCGCAATAGGGCCGGTCTCGATCAGGTGGGAAAATATAGGCGGTTGGTGGCAACAGCGGGTTGATAGGGAGGCCCGTCAAGCGGTCAACATTTGTCCATTCCGGTCGAGCGGCTGACCCCGGCACCGACATGCTTTCGGAAAACAGACTATCAAGCGATACAGGACGGAGATCTGAAAGGGATGTCCAATTTTGTTGCGGGGTTGCGGCGTCAAGAACCCGCGCCAGAGCGATCGGTCCGAGATCGCCTTCTAGGGTCGCCGTTGCATTCAGCGCGTCGCGGAGCACCAGAATTGTGCCGTCCGGCTGAAGCAAGATCAGATCATTTCCCAGTATCGCCGGGAAATCGAGACTGGAACCTGCGGGCAGTTGCAGGCTGTCCGCGGATGTCGCGTCAACGGCAACAATGCCATCGGCACCGATTTCGATCATCTGTATGATGTCTGATTGTGTCGCCGAAGAAAGGTCGATCGTGGTCTGATCTTTGGCCATGCTTTGCGCCTTCGTCTCTAAGAAGAATTCAAATAAAAACAGATATGCACAATTGAATACTGCAACGTGGAGCGAGATTTGCCAACATGGTTTCACGCACCTGAAGCATTTTCAGAAGACAGCACGCATAGTGGTAAAACAAGCGCTCAATCTATGCTGGAGATTGGGCGCTTCGAAATGGATTACTGAGATGTCGGCTAAAGGTTACGAAAAGTATACTGGTTGATTTTGTTTACTGGGAGGGTCAAGTCATGCCGTAACACGGTTCCGAGCCAAAAGAGGACACAATGCAGAACCTTTTGATCCTGAACGGACACCAGCCAGGAGATTATGCCAAGGGGGACTTGAATAGGGCCTTTGTCGCGCGCGCCAAGGCACTGTTTGAAGCCGCCGGTGTTGCCGTTCAGACGACAATCGTGGCCGATGGGTATGACATCGAAGCCGAGATCGCTAAGCACCAATGGGCCGACGCCGCGATCCTGCAGTTTCCGGTCAATTGGATGGGCCTGCCATGGTCTTTCAAAAAGTATATGGACGAGGTCTATACGGCCGGTATGGACGGCCGTTTGGCGCATGGGGACGGTCGCCGGTCGGATGCGCCCGACGACAACTACGGAATGGGCGGAACCTTGAACGGTCTGCCTTACATGCTTTCGGTCACGTTCAACGCGCCGCAGGCCGCATTTGGAGATGCAGAGCAGCCCTTTTTCCAAGGCGATACGGTAGAGGATCTTTTCCGGCCGATCCACCTGACGATGAAGTTTCTTGACGCGCGCCCGCTGCCCACATTCGCGGCACATGACGTCATGAAAAACCCCGGCATCGAAGCCGATTTCCAAAGCTTCGATGCGCATTTGAAAACCGTTTTTGCCAAAGGTCTGTCCAATGTCGCAGCCTGATATCCTGCTATACACCGCCAACACGATGAACGGGTGGAAACCCCTGATCTTCCTGCATGAGGGTGAGATCGCGTATGACATGGTGCCGATCAGCTTTTCCAAGAAGGAACAAAAGGCGCCGGACTATCTCAAACTGAACCCCAATGGGCGCATCCCGACCATCGTAGACCGCGGCAACAACGATTTTGCGGTGTTCGAAAGCGGCGCGATCCTTTGGTACCTCGCCGAGAAATACGACATGTTTCTCAGCCATAACGCCAACGAACGATCCGAAACCCTGCAATGGCTGATGTTCCAGATGGGCGGGATTGGTCCGATGATGGGGCAGGCAATGTTCTTTCAGCGGATCGCCAAGCCGAATGGGGACGACGTCCCCTACGCGATCAAGCGCTATGTCGATGAAAGCCGCCGTTTGTTGGAGGTGCTAAACATGCGCCTCGAAGGGCGCGAGTGGTTGGTCGGTGACGCGATGTCGATCGCGGATATGGCGACCTACCCTTGGGCCCGCAGTTATTTCTGGGCGACCGTTTCGGTCGAAGGATTGCCGCATTTGCAGGCGTGGTTCGACCGGATTGACGCACGGCCCAAAACCCAGGCCGCGTTGCAATTGCCGGAACCAAGACCATCGGCTTTTGGTCAAGGCGATGTAGAAGCGGCAGCCGCCGCGAACGCGGCGCGGTTTAAGGACTGATTTAGCCGGGGCGGGGAGACCCGCCCGGGTATGCCCCGGGATTTGCCTTTGGGCGATGTCCACGCTATCCGCAGTTTTCGAATGCCAAGCATGCCCTGCATGATCCGGCGTGGGCAATCGGCAAACTGGGACGTGATCCGAATGACAACACTCTATATCGATGCGGATGCCTGCCCGGTAAAGGCAGAAGCGGAACGGGTGGCAACCCGGTTGCAGGTTCCGATGGTGTTGGTGTGCAATGGCGGGCTGCGGCCGTCGCAAAACCCGCTGGTCCGGCTGGTGATCGTGGACGAGGGACCGGATGTGGCCGACCGCTGGATCTCGGATCAATGCGGCACGGGCGATGTTGTCATCACTTCGGATGTCCCATTGGCAGATCGCTGTCTGAAGGCTGGTGCACAGGTCGTTCAGCATAATGGAGAGGTCCTGACGCTGGCCAATATCGGCCCCCGTCTCGCCACAAGAGATCTGATGCAGGACATCCGGGCGTCGAACCCGTTTCACCAAGGCGGTGGGCCCGCGTTTTCCAAGGCGGACCGATCCCGGTTCCTGATGCCCGCCATCCTCGTACAGCCGCGCGACCTGATCCTCTGCCGCAGCGCCGTTGTGATAGGCACATGCCCAAAAATCAGTACCGGCCTATGGACAGGATGAGGCCATCCTGTTAGGAGCGCCCATCGCTGTCGGCCTCGGATTCGTTCTGGGGCCGGTTGTGATTTTAAACCGGGACCTTCGGGGCCCTTCATACATGGCACCTACGGGGGCCTTTAACATAGCTGGACCAAAGACAAGAACCTAAGGTCTGGCACGCTAAACGGAAGACAGAAAGCATGGCACTTAAGTCGTACAAGCCGACGACGCCGGGCCAGCGTGGACTGGTGCTGATCGACCGTTCGGAGCTGTGGAAAGGACGTCCGGTCAAATCCCTTACAGAGGGTTTGACCAAATCGGGCGGCCGGAACAACACCGGACGTATCACCTCGCGTCGTCGCGGGGGAGGCGCCAAACGCCTTTACCGGATCGTTGACTTTAAACGGAACAAATTTGATGTGGCGGCCACCGTCGAGCGGATCGAATACGACCCGAACCGGACCGCATTCATCGCGCTGATCACCTATGATGATGGTGAGAAAGCCTATATCCTCGCGCCACAGCGTTTGGCTGTGGGTGACAAGGTTATCGCCAGCGAAAAAGCCGACATAAAGCCGGGCAACGCAATGCCGTTCTCTGGCATGCCGATCGGTACCATCGTGCACAACATCGAACTGAAGCCAGGCAAAGGCGGCCAGATCGCCCGCGCGGCAGGCACCTATGCCCAGTTCGTTGGACGTGACGGTGGCTATGCCCAGATCCGCCTGAGCTCGGGCGAACTGCGCATGGTGCGTCAGGAATGCATGGCCACCGTTGGTGCCGTGTCGAACCCTGACAACTCGAACCAGAACTACGGTAAAGCCGGTCGTATGCGCCACAAAGGCATCCGCCCGTCGGTGCGTGGTGTTGTCATGAACCCGATCGACCACCCGCACGGTGGTGGTGAAGGCCGGACATCCGGTGGTCGTCACCCGGTGACCCCATGGGGTAAGCCGACCAAGGGTGCGCGGACCCGCAACAAGAACAAAGCGTCCTCGAAGCTGATCATCCGCTCGCGGCACGCCAAGAAGAAAGGGCGCTAAGACATGTCTCGCTCTGTTTGGAAAGGCCCTTTTGTCGACGCTTATGTGTTTAAGAAAGCCGAAGCTGCGCGCGACAGCGGCCGCAATGAAGTGATCAAGATCTGGTCGCGTCGTTCCACCATCCTGCCCCAGTTCGTGGGTCTGACGTTTGGTGTGTACAACGGTCAGAAACACATCCCTGTCAACGTCACGGAAGACATGATCGGTCAGAAGTTCGGTGAGTATTCGCCAACTCGGACCTATTACGGTCACGCCGCGGACAAAAAAGCGAAACGGAAGTAAGTCATGGGCAAGGAAAAGAACCCCCGCCGCGTGGCCGAAAACGAAGCAATGGCGAAAACCCGCATGCTTCGCACCAGCCCGCAAAAACTGAACCTGGTTGCCGCAATGATCCGCGGCAAGAAAGTCGATCGTGCACTGACCGATCTGACCTTCTCGAACAAGCGGATCGCGCAGGACGTGAAGAAATGCCTTCAGTCCGCGATTGCGAACGCCGAAAACAACCACAACCTGGATGTCGATGAACTGATCGTGGCAGAAGCCTATGTCGGTAAGAACCTGACCATGAAGCGCGGTCGCCCGCGGGCACGTGGCCGGTTCGGCAAGATCATCAAGCCGTTTTCCGAGCTGACCATCAAGGTTCGCCAAGTTGAGGAGCAAGCATAATGGGTCAGAAGGTTAACCCGATCGGTATGCGTCTCCAGGTGAACCGCACCTGGGACAGCCGCTGGTACGCAGACACCAAGGATTATGGTGACCTGCTGCTCGAGGATCTGAAAATCCGCGAGTTCATCAAGGAAGAGTGCAAACAGGCCGGCGTGGCCCGTGTGATCATTGAACGTCCGCACAAAAAGTGCCGCGTAACGATCCACACCGCGCGTCCGGGCGTCATCATCGGCAAGAAAGGTGCAGACATCGAAGTGCTGCGCAAGAAGCTGGCCAAGATGACGGACAGCGAACTGCACCTCAACATCGTCGAAGTGCGTAAGCCTGAGCTTGACGCACAGCTGGTCGCCGAGTCGATCGCACAACAGCTGGAACGTCGTGTGTCGTTCCGTCGTGCGATGAAGCGGGGCGTTCAGAACGCGATGCGCATGGGCGCCCTGGGTATCCGGGTGAACGTTGCGGGTCGTCTGGGCGGTGCAGAGATTGCACGGACCGAATGGTACCGCGAAGGCCGCGTGCCTTTGCACACCCTGCGTGCCGACATCGATTACGCAAGTGCCGAAGCGATGACACCTTACGGAATCATCGGGATCAAAGTCTGGATCTTCAAAGGTGAGATCATGGAACACGATCCGTCGGCGCGTGACCGTAAAGCACAAGAACTCCAAGACGGCCCTGCACCCCGTGGTGCTGGTGGCGGTCGTCGCTAAGGAGAGTGAAAGATGCTTCAACCAAAACGTACAAAATTCCGCAAAATGCACAAAGGCCGGATCAAAGGCCTGGCAAAAGGCGGATCTGACCTGAACTTTGGCACCTATGGCCTGAAAGCGATCGAGCCAGAGCGGATCACCGCCCGTCAGATCGAAGCAGCCCGTCGTGCCATGACCCGCCACATAAAACGGCAAGGTCGCGTCTGGATCCGGATCTTCCCGGACGTTCCAGTGACGGCCAAGCCGATTGAAGTGCGGATGGGTAAAGGTAAAGGCTCTGTCGACCGTTGGACCGCAAAGGTCAAACCAGGTCGCGTGATGTTCGAGATCGACGGTGTCAACGAAGACATCGCGCGCGAGGCCCTGCGTCTGGCAGCGATGAAACTGCCGATCAAGACCCGCGTCGTGGTTCGCGAAGACTGGTAAGAATAGCCGGTGGGCAATCTGCCCACCTGACGGCTTATGACCCCCGGCGCGAAAGCGGCGGGGGTTTTTTGTTGCGTGCTGCCTCCCCACGCCTAGGCTGGGCCTCGTGGCAAAATGGGGGATTCCCGGTGACAGACATTTCCGTCTTGGGCCTTGGCTTAATGGGTGCGGCGTTGGCACAGGCGCTGATCAAGGCAGGTCATAGCGTGACCGTTTGGAACCGCACACAATCCCGCATGACCCCGTTGGTCGAAGCGGGCGCGCGCCCTGCATCGGATGTGGCAGACCTTGTGCGGTCCAGCAGCGTGCTTTTGGTCTGTATCAACGACTACGACACAACCGAAACCGTTTTGGGGGCGGATGATGTTGCCGAGTTGCTGGACCAGCGCACTTTCATTCAATGCAGCAGCGGCACACCCAAAGAAGCCGAAATGGCGGAACAACGTATGGTCGCCCGAGGGGCGCAGTACATCGACGGTGCCATTTTGGCGAGCCCGCCGAGCATTGGAACCGAACACGCAACACTTTTGTTTTCTGGAAATGCGACGGCTTTTGACACGCATTCGGCAATGTTGAACGCGCTGGGCGGCACGGTCCGCTTTGTCGGGACCAAACCCGGACAAGCGTCCGCGCTGGATTTGTCTTGGTTGACCATTTTGTATGGTCGTTTCATCGGAGCGGTACACGCGTCGATGATGTGTGAAGCGGAAGGTGTCGCGCTTGATGACCTGATCGCATTGGTGCCGGAAGACCCGCATTTGTAACGCAACCTCGCATTGGTTCGCGATCAGCAGTTTGACGAATATTCCGCCTCACTTCGCGTCTGGGGCGAAGCATTGGAAAAAGTTCAAAAGCAGGGCCGGGATGCTGGGATCAACACCGTGTTTCCAGATGCCTTTGCAAAGATGTTCCAAGCGGCTCTCGATGAGGGGTATGGTGAGGCTCATATCATGGCCTTGGTCAAAGCTTTGAAACGCTAGCCGCCAGTCGTGTCACTAGAACGGTGTCGAGGCATGGGGCAAAGGCGCGCTGGACGCTGCATTCCAATTTGCCGTTTTACGCGGAAGGGTTTATCGCCCTGCTCAAACCATTCCTGAAAAGGGTCAAACGATGACCGAAATTGAAAGCCTCTTTGTCACGCGCCTTTACCGTGCGGCGTTGTCAGATGGAAAGATCGACGCGGCTGAGCTGGAAGCGTCCTGTTACGCCATTGCCGAGGATGATGAGGCTGGGCAGGAATGGTGCGAAGAGAACGGATATCCCGGCTACACCTCATATGCCTCTTTGACCGACTTGCCCTGGCGGTTCCCGATCTTTGCCGAAGTGGTCAAGGCCTTGGACGCGCATGTGGCTTCTTTTGCCGAAGATCTGGAGTTTGATCTGGATGGTCGGGCGTTGAAGCTGGAAGACATCTGGATCAACATCCTTCCCGAAGGCGGCATTCACACCAGCCACATCCACCCGCACTCCGTAATAAGCGGCACGACCTATGTGGCCATGCCTGACGGGGCCAGCGCCTTGAAACTGGAAGACCCACGCCACGCGATGATGATGGCCGCCCCCGCGCGTGTCAAAGCCGCGCGTCGGGAATTGCAACCCTTTGTCTACGTCGCGCCCAAAGTGGGTGACGTCCTGCTTTGGGAAAGCTGGTTGCGACACGAGGTCCCGATGAACATTGAAGCGCCCCTTGTTTGCCGGAGACCCAGAAGTAAGGATACTGGGTCATGGGAAAGACAAAGAACGGAACACGTTATCCAGAGGAATTGCGCGCACGAGCGGTGCGGATGGTCTTGGATCACGAGAGCGAATACACGAGCAGATCGGCAGCACTTTTGTCGATCTCTCAGAAGGTTGGGTGCAGCAGAGACAGCCTTCGTATCTGGGTCAAGCAACACGAGGCGGATACCGGCAAACGCGATGGCGTGACCTCTGCAGAGCGGGATCGCATCAAAGAACTTGAGCGCGAGAACCGGCAGTTGCGTCAGGCAAATGAGATCCTGAAGAAGGCATCTGCTTATTTTGCTCAGGCGGAGCTCGACCGCCCATTCCGCAAATGATTGCCTTCATCAAGGATCATCGTGGGGCGCATGGGGTCGAGCCGATCTGAAGAGTTCTCCAGATTGCCCCTTCGACGTTCTATAAACGCATTGCCATCGAGCGTGATCCCGACCGTGCCTCGGACCGGGCCAAGCGGGATGAGTTTCTGCGCAAAACGATGAAGGATGTTTGGGAGAAGAACCGTTCTGTCTATGGCGCACGCAAACTATGGCACGCGATGAAGCGCGAGAAGATTGATATTGCTCGCTGCACTGTAGAACGGTTGATGCGCCAGCTTAGCATTCAAGGCGTCCGGCGCGGAAAGAAGGTCAAAACCACCTGTGGTCAACCTGCGGATCAATGCCCGCTGGACAAGGTCAATCGCCAGTTCAGGGCTTCAATGCCGAACGAACTGTGGGTGTCCGACTTTACGTTCGTCTCGACCTGGCGCGGGTTCGTCTATGTGGCGTTCGTCATTGATACCTTCGCGAACCGGATTGTGGGCTGGAAGGCATCAACAACGCAGGACACGCAGTTTGTCTTAGATGCGCTTGAACAGGCGATCCACGCACGCAGACCCGCTGAGAAACTGATCCATCATTCAGATCGCGGCAGCCAATACGTGTCGATCAAGTACACAGAACGGTTGGCCGATGCTGGGCTGGAGCCATCCGTCGGCAGCGTTGGTGACAGCTATGACAATGCACTGGCTGAGACGATCATCGGCCTCTTCAAAACCGAAGTCATCAATCAACTAGGTCCGTGGAAGTCCAAGGATCAGGTCGAATGGGAAACCCTGCTATGGGTGGACTGGTTCAACAAAGAGCGCCTGCTTGAACCACTCGGGTACATCACGCCAATCGAAGCCGAGGAGAGATACGAAGAAGCCTTGAAGTCAGACAAAATCGCAGCTTGAAATACGAACTCAATAGTCTCCGCCAAAACTGGGGCGGTTCACATGTCAGAAGACGACCGGATCAGTGTCAGTTTCAATTACAGTTGGGCGTAGTCATAGCTAAATGCGCAGCAGCGGCCGTTTGTTGATGATCACGGGGCGCCAGCCTTCACATTGCCATTCAAAGCCATTCAAAAAATCGGAATTGAGCATTTGCGCCATGCGCCCTAAACGCCGCTTAACTGTCGACGGCCTGTGCCTTTTCCAGAAATTCGATCAGTCTTCGTGTCAGATTTTTCTGCCGACCGATGTCTGGCCAAACAACGTAAATGCCTAGGTCGGGCGGTGACCATTGCGGAAGAACTTCGACCAACTGACCATTTGAAATCTCAATATCCGTCTCACTGTCAGGCAAATGTTGAATTCCGATGCCTTCCAGAACCGCAGCTTTCGCCGCTGAAGCCGAATGCACTTCAAGCCGTACGTTCTCGGGCTGAAAACTGACTTGTTCTCCATTGCGTACAAGCGTCACCGTATTCGGCAGCATCGCCATTGAAATAAAGTCACAGCTTTGCAGATCGCTCAGCGTTTGTATTGGTGGTCGTTTCAGCAGATAGCTGGGGCTTGCGACAAGTTTCCGACCAAAAGTGCCAATGCGTTTGCTCTTCAATGCGCTATCACGCAACACACCAAGCCTGATCGCCAAGTCGAACCCTTCTTTCACCAAATCAACTTGGTGATCGCTGTTGTTTATCGAAACTGCGACCATGGGATGCTCGCTTGCGAAACGCAGAATTGCGCGGTTCAGGGGGCTGCGGTCGCCGAAGGCGGGGAGCGTTACCCGAAGCGCACCGGTGAGGTGATCGCTTGTTGCGGCCAAGATATCCAGCGCCTCTTTTGCTGCGTTCACCATAGCGAGGGCGGAGGGCAGGATAGCCTTTCCTTCTGGCGTCAGTGACAAAGATCGGGTTGAGCGAAAGAAAAGCGATGCGCCGACTTTTGCCTCTAGTTTTGACACGTGGTGGCTGATGACAGATGTCGACAGTTTGAGGCGTCGTCCCGCTGCGCTGAAGCTTCCGGTTTCGTGAACAGCGGCAAAAACCGCAAGAGAACGATACTCATCCATCTTTCTATTCTATCGAACATTGATCCCAACACAATTGGGATAATCAAACGATCGGAAGTTCGCTAAATCTACGTTCCGTAATGAGTAAACATGATGACACACAGCAAACTGTATTCACACAGGCCGAGAGCGTTTCAGTACCTGCTGCGACAGGTCAGTTCGCCAGACAGCAAAACGCCTCTTATGTTCACGCCCAATGCTGTCCGGCGTGAACGATTTGCTCATTCCACGCTCTGAAAAACCCAAGTTTCAAACAGCAGCGCTTTGCTTAACCCCAACGGTTGGAGTACATTGATGAAATCGACACTTGTAATGATCTGCGCATTCGCACTTGGCACCACTACGGGATTTGCCGACCCACAAGCCAACAAACAAATGGCCATTGCGGCAATGAATGAGGTTCTGGTTGGTCTGGACGTATCGAAAGTCGACACCTATTTTGCCGATCCATACATCCAACATAATCCTATTGCAGAGTCCGGTCTGGATTCACTTCGTGGTTTGATTGCCTACGCAAAAGACGGGCCCGGTTTTGGCCTAGAGACGGCGCGGGTCATCGGTGAAAGCGACATGGTGGTCATGCACAACGTCTGGGAGGGCTTTGGTCCCGGTCCGATGGTGGCATTCGATGTGTTCCGATTTAATGAAGACGGTAAAATTGTCGAGCACTGGGACAGTCTTCAGCCTTTGGCAGATGCGCCTAACCCGTCGGGTCGGACACAAGTCGACGGGGAAACGGAGATCGTCGATCTGGACAAAACGGCCGAAAACAAAGCCTTGGTCGCGGATTTCATCACCCGGGTTTTGATCAAGGGTGAGCAGGTTGATTTCACCGATTACGTCAACCCAAAAAAGTACTGGCAACATAATCCCCAGGTTGCTGATGGCCTCGATGGGCTTGGCGCTTTCCTTCAACAGCTGAGCGAACAAAATCTTGCGTTCTACTACACTCAAACGCCGATTTTGATTGCGGAAGTTAACTTTGTCTTTGCTGCATCCGAAGGCGTCTTTGGCGAAGTGCCGACCGCCTATTTCGATCTCTTCCGGCTCGAAGACGGTCGCATCGTCGAGCATTGGGACGTCATTTCCGATATGCCGTCAGGTGATCTTCCCAAAGGCTATCCGGGCAAGTTTTGATAAAACCGATCGAAAGGAACAGAAGATGATACGCGCATTTATTGCCGCACTTACACTTAGTCTGGGGGCTTCCATGTCACATGCAGAAGGCACAGCAACTGTCGTTGAAATCGCAACGTTCGAACTCGCAGACGGGGTATCGGTCGAAGAGTTTGCTCAAGTGGACGCCCGCGTCGAAGCAGAGCACGTCAGCCAGCAGCCCGGGTTCGTTTCCCGCGAAACAGGTGCGACGGACAAAGGTTGGGTGGCAATCGTACACTGGGAAACCGCAGCAGATGCGCAGGCCTCAATGGACAGCTTTGCGAACGCACCTGCGGCTGCCGACTTCATGGGAACGATGAATGTCGAAACCATGCAGATGACACGCTACGATATTAACAAATGAACGTATGCTGCGCGGGTCAAACAGGCGCTAACTGTTGGGCCACAGCCGTGGGAAAAACGCGCCTTCTAGGCGGTCGCCTTCGCTGTACCCCGCGGCTTCAAAGAGGGCGCGTTCGTCTTTGGCCCAGTCGCCGCGATACCGGATCATGCCGTCCGGTGCGGTCATGCGCAGGGTAAAACGGCGCACGGTTTCCGTCGGCGTCACTGACGACAAGCCCCCGTGCAGTGTGCGCATATCAAAATAGATGCAATCACCCAGTTCCAGATCCCATTGCAACAAATCATAGGCATCGGGGTTGGCATTCACATCTGGCGGCGGGTGATACGTTTGCCCGGCGACTTCTTGGGGTTCAAAGCTTGGGTGCCCGTCCCCAAAGCGGACCCGCATAAAGAGTTTGTCCCAAAGATGAGAGCCTTTCACAAAGGCAATCCCGTTTTCCTTGGTCACTGGTTCCAGCGGCAGCCAGAGCACGCACATCGTTCCGGTAAAATCGAAATAGGCCAGGTCCTGATGAAACGGCGGGCGCGAGGTGGACCCTGCTTCGCGCATAAACCAGTTGTCCATCACAAGGTTGATGCTGGGCGCATCCAGCAGATCAGCTGCGATCGGCGCACAGGGGGAATTGCGCACGAAATCCTCAAACTCCGGGATCTTGTTCCACGCCCAAAAGTCTTCGAGATAGGCGGGGGCATTGGGGTCTTTTGTGTGCCGTGCGAAATTGTCAGTCGGATTGGCAAGGTCGGCATCGATGCCGGCCCGCAACTTGTCCAGCCATTCGGCGGAGAATTGGTTTTTGAGCAGAACAGCGCCGTCGCGTTGAAAGGCGGCACGGTCTTTTTCACTTACGCGCATAGGGCACTCCGGTGCTTGGATGCCCGAAGGTTGGCGCGAATTGGCGTGGGAATCCATCCTTTCTTTGACGGATCAACCGGCCATCACTTGCGCCATCCAGTCGGCCGCCGCCTGTCGGGCGGTCCGGCATTGCGGAATGACTTTGCCCAGCGACATGACGGCATGGACCTGTCCGGGGAAATTCACCAATGCGACGTCGCTTAGCCGATCCGCATAAGACTGAGCATCATCCCAAAGCGGATCATGTCCGGCCGCAATGATCAGCGCGGGCGGGTTGCGGTCGAAATAGTCGGAAAAGAGCGGTGATACGCGCGGGACAAGGCGGTTCTGATCCGGCAACAGATATTGGTCGAGAAACCAGTTGATCCTTGTCAGTGGCAACAAAGGTTGGGTGGCCAGAGATTGCATGGACTGACTAATCAACCGTGCGTCTACCGCCGGGTAGATCAGCAATTGGCCTTTGGGCATTGGCAGGTGCCGCTCGGCCAGATCATGCATGAGCGCGGCAGTCAGGTTGGCGCCCGCACTGTCGCCCCCAATGATCAACTCTTCGGGGGGGATATGCAGCGGATGCTCGCCCAAGATCAGCATGCGGTAACAGGCCAACACATCATCCGGTGCGGCGGGAAAGGGATGTTCCGGGGCAAGCCGGTATTCAAAGGACAAAACGCGCAGACCCGACATTTCTGCCAGTTCACCGCACAACCCGTCATGGCTGTCTGCGTTGCCCTGCACCCAGCCCCCGCCATGGAGGTATAATAATGTGCCGCGCTGCCAATCCTTGGGTTTATAGACGCGAACAGGTCGGTCATCGACGGCACCGGGCAGCAGGATGTCTTTCTTTTTGACTGAACGCGGACAAGGCGTATCGAAAAGTTTAGCAAAGTTAACAGTGTCCTCGCGGCCTTTTAGCACATCATTGACTGACCCATCGCCTCGTACGGCAAACGCAAGCTCTGACAGAACATGTGCTTTTGCATCAATCGTGCGCCCGTCGATTTCGGGAAGGCGGTCACCATAGAGGCGTTCAACAAAAGCTTCTGGAAGCAGCAGTTTTGCGGCGGTCGTTGCAGTCTTCAGGGCGGACACCCAAAACTCCTGGGATCAAAACGAATGGGTCTTTCCGCGCCACTCTGCGCTGAAAGAATGTCGGATGCATCAAGTTTTTCGCATGCGACAGGTCTAATTCGACCGCTCCAAAAATAAAGGTCTGCACAAAAGCGTTTGGCCAACCTGTCGCTGTCAGGTGTCGCGCGTTTTAATGGGTCAGAAGCCTGATTTAGGAAAACACGGCTTTCAACACACCGGTGTCGCCCCGATAAAACTTGCCACGTCGCCCATATGCTTGGGCAGATCATCGTCGACATCGGCTGTGCGTGTTGCATAGAAAACATGCCGCGACGGCGGTGGTAGATTTTCAGACACCGTCAGCGCGGCTCGCGGGATGAATGCAACGCTCAACCCGGGGCCATAGCTGGCTTTGGCGATGACCGGGTCTTTGCAATGCGGGCAAACCCCGCGCGCGATGTTGGGGAAGGGTTTATAGGTTCCAAAGGTGAGGGGAGTGTCACCGGTGATCGTGACATTGCGCAGCGGCGATACGGTGACATCCGCAAAAGGCTTTTGGTACACCTTCTGGCAGACCGAGCAATGACAATAGAACGCGTCGGCAGGGCGTTTTGACAACGTGATCTTACAAGCGCCACAGCTGCATTGCGCGGTCATGGGGTGTGTCATGCTGAAATCCTTTCCTCAGCCCCCACAAGGATAGCGCAGTTTTTGACGTGGCGGAAATCACCAGGTGCGCCGCATCTCTTTGCGCGGCCTGCGGGTTTTCCCATAAAAGACTTGCCAACATGTCCGATAGGGCGTATGCGAGCCGCCTATTCACCCACTCCACCGGAATCAGGGTCACCCAAACAATGGGGCCTCCCGGTGATGTTGAAAAAGGAAAAAGGCGATGAACGCCCAAGAACTACGTGACAAGACGCCGGATCAACTGCGTGATGATCTGGCTGCACTCAAGAAAGAAGCCTTCAACCTGCGCTTTCAGCAGGCGACCGGCCAACTCGAAAACACCGCTCGGATGAAAACCGTACGTCGTGACGTTGCACGCGTGCGCACCATCCTGAACGAAAAAGCCCAAGCGGCCGCTGAATAAGGAGCCAGACAGATGCCCAAACGTATTCTTCAAGGCACCGTGACCAGCGACGCCAATGCACAGACCGTAACCGTTTCGGTGGAACGCCGTTTTACGCATCCGGTTCTGAAAAAGACCATCCGTAAGTCCAAGAAGTACCGGGCTCACGATGAGAACAACACCTACAAGGTGGGTGACGCGGTTCGCATCATCGAATGCGCACCAAAGTCGAAGACCAAGCGCTGGGAGGTTCTGGAGGCGTAAGCCGACAGAGCCTTTTCAGTTTAATCGAAACCCTGGGGGAGCAAACAAGAAAAGCCCCCAAAGGTCGGGAGAAACCACATGATCCAGATGCAGACCAATCTGGATGTTGCTGACAACTCTGGCGCCCGCCGAGTTCAGTGCATCAAGGTCCTGGGTGGTTCCAAACGGAAATACGCGAGCGTTGGTGACATCATCGTCGTATCCGTCAAAGAAGCCATCCCGCGGGGCCGCGTGAAAAAGGGTGACGTCCGTAAGGCCGTCGTCGTACGCACCGCCAAAGAAGTTCGCCGTGAAGACGGCACCGCGATCCGTTTTGATCGCAACGCAGCTGTTATCCTGAACAACAACAACGAGCCGGTCGGTACCCGTATCTTTGGCCCGGTTGTTCGTGAGCTGCGCGCCAAGAACTTCATGAAAATCATCTCGCTCGCCCCGGAGGTGCTGTAAGATGGCTGCTAAATTGAAAAAAGGCGACAAGGTCGTCGTTTTGGCCGGTAAGGACAAAGGCAAAGAGGGCACGATTTCGTCGGTAGACCCGAAAGCCAACAAAGCCGTTGTTGATGGTATCAACATGGCGATCCGCCACACCCGTCAGACCCAGAACACCCAAGGTGGCCGCTTGCCAAAGGCAATGCCGGTCGACCTGTCGAACCTGGCTCTGCTTGACGCAAACGGCAAAGCGACCCGCGTCGGCTTCCGCATGGAAGGTGACAAGAAGGTCCGTTTCGCCAAGACCACAGGGGACGTGATCGATGCTTGATGCTGCAACTTACACCCCGCGTCTGAAAGCTCAGTACGCTGACCAGATCCGCGCCGCTCTGAAAGAAGAGTTTGACTACAAGAACGACATGATGCTGCCAAAGCTGGAAAAGATCGTTCTGAACATCGGCTGTGGCGCTGAAGCGGTCAAAGACAGCAAGAAGGCGAAATCGGCGCAGGAAGACCTGACCAAGATCGCCGGTCAAAAGGCTGTACTGACCAAGGCAAAGAAATCCATCGCGGGTTTCCGTGTTCGTGAAGACATGCCGCTGGGCGCGAAAGTGACCCTGCGCGGTGACCGGATGTACGAATTCCTCGACCGTCTGATCACCATCGCGATGCCTCGCATCCGTGACTTCCGCGGCGTGAAGCCGTCCTTTGATGGTCGTGGCAACTTTGCCATGGGCATGAAGGAACACATCGTCTTCCCTGAAATCGACTTCGACAAGGTCGACGAGGTTTGGGGCCTGGACATCATTATTGCCACCACAGCGAACACCGACGCTGAAGCCAAGGCTTTGTTGAAGCACTTCAACATGCCGTTCAACGCTTAAGCGCGGGAAGGATCAGAGACATGGCTAAGAAAAGCATGATCGCACGCGAGAAAAAGCGCGAACGCCTGGTTGCAAAATATGCTGCCAAGCGTGCCGAGCTCAAAGAGATCGCGAATGACGAAAGCCGCCCGATGGAAGAGCGTTTCAAAGCGCGTCTGAAACTGGCGAAACTGCCGCGCAACAGCTCGGCGACCCGGCTGCACAACCGTTGCCAGCTGACCGGTCGTCCGCACGCGTACTATCGCAAGCTGAAAGTGTCGCGGATTGCACTGCGGGAACTGGGCTCGAACGGCCAGATCCCCGGTTTGGTTAAATCGAGCTGGTAAGGAGGGCTTGAGATGAACGATCCAATCGGCGATATGCTCACCCGTATCCGCAACGCACAGATGCGCGGCAAAAGCACAGTGATGACCCCCGGGTCGAAACTGCGCGGCTGGGTTCTGGACGTGCTGGCGGACGAAGGTTACATCCGCGGCTACGAAGCCGTGACCGGTGAAAACGGTCACCCGGCTATCGAAATCAGCCTGAAATACTACGAAGGCGTCCCTGTTATTCGCGAACTGAAGCGGGTCTCTAAACCCGGTCGTCGCGTGTACATGAACGTCAAAGACATCCCGCAGGTCCGTCAGGGTCTGGGTGTGTCGATTGTCAGCACATCTAAAGGTGTGATGTCGGACGCAAACGCACGCTCCAACAATGTTGGCGGCGAAGTGCTTTGCACCGTCTTCTAAGGAGTGTCTGATGTCTCGTATTGGTAAAAAACCGGTCGAGCTGCCCAGCGGCGTTACCGCCTCTGTGTCGGGTCAGACCATCGAAGTGAAGGGTCCGAAAGGCACCCGTTCTTTCAGTGCGACAGATGATGTCACGTTGACGGTTGAGGACAACCAGGTTCTCATCTCGCCGCGCGGCATGTCCAAACGGGCGCGCCAGCAGTGGGGCATGAGCCGCACAATGGTTGCGAACCTGATCACCGGCGTGACCCAGGGCTTTAAGAAAGAGCTGGAAATCCAAGGTGTTGGTTACCGGGCACAGATGCAGGGCAACACCCTGAAGCTGAACCTGGGCCTGAGCCACGACGTGGATTACACCGCACCAGACGGCGTGACCATCACCGCACCGAAACAGACCGAGATCGTGGTTGAAGGTATCGACGAACAGGCCGTTGGCCAGGTCGCCGCCGAGATCCGCGCATGGCGGAAGCCAGAGCCGTATAAAGGCAAAGGCATCCGTTACAAAGGTGAATTCATCTTCCGCAAGGAAGGGAAGAAGAAGTAAGGACGCTAGATATGGCTAACAGCAAACGTACCCTGTTTCTGAAGCGCCGCCTGCGCGTTCGGAACAAGCTTCGCAAAGTGAACGCCGGCCGCGCGCGGTTGTCGGTTCACCGGTCGAACAAAAACATCAGCGTCCAGCTGATCGACGATGTGAACGGTGTCACTTTGGCATCCGCTTCGACATTGGAAAAAGATCTGGGCGTTGTCGGCAAAAACAACATCGAAGCAGCCACCAAGGTGGGTTCGGCCATTGCCGAGCGTGCCAAAGCGGCCGGTGTTGAAGAGGCATATTTTGACCGTGGTGGGTTCCTCTTCCACGGCAAAGTCAAAGCCGTTGCAGATGCAGCCCGTGAAGGCGGTCTGAAAATCTAAGGTCATGGTGGGCAGTTTTTGCCCACCGTTCACCAAAACCGCAGGCGGGATGTCTCGCCTCGATGATCGGGGGGCCACATCTGGCTCACTGCGATTGAACAAACGGCGCGTTGCGCCAGAAAACAAAAGGATGCCAAATGGCAGAACGTGAAAACCGCCGGCCGCGTCGCGATCGCGAAGAAGCGCCGGAATTTGCAGATCGCTTGGTGGCGATCAACCGTGTGTCGAAAACCGTGAAAGGTGGTAAGCGTTTTGGCTTTGCCGCGCTTGTCGTTGTTGGTGACCAGAAAGGCCGCGTTGGCTTTGGCAAAGGTAAAGCCAAAGAGGTGCCTGAGGCGATCCGCAAGGCAACCGAACAAGCCAAGCGTCAGATGATCCGCGTTCAGCTACGCGAAGGCCGCACGCTGCACCACGACATCGAAGGTCGTCACGGCGCCGGTAAAGTGGTCATGCGCACCGCACCGGAAGGAACCGGGATTATCGCCGGTGGTCCGATGCGGGCCGTGTTCGAGATGCTGGGCGTAAAAGACGTTGTTTCCAAGTCGATCGGCTCGCAAAACCCGTACAACATGATCCGTGCGACCATGAACGGTCTGAGCAAAGAGCAATCGCCGCGTTCGGTTGCAGCCCGTCGTGGCAAAAAGGTTGCTGATATCCTGAAAAAGGATGAGGCACCGGCCGCCGCGCCCGAAGCCGCAGACGCGTAAGGAGACGAGCTCATGGCAAAAACCATCGTCGTAAAGCAGATCGGCTCGCCGATTCGTCGCCCTCAAGACCAGCGTGCCACGCTGATCGGTCTGGGCCTCAACAAGATGCACAAAACCCGTGAACTGGAAGACACGCCTTCGGTTCGCGGCATGATCCGCAAGATCCCGCATCTGGTCGAGATTGTCGAAGAGCGCGACTAAGTCGTTTTTCGCAACCGAGATTCAAAAGCGCCCCCTCTTTCGGGGGCGTTTTTTTATGTGCTGCGCTGGGTTGTTGCCTATGCTGCAGGTGCATAACGGACAGACGGAAACGTTGGTTGTTAGCGCCAACATGCAGGCCTATCTACCGACTTGTTAGAGACAAGAACACACAAACAAGGGGCCGCGGAAAATCGTCCCGGCCAAGAGAAAGGACCTAAAATATGGCACATATCAACGCAACAGCACCTAGCGCATCCGTTTTTGCACGCTTTCAGAACGTTTTCGAGGACGTGAAAGAAAAGCAAACTTTGTACGCTGAATATCGCCGTACCTTCAAAGAGTTGGACGACCTGTCAGATCGTGAATTGAGCGACATCGGCGTCGACCGTGCAAACATCCGGGCCATCGCGCACGAGCATGTCTACGGCAAATAAGCTGCCGTTTACGGACTGCTATAAAACCGTCAAAAAAACGCCGCCATGCAAGTGGAGGCGTTTTTCTTATTGGACCAACGCATTTTTCATGGCTGGCGACGGGTTGCGCCATCGCGCAACCAAAATGGCGGTCGTGATCGCGGTGAAGAGGGAACAAAGATAAAGCGGGTAAGCCAGCAAGACCCAATTCCAACTACCGACCGCGATCAGGGCAAATCCACTTGCGATCATGGACAGGATCCACATGGACAGGGTTTCAGAACGCGGCGCACAGTACACTTTGTAAACCGTCGCCGTGCCGCCCAGAACGCCGACGCAGATGATGATCGCCAAGGCATAAGCAGAGGTGTCCGTGCAGGCCCAAATGACAAGGCCAAGAGCTGCGGCTGACAAGACTTTCAGGTTCCCGGGTGTCATCACTTTGCCGCTGCCAATCCATGCGGCCAAAACAAAGATGAAAACGGATCCACCTGCGCGGACTTGCTGAAACAATAGCGAAGCCGTTGCGCCTTCTTGGGTCTGCGACATCAAAGAAATGACTCCCAGAACGCTCCAGATCAGCCAGGATGCGCGCTGCGGCTCTGTACGGCCAGTCAAGGTATCGCGGATATATAGCAGGAATGCGAGTGTCGCGAATGCACCGGACATGGCACCACAAAAGACAAAGAAATCAATTCCTTCGGGAAGGTTGGGCATAAAAACATCCTTTTCCCGCCAAAGACGGGGCCAAAAAGTACTTGGTCAAAATGTGTCGGTGTTTCGGCCCAAAATCCGATGCCAACAGGTTTAATGCCAGCAGAATGACGTATGGTCAGAAATTGTATAGTCAGGAATTCCGGACGTTTTGAATGAAGGTTGAACAGCCTGTCGTTGAGCGCAACGCGGGTATACGGGATTGTCCGTAGCTTTTGGATTTTTGACCGCTTAGAGCCGGGGCATCAAACCATGAACCATCGCGTGCCGCTATGCCTGCTCCTCACTCCAAACCGACCGTTCTGACCATCTTGCGCGACCGCTTGATTGCCGTTTTTTCCGCTGATCCGATCCCTTGCTGGACCGAGTATTTGCGAGAAAACAACCACGGGCGTGGCTGAACGGGCTACTCGGCGGCCTGAGCGGGCCGTTTGGTGTTGGTATTTGCAACACCCCACCAGTCCAGCTTGACGCCGACAAGATCGCTGACCTTGGCCTGGATGTCAGGGTCCTCGATATCCAGCTCGACAAAACCGGGATCATCGGCAAAAGACAGGCGGATGTTAGCATAGTGGTTTTCGACCCATTTTTTCAGGGCAGCAGGCGAGTCCGCAAAAAAACCGGGCAATCCCGGCGCTCCGGTCGCTTTCATCCGGTCGATGTAATCATCCCACCGCATGATGCTGCTGACGACCTTGTCGATGTCACGCGTCAGCATGAAAAACCGCAACTCGGGGTGGTGTTCCCGGATACTTCGCAGCATGGCGGGATCCATCTGAGGCCAGAATGACGCGTTGCGTGTCACAAAATCCGCCTGAGTGACGACATCATATTCCACGAAGTGTGCCAGCGGGTCTTTGCCTTCGAAATAGTTGCGATACATGCTGCGCCCGACATGGCGGCGTTGATCCTTGACCCACCAATGTGCTGACCTGAGCCCTGCCTTTTCGAAGGCAGTTTGCAATGTCGTGGTGCCGGATTTCGGCAGTCCCAGATTGAAGAGTTTCATGGATTTGCCCGGTTGCCCCGCCGGTTTCTTCGGCGTCCTATGTTTGTTCGCAGCTTACTGCCCCGCGCTGTCTTTTGGCAACCTACGGCTTAGTATCTGGTGAACGGCGGCCTCAAAATCAGCATGTGGCCTTGGCGTGCCTCTTGATTTCGGTAGCGGTGCCAGATAAACGCGCCCGGTGGCGGGTTATCCGCCGGAATCAAAACCAAGAAAAGCCGCGTTTGGCCCACATCGCTTCAGGGGTCATATCCGGCAATGGAGAAGCGAATGAAACTGAATGAATTGCGCGACAATCCCGGCGCAACCCCGAAACGCAAACGCGTTGGTCGTGGTCCGGGTTCCGGCACCGGTAAAATGGGTGGCCGGGGTATCAAAGGTCAGAAATCCCGTTCGGGTGTGGCGATCAATGGGTACGAAGGCGGGCAAATGCCGCTGTACCAACGCCTGCCAAAGCGTGGATTCAACAAACCGAACCGTAAATCTTTTGCCGTTGTGAACCTGGGCCTGATCCAGAAGTTCATCGAAGCCGGCAAGCTGGACGCATCGTCCGCGATCACCGAAGACGCACTGATCGCATCCGGTCTGGTCCGTCGCAAACTGGACGGTATCCGGGTTCTCGCCAAAGGCGAGATCAGCACGAAAGTAGACATTGAAGTCACTGGCGCTTCGAAATTGGCGGTTGCCGCGGTCGAAGCAGCGGGCGGCTCACTGAAGGTCACATCTGCGGCGACCGCAGAGTAAGTGGTTGTGGGCGGCGGATGAGCCGCTTACATATCCTTTAATTTTCCCAGACGCCGCCCGAGCCGGAAAACGGCTTCGGGCGGTGTTTACATAAGAGAGACCTCTTACACATGGTATCAGCAGCAGAACAAATGGCGGCCAACACAAGCTGGGCCGCGCTGGGCAAAGCCACAGATCTGCGCAACCGCATCCTGTTCACCATCGCATTGCTGATCGTTTATCGGCTGGGCACCTTCATTCCGGTGCCCGGGATTGACGGTCTTGCCTTGCGTGAGTTCATGGAACAAGCGGGGCAGGGCATTGGCGGTATGGTGTCGATGTTCACCGGCGGCGCGCTGGGGCGGATGAGCATCTTTGCACTCGGGATTATGCCGTACATTTCGGCCTCGATTATCGTTCAGCTTCTGACGGCCATGGTTCCAGCGATGGAACAGCTCAAGAAAGAGGGCGAACAAGGTCGTAAAAAGATCAACCAATACACGCGCTATGGTACTGTCGCGCTGGCGACCGTACAGGCCTATGGGCTTGCTGTCTCGTTGGAATCGGGCGACTTGGTCACGGACCCTGGGCTTTATTTCCGGGCTGCCTGTGTCATCACACTGGTGGGCGGTACGATGTTCCTGATGTGGTTGGGCGAACAGATCACGGCTCGCGGCGTCGGAAACGGGATCTCGTTGATTATTTTCGTCGGTATTATCGCCGAAATCCCCGCTGCTTTGGCGCAATTCTTTGCCTCTGGCCGTTCGGGCGCGTTGAGCCCGGCGATCATTGTCGCGGTGATTGCGATGGTTGTGGGCACGATCACATTCGTGGTCTTCATGGAAAGAGCCTTGCGAAAAATACACATTCAATACCCGCGCCGTCAGGTCGGGATGAAAGTGTATGATGGCGGCTCCAGCCACCTGCCGGTCAAGGTCAATCCATCGGGCGTGATCCCGGCGATCTTTGCCAGCTCGCTGTTGTTGTTGCCGGTGACGATCAGCACGTTCTCATCCTCGACCACAAGCAGCCCTGTTATGTCCTGGCTGTTGGCCAACTTTGGTCCGGGTCAGCCGCTGTATCTGGCGTTCTTTACGCTTATGATCGTGTTCTTTGCGTATTTCTATACGTTCAACGTCTCGTTCAAACCGGACGACGTGGCCGATAACCTGAAAAACCAGAACGGTTTTGTTCCGGGTATTCGTCCAGGCAAGAAAACGGCGGAATATCTGGAATATGTCGTGAACCGGATCCTGGTTCTGGGCTCTGCCTATCTCGCGGCGGTCTGTCTGTTGCCTGAGATTCTGCGCGGCCAATTCGCAATTCCGTTTTATTTCGGCGGTACCTCTGTGCTGATCGTTGTTACTGTGACCATGGATACGATCCAGCAGGTCCAAAGCCATCTGCTGGCCCATCAGTATGAAGGGCTGATCGAAAAGTCGCAGCTGCGCGGCAAGAGCAAGAAACGTGGGAAGAGGGCTCCGTCTAGGCGATGAATATCATAATCTTGGGACCGCCGGGTGCGGGTAAAGGTACGCAAGCGCGCCACCTGGTCGACACACGCGGCATGGTTCAGCTGTCAACCGGGGACATGCTGCGCGAGGCGAAAGACAGCGGCACCGAAATGGGCAAGATCGTTGCCGACGTCATGGCCAAAGGTGAGTTGGTCACTGACGAGATCGTCATCGGGCTGATCCGGGAAAAGCTGGAACAAGGTGCCAGCGGTGGTTTCATCTTTGACGGTTTCCCGCGCACGTTGGCCCAAGCCGATGCCTTGGCGGATTTGCTGGCCGAAAAGGGCGAGACGCTGGATGCGGTCGTTGAGCTGGAAGTGGATGACGAGACGCTGGTAACGCGGATCGTCAACCGCGCCGAAGAAGCACGCGCGGCCGGACAACCGGTTCGCGCCGACGACAACGAAGACAGCCTGCGCATCCGGTTGATGGAATATTACAAGAAAACCTCGCCGCTGATTGGCTATTATTATGCCAAGGGCAACCTGTCGAAAATCGACGGTCTGAGCGAGATTTCGGCGGTCCAAAAAGACCTCGCCGGCGTGCTCGACGCGTAACCGATAACGTCGCCGCCTGCAGCAGAATGCGCGCGGCGACACATTCCCGAATGAAAACACATCGTTGATTTGATGGGTCAACTCCGCGAAGATGGTTGTGGTCATCTTCGAGGAGGCTGCTCATGACAAAGATTAGCTCTGCTTTTATTGCCTGTTGCATGCTAGCGGCGGCGCCGGCCGCCAAGGCAGAAGGCGCTTGGTCATGGACCGTTATGCCCTATGGCTTTTTACCCAACATTGACGGCGATGCGACGCTGGGGCCTTTGGAAACGTTGGGGCTGAGTGTTGATCCGGCAGATATCCTGAGCACCTTGGATTCCGGTTTCATGATCGTTTTTGAGGGCCTGCATGACAGCGGTTGGGGCTTCAACCTCGATTACGCTTATATGGTTTTGTCTGATCAGGGCAGTTTCGCGGGCGGCGCGGGGTTGGCCATCGTCGATACGTTTCAAGGTACGCTGACGGCAACTGTCTTTCGGCGCGTTGTTGCAGAAGCGGACCGCACGCTGGACCTCTACGGTGGTTTCCGCTGGTGGGATATGAGCATTGATGTTGATGCGACGTTGGGACCGATTTCGGGCGATGTCGGGATCGACGAGAACTGGGTCGACCCCCATATCGGCGCTCGGTACATTCAACGTATCGGAACCAGTGACTGGTCCCTGTTGGCCAAAGGCGATATCGGCGGTTTTGGTGTGGCATCTGATTTCGCCTGGACCTTGCAGGCCGGTACCATTTGGCATGCTCGCGACAACCTGAATGTCGAGCTAAGCTATAAGGCGGTGGGCGTTGATTATGACACCGGAACACCCGGCACGCGCGACTTTTTCGCCTATGACACGATCACCCATGGCTTTCAGGTCGGGGCCGCCTTCCTGTTCTGATCCGCGGCTTGGCATGACGGACCTTGACGTCCTAACAAATTACCAATAAACCGCACCGTCTCATCCGAGAACCAATGTGTCCAGCGGATTCGCTGTTGGACTTATTACCTCAAACATACTGGGGCTCTCTGGCGCACACTGCCACGGCCCGGGTTGTGAAAAAAGGTTCCGGGATTACGGAACCGCAACGAAAAGGAAAGTGACACGTGGCACGTATTGCCGGCGTTAATATCCCGACTGCCAAGCGGGTTCCGATCGCCCTGACATATATCACCGGTATTGGCCATACATCGGCCAAAGACATCTGCGAAGCGGTTGGCATCGACGCCACCCGTCGCGTCAACGAATTGAGCGACGCCGAAGTTCTGCAGATCCGCGAGCACATCGACGCAAACTACAGCGTTGAAGGTGACCTGCGCCGGGAAGTGCAAATGAACATCAAGCGTCTGATGGATCTGGGCTGCTACCGCGGTCTGCGCCATCGCCGCAACCTGCCTGTGCGCGGCCAGCGCACCCATACCAACGCCCGCACACGCAAGGGCCCGGCGAAACCGATCGCCGGCAAGAAGAAGTAAGGAGGCAGGTCAATGGCACGCGATAAGACACGGACTAAGCGTAAAGAGCGTAAAAACATTGCCGCTGGTGTGGCACATGTGAACTCGACCTTTAACAACACCAAAATCCTGATCTCTGACGTCCAGGGCAACGCGATCTCTTGGTCGTCCGCCGGGACCATGGGCTTTAAAGGCTCGCGGAAATCGACACCCTATGCCGCACAGATGGCCGCCGAAGATGCGGGCCGCAAGGCACAGGAACACGGCGTAAAAACGCTGGAAGTCGAAGTGCAGGGCCCCGGCTCGGGTCGTGAATCGGCTCTGCGCGCGCTGGCAGCTGTTGGCTTCAACATCAGCTCGATCCGCGACGTAACACCGATTGCTCACAACGGTTGCCGCCCTCCGAAACGCCGCCGCGTTTAAGGGTCAGAAATTGTTTTCGGGGCTGTGCATCCGCACGGCCCCGATCCGTCATTTTAAACCTCGGGCGTCTGCACCTTACGGACATGGGGCGCAGGCAGGAATGGAGGGACTTACATGATCCATAAAAATTGGGCCGAACTCATCAAACCAACACAGCTTGATGTGCGTCCGGGCAATGACCCGTCGCGTCAGGCAACTGTTGTGGCCGAGCCGCTGGAGCGTGGCTTTGGTTTGACGCTGGGCAACGCGCTGCGTCGTATCCTGATGAGCTCGCTGCAAGGCGCTGCAATCAGCAGCGTTCAGATCGACAACGTCCTGCACGAGTTTTCGTCGGTTGCCGGTGTGCGTGAAGACGTCACCGACATCATCCTGAACCTCAAAGGCGTATCGCTGCGCATGGAAGTCGAAGGACCAAAGCGTCTGTCGATTTCGGCCAAAGGTCCGGCGGTTGTAACCGCCGGTCACATCAGCGAAAGCGCGGGTATCGAGGTTCTGAACGCGGACCACGTGATCTGTCACCTTGACGATGGTGCCGACCTCTACATGGAGCTGACCGTCAACACCGGCAAAGGCTATGTCTCGGCGGAAAAGAACAAGCCGGAAGATGCGCCTATTGGTCTGATCCCGATCGACGCAATTTATTCGCCGATCCAGAAAGTGTCTTATGACGTGCAACCGACCCGTGAAGGCCAGGTTCTGGATTATGACAAACTGACCATGAAGGTCGAAACCGACGGTTCGATCACACCGGATGACGCGGTTGCTTATGCCGCGCGCATTCTGCAGGATCAGTTGTCGATCTTCGTGAACTTCGACGAGCCGGAATCAGCCGGTCGCCAGGACGAAGACGATGGCTTGGAGTTCAACCCGCTTCTGCTCAAGAAAGTGGACGAACTGGAGCTGTCGGTCCGTTCGGCCAACTGCCTGAAGAACGACAACATCGTCTATATCGGCGATCTGATTCAGAAGACCGAAGCAGAGATGCTGCGCACGCCGAACTTTGGTCGGAAATCGCTGAACGAGATCAAAGAAGTGCTGTCCGGCATGGGTCTGCACCTTGGCATGGATGTCGAGGACTGGCCGCCAGATAACATCGAAGATCTGGCCAAGAAATTCGAAGACGCGTTCTAAGCGCGTCTTCATCCAATGCCCGGCCCAAATTGGGAGTGTCCGGGGAAAACATGGGCAATACCGCCCCAAGGAGAGCCCCTGACACGCATCGGGGGCCAGACAAAGCAAAAGCGAAAGAAGGAAAATCAAAATGCGTCACGCACGTGGTTACCGCCGCCTGAACCGTACTCATGAGCACCGCAAGGCTCTGTTTGCAAACATGGCTGGCTCGCTCATCGAACATGAGCAAATCAAGACAACTCTGCCGAAAGCAAAAGAACTTCGCCCGGTCGTTGAAAAGCTGATCACCCTTGCCAAGCGCGGTGATCTGCACGCCCGCCGTCAGGCAGCCGCGCGTCTGAAAGAAGACAAGGACGTTGCAAAGCTGTTTGAGGTTCTGGGCCCGCGCTACAAAGACCGTCAAGGTGGCTACGTCCGGGTTCTGAAAGCCGGCTTCCGCTATGGCGACATGGCCCCGATGGCGATCATTGAATTCGTTGATCGTGACGTCGACGCCAAAGGCGCAGCCGACAAGGCGCGCGTTGCAGCAGAGGACGCGGCAGAAGAGTAACTCTCTGCCCAGTCTGCCAGTTAGAAACCCCCGCACTTCCCAGTGCGGGGGTTTTCTTTTGTTGGACCAAATGGGCCGCAGGGGCTGGAAATACCCAAATGCGCGCGCAACACTAAGGCAGGACCAGCGAGGTAGGCGCTTGATGTTCGATCTATCCCAGATACCGGATCCGCTGACTGGCCCGTCGGCATGGATCGGACGCGATTTGGCGGCAGAGCCAGACCGTTGGATGATCCATTTGACGCCAGCAGAGATTGCCGATCTTGAAAATGCGTCCCGCCACTATCTGTCGCTGGGCCGCGATATCGGGGAAATCACTGCGGCGGATTTTCCGCTCACCGTGTTTCAAGATCGCATTGATGAACTACGGCAAACGCTGTTGCAGGGGATCGGCGTAAAGGTCCTACGCGGCTTGCCGGTGGATCGTTATAGTCAGGAAACGTCCGCAGCGATTTTTTGCGGGATTGGTGCGCATCTGGGAAGCGCACGGTCGCAAAACGCGGCGGGCCATATCCTGGGTCATGTGCGGGATACCGGTGCCAACCCGGCAGACACGAATACACGCATTTACCAAACCGCGGCGCGCCAGACGTTTCACACCGACAGCGCGGATGTCGTGGGCCTTTTGTGCCTCCGCGATGCCAAGGAAGGCGGCGATAGCCTGTTGGTGAGCGTCGAGGCGATCTTTAACCGGATGCGGGTCGAGCGGCCAGATTTGCTCGCCTTGCTCTTTGACCCGATTGCAACGGACCGGCGCGGCGAGGTTCCAGAGGGTCAAAAGCCCTACATGGAAATCCCGCCCCTGTCTTGGCATGCAGGGCACCTGACCGTGTTTTACCAGCGCCAATATATCGATAGTGCGCAAAGGTTCGACGCGGCCATGCGCCTGACAAAAGCGCATGTCGAAGCACTCGACATGTTTGATGCGCTCGCCAACGACCCAGAGATGCATGTGCAAATGCGGTTGCAGCCGGGGGATATGCAATTCGTTTACAACCACGCGCAACTGCATGACCGAACCGGTTTTGTCGACTGGCCGGACCCCACGCAACTACGGCATCTGTTGCGCCTTTGGCTGTCATTGCCGGGGGACCGTCCGTTGCCGGATTGTTTTCGCCAACGCTATGGCTCTATCGAAATCGGCAACCGCGGCGGCATCATCACTGCTGGCACCCGGTTGCACGCGCCGCTGGATTGATCAGTTTACCTGACAGGTTTCGATCCGGGCTCAGACGGATGCTTTTGCCGCCAGTGCTTGAAAACCCGGTCCGCGACCTGCATATCCCCGGGACGACTAGGAAGGGCTGTTTAACCATGTTTCGTTTTGCTTTGGCGGTTTTCATGATGGGTTTGACCACGGGCGCGATGGCGCAGACCCGCGTACCCCAAAGCCAGGCCGAGATCAGCCTCGGCTTTGCCCCATTGGTCAAAGAGGCTGCCCCGGCTGTCGTCAACATTTTCGCCAAGCGCGTCACCGAGGCGCGGCAAAGCCCGTTCATGGGCGATCCGTTTTTTGAAGAGTTCTTTCGCGGTTTCGGGTCCAGCCGCCCGCGTGTCCAGAATTCGCTCGGGTCAGGCGTAATCCTGACGCAAGACGGGGTGATCGTGTCGAACTATCACGTGGTTGGGAAAGCAACAGAGATCAGCGTTGTGCTGTCAGATCGTCGTGAATATTCGGCCACTGTTCTGTTGTCTGACGCGCAAAGCGATATTGCCGTGCTCAAGATCGAGGCCGAGGGTGAGTTGCCTTACTTGAGGCTGCGCAATTCAGATCTTGTCGAGGTGGGTGAACTTGTTCTGGCCATCGGCAACCCGTTTGGCATTGGCCAAACCGTCAGCAGCGGCATTATCTCGGGCCTTGCGCGATCCGGTGCCGCAACGGGCAATGGTCGCGGGTATTTCATTCAGACGGATGCGCCGATCAACCCGGGCAATTCCGGTGGTGCGCTGATTGATGTGAATGGCAACCTGATCGGCATCAACACCTCGATCATCAGTCGCTCTGGCGGGTCAAACGGGATCGGGTTTGCCATCCCCTCTAACCTTGTGGACCAGTTTGTGGTTCAGGCGCTGGACGGAAACGCGGAATTTGCCCGGCCTTGGGCGGGTATGTCTGGCCAACCGGTGGATTCCGATTTGGCAGGGTCGCTGGGCCTTGCCGTGCCAGAGGGCATCTTGATTTCTGATTTGCACCCCGAAAGCCCGTTTTCGAAGGCAGGCTTCAAAGTGGGGGATGTGATCACCGAGGTTGACGGCCTGCCGGTGAACTCTCCACCCGAAATGCTGTTTCGGATGTCGGTGCGCGGCATTGGCGACAGTGCCGCCATCACGCGCAACCGCGATGGTGAGGATATCGTCACGGACGTGGCCATGATGGCGGCCCCAGATCAGCCACCTGCAAATCCCATCACGCTCGGCGATAAAACAGCGATACCGGGGTTGTCGGTCGCGCGGATCAACCCGGCGGTGATCACGCGGCTTGGCCTGCCGCAAACCGCAACAGGTGTCGTCGTTGTCGACCCCGGCCGGATCGGAGCGCGTGCGGGGCTGAAGCCCGGCGACCTTTTGCTCGACATCAATGGTGCGACGATCGCAACGACGAAGGATGTCGATGACGCTCTGACCGACCCTGGGCGCAGGCTGGATATCGACGCGCTGCGGCGGGGCCAAACGGTTCGGCTGCGTTTGCGGCTTTGACCGATGGCAGACCTCTTTGATCAAACCCCGGACCCGGATGCGCCGGAACCGCATCGCCCACTGGCAGACCGATTGCGCCCGCAAAGCCTGGGCGAGGTGATCGGACAGGAACAGGTTCTGGGTCCGGATGCGCCTTTGTCCGTGATGCTGAAAGCCGGCAGTCTTGGGTCACTGATCTTTTGGGGTCCGCCGGGTGTCGGTAAAACCACCATTGCGCGGCTGCTGGCCCATGAAACCGACCTGCATTTCGTTCAGATCAGCGCGATTTTCACTGGGGTGCCGGACCTCAAGAAAGTGTTCGAAGCGGCTAAGCTGCGGCGGCGGACAGGGCAGGGCACGTTGTTGTTCGTCGATGAGATCCATCGGTTTAACAAGGCCCAGCAGGACGGGTTCCTGCCGCATATGGAAGACGGCACCATCCTGTTGGTCGGCGCCACGACCGAAAACCCGTCCTTTGAACTCAACGCCGCTGTCTTGAGCCGGGCACAGGTTCTGGTGCTTGAGCGGCTAAGCCTTGCGGATCTAGAGCGGTTGACCCAGCGGGCAGAACAAGAGCTTGGCACCCCGCTGCCGCTGACCCCGGCGGCTAGGGACGCGTTGCAAGAGATGGCGGATGGTGATGGGCGCGCGCTGTTGAACCTGATCGAACAGGTGGCGGCTTGGGGGGATACCACGCCGCTGGACCCAGAGGCGCTGGGCAAACGGTTGATGCGGCGGGCGGCGAAATACGACAAGACAGGCGAAGAGCATTACAATCTCATCTCGGCCTTGCACAAATCGGTGCGCGGGTCCGACCCGGACGCCGCACTCTATTGGTTTGCCCGGATGCTCGAAGGGGGAGAGGACCCTCGGTTTCTTGCGCGCCGGATCACCCGGATGTCGGTTGAGGATATCGGTCTGGCCGACCCACAGGCGCAAGCCTTTTGCCTGCAATCATGGGAAACCTACGAACGGTTGGGCTCTCCCGAAGGAGAGTTGGCGCTGGCGCAGGCGCTCGTTTACCTTGCACTCGCACCGAAATCGAACGGGGTTTACGTGGGCTACAAACAGGCCCGCGCCTTGGCCCGCAAAACCGGCAGCACGCCGCCGCCCAAACATATCCTGAACGCGCCGACCCAGATGATGAAAGACCAAGGCTATGGTGACGGCTATGCCTATGACCATGACGCCGAAGACGGGTTTTCGGGGCAGAACTATTTCCCCGAAGGCGTGAAGCGCCCCGCGCTGTATGCCCCGGTCGAACGGGGTTTTGAACGCGAGTTGAAAAAGCGTTTGGACTATTTTGCCAAGCTGCGTGCCCAGCGGCAAACTTGACATTGACCGCGTCGCACGCGACAGACCGCGCATGTTGCACAACCTTACTCTTGTCGCCCTCGGAGGGGCCATCGGCGCGTCCTGTCGATATCTGACGGGCATCGCGATCCTGCGCCTTTTGGGCAAGACCGGGTTCCCCCTGGCGATCATAATGGTTAACGTCGTTGGCTCGATCCTGATGGGCCTTTTTGTGGTCCTGGCAGCGCAACGCGGCCTGACCCACTACAGCCCCTTCGTAATGACCGGATTACTGGGCGGCTTTACAACCTTTTCGGCCTTTTCGCTGGAAACCGTGACCCTGATTGAACGCGGGGATGTTGGATATGCGGCGCTCTATGTCGGGTTGTCGGTGCTTTTGTCCGTGGGTGGACTTTTCTTGGGGATGAGCATGATGCGAGGAATTTTAGCATGAGTGGTGTTCAGATCCTGACGGTCGCCGAAGACGACAATGATCAGCGGATTGACCGGTGGTTGAAACGCCATTTCCCGCAATTGAGCCAGGGCCGCATTGAAAAGATGTGTCGCAAAGGCGAGTTGCGTGTGGATGGCGGCCGGGTCAAAGCCTCAACCCGCATCGAAACGGGACAGTCTGTGCGCGTTCCGCCTTTGCCTGATGCCCCGGCGCCTGTGCATCCACCAAAGTCCAAGGTCAGCGACGCAGATGCGCGGATGATCCGGGACTGCGTGATCTACAAGGACGACCATGTCATCGCTTTGAACAAGCCCAGCGGCTTGCCGGTGCAGGGCGGCAGCGGTCAAACCCGGCATGTGGACGGCTTGGGTGAGGCGTTGCGCTTTGGCTATGATGAAAACCCGCGCCTTGTACATCGTTTGGACAAAGACACGTCAGGTGTCCTGATTTTGGCGCGTACACGTACGGCGGCGCAGGCGTTGACGGCGTCGTTCCGGCACCGGGCCACGCGCAAGATTTACTGGGCCTTGGTGGCCGGTGTGCCAACGCCCTATCTGGGCGAGATAAAAACGGGTTTGGTCAAAGCACCGGGACACGGGCGCGGCGGCGAAGGCGAACGGATGATCAATGTCCACCCGCGCGATATTGATGACACGCCGGGGGCGAAACGGGCGCATACGCTTTACGCTACCCTTTACCGCGTGGCGTCGCGGGCGGCTTGGGTTGCAATGGAACCTGTGACGGGCCGTACCCATCAGCTGCGTGCGCATATGGCCGAGATGTGGCATCCCATCGCTGGCGACGGGAAATACGGTGGGTCAGGCCAGGAAAACCTTGGCGACGGTTGGGGTGCCCAACTGGGCGGTATCATCAGCAAAAAGCTCCACCTGCATGCCCGCCGGTTGGTGGTCGAACACCCCGAAACCAAAAAACCGCTAGAGGTCGTGGCCGAGTTGCCGGACCACATGAAGGCCAGCTGGGACATCCTGGGCTGGACCGAGGATCTGGCGGCAGACGACCCGTTTGAGGGTTTGAAATGACCGCACCACTTAAGCTGGTGGTGTTTGACGTTGATGGCACGCTGGTCGACAGCCAGAATGATATCGTTGCGGGCATGTCTCATGCCTTTGGTCTGATGAACCTGCCAGGGCCCAGCCGCGCCGAGGTTTTGGCCACCGTGGGCCTGTCGCTGCCATCGGCCATGGCCCAGTTGGCCCCAACCGCCGATGATGACACGCAGGCCCATCTGGTGGCGGCATATAAAAAGACATATCGCGAGCTGCGGATCGGTGCGGGCAGCCGTGAAAGCTCTCCCTTGTATGATGGGATAACTCAGGTCTTGGCCCAGCTCCACGCGGTGCCGCCTTTGTTGATGGGTATTGCCACGGGCAAATCCCGCAGGGGTCTGGACATCCTGCTCGATGCGCACGAATTGCGGCCCTATTTTGTGACCCAGCATTGTGAAGACGACCATCCGTCCAAGCCGCATCCGTCGATGGTGTCTGCGGCCATGGGGGATGCAGGTGTGGAACCGGCTGATACGGTGGTCATTGGGGATACGAGTTTTGATATGGAGATGGCCCGCGCCGCAGGGGCCGGTTTTATTGGCGTCAGTTGGGGCTATCACGACCGCGCGCGCCTTGCAGGGGCCGATGCGGTTGTGGATACACCAGAAGACCTGATCGATGCGGTTCTATCATGGGGACGGTTTCAATGAGCGAATGGAAACAGAAACGATTTTGGAAAGAAGCGACCGTTGCCGAAAATGCGGACGGGTTTACCGTTTTGCTGGATGGCCGCGGCTTGAAAACTCCAGCCAAGGCGACGTTGCTCGTCCCAACCCATGCATTGGCCGCTGAAATCGCCGCCGAATGGGATGCGCAGGAAGAGGTTGTCGATCCGCTGTCCATGCCCTTTACGCGCACCGCCAATGCCGCCGTTGACAAGGTTGCCTTTCAACACGCCGAGGTTGCCGACATGCTGGCGGCTTATGGCGATAGTGACCTCTTGTGCTATCGCGCGGACACCCCGGAGGAGTTGGTCGCGCGGCAGGCTGCGCTTTGGGACCCCGCGTTGGAATGGGCAAAAGACGCGCTGGGCGTGACGTTAGAGGCGCGCGCCGGATTGATGCATGTCCCGCAAAACCCCGAGGCGCTTGGCCTTTTGTCCGGCCACGTTCACCGATTGAGCGTTTTTGAACTGGCCGCTTTTCATGATCTTGTCTCGTTGTCCGGATCGCTGATCCTTGGCTTTGCAGCAGCGTTGGATTGGCGGGATGCGGACGCGATTTGGACCCTGTCGCGCCTGGATGAGCTATGGCAGCTGGAACAGTGGGGCAAAGACGAAGAAGCCGAGGAAATGGCGGAACATAAACGCCAAGCCTTACTGCACGCAAAACGGGTCTATGACATGTCGAATCCCGCGACAACGTAGAGGATTTGCGCATCAATCGCTCTTACCCATGGGTAACGCATCGAATTGTGTGAACTCACCCTTGACGTTCCTTGATGAATCCGTCCACACTCCCGACCACCAAATATGGGGATAACCCCAGATTGGCATCTCGCTCGGCTGCTCACGCTGGGCACCGTCGAAAACAATCGGCGGATAATAAGGAAGAGGTAAAAATGAAAAAATCCGTATTCTTTGGCGCGCTGACTGTCGCCGGCCTGGCGGCTGGTGCTGCGGCAGCGGGCACACTGGACGATGTGAAAGCACGCGGCAAGCTGAACTGCGGCGTGACTACCGGTCTGGTTGGCTTCGCGGCGCCGGATTCCAATGGGGAATGGTCCGGTTTTGACGTTGCTATTTGCCGCGCGGTCGCCGCTGCGGTTCTGGGCGACGCAACTGCGGTTGAGTTCGTTCCGACCACCGGTAAAACACGTTTTACCGCTCTGGCATCTGGTGAAATCGACATGCTGGCCCGGAACACAACCTGGACCTTCTCGCGTGACGTTGACCTGAAGTTCGAATTCACCGGCGTGAACTACTACGACGGTCAGGGCTTCATGGTTCCGAAAGATCTGGGCGTGACATCGTCGAAAGAGCTGGACGGTGCGACCGTCTGCATCCAGACCGGTACCACGACAGAGCTGAACCTCGCGGACTTCTTCCGCGTCAACAACATCAGCTACGAGCCGGTTCCGATCGAAACCAACGCCGAAGCCCAGCAGCAGTACCTCGCAGGTGCGTGTGACGTTTACACCACCGACGCATCGGGTCTGGCTGCGACACGTGCAACCTTCGAAGATCCTGCCGGTCACGTTCTGCTGCCGGAAATCATCTCCAAAGAGCCTCTGGGCCCGCTGGTTCGCCACGGTGACCACGAGTGGGGCGACATCGTTCGCTGGACTCTGAACGCGATGATCACAGCTGAAGAGCTGGGCGTTACTTCGGCAAACATTGCTGAGCTGTCCGCAGGCACCAACAACCCGGAAATCAACCGTCTGCTGGGTACCGAAGGTACTCTGGGCGAAATGCTGGGACTGGACGCAGAGTGGGCAGCGCGCGCTCTGGCCGGTGGTAACTACGGCGAAGTCTTTGCCAAGAACATCGGTGAAGACACACCGATCGGTCTGGCACGCGGTCTGAACGCACAGTGGACCGACGGCGGCCTGCTGTACTCGCCTCCGTTCCGCTAAGACAACCTTTGGATCGGGCGCAGACGAAAGTCTGCGCCCTTTTCACTCCAATAATCCACTGGTCTTCGAGGAGCGGGGGGCAAACCCTGCCGGGAGAAAAGACTAGGATACCATAGGGACCATCCAGTCATGACGACGCTTTCCGATCCGCCGAGCCAATCATTCCAGCTGTCGATGCTGTTTAATGACACGCGGTACAGATCATATACATTTCAAGGCATTGCGCTCATCGTTCTGATCGTCGCCATTGCTTATCTTGCCAACAACCTGGTGCAGAACCTGGCCGCGGCCGGTCTAAACATCAGTTATGAATTCCTGGGCAATCCGGCTGGTTACGACATCAACCAGACCCTGATCCCCTATGACGGCCAATCGCCGCACCTTCAGGCGGCTTGGGTCGGCATCCTGAACACGCTGTTGGTCGCCTTTCTGGCCTGTATCACGGCCACTGTTTTTGGCGTTCTGGCGGGTGTTCTGCGCCTGTCTAACAACTGGCTCGTGCGCAAATTGATGTCGTTTTATGTTGAGATCTTTCGGAACATCCCGGTTCTGATCTGGATCATCATCATCTTCACGATCATGACAAACGTTCTGCCCGGGCCTCGTGCGTTCGGGGGCGAAGACCCGTCGGCGACGATGCTGTTTGATGCCTTTGCCTTTACAAACCGGGGCGTGTACATTCCGGGGCCGCGGTTGGCGAGCCCGCTCTTTGGCGCGGTAGCATTGAACTGGGTTCTGGTCATTGCGTTCCTGGTTGCCTCTTGGTTTGGCGCTCGCGCGCTCGACAAATGGGCCGGTCAGGTTCAGGCCGACACGGGCGATCGCCCAACGACATGGTACTGGACCTTGGCCATCTGGTTTGTACCGGTTGCCATCCTGCTGACCGTTATGGGTCTGCACTTCGAATATCCGGAACTCAAAGGGTTCAACTTCAGCGGCGGCCTGAAGGTCGGTGGTCCGTTGATCGCGCTCTGGTTCGCTTTGTCGATCTATACCGGTGCCTTTATCGCGGAAAACGTTCGTGCAGGTATCCAGGCGATCAGCAAAGGCCAGACAGAGGCCGCAGCGGCGCTGGGTCTGCGGTCGGGTCGGATCATGAACCTTGTGGTTCTGCCCCAAGCGCTGCGGATCATCATCCCACCACTGATTTCGCAGTACCTCAACATCACGAAAAACAGCTCTTTGGCGATTGCCGTTGGCTATGCGGATATTACCGCAACGCTGGGCGGGATCACGTTGAACCAGACAGGCCGCGCCATCGAATGCGTCCTGCTGTTGATGCTGTTCTACCTGACCATCTCGCTGTGTATTTCGTTCGTAATGAACATCTACAACAACGCCATCAAGTTGAAGGAGCGCTAAGTCATGTCTGATCAAAGTGCTCAAATCGCGTTTGTCCAAACCGAACAGATCCCGGCATCTGCACCGCCTTCGACCCAAACGGGTCCGGTCAAGTGGCTGCGGGACAACCTGTTCTCGAACTGGGTCAACACCCTGCTGACACTTGCGGCGGCCTGGGCGATCTACGTCATCTTGTCAGGCAGCTTGCCTTGGATCCTCAACGGGGTCTGGAATGCGAGCAGTCTGGCGGAATGCCGTGAAATCTTGGCCGGCAAAACCGGTGCGTGTTTCGCCGTTCTAACGGAACGCTGGAACCAGCTGATCTTTGGCTTCAAATATCCGCCGGATCAGTATTGGCGTCCGACAATTGCCTTTTTGCTGTTGTTCGTGGCCTTGGCACCGGTGCTGTTCTTTGATCTGCCGCGCAAGCTGTTGATCTTTACAGGTCTGTACCCGTTCATTGCCTTCTGGCTGATCTGGGGTGGTTCGATCCTGTATCCGATCGTTGCATTGCTGGGCTGTGTTGCCGGCTATGTCGTCTTTGAACGCTTCGGCAAGCAAAGCTTTGCGGTGGGCTTTTTCGGCGGGATTGCCGCAGCCTTTGTGGTCTGGATTGTCGGGACCATCATTGCCGGTGGCATCGCACCTGAAGAAACGCTTTTGTCCTCGGTGTCAAGCCGTGACTTGGGTGGTTTCATTCTCAACCTGATGCTGGGCGTGACCTGTGTAACCCTGTCTTTGCCGATCGGGATCGCACTTGCGCTGGGTCGTCAGTCGAACATGCCGTTGATCAAGATCATCTGTGTGGTCTTCATCGAATTCATCCGGGGTGTACCGCTGATCACGTTGCTTTTCGTGGCCTCGGTCATGCTGTCCTACTTCTTCCCACCCGAAAGCACGGTGGACCTGTTCCTGCGCGTGGTCATCATGATCACCATGTTCTCGTCGGCCTATATCGCCGAGGTGATCCGGGGTGGTCTGGCCGCGTTGCCGCGTGGCCAGTATGAAGCAGCAGACAGCCTGGGTCTTGATTATCCGCTGGCCATGCGCCTGATCATCCTGCCGCAAGCGTTGAAAATCTCGATCCCGGGGATCGTGAACATCGCGGTGGGCCTGTTCAAGGATACAACCCTCGTGTCGGTCATCTCGATGTTCGACCTCGTCGGCATGATCCGCGGACCGATCCTCGCCTCGACCGAATGGAACGGTGTTTACTGGGAGCTTTTGGGCTTTGCCGCGCTCCTGTTCTTCATCGTTTGCTACGGCATCTCGCAATACTCACAATGGTTGGAGCGCCGGCTCGCAACCGATCATCGATAAGGAGGCCAGACAAACATGGCTGAAACCGCACAAATGAAAGTATCCGACGAAGTCGCGATCACGATCGACAACATGAACAAGTGGTACGGCTCTTTCCACGTGCTGCGCGACATCAACCTGACGGTTTTTCAGGGCGAGCGCATCGTGATCTGTGGACCGTCCGGCTCAGGTAAATCCACTCTGATCCGCTGCATCAACGCGCTGGAAGAACACCAGCAAGGCAGCATCACGTTGGACGGTACCTTGTTGTCATCGGACCTGAAGAAGATCGACAAGATCCGGTCAGAGGTCGGCATGTGCTTTCAGCACTTCAACCTCTTTCCGCATCTGACGATCCTTGAAAACTGCACGTTGGCCCCGATTTGGGTGCGCAAGATCCCCAAGAAAGAAGCCGAAGACACGGCGATGCATTTCCTGGAAAAGGTGAAAATCCCGGATCAGGCCAACAAGTATCCCGGTCAGTTGTCCGGTGGTCAGCAACAGCGTGTGGCGATCGCGCGTTCGCTGTGTATGCGGCCGCGGATCATGCTCTTTGACGAACCGACATCGGCGCTTGACCCCGAGATGATCAAAGAGGTGCTCGACACCATGATCGAGCTGGCAGAAGAGGGCATGACCATGCTCTGCGTGACGCACGAGATGGGCTTTGCCCGTCAGGTTGCCAACCGCGTGATCTTTATGGATGCCGGCCAGATCGTTGAGCAGAACGAGCCAGAAGCGTTCTTCAACAACCCGCAAAGCCCGCGGACACAGTTGTTCCTGAGCCAGATCCTGGGTCACTGATCCTCGCGACATTCTGGGAAAGGCCGGGCCGTTGTGCCCGGCCTTTTTCATTCGGGGATCAGCTCGCGCGGGATGACAAAATCGATGACAACACCGGAGCGGGGCGTGATATTTGACCAGTCCGTGGCATCAAAACGGACAACGAGTGTCGCACCGGTTGGGTAGTCAAAAAACCTGTCATGCCGAGGGGCGCGGCCAACAAGGTCATGGGCAAAGGCGCAAATGCCCGGGTTGTGACCCACCATCAGAACACATTGTCCGGTCGCAGACTGCAAAACAGTCAGCATCGTCTGCGGGCCAGCATGATAGAGCTGCGGAACCGATGTCGCCTCAATATCAAGGCCAAGCCCTGCAAAGGTCTGTAAGGTCCGTGTCGCCGAGGAGCAGAAAACCTGATCAGGGCGCAGGTCTGCATCCCACATCCATTCGCCCAAGGCTGTGGCAGACCGAAAGCCACGATTGTTCAGCGGACGATCATGATCCGCCAGGCCAGGCGTCGTCCAGCTGGACTTGGCGTGGCGCATCAGGATCAAGGTCAAGCTCATCGCGGGTGAAAGGCCTTCATGTGAAATGCCGACTGCTCGGGTGGTCGATCAAATATCTGGCTGACGGGGCAGACGCGTCGCGCCTTACAGCCTGACCCAATGCAATCTGATCCATCGGGTGTGTCAAGAAAACTGTGGCATGCGGCGACATTGTATCCGGTTTCGGCGCTCAAGGCGTTTACCGGACAGGCATCGCGGCAGGGTTGGCCAGTGCACGTAACACACACGCAGAGGTTCTTGTCGTGGCAACGGCACCACGTGATCAAAGGTCAGAGCGCCGCGAATGGAAATCATCAGACCGGCGGTGTCGTGGATCATCATGCCCACAGGGCTTTGCGCGAACCGACCGCTTGCCAAGGCCCACGAAATGAACGGGGCATAGGGTGGCCCGTCAGATGGGTAAACCGTACCGGCGTCGAAGTGGCTGGCGATGGCCCCGATGACGCGCTTGGATCATCGGTCGACCGGGTCTTTGGCCCTATCTGCAAATTCCCCTCTCTGCGAAAAAACCGACCAGAAATCGGCGGCGCAACCGATTAAAACAACGGTCCCGTAGTCCTCAGAGGGGTTCAAAGCGCCCATCAGGAACAGCCCGTTGGCCCGAGCGAGGGCATCAATCTTTGACAGGATCATTTGCGGGCGAAAGGCAGCGTTAAGGACCAGATCAGGCCGCTTGGCCGATCGTCCTGCCATTCCAGACCGGTTGTCATCTCGTCATGTCCCTGTACCGGTTGCGCGATATATGTACCCATCATGCGATCCCAGATCGACAGGGCAAAGCCATAATTGCTGTCATGTTCGGCGCGGTTGTCGGAATGATGCACCCGGTGCATGTCGGGTGTTACGAGCACCAGCCGAACGACACGGTCCAGCCACAGGGGCAGGCGGATGTTGGCGTGGTTGAACATCGCCGTGCCGTTGAGGATGATTTCAAACAAGATCACGGCCAACGCAGAGGGGCCCAGCAGGTAAACAAGGCCGATCTTCAGCAGCATCGACAACGCGATTTCAACAGGGTGAAACCGAATGGCTGTGGTCACATCCATATCGCGGTCGGCGTGGTGCACCCGGTGCAACCGCCATAGGATTGGCACCTTGTGGGTGATCAGATGCTGCGCCCAGATGGCAAAGTCGAGGATCAGGATGGCGAGGACGGTTTCCAGCCAGATCGGCCAACCCGTCAGGTTAAAGAGCCCCCAGCCATTGGCCCCCGCGTCCACGGCGGCTCCAACGGCCAGCAGCGGAAGACCAATTGCCAAGAGACGCAACAGCACGGTGTTTGCAACGGTGATCGACCAGTTGGTCAGCCACCGCCGCCCGCGCGGTTGGCTGCGCTGACGGCGCGGTGCCAATGTCTCTGCAAGCGCAAAAAGCGCAAAGAGCGACAGGAATACCGTCAGGCGTATGGCAGCTTCGTTTTCCATAGCCCGGACACTAAGCCCGGGTCAGGCGTACGCAAGACGTCCAATGGTCACGTCTGCGTCAATCCGGGCGGATCAGTGAGCCGGCACCATGTTCGGTAAAGAGTTCCAATAGGACGGCATTCGGCGCACGCCCGTCCAGAATGACAACCGCGCGTACCCCGCCATCGATTGCGGCCAGGGCGGTTTCGGTTTTCGGGATCATTCCCCCCGCGATCACGCCCTGTTCCGTCAGGTCCCGGATCTGAGCTGCTTTCAGCTCTGTCAGGACATCGCCGTCGGCGTTTTTCACACCGGATACATCGGTCAACAACAACAGGCGATCCGCTTGCAAAGCTGACGCATAGGCACCCGCTGCCGTGTCACCGTTCACATTATAGGTCTCGCCATTTTTGCCCGCCCCCAGCGGCGCAATCACCGGGATCATGTCGTTGGCAAACAAGTTGTGCAGAAGCGATGGGTCCATCTTTGCCGGTTGCCCGACAAACCCAAGCTTGGGGTCCGCAGGATCACAGGTCATCAGGTTGGCGTCTTTGCCCGAAAGGCCAACAGCCTTGCCACCTTGGGCATTGATCGCTTGAACGATGCGTTTGTTGACCACGCCGGACAACACCATCTCAACCACTTCCATCGTGGCCGCATCGGTGACGCGTTTGCCATCGACAAACTCAGAGGTGATATCAAGCTTTTTCAGCATCGCGTTGATCATCGGACCACCGCCATGCACGATCACCGGGTTCACGCCAACCTGTTGCAACAGCACGATATCGCGGGCAAAGCTTTCCATTGCTTCGTCGCTGCCCATGGCGTGACCGCCCAGTTTCACGACAACAATCGCATCATCATACCGTTGCAGGTAAGGCAAAGCCCTCGACAGGGTCTGGGCGGTGGCGATCCAGTCACGGTTCATATCTTGTGTCTTCATGTGCTGCGTCTCTTTGGCGTGGGTCGTGTTACGCCGAAGGCGGTGCGATGCCAAGGCCAGCATTGTACAACACGCGGAACTTGATAGCATTCTGGTCATATGTTGCGAGGAGGTCGCCCAGATGTCACAGAAAACCCTGCTGTTGACCGGTGCGAGCCGCGGTATTGGCCACGCCACGGTGCGAAGGTTCAGCGCAGAAGGCTGGCGCGTGCTGACATGCTCGCGCGCACCGTTTTCGCCGCAATGCCCATGGCCGGGAGGCGAAGAAAACCATGTGCAACTGGATTTGAGCGATCCTGCTGACACCATCAACGGGGTTGGCCGCATTCAAGAGATGCTGGATGGACGGCTGGACGCACTGGTCAACAACGCCGGGATTTCGCCCAAGGGGCCGGATGGTGAACGGCTCAACACGCTTGAGACCGACCTCATGACGTGGGGAAAGGTGTTTCACGTCAATTTCTTTGCCTCCGTCGTTCTGGCCCGCGGATTGAAAGAAGAGCTTTCGGCGGCGCAAGGCGCCGTGGTCAACGTCACCTCGATTGCCGGTGCGCGCGTTCACCCCTTTGCCGGGGCAGCCTATGCCACGTCAAAGGCCGCGCTGGCGGCGTTAACGCGCGAAATGGCGCATGACTTTGGTCCACTGGGCGTGCGTGTCAACGCAATCGCGCCGGGAGAGGTCGAAACCTCAATCCTCAGCCCCGGTACGGACAAGATCGTGGAAAAGCTGCCCATGCGGCGGTTGGGGCAACCTGATGAGGTCGCCTCGGTCATTTACTTTCTCTGCTCTCAGGAAAGCTCTTACATGTCGGGCACCGAGATTGAGGTCAACGGTGCGCAGCACGTTTGACAGGGTTTAGATCAGACCGGAAATGATGCTGCGCAGTGTGGCGATGCCGTCGCCTTTTTCTGATGACGTCAGAACAATTTCCGGGAAGGCCGCCGGGTGTTTTGACAAAGCCGCGCGTACCTGGCCCAGAACCTTTTCGCGCTCTGCGGCTTTCACCTTGTCGGCTTTGGTCAGCACGCATTGAAAGGTCACAGCGCTGCTGTCGAGCAGTTTGAGGATCTCTTCGTCGACCGCTTTGACCCCGTGGCGGGCATCAATCAGGACAAAGGCGCGGCGCAGCGTTTGGCGTCCGCTCAGATACTGCTTTAGCAACCGCTGCCACTTTTTGACGACGTCCAGTGGCGCATTGGCATAGCCATAGCCAGGCAGGTCAACGAGATAGAGGTCCGGGCCTTGGGTGAAATAGTTGATCTCTTGCGTGCGCCCGGGTGTGTTGGACGCGCGGGCCAAACCCTTGGTCCCTGTCAGTGCATTGATCAGGCTCGATTTGCCGACATTGGATCGACCGGCAAAGCAAACCTCAATACGGTCCGCGGGGGGCAGGCCGGACATGGCTACCACGCCTTTGACAAACTCCGATTGGCCGGCAAAGAGCTTGCGCGCTTCTTCGGCTTCGGCGGGGTCTGGCAATTCGGCAAGAGGGAAAGGAAGCGTTGTCATGATGGTTCCACCCTGTCGCCAATCGCGATGCTGCCACCGGAACGGACCGTCGCGTAAACGCCAAAATCCTTGTGATCATAGCTCTGCATCAGCGCGCGACATGGATCGACATCGCGTTGGCCGGTTTCCGGGTTGGCCTCGGTCGCGCGGCACCGCTCGATGCGTTCGGTGATTTCCAGTTCTACCGCGCCGATGCGAATGGTGCGTCCGATCAGATCAAACTCTTCCCAAGGGGCACAGCCATCCACCCACAGGTTGCCGCGGAACCGGCGCGGGTCGAGTATGTGCCCCATGCGCTGCGACAGGGTGCGCAGGCTCGACATGTTCATGATGGATAGCTGCGCCAAACCGTTATCCGCCATGCCTTGCGCAGGGGCTGGGACCAGTTCACGAGGCGCAGAATGTTGCTGCGGCCACAACGGTGTGACCCAATCGATCAGGGCCTGACCCTCAACAGATGGGTCAAAGGTCAAGTCGGGTCGGTCCGGATGCGTGAGCGTCAGGCGCGCATCGGGTTTTGACTGAGCATGAATTTGCGCGAGCTTCGGGCCATAGGCCACGACCAGAAAATTCCGACGCGGCTGCCAGTCATGCGTTGCCGCACTGCCTTCATGTCGCAATGCCCACGCGCGGTCCCCTGGCAGCGGTTGGTCCGCTGCGAGGGTCACATCCGTCAGTGCTTCGGCCCCGATCCCTTTGACCGGGTGCCGCCAGATATGGGCAAGCGTCGCGGTCACTTGGCGTCGTCTTTGGCACCGCTGCCGCGTTTGAAGCTGGCCATGATGTTGCCAAAGAGATCCGGCGTGTACCCCTGACTGCGCATGATCAGATATTGCTGTGCAAAGGTGATCACGTTGTTCGAAATCCAGTAGACGACCAGACCGCTGGCAAAACCGCCCAGCATGAACATGAAGACCCATGGCATCCACGCAAAGATCATCTGTTGCGTTGGATCCGTTGGGGCCGGGTTCAGTTTTTGCTGCAGCCACATCGAGATGCCAAGCAACAGCGGCAGAATACCGATCAACACCAGCGCAAGGATCGTATCAGGCTCTGGTCCCGCCCAAGGCAGAAGACCATAGAAGTTCATGATCGAGGTGGGGTCAGGCGCGCTGAGGTCCTGGAAGGGGCCAAAGAACGGCGCTTGGCGCAGTTCGATGGTGACAAAAATCACCTTATAGAATGAAAAGAAGATCGGGATCTGGAACAGGATTGGCAAACAGCCCGCAGCCGGATTCACCTTTTCCTTCTTGTACAGCTCCATCATGCCTTTCTGAAGCTTTTCACGATCATCCCCGGCTTGCTCTTTCAGCTTTTCCATCTGCGGCTGAAGCTCTTTCATCTTCGCCATCGAAACGTAGGACTTGTAAGCCAACGGGAAAAGGATCGCCTTGACGATCAGCGTCAGGCCGATGATCGACCAGCCCATGTTGCCGATCAGTTTGTTCAGCTCATGCAGCAGCCAGAAGATGGGCTTTGTCAGGAAAAAGAACCAACCCCAGTCGATGCTATCGATGAAGCCTTCAATGCCTTGGCGCTGATAGTTGCGGATGGTTTCCCATTCCTTGGCACCGGCGAAAAGCTGTGTTTCAACAGCACCGGTTTGGCCGGGCGCAACGGTCAGCGTCGGCAACACGGCTTCGGTCTGATAGATATCGCGCCGTTCGTCATATTTAGCGACGGACTTGAACGCGCTGCCGGGGGCCGGGATCAGGGTGGCCATCCAGTAATGGTCGGTAAACCCGATCCAGCCATTCTGTTCCACTTGCACAACTTCGGCCCGCGCGGCTTCGCGAGGGTCGATTTCAAAGTCCGGCATGTTGTCGTAATCGGTTTCCGTCAGCTCGCCATCGGACATGCCGACAACACCCTCGTGCAGGATGAAAAAGTTCTTCAATTCCTGCGGCTGACCATGCCGTGCCAAAACGCCATAGGGCGCAAGGCTGACTGTCGCATCACCGTTGTTCGTCACCGACTGTGTGACGTCGAACATATAGTTTTCATCGACGGAAATTGTCCGATTAAAGATCAGTCCCGCGCCGTTGTCCCATGCCAGAACAATCGGGCTGTCTTGGGTCAAGGTCTCGCCTTCGACAAGGCTCCACTGCGTGTTGGCGCCGGGCACCTGTTCCGGGGCCAGACCCGCGCCGGGGGCCCAACCATACAGGGCATAATACGCCTTTGGCGTGCCGACAGGCGACAGAATTTTCACAGTGTCAGGGTCGTCCAGCGCGACCTGATAGTCACTGAGATAAAGATCATCGATCCGCCCGCCAAGCGTCGAAATGGATCCGGTCAGGCGCGGCGTCTCAATCGGCAAACGCGCCGCGGTTTCGATGGCCGTGGGTTCCGGGGCCGCTGTTGTTGTGGCTGTGCCGGTCACCGCGGTGCTGGGCGCGCTGGCCACACCATCTGTTGCCGTCGCAGGCGGCGTTAATGAATCTGCCGGTGCCTGGGACAGCGTTTCCGGCTCAGGTGGCGGAAATACGACAAACCAGACCAGGATGACGAGAAAGCTCAGCGCCGTGGCAAGGATGAGATTCTTATTCTGATCGTCCATGTAGAGCTGCGACCTCGTGCTGCATATGACATCGGTGGGTTCAACAGAGTGCAGCCCAAAAGGTCAAGTGGATTCGGCTCAGATGTGCGGATAGACGGCAGATCGCAGGCCGGTTTCAGCTGCTCTTGCGGCTGATCATCGGCGGGTCTTGCAGTTTTTGTGTATGTGTCGCGATCCAATCCAGTGTCTGGTCAAAGGGCATCGGTCGCGCAATGCCATAACCTTGGACGTGGTCGCAGCCCAATTGAGCCAACAACGCATGTTCGCCCACGGTTTCAACGCCTTCCGCCAGCGTTTCAAGGCCCAGCCGCTCTGACATCGTCTAAATGGCCCCGATCAGTCGCTGTTGTTCCGGGTCGCGATCCGCCTTCATCACAAAGGACCGATCAATCTTGATGCGCGAGATATCGAAGCGCCGGATCGCCGCAATCGACGCGTTGCCGGTGCCGAAATCATCCAGGTCGATGCGACAGCCCAGTTGGCCCAGTCCGCGAATGTTGCGGGTGATCATGTCGTTTGGCCCTTCGCACACGACCGATTCCAATACCTCTATCGACAACCTGTCCGGGGCCAGGTCAAACCGATCCATTTCCCAGCGAATTTTCTCGACCAGGTTGGGGTTGTGCAGCTCATCGCCGCTGAAATTGACCCCGATCCGTGGGATATCCACGCCAGAGGCATCCCACGCTTTGACAGCGGTCAGGGCATGATAGAGCATCACTTCGCTCAACCGTTCGAGAAGGCCAGCCTCTTCCAAAGCGGGCAGGAACACGTTGGGCGGGATCAGGCCGCGCATCGGATGTGCCCACCTGGCCAAGGCCTCAAACCCGGTGATCTTGCCTGTATCCGTCGAAATCTGAGGCTGGAACCAAGGTTGGATCTGCCCGTTTTCGAGGGCTTGCGCCGCTTCTTCACGCAGATCATTCCGCATTTTGGTCTGGCGGTGCATCTCAATGGAAAAGGCGCGGATGGCCGATGGACCGGTGGATTGCGCTTCGGTCAATGCCGCAACGGCGGCATCCATCCATTCGTCTGCCGATTTGCCCGGCGCGCGGGAGCGCGGGCAAAACCCGATAGAACAGGACACGTAGAGCGAAATACCATCCAGCGAAATCGGGGCTTCGATCGAGGATTGCAACCGACCGGCCATTTGGATGCACAGCTCTAGGTCAAGCTGGCGAACGGGGGACAGGCAGACCGCAAACCGGCCGTCGCCCATACGGGCAACTGTGTCGCTGTCCCGCAAGGTTTCGAGAATACGGTCCCCGGTCCGTTGTGCGATCAAATCGCCTGCCGCTTCGCCATGGCGTTTGCACAGCTCTTTGAAATCGTCGATTTCCAACACGATACAGACCGATCGAAGACCGGAAATCGCCGTATCTTCATAGATTTGTTCTAACTGCCGATAGAACCCGTCCCGCAAAAGAAGGCCAGTTACACTGTCCAGCTCTGCCATCCGGTCCTTGGGGAGCAGACCAAAGGCGCCACAAATCGCGAATAGAAGGGGCGTTCCCAGCGCCATGATCAACAGCGCCGCATCGCCCCCCAACCAGAACGCGCCCAAAGTCAAAGCCGGTAGGAACGCCAGTGTCGGTGGCCCGATCAGAATCGGCCAGATTTTCTTGCGAACCTTTTCGAACCGGTTCAGGGCGATCACGGCCATTCAAAACACCTTCCAGAATCTGCAGTCACATACGTGTTACGCAGAAACTAGGTGGCCTATGTTCACCGGACCGTTAACGCAAAGCGGGAATTTCCTCTGAATTTTCAGTATTTTTGCCCGGATCCCGCATCAGCCCTTGGAAATCGAAGAGCTTTGGGTCCAGCAGATGAGACGGTCTGGCATTCATCAAAGCACGGAACATGACCTGTCTGCGGCCCGGGCTGTTGCTTTCCCATTGATCGAGGATTTGCTTGACCTGCTGGCGTTGCAGCCCGTCCTGACTGCCACACAGATCGCACGGGATGATGGGATAATTCATGGCCGTGGAGAATCTGTCGCAATCGGCCTCGGCGACATGGGCGAGGGGGCGATAGACAAAAAGATCGCCTTCTTCGTTCACCAGTTTTGGTGGCATCGTGGCCAAGCGCCCGCCGTGAAAGAGGTTCATGAAAAAGGTCTCAAGAATGTCGTCGCGGTGATGCCCCAGCACAACGGCGCTGCACCCTTCTTCACGTGCAATGCGATACAGGTTTCCGCGTCGCAAACGGGAGCACAGCGCGCAATAGGTGCGGCCTTGGGGCACTTTATCAACGACAATGGAATAGGTGTCTTGATATTCGATGCGGTGCGGCACGCCCATTTTTTCCAGGAAAGCCGGCAACACGGTCGCCGGAAAGCCGGGCTGTCCCTGATCAAGGTTGCAGGCCAGAATGTCGACGGGCAAGAGACCGCGCCATTGCAGCTCATGCAGAACGGCCAACAAGGTATAGGAATCTTTGCCCCCGGAGAGGCAAACCAGCCACCGCGCGTCGCGTTCGATCATCCCGTACTGTTCGATGGCTTCGCGGGTATAGCGCACGATCCGTTTGCGCAGTTTGCGGAATTCCGTCGTTTTTGGGGCCCCGGCAAACAGCGGGTGAATCTCTGCGTCGTCGTCGAGCATGGGATGCCTTTCGTTGCGTTGACGGTCCCATACAGCAAAACTGGGGAGAACCGAAGGGGGCCGTCAGACGTAGAACTTATCAAACGAAAGGAACGCCCATGCGCCGCTTATCCATTTTGCTGATCTTCCTTCTGGGGGCCTGTGTGGGACAACCGGGTCCGAATGATGATCTGTATAGCGACAGAGAGCTCAACCTCGAAGAGTTCTTTGAAGGTCGCACCGTGGCCTATGGCCAGTTTCAGGATGTGTTTGGGACCGTTGGACGCCGGTTCGAGGTGACGATTGACGGAACGTGGGATGGCGAAACACTACGGCTGGTCGAGGATTTTGTTTACTCCGACGGGCTGACCGAACAACGGATCTGGACCCTGACCAAAACCGGCGAAGACACATGGTCAGGAACGGCACCCGGTGTGATTGGCACGGCCAGCGGGGTCGAGCGTGGCGATACGTTTTATTGGACCTACACGATCGACCTGCCGGTGCCGGATGGAACGTTGCGGGTGACATTTGACGATTGGATGTGGCTGCTGTCCGAGGATCGTTTGCTGAACCGCGCCTATATGAAAAAATTTGGTGTTCCGATTGGTGAGGTCATCATCACCTTTGAAAAAGAATAGGCCCGGCAGATCGCCGGGCCACTCCGTCATTCATCTTCGGCCGGGGCCAGTTTGTCTTGGGTCCGCAGCTCAAAATCCGACGCGTCGTGGCGCTCATGCAGCTGCAGGCTCGGCTCTCCAAACGGACGGTTGACCATCCGACCGCGCAGGACCGCCGGGCGCGCGTCCAGTTCTTTGGCCCAGCGCATCACGTTGGTATAGCTTTCCGCATCTATGAACTCTGCCGCCTCGTACAGGCGACCCAACAGCAACTGACCGTACCACGGCCAAATGGCCATATCCGCGATCGTATATTCGTCGCCGATGATGAACTGCCGTTCCGCCAGATTACGGTCCAGAACGTCCAACTGGCGCTTGACCTCCATCGTGAAGCGGTTGATCGGGTATTCCCATTTCTCGGGTGCATACGCATAGAAGTGACCGAAACCACCGCCCAGGTACGGCGCGCTGCCCATTTGCCAGAACAGCCAGGACAGCATTTCGGGCCGGTTTGCAGCGTCAGCAGGCAGGAATTTGCCAAACTTTTCGGCCAGATAGAGCAGGATTGCCGCACTTTCGAAAACCCGGGTCGGCGTTGTCGTGCTGTGATCCACAAGAGCCGGGATTTTGGAATTCGGGTTGGCGTCGACAAAACCGCTTCCGAACTGATCGCCCTCACCGATATTGATCAGCCAAGCGTCATATTCCGCCTCTTCAATCCCCAGCGCGAGCAGCTCTTCGAACAGCACTGTGACCTTGACGCCGTTCGGCGTGGCCAGTGAATACAGCTGATGCGGGTGTTTGCCGATCTGCAGATCTTTGTCATGTGTCGCGCCGGCAATAGGGCGGTTGATATTGGCAAAGCGTCCGCCGCTTTCGCTGTCCCATGTCCAAACCTTTGGCGGGGTATAGGTGGTGTCGTCGCTCATAAGCTCTTTTCCTGGTCTTTGCTGAACGCCGGGTGCGTCAGCAGTGCTGTTGCAGTCTCGTTAACCTATGCGTGCAGTTGCAGAATACAAACCCTGATTGGCCAATGTCCCGTGCGGGTGCTATGCTACGGTCATTTACAACAACGAATTTCGAAGGACAGAAAATGGATTATGTTTTTACCTCTCGCAGCATCCGGTCGGGTCAGTTTTCCAACGAACCGGGCGCTACGCATTTCCTGAAAGTGCCAAGCAACGTGAACGACGTTGATCCCAGCCATAAATCCACCAAGACGCAATGGGTCAAAGAGGTGATGGACGGCGCGTGCCCGCATCCCGGTGCGATACCGGACGAAGGCAATATCGTGATCTACGTGCACGGCTTTAACAACAGCCCGGCAGACATGCTGTCGCGCCATCGCAAGATCAAAAAGCGGCTAAGCGATCTGAATTTCAACGGTATCGTCATCAGCTATGATTGGCCCAGCGCCAGTTCGGCGCTCAACTATCTGGAGGACCGTAAAGACGCCAAGCTAACGGCCCTGAAGCTGGTGGATGATGGGATTTCGACCTTTGCGGCGTTGCAGCGGCCAGACTGCCATATCAACATGCACATCCTTGCGCATTCGATGGGATGTTATGTCGTGCGTGAGGCCTTTGACGATGCCGATGACCGCCCCGCGGTTGCAGCGCGCAGCTGGTCGGTATCGCAGGTGTTGCTGGTGGCGGGGGATGTCTCAGCAGGCAGCATGGGGGACGGGAATTCGAAAAGTTCGTCGATCTATCGCCATTGCGCCCGGCTGACCAATTACTACAACCCGCTGGATGATGTGCTGAGCGTGTCAAACGCCAAACGGATCGGCGTCGCGCCACGCGTCGGGCGGATCGGCCTGCCTGAAGACATTCCGCGCAAAGCGGTGGATGTCTATTGCGGGGCTTATTTCAAAACGCACCGGGGCAACTTTCCGGACGGGTTCAACACCGCGCATACGTGGTATTTTGACGATCCAAACTTCTTAGAAGACGTATTTCACACCCTCGAAGGCGGGCTGGACCGGGAAGAGATCCCGACGCGAGGTCGGACCGATAAGGGCGGCTTGGCCCTGAAACCCTAGGGGCCGATGGTCAGCGTTTCGCCAGCAGTTCGGTTGGAAAACATCGCTGTCGGAAGCTTACGCGTCCTTTGGCGGAACGTCATCCTTTTTGGGGACCGGATCATATCCTGAACCACCCAAGGGATGACACCGGCCAATGCGGCGCAGTGTCAGCCAGCTGCCTCGCACCGCCCCGTGCTTTTCCAGCGCCTCTAACGCATAGGCGCTGCATGTGGGTTGATACCGGCAGTTAAAGCCGACCCATGGGCTGAAAATCAGCCGGTAGGCCCGAACGGGCAAGGCGACGATATGGGCCAACGGGGTCATACCTTAGCCATGTATTTTGCGCAGCGCGTAACGCAAGTCGTTCTCAAGATCTTTGAAATCCCGCGCCGCCGTCGCTTCGTGTCGACCGATCAGAACATAGTCCCATCCGTCTCGCCCCAGGGCCGGCAAAACATGCCGCGCCACTTCGCGCAGGCGCCGCTTTGCCCGGTTGCGGGCGACGGCATTTCCCACCTTTTTGGAGCAGGTAAAGCCGACTCGGATGCCGTCGGCCTCGTCAATGGACCGCTTGCGACCCTGTACCATCATACCGTGGGTTTTTTGCCGTTTGGCCCGAGCCGCGCGCAGGAAATCAGCGCGTTTGGTCAGGACCCGCACACAAACGGACACCGCCGGAGGCGTCTTCCCTTGGCTGGCAAAGCCATCCTTGGGGGCCTCCGGCGGTGTCATATCCGTCAGAACGGAAAAAGCTGGGCGCTTTACGCGCTCAGCGATTTGCGGCCACGAGCGCGGCGCGCGTTCAGGATTTTACGGCCAGCTTTCGTGGCCATGCGCGCACGGAAACCGTGACGGCGCTTGCGAACCAGGTTCGAAGGTTGAAAGGTGCGTTTCATCGCTCCAACTCCAATTATCGGTGGGGTGCAGCGCGGATTCGGCACCCAAGAATACGTCGAAGCCCGGCCAATACCGATGCGTTCCGGGAAAGTCAAACCCCGCAAGACGGATTTTGACGGTTTTGAAACAAATTCCGGACGACGTCGGGTTCCGCCCGACTTCTATTACAATTCTGGTCGATTTGACCATCGAATTGCACCAAAGCATCACTGCCAATCAACCAGCCGTGAGCACCCTATCCAAGTCTGCGTCTGATCCGCATGTTATGGACACCGACGAAATAGGTAAGCCGACCTGATGAGCCAGACATCCGAAACCACTCTTCCCGCCGCACGCAGGACCTTTTGGCGCCTGCTGCCGATCCTTGCGATCTTGACGGTATCAGTCGTGGGCGCGGTATCGTTCCGTGAATATCTCAGCTTTGACACGCTGCAACAAAACCGCGAGGCCCTGTTGGCCTTTCGCGATGCCAATATTGTTCTGTTGGCGGCGATCTTTGCCGCAGCTTACGTGATCGTTGTCGCCTTCAGCTTGCCGGGTGCCGCGGTGTTTTCGGTGACCGGCGGCTTCCTGTTTGGGCTTGGTTTGGGCACCGGCCTGAACGTTATGGCCGCCACAATCGGTGCGTCCGCAATTTTCCTGGCGGCCCGCTGGGGGTTCGGCGCCGCTTTGGCGGAACGCATGGATGCCTCCGAAGGGACGATCAAAAAGCTGAAAGACGGTTTGAACGACAATGAGATCAGCGTGCTCTTTTTGTTGCGCTTGGTGCCTGTTGTGCCGTTCTTCGTCGCCAACCTGTTGCCGGCGCTGGTCGGCGTCCGGTTCTGGAACTTTCTGTGGACCACAGCGCTGGGTATCATTCCGGGGGCAATTGTCTTTACATGGATCGGTGTTGGTGTCGGCGAAGTGTTCGACCGGGGCGAAAGCCCGGATCTGAGCCTGTTGTGGGAACCCTTTATCATCGGCCCCATCCTTGGCCTTGCGGCGCTGGCGGCTTTGCCGATGATCCTTAAATTCTTTCGCAAATCAGAAGCGAGCTGACGATGGCTGACATCAAAACCGATATCCTGGTCATAGGCGCCGGGTCTGGCGGGCTTTCCGTTGCCGCGGGTGCCAGCCAGATGGGGGCAAAGGTTGTGCTTTTGGAGGGGCACAAGATGGGCGGTGATTGCTTGAACTTCGGTTGCGTCCCGTCCAAGGCACTGATCGCCAGTGGTAAGGCGGCCTATGCACAGGCGCATTCAGATGTTTTTGGGGTGCGTTCTGTCGCGCCGCAGTCGGATTATGCGGCCGCCAAGGATCACGTAGCGGACGTCATTGCACAGATTGAGCCGGTCGATAGCCAGGAGCGGTTCGAAGGGTTCGGCGTGCATGTCATCCGCGAGTTTGGCCGTTTCACCGGCCCAAACACCGTACAGGCAGGCGATACGACGATCACCGCGCGGCGCATCGTGATTTCCACGGGGTCTCGTCCTTTTGTCCCGCCGATCCCGGGCTTGGACACGGTGCCCTATGAAACCAATGAAACCCTGTTTGATTTGCGCGAAAAACCGGATCATCTGTTGATCATCGGCGGCGGCCCCATCGGGATGGAACTGGCACAAGCGCATATCCGGCTGGGCAGCAAAGTAACGGTGATCGAAGGCGACAAGGCGTTGCCCAAGGATGATCCGGAACTGGCCGCGATCGTGCTCGACAGCCTGCGCGAAGAAGGTGTTGAAATAGCCGAAGGCGCGATGGCAAAAACGGTTCGGGGCAAGGCCGGTACCATCGAGATCGAAACGACGGATGGTCGTGTTTTCAAAGGGTCACACTTGCTCTTGGCCGTCGGGCGCAAGGTCAACATGGAAAACCTCAATCTTGAGGCGGCTGGCATCAAGACGACCAAAACCGGTATAAAAACGGATGACAGCCTGCGCACGACCAACAAAAAGGTTTATGCCATCGGCGATGCCGCGGGCGGCATGCAATTCACGCACCTTGCGGGGTATCATGCGGGTGTGATCATCCGGTCGCTGCTCTTTGGCATGCCCGCCAAGGCGCGCACAGATCATATCCCTTTTGCCACTTACACCGATCCGGAATTGGCCCATGTTGGCCTGACCGAAGAACAAGCACGTCGGAAACACGGCGTCCTCTTCGATGTGGCGCGGTTCGACTATCACCACAACGATCGGGCAATCACTGACCGCAAGACAAAGGGAATGATCAAGGTCATGATCTACAAAGGCCGTCCAGTGGGCGCGTCGATTGTTGGACATCAGGCCGGAGAATTGATCGCCACCTGGTCGCTTGCCATCGCAAATAACCTTAAAATGAGTCAGATTGCGGCAATGGTTGCACCGTATCCAACCATCGCAGAGGTTAACAAACGCGCAGCGGGTGCCTATTTCTCGCCGAAACTGTTTGATAATCCAAAGGTTAAGCGCGTGGTCGGGTGGGTTCAGAAATACCTCCCCTGACCTGAGGAAGGAGCAGAATGATCAACTCGTTGTCAGGGCGGTTTCTTATCCTGACCACGGTCTTCGTGATGTTGGCCGAGGTGTTGATCTTTGTGCCGTCCATCGCGCGGTTCCGCGAGGATTACCTGCTCGCCCGCTTGGAACGGGCCCAGATTGCCTCGCTTGCGCTCTTGGCCGATGACATGATCTCGGTCGAGCTGGAAAAAGAACTGCTCGAAAACGCCGAGGTGTTCAACGTAGCGCTGCGGCGGGATGAGGTGCGGCAACTGATGCTGTCCTCAACGATGCCGCAGCCGATCACCGCCACTTTTGATTTGCGGGATGCCAGTGCCGTTGTGCTGATCCGTGACGCGCTCAGCCGACTGGTGACACCGGAAAACGAGGTGATCCGTGTGATCGGGTCCCCGGTGCGTCAGGCCGGTCTGCTGATCGAGATCACGATGGAAACCGGCGGTCTGCGCATGGCGATGATCGACTATGGCGTGCGCATTCTGATCCTGTCTGCCGTTATCTCGATTTTTACGGCAGTTCTCTTGTTCCTTGCCGTGCGCGCCTTCCTTGTCCGGCCCATCAAGGGCTTGGTGGGGTATATGCAAAGCTATGCTGCCGCCCCCGAAGATGCGCGTCACATCATCAAACCCAAGGCCGGGGTGCTGGAACTGCGCGAAGCCGAAGAAGCCTTGCAGAGTTTGCAGACCGAGCTGACACAAGCCCTGAAGCAAAAAGAACGTTTGGCACAGTTGGGTGGCGCGGTGGCCAAGGTCAGCCATGATCTGCGCAACATCCTGACCAGCGCACAGCTGTTCACGGATCGCATCGAAAGCAGCGAGGACCCCCTTGTCCGTCGCATGGCGCCTAAGCTTGTCAACTCTATCACGCGGGCGGTGTCCTTGTGTGAAAGCACCTTGGCGTTCGGCCGGGCCGAAGAACCTGCGCCAACGCTGACGTTCTTCCCGCTTTGCGATGTCGTGGCGGATGTGGTCGATAGCGAACGCTTGGCCGTGACGGTTGATCAGGTCGATATCCGGGATGAGATTCCGCAAATGATGTCCGTTCGGGCCGATCCCGAACAGCTGTTCCGGGTCATATCCAACCTTGTCCGTAACGCGCGGCAGGCGATCCAGGCCACTGGTAAACCCGGTGCTGTCAGTGTGACGGCGCGAGAGGATGCGGATAGCTGGTGGATCGAAGTGAGCGATACTGGGCCCGGCTTGCCCAAGAAAGCCCAAGAGCATCTGTTCACACCCTTCCAAGGCGGCGCGCGTAAAGGTGGGTCTGGTTTGGGTCTTGCCATCGCATCCGAATTGATCCGGGGGCATGGTGGCGCACTGACCCTGCAATCCACTGGACCAGACGGCACATGCTTTGAAATTTGCCTACCCAAAGGAGATGGCGCGATTTAGCTATTTTTTGGGTTGCAAACCCCGCGCGGCGGGCGTAGATGCAGGGCCTCAAGTGGACCGATAGCTCAGCTGGATAGAGTACTTGACTACGAATCAAGGGGTCGGGGGTTCGAATCCTCCTCGGTCCGCCACTTAACCAAATCTAAAGTCGTTAGACCGGACACGGATGGCGGGCTGGTACGTCGGAACCGTCACACCAACCCCGCAAGTCTTGCAAACGGATCGATATGTGGATCTTGGTGCCATGAGTATTCGGTCCCGACCGCTGTCTCCTCCGCCTGCTGATGACCATACAAATCCGCCAGAACGGCGAGTGTCATGTCCATTCCAGCTGAGACGCCGGAAGACGTGTAGAATTTTTCGTCTTTCACCCATCTCGCTTCTTTTACCCAATTGACCTTGGGCGCGTGATGTATGGTCGCGGTGAAGTCTTGTTTGTTGGTTGTCGCGCGCCGTTCATCCAGAAGGCCGGTCATTCCCAAGACAATCGTACCTGTACAGACCGCCATCACACGTTCCACGGCTTGAGAGACATCCCTGATCCACTGAAGCATCTGCGCGTTGGTACATTCTTCCAGCGCGGCATCTCCACCGGGGATCAAAAGCAGGTCGTAGCTGGTCCGCTCGGCGATCGTTTTGTCGGGCAAAATCCTCTGCCCGTGCCGGCTGACAACCGGAGCGTTTGTTTGTGCAACGGTGATGATCTCGATCCCGTATTTCGGATCGCCAAGCATTTCCATTGGGCCAAAGAAGTCCAGTGTCTGGAAGCCGGGGAAAACCAATGCGGCAAGCGTTTTCATAGCGTGTCTCCATCTCTTGTTTCCCACTGGATAAATCACCGGATGCATGGCATAAATGACGTTATGCCCCCTAATCATGCCAACACGCCGAACCCTTTGCCGAACAAACCAAACGTGGTGTTTGTCGTTTACCCGGGCATTGTTTTGCTAGACCTCGTTGGTCCTTTGCACGTCTTCAGCCGCGCCTGTGAGAACGAGACCGGCGACCTTGCCTACAACACTTATGTTGCGTCCGTCGAAGATGGACCGGTTTCGACGAATACGATTGTTCCCATTAACACCGTTACCCTCGAAGAACTCTGCGGTGATGGGAGCCTTATGTCGATCGACACAGTAGTCGTTGTGGGTGGCGACGGCGCACGGGTCGCTGAGACTGATGCCAGGCTCGTGCGCAAGGTCAGGGAATTGTCGACACGCGCGAGGCGTACCTGTTCGATTTGTTGCGGCGCCTTCGTGCTTGCCAAGGCCGGCTTGCTTGACGGACGTCGCGCCGTGACCCATTGGCAGGATTGCAGGCTTCTTTCGAACCGATTTCCTCGTGTTCAGGTCGAAGAGGACCCCATCTTTATCAAGGATGGTGCGGTCTGGACCTCAGCTGGCATTACGGCGGGTATCGACATGGCACTTGCGATTGTCCGTGAAGACTTGGGAGCTGGCCCTGCACTTACCTTGGCCAGATCGCTTGTCACGCCGATGATCCGATCCTCTGGACAATCGCAGTTTAGCTCTGATCTTGCCCGTCAAACACAAGATGCTGAAGGCGAGTTTGCCTCGCTGCATGATTGGCTGCGGCGCAATTTGGCCCGCTCGATCAGCGTCGGCGATATGGCCGAAAAATGCGGGATGAGTTCCCGCAGTTTTTCGCGTCGTTATGCAGCGAGCGTGGGTTTGACCCCCGCCAACTCGCTGGAAAAGATGCGCGTAGATGCCGCGCGCAATCTGCTCTGCGAGACAAATCAAAACATGAAGTCTGTGGCGCGGACCTGCGGTTTCCGCGATCAGGAAAAGATGCGAAGGGCGTTCCATAGACAGCTCCGCACATCACCCTCGAGCTATCAATCGTCGTTTCGAGAGGCTTGAAGTCTACCCATCGTACGACTGGCGTCGCCCGCCCGTACCGAATTGTGGAAGGGCAGGCGACGCAGCAAGATTTAAAACAGCTTTAAATCCTTTGCTCCGCTTTGGATTCGACCAGATCTGGCATATTCTGGATCGCCGCCGCGCCCACTAATGGCAACTTACCACCAATCCCATGCAGACGCTCACAGGACGGATCACTCATCCTCCTTACCCTCTGACACAAAGTACTTTTCTGCGTCGGGGAGGCTCTGTGCAATGCCTTCGCGGCGGATATCTTTGACGACCTTCTCGCCGTGGCTCTGCCTAGTTCCAGGTTTCTGTCTCATCCCCACTCCTCGGTGGTTACGATGTGCCAGAAACCCTCCCTTATCAAATCGACCTAAACTGTTACATTGGCGCTGACGTCAGACAGCCATTCGCTATCGTTAGAGACCTGGAGACCAATTGAATTCCTAGATGTGCGAATACGCCCTCTATCTCAGTTCACTTCGCAGGAGTGTACCAGATCGGCGACGTATAAGCACGTTCTTGAATCGCCGATGGAATGCCTTCCGGAACCTCCACACCAAAGATAACGCTGTCATAGGTTGTCCAGCGGGGTGTCGGTATTTCGATGACACGAACATAATAGAAAGCTGACAGTGTCGGGTCGAATTCAGGGTCTTCCCAATAAGCAGACAGGATCGCCTGACCGATATCATTGGTCCATGTCGCGTTTTCCGTATCGACAGTGTTTCCCACGTCACCGTCACAGCCGCTATCCAGCAGGTCTCTTCCGCCGCAAGCCACGTCGAAAACGCGCTCACTTGTCGACCCACCCGCATTGAGCCATCCCTTCACGACCTGCACCCGATCCAAATTTGCACCGTCAGGGTCGCGCAAAGCGCGGATCAACAATCGCGGCGGACGGCCGTTCTCACCCAGCAAGTCACCTCCCATGGGAACGCCATTCGCGTAACCGTGCGCTGCAAAGTCAGAGCGCGGAAGGTCAGATGCGTCAAAATCATAACCGGCGAACACACGCACGCGCAGGCGGGAGCCCGTTGTCGCATAGACCTCGCGCCGTTTAAGCGCGTCCCAAACACCCTCTCGTGTGTTTTCTGTGGCCCAGACAGCAGCCAAACCCGATGCAGAGGCTTGGGCACTGACGATGTCATCCGCAGGATCGTTCGGCGTGAGAATACCCGTGATCGGTTCTTCAAATCTGTTAGGATCGTTGCTCGGCTCAAAAGCTGACACCTTGCCAAAATAGTTGTTTTCCTGGGCTGTAGACAGGCCGGTGTGGCTGTCGGTGGACCCCACGATGCCGAACTTGAAGGGGTTTGCGCCCAAGGCTGCCTCATACGCCATGCCCCGCTTATAGGCTTCCCGCGCATATTCGCGCGGAAGCATCTCGGGCGTCTTGAGCTCTGGTCCGAAACTGCCGGTGTCCCAAGTCTCGAAGTCCGCAAACGGGTCCTCGGTTGAAAGCGCCGGGTGCGTTTCGCCGTCGCCTTTCATCTGCGTCACTTCATAGATCGGCTCCCAGCGTTGCCGTTTTTCTGCGTAGGCAGCCGTCAGCGGTTCACCCGACGATGTCACGTCGTCGAACATGAGGCCGTTGGAAAGGTTGCCGTTGTGTGGAATGGCGAGCAGACGTCCCCCGGTCGCATCCTCATAGGCCTGCATCCAGTCCCAAAGATCTTCGGGGTCGACCGTGTCAAAGGAAGACAAAGGGATAATCTGGTCCGCCTTGTCCTTACCGTCCCGAAAAATGACATTTCGGTGCAGGTTGTTTCCAGCCGGCGCAGACTTCCACTCAAAGCCGATCATGGCCGTAAACAAACCCGGTTGATTGTGCTGCTCGGCTGCGGCGGTGGCTTTGCCCCAGTAACTTTCGACCAAACCTGTACCAGCCATTGGATCAGACGCCCCGGGTGTTGCGACGGGCTCAAACCACTTGGTGTACGCGGCGCGCGTCGAATCCATTGTCTTGGGCGCAAACACCTCGACCATGTCTCGGCCCCACGCATTTTCGAGCATGACCGGATCGTTTGTTTCCAATGCAACCGGCAATCCGAAATTTTCAGCGTGATCCGTGACAACCAACCAATCCAACGGACGCTTTAATCGCGCGGGAACGCCCAAAGACGACGTCACCTGTTCACCCTTGGCAAAGCGATACGCATCTTCTGGTGTCAATATGGCCAAGGCCAACCCCGCATCAGCGGACAAGGTCGTGTGAAGGTGGGTGTCGCCAAAATAGACCTGATCCGGAAATTCCTCTTCGGTGAACGGCGAATATGTCGCGCTCGGCGGACCTCAGAACTGACTTTGGCCAACATCGCCCGGTCCAAGGCGTCCATCCAATTTCATGCGCTTGCAGAAGTCGATCTCATCGAAACCCACTACGGCAGGTTCAAGATACTTGATCCCGATGGCCTCAAAAGACTGATTGAGGGCTCGTGACAAACGTTTGGCTGGAATGATCGCAGGCATCCATTGGGACGGTTCTCCAAGGACGTCGAAGAGCTGTTAAATGACTGTTGCGGACAGTTTCACCGTGCATCTTGGGGCAATTTGTTATTCGGCTATTGCCGGGCAAATTATGAAGCCTGTGTTTGGGCTGAGAGCAATCGTTGCCGAAAAAAGGTTTAGCAACAGGGATTTGTCCGCACAGTTGTACTTGGTTTTATGAAAGCATAAGGTCCGCTTCTCACATCTGCGCGCCAGTCCTAACCACCCGGCCAGAAAACGCGCTATGAAGCGCCCCTTGTTTGCCGGAGACCCAGAAGTAAGGATACTGGGTCATGGGAAAGACAAAGAACGGAACACGTTATCCAGAGGAATTGCGCGCACGAGCGGTGCGGATGGTCTTGGATCACGAGAGCGAATACACGAGCAGATCGGCAGCACTTTTGTCGATCTCTCAGAAGGTTGGGTGCAGCAGAGACAGCCTTCGTATCTGGGTCAAGCAACACGAGGCGGATACCGGCAAACGCGATGGCGTGACCTCTGCAGAGCGGGATCGCATCAAAGAACTTGAGCGCGAGAACCGGCAGTTGCGTCAGGCAAATGAGATCCTGAAGAAGGCATCTGCTTATTTTGCTCAGGCGGAGCTCGACCGCCCATTCCGCAAATGATTGCCTTCATCAAGGATCATCGTGGGGCGCATGGGGTCGAGCCGATCTGAAGAGTTCTCCAGATTGCCCCTTCGACGTTCTATAAACGCATTGCCATCGAGCGTGATCCCGACCGTGCCTCGGACCGGGCCAAGCGGGATGAGTTTCTGCGCAAAACGATGAAGGATGTTTGGGAGAAGAACCGTTCTGTCTATGGCGCACGCAAACTATGGCACGCGATGAAGCGCGAGAAGATTGATATTGCTCGCTGCACTGTAGAACGGTTGATGCGCCAGCTTAGCATTCAAGGCGTCCGGCGCGGAAAGAAGGTCAAAACCACCTGTGGTCAACCTGCGGATCAATGCCCGCTGGACAAGGTCAATCGCCAGTTCAGGGCTTCAATGCCGAACGAACTGTGGGTGTCCGACTTTACGTTCGTCTCGACCTGGCGCGGGTTCGTCTATGTGGCGTTCGTCATTGATACCTTCGCGAACCGGATTGTGGGCTGGAAGGCATCAACAACGCAGGACACGCAGTTTGTCTTAGATGCGCTTGAACAGGCGATCCACGCACGCAGACCCGCTGAGAAACTGATCCATCATTCAGATCGCGGCAGCCAATACGTGTCGATCAAGTACACAGAACGGTTGGCCGATGCTGGGCTGGAGCCATCCGTCGGCAGCGTTGGTGACAGCTATGACAATGCACTGGCTGAGACGATCATCGGCCTCTTCAAAACCGAAGTCATCAATCAACTAGGTCCGTGGAAGTCCAAGGATCAGGTCGAATGGGAAACCCTGCTATGGGTGGACTGGTTCAACAAAGAGCGCCTGCTTGAACCACTCGGGTACATCACGCCAATCGAAGCCGAGGAGAGATACGAAGAAGCCTTGAAGTCAGACAAAATCGCAGCTTGAAATACGAACTCAATAGTCTCCGCCAAAACTGGGGCGGTTCATCATCTGGAAGATCTTCCAGTTTGGCGACGCTGGCGATGACCAGCTTAACGGCCAATCCGGCGCAGACACTGTGTCTGGGGAAACGGGCAACGATCTGTTGTCGGGCGGCGGTGACAACGACTCGCTTGATGGGGGCTCTGGCAACGACACGCTCTCTGGCGGGCAGGGCGCCGACACGCTGACCGGCGGAACACAAGCGGATGTATTCCGCGACAGCGCGGACAACCTCGACGGAGACCAAATTAACGACTTCACGATCGAAGATGTCATACAGGTCACCAATGCGTTCCTTTTCGACAACAGCTTTCAAGTCTTGATATCCGGGGGCAACACGTTTCTAGAAATCAATACGGACGAAACGCCCGGGTTCGATATTGCGATCACACTTTCGGGGGCATTTGGCGCTGGGTATTTCTCGGCGCTGGCGCAGCCCGATTACAGCGAAATCGTCTATATCGCAGCGCCCGGGGGCACCGCCACGACGGGTGATGACCAAATGACCGGGTCTAATGGTGCCGATACACTTGCCGGAGGTGCGGGCGATGACCGCATCATCGGGGCCGCCGGGAGCGATGACCTGTCTGGTGGTGCAAATGATGACGAGATCTATGCAGGGGCCGGGAACGACCTCGTGCAGGGTGATGATGGAAACGACTGGCTGGTCGGAGACGTTGGCGAAGACACCCTGCGTGGCGGCGCAGGTCGGGACAGCCTGTATGGTGGTGCAGATGCAGACGATATAGATGTCGGCACCGGGACCTCCAACTTTGCCGACGGCGGGACAGGTGCTGACTCGGTGGTGTCGGGCACTGGTAGCGACGTGCTGCGTGGTGGCTCGGATGACGATACGCTGGAGGGCAACGCTGGCTCGGATAATCTGTACGGCGATGCGGGTGATGATACGCTGGATGGTGGTGCCGGGCAGGATTATCTCAATGGTGGTTCCGGTGACGATACTCTGACCGGTGGCGCGGATCAGGACAATCTCTATGGTGGTCAGGACGATGACCGGCTCTTTGGCGGAGACGGCAATGATGCGCTGTATGGAGAGTCCGGAGAGGACACGCTCTCGGGTGAAAGCGGGAACGATACCCTCGACGGTGGCACCGGCAACGACCAGATCGATGGCGGCGTGGGCGATGACGCGCTGGGCGGTGGTGCGGACCGGGACACGCTGGACGGCGGAGACGGCGCAGACGCGCTGGATGGCGGGTCGAACGCGGACTCTCTGGATGGCGGTGCTGATGACGATACGCTGACCGGAGGGAGCGGAGCGGACATGCTTACCGGGGGCACCGGCATCGACCTGTTCATTGACAGCGCGACGGGTTTTGACGGAGACACAATCACCGATTTCGAGGTCACCACCGCATCCGCGGACGGCGATGCGATCATCATCACAAACCTCCGCTTTGATGATGGGCATCTGACGGTCAGCTATTCCGGCGGAAACACATTGCTGACCATCGATACGGATCGGGATGGAGCTGCCGATACCGTTATAACTCTGTCCGGCACGATTGCCGCCGATTTTTTGACTCTAACGAATGGAGACGACACGACGATCCGTGCGTTCCCTTCAGGTGGGCTGGGCAGTTCGGGCATGCCAGTACGGTCGGTTATTGCCGATACCACCGCGGGCACGTCGATGCTGGCAGGGGGGGCAGCAACGCTCTATGGTAATAACGGGGATGATACGATCGACGGGGGAAACTCGTCGCGATCGATCATGGCTGGCATCGGCGATGACAGCGTGACGGGCAGCACGCTGTCCGAGATCATCTCGGGCGATCACGGGGCCGACACGCTCGAGGGCAATGCGGGCACGGACCGGATCTATGGCGGCGACGACCATGACAGCATTTCAGGTGGCGACGGGACCGACTACCTTTATGGCGACCGCGGCGATGACCGGATTCAAGGAGATGCGGCGGGCGATTCCATTTATGGCGGCGATGGCGCGGATACGTTGGATTGCGGCATCGGCGATGACTGGCTGGATGGCGAGGCGGGCAATGATAGTTTGCAGGGCGGCACCGGCAGCGACTGGCTCTATGGTGGGTCCGATCAAGACGTGCTAGAAGGCGGCGATCAAGGCGATAACTTGGATGGTGGCATCGGCAATGACACGCTTCGTGGGGATGCGGGGTCCGACACCCTGTTTGGCGGGGCGGATGACGATGTCCTGATCGGAGGTGATGACGACGATACGCTCTACGGCTGGAGCGGAGATGACGCGCTAAGCGGCGATGACGGCGATGACCTGCTGGAGGGCAGCGGCGGCAACGACCTGCTCTAGGGCGGCGATGGCGACGACACGCTTGGCGGCGGTAGCGATGACCTTTTCGTTGGTCGCACGTGGGAACTTGACGGCGACGTGGTGACCGATTTTGCCGCCGGCGACCGGCTGCGGGTCACGAATGCGTCCTTCTTTGCTGCTGACATGACGATCACCGTTCAGAATGGCAATACCCTATTTGCGATCGACACCGATCAGGATCTGACAGACGACCTTTTCTTTACATTGCAAGGGGTTTACACGCCGAGCGATTTCCAGCTTGTCACGGCGCGGAATTTTACCGAGATCTTTTTGCCGTCGTTGTCTGGCGGTGTGTGGGTCGGAACGGAAAACGCCGACACCTATGTCGCCTCTGTCGGCAGTGACAGCCTGACCGGGCTGGGGGGCAACGACAATCTGACGGCACTTGCGGGCAATGATTTTATTGATGCCGGCGACGGCGATGATGATGTCTTTGGCGGTGCGGGCAACGATCAGATCGATGGCGGTGCGGGCAATGACTTCCTGCGCGGCGATGAAGACAACGACACCATTCTGGGTGGCGCCGGGAATGATGAAATCCTCGGCGATGAAGGCAATGACCTGATCGCCGCAGGCGGCGGCGACGATACTGCCTATGGCGGGGATGGCGACGATTCAATCGATGGAGATGAGGGCCGCGATTACATCGACGGCGGCAATGGCTTTGACACGCTGCGCGGGGGCGACGGTGACGATAATGTCTATGGCGAGTCTGGCAATGACAGCATCTCGGGGGATGCGGGCGACGATTACCTGAGCGGGGGCTCCGACCAGGACACGCTGCAGGGTGGTGCAGGCAACGACAACCTCGATGGCGGCGGGGGCAATGACATCGTTTCGGGCGAAGATGATAACGACACTCTCTTCGGCGGCACAGGTGACGATATTCTCGAAGGAGGCGCGGGCAACGATTCGCTGAACGGTTGGAGCGACAATGACTTCCTGTCCGGTGGAGTCGGAGATGACAATCTTGCCGGCGGCGGATCCAGCGATACGCTGGACGGCGGGAGCGGCGATGACACACTCAATGGCAATGAAGGCACCGATACGCTGACCGGTGGCGCGGGTCTTGATCTGTTTGTCGGACGGTATTGGGAACTCGACACGGACCGGATCGAAGATTTCACCGGCGGTGAGGACATCATTCGCATCACCTTTGCCCGGTTCACCGATGCCGATATCAGCACGGCGGAATTCAACGGCGATACATTGCTGCTGATCGATGTCGATGGCGACGGTGCCGTTGATGGAACGATCACGCTGGCAGGCACTGGCTATACCGGCACCTTTATCGCCCAGTATGATGTCGCCGATCCAAACGATACCGATATCCAGCTGGTGCCCGTCAATGGCAGCGGCCCCTTTGGCGGGACGATAGGTCCGGATGACATAATAGGGTCCAGCACCGCGGACGCGCTGGACGGGCAAGACGACGCAGACACGATTTCCGGAGTAGGCGGCGACGATATCATCAATGGCGGTGCGGGCAGCGATTTTCTCTTCGGCGGGTTCGGGGCCGATACGATTTCTGGTGGTGATGATTTTGACCAATTGACAGGCGACGTAGGGTCCGACCTGCTCAACGGCGAGGGTGGGGACGATACCCTCTACGGTGACGAGGGCAACGACACCCTGACCGGCGGCGATGGCAGCGACGACCTCTATGGTGACGTTGGCGATGACAGCTTGAGCGGAGATGAAGGAGACGATTATCTTGAAGCTGGCGCGGGCGATGACACGCTGAACGGTGGGCAGGGCATTAATTACCTTTATGGGGCTGAGGGCAACGACCTGCTGCACGGTGGCGCGGACGATGATTATCTCGGTGGCGGCAGCGATGAAGACACTTTGATCGGGGGCGACGGCAGCGACAATCTCGACGGTGGCAGTGAGAATGACACCCTGACCGGTGGCGGCGGCAATGACAATCTGTTTGGCGGAACCGGCAACGATACGCTGGATGGCGGGGCCGACAATGACACGCTGAACGGCTGGTCGGATGATGACATCGTGATCGGGGGCAGCGGTGAAGATGTCCTGAATGGCGGCGATGAGGATGACACGTTGTTTGGGGGCGATGGCATCGACACGCTCACCGGCGGCACCGGCAGCAACATGTTCCGCGGGCGGTATTGGAATCTCGACGGCGACCTGATCACCGACTTTGATACCGACGACCGGATCGTCATCGATTCCATCCGCTTTACCGATATCGATATCAGCACCTCGGTGAACAAGGACGGAAATACCGTGCTTTCGGTCGACGGGAACGGTGATGGTGATCTCGACGACAGCGGTGATTTCTCGATCATCCTGCAGGGGACATTCACCGGCACATGGGCCACCGCGTATGAAACCACGGGCATTTCGGATACCGATATCTATCTGATCCCGGTTGCGACCAGTCCCTCGGCGCCGACCACGACCGGCGATGATTTCATCGCGGGCACGTCTGGCGCCGACACGCTGGATGGCGGGGTCGGGGACGACACGCTGATCGGTCTTGGGGGCGATGACAGCCTGATCGGCTCGACCGAGGATGACGGTCTCTTTGGGGGTCGCGGCGCCGATACGCTCGATGGCGGAGACGGCGATGACACCCTCGTCGGGGATGACGGGGACGACAGCATCGATGGCGGCTTTGGCCGTGACGAGATTTACGGGGATGAAGGGCTCGACACGCTGAATGGCGGGTTTGGCAGCGACAACCTGTATGGCGGTGCGAACAATGACCTGCTGTCAGGGGGCGAAGGCGGCGATAACCTCTACGGGGAAGACGGCAATGACACGCTGGATGGCGGGATCGAGAATGATTACCTCGACGGCGCCGAGGGCGATGACCTGCTGCAAGGCGGTGACGGCGATGATCAGCTGGATGGATACAGCGGTGCCAATCTGCTGGATGGCGGCGAGGGCAACGACATTCTCAACGGCTCGGATGACAGCACCGGCATCGACACCCTGACCGGAGGGGCCGGAAACGACCAGTTTATCGGACGCTATTGGAGCCTCGATGGGAACATCATCACCGATTTCACGGCTGGGGACTGGATCACGGTAACCTCCACCCGCTTTGGCGATCAGGACGTCTCGGCCAGCTTTGATGGCACCAACACCATCCTCACGGTTGACGTTAATGGGGACGGGGCCATTGACAACACGTATGACATCTCGCTGACCCTACTGGGGGCGGTCACCGGCGATTTCGTCGTGACCTATGAAACCTCGGGGAGCGCCGATACCGATATCCACCTGATCACCGGCCCGTTCGGTGCCACCACTGTCGATCCGGATTTCATTGTCGGGACCAATGGCGATGACACCCTGAACGGTGGCGTCGGCGACGATACCATTGTGGGGCGGGACGGAGACGATAGCCTCGAAGGGTTCACCGAGCACGACAATATCTCGGGCAATGGCGGCAATGACACCATCGACGGCGGCGACGGTGACGACACCGCCGTCGGCGGAGCCGGGGATGACGAGCTCATCGGCGGGTTTGGCAGCGACGTCCTCTTTGGCGGTCGTGGCAACGATCTGATGTCCGGGGGCGTCGGCGGCGACGAGCTTTTTGGGGATGTCGGAAACGACACCCTGAATGGTGATGGCGGCAGCGACGACCTGAGCGGCGGGGATGGCAACGACCTGCTGAGCGGGGGCGATGACTACGATTACCTCAGCGGTGATGACGGGGATGATACGCTCAACGGGGATGCCGGAGACGACCAGCTTTATGGGGGCCACGGGGATGACAGCCTGACCGGCGGTGTTGGCAATGACAACCTGTCCGGCGATCAGGGCAATGACACGCTGCGCGGCGGACTTGGGAACGATACACTCTCCGGCGGCAGTGGCACGGATTTTGCTGTCTTCAAGGGCGCATCGAGCGAATATACCATCACCCAGGGCAGCAGCATCAACAGCGCCGGCTATGTTGAACATACCGGCGGCACGACGCTGTATGGCCGTGATCAGCTGTATCGGGTCGAGCGGCTGATCTTTGACGACACCACGATCGTCCTGTTCAACGATGCACCGACACTGGTCAACAGCGTCGGCACGCTGGTCTGGCGCGAAGGCACCACCCATACGCTGGATGTGAGCAATACCTTTGCCGATGTCGATCCTTTCACCCTATCGGCGACCACGTCGGGGGGCGGGGCGCTGCCACCCTGGATGACATTCGATCCGGTGACCGCCACCTTCACGGGCAACACGGTCGAGCTGACACCGGCATGGTATTATTTCAACCTGACGGCGACCGATTCATTCGGTGAGGCCGAGACCACCGGCGTGACCATTCGGGTGGAAAGCGCCACCATCAACGGAACAAGCGCGGATGACACGCTGACCGGTACCGATGCATTCGACCGGATCATTGCCAATAGCGGCGACGATCTGATCACGGCACTGGGCGGCGGCGACAGCATCAACGCCGGATCCGGCAACGACACGATCGACGGCGGTGCGGGGAATGACACCATGTCGGGCGGATCAGGAGCGGATGTCTTTGTTCTGAGCACGGGCATGGGCGCGGATGAGATCCTCGATTTCGAGGTGGGCACCGACCGGCTGGATGCCTTGGCGGTCACCGTGATCTCCGAGACGGATGACGGCTCTGGCAACCAGCAGGTCACGCTCAGCGACGGGTCCACCGTGACACTTGTCGGTGTTCCAGCCACCGGTGTTCCGGTCCAGAGCGTGACGGTCAGCGGGACCGAGGCCGAAGACGCAATACTGACCGCAACGTTTTCAAACCTCGCGGATCTCTATGGCAATGCGCCCGCAGGCGTCAGCTATCAATGGCTGCGCGACGGGGCGGCGATTTCCGGTGAAACGGGCACCACGTATATGCTGGTGCAAGAGGATGTGGGCCGGGCGGTTTCGGTGCAGGTCTCTTACGCCGGTGGCATGACGACCAGCGCGGCAACCGGACCAATTGTCAACGTCAACGACGCGCCAACGGGAGGTATTGGACTAACCGGCACGGCGCGTGAAGACCAGCTGCTGCAAGCGGATACCTCTGCCTTGGCGGACGAGGACGGTCTGGGCACTCTGACGTATCAGTGGCTGCGCAACGGGTCGGAGATCACCGGCGAATCCGGCGCCAGCTATCAACTGACCCAAGCCGATGTCGGCGCTTCGATCAGCGCGCGCGTCAGCTACACCGATGGTCAGGGTACGGCGGAACAGATGGTGAGTATCGCCTCTGCCGTCGTAGAAAACGTCAACGACGCGCCAACGGGAGGTATTGGACTAACCGGCACGGCCCGCGAAGACCAGCTTCTACAGGCGGATACGTCTGCCTTGGCGGACGAGGACGGTCTGGGCACTCTGACGTATCAGTGGCTGCGCAACGGGTCGGAGATCACCGGTGCCATTGGCGCCGGATACCAACTGACCCAAGCCGATGTCGGCGCTTCGATCAGCGCGCGCGTCAGCTACACCGATGGTCAGGGTACGGCGGAACAGGTGGTGAGTAACGCCTCTGCCGTCGTAGAAAACGTCAACGACGCGCCGACGGGCGGTGTTGGGATTGACGGAACCGCACGGTCCGGTAGCACGCTGACGGCCGATACTTCCAGCTTACAGGATGCAGATGGTCTTGGCGCTCCGTCTTATCAATGGCTGCGCGATGGCGTCGGTATCGGCGGAGCCACGGGGGTATCTTATACCCTAGTCGATGCTGACACTGGATCGAACATCTCTGTACGTGTGAGCTACACGGACTCGGAAGGGACGTTTGAGACGGTCACCAGCGCTCCGACAGGTGCCGTGGTGCCCAACGCCCTGACGCTGATCGGAACTTTGGGTGACGACCTGCTGGAAGGGGCAAGCGGGGATGACAACCTTACGGGTCTGTCTGGCAATGACACTTTGCGTGGTTTAGGGGGCAGCGACACACTCCTTGGCGATGATGGCGTCGATGTCCTTATCGGTGGTGACGGCAACGACCGTCTGATTGGTGGGACCAGCACCGCCGACCTGCGCGACGTGATCTATGGCGGCGACGGCAATGACACAATTGACGGCGGTTATGGCAATGACGAACTGCGCGGGGATGCGGGCAATGACGACATTGCTGGCGGCTTTGGCGCGGATACGGTCATTGGCGGCGCCGGCGACGACGTGATGACAGGCTCGGCCTTTGGCGACCTCATCTTCGGCGGAGATGGTTTCGATTTCGTAAACGGCGGATTTGGCTCGGACCGGGTCAATGGTGGCGCCGACGGGGACCGGTTCTTCCACCTCGGCATCGCGGATCACGGGTCAGACTGGATCCAGGATTACAACGCCGCCGAAGGCGATGTGCTGGTCTATGGCGGCGCTGCGACGCGGGACCAATTCCAGGTCAACGTCACGACCACGGCCTCGGCGGGGACAGATGGTGTAGACGAAGCCTTCGTGATCTACCGCCCGACCGGCCAGATCCTGTGGGCACTTGTCGACGGCGACGGCCAGTCCGAGATCAACATCCGTATCGGCGGGCAGGAGTTCGATTTGTTAGGGTAGGGTCAGACGAAAGCGACGCGCGGCGGAGGTCAAATTCGCCGCGCGCTTGCGTTAAATCATGGATTCCGCACACAGCAAGGCGCGCACCCCGGCCTAAGGGTCCTGGGTCGAACATATTCCGAGATGGCCGCATGAAACCGAACGGCGTGCTCGGGTTCTTCTGTCACGTGTCACGCAAGGAGATCAAAGTCTTGCCCGCCGATCCGAAGTGTAATCGACGATTGCCCGTCACCATCCACTAGCGCCCAGATGATCTGGCCCATGGGGCGATAGATGACAAAGGCCTCGTCCACCGCATCAGACCCTGCACCGGTTGTATTCGTAACGTTAACTTGAAACTGGTCCAGCGTTGCCGCGCCGCCATAAACCAGAACGTCGCCCTCGGCCGCGTTGTAATCCTGGATCCAATCTGACCCGTGATCCGCGATTCCAAGATGAAAGAACCGGTCCCCATCCGCGCCGCCATTGACCCGGTCCGAGCCAAAGCCGCCATTGATGAAATCGAAACCATCACCGCCAAAGATCAGGTCGCCAAAGGCCGAGCCCGTAAGCACATCATCGCCCGTGCCACCAATGACCGTATCCGCGCCAAACCCGCCCTCGATGCTGTCATTCCCCGCGTCCCCGCGCAGTTCGTCATTGCCATAGCCACCGTCAATTGTGTCATTACCGTCGCCGCCATATATCACGTCGCTCAGGTCGGCGGTGCTTGCCCCCCCGATCAGCATATCATTGCCTGCACTTCCAATCAGCGTATCGGTGCCACCATTGCCGCGCAGCGTATCGTCACCCGCGGCACCGTCCAACACGTCGTTTCCGCCAAGGCCCTCGACAAACTCTGAGTCGGCGGTGCCGGTCAGCCGATCCTCTGACGCGGTTCCCGTAATGGGCACGCCCCCAGACACGGACAGAAACACTCCATATGGCAGGTCACCATTGATGTCATTGGCTTCCAGCAAAACGGTGCCACCACCCAGATCCACCAATCCCAAAGGTCTGGGTCCGGTGTCGCCGCCCAGAATGGCTGGTTCCGGCTAGGGAATGACGATCTCTTCTTCGGTTACTGCGGTGCCTGATGCCGAATACAATCGACCTGTGATTGCTGGTTCGGGATCAAATGGTGCACCGATCTGTACGGCGGCACCGCCATAGTCGATCCACGTCACATAGAATCCGCCGCCCGGCAACGCCAATGCCTGTGGCAATTCCTGAATATCATAGGTCCTGGTGTTGACCTGAAAATTTGCTCCAAGGGCCGACCCGTCTGTATCCAGAATCTGACCGTAGACTTCAATCGAGTTGATCGACTCATTGCTGCGCCACAGAACCAGCGTGCGCCCATTCTCCAGCGGTGTCACCGACACATCATCCAGAAAACTCCCGCCGAGGCTCTGGACGACAACCGGGGGATTGAGGGCCACGCTGTTCTGGTCAAACAGTTGGCTCTGCAACTGCTGTTCGAACCCCAGATTGGTCATCAGAAAATCGCCCGAGGGCAAGGCCGTCAGGATTTGTTCAACCCGACCAACCGAGCCCGTGATAGCGATCTCTGTCGTGTGCAGTAGCGACAGATCCGTGGCATACACGTTGATGATCGTCGCGGGCTGCGCACCGGTCCGCAGCGCCGAAACAGCGATCAATCCGCTCTCAAGAACAATTGCCACGGGTTCGCCAAAATCCTCATCGACCCTTGGCCGCGCTTCCAGCAAGGTAAGACTGTCCCCAATGCGGTTTCCGGCGGCGTCAAACCGCAGCGCGAAAACGTTTTGTGTATCTCTGAAAGGGTCGTCGCTGACCCGTTCGTCCCAGACCAGCAGGTATCCCCCGTCGTCAAGTCGAACCAAAGGATCCTGCCCACGGGTCGGGTCCCCAGAAATTCCGGTCGTATCAAAGTAAACGGTTTCTTCGACCGTACCATTAGCCGAAAAGCGCCGGACCCCGGCAACAGCATCGCCAGCGCCAGAGGACCAGAACACAGTTTCAAAACCGCCCGTGCCGGTTATCGACGTTGCATAGTCCCGTAAAGTGGATACGCCTTTAAGAGCCTCAAGGATCCCAAGGTCCGGGGCTGCCGGATCCGCTACTGTCAGAAAGGTCATCGTAACACTATTCCTTTGAGTTCTTTGGGGTGTGATTTGCTGGGATATGCAGGTAGGGTTGATGTGCTGTGGAGCCTAACGGACACAGTGTCTGCGCCGGATTGGCCGTTAAGCTGGTCATCGCCAGCGTCGCCAAAGATTTCATCCGAAGAGGTGGTTCCGTTCAGAACGTCATCGCCGGTGGTTCCGTTGATAATAGCCATGTCTTTCCCAGTCCTCTTGTGTGACTCGAATTGGCGCACATAACAATCACAGCAGGAGGAAAAGTCGTGTTGTCTTGGGCCTTTTACTTGGCAAATGACAATATCATTAGGCTTTTGTCAAATACCGCGACAGAGAGATCAGCCGCTCCGGTATTTGATAAAACCCACCGGAAAACTCAATTCGCCCGGCAGACGCATAAGAGCAGCGCCGCCCTCATCAAAACGCTGATATCACGCCAACAAATCGAAATCCCGTCTTCCGATGCTATTGTTGATTGGTGATTGCCCGTCGCCGTCCACCAGCGCCCAGATGACCTGGCCAGTGGGGCGGTAGATGAAGAAGGCTTCATCCAAAGAATCCGAACGCGTATGGGAACTCCTTACATTGTCAGGTCGGTTGGTTAATACGCGGATTACCTGTTCGATCTCTACGGCATTCACGATTTCAGTTTCCTGAAAACGATCGCTTAAAGTTGAATGAAGGGGAATTTGTTTTTTAAGCAAAATCACAATAGTGTGAGATTGAGAGAGGAAACAACTTGAGTTGTAATATGGGTGGCGACCCGATTGCAGAGATAACCGATTTAAGTTCTGACCTGCTCCCCGAAACTTCCCTCGTTCTGATGTAGAGTTTGCCCAACTTTTTGAAGGAGCAAACGAATGCGAAAGAGCCGTTTCACCGAGGCACAAATCATTGGGATGATCAAAGAACAGGAAGCCGGGATGCCAACTGCGGAGGTATGCCGCAAGCACGGTCTCAGTCAGGGCACGTTCTACAAATTCAAATCCAAGTACGGCGGCATGGAAGTTTCCGACGCGGCCAAGCTGAAAGCGCTTGAAGATGAAAACGCTAAGCTGAAGCGCCTTCTGGCGGATCAGATTTTGGATAATGTTGTTCTGAAGGATCTGCTGGGAAAGAGCTGACGACATCAACAGACCGACGGAATGCGGCGCTCCGAGCGATGCGAGATCATGATATCTCACAGCGTCGGGCGTACAGGCTTGTTGGTGTCGACCCGAAGACTGTCCGGCGCGATCGTCCGCCCGACAATCCTGAAATCCGCAAAGAGATGAAGAAGATCGCTGCCAAGCGGCGTCGGTTTGGCTACCGCCGGATCGGCGTGATGCTGGAGCGCCAAGGGTACGTCATGAACCACAAGAAGCTGTATCGGCTGTACACCGAGGAGAAGTTGGGCGTCAGGCGACGACGAGGTCGCAAGCGGGCGCGGGGCTCGCGGACGCCAATGCCAGAAGCTCTGAGACCGGGCGAGCGTTGGTCACTCGACTTCCTGTCCGACACGTTCGGTGCATCTAGGCGGTTCCGCATCCTGGTGGTGAACGACGACTGCTGCCGTGAGAACCTATGCTTGGTTGCAGACACATCGATCTCAGGTGCAAGGGTGGCGCGAGAACTGGATGCGCTTATCAGGGTTTATGGCAAGCCCATCAGCATTGTCAGCGACAACGGGACAGAATTCAGCAGTTGTGCAATTCTGAAATGGGCGAACGACAACGATGTGGACTGGCATTTCATTGATCCGGGTAAACCCGAGCAGAATGCCTTCATCGAGTCCTTTAATGGCAGCCTGCGTGACAAGCTTCTGAACGAAGAAATGTTCGACAGCTTGGAAGATGCGCGGCGAAAACTGGCCCTCTGGCGATACGACTACAACAACGTCAGACCGCCCTCGTCTCTCGGAAACCAAACGCCCGCAGAAGCGCGCCGGACGCTCGAGCAATATGAGGGCTCCACGCCCGGAGCGCTTGCCCAAACTGAAGACGAGGAATATGAAAACAAGACCTGCAAACTCTCTTTATGAATGAGGGAGCCTCGGGGGGCAGGTCAGCTTTTCAATCGCGTCAGACTTCGGAACTCGCTGTGCAGTCCTTGCTGATGGCCATTTGGCGTCGAAAGCCCGGGCCTGGCTTGCTGATCCATTCTGATCAAGGCGCCCAGTTCACCAGCCGTGAATGGGCAGCCTTCCTGCGCGAACACAATCTGGAACATTCAATGAGCCATGGGGGCAATTGCCCCCCTCTCGGCAGATTGCTCCGCAATCGCCTGCCGGGCAGCGGACAACGCTGTCGCCGAGAGCTTCTTTCAACTTCTGAAGCGGGAAAAGGTCAGACGCCGAAAATACTGGACACGCGAGGAAGCTCGGCGCGATGTCTTTGAGTACATCGAGTTGTTCTATAACCCAAAACGTAAACACACGAAAAACGGCATGCTGTCGCCCGTTGACTTTGAAATCAGACAGCAGAAACCAAACAAGACAGGTGTCTAGGAAACTAGGGGCACCTCAGTCTGTCTAAAGTCCGGCGGTAAAAAAGTTTCTTCCGTCACATCAATCTGGCGCAGCGTACCCATACAAGGCATGCCATGCCCGATCAGAACCTTAACCTACATTAACTGCGTAATGATCTCTTCGAGCTTAGGGCGCTTGCTGCCATCTGCTTCATCCGTTTTCCTAAACATAGTGTAGTACAACCTTCGCAGGTGAATGCTAAACGGGGTATCAATGATTTTGCGATTAAAAAGCGCTCTGCGGAAACGCGTGCAATAGCGCTTTCGCGCTATCTGTACTTCCGCCTGCAAGTTGGATCGCTGCGATGGACATTATTCGTGGCGATTTCTTGCCACAACGGTTATGCGATCCACATGCTTGCCAATAACGTATATTCCGTATTCCTCGTTTCAACGCCTGGGCTTGAATCGACACTTTGTGCTGGGATGAACCAACTTGGATATCTAAAACCGCGCGTGACGCCCGGTGGGGTGAGTTTCGAAGGTGGCTGGCCCGACATCTGGCGCGCTAATCTGGAATTGCGCGGGGCCGTTCGCGTTTTGGTTCGGATTGCCGAGTTTCGGGCCATGCATTTGGCGCAGTTGGACAAACGCGCCCGAAAGGTGGACTGGCTGAACGTTTTGCGCCCCGATCTCCCCGTCAAGGTCGAAGCGACATGCCGCAAATCGCGGATTTACCACGCAGGTGCGGCAGCACAGAGGGTACAGACCGCCCTGACGGATGGCGCGGGTATTCCCGTAAACGAACAAGCGGCGCAAACTGTGCGGGTTCGGATCGAGGATGACCTCTGTACGATCAGCATCGATACCACCGGTGAGCCGCTCTATAAACGCGGGCACAAAACTGCCGTGGGCAAAGCGCCCATACGCGAAAAACTAGCCGCGATGTTCCTGCGCGAGGCCGGGTTCACCGGCGCGGAACCGGTCGTTGATCCGATGTGCGGTTCTGGCACCTTGGTGATCGAGGCGGCGGAGATTGCGATGGGCCTGCAACCGGGTCGGTCGCGTCATTTCGCGTTTGAGCAACTCGCCAGCTTCGACAAACGGGCATTCGATGCGTTGCGATCAGATCGGATGGACGACGTGCCGTTTACGTTTCATGGATCAGATCGCGATGCCGGGGCGGTCAAAATGGCCACAGACAACGTTGTCCGGGCGGGGCTTGAGGACCATGTGCGGATCAGCCAAAGCGCGGTCAGCGACTTGACGCCGCCCGACGGACCAACCGGGCTGGTCATTTCGAACCCACCTTACGGTGCCCGTATCGGGAACAAGAAACTGCTGTATGCGGTTTACGGGGCTTTCGGAAAAACGTTGAAAGAACGGTTCAGCGGCTGGCGCGCGGCGATCATCACCAGCGATGGTGCCTTGGCCAAGGCCACCGGCCTGCCCGATCTTCAAGCGGGCCCGCCGATCCCGCATGGCGGATTAAAGGTCCGCCTTTACCGCTCTGGCCGGCTGCCTTGAGTGTATGCCGCTCTATCGGCGCCTAAGTTTTGTGCAAACGTCTTTCATTCGTCTGACAATTAAGCACGCAGTTCTGCATTTGCGGTGACTGCCCCGGCGAAGGGGCGGCGATGGTTCTCGGCTTGGCCTAAGACACGGTGTCCGAACCTGAAGTGTCGTTAGTTTCCAACATCATGCAAAACACGCTTTCCATTGTCATTGTCGAAAAGGACAGAGACCGTGCGCTGTTGATTATCGACAGCCTGCGCGCCTCTGGTCCGCATGATATCAACGTCATCGCCGAAGAAACCGGCCGTGCGCGCAAGATCAAAGAGCGCAACCCGGGCATCGTGTTGGTCGATATGGCCAGCCCGTCCCGCGATATGTTGGAAGAATTGACCGTCGCCTCTGACCCGATGGAACGGCCCGTGGCAATGTTTGTCGATCAAAGCGACGATGGCATGACCAAGGCCGCCATTGAGGCGGGCGTTTCGGCTTATGTCGTCGACGGCCTGCGCCCGGACCGGATCAAACCGATCATCGACGCGGCAATTACTCGTTTTCATATGTTCCAACAGATGCGCGCCGAGCTGGAAGCCACCAAGCGCGCCTTGGAAGAACGCAAGGTGATCGACCGCGCAAAAGGTATCCTCATGAAGGCTAAAGGGATTGACGAGGCGGCGGCCTATGATCTGCTGCGCAAAGCCGCGATGGGCCAAGGCCGCAAAGTTGCTGAAGTTGCCGAGGCAATCGTGACGACGGCGGGGTTGTTGTCATGAGCCTGATCGAGATTAAAACCGGTTTTATCCCACTTGTTGATGCAGCTCCGTTGATCGTCGCCCAAGAGATCGGCTTTGCCGAAGAGGAAGGCTTGGCTCTCGCGCTCACAAAGGCCCCCAGCTGGTCAACGCTGAGAGACCTTGTCGCTGTGCAACAAATCGATGCCGCGCATATGTTGTCGCCCGTACCCGTTGCGGCGGCGCTGGGATTGGGCGGGGTTGCGGTGCGTCTCAATGCTCTGTGTGTCCTGTCCGTGAACGGCAATGTCATCGGGGTCAGCCGGGCGTTGTCGGCCCAGATGCGGGCCGCAGGGCATAAGTTTGACTTTGCTGATGCAACAGGCGCCGGCGATGCCCTGATCGCGACGGTCGCCGACCGTTTGCGCATCGGTGTGCCCTTCCCGTTCTCGATGCATGCAGAGCTTTTGTACTATTGGTTGGGCGCGTTGGGCCTGCAAACGCCCCAAGGGTTGGATGTCCGTACCGTACCACCGCCGCTGATGGCGGATGCCATGGCTGCGGGCGAAATTGATGCCTTTTGCGTCGGAGAACCATGGGGTTCGATCACCGTGGAAAACGGCGTTGGTGACCTCCTTTTGCCGGGGCGGTCCATTTGGGCCAGTGCACCTGAGAAAGTCTTGGCCGTCCGCGAAAGCTGGGTCGAAGAGCATCGGGACCGGGCGGAACGTCTGATCCGGGCCGTGTGGCGGGCAGGCCGTTGGTTGTCGCAGCCGGGCAATCGATCGACCGCAGCAGAAATCCTGTCGCGCAAACCCTATCTGAATGTCGCCGCAGAGATCATTGACCGGTCGCTGAGCGGCCATCTGGTCATCTCCACACATGGCGAACAACGCCAATGCGAGGGATTTGTCGGGTTTCATGGCGGTGCCGTTGGCTTCCCATGGCGCAGTCAGGCGGGATGGATTGGTCATCGCCTTGCAGCACGCACAGGACTGGACCGCGCCGTGGCACATAAAACCGCATCCGCTGTGTTCAGAACCGATATCTACCGTCAGGCTTTGTCACGTATGCATGTCGATTTGCCCGGCGCGTCGGAAAAAGTCGAAGGCTCCACCACCGCACCAACCGAAGTTGCGTCGGCATCCGGCACCCTGATTCTCGCCCCCGATCAGTTTTTTGATGGCCGCGTTTTTGATCCTGTTACAAAACAGTGATCATTTATTGTGCAGACGCAGCAAAAGAGCGCCACTAAACTGCCGTGTCTACTTTCTCAGGCCGGATTTCATTTGCGCGTCCAGGGAAGCATGCGCAGTTTGGTTCCAATATCGGAACAATGGCGTTCCACAAAAACTGCCCCTCATCGTTGTTGGGTCTCTGAGCGAAGCTGCTCGAACTGGTATGGCACACCCTCCCTGTGTCCAGCCGGCTCGGGCAGCTTTTTTTGTTTTTTGTGCTGCGATGAACCGCAGAACCGAAAGAAGGAAGCGAAATGAAACGTACAATTGCCACCCTTTTGGCCAGCACCCTGCTTGCTGCCCCGGCCTTTGCCGAATTTCTGGATGTTGAAAAAGATGAGCTGAAATTCGGGTTCATCAAACTGACAGATATGGCGCCTTTGGCGGTTGCTTATGAGAATGGGTATTTCGAGGATGAAGGCCTGTTCGTCACACTCGAAGCGCAAGCCAACTGGAAAGTTCTGCTGGACGGCGTGATCGACGGCCAATTGGATGGTGCGCATATGCTGGCCGGTCAGCCTTTGGCGGCGACCATCGGTTTTGGCACCGAGGCGCATATCATCACGCCGTTTTCGATGGATTTGAACGGCAACGGCATCACCGTTTCCAACGAAGTCTGGGACATGATGCGTCCGCACATCCCGTCGATGGATGATGGTCGCCCCCAGCACCCGATCAGCGCCGCGGCTCTGAAGCCGGTTGTTGAACAGTTCAACGACGAAGGCAAACCGTTTAACATGGGCATGGTTTTCCCGGTTTCGACCCACAACTACGAACTGCGTTACTGGCTGGCCGCCGGTGGTCTGGAACCCGGTTTCTACAGCCCGGAAAACATCACCGGTCAGATCGGCGCGGATGTTCTGTTGTCTGTGACACCTCCGCCGCAAATGCCTGCAACACTCGAAGCCGGCACGATCCACGGCTATTGTGTGGGTGAGCCTTGGAACCAGCAAGCTGTGTTCAAAGGCATCGGTGTTCCGGTGATCACCGATTACGAACTGTGGAAAAACAACCCTGAAAAAGTGTTCGGCATCACCGCAGAGTTTGCCGAAGAGTACCCGAACACCAAGCTGGCCATCGTCAAGGCTTTGATCCGTGCAGCAATCTGGCTTGATGAAAACGACAACGCCAACCGTCCTGAAGCGGTCGAGATCCTGTCGCGTTCCGAATACGTGGGTGCGGATTACGAAGTGATCGCGAACTCGATGACCGGGACCTTCGAATACGAAAAGGGCGACAAACGCGACGTTCCTGATTTCAACGTGTTCTTCCGTTACAACGCGACTTATCCGTTCTACTCGGACGCCATCTGGTACCTGACACAGATGCGCCGTTGGGGCCAGATTGCTGAATACAAGCCTGACAGCTGGTATGATGAAGTGGCCAAGTCGGTTTACAAGCCCGAGATCTACCTCGAAGCCGCACGCCTGGTTGTCGAAGATGGCTATGCGGACGAGGCAGACTTCCCTTGGGATAGCGATGGCTACAAAGCCGCAACACCATCCGAAGATATCATTGACGGTATCCCTTATGACGGTCGTACCCCCAATGCTTACCTCGAAAGCCTTCCGATCGGCTTGAAGGGTCAGCAGGTCGTCGTCGGTAACGAAGTCCAAGGCTAACACCTCTGGTCCCGGCGATCATGCCGGGACCCGTTCCAGCCATTGATGGGATGGCGGGCGGGGCGATGTTCAACCGGAACGAGCGCCGTCCCCATTCCAAACACTCAACGCAAAGACAGGTTCCATGACAACCGTCGATCCCGAATTCGCAGAAGAAGAGGCGCGCGAGGCGCGCAAAGCCCGTACATTTGCCCGGATCAATAAGGCCGACGCCTGGTTCCAGGTCCTCGGCCTCAGCTGGGTAACCCCCGTTTTGAAAGCCGCCGCCGGGGACAACCCGCAGGCGCAAATGAAAGAAATCTGGCGCCTTTTGGGTGTCCCGCTCTTGGCAATTGCGGCCTTTTTGTTCCTGTGGGCCACGCTGGCTCCGCAGGTTCAGACATCGCTGGGCGCGATCCCGGGACCGGCACAGGTCTGGGAACAGGTGGGTAACCTGAACGAAGACGCCAAACGCGAGCGCGAAAAAGAAGCTGCGTTTTACGAACGCCAGGAAGACCGCAACGCGAAACTTATCGAGCAGGGCAACGAAGACCGCGTTAAGTGGCGCACCTATACCGGCCAGCCGACCTATTACGACCAAATCTGGACCTCGATCAAAACCGTTTTCTTCGGCTTTTTGATTGCAACCGTTGTGGCCGTACCTCTGGGCATCATGGCGGGACTGTCGGCCACCGCAAACGCTGCGCTGAACCCGCTGATCCAGATCTTCAAACCGGTATCGCCACTGGCATGGTTGCCGATCGTGACAATGGTCGTCTCGGCGACCTACACCAACCCGGATGGCTGGTTCGCAAAATCCTTCCTGATTTCCGCGATCACTGTGACGCTCTGTTCGCTTTGGCCGACCCTGATCAACACAGCCTTGGGCGTCAGCTCGATCGACAAGGACCTTGTGAACGTCTCCAAGGTTCTGAAAATGAACACATATACCAAGATCACAAAGCTGGTTTTGCCATCGGCTCTGCCCCTGATCTTCACCGGTCTGCGTTTGTCGCTGGGCGTGGGTTGGATGGTTCTGATCGCCGCTGAAATGCTGGCTCAGAACCCGGGCCTCGGCAAATTCGTCTGGGACGAATTCCAGAACGGATCGAGCCAATCGCTGGCCAAGATCATGGTTGCGGTTCTGACCATCGGGATCATCGGCTTCCTGCTCGACCGGATGATGTACGCGATCCAGTCCCTGTTCACCTTCACGAACAACCGGTGATGCCATGTCAGTGATCGAGTTCAAAAACGTCTCCAAGTCGTTTGGAGAGGGCACCTCGAAAACCGATGTGCTCAAGAACATCAACCTGAACGTCGAAGAGGGCGAGTTCCTCGTCCTCCTCGGCTTCTCCGGCACTGGCAAGACCACGCTGATCAACCTGATGGCGGGTTTGGAAATGCCATCCACCGGGTCGGTCACCTATAAAGGGGCGCCGATCACGGAACCCAGCCCAGAGCGTGGCGTCATTTTCCCAAGCTATTCGCTGATGCCGTGGCTGACTGTGAACGGCAACGTCGGCCTGGCCGTGGACACTATGTTCCCAGGCCTGAGCAGGGCAGAGCGCGCCGAAAAGGTCGAGCATTACGTCAAGATGGTGGGCCTGGGCCATGCCACGGGCCGCCGCCCGGCGGAACTTTCGGGCGGGATGCGCCAACGTGTGAACGTGGCGCGGGCGCTGGCAATGGACCCAGAAGTCTTGTTGCTGGACGAACCTCTGTCCGCTCTGGACGCCCTGACACGGGCCAACCTGGCGGATGAGATTGAGCGGATTTGGGACGCCAACAAGAAGACCTGTGTCCTGATCACCAATGATTTGGACGAAGCCATTCTGTTGGCCGACCGCATCATCGCGCTGAACCCGGACGGGTCACTGGGTGAAGAGTTCAAGGTCACCATCCCGCGTCCACGTGAGCGGGGCGAGATGAACCACCACGAGGGGTTCAAAGCCTTGCGCGGTCAGGTGACCAATTACCTGATGGATGTCGGGATCGAGGCCAAGGTCGAAGGATCCAAGATCCTGCCGAACGTGACGCCGATTCACGGTGTTCCGGCGGCCGTCGCGGATGCGCAGAAGGGCCTGATTGACCGGAACTTCCTCGATTTCAGCCAACTGCACAAAATCTACCCGACGCCGCAAGGGCCCTTGACGGTCGTTGAGGACTTCAACCTCAAGCTCGACAAGGATGAGTTCATTTCGCTGATTGGCCATTCGGGCTGTGGTAAGTCCACGGTTCTGACCATGGCCGCCGGTCTCAACGAGATCTCGAAGGGCGCCATCAAGCTGGATGGCCGTCATGTCGAAGGCGCCGATCCGGAACGCGCGGTTGTGTTTCAATCGCCGTCTTTGTTCCCGTGGCTGACGGCCAAGGAAAACGTCAGTTTTGGCGTTGACCGGGTCTATCCAAAAGCCAGCCGGGCAGAACGTCAGGACGTGGTGGAATATTACCTGGAACGCGTTGGACTGGCGGATGCGATGGACAAATCCGCCGCCGATCTGTCGAACGGCATGAAACAGCGGGTGGGGATCGCGCGGGCCTTCGCACTGTCGCCCAAGCTTTTGTTGCTGGATGAACCGTTTGGCATGCTGGACAGCCTGACGCGCTGGGAATTGCAAGAAGTGCTGATGGAAGTCTGGTCGCGGACCAAGGTCACGGCAATCTGTGTGACCCATGACGTCGACGAGGCGATCCTGCTGGCTGATCGTGTGGTCATGATGACCAACGGACCGCGCGCCACGATCGGCAAGATCGTTGATGTCGATCTGCCCCGGCCACGGACGCGCAAGGCGCTGCTCGAACACCCGGACTACTATGCCTACCGGCAAGAAGTTCTGGACTTCCGCGAAGAGTATGAGCACGGCGCCAAGCCCAAGCCAAAATCCCCAGCGCCCAAACCCATCGCGGCGGAGTAATGGATATGAGCAAAAAACTCATCATAATCGGCGCCGGCATGGCCTCGGGCAGGGTGGTGGAAACCCTGCTGAAAGAGGACCCCAGTTGGGACGTCACACTGTTCAACGCGGAACCCCGCGGCAACTATGACCGGATCATGCTGAGCCCGGTTCTGGCAGGCGACAAGACATATGAGGACATCGTGATCCACGATGACGCCTGGTATGCCGAAAACAACGTCACCTGCCGGTTCGGCGAAAAGGTGGTTGGCATCGATCGGGCGGCCAAAACTGTTACAGCCGAAAACGGCGATGTTCTGGCCTATGACAAGCTGCTCTTTGGCACCGGGTCCAACCCGTTCATGATCCCGCTGCCGGGCCATGATCTGGAAGGTGTGATTGCGTATCGCGATCTTGAAGACACCGAGCGGATGATGTCGCTGGGCGAAGGTCACAAGGCCGTCGTCATTGGCGGTGGTCTTCTGGGGCTCGAAGCCGCAGCCGGCATGGCCGCACGCGGCGTGGATGTCACGGTTGTCCACGTCATGGGACACCTGATGGAACGTCAGCTGGACGAAGCCGCAGGCTACCTTCTGCGCAAGGCGTTGGTGGACAAAGGTATCACCGTGCGCTGCAGTGCCAACTCCAAGGAAATTCTTGGTGAGAACGGCAAAGTCCGGGCGCTGATGCTGGATGATGGAACCGAGCTGCCCTGTGACCTGTTGGTGATGGCGGTCGGCATCCGGCCCAACGTCGCCTTGGCCAACGAGGCCGGCTTGGCCGTGGGGCGCGGCATCCATGTCGACGACCAGATGATCACGTCGGACGAAAACGTGCTCGCCGTTGACGAATGCGTTGAACATGATGGTCAGGTCTTCGGTCTTGTGGCACCGCTTTATGATCAAGCGAAGGTTGTCGCCAAAACCCTGCTGGGAGAAGAGGCAACCTTTGTTCAGAAGGAGCTGTCTACCAAGCTGAAAGTCACCGGTTGTGACCTTTTCAGCGCGGGCGACTTTGCCGATGGGGAAGGCCGCGAAGATATCGTGTTCCGGGACCCGGCGCGCGGCGTCTACAAACGGCTCGTCATTCAGGACAACCAGATTATCGGTGCCGTCATGTACGGCGACACCGCCGACAGCAACTGGTTCTTTGGGATGATCCGGGACAAGACCGACATCTCCGAGATGCGCGATACCCTGATCTTTGGGCCCGCCTATCAGGGAGGAGCGGCGCTGGACCCTATGGCGGCCGTTGCAGCCTTACCGCCTGACGCAGAAATCTGCGGCTGCAACGGCATTTCCAAAGGCGATGTCGTGGCCGCCATCGAGGCGGGCGCGACCGATCTGGGCAAGGTTCGGGCGACAACCAAGGCGTCTGCATCCTGTGGGACCTGCACGGGTCTCGTGGAACAGCTCTTGGGTGTCACTCTGGGGGATGATTTTGTCCTGCCTGCGGCGCAAAGCGTTTGCGGGTGCACTGACCTGACCCATGAAGAAGTGCGGCGTCTGATCAAGAGCCAGGAACTCAAATCCATGGTTGCCGTGCATCAGGAACTTGGCTGGAAAACCTCTTGCGGGTGCCATGTCTGTCGTCCTGCGCTGAACTTTTACCTCTTGGCCGACTGGCCGTTGGAATATCAGGACGATCCGCAAAGCCGGTTCATCAACGAGCGCAAACACGCCAACATCCAGAAAGACGGCACGTTCAGCGTGGTGCCCCGGATGTGGGGTGGCATCACCAATGCCAACGAATTGCGCGCGATTGCGGATGCGGCAGACAAATACGACGTGCCCACCGTCAAAGTAACCGGCGGCCAGCGGATCGACCTTTTGGGCGTGAAATCCGAAGATTTGCCACATATCTGGGCCGATCTGAACAGGGCTGGTCTGGTGTCTGGGCACGCGTATTCCAAGGGTTTGCGGACCGTCAAAACCTGTGTCGGAACGGATCATTGCCGGTTCGGGACCCAGGACAGCAACGGTTTGGGCATCAAGCTGGAAAAAGCGCTGTGGGGATCGTGGACACCGCACAAGGTAAAGCTGGCGGTGTCTGGCTGCCCGCGGAACTGTGCCGAGGCGACCTGTAAGGACGTGGGCGTTATTTGTGTGGATTCGGGCTATCAGGTTGGCGTCGCCGGGGCGGCTGGCATGGATCTGAAAGAAACCGAACGCCTAGCCGATGTGCCAACCGAACAGGAAGCGATCGATCTGACCGTGGCTTTTGTTCAGCTTTATCGCGAACACGCCAAGTATCTCGACCGGCCCTATAAGTGGGTGGCCAAGGTGGGCCTAGACTGGGTCAAGGAACGTGTTGTTGACGACCTGGAAAATCGTCAGGCGTTGATCGACCGGTTTGAGCTGAGCCAAAGCATCTACCGCAAGGATCCGTGGGCAGAACATGAGGCGGAAAAAGCCGAAAGCTATCAGCCTCTGGCAGACTTCAAACTGGAGGCCGCGGAATGACCGGGATCACACAGAACTGGATCGATGTGGGCGCTTTGGACGCGGTGCCACAGCGGGGCGCGCGGGTCATCAAAACGCCGCTGGGCTGTTTGGCTGTGTTTCGGACCCACGCCGATGAGGTCTATGCGCTCGACAATGCTTGCCCGCACAAGAAAGGTCCCTTGGCCGAGGGCATCGTGCATGGCGCGAGCGTGACCTGTCCTTTGCACAATTGGGTGATCTCGCTCGAAACCGGCGAGGTTCAGGGCGCGGATGAAGGTCAGGTTGTCACCTATCCGGTGAAGGTCGAGGCCGGTCGCATCCTGATGGAAGCGTCATTCCTGCAAATGCGGGCGGCTGAATGAGCACGGTCAAAACAACCTGCCCCTATTGCGGGGTTGGCTGCGGTGTGCTGGCCAAGGCTGGCGCACCGTTGCCGGAGATCCGGATCACCCGGCCAATTTTGGGCGGCTCTGTTCCAAGGGGTCGGCCTTGGGGGACACGGTTTCCCTCGACGGGCGCCTTTTGGCCCCGCGCGTTGCGGGCGCCGATACCGATTGGGACACGGCGCTGGATCTGGTCGCTGGCAAGTTCAAAGAAGCGGTCGACACCCATGGCCCTGATTCCGTTGCCTTTTACGTATCGGGCCAGTTGCTGACCGAAGATTACTATGTCGCGAACAAGCTGATGAAGGGCTTCATCGGCAGCGCGAATATCGACACGAATTCCCGCCTCTGCATGGCGTCTTCCGTGGCCGGGCATAAACGGGCCTTTGGCAGCGATACCGTGCCGGGCCAATACGAAGACTTTGAGCTTGCCGATACGGTTGTGTTGGTCGGCTCAAACCTCGCATGGTGCCATCCGGTTCTGTTCCAACGGCTGGCCGCAGCCAAAGCGGCGCGGCCTGACATGAAGATCGTGAACGTCGATCCGCGCCAAACGGCAACCTCTCAGATTGCCGATATGCATCTGGCCATTCGTCCGGATGGCGATGCGGCACTGTTTAATCTGTTGTTGACAGAGATTGGAAACCGGGGACTTGTGGATGCCGACTATGTCGACGCACATGTCGACGGGTTGGATGCCGCGATGGAGACGGCGCAGGGCGCGACGGCGCAGGCTGCGGGCCTGACAGAAGGCGAAATTGCCCAGTTTGCCGACATCTGGTGCAGCTCTGACAAGGTCGTGACACTTTATTCTCAGGGCGTGAACCAGTCGCGTGTGGGCACAGACAAGGTCAACGCAATCCTCAACTGCCATTTGGCAACAGGCCGCATCGGTCGTCCGGGCATGGGCCCGTTTTCGATGACCGGCCAGCCCAACGCAATGGGCGGGCGTGAGGTCGGCGGGCTGGCCAATATGCTGGCCTGTCATCTGGACATTGAAAACGCGGACCATCGGCATGCGGTGCAATCCTTTTGGGATGCCCCAACGATTTCGTCCAAGCCGGGTCTGCGCGCCGTGGATTTGTTCCGGGCCTGTGCGGATGGTCGGATCAAGGCCCTTTGGGTGATGTCCACTAACCCGGCGGTGTCGATGCCAGAGGCCGATCTGGTGGCGGAAGCGATCCGCACGGTCCCATTCACCGTCTCCACCGACATTCTGACGGATACAGACACCAACCGGCTGGTTGACGTTCTGTTGCCTGCGGCGGGGTGGGGCGAAAAATCAGGCACCGTGACGAATTCGGAACGCCGCATTTCGCGTCAGCGCCCGTTTTTGCCGGTTCCGGGGCAGGCTCGCGCAGATTGGACGATCATCGCGGATGTCGGACGGCGCATGGGGTGGCCAGAGGCGTTTGATTTTTGCAGCGAGGCAGAGGTGTTCCGCGAACATGCAGCCCTTTCAGGTGTTGCGGCCAAGTTCGGCAAGGATTTTGACATCTCCGGTCTCGCCGATCTGACCGATGACCAATATGAGGCGCTGCGCCCCACCGTATGGCCGGTTCCGGCGCAACCGGCAGAGGACAAACGCTTTTTTGCCAATGGCGGGTTCTACACCGATACCCAAAAGGCGCGGATGTTGCCGATCACGCCGCCGACGGTCGCGGACATCGACACGGGTGCCTTTGTACTGAACACGGGCCGCGTGCGCGATCATTGGCACACGATGACGCGCACGGGTCGCGCGCCACAACTGGGCGGCCACCTTGCCGAACCTTATCTGGAAATCCACCCCGATGATGCGCTGCGCGCCGGGGTGTCGCATGCGGATCTGGCCGACGTGACCAGTGCCCATGGCCGCGCGATCTTCCGCGTTCTGATTTCGCCCAAAGCGCAGCGCGGAAGCGTGTTTGCGCCGATGCACTGGACGGCCGTAACCTCGGCGTCTGGTCGTGTGAACACGTTGGTGCATTCCGTGACCGACCCGGTATCGGGTCAGCCTTCGTCCAAGGACGTCCCCGTCAACGTGCAGAAATACAGCGCGGCCTGGTACGGCTTTGCCGCCAGCATTGCAGAGATGCAGCCCACACGGCCTTATGCCGCCATTGCACGCAGCAAAACCGGCTGGCGGGCCGAGGTGGCTGGACACAAACCGCCTGCCGATTGGGAGGCCGAGGCCCGAACGATCCTCAACCTGACCCAAGGTGAGGCGACGCTTTATTCCGATCCAGACCGCGGCACTGCGCGCGTTGCCATCACAGAGGAGGGGCGTTTGCTGGGCGTGTTTTTCGCCGCGCAAACACCCGTGGTGGTCGCCCGCAGTGCCACCGTGGATATGATCGGAACGGAAACACCGCCGATCCGCGTTCTGGCGGGTGTGCCCAGCCTGGACATGCCGCAAAAGGGGGCAGTGGTCTGTGCGTGTTTCGATGTGGGTATCGAAGAGATCCGCAGGGCCATCGCCGAAGGGGCCAATTCGGTGGACAAGATCGGCGCGTGTCTGAACGCCGGCACGAATTGCGGGTCCTGTCGCCCCGAACTCCAAGGCTTGGTGGATGCCACAGCACCCCCAAGACTGGCCGCAGAATGACTTTGGCGCCTTTTGTTCGGATCGTGGCCCAAGGCAAAGGTCGCGCGCGGGCCATGACCCAGGACGAAGCTTTTGAAGCGATGTCGATCATTCTGGATGGCAAAGCAGCGCCCGAGGCGGTTGGTGCGCTGTTGATGGTGTTGCGGTTGCGGGGCGAAGAACCCGAGGAAATCGCCGGGTTTGTCGCGGCTTTGCGGCAGCGATTGCACAGCTGGTCGTCCATTGGGGCCGCATTGGATTGGCCAAGCTATGCGTCCGGGCGGACGCGCGGTCTGCCATGGTATTTGCTCAGCGCCAAACTGGTCGCTCAGGCTGGCTATCCTGTGTTGATGCATGGGCGGAACGGGGCGGATGCGCATCTGCGGTCGCATTTGGCGGCTGTGGATGTGCCGGTTGTCGCGGATCCCGATGTCGCCCGCCAAGCCTTGGCGCTTGGTGGCATCGCGTATCTGCCGCTCGAAGATATGAGCCCGGTTGCATCTGATCTTTTGAATTTGCGCGCCGACCTGGGGTTGCGGTCCTGCATCAACACTTGCCTGCGCATGGCCAACCCAGCCGGGGCAGGGGCCAGCGTGCAAGGCGTGTTCCACCCCGGTTACCGCAACTTGCAAGAAGAGGTGGCGCAGCGCCTTGGGGACGGCGCCACGATCATCCTCAAAGGCGGCGGTGGCGAATTTGAACGCACACCTTTCAAGGCGGTTTCTCTCTTTGGCCAACGCGACGGCCTGCCTTTCCCCAGCGCACCGGCGGTGGTGTCCGTTCAGGGCCGGCTTGGGGATGTTGACTGGCCCGACACGGCGTTACCTGCGCTTTGGAACGGGACGCTGATCGATCCGTTGGCCGAGGCCGTTGTGCTGGGCACGGCGGCTTTGGCGTTGCTGACGCTTGGCGCCGCTGAAACACTGGACGACGCCGAGGTCGTTGCCCGCGACCTTTGGTCGAACCGCTCACTTCAAAGGAATGCGGCATGAAAACCTTTCCCATGTTCTTGCGGATGACGGATCGTCCGGTCGTGATTGTCGGCGGTGGCGAGCAGGCCGCGCAGAAATGCCGCCTGATGCTGAAGACCGAGGCGCGGATTATCGTTGCCTGGCCAGAGTTGGAGCCAGAGCTTTTTGGTCTGGCCGCCTCTGGTCGGATCACATGGGAACAGGGGGCCATCGGCCTCGAGCTTTTTGAACACGCTGCCTTGGTTTTTGTTGCAACCGGTTGTCCCGGCAGTGCCGCGGCAATTCACGCGATCGTGGCCTGCACGGATGTGCCGGTGAATGTCGTGGATCAACCAGAGCTTTGCACGGCGATTACGCCGTCGCTTGTTGATCGTGATCCGGTTGTTGTCGCCATTGGAACCGAAGGGACTGCACCGGTGCTGGCGCGCCAGATCAAAAGCCAGTTGGAAACAACGCTGGAACCCCGTTTGGGTGAATTCGCGGCCTTGGCCGGTCGGTTGCGCGCAGCGGTCGCGGCGCGGGTTCCGCAATCTAAACGTCGCGCTTTCTGGCGTTGGGCCTTTGATGGTCCCGCGCGCGCGTTGCACCGGCAAGGGGCAGAACGTGACGCGGCGGATGTGCTTAAGGCGGCGATCACCGCCGGAAAAGCCCCGGATACTGCTAAGTCAGGATCGATATGCCTTGTCGGCGCAGGCCCGGGGGCGGCGGATTTGATGACCTTACGAGCGGTTCAGCGGCTGCAAGAAGCTGACGTGATCTTTTATGATCGTTTGGTGTCAGAAGATGTGCTGGAACTCGCCCGACGCGACGCAGAGCGCGTGTTCGTTGGCAAAGATGTTGGTGCGAACGCATGGCCGCAGGATCGGATCAATGACCTGATCGTTTCGACAGCGCGGCAAGGCAAACGGGTGGTTCGCCTCAAGGGCGGCGATCCCATGTTGTTTGGCCGAGCCGAAGAAGAACTGGCCGCCGCGCGGCAGCACGGCATCGACACCGAAGTCGTGCCGGGCATCACCGCCGCGTCTGCCTCTGCTGCCGCCTTGCAAAAACCACTCACGGAACGCGGCTCTACCGATCGCCTTGTATTGGCGACCGGTGCCTGTCGGCCGGGTGATGCGGCGCCAGATGTCTCCGCGTTGCTGACGCCGGGTACTGCGATGGCCTTGTACATGGCCGTGAACGCGGCAGAGCGTATTCAGCGGCAATTGCTGGACAGCGGCTGTGATCCTGACATGGTCGTTGACATCGTACAATCCGCGTCGCGATCAGACGAAAAAATCCTGTCGACAACCGTGGCCAAGTTGACCAACTGCTTGACGGAAAATGAGATTTCTCATCCCGCGATTATGATGATCCGCCGGGACAAACAAGCCGAGGCCGCGCGTGTGGTGGACCTGCCGCTGGATCGCGCAAACCAGATGCGGGCTTGATACCGGGCTTGGGGGAAATTCCCGCCTATCGCCCCCAAACGACGGCGTTTTCGTGGCGCAAAATCAGGTGCGTCAGCGCTTCGAACTGATCTTTGATGTGGGCCGCAAACCTGTCGGCGGCGGGGGGGCTGGCGGCTTCGGCGTTGCGAATAATACCTAAGGATCTTTGGCCCTGTGGAATCTGAACCGGCAGAACCGTGATCCGGTTTTCTTTGCGAAACGCAAAGACCACGCTGTGCGGCAAGACCGTCAAGGCGTCGGTGCCGAACAAGTAATTCAAAACGCTCATCAATGAGCCGCCGGAAAACGCAATCCGTGCCTGGCGCAGGCCGAACGACAACAAAACAGCATGCATATCCCCCATCAGGGGCGATCCGGCCGGCGGTTCGATCCATGGATAGGCCACAAGGTCTGCTTCGGTCAGGTTGCGTTTGCGCATCAGGGGATGGCCCACGCGACACGCAACGACATTCCGGGCCGGCAGGATTTCTTGATAGTCAAAGTTCTGTTCCGCATCCGCGACGCCCATAGGGGCAATGGCCAAATCGATCTGATCGGCCTGAAGCGCGGCCTGAAGCTGAGGCAAGTAGCCATAGGACAGGTCAACACGAATATCCGGATAGTCCTGTCGGAATTCCGCCAACATGGACGATACCAAAGCGTCCATGAAAAAGGGCACCCCACCGACGCGCACCAGCCCGGTTGTCCCGGATCGGAACCCATCGATTGTACGTGACGCTTTGTCTGTTGCGGCAAGGATCACTTTGCCTTGTGTGCCCAGTTGCAACCCAAGTGACGTCGGTTCAAGCGGGCGTTTGCCCGGTTTGAACAGGGGTTCCCCCAAACGTTTCTCAAGCTCTGAAATCGTGCGAGACAAGGCGGGTTGCGACAATCCCAACAACGCCGCCCCTTCGGTCACACTGCCCGATTGTACGACTGCGGCAAGCTGTGCGAGCTGTCTTTCCGTAATCTTCATAACAAAAGTTATATTAACCGGCGGAGAAATCATATCAAGGCGTGTTTTCGGTCCTATTCTCCGCTTTCAGGAGGAGTTTTGGATGGATGCCAGCATCGATAAATCGGTCGAAGCCACAATCGCGGACCAGTTTCGTGCGCGCATTCGTCGTGCGGCGGATGCCCGTTTCGCAGCGCGACTGGGCGATGCGGTGGATCATTTGCATGCGCTGGTGGCCGATCTCGAACTGACCGACGAAGAGCTGTCGGCGATTTTGATGTTCATGGCAGAGGTTGGTGCGGTGAGTGACTCCAACCGTCAGGAATGGGTCCTTCTGAGCGATGTGTTGGGGATTACAAGCGCCATCGTGACACGGCAGTCCAAACAACTTGCCGGGGCAACGTCGCAAACCATGCGCGGTCCGTTTTATCGCCCCGGTGCGCCGGATGTCCGGCCAGGCGGCACGATTTCGTTGGATGGCAAGGGGCAGAAGCTGTGTGTGTCGGGTCGCGTTCAAGACCTGACCGGTGCGCCGATCGCACAGGCGCGTGTCGAGACATGGCAGGCCAACGCAGATGGCTTGTATGAAAACCAAGACCCTGACGCGCAACCAGATTTCAATTTGCGCGGCGTGCTGGATGTGTCGGCTGATGGCACCTTCGACTACACAACGGTCTGCCCCGGGCGGGTCGCCGTGCCGCAAGATGGGCCGGTTGGTCAGCTTTTGTCGGCGTTGCGCATCCCGACGGAACGCCCTGCGCATATTCATTTCCAAATCACTGCCCCGGGTTACGAGACGCTGTGCACGCATGTCTTTGATGCACGCGATCCGTTGCTTGACACGGATGTTTTGTTTTCGGTCCGGCCGGACCTGATCGCCCAGTTCAAGTCCAAGAACGGCGCGTTGCAGGTCGAATTTACATTCGTGATGGCCCCGCAATCCACCCGGACAAACAGCAAAAGAAAGCGCCAAATATGAGTGAGCTAGCAAGCTTTACCTTTCCCGGAATTTCAACGCGTGTTGTCTTTGGCTCCGGTACACTTGGCCAGGTTGCTTCGGAAATCGAACGCCTTGGGCATACGTCAGCGATGGTGCTGAGCACGCCGCATCAGAAAACGGATGCCGAGGCTTTGTCAGATAACATTGGTGCGCTTTCGGCTGGGGTCTTTGCCGGGGCGACAATGCACACGCCAGTGGACGTGACCGAGGCTGCGATTGAAGCGTTTCAAGCCAGCGGGGCAACCGCAGTCGTGTCCTTGGGCGGTGGGTCCACCATTGGGTTGGGCAAAGCCATTGCCACCCGCACAGGCGCGGATCAGGTCGCCGTGCCGACCACCTATGCCGGTTCCGAGATGACCGACATTCTGGGCGAAACGCAGGACGGCGTGAAAACCACGCGTCGTGATGCATCGATCCGGCCCGAAACTGTGATCTACGACGTTGATCTGACACTTGGCCTGCCGCTTGGCATGACAATGACCAGCGCCCTGAACGCCATCGCGCACGCGGCTGAGGCGCTCTATGCCCCGGACCGGAACCCTATCTTGGTCAATATGGCTGCGGCCTCTTTCCCCGCCTTTCGTGACGCGCTGCCAAAGCTGGCTGCAAACCCGACCGATCCCGCCGCGCGCGCCGAAACGCTTTATGCTGCTTGGTTGTGCTCTACGGCGCTGGGCTATGTGTCGATGGGGCTGCATCACAAACTGTGCCACACCATCGGAGGTCTGGCCGACACGCAACACGCGGATACACATGCGATCATGTTGCCGCACACCATCGGCTTCAATGCTGGCGCGGTGCCAGAGCTTTTGTCCTCGATCGATGACGCCTTTGGCAAAACGCCGGGCAAAGCGCTGTTTGGCTTGGCAAAGGATATCGGTGCCCCGACGCGTTTGGCCGATCTGGGCGTCACAGAAGAACAGCTCGACCAGATCGCCGATCTGGCCGTCAAAAACCCATACGAAAACCCGCGCCCGTTCGATCGCCAATCGATCCGGGCGCTTTTGCAAGATGCCTGGAGTGGGAGCGAGCCAGGTCTCTGATGAACGTTGTGAAGGGAGGAAACCAAAACCATGATCACACGTCGTAAACTGTTAAAGTCCTCAGCCGCGTCGGGCCTCGTTTTGGCGTCCGGTGGCTTGGCTGCACCGGCAATCGCGCAAGGCGCAAAGATCAAGATCGGCTATGTCAGCCCGCAATCCGGCCCGCTGGCTGCGTTTTCAGAGGCGGACGCCTTCACGATTTCGCAGTTGGCCGAGGCAACGGGCGACACGTTCGAGGTGATCGTCAAAGACAGCCAGTCCAATCCAAACCGGGCGGCTCAGGTCGCGCAGGAACTCATCATCGATGATGAGATTGACATGATGCTGGTGGCATCGACCCCCGAGACGACCAACCCGGTCGCAACGGTGTGCGAAGCCGAAGAAACCCCGTGCCTTTCGACGCTTGCGCCATGGCAACCATGGTTCATCGGTCAGCAAGGTAATCCAGGCGATCCCGGGTCCTGGGCGCCGTTCAACTATTCGTTCCACTATTTCTGGGGTCTGGAAGACATCATCGAAGTCTTTGGCAACATGTGGGATCAGCTGGATACCAATGGCCAAGTTGGTGGCCTGTTCCCCAATGATGCGGATGGCAACGCGTGGGGCGACCCGGAACTCGGCCTGCCAAAACCTTTGGCCGGGCGTGGCTATACCATCACCGACACGGGCCGATATCAGAACCTGAGCGATGATTTCTCTGCGCAGATCAACGCCTTTAAAGCTGCAAACGCAGAGATTGTGACCGGCGTGGTTATCCCGCCCGATTTCACAACCTTCTGGAACCAATCCAAGCAGCAGGGGTTCAACCCGAAAATCGTAACAGTGGCCAAGGCGATCCTGTTCCCACAAACGGTCGAAGCGTTGGGCGATGCGGGCCATAACCTCAGCTCAGAAGTGTGGTGGTCGCCAAACCATCCGTTCAGCTCTTCTTTGAACGGGCAAAGCTCCGCCGAGTTGGCCGCGGCCTTTACTGCTGCCACCAACCGTCCCTGGACGCAACCGATCGGCTTTATCCACTCGCTGTTTGAGATGGCAGCAGATGTGATGGGCCGGGTCGAAGACGCGGGTGATCCAGACGAAGTGGCTGAAGCGATTGCCGCCTCCGACGTGAACACCGTGGTGGGTCGCGTGAACTGGTCAGGTGAGGGTGTGCCGCCGTTTGCCGCGCAAAACGTGACCAAGTCTCAACTGGTTGGCGGTCAGTGGCGTCTGAAAGACGGCGGCGGGTATGACCTTGTCATCGTTGACAACAAATCTGCGCCGAACATTCCGACCGGCGGCCAGATGGAAGCGCTGTCCTGAACAGCTGGGCGTGCCCCGATTGATCGGGGCGCGTCCCACTCTCAAAAAACAAGACAACCGCTATGACGATCCTCAGCCTCAAAAACGTGTCAAAGTCCTTTGGCGCCCTAACCGTCACGGACGATGTCAGCTTTGACGTGCCCGCCGGTCAGGCGCTGGGCATCATTGGGCCCAATGGGGCCGGCAAATCAACGCTGTTCAACCTGATCACGGGCAACTTACCTGCGGATACGGGTAGTATCCAACTTGATGGGCAGGACGTGACCAAAGTGCCGCCGATGCAACGCTGTCTGAGCGGTGTGGGGCGGTCTTTCCAGATCCCGCAACCATTTGATAATTTGACGGTTTTTGAAAACCTTCTGGTCGCGGGAGCCTTTGGGCGCAACCAATCCGAAGCAGAGGTTGCCGATGCCTGCGCCGATATTCTGGTGCAAACCGAAATGATTGGCCGGGCCAATACCCCGGCGGGGGGGCTGACCCTTTTGGAGCGCAAGCGCTTGGAACTGGCGCGCGCGATGGCTACGGATCCAAAGCTTTTGCTTTTGGATGAGATCGCCGGGGGTTTGACGGATGCAGAGTGCCAGTCGCTGATCGCGACGATCAATGGCATCCATGCGCGCGGTGTGACGATCATTTGGATCGAACATGTGCTGCACGCGCTCACATCCGTCGTGGAACGGCTGTTGGTCCTCGACTTTGGCAAGGTGATCGGCATCGGCGATCCGGCGGAAATCATGGCCTCCAAAGAGGTCAAGCAAATCTATTTGGGGATCGAAGTCTGATGCTACTGCGCACCCAAAACCTGACCGCATTTTACGGAGATTTTCAGGCGCTTTTTGGTGTCGATGTCGAATTGTCCCGCGGTGAAACGATTGCGATCATCGGCGCAAACGGGGCCGGAAAGACAACCTTGATGCGTTCGATTTCCGGCGTGCTGACAAATGCGCCGGATCAGGTCCTGCATGACGATCACCCGGTGGGCGACCTTTCGGCGGACATCGTTATGAAGCGCGGCGTCGTCATGGTGCCAGAGGGACGGCGCTTGTTCCCGTCGCTAAGTGTCGAAGAAAACCTGATGATCGGCGCGCAACAAAAAGGCTCGGGCGGGATCAGTGACCGCTTGGACAGCGCGCTGGCCCGGTTGACGGGTCGCCCTGATCCCGCGGCGCAAGCGGGCAACCACGACGGGTCTGGGTATTGGACTTTGGAAACGGTCTATTACCTATTTCCGATCCTGCGGGAAAAGCGGCTCAACCCTGGCACGGCCCTTTCCGGCGGCCAACAGCAAATGGTCGCGATTGGCCGGGCCTTGATGTCGAACCCGGATGTTTTGCTGTGCGATGAAATTTCGCTGGGCCTTGCCCCTGTGGTGATCAAGGACATCTACGCGGCCTTGCCAAAGATCAAGGAAAGCGGCGCCAGCGTGATCGTCGTGGAACAGGACATCGGTCAGGCGCTGGCCGTGTCCGACCGTGTGTATTACATGATGGAAGGGCGCGTGACGCTTTCTGGTCGTCCAGAGGATATCAGCCGAGATGCCATCCATGACGCCTATTTCGGAGCAGCGGCATGATTTGGATCGACACCGTTTTTCAAGGGATCATGCTAGGCGGTCTTTATGCGCTGTTTGCAGCGGGGCTTAGCCTGGTTTTCGGGATCATGCGTCTTGTGAACCTCGCCCATGGCGATCTCATCGTGATGGCCGCCTACCTGATCCTGGTTCTGGTTTCCTTATTGGGTTTGCACCCCTTTCTTGCGTTGTTGTTTGCAGCGCCGGTGATGTTCATCGTGGGATGGGTTCTTCAACGGTTCGTGCTGAACCGCACGTTGGGCGACGATATCCTGCCGCCGCTGCTGGTCACTTTTGGGCTGTCAATCGTCCTGCAAAACGCCCTTTTGGAAGGGTTTTCGGCCGACAGTCGGCGTATTCCGGGCGGTGCTTTGGAAACGGCCTCGATGCCGCTGGGGCCTGTGACGGTTGGCGTGTTGCCTTTGCTCACGTTCCTTTCTGCAATGGCTGTGATCATCGCCCTTAATCAGCTTTTCTACCGAACGGCATTGGGGCGGGCATTTCGAGCGACATCCGATGATGCCACAACCGCCAGCCTGATGGGCATCCGACCCAGCGGCGTCTTTGCCACGGCGACCGGACTGGCGCTCGTCGTTGTGACGATTGCGGCGCTCTATCTGGGTATGCGCGCCAATTTTGACCCGACCATTGGTCCGGCACGCCTGATTTATGCGTTTGAGGCCGTGATCATCGGTGGGTTGGGGTCGCTCTGGGGCACCCTGATCGGTGGGATCATTATCGGCGTCGCGCAAACGGTTGGCGCTGCGATCAATCCGGAATGGCAAATCCTGGCCGGGCATGTCGCCTTCCTGATCGTCCTTTTGATCCGCCCACGCGGCCTGTTCCCACGGAGTGTTGACTGATGGCGGACACCAAAACCAACTGGAAAGTCGAAACGCGCACGCCTGCCTCGACCATTGCCGGACTGACGGCGCTCGGTCTGATTGTTCTGGCGTTCCTTGTGCCCACTTTTGCGGGCCGCGCCATGATCCAGGATTTGTTTTTCATCCTGACCCTGCTGATACTTGCTCAGTTTTGGAACCTTCTGGCTGGCTATGCCGGGCTTGTCAGCATTGGCCAACAGGCCTTTGTCGGCATGGGCGCTTACGCGATGTTCGGTGGCGTTGTGCTGTGGGGGATGGACCCGATCCCGGCCATCTTGTTGGGCGGCGTTGCCGCCATGATCCTGGCTGTTCCCACCGCCTATTTCGCGTTTCGACTGCAGGGCGCGTATTTTGCCATCGGCACATGGGTGATCGCAGAGGTCGTCCGCCTGTGCGTGGCCCAATGGAAAGCATTGGGTGGCGGCACGGGGACCTCTATGCCGCGCGAAGCCGCGCGCGAGATGATGGGGCTTGAGTTGATCAAAACCCTGTTTGACGTCAAAACCTCTGCCGCTCGCGATATCCTTGCTTATTGGATTGCCTTGATCCTGGCGGTTCTGACCATCGGCGGCATCTATTGGCTGCTGCGGACAAAGCGCGGGTTGGCATTGGCCGCCGTACGCGACAACCCGGAAGCCGCGCGTTCTGTTGGGGTCGATGCGGCAGCGATGAAATGGGTCGTTTTCCTAATTTCCGCGCTGGGAACCGGTCTGGCTGGGGCCCTGATCTATATCCAGAAAGGGCGGATTTCCCCGGATGCCGCGTTCAGCGTCACCGACTGGACGGCATACGTCATCTTTGTCGTCGTGATTGGCGGGATTGGAACCATCGAAGGGCCGATCATCGGCGTTCTGGTCTTCTTCCTGCTGCAATCGCTGTTTTCCGACTTTGGCAGCTGGTACCTCCTCGCGCTTGGGGCCTTGGGCATTGTGATCATGCTTTTTGCCCCGGGCGGGCTGTGGGGTCTGTTCACCGACCGCACCGGTATTCAGCTCTTTCCGATCCGGCGTCGCCTGAGCGGGGGGCCAATGGTGCCACCCGCTGGCGATCCGCAACCAAACCAACCTTCTTCACCAAACCCGGCCGCATCCGCCCCGGCGCGCGCGGCAGAGCCTGTTATTTCTCAAGGGAGGCACGACAACATGGCTGATATCACCACCGACGTTCTGATTATTGGAACCGGCCCCGCTGGGTCCGCCACAGCGGCATTGCTGTCGACCTATGGGATCGAAAACATGGCGGTCAACCGGTACCGCTGGCTCGCCAATACGCCGCGGGCGCACATCACCAACCAACGCACGATGGAGGTTCTGCGCGATCTCGGCCAAGATGTCGAAGACGAAGGATACCTGTATTGCACCCCGAACGATCTGATGGGCAACAACGTGTTCTGTACGTCGTTGGCGGGGGAAGAGGTCGGCCGTCTGCACACGTGGGGCACGGCGCCGATGTCGGCGGCGGAACACAAGATGTCCAGCCCAACCCGCATGAACGACCTGCCGCAAACCTTCATGGAGCCGTTGCTGTTCAAGACCGCCTGTTCGCGGGGCACGCAGGCGCGGATGTCGACCGAATACATCAGCCATGAACAAGATGCCGAGGGTGTCACCGCAACCCTTCTGGATCGGTTGACCGGCAATGAGTTGACCGTACGCGCCAAGTATTTGATCGGTGCGGATGGCGGCAACAGCCTGGTGGCGGAACATGCCCAGATCCCGATTGAGGGACAAATGGGTGTCGCCGGATCCATCAACCTGCTGTTCAAGGCGGACCTGTCCAAATACGTCGCACACCGCCCATCGGTTCTGTACTGGGTGCTGCAACCCGGTTCCGACGTGGGTGGGATCGGCGCTGGCGTGGTGCGGATGGTACGTCCGTGGAACGAATGGCTGGCCATTTGGGGCTATGACATCAACGAACCGCGCCCCGAACTGACCGATGACGAAGCCATCGCGATCATTCGGAACCTGATCGGCGATCAGGAGATCGAGATCGAGATGCAAGGCGTCAGCTATTGGACCGTCAACGACGCCTGGGCCACGCATATGCAAAACGGTCGGGTGTTCTGTATGGGTGACGCAACGCACCGCCACCCGCCGACCAATGGTTTGGGGTCGAACACGTCTATTCAGGATGCCTTCAACCTGGCGTGGAAACTGGCCGCCGTTCTCAAAGGCCAGGCCGGAGAGCAACTGCTGGAAACCTATTCGCAGGAACGTGCGCCGGTTGCAGCTCAGATTGTGCGTCGTGCTAATCAGTCGATGGGCGACTACGGCCCGATCTTTGGTGCCTTGGGTATGGCGCCCGGCATGGGGCCAGAAGAGTTTGCCAAGAACCTCGACGATCTGGCCGCCAATACCGACGACGCCGAAGCGTCGCGCAAAGCGCTGCGAGACGCCATTGCGTTCAAGAAATACGAGTTTGACGCGCATGGTGTCGAAATGAACCAGCGCTACAAATCGGACGCGATTGTCACGGATGGTCAGCTGGAACCCGCATTCGCAATGGACGAAGAGCTGTATTACCAACCGACGACATGGCCCGGCGCGCGCGTGCCACATGTCTGGCTCTATGATGCAAATGGCGTCAAGCACTCGACACTCGATCTCTGCGGGCAGGGTAAGTTCTCTGTTCTGACCGGTATCGGTGGCGATGGTTGGATCGAAGCCGCAAAAACGGTCGGCGCCGAATTGGGCATCGAGATTTCAACGTGCAAGATCGGTCCGCGTTGTGACGTCAACGACTATGTCGGTGATTGGGCCCGCGCACGGGAAACCGAAGACAGCGGTATCGTTCTTGTCCGTCCTGACCAGCATGTCGCGTGGCGTCATGAAACCATTGCCGATGACCCGACCGCCGAGTTGCGCCGTGTTCTGACGTCGATCTTGGCACGCTAAGGCCTCCCCCCAAATGTTAGAGGAAACCACAATGGATACCTATGAACTGGGTTATTTTTCCGAAGAAAACTCTGCTGATGTTGTGATCGAGCGCAACAAGAACGCCAAGGACGAACGCCTGAAAGAAGTGATGGAATCTATCGTTCGTCACATGCATGCGGCGGTCAAAGAGATCCAGCCAACGCAGGAAGAATGGTTTGAAGCCATCATGTTCCTGACGCGCACAGGGCATAAATGCGATGACTGGCGGCAAGAATTTGTGTTGCTGTCGGATACGCTTGGCGTGTCCATGCTGGTCGATGCGATCAATTCGCGCCGGCCTGATGGGGCATCCGAAAACACCGTCCTGGGGCCGTTCCATATCGAGGGATCGCCAGAGCTGGAAATGGGTGCAAACATCAACCTTGATAGCAAGGGCGAGCCGATGTTTGTCCACGGGCGCATTCTGGACATCCATGGCAACCGGATTGAAGGGGCCGAGCTGGACGTGTGGCAGGCCAATGACGAAGGCTTCTATGATGTTCAGCAAAAGGGCATTCAGCCAGACTTCAATCTGCGTGGCAAATTCAAGACGGGGCCGGACGGGCGTTATTTCTTCATCGGTGCCAAGCCCAAGTTTTATCCGATCCCGGCAGATGGTCCTGTTGGACAGTTGATGGACATGTTGGGTCGGCAAACGTTCCGGCCTGCCCATTTCCACTACATCATCACCAAGGATGGCTATGACACCCTGACCACGCATATCTTCGATCCGGATGATCCGTACATCAAATCGGACGCGGTCTTTGGCGTGAAAGAGAGCTTAATGGCCAAATTTGAACCCATTGAAGACCCCGAAAGGGCCGCGGCAGTGGGGCTTGAAGGCAAGTATTACGATGTCGAGCACGATTTCGTGCTCGCACCGGCCAAATAAGCGCAGATCAGGACGCGGGTTTCAGGTAATCCGCGTCCTCAACATGTTCCAGCCATATTGCGGCGGACCCATCTTCCATTTCCTGCATCGCGATATGGGACATGGTGGTCTGCGGACCGGCCCCGTGCCAGTGTTCCACATGGGGCGGGATGAAAACCGAATCCCCGGCAGAGATGACTTTGGGGTCATCATCGCGAAAGCCGATCAACCCCGAACCAGAGACAACATGCAGGGTTTGACCCAGCGGGTGCGTGTGCCACGCGGTCCGCGCGCCCGGTTCAAAGGTCACGCAAAGCGCATTCAGGCGCGCGGGTTCTGGCGCTGAAATAATCGGGTCCTGCCACACGGTTCCGGTAAACCATTCCGCCGGCGCGCGTTTGCTTGGGCGCTCTCCGGATTTGTAGAGCATCATTGCGTTCTGTTCCTTTCCTCGCGACGGGTCTTTTTTGACTGTTTCAAACTGTTCACGTGGCTTTGCCATCTTTCAGTGTGATACATATGGCACTGAATGAATGTTTGTTTGGGTTGTAACATCATGCCCGCACCGTATCAGAAAATATCGAAAGGAATTACCATGCTGTTTCGTTCGTTTGCGATCGCTTTGCTGATCACCGGCCCGGCTTGGGCGGGCCCTGTGAAAAAGGCCGACAAGGTGGTCGATTCCGCGCAAGAGGCCGTTGATCCGGATTGCACCGTGTCCAAAGCCGCCAAAGGGGCCGCGATGAAAGCCACCGTGGGTGTCGGTAATCGTTGTGATGTCGCCGAAACCGCCCGCGATGTGACCGGGGTCGACGGCAAAGGTGAGGACATCAAGGACGTGCTCAACTAAGCGGATATCGCAACCAAGTGGTTGTCCCATTTCAACGCGTTTTGGTTCAGGTGATGTGCCCCGCGTGCGTTGAGTTCCTGCAGCCCACCTAAGCCATCCGACAATAAAACGGCGTCGCCAACCGAAGCGGCGCCGCAGACATCAGGTTGGGAAATCGTTTCTTTCAACGAACCGCCAAGATCAAAGATATAGGCCTGTCCGCCGCGCGGTGACGTCACCGCGATGTGGTCGGATGTGCAGGCCACGCTGCCCAGGTATCCTTGGGCTTGAATGGACGTTGCAACGTCCATTTCGGCAGGTACGAGGCCTTGTCCCGGCCTGTAAATGGCCAGCAAAGGCGGCGCTTCGAACACGTCTCCCTGCCATTGGCAGGCGCATGCGATGCTGCCATCGGGGCCCGCCGCGATATGGCGAATGGAATTCTGGTGGAGCGTTTCGTCCAACATGGCCTGATCTCGAACGGTCAGGTCCGCAGCCAGTATAGTCAGGTTGGGGCGCATCGTGTCGAGGTTCAGCTTTTCGCGCCCTCTATCGGGATGTGTTTTGATCCCTCCGTTGGCGATGGCAAAACTGCCATCCGACAGGCGGATGATTTCATGCGGGCCAATACCGCCACTGGATATTTCGCCGACCCGCTGATAGCCATCCTGCCTTGACCAAATGCCTATGCGGCCTTCGCCACTTTCGATGTCATTCTCTGGTGTCAGAAGGTGTTTGCCATCCGCGGTAAAGGCGCCATGACCGTAAAAGTGATGGCCAAAAGGGGCCGTCATCCGGGCAATCTCTTGCCCGGTGCGGCAATCGATCGTGATCGCAAAGGTGCCGGGTCGACGGGCGAACGCAACCGCCTCTGCCGCAGACGGGTGTGCTGCGGCGGCATGACCACGATCGGGCAAGGGGATTTGAAAGGCTTGCGAACCGTCGCGCCGAATGCCGCACAGGGCATAGGTACCATTCTTCAGCTGTGCCGCGCCAAGGCATACAGGGCCGCCGACATCGGCCCAGCCCAGTTTTGTCATCGCCGCGCTTGCCAATATTCCGGTCAGGACCGTTCGACGCCTTGGCATATCAATCCCCGTCGAGTGAATTGAAGCCCGCGGAAATCCCCATCGGGGCACCGATCTCGTTTGTCGCGTCTTCCTGAATTTGCGCGACATAGTTTTGCAGCCCTCCAATCCGGATCCGTTTCGAAGGATCGGCCACGCCCGCAAAGCTTGGGTCGTCAAGCCGCTCGGCAACCGTTATCGCCCGGTCAAACCGGGTGATCGTGTTGCCCGCTTGTCCGCCTGACAATTCACTGGTCATGTCGCGCAAGGCCATGAGGTTCAAAACAACATTGCGTTGACTGCGATCTGATCTGCGCGCTTCCGCTCTGGTGGGGCGGGGTCGCTCATAGGTGCCCAGCGGGCGGCCCAGTCGCTGGGTGTGAATGAATTCCAAGCCGGTCATCAGGCTGGTGAAAACGGCCTGAGTGGCTTCCGCGCCAGAGCGATAGATTTCATTTCCGGCTGTTCCCGCTGTCATGACGGTTGTGCCATAGGTTTCCAGTCTTCAGCCAACACCGCGGCGTTCGTGGCCAAGTCCAGCGAAATGGCCCCAATCAGTTGACAGGCATAGGGGTCGGCCGCGTCGATATCGAACAACAAACGTTCCAATGCGGGAAAACCGCGTGCAGCGACCGACACATCTGGGAACGCTTCTGGGTCCGCGACGATCGGATCCTCGGTGCTGATCAGTTTTCCAATCGCTTTGCCTGTATGATTTTTGGGGTCTGGCCAAAAGGAAATTGCAAGAGCAAGCCCGCGGCTTTCAACGGGTCCGAATTGCACATGGCTGATGCCCATCCAGCTGTCATACGCATCATGATAGGCCGCCTTTATGGCGTCTCTGTCGCACGTGCCGGCGGCCTCTGCGAGATCGGAGGTTTCGGCGGCCAATGCAGCGTACCCAGGTTGGATATGGTTTAAAACGACTTCGTTCAGTCCCGACAAGGCAGGGATCGGTAGGATGGCCAGCAAAGCGCCAATAGGGAACAACCGCATCACAGGCTCTCCAGGAATTTTAACAGCGCGTCGCGCTGGTCTTTTGGCATTTCGACAACGGCATCGCGTGCTTTTTGCGCCTCACCGCCATGCCACAGGATCGCTTCGAGCAGCGATCTTGCCCGGCCATCATGCAGGAATTGGGTGTGCCCGCTGACCTGTTCGGTTAACCCGATCCCCCAAAGCGGCGGCGTCCGCCATTCGCGGCCATTGGCGCGCGCCTCGGGGCGGTGATCGGCCAGTCCTTCGCCCATATCGTGCAACAGCATGTCCGTGTAGGGCCAAATGAGTTGAAAGCTTTGTTCGGGTTGATCTTCCAATCTGTGCGTGACGAATTTTGGCTGGTGGCACCCGGTGCAGCCCACATCATAAAAGACCTTTTTGCCTTTCAGCACGGTTGTGTCGTCGACGTCCCGCCGCGCCGGTACCGCAAGGTTGCGGGAATAGAACGTCACCAGCTCTAACCCCTCATCAGATATTTCGGTGTCGTTGTGATCGGCTGTGTTGCCGTTCGGGGCCGCGCGGCATGCCTCTTGGACATCCGTGCACTCTCCCCAACCCGATGGGAACAGAGTAGATGAGATGCCAATGTCGTTTACAAAGGCTGCTGCGCTATGTTCGTGAATGGTCGCCACACCGGCTTTCAGCCCGAACCGCCCCAACATGGGACGATCAAATTCGGCGGACCAAACGATGTTTGCACGGCCTGAAATGCCGTCCTTGTCGGTGTCATCCGGATCGGTCAAAGCAAGGATGTCTTCCGCTGGGATCGCTTCGAGAAGGCCCAGGCCAATCATTTGCGGAGCAATCCTTGGGCTCAGCATTGCGTCCGGGTGCAAAGGCCCATAGCCAAGGTCAGCGGCTTCATACTTGGGCGTCCGAAGACGGGCTGTTTCGCCATCTGACAGGGTGACCTCAATCTCGTCATAGGTGACGCTCAAACGGTATTCCGCGGCGTGCCCGGCAAGGCCAAAGTCCTGTAGCTGCTCGCCATAAACCGGGTCGGGTCGGGTGGCGAAATATCCTTCGATTTGGTGAATGGCATCCTCCGGGTCGCCGGGAATGGACACGCGCAACAGCATGGAAACCGCCGTGTCGCCTGTCCCGTTCGGAGTATGACCGCGCCCGTCTTTCAGATGACACCTTTGGCACGAACGCGCGTTGTAAAGTGGCCCAAGACCATCTGACGCCAGCGTTGAAGATGGGGATGAAACCCAGAGCTTCTTGAAAAGCCCATTGCCCACGCGGAAATCGAGTTCTTTTTCAAAACTGATGTTGGCCGACGGTTGTGAAAAGACGTCCGGGGACTGGCTGGCGCGCACTGTCGCACCACCGCCCGGATTGTTTTCAAAGGCTTCGGCCGTTTCGAAGTTTTCGGTCGGCTTCACGACGTTTGCGATGCGTGCGGCTTCGGCTTCTGTCCGAGGAACCGTGTTCAAATGGTCGAAAGTCAGCTCAATCGCCGCAGCGCTTCCTGCCAGAATAAACAGGCTGATGGTTACGAAACACGTCGCTTTCATAGCTTTGCCGTACCACGTCGTCATCACGATATATCGCGGTTGGGATCCGAACCAGCCCGGGCCAGTCGACAATACCGTGAGCTGCGCGCGACACGGTGTCCCGATAGAGCGGACCCGCACATGTTCGCGCTGGTCCGGCCCTTACTTTACTGGAAAACCGCGTCAGGGTTGTCGAGGCTGTCCGACCCTTCGAATGCAATGGCATCGACGCCCAGAGCGGTAACGGCGCGTTCGATCGACCGCGTTTGATCGACAAGTGCGTTCACAGCGTCCATGATCAGTGCCTCACCTTCGGCGTTGCCCTGTTCCAGCATCATGTCATAGCTAAAGCCCGCTTCAGCAGCGGTTTTCATCTCTGACATTTCGATCATTGTCGCGTTCAGCTTGGCGACCAATTCTGCATCAACGGCGGCGTCCGCGGCGGCAACCAAAGATGACAGCGATGTCCCGCTGACAATGCTGCCATCAATGCGGGTGTAGCTGCCAAGATAGACGTTCCGAATGCCCAGAGCGTCGTAGAAATGGCTGTTATGCGTGTTGTCCGAGAAGCAATCATGCTCTTCTTCGGGATCGTTCAGCATCACGCCCAGCTTCATCCGCTCGCCGGCCTGCTCGCCATAAGACAGCGAGCCCATACCGGTCAGGATCGCCGAAATACCGGCATTTTCGTCTGCGGTGAGTTGGGTGCAGGCATCGCCGCCGTCCTGCCATTGCGCGGCCATCCATGCGAGATCCGAAACCAGAAGATCGGTTGCGGCTTTCAGGTAAGCGGCGCGGCGGTCGCAGTTCCCGCCAGTGCAGTCGTCGCCCTTGGTGTAATCCGTCCAAGGGCGGTTTCCTGCGCCATATGCATGACCGTTCAGGTCCTGTCCCCAAAGCAAGAATTCAACCGCGTGGTACCCTGTGGCGACATTGGCTTCGACGCCGTCCGCCTCATGCAGTTCACCTTCGAGAAGGGCAGGCGTAATGTCCGCAGCATCAACGGTTTCGCCGGACAAGGTGAAGGTTGGATTGGCCACGACGTTCAGCACGGCGAATTCGTTTTCGTCAGTCGCACCGCCATAGCTGGCGTCGACATAGTCGATCAGGCCCTCATCCAGGGGCCATGCGTTTACCTTGCCTTCCCAATCATCGACGATTGCGTTTCCAAAACGATAAACCTGGGTCTGTTGGTACGGCACACGAGAGGCCAGCCATGCGGTCTTGGCCGCGTTCAGGGCTTCGGCTGACGGGTTGGCGATCAACGCATCAACCGCCGCTTGCAGCGTTTTAGCGGTTGTCAGGCTGTCTTCGTACTTTGCCGCGGCGATATCCGCGTAAGTGTCCAGAACGGCCGCCTTATCCGCCAGCGCCGGTATCGCGCAGAATGCCAGCGCACTTGCGGCGCTCAGTGTTTTGAATGTCATAGCAATTTGTCCCTTAGGATTTAGCAACTTTATGTCGTCTTCTGCCGGTTTGGTTTGCACGCGGGCATTGAACAAGGTCGTGGAATTTTGCGGTTCGTCGCCCGACTCGCCCGCGTGCGGCCAAACGGTCCATTAAGGCATTTGTTGATAGAAAAAGTTGGATTAGTCAATTTCGATTCTTTTTATCGGAAATATTTCATATTGCTTTCGCATTGACCGGATGTCGGCATGTTAGCGGACTGTGCTATTGCCACCTGAAAGTAGAAAAAGGTGTCCAGACCGCGCTTTACCCGGCTAAACTGCTGTTTAGACGGGCTGCATTGGTCGTTGGATTTGAAAGGCACCAAATGACAACGCAGCAAGCGATTGATTTGACCGATGTCACCTTCGCATGGCCGGGCAGTTCTTTCGGCCTTTCCATTGACAGGTTTCAGGTGCGTGCCGGCGAAACCGTCTTGCTGCTTGGGTCAAGTGGAACGGGGAAATCGACGCTGCTGAGCCTAATCGGCGGTATTGCCCTTCCCGCGTCGGGCCGTGTCGACGTCTGCGGCGCTGACATGACCTCTATGCGGGGGCCTCAACGGGATCGACATCGGGCCGAAAACATCGGTGTCATTTTCCAGATGTTCAACTTGCTGCCCTACCTGACGGGCTTGGACAATATTCTGTTGCCGTTGCGCTTTGCCCCAACGAGAAAGGGCAAATGCAGTGACCCAAAGTCCGAGGCGCTGCGCCTGGCAGAAAGTCTTGGGTTATCTCACGACATGCTGACGCGGCAACCGGCTTCGCAATTGAGCGTGGGTCAGCAACAACGCGTGGCTGTAGCGCGCGCTTTGATCGGAGCGCCGCCTGTTATCTTGGCGGATGAGCCAACATCTGCCCTTGATGAGACTGCGCGTGACGACTTTTTGCGGCTTTCATTTCAACAGCTCAACGCCATGGGGTCCACGATGATCATGGTCAGCCATGATGTGCGCCTCGCACCCCATTTTGACCGGGTTCTTCAACTCAGCGATATCGCCCGAATGGAACAGGCGGGGGACGCGTGACCATAACCAAACTCTCTTTGCTGTCACTCTGGAGCCGCCGGTTCACGGTTGCTCTGACCATTCTGGCCATTGCCTTGTCAGTGGCTTTGTTCGTTGGTGTGGAAAAGCTGCGCCAAGGAGCGCGGGCGAGTTTTGCTGACACAATTTCAGATACGGATCTGATCATCGGGGCGCGATCCGGGGGCGTACAACTGTTGCTCTACTCTGTTTTCCGCATCGGAAACGCCACGAACGGGATGTCTTGGGAAAGCTATCAGGACATCGTCGCACAGCCGCAGGTCAATTGGGCGGTGCCTATATCGCTGGGCGACAGCCACAGACAGTTCCGGGTCATGGGGACGACGCCGGCCTATTTCGAACGGTATAAATACCGCGGCGGGACGTCACTGGCCTTTGGCACAGGCGTTGTGATGGATGACCTCTTTGATGCCGTGATCGGCGCGGATGTGGCGGAGGCACTTGGCTATGCGGTCGGGGATGCAATCGTGGTGGCCCATGGCCTTGCATCTTTCAGCCAGCATTCAAACACACCGTTCAGGATCTCTGGCATTCTGGAAAAAACCGGGACACCGGTGGATCGGACTGTCATTGTCAGCCTCGAAGCGATCGAGGCGATCCATGTTGATTGGCAAAGCGGTGCGCCAAAGCCGGGCGAGCCAACGTCGGAAACCGTGTTGCGCGAGATGGATTTGACGCCCAAGGCGATCACGGCGGCCATGGTCGGCGTCGACAGCCGGTTGCAGATTTTCACGCTGCAAAGGGCCATCAACGAATATGCGCGCGAGCCGCTTTCGGCCATCGTTCCGGGCGTCGCTCTGCAGGAATTGTGGAGCATTGTCGGAATTGCCGAAACCGCGCTCAGTGTGGTGTCGGGGATGGTCGTGGTTGCCGCTCTTTTGGGGATGGCCGCCATGTTGCTTGCTGGCCTAAACGAACGGCGGCGAGAGATGGCCATTCTGCGGTCGGTGGGGGCGGGGCCATCGGTGATTGTCGCAATCCTGATGAGCGAGGCTGTGCTGATCGCACTCTGTGGTGCCGTGTTGGGCATGGTTATGCTGAACGTGGGCTTGGTTCTGGTGCAACCGCTGCTTGATGCATCTTTCGGTATCTTTGTCCCAGTGTCATTTCCGGGCCGCGTCGAGTTCCTTCTGGCCGGACTTGTCGTTTTGGGGGCTGTTGTTGTCAGTGTCCTTCCGGCGATCCGGGCCTATAAAATGTCCCTGAGCGACGGGATGATGGTAAAGTTGTGATTTCCAATCCCGCGTTCCACATGCAAGATACGAAATATGCTTAGTCGACTATCCCTTGCTCTCTTACTTGGCAGCGCTGCTGCGCCTGCGGCTCTGGCCTGTGCGTTCCATATGTACAGCCCGCAAGACACGGTCGTGGATCGCATGCTGGCCAGCGATCACATCGTGCTGGCCCGGGCCAACCCGGATGATCCATTTCGTTATAAGGCCGTATCGGCGATTGAAGGCGGTATTGAGGATGTTGAGCTGCCGTTCCTTGTCGACAGTGTGACGCGGCGCAAGCTGAACCTGCGGCCTGACGACATGGTCATGTTCCTACGCGATGGCAGCTACGGACCCTGGGAAAAGGTTGCTTATCTCGACAGCGATTACATGCAGATCATCGATGACGTCGCGGCCAATCTGGAAACGTGGATATTTCAGGACGAATGGCTGCGGTACGCCTATTTTGCGCCGCTGATCAGCCATCAAAGCCACGAGATCAGACGTCTGGCCCTGTCAGAGCTGGACAAGGCGCCATACGAAGTGCTCCGCCAGCTTAAAGTCGATGCGACGATGGACGCATTTCGGGATAACCTGTTTATCCCGGCCGAGGCGGAATTGCTGCCGCTTAAAACGCTTTTGATTGGTCTGACCGCCGAAGAGGAAGCGGTCGATTTGCTGCAAAACCGGTTCGCGTCTGTCGTACGCCAAAAGAACCTGCCGGGGGTTGGTGCGACCGCGACGGCCTTGATCGAAATCGAAGGGATCGATGGCTTGGCCACCGTCGTTTCAACACTGTCCACGTCTCCGGATCTGACGGTCGAAGTGGCCGAAGCCGCCATCGAAGCGATTGCCATTCATGACCTTGTGGGGAGTGAAGACCTGCGGGGGGCCATTCACGATAGACTCGGCGCGTTGGTGGCAGAACGTCCGGATATCGCAGGCGGTATTGCACGCCAGTTCGGATCGCGGGGCGGCTGGCAGATGGCGGATGAATTATCGGAACTCATCGCGGCGCGGCAGGTGCGGGATCTGGCGTCCTTAATGGCCGTTGGGCAATATGTGGCGCTCGCACGTGAAGCTGCCAGTACCGATTTTTAGGGGCAGAGCGTTGGCGGACCTCATAGACGATGTGCCATCTCCCTCGCGCAGGCACGCCATACTTTTAGGTCTCGGTGCCTCTTTGGCTCCCATCGTCGGGTGGGCGCAATCAGAGGCTATCGAAATCGGCTGGGCCGATCTGATGCCCGAAGAAGAGGGCACCACGATGCAGGAATTGCGTGCCCTCGGTGTCATTCAGCACGGTCAACTCAGCACGCCGTTTGATCAGGAAACGGGCGGCATCGTTACGGATGAGTTCAACGGAATGCGGGTGCGTATGCCGGGCTACATGCTGCCGCTCGATTACGTGGGCACTGGCGTCACGTCCTTCATCTTGGTGCCTTTTGTGGGGGCTTGCATCCACGTGCCGCCGCCACCGCCGAACCAACTCGTCTTTGTGACAACGTCTACACCCTATGAATCACAGGGTCTCTTTGAGCCCATTCATGTGACCGGCGTGTTTGGTACGTCGGCCACAGGAACAGAGCTTGCGATGATCGGGTACGAAATGTCTGCCGATCTGGTGGAACCGTTCAGCGGCTGAGACGACCGCCGACGTGCGGTTACAACTCGCCAGCTTCTTCCAGCACCTTCCGCGCAACGCGAAAGCACTCTAGCGACTGCGGTACACCGCAATAGATGCCGACAACGTGGATGATGGCCCGGATCTCTTCCTTCGTGACGCCATTGTTCAGCGCCCCGCGGCAGTGGATTTCCCATTCGTGCATTTTGCCCAAGGCACCAATCATCGCGAGGTTCATCATGCTGCGGGTTTTGGGGTCGATGGTATCGTCGCCCCATCCAAACCCCCAACACCACGCGGTCATCGCCTCTTGGAAGGGGCGGGTAAAGTCATCGACCGCTGCGAGGTTCTTTTCAACATAGGCCGCGCCCAAGGTGGCTTTGCGCTGCTCCAGCCCGATATCAAACAAGTCATCCATTTTTTTGCGTTCCTTTTGGCATGAAAAAACCGGCGCTGTTTCGGCGCCGGTTTTCAGGGTTTCAGTTGGCCTTATTCTGCAGGCGCTGGTGCTTCGTCACCTTCATGCGTGGTGGAAACACCCGCTTTCAGGCGACGGCTGTCGTTGAACACAGCTTTGACCAGCGACAGGCCCATCAGAACCATAACGACCGAGAAGGGCAGGGCCCCGATCACCATCGCGGTTTGAATGGCCCCTAGGCCACCGGCGATAATCAATCCCCCCACAACAAGGGCCAGTGCGGCACCCCAGAACAGGATGTGCGGACGTGCTTTTGGTCCCTCGTCACCCGCTGCGTTGATCGTGTTGATGATCAGAACTGCGGAGTCTGCGGATGTCACCAGATAGGTGAGCAGCAAGACCACAACGATGATCGACATCAGCCATGCGAGGTTCTCGTTCAGCAGAACTGCCAACGTGGCGAACAGCTGATCCGACTGACCTGTGCCTTGAATGCTGCCTTCGGCAACACCTGTCAGTTCGAGGTTGATGGCGGTACCGCCAACAATTGCGAACCAGATAAAGCACATCAGGCCTGGAACCATCATCGCGCCCAGAACGTATTCACGCAGGGTGCGGCCACGGCTCACACGTGCCAGGAATACGCCCACGAACGGTGCAAACGCGATCCACCATGCCCAGTAGAAGATGGACCATGCACCTTGCCAACCCGACAAGCGGCTTTCCGTTGCAGCGGCGTATGCTGCGGCGATATCCGCCTCAGGCAGGGCTGCGGCAGCTGGCGACAATCCTTCGGAGAAGGATTGCAGTGTGCCCCATGGGCTGATCGCACTGTCATACATCGCTGACAGCTCTTCCGCTGGCAGAGCCTGCACGGCGGCTGGAACGGTCGCTGTGAACGTGTCCATCGGAACGGCCGTCCAGACAGTGAACATGATCCAGGGCAGGTTCACGAAGTAGTCCCAAATACCAACGAACAGGGTGGTCAGGCCAAAGAAAGTCGAACCGAAGATGATGAAGAACGCCAGCAGGAAAAAGCTGAGAACCATGTTGAGGTTCGACAGCCACTTGATGCCTTTGCCAACACCGGACAAAGCCGACAGTGTCGATGCGCCCATGATCACGATCAGGGCCACAATAATACCCGTTGTCGAAGCGCTGACGCTGCCATCGGGTGCCGTTTGTTGCAGCCAATCGCCAAGGCCGATCCGGGCCAGGCCACTGATGAACTGTTCCACGCCAAAGCCAAGGGTCTGGGAAACACCCAGAACCGTGGTCACAACCGCAACCACGTCAACGATGTGTCCAATGGGGCCGGACAGGGTTTGACCAAAGAGTGGGGTCAACGCGGACCGGATGGTCAACGGCAGGTTCCGGCGATAGGCAAAATAGCCAAGCGCCATACCGACGATGGCATAAGAACCCCATGCGGCAACGCCCCAGTGGGTGAACGACCACAAATAAGCGGCCCTTACGTTGTCTGCGGTTGATCCCGTTGTCAGGCCTTCGATGGTCGATGGGTTCGTGCCCCAGTGATACATCGGCTCGGCGGTGGCAAATGTCAGCATGCCAACACCGATCCCGGCGCCGAACATCATCGAAAACCATGAGAAATTCGAAAACTCTGGCGTTTCGTGATCCAGCCCCATCTTAAGTTTGCCAGAGGCCGGCCAGATCGCCAAAAGCACGCAGACGATCACAAAGAACGCCATGACGTAGACGTACCAATAGTTAAACGTTGCCAAGATAGCAGAGTTCAGACCGGACAAGACGGCGCCGGCTTGGTCGGGGAATGCAATCGCCCAGATGATCAAGGCGCCAACAATCAGCTTACCGCCAATCGCAACGATTTTGGTGAAACCCTTGTAAAAGCCGCTGTCTGCGGTCGGGATCTCAAGTTCTGTAATGGGTGGCTCTAACGCCATGCCGGTCTCCTCTCCTGGCATAAGTCAAGCGCAAAGAAATTTGGGGAGGCTTTTGGTTTGTACTGGTTCCCGGTTCTTCACGCCGCCCCGTTTGCGGGGCGATTTTTTGTTATTCAGGTACGGTAAGCGCGTTTCGGGCATTCGCCCAAGTATTTTTGCACTCACGAGTCTAAAAATTTTTTGTCCCTTGTCGTTGTTACTGTCCTAATCGAATGGCGACGTTTTTCGTCTGCACATAGTTCCAGAGCGCTTCGCGGCCCTTTTCCCGTCCATATCCGGACTTTCCAAAGCCGCCGAAGGGCGTTTCGACGCCTCCGGCGTACCATTCGTTGACAAAAACTTGGCCTGCGCGCACTTGTTTGGCCGCACGCGTTGCGCGGTCCAGGTCCTTGGTGAACACGCCACCGACAAGCCCGTACTGGGTTCCATTCGCGATCTGAAGTGCTTCGTGTTCGTCCCGGAATGTCAAAATCGATAGGACGGGACCGAACACTTCTTCCTGTGCGATCGTCATGTCCGGGCTGACATCGGCGAGCACCGTAGGCTCTAAAAACGCGCCGGGCGTGTTCATCGCGCGTCCGCCCGTGACAACCCGCGCACCTTGTGTTTGGGCCTCTGCAACCATGTTGGCCGCGCGGTCTCGTTGAGCAACGCTTACCATCGCCCCCATGTTCGCACCAAATTCCGTTAGGTCAATACCCGGACCAACAGATAGTGATTTCGCGACTTTTTTCGCGCGTTCGATCATTTCCGCGGCACGGCTTTCCTGAACGATGACGCGCGACATTGCGGAACAGACCTGCCCGGCGTTGAAATAAATGCCCCAACGGATGTCGTTTTCAAAGGCTTCAAGGTCCGCGTCTTCATGAACAATCGCGGCGGATTTCCCGCCAAGTTCGAGAACACATGGCACCACGTTGCGCGCCGCCGCCGTCGCAATAGCGACACCCGTGGGCACAGAGCCGGTAAAGACGATCTGGTTCACTTCGGGATGTGCCGAAAGCGCCGCGCCCGCCTCGTGCCCATACCCGCACAAGATGTTGACTGCCCCGGCAGGCAGGCCAACGGCCTCTGCCGCGTGGGCGAACCACGCGTTGGTCAAAGGGGTCAGTTCCGGCGATTTGATCACCGCCGTGTTGCCCGTGGCAAGGGCGGCGGACAGGGACCGCGCCGTCATTTCAACCGGGTAGTTCCACGGAATGACATGGGCGGTCACACCATAAGGTTCGTACGTCGTGAAGTCGAAATAGCCGTCCCCCAAGGGGATCGATTTGCCCTCAACCGTGGCGGCCTGATTGCCGTAATATTCGAAATACAGCGCCGCGCCTTCGACCTCGATCACGGATTCCCAAAGCGGTTTGCCCTGTTCCAGTGTCAGGGTCTGCGCGATCTCATCCTTATGAGCCAAGAAATACTGACCCATTTGCTGTACCAGTCGGCCGCGTTCAATCGGACGCATGCCAGAGAGAACGCCGCTGGCATGGACACGCTTGGCCGCTTGCACCGCGCGATCCACATCTGTGGCATCCGCCAGCGCGTGTTCAGCCAGCTTTTCATTTGTGCCGGGGTTGATGATATCGAGACGTCCCGCATCGCCATCGACCCATGTGCCATCGATGTAATTCTGCCAATAGGTTTTCATGATGGGGTCCCTGATATGCGGTGACGATACAGATGGTCGTAATGGCCTTTGGTTCGGTCATAGACGTCGCGGGCGCGCTGCGGCATGTCCTCAAACGACACATATTTGCGCGCTTGAGGCTTCAATCCGTCCGAATTCCGAAGATTGGCGTGAAAACTTCCACCGTCCCACCAGCTGACTTCATCACGTGGTCCCGGCTCCCATGACAGCGCTTCGGGCAGAAAGGGGATGCCGACGGCATCGCAAATAGACGCTGTCACACGCGCTGGGTCTTCGAGCAAATCGTCGCTATCGATGACCGGTGGCGGACCTCCCTGGATGTCCGTCAGCAGGTCAAACAAAGCACGTTGTTCGACAAACCCAACCTCGCCTTCGTCAAAATCGGGCCATTTGTCATACATCGACGTGATGGTCTTGGCCGGGTCACGGATCAGAAAGGCGTGGGTAAAATGGCTTAGGAAATCCGGCGTCCAGATATCGGCGAGGTAATGCGGAAAATCCTTGATAAAGACAGGCCCTGTTTCGGCGCGTGCCTGAATGTCCTTCCAGACCGTATCTCGGGTCAGCCCCGGCGTCACCTTGTCACCGGGTTTCCAACGCGGCCACAGCGGCGTTTCACCCTGATACCACGCCTCGCCAAAAGGTTCGTGCAAGCAGTCGAGGTCGCCGCGCTGTCGCATCATCCATTCAAACGCGGTCGAGGTTGAGCGCGGGACGGCCCAAAGCGCGATGATCTTATGCATGAAGGCTCTCCAACAATTGACCATGCGGCGACGTGGGGCAAAGGCCGAGCGATTTGAAAAGCCGCCAGTAAAGGGCCGTATCATGGCCAATAACCGGCTTGCCCAGCATGTCTTCCAGCGATTTCGTCAGGTGCAAGGGCCGTTGCGGCAAGCCATTTGGCCCGGTGCGAAAGTTGCACATCCCGTTGATCAGATAGGCATCGGCATCCGGTGCTTGTTCGGCAACATAGGCAAAGCTTTGCGCCGCCAGATCACCTTCAAAAATCCAACGGCAGGCGTTCACGTCGTCTTGGCTGTTAAACCAGCCCTGATCGTGAAAATTGCCTGCCCAAAGCACATCAAACCCGGCTTCTTTCAGGAAACCAACGGTGCCCTGCCACCATTCGGGCCAATGATAGGCGGCGTTGAGCGCTACTTTTTCCACGTTCATCTCGCGCAGGGCTTCAACCATGGCATAGCCCGCCATGTGGAATTTGACGCCGTATTGATCGGACAACCGGTCGCAATGATCCCGGATCCCGTCCACGCCCAGCCCGCTGGCATGGACCCAGTTCGACCCAACCTGTCCACAGACATCGACCCCGTTGCGGGACATGCAGTGTACGAAATCTTCGAGCATCGCGAAGTTCTGGCGCCTTTGGTCCAACCCGTGGGCATAGTCCGGGACATGCAGCATCCAGCCATGCACACCGACCGTTTCGGGGCACATGCGCAGGAAATCAGACGGGGCCGCATCATAGTCAAACGGCGGACAGGTAAAGCCAACCTGGTGCGGAAAGAGCTTTTGCTCAGGCGTCCATTCAGAAGGCATCATGACAGCGGCTCTGTTGTTTCGGCAGAGCCGGGATATTTGGGCAGATTGTCGTCGACGGTGACCCAGGGCAGCTTTTCCGCGTAGTGAAAATGGGCTTTGGGATCAAATCGCGTCGGGTCATCCAGCGTCGCGGCGTAAAGATGGGATTCATCCGGCCAACCGGTGAATTGATAGGACATCTGAGCCCCGCATTTTGCGCAGAACTGGCGCGTGACTTTGCCGTTGGACGTGATCGATGCACCCATGTCGCCCTTCCAGTGCAAGGTGGCGCGGCGGCAGCTGTCGCAATGGCAATGCCCGGCCCAAAGAACCGGGCCAGCCGACTGCCATGTCACCGCGCCACAGGCGCATCGCCCGGTCAGCTCAGCCATCCACAGCCTCACGCATCCATTGCTGCAAGACACGGATCGAATGTTCAGAGTTCACGCCACCGGTGGGGTCACAGACCAGTGGCCCCGGCACATAGCCCCGGCTTTTCAGTCCACGCTGAACAGATTCCACAAGGTGGATATCTTCTTCAACCGTCGTCGCCCGATCCTGTTGCGCCAGCCGACGTACGGTTTCGCTGTCTTCGCCATCAACCGAATACCAGCCGCGCCAGACGACAACCTTGTCAGCCGCAATCGCCCGCCAGTGATAAGTGTTCAAAACGTTGCCCGGATAGACCTGAAAACTGAACATCGGCCACAGGAACCAGCTCGAATACTCCTCGGCATGGGGGCGTGAGGCATCAATCGGATAGGTCATGTTTTCAAGGTTCTGACATTCGGTCGTGTGCCGCAGGCAATGGCCTTGGGGTTGAATGTCATAGGTTTCCGGCTTGACCACGCCGGTGGCAAAGGTCGGATGGTTCAGCGAACAATGATAGCATTCGGAATAGTTTTCGACGCTGACCTTCCAGTTGCAGTTTTCCGGGATTTCGACCCATTCCAGCGGCTTCAACCGCTCCCAGTCGGGCACCCAGTCTTTCAGCTCATCATGTGCGCCGGGAAACCAGTCTTCCATCGGGCGTGCATCGGGATCGAGGTTCACAAAGATGAAGCCAAGGAAAACCTCGGTCCGCACTTCGGTTAGGCACACCTTGGACTTATCAAACCCCGGAACGCTTTTGATATTGGGTCCGGCGCGCAACTGGCCGGTCAGCTCATAGGTCCATGCGTGATACGGGCAAACCACCACCCGCGTGGTGCCTTCACCACTGACCAGTTGGTGCGCCCGATGCTGACACACGTTATAAAACGTCCGGATCACGCCGTCGCGGCCTTTGATGCAGAACAGGCTTTCACCGGCCATTTCAAATGCAAAATAGTCGCCAGAGTTTGCAACCTGGCTGGCGTGGCCCGCAAACTGCCACGTTTTTGCAAGAACGCCGTCCCGCTCAGCCTCAAAAACCTGAGGATCGGTGTAATAGCGGGCGTCCAGAGAGTGGATCAGCGGGGCATTCATTCCGGGTCCTCCATATAGATGCCAAGTTGGTGCCGACGGGCGTGAAATTTTTCGACGCGGTCCACAATTTCGTCACTCGCCACCGCAATGACGAAGGACAAGAGCGTCTCCAAAAGCGCGATGGTGGAGACCGAAGACGGAAAAAACTGCGGCGTATCAGCGGCCAGGACAAAGCCATGATGCGCCTGCAGGATGATCGGGCTTGCCGGGCTGTCCGACAGGCCCACGATGGTCATGCCCTGTTCGCGGGCCACCTGAACTGCGTCTGTGACTTCGCGGCGATAGGGTTTGCAGGTGATTGCGATCAACACATCACGCCCGTCCGCCCATGCCAGATCGTCAATTGCGGTCGAACCGGGCCGCGGGATGGCGTGGAAATCGACCATCCCGGTCGAAGCGAGGTAGGTAAAGTTGCGCGCGTTGGAATTGTTGACGCCAACGCCCAGCGTATAGACCCGGCGCGAGGACCAGATGGCTTCGGCCGCGGCCTTCAAGCTGCCCGCATCGATTCCGGCAAAAGTGTCTTCGATGTTCTGGATCGCGGCCCCGACCATATCGGCATAAAGCTCTCCCAGATCCCCGGATTTGCGAATGTCCTGCAGCCAGCGGGCCCGGTCGGGAAAGCTGACCCCGCCTTGGCGGATCGCGTCCCGGAACGGCGTCCGAAAATCTTCGTACCCTTCAAAGCCCACTTGCCGTGCCATCCGGACAAAGGTGTTGGGTTTCACATTTGCATATTCCGCGATTTCCCGAACCGTCGACACCCCGACGCTTTGCGGGTTTTCCAGCACGTAACGCGCTGCTTTCTGCGCCTCTGGTGTCAGGGCGTCCCATTCCTCTGTCAGGCGCGTGAGGATAGAGTTTGATACATCTGTGGCATTCATTATTGACGATGGTACATTTGTTCGCTTAGCCTGTCGAGAGAAATTGCGACTCTTTGTCGAAGGAAAAACGCTGATGTCTGAATCGTCTTTGCCCGGGCACGCCCGGGTGGTTATCGTTGGGGGTGGCGTCATGGGTGTGGGGCTGGCCTATCACCTTGCGCATGAGGGCTGGACCGATGTTGTTCTGCTCGAAAAAGCAGAGCTGACGAGCGGCAGCACGTGGCATGCCGCCGGTCAGATCACCCATTCAACAAGCTCTTTCGGCTTGGGCAAATGCGTGGATTACAACATCGGCCTCTATTCCGGTGTTCTGGAAAAAGAGACCGGTCAGGCGGTGACATGGCATGGCTGTGGGTCGTTCCGGTTGGCCTATACCCATGACGAAATGGACTGGCTGCGCCATACTTTATCAGTTGGTCGGTCGCTGGGTTTCAACATTGAACTGGTTGGCCCCGAGCGTGTCGCCGAGCTGCATCCGTTTTACAATCTCGACGGCGTTTTGGGTGCGTTGCACACGCCGGATGATGGCCATGTGGACCCGACCAATGTCACGATGGCCATGGCGGCTGGCGCGCGGGCCAAGGGCGTCAAGATCGTTCGCCATTGCCGGGCAACAAACATCACGCAGGCTGACAATGGCGAGTGGGTGGTGGAAAGCGAAAAAGGCACGATCACCTGCGAGCACGTGGTGAATGCCGGCGGCACCTATGCCCGCCAGATGGGGGAATGGTCCGGCCTGCAATTGCCGATGACCTCGATGACCCACCACTACTTTGTGACCGACGAAGTGCCGGAATTTCAGGATCTGGAAACCGAACTGCCGGTGATCCGGGATGACCGCAAAGTGTCGGGTTACATCCGCATGGAACAGAAAAAGGGCCTGATCGGCATCTACGAAAAGGAAAATCCGAATTCTGTCTGGCATGACCATTGCCCGTGGGAGTACGAAAACTGGCTCTTTGACGCCGATTACGACCGTGTCATGCCCTATCTCGAAGAGTCGCTGAACCGGATGCCGATCTTTGCCGAACTGGGCATCACCCGCGATGTGCATGGCGCGATCAGCCATCCGCCCGATGGCAACCCGCTCATCGGTCCCGCACCGGGCGTGCGCAACTATTGGTGCTGTTGCGGGACACAGATCGGCATTGGGTGGGGCCCCGGCCTGACCCGCGAATTGGCGCGTTGGATGGTGCATGGCGCGGCGGATATTTCCATGCGCGAGTATGACCCGCGCCGCTTCGGATCCTATGCAACCAAGGATTGGCAGGTGATCAAGGCAGAAGAAGATTACTGCCTGCGCCACGAAATCCCCTTCCCGCATTTCAACCGTCTGGCCGGACGCCCGATCAAGCCGTCGCCACTTTATGACAGGCTGAAGGAAAAGGGCGCGGTATATGAAGAGGTCTACGGTCATGAGCGCCCGCGCTGGTTCGCCAAGGACGGCGTCGCACAGGAAGATCACTATTCTTTCCGCCGCAACGAAGTGCACGACATGGTCGGTCAGGAATGCGCCGCTGTGCGCGAGCGCGTTGGGATTATGGATATCTCTGCCTTTATAAAGGTTGAGGTGACCGGTCCGGACGCCGAGGCGTTCCTTGACCGGCTTGTCGCAAACCGGTTGCCGAAAAAAGTGGGCGGTATCGCATTGACCCATATGCTGAACCGCCGCGGGCGGATTGAGCTGGAAACCACGGTCGTAAAGTTGGATGAGGGGCGGTATTACCTTGTCTGTGCGGCCTTCTTCGAACAACGCCTGCTGGATCATCTGGAACAGAACCGGGCCGGAGAAACCGCCGAAGTGATCCTGCGCTCGAACGATTGGGCGGCGCTGACGCTGAACGGTCCTGCGGCGCGGGATGTTCTGGCGCAATGTACGTCGGCGGACTTGTCCAACGCCGGTTTCCGCTGGCTGACCGCGCAGGAAATCGAGGTTGCCGGGCACAAGATCTGGGCGTTCCGGATGTCTTACGCGGGTGAACTTGGCTGGGAATTCCACATCCCGCGCGAAAGTGCGTTGGCAGTCTATGACGCGCTTTGGGCCGCGGGAGAAGCACATGGCATTGCCGATTACGGCTCTTTCGCGATGAATGCCTTGCGCATGGAAAAAGGGTTCAAAGGGGCAGGCGAACTGACCAACGAAGTGACCCTGCCAGAAGCGGACGTAATGCGGTTTGCCAAGCTGGATAAGGAATATCTTGGCGTCGAAGCCACGCGCGCCAGCGCCGAGGCGGACGCATTGCCATGGGTCTGCGCCTATATGGAAATCGATCCGGATGGTGATGTCGATGGGCATGGGGGCGAGGCCGTAATGCTCGATGGCCGCGTGGTTGGCTCAACGGCATCGGTGGCCTATGGCCATAGCTTCGGCAAAGTTCTGGCTTTTGCCTACATCAAGCCGCATGCCGCAGAGCCGGGTACGGAATTGACCGTGATTGTCCATGGCGAGCCGCGCATGGCCCGTGTTCTGGGTGACCCGGCCTATGATCCTGAAAGCCTGAAGCCCCGTGCCGATGTGCAGTTGGAGGCCGCGGAATGACGGCGCCAGCAACAATGAAAGCCATGGTCCTGACCGGCCATGGAGACCTGGACAAATACGAATGGCACACCGACTGGCCAACACCAACGCCGGGCCCGACCGAGGTTCTGATCAAGGTCGGGGCTTGTGGGCTGAACAACACCGATGTGAACACGCGCACCGGTTGGTATTCGAAGGCGGTGGATGAACGGACCACCGGCGGCGCCTTTGAAGAGATCGATGATGAGGACAGCACATGGGGCGGTGCCCCTCTGACCTTTCCCCGCATTCAGGGTGCGGATGCGGTCGGCGTCGTGGTGGCCGTTGGCGAAGCGGCCGACCCGGCGCTGATCGGCAAACGGGTCATGGTCGCCGGATGGCTGCGCGACTGGGACGACCCGCTGAACCGGGACAAGGCCGGGTATTTCGGGTCGGAATGCAATGGCGGCTTTGCGGAATACACCACGGCGGATATGCGCGGTATCGCCACGATTGAAAGTGAGATGAGCGATGCAGAGCTTGCCACGTTCAGCTGTTCCTATGTCACCGCCGAAGGGATGGTCGAGCGTGCCAATGTCGGTGCAGATGACACGGTTCTAATCCCCGGCGCTTCGGGTGGCGTTGGTGGGGCCTTGATCCAGCTTTGCAAATTGCGCGGAGCGCGGGTCATCGCGATGGCGTCCGAGGCAAAACATGACGACGTGGCCCAATTGGGCCCATACCGCATTCTGCCGCGCGCACCTGACAACCTGAAAGCCGCGCTAAAGGGTGAAAAGATCACCGTGGTTGCCGATATCGTTGGCGGGGACCAATGGGGCAAGCTGATCGACGTTCTGGAACGCGGCGGACGGTATACCTGTTCGGGGGCGATTGCGGGGCCGATTGTTGATTTCGACCTGCGGACCTTTTACCTGCGTGACCTGACCTTTACCGGCTCAACCGTCAATCCGCCCGAAGACTTCCACCGGGTGGCAAAATATATCGAGGCCGGACAGCTGAAGCCGGCTTTGGCAGCCACCTACCCGCTGGAACAGTTGAGAGAGGCGCAACAGGCCTTCATCGACAAAAAACACACCGGCAACATCGTTGTGACCCCATGATCGACGCGCGCACAGCCCATTTTGCGATGCGCGATGCGCTGTGCGCGCTGCTTGATCGGTATCCGCCGCATCAGTGGCTGCGGGATGTTGTCATGTCCTTGCCCTATCAGCCGCTTGATCCAAGATCCCTGCCGGTGGCCTCACAACTGTCGCCTCTTATGAGTTTGGCAAATGCCGAAACCCAATCTTTGGTCGATACCATTGTTGAGGCAGCCCCGACCTTATGTTGGCAGCAAAGCTATACCCAGGCGCAGGTTGGGGCCGATCATCTGGCCCGCTATGGCTGGTTCAACCTGATCTCGCCAGAGGGGATATTCCTGTCCGACGACCTGCGCCTGTCTGTGGGCATTTGGGGGCAGGGGCTGACCTATCCGCGCCACTGGCACGCGCCGCGCGAAACCTATGTGGTTCTTGCCGGAAATGCAGAATTTCACACCGAAGGGCGCGCACCTGTTCGCGTTCACGCGGGCGGAACCGTCGACCATCCCTCAAACATTCCACATGGAATGATCTTTGATCAGGCTCCCTTGATGGCGCTGGCCATCTGGCAGGGGGACGGTCTGTTGACCCCATCAACACTGGAAGGGGCAATGCCATGAAAATCACCCGTATCCGCGTGTTCCAAACCGATCTTCCATACGTCGGCGGGGCGTATCGTTGGGGCGCTGGTAATGCCATTGAGGTGGCACAGGCCAGCGTCGTGCTGATCGACACAGATGCCGGTCTGCAGGGGTGTGGCGAATTCACCCCATGCGGTGAAAACTATATGGTGGCCCACTCCGAGGGTGTGCCGGCCTTGCTGCGGCTTGTCGGACAACAGCTGTTGGGCGAGGATCCACGAGACGTCGCCCGGATCGAGGCGCTGATGGACCACTTGGTGCAAGGGCACGGCTATGCCAAGGCGCCGATTGATGCGGCATGCTGGGATATTCTTGGCCAATCGCTCGACGTGCCGCTGTGGCGGCTTTGGGGGGGCAAGCTGACCGATGGCGCGCCGATGTACCGCGTCGCACCGCAGAACACGCCCGAAGAAACCAGAGCCGAGATGAACCGGTATCGCGATCAGGGGTATCGGCAATTTCAGATCAAGGTTGGCGCAAACTGGGCCGAAGATATCGACCGCATCCACGCCACAGTTCCCTTGCTGAACCCCGGTGAAAAGGCGATGGCCGATGCCAATCAGGGATGGCGCGTTGACGATGCCTTGCGGGTGGCGCGCGCCACGCGGGATCTCGATTATATTTTTGAACAACCCTGCTTCACCTACGAAGAGTGCCAGCATGTGCGCGCACGCACTGATTTGCCGATGAAGCTGGACGAATGCGTCACGGGAATGCGCGCCGTGCATCGCATTGTCGAAGATCGCGGGGCCGAGCTGGTCTGCCTGAAAATCTCGAACCTTGGTGGTTTGTCCAAAGCGCGACGAGTCCGTGACTACCTGGTTGAAAACCGTTTTCCCGTCGTCGCCGAAGACACGTGGGGCGGCGAAATTGCCAGCGCCGCCTTGGCCCATTTTGCCGCCACAACCCCACCCGAATACCTGCACAACACAACGGATCTGATGAATTACAACACCCGTTCCACCGGCATCGGTGGCCCAACTGCGCGCGATGGCAAACTCTATGCCAGTGATGCGCCCGGCCTTGGTGTCAAACCGGATTTTGACAGTCTTGGCGCACCGGTTCTGGAGTTTGCGGCATGAAGATCACCAGGATCACCGTCTATCAGGTCAACCTGCCGCTAGAGCACCCGTATTGGCTGTCTGGCGGACGGCTGAAATTCGAGGTGCTGGATGCAACGCTCATCAAGTTGGACACGGATGTCGGTCTCACGGGGTGGGGAGAGGGTACGCCGTGGGGCCATACCTATGTCCCGGCACATGGGCCGGGCATTCGGGCCGGGATTGAAACGATGGCCCCGTTTATATTGGGCCTAGATCCAGCCCAGGTTCTGACCGTCGAACGGGCCATGGATCTTGCCTTGCCCGGCCATCTTTATGCCAAATCGCCCATCGACATGGCGTGCTGGGATATCGCCGGGCAGGCCGCAGGCAAGCCGATTGCCGACCTGATGGGCGGCGGGTCGCGCACGCCACGGCCCATTGCGTCGTCCGTAGGGGCCAAGACGGTCGAAGAAACCCGCGCGGTGGTCGACCGGTATCGTCAGCGTGGCTATGTCGCCCATTCGGTCAAAATCGGCGGCGACGTGGAACGGGATATCGCCCGGATCCGCGATATGGAAAGCATCCGACGCCCCGGTGAAATCGTGCTTTATGACGTGAACCGTGGCTGGACCCGTCAACAAGCGCTGCGCGTTATGCCCGCGACCGAGGATTTGCACGTGATGTTTGAACAGCCTTGTGAAACGCTGGATGACATCGCCGCAATCCGCCCTTTGCATTCCGCCCCGGTCAGCGTTGATGAAACCCTCGTCACACTGCAAGACGCCACGCGTATTGCCCGCGACGGGCTGGCCGAGGTGTTCGGGATCAAACTCAACCGTGTGGGGGGCCTAACCAAAGCAGCCCGGATGCGCGACATCGCGTTGGCCCATGGCATCGATATGTTCGTGATGGCTACCGGGGGCAGTGTTCTGGCCGATGCCGAAGCATTGCATCTGTCGGCCACGATCCCGGACGACAATTGTCATGCGGTCTGGGCCTGTCAGGACATGTTGACGACCGATATCGCCTCTGGTCGCGAGCCCCGCAATGTGGATGGCCATTTGACCCTGACCGATGCGCCCGGGCTGGGCGTGCACCCTGATGAAGATCAACTTGGCAACCCGGTTGCCACCTATCGACTGTAAGACACATGAAGATCACCCGCGTATCTGCTTGGCACGTGCCGCTCACCTCGCTTGAAACCTATTACATGGCGGACGGCAAAACCTGCGACACGGTGGAAACGGTCGTATTGGCCGTGGAAACCGATACAGGCCTGACCGGTTGGGGAGAGGTCTGTCCAATCCCCCATTACCTGCCCGCCTATGCCCGTGGCGTGGTGCCTGCATTGACGGAACTTGCCCCGGTCTTGCTCGGGGCCGATCCGATCGGGCCAGAGGCACTGATGGCCAAGGCAGACGCCTATTTGCAAGGGCATGTCTATGCTAAATCTGCGCTCGACATCGCGCTTTGGGATCTGACCGGGCAGGCAGCCGGTCTGCCGCTTTACCGCCTGTTAGGTGGTCGCCACGCCGCCGACATGCCGCTTTGCCATTCGATCACCTGCGTGGCACCGGACGAAATGGTGCGCATTGCCAAAGACGCCCAGGCCAAGGGCATGACCCAGTTTCAGGCAAAGCTGGGGGCAGATGCGGATTGGCAGGCGGATGTCGAACGGCTGATAAAGGTGCGCGAGGCGGTGGGCCCGGGTCCGCTTGTCTATGGCGATTGGAACTGTGGGGCGACCTCGCTTGAGGCCACGCGTGTGGCCCGCGCGGTTCAGCATCTCGACATCATGATCGAACAGCCCTGCACCACGATCGAGGATTGTACCCGCGTGCGCAATGCGTCCGGTTTGCCCATGAAGCTCGACGAGGTCGCGCATGATACCGCGTCGCTTTTGCAAGCGCACCAGCTGGGCTGCATGGATGCGGTGGCGGTGAAGCTCTCCAAATTCGGCGGTCTGTCCGCATCCCGTAAGGCGCGCGATCTCAGCCTTTATCTCGGCGCCAAGATGTGCGTCGAGGATACATGGGGATCCGACATCACCACCGCGGCCCTGCTGCACCTTGCCGCCTCAACCCCGCCCAACCAAGTCCTGAATACCTGTGACCTGTCGGGCTACGTCACCCCGCGCCTTGCACCGGATTGTCCAACCCGGTCCAATGGCTGCATCGCCCCCCCCGAGGGCACCGGTCTTGGCATCACGCCGGACCGCGATGTTCTTGGCACCCCTGATTTAGTGCTCGACTGAAGGAGATATTCCCATGCTGACCAGCACGTCCCAATCCGACTGGCAAACGCGCGCGCGTGACGTTTTTCCCGGCGGTGGCTTTGGCAATTTCGATCCGTCCTTTTTCATTCGCGAAGGCAAGGGCAGCCGCGTCTGGGACGAAGACGGGCGCGAATATGTCGACCTTCTGATCGGCTCTGGCCCAATGCTCTTGGGCCATGGCCACCCCGAGGTGCTGGAGGCCGTTGCAGAGCAAATGCCAAAGGGCATGACCTTCTTTGCCAATAACGCGGCTGGTGTCGAACTTGCCGAAGAGATCATCCGCGCCGTCCCGTGCGCCGAACAGGTCCGCTATGTCAGCTCAGGCGGGGAGGCGGATATGTACGCCATCCGCGCCGCGCGCGCCTTCACGGGCCGCGACAAGATCGTCAAATTCGAAGGCGGCTATCACGGGATGAGCGCCGAGGCACAGATGAGCCTTGCACCCTCCCGGATGGAAAACTTCCCCCAAGCTGTCCCTGACAGCGCTGGCATCCCCGAAGCGGTCCGCGCCGAGATGCTCATCGCGTCGTTCAACGATCCTGAATACATCCGCTCGCTCTTGGCGCAGCACGGGGATCAGGTTGCCGGGATCATCGTGGAACCCTTGCAACGGATAATCCCGCCCATGCCCGGCTTCCTTCAGCTTTTGCGGGAAGAGGCCGACAAATACGGCATCGTTCTCATCTTTGACGAGGTGGTGACCGGGTTCCGCTTTGCCTATGGCGGCGCTCAGGAACTTTACGGGGTGACCCCGGACCTCTGCACGCTTGGCAAAATCATCGGCGGTGGCTTCCCGCTCGCCGCCATCGCGGGCCGCCGGGATATTATGGCGCATTTCGACAAGGCGACCGTGGGCGCGGATAAATGGATGATGCAACTGGGGACGCTTTCGGGCAATCCGGTTGCCGCGGTTGCGGGCCTCAAAACCATGGAAATCCTGCGCTGCGAGGGTCAGTTTGACACGCTGCGGGCCTATGGCAAACGGCTAATGGCGCTAGGCCAGGCCGCATTGGAAAAACACGGCATCCCGCATCAGATTGTCGGAGATCCTGCGCTCTTTGAATTTGTCTTCGCGGATTACACCGTGCGCGATTACCGCGATGTTTTTCGCGCCAACACCGCCCAATCTGCGCGCTTCAACAAGGTGTTGACCGAACATGGGCTCTTCAAGTCGCCTGGCAAAACCTACCCGTGCCTTGCGTTGACAGAGGCGGATTTCGACCTCGCGGCCACCGCTTACGACGCAGCTGCCGAGGCCGTCGCAAAAGACAGCTGACGCTTCTTTCTTGTGCAAAATACACCGGGGGAGGCCGCAGGCCGGGGGCAGCGCCCCCAGCTCGCTCCGGCCGCCTAACGCGGCGAAACGGGTCCTTCCGTGTGATCGCGATAAACCGGGTTCAGCCAGGCGCGCTTGCCGGCGGCATCAATGATGGTGATCCGCATCCAAGGCGAGCGATGGAATCGCTCCAACGGCAGCTTGGTTCGGGTCATGCTATGGCCATGCACCGCCGTTGTGGCCGATCCATGCCCTTGCACGATCACCGTCGCTACAGCTGTGGTTTCAACCGTCACATGGCGCTCTTCCCAGATGACATTTACGAATTCCGGCCCTTGGCTGGCATAGTGGTGTCCCGCTTTCAGCGCGGCCAACAACGCCTCGGGTTCATTGGCTTCGGCCTTGACCATCACCCAGCCACCAAAATGGTCCGGCTCGGAAAAATGCGCATCATCGGTGGCGCAGAGGGTCAATTGTCGCCCTTCGCTCAGCAATTGATCCAGCGTGTAAAACCCATGCGGCCGATCACAGGCGGTCGCGCATCCGTGGTTATAGACTTCCACCGCATGCGCGGCTTCAAGGCCGGGCGCGTCTTCGGTCGTCAAACCGGACCATTCCGGATGCGCGATGGCGACAAACGCGCCTGCATCCCGCGCGCGCTGGGCCAGCTCGGCGCCGCTTTCCTGATCTTCGATAGGTAGAAAATGAGGCGAATTCGACGCTGCGAAATCCTCGGGCAGCCCAACCGCCAATATATGCCACGACTCGCCGTTTTCCATTGCGCCGGAATGCAATTCGGCTCCGATGATCGTGGTAAACTGGTCATCCCGAAACGGCTTGGTATCCGTGATCGGATAGCCATAAAGCCCGATGAAATGATCCGTCAATGCGATGAAATCATACCCTTCGGCCTTGTACCGGCGGCACACTTCTTCTGGCTCCAACACGCCATCCGATCGTGTCGAATGTGTATGCAGATTGCCGCGCCAAAACGTCCCCGGTGCGGCGAACATTGCGTCTGTCATATCTCTCTCCCTTGCCTGCCGGACCGTCTTTCCAACACGCGTGTCACGACTTCGTGACAGGGAAATTTTGCGGCGTCCAGTCTCCAGATCTGAAAGATGACTTGCACGCATTGATTTGACGCTTTGTGGCTTTCGAACCGCGGCCAGAGATGCCACTCTGGTGACAGCAAAGACGATTTGACGAACCTCATGACCCAGCCGCCACCTGCGCTCGTTTTTTCTGATCTCGATGGTACCTTGCTGGACCATGATACCTACAGCTGGCAGGCTGCCGAACCTATGCTGGTGCGGCTCAAATCCCTTGGCGTCCCGGTCATCTTGGCAAGCTCCAAAACCGCGCCGGAAATGGCAGTTCTGCGGACGGCGATGGATTTGGGACCTGTTCCCATGATCTGCGAAAACGGCGCCGGTCTGGTCTCTGCAACACACGTGTTGGACGACCGAACAGAGTATTTCGACCTCAGGGCCAAATTGGATCAGGTCCCGTCAGACTTGCGGATGGCCTTTACCGGGTTTGGCGATATGTCCGTGGATCAGATCATCGCTGCAACCGGCCTTCCCCCCGCAAGCGCCGCTTTGGCGGCCGAGCGCGGGTTTTCCGAACCCGGGCTTTGGTCTGGCGATGAGGCCGGGCTGCAGGCCTTTCTGTCCTGCCTGAAAGCCTCGGGTATTGCGGCGCGCCGCGGGGGGCGTTTCCTCACCCTCAGTTTCGGAAAAACCAAAGCCGATCGCATGGCCGACATTCAGGCGATGTTCCCGCCCTGCGCCACCATCGCGCTGGGCGATGCGCCCAACGATGTCGAAATGCTGGTCGCGGCGGATCACGGTGTGATCATCGCAAACCCATCCCACGCCGCGCTGCCGCAACTGCCCGGAGAGAAGGCAGGGCGCATCATCCGCAGCAAAAAACCGGGTCCACACGGTTGGACAGAAGGTCTTTCAATCGTACTCTCAAAACTCGAGCTCATATAACAAACAGGCCCTGCCATGGCGGATTTTCATCAAAACGGGAACATTGCAACGCTGCACAACCTTCGATCTGCCAGCGATGATCTGTTGACGCATAGCCTGACAACCATCGCCGAAACGCGCCGCATCAGCCTGATCCTGCCATCGCTCTATTCCGAGCTTGAAGCGCCCGCGCTGTCCCACATCGTCGACGAGCTGTCCGAGGTGCCCTACTTGCACCGGATCATCATCGGTCTCGATCAAGCCACTTCCAGCCAATACCGCCACGCGATTCAGTATTTCAGCCGCCTGCCACAGAGCCATGTTGTCATCTGGAACGACAGCCCCCGGCAAAAAGCCATCGGCGCACGGCTCGAAGGCATGGGGCTTTACCCGTCCGAGCCGGGCAAAGGGAAAAACGTCTGGTCCTGCCTGGGCTATCTCATGGCCTGTCAGGACAGCGCGGTTGTCGCGATCCATGATTGTGACATCACAACATATTCCAAGGATATGCTGGCCCGGCTTGTCTATCCCGTCGCGAACCCGAATTTCCCCTATCAACTGTCAAAAGGGTATTACCCCCGCGTGGGTGACGGCAAAATGAACGGCCGCGTGACGCGCCTTTTGGTCAGCCCGCTTTTGATCGCCCTCAAAAAGGTGATCGGCGATCGCGATTACATCGATTACCTGCGCAGCTTTCGGTATCCTATTTCCGGTGAATTCGCGATGCGCACCGGCCTTCTACCTGATCTGCGGATCCCATCCGATTGGGGCCTTGAAGTCGGCGTTCTGTCAGAGGCATGGCGCAACCTTGGACCGAAATCCGTCTGTCAGGTCGAAATCTCTGATGCCTATGATCACAAGCATCAAGAGCTCAGCGCCGAAGATGGCGCCGCAGGTCTGAACCGCATGTCCACGGATATCTGCAAGGCGATCTTCCGAAAGCTCGCCGCCGATGGCACGGTCTTCACCACCCATATCTTCTGCACACTCAAAGCCACATATTACCGCTCTGCGCTCGACCTGCTCGAAAGCTACTACAATGACGCGGCCATGAACGGGCTAACCATTGACCGGCACCGCGAAGAACAATCGATCGAGCTTTTTGCCGACAATATCATGCGCGCGGGCGAGGTTTTCCTGTCAAACCCCTCGGAAACACCATTCATCGCAACATGGTCACGCGTCCATGCGGCGGACCCCGACCTGATGGCCGACATGCGCCGCGCCACCGCCGAGGATATCGCAGAATTCGGCGGATAAGCTTCTTTCTTGTTCAAAATACCCCCGGGTCCGGGGCAGCGCCCCGGTCCACCACGGGCCAGCCGCGTCACCGCCGGTTGCTGATCCAGCGGCATTGATAGGGCGCAAAAGTGATCGGTGCATCCACCGGGTCAATGCGCTGCCCGCTGATCAGATCGGTCCAGGTGTCCCCATCGATCATGTTCAGCGTCACAGGGTCGATTTCGACTGCATCGGCGCTTACGTTATGCAGGGCAAAGATCGACTGATCCCGGTCCAAACTTTGGCGCCAAATTCCAAAGATCCGGTCATCGCCATGCAACGTGAATTGCGTCGCGTTCGGGTGAAAGGCAGGTTGTTTGGCGCGCAGCTGGATCCGCGCCCGCAACGCATGCAAGACTTGGTTCGTTGCGCTGTCCGGATCGGCCAGCAAGGACCGCAAGGTCGGGTAATCCCAATGATGTCGGTTGATCGCCCGTTTCATGCCCGTCCGGGTTACTTTTTCATGGTCGTTGGGCGTCGCCAGCAAGGAATGGATGTAGAAAGCGGGTATCCCCTCCAAAGACATTACGATGGTCTGTGAGGCGAGGAAACGAGCAATATGCCACTCGTCCGCGCCCTCCAGCGTGCCTTTCATGGCGTCAAAGAAGGTGATGTTCAGCTCGTAAGGGCTTTCCTTGCCACCCTCCAGCGCGCGCATCGACACTTCACCGCCAAAGGCACGCACCGTGTCGATGACGGCCGCTTTTTCCTCTTCCGGCAGGATCCCCTCGGCCGGGCGCATACCGATCCCGTCATGGCTGGCCGAGAAATTGAGATAGGCGCACCCCAATTGCGCCGGCGGCATGGTCGCCTGCCAACGGTTCAGGTACCGGGCCGACCCGGACAGCATGGCGTGCAACAACAATGGCGGCAGGGAAAAGTTGTAAACCACATGCGCTTTATTGCGATTGCCAAAATAGCTGAGGTTTTCGGCATTGGGCACGTTGGTTTCGGTCAACAGTATGATAGGATCGTGATCATAGTCACACAGCAACCGCATCATCCTTACAATCGCATGGGTTTGCGGCAGGTGGATACAGTTGGTTCCAACCTCTTTCCAAACAAAGGCCACCGCATCCAGCCGTAAGATGCGCACACCCTGGTCGATATGCATCCGCATGATCGACAGGAATTCCAACAGGACTTCGGGGTTGCGAAAATCCAGATCAACCTGGTCATGGCTGAACGTACACCAGACATGTCGCGTCCCGTTTGCGGTCTCGGATGGACGCAACAAAGGGTGGGTGCGCGGGCGCACCACGAGGCTCAGATCATCCTCGGGCGAGGCTTCGAAAAAATAGCGGTTATAGGGTTCGTGATCCTGCAGGTATTCGTTGAACCAATGGCTTTGACTGCTGACATGGTTCAAAACCAGGTCCGACATCAGTTTGAATTCCCCGCCAATCCGCGCAATGTCGGGCCAGTCGCCCAGAACCGGGTTCACGGCCCGGTAATCGGACACGGCAAACCCATCGTCAGATGTGAAGGGAAAGAAGGGCAGGATGTGAACCCCGTTGATCACGCCTTTCAGGTTGCGCTGCAAAAAGTCACGCAACAAATCCAGCGGCTTGTGCGCGCCGTCGACGATCGAATTGCCATAGGTGATGACCAGGCTGTCTTTTTCTGACCAGAAATTATTGCCCGGCGGGCGTGCCCTGCGGCGGCGCGGGCGATCTTCGGGCCAAAAGGCATCGACGATCTTGCTGGCAAGGATGTCGGCGTCGACCTCCGGATAAATCTGGCGGACGAGGTCGGCCAAACGCAGGGAAAACGCGTCACTCATTCGGCTGCGGTGCCCACCGGTTCCGGCAAGCCCCCCAAGGCCGCGATGTGACGGACGATGTCATCAACGCCTTTGCCTGACTTGATCGAGGTAAAGACGAACGGGCGTTCGGCGCGCATCCGCTTGGCGTCGCGGTCCATCACCTCTAATGTGGCCCCCACATAAGGCGCAAGATCCGTTTTGTTGATGATCAGCAGATCAGATTTGGTGATCGCTGGCCCGCCTTTGCGCGGAATCTCTTCGCCAGCGGCCACGTCGATCACATAAAGGGTGATATCGGCCAATTCCGGGCTGAACGTGGCCGACAGGTTGTCGCCACCGCTTTCAATCAGCACGACGTCAAGATCCGGGATCCGCTCTCGCAAAGTGGCGACCGCCGCGAGGTTGATAGAGGCATCTTCGCGGATGGCCGTGTGCGAGCAGCCACCGGTTTCGACGCCCATGATCCGCTCGGACGGCAAGGCCTGCATACGCATCAGCGCTTCGGCATCTTCCTGTGTGTAAATGTCATTGGTGATGGCAGCGACCGAGTAGTGATCCCGTAGCGCCCGGCAAAGCGCGGCGGTCAGCGTTGTTTTTCCGGCCCCAACCGGGCCACCGATACCCACACGCAGCGGGCCATGTTGAGAGGTCATGAGCGAAAGAGCCTTGAATATTGGGTTTCGTGTTTCATCGACGCAATGTCGGCCAGAAAACTGAAGGTGCCAAGGTCATTTATGCTTTGCGCTGTGGCCGTTTTGGCAGGCGACGCGCAAAGGTCCGTGGCGCGGGCAAGGATGGCCTGGCCTTCGGTCTGGCCCAGCGGCACCAAACGAATGGCTGCTGATGTCAGGTTCGCCGCAAAGGCATGCAGATACATCGGCAAAACCGCGTCGAGCGGTAATGCTTCGGCTCGGGCCGCGGCGCCGACAACGATGGGATAGGCTTTGGCGTCAATATCATGGCCCCAAACCCCGGCGGCAGTGCGTGCAAAGGCGGTTCCCAACTGTTCCGTTTCCAACCGGCGTTCGGCTGACGGGGAGAGTGCGAGTGCCAGAGCGTCAAGCTCTGCCAAGGACTGATCCTCGCGGTAAGCAGTTGTCAGAAGAATGGCGTCGCTGGCACCCGCGCCGAATTCCAGCACGTCCCGCAACCAACGTTCAAAGCTGATGCCATCGGTCACGCCCCCCGCTTCGACCGCCCATTCAAGGCCATGCGCATAGGCAAAAGCCCCGACCGGAAACGCCGGCGAAAGCCATTGGGCCAGTGTCATCAGTTGCAGACTAGTGGGCATGGCTGTGCCCGTGGTCATGCGAATGCGTCCGCCCATGTCCATAGGCGCCACCCTCGGGTGTAAAAGGCTCGACCACTTCGCGCACAGTCGCACCAAGTTTGGACAGCATATCGGCAATGACATGGTCCCGCTGGATCAACAGCCGGTCGGCTGCGATCTGGCAGGGCGTGTGGCGGTTGCCGACATGCCATGCGATGCGGACAAGATCTTCTCCCGTTACTTTGAGTAGAGGCTCGGGCGCGGCTTCGACCAAAATCTCGCCGCCGGTGTCGAGGATTAAGACGCCGTTATGGTTCAAGGATGTGGTCTGCGCCAAATCGACAAGAACGGCCTGTCCATTTGTTAGCGTCAAAACCTTGCGGCGCAGAAACCGCGCCTCGTAAGTCAGAACGACCTTGCCCAGCTGTGTTGGGGCATGGGCATGGTCGTGATAGGCCGAAGCCCGCATATCCGGCGCGCTCATGAGCGCGCCTCGTCAGGCATCAGAGCCAGGCACTGTCCGCAAAGACAACTTTCGCGATATCTTCGCGTTTCATGCCACGTTCGGCCAGCTCTTGATCGCTGAGCGACATCAAGGCTTCGGCCTGACGGACACGTGCGTTGTTCTCTGCCAAGCGAACCATAGCGTTGCCCAGCCAGTTCCAGAATCGCTGTGCGAAACCAAATGGTGCTGCGACCGGTGCTTGAGTTGTGATGTTTGCCATTGGAAATCCTCCGAATGTGTTTCAGATTCCCTCCCGTGGGCTGAAGATATGCCGCGTCGCAGCATCCTGCCAGCCCTACTGTGACATAGCCGTTGTGCACCTGTTGCAAGGCTCTTTCCTTCGACATGCGCATCAGAACAAAAAGTACCGCTGAGCCATTGGCAAAACCTCGGCCGGTTGACAGGTCAGCAATTCGCCATCTGCCCGCACCTCATAGGTTTCCGGGTTCACCTCAACCTCTGGTGTCGCGTCGTTCAGCAACAGGTCTGCCTTGCTGATCTCTCGCGTGTTGGTTACTGCAAGTGTCTGCTTGGCCAACCCCAGCTTATCCCCGATCCCCGCCGCCTGCGCCGCTTCGGACACAAAGGTGACCGCGGAATGTTCCACCGCACGGCCATAGGCCCCGAACATCGGGCGGGTGTAGACGGGTTGCGGTGTTGGGATAGAGGCATTCGGGTCGCCCATCTGGGCGCAGACAATACTGCCACCCATCAGGACCATCTCTGGCTTAACGCCGAAAAAGGCCGGGTTCCACAGCACCAGATCTGCGCGTTTGCCTTCCTCGATGCTGCCAATCTCATGCGAAATGCCATGCGCGATGGCCGGGTTGATCGTGTATTTCGCAATGTAACGCCGCACCCGGTAATTGTCGTTGTCACCGGTTTCTTCCGGCAGCGCGCCGCGCTGTTTTTTTTCTTGTCCGCAGTTTGCCATGTGCGGATGATCACCTCGCCCACGCGACCCATCGCCTGACTGTCAGAGGCGATGATGCTAAACGCGCCCATGTCATGCAGGATGTCTTCGGCGGCAATTGTTTCGCGACGAATGCGGCTTTCGGCAAAAGCGACATCCTCTGGGATCGACTTATCTAGGTGGTGACAGACCATGAGCATATCCAGATGCTCTTCCAGCGTGTTCACCGTGAAAGGCCGCGTCGGGTTGGTTGAAGAGGGCAGCACGTGCGCCTCGCCACAGATTTTGATGATGTCTGGGGCGTGACCACCCCCGGCTCCCTCTGTGTGAAACGCATGTATCGTCCGGCCTTTCATCGCCGCAACGGTGTTTTCGACAAAACCACTTTCGTTCAGCGTATCGGTGTGGATCATCACCTGAACGTCCATAGCGTCGGCCACCGAAAGGCAACAGTCGATGGCACCGGGCGTCGTGCCCCAATCCTCATGCAGCTTCAGCGCACAGGCCCCGGCGTTGATTTGTTCCTCCAATGCGGCCGGTAGGGACGCGTTGCCCTTACCCGCAAAGGCAAGGTTCATCGGAAAGGCGTCCGCCGCCTGCAACATCCGCCCGATATGCCAAGGGCCCGGCGTCACAGTGGTCGCCAATGTGCCATGCGCGGGGCCCGTGCCGCCGCCCAGCATGGTCGTCAGGCCGGAATGCAACGCATCCTCGATCTGTTGCGGGCAGATGAAATGGATATGGCTGTCAAATCCGCCCGCCGTCAGCACCTTGCCTTCGCCCGCAATCGCCTCGGTTCCGGGGCCGACGATGATATCGACGCCCGGCTGGGTGTCGGGGTTTCCTGCCTTGCCAATCTTGTGAATGCGCCCGTCTTTCAGACCCACATCCGCCTTATAGATGCCGGTGTGATCCACGATCAGCGCGTTGGTGATGACCGTATCCACCGCGCCCTCCGCACGGGTGGTCTGTGCCTGACCCATCCCGTCGCGGATTACCTTGCCGCCACCGAACTTCACCTCCTCGCCATAGACCGGCGCATTGCCCTGTTGGGCCGCCTTTTCAGCGGTCAGGTCGCGTTCGACCTCGATGATCAGATCGGTATCGGCCAGACGCATCTTGTCACCCGTGGTCGGGCCAAACATGGCGGCATAGTCAGATCGGGAAATTGTTGCGGGCATGTTAGCTTTCCGGTTCGGGAACATCGGCTTTGACGCCGATCAGTTCGATGGAATGGAGGGGAACGGTATGTGTCAAAGTTCCCGGAAATGGTTGGTCTGTTTTGGTGAGTTGTGCGGCCGTCATGATGCTTGAAACTCCGCATCAACCTCAACTTGCAGCGCCGTGGCCAGACCATTTGTCTGCATGGCCATGGCGATCACGCGCAGCAATTCACCATGCATGGCGTCCGTCATCCCCTTGGCGCGTGCCGCCGCTGTGTGGGAATGGGCGCAATAAGAACAGGTGTTCGCCGTCGACACCGCGACATAAATCAGCTCTTTGGTCAGCGGATCCAGTTCTCCTGGTCCCATGACGTCTTTCAACCGCTCCCATGTGGCCTTCAACTGATCGGGATCATGTGCCAAAGCGCGCCAGAAATTGTTGATGAACTCCGTCCCGCGCGTGGCCCGGATGTCGTCAAAGACGGCCAGCGCATCCGCGCTGACCTCTTCATCGGAAAGAAGTCGAACCGTTCCCATCACACCATCGCAAAGATACGCGCCTGACCACCGGTGCCACCGGCGATCTTGGGGGCACCAACGACCAAAGTGGCGCCAACGGCAGGAACCTGATCCAAAGCGGCCAAACACTCGATGGCGTATCGACCCTGCGGCAACCACGCGTAATGCGTCACGAAATCCTGACTGGGTCCAAAATCAATCGACAGCGTATCAACGCCGATCGACATGGCGCCGGTCTCTTCCAGCAACATCTGTGCCGCCTCTACATGCACACCGGGGAAATGCATTATCCCCTCGGCATCCGCATTGCGAAACCCGTCTCCAGCCGTCTTTCCGCCCCAGCCGGAATACATCGCGACACAGGCCCCGTCGGGGATCTCCCCATTTGCCGCAATCCACGCTTTCAGATCATTCGGTGTCAGCATGGCATTGGGATCTTCCGCCGCGCGCGCAGCGATATCGACAACGCACAGCGGACAGACAAGGTCGCCAACGGGCAGTTCATCAATCGACAGACCGTCCGCCGAGAAATGCAAAGGGGCATCAACATGCGTTCCGGCATGCTCATTGACCGTCAGATTAAACAGGTTGAACCCGTTATCCTAAAAATTGAACGCCTGTTCGCGTGACAGGCCGGGCGCGCCGCCCCATGTGGGAAAGCTCTCGCTGAAAGTATGGGTCATGTCGATGACGCGGCTATGGCCGGCAGCCATGGCCGGCGTCGTCGTGGCTGGCAATAAAGCAGCGCCCGCAGCCACCGCCGCGCCGGCTTTGAAGAACTGCCGCCGCGACAGCATCTTTTGTTTTACAGTCTCGATAACAACTGCGTCGCACATGATTATCCCATCCTTTCTAGATCGTTTCGATCACAAGTTTCCCATTACCTTCTGATTAAACCCAAAAATTCGTCGCGCCCCACCGATCGGGATCAACTGAACATCGCGCCGCTGCCCCGGTTCAAAACGCACTGCTGTGCCCGCCGCGATATCAAGCCGATAACCATGCGCCGCTGACCGATCAAAATCGAGCGCTTCATTCGTTTCCGCAAAGTGATAGTGGCTGCCCACCTGCACCGGCCGGTCGCCCGTATTGGCCACCATCAGCGTGATCGCCTCGCGCCCGGCGTTAAGGGTCAACATCTCGTCAGCGGTAAAAATCTCTCCTGGGATCATGTCTTCTTCTCTTTCAAAATACTCAAAAATCTTCAGCGGATCGGATTGTGCACGGTCACAAGTTTCGTGCCGTCGGGAAAGGTGGCTTCAACCTGCACTTCGTGGATCATCTCTGCCACGCCTTCCATGCATGGTCGCGGGTGATCACAGCGGCGCCCGCCTGCATCATCTCGGCCACGGACCGCCCATCGCGGGCCCCTTCAACAACCGCATCTGTAATCAGCGCGATAGCCTCGGGGTGGTTCAGCTTCACACCGCGCGCCAGTCGTTTGCGCGCGACCTCAGCGGCCATGGCAATCAAGAGTTTGTCTTTTTCCCAGGGGGTCAGTTGCATATTAAATCGTCCATGTTCGGGGCAGGGGGCTGTCGCGAAACAACCCAATCAATGGGATAAGGGATTGGCGCAGTTCATAGCCGTCTGGGGCTACGATACGGGCGACGATCAAGGTGTGGCTCAGGGCGGATACACCTCCGGTGGCGGGCATCAAGGCCCGCGCGGCATCCAGAAAACGCAGCGCATCGGGGGCTGCATAAATCACTGTCGCATAGGCGGCAGACCCCGCCGCGGTTGCGGGCCCGGATAGGGCCCGCAGCGCATCGCCATCAATGCGGGATCGGTCGGCATAGATCAGCTGTCCATCGCATGTCAGATCAATCCGGTCGCGGAACTGGCATTGGGTCACGGTCTCGCCCATGGCCGCGCGGCCAAGGATCACCGGTTCGACGATCAGGGCGCGGCTCTGCGCAGTGATGTCGATCTGCAGATGCCGGTCGACCGACGCACGGTCATAGATCAGGGTTTCCTGCGGCAGCCAATGCATCGTTGCTTGCGCGTCAACCTGAACGCTGTTGCGGATGGTGCCGACCTGACCCGGTTGGGCACGGTAGAACCGTTCCGCCGCCTGCGTTGTGACGGTCAACGCACTACCGGGTTTGGCCGATAGTGTCGCTTCGAAATTGTCGCCGCCAGTCACACCGCCCGCGGTGTTCAAAAAAACCGCCATGCACTCCCGGCCATGCGGGAACAGCGCTTTCATCGAGCCGGATTGATAGAGGTCTTGCAAGACCGTTTTGTCGTCCCGCGTCCGGACGCCCAGCCTGACCGTGCCGCGCGCACGGGGGGGCGAACTGGCCGCATGCGCGGACAAGACGGGGGCATTTGAATCGAGCAAGCAGAACCTCCAGAGCCTCACCATTATTGCCTACAGATTGGACATTCGCCTAGCGTCACGGCGCAAAATTGGTCAGATTTGGCGGGTTATGCCGGGTGCGAGCCGCGCAAGCCGCTGAAAAATGCCGCTTTTTTGCGCATCGATCCGGGCTTCACATCCGATTGCACCGCAAGGGTCTGCGCTTTAGTTTGGTCTGGCGTCGATGAAGGAAAGAAGATGGCGGGTCAGACAGAGTTGGTTTTGGGCGCAATCCTTGAGGATATAGATCAAGGACGATTGAACCCCGGCGACCTGATCGAAGAGACCGCTCTGATCGAGCGTCATGACGTCTCACGGACACCCGTTCGCGAAGCGTTCATTCAGTTGGAAACCACCGGGTTGATCAAGCGGATGCCGCGCAAGGGGGCGGTGTTGTTCAAACCCTCGCTCGAGGAATTCCTCGCCATTCTCGAAGTGCACGCAAAGCTGGAAGGCCAAGCCGCCGGATTGGCCGCGCGGCGTTTGTCATCCGATCAAGCGACGGCTTTGGAAGCGATTGTTCGGGCGTGTGAACACCACGCCGATCAAAAAGGGGACGCGGATCCGCAAGGGTACTATCAGCTCAATTTACGGTTCCACGAAATCGTCGCCGTGGCATCCGGCAACCCGTTTCTGGTTGAGATGATCAAGACCAATGCCCGTAAGCTGATGGCGTATTACCGGGCACGCTATCGCTATCCCGGCTCGATTGCGGCGTCAGCCACAGATCACCGGCGGATTGCTGGTCTGATCACGGACCATCAGAAAGAAGAAGCCGAGGCCGTCATGCAAAAGCATGTGGCGTTCGACCAGGTCACGGTGATGGACCTGTTGGCCGCCGTGGGTTAGCGCGGCATTTCGAAAAACCGCGCGATGGATTCTGCGTAAGCCTTTGTATCGGCCCGCTCTGCCAAAGACGCGCGCGCAGTTGTTGCGACCGCCTCTCCCATGTCATCGGCCAGTTCTTCTGTCAGGGCCGCGATGAATTCCGGTGTCATTTCGGGATGGTGCTGGGTCGTATAGACCCGATCGCCGAGCGCGATTCCGGCAATGGGCGTCCCTTCTGAACTGGCCAGTACACGCGCTCCATTCGGCGCTTGGGTGACCTGTTCGACGTGGCTGCCGTAAAGCTTTACGATATCCGGAAGGTCCGCCATCCACGGCGTCTTGTGCACAAGCGTGTTGTGCGTCGTGCCATGCACCCAACCCGCCGGGCTTCGTCCGATGGTGCCGCCAAGCGCCATTGCGATGGCCTGATGCCCAAAACAGGCACCGAATTGCGGAATGTTCTGGTCATAGTTTTGCCGGATCAACTGCAACAATTCGGCGATCCAGGGCGCATCGCCCTGCGTTGAAGATGGGCTGCCGGTGATCATGAAGCCATCGATGCCGTCCAGGGATGCAGGAAATTCCCCATCCTTCACGCGATACACCTTGCAGGTCCAATTGGGCCGCACGCTGTGGATCAACGCGGCGAATTTTTCGCCGTCTTTCGGATGCTGCTGTGCAAAGTCGCTTTCATCCGTGTTTGTCATCAAGATTGCCAAGTGCATGTTTTGGCTCGCAAGTTTTTTGTTTACATATTTAAGGCTCCTTTTAATATACATAAAGAACAGGGCAAGGGAAGCAAAAACGATGACCATTTGATCCCCCAGCGATGATGGATATGCAGATCTGACAAGCCATGACGCGTTTGTCGGCGGCGCGCCGCACAACACCTTTGCCCGCCTGCGGCGAGAGGATCCGCTTCATTGGACGGAATATGCGGATGGTCAGAATTTCTGGTCGGTGACGCGCCACGCGGACATTGCCGAAATGAACCGGAACACAGCCGTGTTCAGTTCCGCGCGCGGCATCCGGATGGAAGATCAAAGCTACGAAGAGTACCTGGCGCGCCGGACGTTTCAGGAAACCGACCCGCCAGAGCATATGCAAACACGCATGAAACTGGCGCGAGCTTTTTCCAAGGCAGTGATTGCCGACTATGAGGACGCCATCCGCGAATTGTGCCACGACATTCTGGATGATGCGTTGGACCATGGAACGTTTGACGCCACCAAGAAGATCGCCCGTGAGTTGCCGATGCGCATGCTGGGCCGCATCATTGGCACGCCCGAAGAGGATTTGCCTTGGCTGGTGGAAAAGGGCGATGCCCTGATCGCCAACACGGACCCTGATTTCACCGATCACGTGCTCGATAAGCTGGAAACCGATGAGTATCGGATGATGCCGTTCAACTCGCCCGCAGGGGCCGAGCTGTACCAATACGCCAAGGAATTGATGGAGAAAAAGGCAGCCAGCGGGGACACGTCCGGCGTTCTTCATCTGATTTTGCAGCCGGGCAAGGATGGCTCGGTGATCTCGGAAACCGAGTTTAGAAACTTCTTTTGCCTGCTTGTGGCCGCCGGAAACGATACCACACGTTATTCAATCGCGGCCGGTATTCAGGCGATGTGCCATCAGCCTGAATTGCTGGGCCAGATGCAAAAGGGCGAGGTTTGGGACACCGCCCCGGATGAGATCATCCGTTGGGCCACGCCCGCGCTTTATTTCCGCCGGACGGCCCTGCAGGACTATGAAATGCACGGCAAAACGATCCGGGAAGGCGACAAGGTGCTTTATTGGTTCAGCTCGGCCAATCGCGATGACGCCGTGTTCGATGACCCGTTCCGGGTCGATCTGGGTCGCACGCCCAATCGCCACATGTCCTTCGGGCAGGGGGGCCCGCATGTCTGTCTGGGTATGTGGTTGGCCCGGCTGGAGGTGCGGGTGTTGTTCCAAGAGCTTGCCAGACGCCTGAAATCCATCGAACCTGCAGGGGATCACAAATTCCTGCGCTCGAACTTTGTCGGTGGGATCAAAGAATTGCCCGTTTCCGTGACGCGCGCTTAACGAAGGATTGCACGATGAAAGACCGCTTGCGCGCCGTATTCTGTGACCACCTGAGCATCATGCGGGGCAAATACCTGCCCAATGGCAAAATCGGGGATGGCTCAACCCGGTTCAGCCGCGCGACCTTCGGTGTGCATTATGACCGGGATCTATTGAACGCACCGGGCGCGATGGTTTATCAGGGCATGCCGGATATGGAGCTTTCCTGGCGTCACGATGACATCCGCGACAGCTGGGACAGTGCCACAAAAATCGTTCTGGGCGATCTGTACGACGACGCCGGCGCGGCGCTGCCGCTTTGCCCGCGCGGGGCGTTGAAACGGGCGGTCGCGGATTGGCAGGCGATGGGTCTGACACCCAAGGTCGGTATCGAACTGGAAGCCTATGCGCTGATGGCCGATGAAAACGGTCGGCTGACGCCTTATGATACGCCGGGCGGCGTGGTTTATGGGACCGGTCCTTACGCCGATCCGCTGCGGTTCAATGACCGGATATGGGAGATTGCGGACGATCTGGGCTTTCGGCTCGACATGATCACCGCCGAATATGACACCCCGCAATTCGAATACACGCTGACCTTTGACGATGCGGTCAAGGCGGTGGATGACATTGTGCTTTTCCGCATGATGGCGCGCGAAATTGCGCTGGAATATGGGATCATCCTGACCTTCATGCCGAAACCAATCGCCGAGGCGGGCGGTTCAGGCATGCATATCAACTTCTCCTTCGTCGACGAAACCGGCGGCAATGCGTTGTCGTCGGGGCAGCTTGGTGGGCCGGACCATATGAATGATCTGGCGCGTGGCTGTCTGGGTGGTCTGTTGCACCACCACAAGGGACTGGCCGGATTGATCGCGCCAACGGCCAATTCCTATCAACGGCTGCAACCTGGATCCTTGTCCGGCTACTGGCAGAACTGGGGCGGCGACCACCGCAATGTCACCACCCGGATCAGCAGCGAAGGCGGCGCCAAGGCGCGGCTTGAACACCGGATGGCTGATGCGTCCTCTAACCCCTACACGGCGACCGCGGCCGTGTTGCAAGCGGCGCGGCTGGGCGTTCAGAACGGGCATGGCTTGCCGCCGATCGAAACCGGAGATGGGTTCGAAAAAACCGACGCCAAGGTGGGAACGGCGACCGATCTCAACGGCGCGGTCAAGGATTTGCGCGCTGATGTGGCGCTGGCAGAGGCCGTCGGAGCCGAACTGGTGGCAAACCATGCCTTCATGAAGGAAAAAGAGGTCAAGAAAACCCGTGACCTCGAGGGCGACGCCCTCCGCGACTTTTACGTTTACTTTATCTGAGGACCCCGAGATGCAGGTCACATGGAAGCTACCAGATGGCAGCGAAATAACCGCAGACGTTAAAACCGGCACCAACATGATGGAAGCGGCCGTGGCGAACGGGATCGACGGAGTCATCGGCGAATGCGGCGGATGCCTGAGCTGTGCAACCTGCCATGTGTATGTCGATGACAGCTGGTCCGACAAAACCGGCACACCGGATGATTTTGAAGACGCGATGCTGGACGTCGCCGAGGCGGATCGTCTGCCCACCAGCCGGCTCAGCTGTCAGATCGCGGCAAGTGATGCTTTGGATGGTTTGGTCCTGATCGTCCCGGACGCCGGTTAACCCCCGATTACAGGATAAAAAACATGAACTCGACACTGACGCGCGCCGCGCTGTTGGCCGGTGTGGCCTATTTCTGTTGCATGGCGCTGGCCCATTTCTTTGGTCTGAAATGGCCGCTGCTGTTTGTTTACTACGATACGCCGTTCTTTGCTTATCAGGATAAGATCATTTCCTTTGCCGTCACCGCCTATATCGGACTGTTCTAGGTGGCCGCAGGGCATCGCCCGGCGGTCCCGGTGGCCTTGATCGTCATGTTGCTGACGGTTTTGGGGCTGGCATCCGTGAACCTTTCTGATGCGCTGGCCACTGCCATGACGCCGGAAAACTCCACCGCCCCATACTGGCTGCAAACGGGTTTGATTGGCGGCTATTTCTTGCTGCTCTGCGGACTTTACCTGCGCGATCGGACGGCTTGATCTCTTTTCCTGCCCTGCGGTCTGCGCTACACTTGCAGACTATAAAATATGGGCAGGAGCGAGCAGATGACCCTTTCCCGTCGAAGCGTTTTGGGTGGCCTTGGGGCCGCCGTATTGACCGGTTGCAGCACGGGTGGTTCTGCGCCAAGTGCCGGGGCGACATACCGCGCCGTGCCAAACGCGGGCTACGATGCCTGGGTTGCGGCCTATCGAAATCGGGCTGCGGCGCGCGGCATCTCTGGCGCGGTCATGGATCGGGCCTTTCGCGGCACCGGCTATTTGCCAGAGGTGATTGAAAAGGATCGCAACCAGACGGAATTCAAACGCTCATTGGATGATTATCTGGCTATTGCGGCCTCGGACGAACGTATCGCAACCGGTAAGACAAAGCTGCGTCAGGAGGCTGCCGTGCTGTCTCAGATCGAGGCAAAGTATGGGGTCGAAGCACGGGTTGTCACCGCCGTTTGGGGGCTGGAAAGCCGTTACGGGGAACGGCGCGGATCGGTTCCTGTGATCGGGGCGACGTCGACCCTAGCCTATGACGGACGGCGCGGTGACTTTTTTGAAAAACAACTGACCGCCGCGCTACAGATTTTGCAGCGTGGAGATACCTCTCCGGAAAACATGGTGGGCAGTTGGGCAGGGGCCATGGGCCACACCCAGTTTATTCCGACGACCTATCAGGCCTATGCCGTGGATTTCCGCGGCGACGGACGTCGTGACATTTGGTCAGACGATTCTACGGATGGTCTTGCGTCCGCTGCGGCGTATCTCAGCCGATCTGGTTGGACCCGTGGGCAGCCATGGGGTGTCGAAGTGCGGCTGCCGGCTGATTTCTCTGGTCCCTTTGGGCGCGGCACAACGCGCAGCCCGGCCAGTTGGGCGGGCGCAGGCGTGCGGGATATCAACGGAAACCGCGTGCCGGATCACGGTGCGGCGTCGATCATTATTCCCGCTGGCCGATCCGGCCCGGCGTTCATGACCTTCCGCAATTTCACCGCGCTTACCCGATACAACAACTCGGAAAGCTATGTGATCGGCGTCGGCCACCTGTCCGACCGCATTGCGGGTGGCCCAACGATTCAGGGGCGCTTCCCGCCCGACGCCAACGGGTTGACCCGCGAGGATCGCAAAACCATTCAGCGGGAATTGACCCGCCGGGGGTTTGATACCGGCGGTGCCGATGGTGTGATCGGATCAAAATCAGAGGCCGCCATCCGCGCCTATGAGCGTGCCAATGGTCTGCCCGTCACCGGTCAGGCGAACAGATCCCTTTTGGCGCAATTGACGTAAGGGGCGAGGCCGCCCTTTTCGGGGCGGCCCCAATCTGGTCAAGAGACGGCTGAGAAGCCGTGGTCCAAGGCGTCCAGAATTGTCTGGACGTCCGCTTCGGTCAAAACGAGCGGTGGCGACAGAATAATGTTTGGTCCCGACACGCGCACCATCGCGCCCGCCTGATACGCGGTTTCCTGAATCTGACCGATCGTGCCCTTGTCGATGGGCGCTTTCGTGTCCTGATCGCTGACCAGTTCCAGCGCGGACATCAAACCCTCACCACCACGTACATCCCCGATCAGAGAATATTTCTCTTTCAACGCGAGCAGCCCTGCCATCATTTGATCCCCGCGGGCTGCGGCATTTTCGGGTACGTTCAGACGTTTGGTTTCTTCCAGACAAGCGAGCGCAGCGGCAGCACCAACCGGGTGGCCCGAATAGGTATAGCCATGCCCGATTGCGGCCTTGCCCGTTTCGTCCTGTTCAAAGGTTTCCGCGACATGTTCGGCAATCATCACAGCGCCAAAGGGGAAATAGCCGTTTGTGATCGCTTTGGCGGTGCAGGCAAAATCTGGTTGCACCCCCCAGTGACGAGAGCCTGACCAGCTGCCGGTTCGGCCAAAGGCTGTGATGACCTCATCCGCGATCAAAAGGATGCCGTGTTTCGTGCACAGCTCGCGCACACCGGGCATAAAGCTTTTATGCGGGGGAATGACACCGCCCGCGCCCAGCACCGGTTCCATGATAAAGGCCGCAATCGTACCCGCACCCTGAAACGCGATTTCGTCCTCAATTGCAGCAAGGCATAGCTGCGCCAAACGCTCTGGATCGGTTTCGTTGAACGGATTGCGATAGGTGTATGGCGCGGGCATTTGATAGCAGCCCGGCAAGAGCGGCTCGTAAGCGGTGCGGAAATTGGCGTTTCCGTTGACCGAGGCGCCGCCCATGTGGGTTCCGTGATACCCTTTCTTCAGGCTGAGGAATTTGGTGCGTCCGGCGTCGCCCCGAATCTTGTGATACTGGCGCGCCAGGCGCAGGGCCGTTTCCACGGAATCCGATCCGCCCGAGGTATAAAAGGCGCGGGTCAAGCCGTCGGGTTCAAAGAAATCCCGCAGTTCTTCGGACAACTGAATGACCGTGTCATTCGTTGTGCCGCGGAATGTTGAATAATAGGGCAAAACGTCCAGTTGTCGGGCAATGGCGTCTTTGACCGGCTGGCAGGAAAAGCCCAAGTTGACGTTCCACAAACCGCCGACGCCATCCACAACTTCGTGGCCATCCACGTCACTGATCCGCACGCCCGAGGCACCGGTGACGATTGTGGGCGGGTTTTTCAAACTATCGGCGGGGTGCGCCATCGGGTGCCAGATGGATCTGGCGTTCATTTCCTTGAGGAAGTTGGAGTCTTTCATCGAATCAGCTCCTGTGAATGAAAAGGGGCAACTGCATCTCAGGATGCAGCCTGTTTGGGAAAGGAAACGGGGCGCAGCCCGCCGGTGGCTTCGGTCAATTGCTGAGCCGCACGAGAAACTTCTGCGCGGATCAGCGCTTTGTGTGTTGCGTTCATCCGCGACACCGGAGCGGCAACTGCCAGAGTGCCTGCCGGGTTTTGGTTCGCATCAAAGATCGGTGCTGCGTGCGAATGAACATCTGCTTCGAAACCGCCCACCGACTCTGACACACCGGTCATCCGCGCGCGGTTCAATTCGGCGCGGATATAGGCGGGGTCGGTAATGGTTTCGCTGGTAAAGGCCGGCAAGGGTGCGGTGAGATGTTGGTTGACCCAGTCGTCATCGGAAAACGCCAGAATGGCGAGGCCGGATGCGGTCCCGTGAAAAGAAATGATCTCTCCATCATCCATCATCACGCGGGTCGCGTGTTTGGGGCTGAGCGCGTGCGCAATGACCATCAATGTCTCGCCGCGCAGCACGGTCAAATGCGACGTTTCCCCGGTGGCTTCGGCCAGACCGCGTAGGATGGGACGGGCCGCCGACAGCATTGGAACCGCCCGTTCGCGCAAGGCGGCCAGCCGCAAAACTTCGGGCCCGATGCGATAGGCGCGCTGATTCCCGACCTGTTCAACGATTCCCTGAGCCTGCATTTCGGTCATCAAACGATAGGTGGTTGCCTTGTTTAAGCCTGCCAAACGGGCAAGGTCGCTCAGACCAATCTCTGCCCGTTCATGGTTGAAATAATTCAATATTGTCAGAGCTTTGGTAACCGTTCCCATGTTGCTTAGCGCGATCCTTTCTATGCGGGTTGGATCAAAAACTTAACTTTTGAACCGTTGGTCTCTTATTTTTTATTGACGGATCGCGCCCCGGTCTGTCAATCTAAATTAAACCGACGGTTCAAATAATGAACCGCACCACCAAGGAGGAAATGATGAAGACACTCACCAAACTGGCAGGGGCCGTCGCAGCCTGTGCGCTGAGCGCGACGATGGCCGTCGCGGAATACCCGGAAAAACCGGTCAACTTTATTGTGCCGTGGCCTCCCGGTGATCTCGAAGACGTGCTGACCCGCATGATCGCCGAGGACTTTCAAAAAGAATACGGTGTCGCAGCCGCGGTTGTGAACAAACCCGGTGGTGGCGGTGGGCCGTTCCCGGGCGCCATCGAAGTCGCCAACGCACCGGCGGATGGATATACCATCGGTTCGTTCGTGATCGGCGTTCCGGTTGTCGGACACCAAATCGAAATTCCGCCACTTACCCCGGCAAAGTTTGACCCGCTGGGCATTTTCCTGACCTACCCGTTTGTCATCGCGACATCGGGTGATGCGCCTTATTCGACGATGGAAGAGCTGGCGGAATACGCCAAGTCCAACGATGTCGCGCTGGGCCATTTTGGTGATGTCCTGACACCGACACAGGTGACCAAGGCCTATGCCGTCAACGCCGGTTTCAGCTATGGCTCGGACGCGGCATTTGACGCGCTGGATTGCAACACGCTGGCTTCCGGTGATGCGGATGTGATCAACACCACGCTGCAGCTTATCCTGCCTTGCCTCGACAGTGTTAAGGTTCTGACCTCCATCACGGATACCCGCATCCCGCTGGTTCCGGATGCGCCGACCATTGGCGAATTGGACGAAACGCTGAACATTGCGCTTTGGAACGGTCTGTTCGTGACCAAAGACACTCCGCAGGACGTGCGTGACAAGATCATCGCGGTGGCCTCTAAGACCGTGATGAGCGAGCGGGCTCAGAAAGTGGCGGAAGAGACCGGCGCTCTGGTCTATTGGCAAGACGCGGATGCAAGTGCCGCGCGGATCGAGAACGATATCGCGACGGTCGCAACCATCGGCGAGTTGCTGCAATAATCCTCCCCCCTGGGGCGGCATCGGCCGCCCCTTTTTTCGGAGAAGGCCAAACCAATGACCCCTGAAAGACAGCGCCGATTTCCAGGCCCAAGGCGAGGCCAATTGTTCTTTGCCATGGGTTTTCTGGCGCTGTCCTTGCTGTTGATCAGCCAGGTCGGGTCACAAACCGCTTGGGTCGACAAAACCCGCTTTTTTGCACAGCCAAGGTTCTGGCCGGCAGTTGGGTTGATCTCGATGGTGGTTCTGGGCGGCTGGCATCTGGCCTGTGTCCCGTGGCGTCAGGTCACGCGGGAAGACTGGGACGAACTGGCCAAATGGGGCCGCGTCTTTGAATATGCGCTGTGGTTCATGATCTATGTCTGGGTGGTCCCCCTTTTGGGATACCTGCCGACGACCCTGATTTTTGTGCCGGCTCTGGCATGGCGGATGGGCTATCGCAGCCGGAACATCATGGTGGCGAGCGTGGTTTTCGCGGTGGTTGTTGTCGTGCTTTTCAAGGCGGGACTGTCCGTCAAAATTCCCGGAGGCGCGGTCTATGAATACCTGCCCGGCGAACTCCGCAGCTTCTTTATCCTGAACCTCTGATGGAAACACTTCTTTCTTCTCTTGAAATCCTCAGCCGCTGGGATGTGTTCGTGGCGTTGCTGGTGGGGTCTGTCGGCGGTGTCATGATCGGTGCAATCCCCGGCGTCGGACCGGCGGTCGCCATCGCGATCCTTTTGCCGGCCACGTTTTCGATGGACCCGATCGTGGGTCTGACTGTGCTTTTGGGCATCTATGGCAGTTCAATGTATGGCGGGTCTATCCCGGCCATTCTGATCAATACCCCCGGCACGGCGGTCAACGCGTTGACCACCTATGACGGCTATCCCATGACCGCGCGAGGAGAGCCGCGCCGCGCGCTATCGCTGGCTTATTCGGCGTCGTTTTTTGGCGGTGTCTTTTCAGTCATCTGTCTGATCCTCTTTGCCCCTGTACTGGCCAAGATTGCGCCGCTCTTTGGATCGCGTGAGATTTTCCTTGCGGCGTTGTTGGGCATCATTCTGGTGATCGTGGCTCATCGTGGTCAGGCCTTGATCGCGGGTGCATTGGCCGGGTTCGGTATCTTCATTCAGTCGATCGGGTTGGAGCCTGTGAAATACACGCAGCGCTACACGTTCGACCAAAGCTTTCTGTCCAGCGGTATAAACCTGATCGTGGTCGTGCTTGGCCTTTTCGCCCTCAGCCAGGCCTTTGTCCTCTTGACCACGCAGGACGAAAAAATCCGGTCGCCCCGTTTGGTGGGTGGCATGTTCCAAGGGCTGCGCGAATTGGGCCGCCACCCGCGTGTGGCCGGGGTCGCGGCCAGTTTTGGCGTGGTGATGGGGATGATCCCCGGCGTCGGGGAATTCACCGCGCAATTCATGTCCTATACCTATGCGCAACGCAGCTCCAAACGGCCAGAGGACTTTGGGCATGGCTCATCCGAAGGGTTGATCGCCGCGGAAACGGCCAACAACGCCGTACCGGCCGCCGCGATGGTACCGCTTTTGGCCTTGGGTATCCCCGGTGAGGCGCTGACCGCCATGATGCTCAGCGTGTTTTACGTGCACAACGTTGTGCCGGGGCCGGGTCTGTTCCAGAACCAGATGGATTTTGTTGTGGCGCTTTATATCGCGCTTTTGATCCTGAACGTGCTGGTTCTGATCTTCCTTCTTTTTGCGACCAAATCGCTGGTCCAGGTGGTGAAAATCCCCAATCGGTTTTTGGGGGTTTGCATTCTCACGCTCAGCTTTGTTGGTGTCTATTCCCTGCGCAACTCCGCCACGGATTGCCTGATCGCCGCTGGCTTTGGTGTCTTGGGTTATATCCTGAAACGCCTGTCGCTGCCGTCTGTTCCGATCATCCTTGGCATGGGTTCTGGGCGGGATCATGGAGGTGAAGCTGCGCGCCGCGATGGCGCGGGTCAAAACGCCTCTGGATTTCATTGATCGCCCGGTCGCGTTCATCCTGTTTCTCATTATCGTTTTGGTTCTTGGCATCCATGCCCGCCGCGTCTGGCTGGATGGCAAAGACCTCAAGGAGGCCGAATGGCAGAACAAGCACAGATCGACGCGCTTCGGCGGATTGATGTCGCGCCGCAAAAACTCTTTGTTGACGGCGCGTGGCAAGACGGTGCGGGCGCGCCACTCCAAGTCACGTCCCCAATCGACGGATCAGAACTGACAACACTGTCCGGCGCGTCCACCGGGGATGTGGATCAGGCCGTTGCCTCGGCGCGGGTCGCGTTTGAGGATGGCCGTTGGTCGCGCCTTGCCCCGGCAGCGCGCAAGAAAGTGTTGCACAAGATTGCAGACCGGATCGAGGCCGAGGCGTTAGAGCTTGCGGTTTTGGGTGTGCGGGACAACGGCACGGAACTCGCCATGGCGCTGAAGGCAGAACCGGGTTCGGCCGCGGGGACGTTTCGGTATTACGCCGAGGCGATCGACAAGATCGCCGGAGAGGTGGCGCCAACCGCCCCTAATGTGCTGGGTTTGGTCCAACATGCGCCGATCGGCGTGGTCGGGGCTATCGTGCCGTGGAACTTTCCCCTGATGATTGGCGCCTGGAAATTGGCGCCGGCCTTGGCGATGGGCAATTCTGTCGTTTTGAAACCAGCGGAAACGGCATCTTTGTCGTTGTTGCGCCTGGCAGAGATTTGCGCTGAATGCGGGTTGCCGGATGGTGTTTTGAATGTCGTCACGGGAAGCGGCGCAGAAACAGGCGCAGCCTTGGCCGAACATATGGATGTCGACGTCCTGGTGTTCACCGGGTCTGGCGGTACAGGGCGCAGATTGCTGGAGGCATCGGCGCGGTCCAACCTCAAACGGGTGTATCTAGAACTTGGCGGGAAATCCCCGAACGTTGTTTTTGCCGACGCCCCCGATCTTGCTCAGGCGGCCAAGGTTTCTGCCGCAGGCATTTTCAGGAACTCAGGTCAGGTCTGTGTCGCAGGATCCCGTTTGATCGTTGAACGGTCTATCCATGACGAGTTTGTCGCGGAATTGACCAAACACGCAGAAGCGTTGCGCGTCGGTGACCCATTGGCCGCTGACACGCATATCGGCGCTGTAAATTCCGAAGCGCAACTGTCGCGCAACCTGTCCTTCATGCAAGCCGCTCAGCAGGATGGCGGGGAGATTGTCACCGGCGGCGCTCGGATTTTGGAAGAGACGGGCGGCACCTATATGGCACCGACCATCGTCACAGATGTCGCACGGGATCACACGATCTTTCAGCAAGAGATATTTGGCCCGGTTCTGGCCGTCACCCCGTTCGATACCGAGGAAGAAGCACTGGCGCTGGCAAACGCGACCGATTTCGGTCTGGCATCGGGCGTCTGGACATCCAACCTGTCCCGGGCGCACCGCATGGTGGGCGGCATTCGGGCTGGGGTCGTGCATGTCAACACGTACGGCGGTGCGGACAATACCGTGCCGTTGGGCGGCGTTGGTCAGTCCGGGAACTGTCATGACAAATCGTTGCATGCAATCGAGAAATACATCGATCTCAAAACCGCGTGGATACAGCTATGACGCCTGACATCCAGTCCCTGATCGACCGCCGGGCCAAGCTTTTGGGTCCAAATGTCAGCACGTTTTACGAAGAGCCGCTGCATCTTGTGAAAGGGGACGGCGTCTGGGTTTGGGATGCTGAAGGGCGCAAGTACCTAGACTGCTACAATAACGTCCCGCATGTCGGTCACTGCCATCCGCGCGTGGTGGAGGCGATTGCGCAACAGGCGGCGACGTTGAACACCCACACGCGGTATTTGCACGCTGGTATTCTCGATTATGTCGAGGCGCTGACCGATACCTTCGCCGATCCGCTGAACACCGCGATCATGACCTGTACCGGGTCCGAAGCCAATGATATCGCGCTGCGTATGGCGCAGGCCGTAACCGGCAACACGGGGGTTATTGCCACCGATCACACGTATCACGGCAACACCATGGCCGTGTCGCAGCTGTCCCAAACCAACCCGCCACCGGGCGGGTATTAGGACAATATGGCCTTCGTGCCCGCCCACGACAGCTATCGACCGCTGGGCGGCGAAGCAGGTGACGCACATGCCCAGGCCTTTGCCGCCGCTGTGCAGGCGCAGATTGATGCCTTGGCCGAACGCGGGCACGGCCTGTCCTGTCTGATCATCTGCCCGTATTTCGCGAATGAAGGCTTTCCAACCCTTGCCCCCGGCTGGCTGGAGCCAGCGGTTGAGGTAGTGCGCAAGGCTGGCGGCATCATCGTCGCAGACGAAGTGCAGCCGGGTTTTGGGCGGTTGGGAACGCATTTCTGGGGCCACCAAAAGGCCGCTATCCAGCCCGAAGTGGTGACGATTGGCAAACCAATGGCCAATGGCCATCCGGTGGGCGGTGTGGTCACCAGCCTCGAAATCATGTCCGCCTTTCGCTCTGCATCTCGATATTTCAACACCTTTGGCGGCAACCCTGTGTCCGCCGCCGCCGCAATGGCGACATTGCAACTGGTTCAAGAAGAAGGCCTGATGAAAAACGCCAATGACGTTGGCACCTATGCCCGCGACGGGCTGCGCGCGCTGGCCTCCCGTCATGCCTGCATCGGCGATGTGCGCGGCTCTGGCATGTTCTTTGGCGCCGAGATGGTGCTGGACCCTGCAACCAAGGCCCCGGCGACGGCATTCACCAAAAAAGTTGCCAATGCCATGCGCCAAAAGGGGATTTTGCTGAACTTTTTGGGAGTTCATTACAACGCGCTCAAAATCCGTCCACCGATGCCGTTTTCGCGTGAAACCGCGGACCTCATGCTGGCCACGTTGGATGAGGTTCTGACGGAAACGCCTCTGGACCCATGAGCGAAGACCTCTACCACGCCTTGGGCCTTTGGGGGCTTCAAACCGCCGACGCAAAACTGATCGCGCGGCGGGAAAACAGTGTGTGGCGGGTTGATCATCTGGGCCAATCCTACGCGCTACGGTTTCACCGCCCCGGATATCGCTCCGCGGCAGAGTTGGTGTCCGAACTGCAATGGATGACCGCATTGGCCGAGGCCGGATTATCCGTGCCGCGCCCCATTGCGCGAGACAAGGGCACACCGATCGGCGTGGCCGGCTCCCATCATGTCAGCCTTCTGACCTGGCTCGACGGCGCGCCGATTGGCACAGGCGGCGCGTTGCGCGTGCCCGAGCACGCCTATGACCTCAGCCTCGAGGTCGGTCAGGCCATGGCCCGACTGCATGACGCCACTGATGCGTGGACGACACCTGCGTCCTTTACCCGCCCGGACTGGCGGGCCCAAGGCCTTTTGGGCGATGCACCGCTCTGGCGGCGGTCCTGGGATCACCCCGACCTGACGGAGCCGCAAAAAGAACTGCTTTGCGCCACACGCGATGCGGCGCAACGAGAGCTGCAGAATTTGACTGGGACGCTGGACCAAGGGCTGATCCACGCGGACCTGCTCGCGGAAAATGTTATGCATGGTAATGCAGGCGTTTCTTTCATCGATTTCGATGATGCGGCCTTTGGGTTTCGCGACTTTGAACTGGCAACCTACCGGCTGAAGTTCCGGGATCGCGACTACTATCACGACATGCGCGCCGGCCTGCTGGCAGGATACGCCGACCGCCGCGCGGTCGCGGCGGAAACGCTCGACTTTATGATATTACTGCGCGCTTTGACCTATCCGGGCTGGATCATGACACGGCTGCTCGAACCGGGCGGACAGGACAGGTCGCGCCGCGCGATCGCCACGGCATTGGACCTGGCAGATGCCTATTTGAACGGGAGGACCCGATGACAGAAACCAAAACAATCCTCGTGGTGGGCACCTATGACACCAAAGACGACGAACTGAACTATCTCGCCGATAAGATCCGCGAGCAGGGCGGCGCGGTCATGACCATGGATGTCAGTGTGCTTGGCGATCCTTCGACGCCAACAGACGTCTCCAAACATGATGTGGCCGAAGCGGGCGGCAGTTCCATTCAGGCCGCGATCGATAGCGGGAATGAGAACACCGCGATGCAGATTATGGCCGCGGGCTCAGCGGCCAAGGCGCTGCAACTTTATCAAGCGGGACAGGTTCATGGTGTTATCGTTCTGGGCGGAACCATGGGCACCGACCTTGCCCTTGATCTTTGTTCGGCCCTGCCAATCGGCGTGCCAAAATATGTGGTCTCGACCGTATCGTTTTCTGCGTTGTTGCCGCCTGAACGGCTGGCCGCCGACATTCAGATGATCCTCTGGGCCGGGGGGCTCTTTGGGCTGAACTCGATATGCAAATCCTCGCTCAGCCAGGCCGCCGGTGCCGTATTGGGTGCCGCGCGCGCCGTTGAACCACCCAAGCGCGATCGGCCGATCATCGGTATGACCTCCTTTGGCAAAACCGTGCTGCGCTACATGGTCTCTTTAAAACCCGCGTTGGAAGAGCGCGGATTTGAAGTGGCCGTCTTTCACGCAACGGGCATGGGTGGACGCGCATTTGAATCGCTCGCTGCCGAAGGCGTCTTTGCCGCCGTGATGGATTTTGCCCCTCAGGAAGTGGCAAATCACCTCTTTGGCGGGCTCTCCGCCGGCGCCGACCGGATGACAGCTGCGGGCCGCACCAGCACGCCACAAATGATCGCACCGGGGTGTTATGACCTCGTCGACTTTGTCGGCTGGCAACCCGTGCCGTCCCACTTCAATGACCGTCCGGTGCATGCCCACAACCGCTTGCTGACCTCTGCCGTTCTGGGGACCGACGAACGCCGCGCAGTGGCGCGCGCCATTTGTGACAAGGCAGGATCAGCCAAGGGCCCGACAACCATTTTCTTGCCCATGGGCGGATGCAATGAATGGGACCGTCCCGGTGCGGACCTGCATGATGCCGAAGGTCTTGCCGCCTTTCTCGACGAAATGCAAAATGCGGCCCCGGCGAATGCCACACTGACACCCGTGGACGCGCATATCAATGACGCGGAATTCACCGCCGTCGTTCTGGCCCAGTTTGATGCATGGCTGGCGGACGGAACCATCGACAAACCCGCATGATCTTCTTTTCTTGAAAAATACTCCCGCCGGAGGCGTCCAGCGACCGCCACAAACGCCACGTCAGCATATTCGTCCTTGATCTGCCCTAGGCAGGCCTCATAGCTTGCAACAGAACGCGGAATCTTATTCCGCAATGCGAAACATGTGGCCGGAGCTTCGCGATCCGACACCATGTGATCAAGGGAGGATCTGCGCATGAATGCGGCTGTGAAATACGAACGCGTGGGCGACATCGCCGTTTTGACGGCCCAGAACCCGCCGGTCAATGCGCTGGGCCATGACGTACGCGTCGGTCTGGCCGACGGTATGGACCGCGCCGAAGCGGAGGGTGCGAAGGCGGTGCTCATTTATGGGGACGGTTCGACCTATTTCGCAGGCGCCGATATCCGCGAGTTTGGCTTGCCGCCCAAAGCCCCCCATCTGCCGCAGCTCTGTGATCGGATCGAGGCCTCGCCACTGCTCGTTGTGTCGGCCTTGCATGGGACCGCGCTGGGCGGGGGGCTCGAAGTGGCCTTGTCCTCGCATTACCGGATCGGGGTTCCGACCGCGCGCGTTGGTCTGCCCGAAGTTTTGATCGGTATCCTGCCCGGTGCAGGTGGCACCCAACGCTTGCCACGTGTGGCAGGCGTAGAGGCGTCCTTGGATATCATCACCACCGGTCGTCAGGTTGGCGCCAAAGAAGCTTTGGCATTGGGCATTCTCGACAAGGTAGAAGACGGCGATCCGCGCGATATCGGCTTGGTCTTCACGCGTGACCTGTTGGCCAGTGGCGCCGAACGCCGGGTGGTCAGCGCATTACCCAATCCCGAGCCGGTCGATTTCGACGCCGCCATTGCAGCCATCGGCGCAAAGGCACGTGGGCAATTGTCGCCGGTCAACGCCGCGCGGGCAGTGCAGGCCGCGACCGAGCTTCCGTTCCCCGAAGGCCTGAAACGCGAGCGGGAATTGTTCATGGAGCTTATGAACAGCGATCAGCGCAAGGGGTTGATCCACGCCTTTTTCTCGGAACGTGCGGTCGGCAAACTGCCAGAGCTTAAAGGCGTGGCGCCACGCGATCTCAAGACCGTCGGGATCATCGGTGGCGGCACGATGGGGGCTGGCATTGCCACGGCGGCGCTGTTGTCCGGATTGCCGGTCACGATGTTGGAAATGTCGCCCGAGGCTGCGGCTGCGGCCAAAGGCCGGATCGAAGGCAACATGGCCGGTGCGCTCAAACGCGGTAAGCTCAGCCAAGAGCAATATGATCATCTTGCCAATGAGGCCCTGACGGTTGCCACGGATTACACAACACTTTCGGATGTTGATTTGGTGATCGAAGCGGTCTTTGAGGACATGGGTGTCAAGAAAGAGGTGTTCAAAAAACTGGATGCGGTCTGCAAGCCCGGCGCGATCCTCGCCTCTAACACGTCCTACCTCGACATCAACGAAATCGCCTCGGTCACGGCGCGCCCTTCGGATGTGCTGGGCCTGCATTTCTTCTCACCTGCGCATGTGATGAAACTGCTTGAGGTGGTTGTTGCTGACGCCACCGCGCCCGACGTCGCCGCAACGGGATTTGCGCTGGGCAAGCGATTGCGCAAGGTTTCGGTTCGGGCAGGTGTTTGCGACGGGTTTATCGGCAACCGCATTCTGTCGGTTTATCGCACCTGCGCCGATCACATGATCCTCGATGGCGCATCGCCTTATCAGATTGACGCCGCACTTGAGGCGTTCGGCTTTGCAATGGGCCCCTTTGCCGTGGCGGATTTGGCAGGGCTTGATATCGGTTATGCGGTGCGCAAACGAAAGAGGGCAGAGGGGCTCGATGCGCGCGCCCGCGACAGCAGCTATGGCGACAAGCTGTGTGAAGATGGTCATTTTGGCCAGAAAACCGGCAAAGGCTATTACGATTACGCCGCCGGGCCACGCTCACGGGTGCCCAACCCGGACGTCTTGCCCCTGATCGAAGAGGACCGCGCCGCCCAAGGGATCACGGCGCGCGTGTTTTCCGATGAAGAGATCGTCCGCCGGTACATGGCAGCCATGGTCAACGAGGCCTCGAATGTGGTGGGCGAGGGGATTGCCCGGCGTCCGTTGGATGTCGATATGACCATGCTTTTCGGCTACGGTTTCCCGCGTTATCGCGGTGGACCGCTGAAATGGGCCGATATCGTGGGCCTCGAAGGGCTTTTGAACGACATCAAATCTTGGGCTGCCGAAGATGATTACTTCTGGCAACCCGCACCGCTGTTGGAGCAGCTGGTTGCCGAAGGCAAAAGCTTTGACGATTTGAACAAGGCGGCTGGGTGAGCCAGACCGCCTGTCCTGATAAAGGAGCCATGCGATGGATTTGAGTTTTTCCGCAGAAGACGTTGCGTTTCGCGATGAGGTTCGGGCCTTTCTAAACGACACCGTGACCCCGGAATTGGCCGACAAAGTTCGCGGCAAAGGGGAATTGACCAAGGCCGATATGGACGGTTGGCATGCCGCGTTGAATGCGCGGGGCTGGTTGGCGACCAATTGGCCAAAGGAATTTGGCGGCGCAGCTTGGACCGCTGTGCAACGCCATATCTTTGAGGAAGAATGCGCGATGGCCAATGCGCCGCGCATTGTTCCTTTTGGCCTTTCGATGTTGGCGCCGGTGTTGCAGAAATTCGGCAATCAAGAGCAGCTGGATTACTATTTGCCGCGCATTCTGAATGGAGAACACTGGTGGTGTCAGGGATATTCGGAGCCAGGCGCAGGTTCTGATCTCGCCTCGTTGAAAACCCATGCCGTGCGCGAGGGCGACCATTACGTCGTCAATGGACAAAAGACCTGGACGACGCTGGGCCAATTCGCCAACTGGATCTTTTGCCTCGTGCGGACCGACCCCGAAGCCAAGGCGCAAGAGGGCATTTCTTTCCTTTTGATTGACATGGACACCTCCGGCATCGAGGTGCGTCCGATCATCCTGCTCGACGGGACCCATGAGGTGAACGAGGTTTGGTTCACGGATGTCAAAGTGCCGGTGGAAAACCTTGTCGGGGAAGAGAACAAGGGCTGGACCTATGCCAAGTACCTATTGACCCATGAACGCACCAATATTGCCGGTGTCGGGTTCTCGCGGGCCGGTTTGGCAACGATCAAGCGTATGGCCCAGACAGAGATGTCTGGGGGCAGGCCGTTGGCTGAGAACCCGCATTTCGCCGCGCGCATGGCGCAGGTCGAAATTGATCTGATGGCGATGGCGACAACCAATCTAAGGATCATTTCCAAGGCTGCCGCAGGTCAGGCCCCGGGTGTTGAAAGCTCTATGCTGAAGGTCAAAGGCACGATCATTCGACAGGAATTGAATGATCTGGCGCGGCGTGCTGCGGGCCGTTACGCGATGCCGTTCCCCTCGGAAGCGGTCGAAGGCGATAATGACCCCATCGTTCCGGATCATGCTGTGGCGGTAGCCTCCAAATACTTCAACAATCGCAAGCTTTCGATTTTCGGCGGATCGAACGAGATCCAGCGAGGGATCATCGCCAAGGTGAAGATGGGAGGCTGACACGTGAATTTTGACCTGACCGAAGAACGTCAAATGCTGCAGGACACGCTGCGGCGATACTTGTCAGATCGCTATACCACCGAGGTGCGTAACACGATCATTGACGGCGATACGGGGTGGAGTCCCGAGATCTGGCAAGAGTTGGCAGAACTGGGCGTGATTGGTGCGATGTTTGCCGAGGAAGACGGCGGATTTGGCGGTCATGGGTTCGACATCGCAACCGTCTTTGAAGAACTGGGCCGCGCCGGGGTGGTAGAGCCGTTTCTGGACAGCGCTGTCATCTGCGGCGGGCTGATTGCAACCTTGGGGGATGATGCACAGAAAGGCTTTATCGATGAGATCATCGGGGGTGGGGCGCATTTGGCATTTGCCCATGGTGAACCGACGAGCCGATATGATCTGAACCGGGTCGCTTCGACCGCTGTCGTAGATGGAAATGACGTTTTACTCAACGGACGCAAGGCCGTCGTCGCCAGTGCCGAAGCCTCCGGTCAGCTGATCGTTTCGGCGCGTGAAGCTGGTGCAGTTGATGATACCGACGGCATCTCTCTCTTCCTTGTTCCGGCGGATGCGGCGGGCCTGACTTTGCGCGGCTATGCCTTGGTCGCCGGCGGTCGTGCGGCCGAGGTCACGCTGGACAATGTCCGGGTTTCCCCCAAAGCGCGTCTTGGTCGCGCTGGTCAGGCCTATGCGGCGATCGAGGCTACAGTGGCGTCGGCCAATGTGGCCTTGGCCGCCGAAGCATTGGGAGCCATGGAAACCGCCACCGAGCTGACCCGAGAATACCTTATGACCCGCAAACAGTTTGGCCGCCCTATCGGGACATTTCAGGCGCTGGCACATCGCATGTCCGATTTGTTGATCGAAATGGAACAGGCGCGATCGGCTGTGATCAACGCGGCGGGCCATTTGGATGCCGATCCACGCACCCGCGATTTGCATATAGCGGCGGCCCGGAATTTGATCGGGCGCGCCGGGCGTTTGGTTGCCGAAGAGGCAATCCAGATGCATGGCGGGATCGCGATGACCAAGGAATACGAACTGGCCCATATCGCCAAACGGATCGTGATGACGGATCATCGGTTCGGCGACACCGATTACCATATGGAGAAATTCATTGCCGTCTCGGCCAGTTGAACACAAGATCCTTGGGCCTGACGAAATTGGCGGCGCCAATGCGATGGTGGGGTACACCATTGACCTCACGCCGGCGGACGGATCGGCCCGCGCCGTGTTAGAGATTGAAGATCGACACAGGAACCGGAATGGCACACTGCACGGCGGGATCATCGCCATGATGCTGGATGCGGCGGCGGGTTATGCTGCGTCGCGGTCTTCGGCAGAAATTGGGTTCACACCGGTCAACACGATTTCTTTGACGACCAGCTTTCTCAAACCGGCCACGGGTGGTCAGGTGATCGCCACGGGACAGTTTGTTGGGGGCGGTTATAAGATCGTTTACGCCGATGCTGTCTTGACGGACGCCGACGGCGTGCCCTTGGCCAAGGCAGCGGGTGTTTTCAAACGAATTCTCAAAGGAGCGGACGGATGACATTGGCGCGTATTGACGATCTTGGGGACCGCTTGGTGGTCGTGAATATGAACGTTTCGAAACGCGGGGCGTTGACGCCAGAGCTGTACGACAAGATCCAGGAGGCCTTTGAAATCGCGTCCGAACATCGCGACCGCATCGGGGCCGTGATCCTGACCGCCGAAGGTGGGTTTTTCTGTGCGGGTGGGGATTTGGGGGCCATCCGCGAACGCATGACCCTGCCAGAGGATGAGCGGCGCGACCGGATCGAAGCGTTGCACGCCTGCATTCGTGCCATTCGTGGCTCTGTCGTGCCGGTCATCGCTTCTGTCGAAGGAGGGGCTGCTGGGGCGGGGCTGTCCTTTGCCTTGGCCTGCGATCTGATCGTGGCGGCCGAAGGGGCGCAGTTCACGGCGGCGTATGTCAAAGCGGGTTTGGTACCGGATGGCGGTCTGACGGCGTCGATGGCCCGCACGATCCCGCGACAGTTGGCGATGGAAATGTGCCTTTTGGCAAAGCCTTTATCAGCAGAACGGATGGCAGAGCTGGGCGTTGTCAATGCGGTGGTGCCGCCGGGCAAGGCGGATGGGATGGCCCACCAAATGGCCGACGCTTTGGGCCGCGGCCCGGGTGGCGCGCAGTTCCTGATCCGAAAGATGGTCAGCGAAGCCTATGACGCGACCGAAGACGCGCAGTTGGATACAGAACGGGATAACATGGCCTTTGCCATCGGTGCGCCTGAAGCGCGCGAAGGGATCGATGCATTTCTGACCAAGCGGCGCCCCGATTTCAAATCTTCAAAGGCGCGGTGATGGATCGTTTGCATCACCTTTTGGACAAACACGTGGCCACGCGCGGCTTGGCGCCCGCGTTTTCCGATTCCATCGGAACCCGCTGGAATTATGGAGAGTTGGGGGCCGCAGCTTTTGATCTGGCCGACGCGTTTGATCGGGCGTTCGTCGGGCCGGGCGACCGGGTGATGATCGTCACCGAAAACTGCAACGCGGCGGTCGCGGCGGTGTTCGCGGCCTCTCGTCGACACGCCACGATCATTCCGATCAATGCCCGACAAACGGAGGCAGAGCTGACCCGGATCATCGAACACGCCGATCCGAAATTGGTGCTTTTTGCCAGTGCCGTGTCGAAAGAGGCCGCGGCCCACGCCAGTCGCCTTCAGGCCAAACCGTTGAACGGGTCCTTCGGAGCATTGCACATGCTGCGCCGCTCGGCAGAGGCGGATGCCGAAAGCGACGTGGCCGTTCAGCTTTATACCACCGGGACCACGGGCACGCCCAAGGGCGTGATGCTGACCCATGAAAATGTACGGTTTGGCGGCAAAACATCTGTTGATCTGCGGTCGATGCAATCCGACGACATCATTTTCGGGGTTTTGCCGATCACACATGTTTTTGGCCTGTGTTCCATCGTGGTCGGGGCCGTGCATGCGGGCGCACAGGTGCGGCTGGAAGCGCGGTTTGACGTCGCAAAGCTTTATGCCGGGTTGCGCGAGGACGTGACCCTTCTGTCGGCTGTGCCGCAGATGCACGCCTTGCTGATGCAGTATACCAAAGAACAAGGTCTCCAGCGGTTAGACAGCAAAACGCTGCGCTATGTGTCATCAGGGGCGGCCCCGCTTGACCCGACATGGAAGCGAGAGGCAGAGGCGTTTTACGGGGTCGCGATCCAGAACGGGTACGGCATGACGGAAACCGCCGCGGGCGTTGCCGCGACGCGCAACATGATCGGCGACCCGGACATCTCTGTCGGGCCGCCGATGAACGGTGTCGAGGTCAAAATCGACGATACCGTGCCGGGCGGCGCAAACGGATCCGGCGAGATCATGGTGCGTGGCCCGAACATCATGAAAGGGTATTTTCGCAACCCGGATGAAACCGCCAAAGTCCTGCAAAGCGATGGATGGATGCGGACCGGCGATCTGGGCCGGTTCGATGACGATGGCCGCCTGCATATCCTCGGACGGTCCAAGGAATTGATCATCCATGGCGGGTTTAACGTTTATCCACCCGAGGTTGAGGCCGCGTTGAACGACCATCAGCAGGTCATTCAGGCAGCCGTCATCGGCCATATGGTAAAAGGCGACGAAAAGGTTCTGGCGTTTTGCCAAGTCGCGGACAATGACGCGCCCGATCTGGACGAATTGCGCGCCTTCGTGGCGGACCGGCTGACCGGTTACAAGCGCCCAAGCCAGATCATACTGGCCGGAAAACTGCCGGCGGCGCCCACCGGAAAGATCCTAAAACACAAGCTGGTCGAGGCGTTTGCCGAAGAGCTGAAACAGCTCGAAGCGTGATCAGGCCCACACGCCCGTTGCAGCCTCGCGGATATTGCGGATGTTCGTCCCATAGGCGTCCGGCTCTGTCACGGACCCGCCTTTGAAGACGGCCGACCCCGCGACCAGCACATCTGCACCGGCCTTGGCGACCAAGGGGGCCGTTGTTGGATCAACACCGCCATCAATCTCAATATGAATGGGGCGGTCACCGATCATGGCGCGCAGTTTTGCGACCTTTTCCACTTGGCTGTGAATGAATTTTTGCCCGCCAAAACCGGGGTTTACGGTCATGACACAGACCAGATCGATCATATCCAAAAGATACTCGATGCTTTCTGCAGGCGTGGCCGGGTTCAGCGCAACACCCGCCTTTGCACCCGCTGCTCGGATGGCTTGAACGGTGCGGTGAATATGTGGCCCGGCCTCGACATGCGCGGTGATCACATCCGCACCGGCCTGGGCAAATGCGTCAATATAGGGGTCTACTGGCGCGATCATCAGGTGGACGTCCATGACCCCCTTGATGTGCTTGCGAATGGCAGCGCAGGTGCTGGGACCAAAGGTGATATTCGGGACGAAATGCCCATCCATTACATCAACATGAACCCAATCGCCCCCTTTGGCTTCGATCGCCTCGCATTCGGCGCCGAAATTCGCAAAGTCGGCGGACAAGATGGATGGTGCGATTTTGATGCTGCGGTCAAAGCTCATGATGCGCCCTCGGCCTTGGGTGGTTTGTCAGCGATATAAACCGGGTCTTGGGCAAGGGATAGGGCAATTCGCCCGGCTTATCCCGTCAGCGCGTAGCGTTCTATCACGTGAAACTGTCCGTCATCGTCTTCGCCGGCCAGGGCCAGTTCGTTGATAACGAAAGGGATCGGCAAAAGCGGGCCCAGCTCTGACGTCAGAAAATCGGTGACGGGTGCCCGGGTGTCCTTGTCCAGTCGACCGCTCAAGGTGATGTGAAACCGGAATTGATCCAACACATAAGGATAACCCCATTGGGTGAGGTTGCTTTCCTGAACAGCGCTTAATCCGTTTTTGCGGCGTTTGGCCAGTTCTGCCTCTGAGGCTGGCGCCCTGAACCGATCCAACTCCGTAACGCAACGCGCCGCCATCGCGTTCAGCGCGGTGATGTCGCCAACCGGGCGGAGTGCGATGAACGCGCCCATGCCTTCGACTGACAAAGCATCAAGTCGCACTGGTTTCAGCTTTGAACATAGCGCGGCTGTTTCCTCGGCCAGATCGGCGTATGCGGCACCTTCGGCCAGTCGCATCGGCGGTTTGATCGTCGCGTGAAGCCCGTATTTGCGCGGCGTCGACGTAATGTCGGACACGGGCAATGGCAGGCCTGTTGCCGTGGGATGGCCCGCAGCTTGCCCCGTGTTGGCGTCCCAACCGAGCCATCCGGTGGCCCATTTGGCCCAGTCTTCGTCTGCGGGGGGGACGTAATAGACGGCATATCGCGCGTAGGTCACGGCAATCCTCGTGCTGTTCACCCGCAGGGCGGGCCGTTGGCGAAGACATGCCAGATGGTGCCAGACTTGCCAATGCGGCTTAGCGCGTTTGTGGGCAAAACTGGTCGGTTGCCATGATCCGGTGTTTAACCGGCCCGATAGAACAGGTACCGGTCCGGGGCAATCGTATCCGGGCCGGTGATCTGATCGAACCCGACCAAAGGTTGTCCAGATACCAGCATGCCACCGGGCACCATCACTTGCGCGATAAGCGGGCTGAGCCGTGCGGCTTCGGCGACGTCGTCTTCCTTGATGCCCATGCCAAAATCGTAATGCGCCAGTGCGATCCGGGCTTTCATTGCAATAAGGCGCTGCAACATCGGCTCTGCCTCACCTTCCAGAAAATCTTCTGCCGGCGGAACACAGGATGGGTGGCTTTGCAGAACACGGTCGATGACCCAGATCCGTCGATTTGGCAGAACCTCGCGCAGGTGATCATAGGTGCGGCCGTTGCCAAGGCCAAAATCCACAACGTCTCCTGTCACGTCGGCAACCTGCCCGGCGGCCCAGTTCAGACCATCCCTTTGAGCGGTGAGACGGCGCAGCATGGAATCAAGGCGGCTCATGGCAGGTCCTTTGATGAAATCGGGTGGGTCCACGGAACAGCCGGACCATTCAGCAGTCGCGACAGCAACGCAACCGTGAAATCCCATATTGCCGCGTCATGGACAAGGTGATGGGTCAGGATGCCATAGGGTTCCACGGGGTCGGTCGCGTCAGAGCGGCGGTCTTTCAGGTCACGCGCGACCTGAGCGATCAGTGTTTGCGGATCAACCACGCTGCGGGTTCCGCGCCAGTCAATGGGATCCAGATGCGTGTTGATCTGGCGCGGCGCGGTCTCGTCACCGGGCCATGCGCGCGGCTGGAACGTGGACAGGCTGGCATAGCCCAGATCGGCAAGGACGGGCCGCAAGTTTGGGTCCATCCGGTTCCAAGGGGGCACGAACATCATGCGCAGGGAGGGTCCAAAGAGGCTTTTCATGGCGGACAGGCCGGATCGGAGGTCGTCGGTCATTGCCTCAGCCGTGCGGTGGGCTCCAAACTCTGCTTTCTTTTCGTTTGCAGAGCTGTGCGATTGGTGTCGCCAGCCGTGGACCACAGGCACCAAGCAGCCAGAGCGGTCCACGACTTCGGCCAAGTTGGGTTGAGCGTTGGCCGGGACGACGGCCAGATGTACCGGGAGACCCAAAGCTTGGCTTTGATCGATCAGTTGCGTCAGCTGCGGCGTTGGTGCCACCGCATCGTCATCGCGCCACCACAGGGGCAGGGTCAGGCCCTGGCTGATCCAAAGTTCTAATTCACGATCCAAAGCAGACCAATCCGCATCGGTTACCATTTGGACCCTACCATGTTTTCCACGATGTCCACGGTTTGCGCTGCGCCCGTCATCGCAAAGCCGGTTGTCGCTCGACGATTGCCGGTGATCGCATGCATCACCGCTTGTGCCAGCCTCTCTGGCGTCAAATCGCTGTTTTTGATGACGGAGAAGCCATCGGTCCGGCTGAGCGCCGTGGCCCGCAGTGTCTGTTCCACCTCGTTGCCGGCATCAAACGGGATCACGACCGACGGAACGCCGGTCTGCAAAAGGTCCATCGCCGTGTTGTAGCCGATCATCGAGACGGACGCGCCTGCGGACAACAAGAGCTGACGAAAATCCGGTCTTGTTCTTTCGATGATCACGTTTTCGGAGCTCACTTCTTTACCGAGGTTTGCCATGACTACGGCAGCATCGCTGCCACCAACCAGTACGCGCCATTTTAATCCCCGTGTCAGCGCGGCGGCAGCTATGGCGTTTCGAAAGATCGTTTGACCCACAGATCCACCCCCGGCACTGACCAAAACGTCCCCGGTACCTTCGGTCTGTGGGGGACACTCGGGTGCCGTTGGTGCAACAAAACCGGTGTAGATCAACTTGTCAGCCAGCCTGTCCGAAACCGGCCAGCTGTCGCTTAGCTGGATGAGGGCAGGGTCCGCGTGGACCAGAACCCCATTGTAATAGGTATCGATCAAATCATCCGCACGTTCGGCTTTTGCGGGTTTTGACGGCGGTGCCAGAATGTCCCGGATGGATGAAAGGACCGGAGGCGGACGCACCAGGCCTTTGGCCGTTTGCAGCAGGGTTTCAAATTCGGTCGCGAGGTTGCGCCGCCCAAATGGGAAAAGCTCAGTGATCAGAACATCTGGCGCCCAGTCCTTGAGATAATCGGTCATGACCGTCTGGCGCTTGGCCATATGAACGGGCGAGACATCATGGCCGTCTTTGTCGAGCAAGCGCGAAAAATTGGTACCGTCAGAGCGGACTGATGGCAATTGGATCAAGCGGATACCGTCCATCTTGATATGTGGGACGGGTTCGCCGCCGCTGATCACCGTCACGTCATGGCCGGCATCCATAAAGGCGCGGGCCAAGGTGACCGCTCGGCTTAAGTGGCCGGTGCCCAGCAAATGCGTGACGACGATCAGAACCTTCATGCGGTCGGCTCGCGCGGGATCAGGCGGACCGGGTCTGGCCACGGGGTCAGTTTGCCATCGTCGATCTCGACGACAAATAGGCGGTTGCGCTTGATTCGGAACGGGGCCGGACCCGAGAAATGCCAACCATGCGCGCGCGCCAAAAGCACCCGCATGATGCCGATATGACAGACGGCAACACTGTCCTCGCTGAGCAACGACAACCAATCCTGCAGCCGTACCCAGACATCTTGCGGGCTTTCGCCACCCGGCGGTCGATAGTCCCAGCCCCAGTCTTCTATATGCCGAAACCCGCTGTCGGTTTGCGCAGCAAGGTCTTCACCGCGCAAACCCTCCCAGTCGCCCCAATTCATCTCGATCAGCTGATCGGCATGTTTAGGGGCGCGATCAGAAACCAGTCGGGCGGTTTCATCTGCGCGGGCCAGCGGGCTGGACCACAGGTCGGCTGTGTCCCAGTCGGGCGGCAATCGCAGCCCGGCCAATACGGCGCGTGCCTCTGGGTCAAGCGCAATGTCGCTGCGTCCCTGAATACGCCCGGCGCGGTTCCAAGGCGTGTGCCCATGCCTGAGCAAGGCAAGGCGGATCATGCCGATGCCCCAAGCAGCGGCGTAAGCGTCGCGCGCAATGTTGTTTGTGCTGCGCTCAGCATGTTGTTCCTTTCGACGGTTTCGCGACAGTTTCTGCCTTCCCTTTTGCGCAGGGCAGGGTCGGACATCAAGTGATCGATGCGGCGCGCCAACGCCCTTGGACCCGTGTCTGGCCACGGGTGGGGCCCGCCAAACGCCACGTCGCGAACACCGGCGCGGTCTTGTGTGACCAGCGGCAGTCCTGCGGCCTGTGCTTCGAGAAAGACCATGCCATAGGCCTCATTAACGCCCGGCCACAGCATCAAGGCGGCATTTTCATAGGCCGTTGCCAAACTGGTTTTATCGAGCTGTCCTAAAAACCGAACACGCGATCCAAACGGGGCCATCAGCTTTTCGATCTCGGCCCGAACTGGGCCATCCCCTGCGATATCAAGCTGCCAGTCGTCCCGATCCAGATGGGCCAAAGCCTCTGCGATAATCTGGTACGACTTTTGCTTGTCTCCCGCACGCATCATGCCAACGCTTAGCATTCTGGCGGATCTGTCCGGGGAGGCTGCGGCGGGCACAGAGGGGATCGGCAAGAAGGGTGGCAAGTGAACCAGCGCCTGATCATTCACCCGGTATTTGCGCAACGCCTCTTCGTCATGTGCGGTCTGGTAGAGGATCGCGCGGGCTGCATCACTTGCCGCTTCGGCCTTGGCGGCGAAATCAGCCCAAGGCCCTGTCAGGCGTTTGTGCGCCCGGGTCGCCTCGATCAAAACATAAGGGATGTCCAGAGCCCGGCACACGGCAGGCCCCAACAGATCCGGCGCCTTGTAGTAGTTGTGGTAGGTAACCCAAACATCCGGGCGCTCTTGTTGCCACTGTCCGATCAATCTGTCGATTTCGCCCTTGGCCGCCGTGATCAGACGCGCCTGTTCTGCCGCGTTTCCGGCGCCGTCATAACAACGCAATTCGGAAGCCAGCTCTGGCAGGAACCCGGCACCTTCAAGCGCCAGCATGATGTTTCGGGCCATTTGCCGATCGCCAGACGGCACGCTGTGCCAGGGCGACTTAAGCGGGGCAAAAAACGCGGCCCGGAACATGGCTCAGACACCGTCGCCAAGGGATGACAGCCGCGCCGACAACTGGTTGATCCCCGGCATCATCTGAAATTCGTCGATCAGCCGGGCATAGGCCGCTTCTGAAAATTGCACCGATTTTTCCGGATGCTGGGCCAGATCGGTCATCGCGGCGGCGAGATCTTCTGGGGCGTCCGAACTCAACAAACCGTGCACGCCGGTGTCAATGAATTCGGGGATGGCAGAGACCGGGGTCGACAGGATGGCCAGCTTTTGCGAAGCCGCTTCCATCAACACATTTGGCAGCCCATCCCGGTCCCCGTCAGAGGCAATGCGACTGGGCAGAACAAAGAGGTCGGCACGGCGCATCGCCTCGATCACTTCGGGTTGATCGCAGGCCCCGTGCCACGTGATCCGATCTGTTATCCCGTGCCCGGCGGCCCGGTCCGACAAATCCGCCTTCAACCCGCCCCCGCCGATATGGTCCCAATGCCAGTCGAGATCATCGGGCAACTGCGCAAGTGCGTCGATCAGCCGGTCAAAGCCTTTCTTTTCCACCAGACGTCCAACCGACAAGATGCGGAACGGATCACTGGATGCCCGTTTCGTGCGCTCGGGTGGCGTCGGAAACCGGGTCAGGTCCAGCCCGTGATAGACAAGATCGATGCGGTTTGGGTCCGAGGCCAAGGACTTCAGATGATCCGCGTTAAAGGCCGTGCATGTTGCGCCAAAAGTTGCGCCGTGATCGGACTCATCCAGCTTTTCCCGCAACTCCCATTCCGGCGGGGTCCAAATGTCCTTTGCATGGGCTGAAAAGCTCCACGGTAACCCGCGCATGATCGCGGCATAGCGGGCGACAGAAGCAGGTGTATGCAGGAAATGGGCATAGAACGCCTGTACATCTCCATGCATTTCGGTGGCCAGCACACAGGCCTGGCCAAAGCGCCGCACACGGTTTCGGGTCTGATCGCGTTTGAGGTCCTTGCGCCAAACGCGCCATGCCGCACCAAAGCCGGGCAGGCGGCGCGCCGCCGCCAGCGCCCGGGCAACGCGCCCGGGTTCTTGGTGCAGATACTCTGGCAGGTATCGCACCCGCGCCGTCAGGCGGTCATGCAGGGGGTGCGTTTTCTTGTCGGTCGGAAATCGCAAAGACCAAAGCTCAAAGTCATGCCCGGTGGATTCCAAGGCAACCAGTTCCTGCGCAATGAACGTTTCGGACAGTCGGGGCCAACCCTTGACCACGACCGCAAGCGTTGGATTTTTGGTCTTCATTCTGCGGCACACCCAGCCTGCATTCCCAAAAGGCTGCGAATGCGTTGTGTCACATTGTCCAAACCAGAGAGCAGGTTATCCGACATCACACTCGATGGGCGCGCCTGATGCGGCACGGACCGGATCGCCTCGATCATGGTTTCGGTTGTCAAGCCGTCGCGGCGATCATCCAGCATGCGGACCAACCCCAGTTCCTCGGCCCGAGAGGCGCGGATGTATTGTTCCAGCCGCGGCACGGTGCGGGGCACAATGACGGCGGGTTTGTCAAAGGACAAAATCTCACAAAACGTGTTGTAGCCGCCCATGCAGATCACGCCCTCGGCGCCGCTGAACAACGTTTCGATCTGGGATTCAAAGCCAAGCGCGATCACCCGGCCGTTCAGCTTATTCACGCGATCCTCAAAGTCTTGCCGGGTTTCCCCGGATAGAAACGGACCATAGACCAAGACCGCTTTCGGGGTCAGGTCGGGGTCTTTTTCATACGCTGACAGTACCAGGTTAACCATGGCTTGCCCGTCACCACCGCCACCAGGCGTGATCAAGATATACCGGTCTTCCAAAGGTTCGGTCGTGGCATCCGGGTTCAGTTCGCGTTCGAGATACCCGGTCCAGTGGATGCGTGCGCGGGTGGCCGCGTTAAAGCCCAGGCCGGCGACGGGATCGTAGATGGATTGCAGTCCATAGACCCAGATTTCATCATAGTATTTTTCAGACGCTTCAATGGCTTCTTTCTTTTGCCATTCCGCTTTCAGGATATGCGGTTCATCCAAAACATCCCGCAGCCCCAGAACAAGCTGGGTTGATTGTTCCTGTCGCAGGTAATCCAAAGTGGGGATCAATTCCCCGCGAAAGCCTGTGGGCTCTTTGTCGACGATCAGGATATCGGGACAAAACTCTGTCGCTGCGGCCTTGATCATGGCCGCGCGCAGGTTTGTTGTGCTGTCGATATCGATATCCAGCGCTTGGCTGACATAAGATCCGTCGCTGCGTTTGATGACCCCGGGCAAACGAATGTGATCAACACCATCTGCGAACGCAAAACGGCCCGCCACCGGAGAACCGGTGATAATCAGAGCAGAACTGCCGGGCAGAGCGGCTGTGATTGCCCCGGCCAAAGCCCTTGATCGGCGCAGATGGCCCAGCCCGAATGTATCATGGCTGTAAAGCATGATCCGCGGGGATTGGGTGCTGTTTCGGGTTTGGGTCATGTGTCAAAGTCTCAGATCGGCACCGGATTTGCCGAAAACACCTTTGATGTCATACAGAATTGCGCCCGCTTTGCCAAAGCCCCGTATCGCGTCGGGACCCATTTCCTTGAACTCTCGATGCGCAACGGCAACGACAATCGCTTCATAAGCACCGGTATCGGGTTCTGAAACAGCGTCGATGCCGTAATGCTGTGCGATCATCTTGTTGTCGGCCCAAGGGTCATAGACGTCTACATCAACCGAGAAGTCCTCAAGCTCTTTGACAATATCTGCGACCAAAGTGTTCCGAATGTCAGCGCAGTTTTCCTTGAACGTAAAACCCATGACCAGAACCCGTGCTGCACTCAGGTCCATTTTGTGGGCCAGCATGGTCTTGATCAGTTCTTGGCTCACATGTTGGCCCATGGCGTCATTGATGCGACGACCGGCCAAGATGACCTCTGGGTGATAGCCAAGCTGTTCCGCGCGATAGGTCAGGTAATAGGGATCTACCCCGATGCAGTGGCCGCCCACCAGCCCGGGCCGAAACGGCAAAAAGTTCCACTTGGTCCCCGCGGCCTCCAGCACCTCCAACGTGTCGAGGTTAAGCCGCGAAAAGATCAGCGAGAATTCGTTGACCAGGGCGATGTTCAGATCCCGCTGCGTATTTTCAATGACCTTGGCGGCCTCTGCGGTCATGATAGAGCTGGCTTTGTGCAGGCCCGCCTTTACCACCGGCGCATAAATCCGTTCCACCCGGTCAAGCGTTTCGTCATCCTGGGCCGAGATGATTTTGATCACGTTTTCCATGGAATGCTCGGCATCGCCGGGGTTCACCCGCTCGGGCGAATAGGCCAGCTTGATCTCATCATAGAGCTTTAACCCACTGCCTTCGGCAAGCACGGGGCCGCAGACCTCTTCGGTAACACCGGGATAGACGGTGCTTTCAACGATGACCATCGCGCCGGGGGTCAAATTCGGCGCGACGGCCCGACAGGCGGCTCGCAACGGTCCCAAGTCGGGGGATTTGGCGTCTGTGATCGGTGTCGGTACAGCGATGACAAAGGTTGAGCAGCCGGAAATATCATCGGCATCGTCGGAAAACCGCGCGGTGCTTTGTTCAATGGAGATATCCGCAACCTCGCCGTTGCGGTCCCGACCTGCGCGTAATGACGCGATCATATCCGGGTCGGTGTCATAGCCGACTGTCTCAAACCCAGCGCGGCTTAGCGCCAGCGCCAACGGCAAGCCGACATATCCCAAGCCCAAAACGGCGATACGCTCACGCGTCATGTCTGTGGCCACGTTTGGTCTCCGCGCGATAGTGACGTCCGTTGGGGGCAAGTCCCGCAACTCTTGTGCGTTGGTATTCAAATCGGGCAAGAATGAAAATACACAATGCGCTTGCGACACCGAGTTGTGCTTTGTTGTGCGCGGGCGATTTCAACCGCTGGTCAGTTGCCTTATAGGGTTAATTCAAAGACCAAGGGATCAATAAGTATGTACGGTTTTCTGACGCGCTTGGCGTTACTCGTATTTCTGGTCATGGGCCTCGGTATGTCCCATGGCGCCGCGCAACAATCCAGTGATGCAAGCAACGCGTTGACTGCGACGATACAAGAAGCGGCCGAGTCCGGTGTCAGCGTCATTGTTGTTGATTCCAATGGCAACCTGCTGACGGCAAATTCGCAAAGCGACGCAGACACGGCGAGCTCCGCAAATTCGATGGAAGGCGCATCCGGCCTGATGCGCGTACAGGCCGAAATCAAGGACTTTCGATCCAAGCTGCGCGAACGGCTGGAGGCTTTGCCAAGCTCGATCACTGAGGTTGGCTATATCCTGCGCGCCACCAGCCCGGATGGGACAATCGGGATTTATATAGAGGTCCTGCTTTGGAACATCGGGTTTTTCGTTCTGGGCTGGCTCTTTGTCAGATATGTCTACGGGCCGAAAATCGCCGGGCGATTTGTGCTGCCGCTCGTGAAAGATGAACCAAAAGGGTATCTCGAAAAGATGCCGTTTCTGGTCGTCCGCTTCCTCGCGGGTGTTGTCGGCTCTGCCATCGTGGTGGTCATTGCCTTTTTGCTTGGCGCGCTCTTTGTGCCTTATCCGGATGACCTGTCCGTGCAATTCACGGCAACGTCTGTCTTCGCCATGTTCTTTATCGCCCGATCCGCTTCGGATCTGTGGCGGATGGTCTTGTCACCGTTCCTTGCACAATACCGCATACCGCGGTTTTCCGACCGGGATGCGATGCGCCTTTACCGCTGGGCCTGGATATTGGCGAGCTTCAACGTCGTTTCCATCATCTTCAGCACATGGATTGCCGACTTTGGTTTGAACTATAACGTCTATGCCTTGTTGTACGGTGCCCTGTCTTTGGTCAGTACGGTCGGCAATATCCTGATGATCACGTTCAATCGTACCGCCATTTCCAACGCGATCCTGAATGGCAAGCCCAAGACCGATGTGTCGTATCTGACCCGCGCGCTTTCGGTGGCTTGGGCTCCGATCCTGTTGGCCTATTTCGTCTTTGGTTGGTTCGAACTGTCCCATGACTTGGTCCTGCAGCAACCGATCGGCATCCCGCCCATTGCCGCGGCCTATACCGCGTTCCTGTCGATTATGGTTGTTTATGGTGTCATCAACTACATCATCGAGAACTACTTCTCGCGTACCCGGAACATTCGTCAGCTGAACGAAGAAATGGCCGCCTCTGAAGCGCGTGAGGCGGAAGCCGCGGGCGAAATGGATTATGAGCCAGAGCCGCAACGCTATGTCATCGCAACATATGAAGAGCTGGCGCGGCGCGTGTCCGGCATCCTTGCGTTTGTGGCCGGGGTTTATGCGCTTGTCCTGATCTGGGACAGCCAGAACGCCGTTATGAGCCAACCGCTGGTCGAAAGCCTGTTGGACGTTATGGTGACGCTTTTCATCGGCTACATCATCTACCACGTGTTCCGCATTGCTATCGACAGCCGCATCGCCGAGGAAACTACGGACGCCGCCGAGGCCGAATTGGGGGACGAAGGTGGCGCGGCCACCGCGAGCCGCTTGGCAACGTTGCTGCCGCTGTTTCGAGGAGCCATCTTGGCCATTGTGGTCATTTCGATTGCCCTGATTGCCCTGATGGAATTGGGCGTCAACGTCAGCCCGCTTTTTGCCGGTGCCGGTGTTGTCGGCCTTGCCGTTGGGTTCGGCGCGCAAACTCTGGTTCGTGACATCTTCTCTGGCGCGTTTTTCCTGATCGATGATGCGTTCCGCAAAGGCGAGTATATCGACCTTGGGTCGGTAAAAGGAACGGTTGAGAAAATCTCGGTCCGGTCTATGCAATTGCGCCACCACCTGGGTGCTTTGCAGACCGTACCGTTCGGGGAAATTCAGGTTCTGACGAACTATTCCCGCGACTGGGTCATCATGAAATTGCCGCTGCGGGTCACCTATGACACGGATGTCGAAAAGGTCAGGAAGCTGATCAAGAACCTGGGCAAAGAGCTGCTAACCGATCCGGTGATCGGCGACAACTTTATCCAGCCCCTGAAATCGCAGGGCGTCATCGAAATGCAAGACAGCGCCATGATCATTCGGGTGAAGTTCATGACCAAACCCGGGGACCAATGGCTGGTCCGCAAAAAAGTGTATGAGGAAATCCGCCAGCTGTTCGAACGCGAAGGCATCCGGTTTGCGCACAGAGAGGTTACCGTGCGCCTTGCGGGTGAAAACGCAGAAAACCTGGAACCCCGGCAAAAAGAAGCAGTCACGGGTGCGGTTCAGGCGGCCATCGATGAAGACTATTTGGATGATATCATGGACGGTGGCGGGGATGACCGCTGATGTGCGGTGCTGACAACTTCACCCGTTGGATGCTTTCAATCACGGCGCTAGGGTGCGCGAACAACCAAACCTGAGGAAGAGCGAATGATCAGACTAGCACTTGCAGCGATAACCACCGCTGTTTTGGCTTTGCCCGCGACCGCGCAAACGGTCGACAAAATCAAGGAAACCAAAACACTGACCGTCGGATTTCGCACCGATGCGCCGCCATTGTCGTATCTGGACGACACAGGCGCGCCCAATGGGTATTCGGTTCTTGTCTGTGGTCAGGTTGCACAGTTTCTGGCGAATGAACTGGAAATCGAAGAGCTTGAGATCGAGTTGGTGCCGGTCGATGCGACCAATCGGTTTGACAAGGTTGTCAGCGGTGAGGTCGATCTGTTGTGCGGGGCCGCCACGATCACATTAGAACGTCGCACGATGGTGGATTTTTCGACCCCGACATATGTCGACGGTACGGCCGTTTTGCTGCCAAAGGGTGCCGCAACCGATTTTGCGTCCTTTGCGGGTCAAAAGATCGGGGTACGGTCCGGGACCACAACCCTTGACGCGCTCAAAAACACTTTGTCTGCGACCCAGGTCGATGCCGAATTGGTTGAGTATGAAACGCATGTGGCCGGGTTCGAAGCGATGCAGGCCAGCGATCTTGCGGCCTATTTCGCAGATCAGTCGATTCTGCTCTACCTGAACCTCGGTCTGGGAACGACGGACAACTTTCAGGTTATGAACCGTCTTTTGACCATCGAAAAGCACGGGCTGGCCATGGCGAAGGGCGATGATGAGTTCCGCCTCTTGGTCGATACCGCCCTGTCGCGTTTGTATGACACCGGCGACATGGAAAAGATCTTTCGCGGGTCGCTGCCCGGCGCTGAACCGGGAGCTGCCATCGAGGCGCTATTCATGCTGGCGCCAATCCTGCCGTAATATGAAAAAAGGCCCGGTCATCGACCGGGCCTTTTTTGCTTAGCTGTAGGGATCCAGCGAATCCCGCAATCCGTCCCCCAGGAAATTGAAGGCCAGAACGACCACGATGATCGGCAACATCGGGATGGCCGTCCACGGATAGATCTCGATCGATGCAAGGTTCTGTGCGTCGTTCAGCATGACGCCCCAACTCACCGCCGGGGCCTTGAGGCCCAAGCCAAGGAACGACAGGGCGGTTTCGCCCAGGATCATCGCAGGGATCGACAGTGTCGCACTGGCGATCAGGTGGCTGGTAAAGTTCGGCAACAGGTGTTTGCGAATAACCCGCCCCGAAGACGCCCCCATCATTTCGGCCGCGCGTACGTATTCCTCTTCTCGTAACGACAGGAATTTGGCGCGTACGGCCCTGGCAAGGCCGGGCCAGTCCAGTATCCCCAAGATTAACGAGATGATGAAAAAGACCGCCACAGGAGTCCAGTTGGACGGCACGGCCGCAGACAGCGCCAGCCACAAAGGAAGTTCTGGCAAGGACCGCAGGATTTCGATGACCCGGTTGATGACCCAGTCAATGCGTCCGCCAAAATAACCCGCCATGGATCCGAACGTGATCCCCAGCAGGAACGACACCGTGATGCCGATCAGGCCAACGGTCAGCGACAACTGGGCGCCGTAGAAGATCCGAGAGAATACATCCCGGCCCAAGCGGTCGGATCCCCAAATGAACAGCGTTGTGCCCTCTGGTGCGCAGAACAGGTGCGTATTCGACGGGATCAAACCGGCGATTTTGTACTCGCTGCCTTCACAAAAGAACGAAAGTTGCTTTGGGTTTTCGAGGTCCGGTTTGAACACCCATTGGAACGTCACAAGGTCCGCCTCGGACGTCATGGGATAAACAAACGGACCAAGAAACTCACCTTCGTGAAAGAACCGGACCGCTTGCGGTGGCGAGAAGAGGTTGTCCGAGAAACGCTCGTTCGGCCCATAGGGCGCGATGAACCCTGCAAAGGGCAGCATCAGATAGCTGAACAGCAGGAAGATGCCCGAAATCAGGCCCAACTTGTGCTGGCGGAATTTGCGCCAGACCAGCACGAAATTCGGGGAGTCCAGATCTTTGCGTTCCAGCTGTTGAATGCTGGTTTGCGGATCATAGGGCGCGTCATCGACGTAACGGTTGTCGGGAAGGTCTGTCATGTCTCACGCCCCTCATAGCGGATACGTGGGTCCAGCAGAACCAACAGCACGTCCGAAATCATCGTCCCCATCAAGGTGAGAAGGGCGACGAACATCAATACGAAACCCGACAGGAACTGGTCTTGGGTCTTCAGGGCCGTCAACAAGGTTGGCCCGATGGTTTCAAGGCCCAGCACCACCGACACCAGAACCGATCCGGAAACCATGGATGGCAAGAGGTTGCCGATATCCGCAACAAATGGGTTAAAAGCCACCCGCAGCGGGTATTTGGTGAGCATCCTTGACGGCGCCATGCCCTTGGCAATGGCCGTCTCAACATAGGGTTTGCCAAGCTCGTCCCGCATGTTGGCGCGCAACCGCTGCATCATCGCTGCAGCGCCCGAGGTGCCGATGACAAAGGTCGGCACGATCAGGTGAATAAGGATTGACTTGGTCTTTTCCCATGTCAGCGGCTGATCCTCGAAAATCGGGTCCATCAACCCGCCGATCGGCAGGTTGAAATACTTGTTGCCATAGTAAAACAGGATCAGCGCGAGCAAAAAGTTCGGCGTGGCAAGGCCGATATACCCGGCAAAGGCGGCTGTATAATCGACCCATGTCTTGGATTTGGCGGCGGCCAGAACGCCCAATGGCAATGCGACCGCATAAACGAACAGAACCGCAGCAAGATTAACGACTACGGTCAGCCACAGGCTGTCACCGACGATTTGCGCAACGGGTTGATCAAATTCAAAGGACCAGCCGAAATTCCCTTGGATCAGGCCTGAAAACCCTTGCGGGCCGGGCATAAAGCCGACCCAGATCATATATTGCTCCCACAAGGGGCGATCCAACACGTATTCCTGGCGCAGGAACTCTGCCTTCGCGACGCCCGCGGTTTGTCCGGTGGCGCGCAGCTCGGCGATCTGGTTGCTCAGATAATCGCCGGGCGGCAAGTTGATGATCGCGAAGACCAGCACCGAGACAACCAGCAAAGTCAGCAGCATTGTCCCGAAGCGGTAAACCGCGTAGCGCAGTATTTCCATTAACTCTCCCCGTTCGGGTCAAAGTAGAACTCGTCGGGGCGATGGATGCCGAAATGGGCACCGGGGTCCCAAGCCCAGATGCCGTTTTCCGGCACATTGCGCAGTTTCTTGTTCACAACAATGGGCTGCGGGGCCTCGGCCAGAATGCCAATGCCGTAAAGCTGATCTGCGTGAATGGCCAGCATCTCTTCCCAAATCTTGGTGCGCTCGTCATCTGTGCTGGACGTTTCCCAAGCCTCTTTCAGCTCCATCAGACGCTGCGCTTCCGGCAAATCAGGCGGCTCACCGGACTCGCCGCCAGTTTGGTAATGTTGGCCCCATTTCGGCCATGCGAGGAAAACCTGATCCGTCGGGGCCAGATATGCGGGCGAGGTATAGGCCCGCGGCAGGCCGTTATCCCAGCCGAACCAGACAGAGGCCATTGTTTGACCGGAAAAGACCCGGTTGCGCAGGATGTCACGATCCAACGGGCGCATGATCAGCTTGATGCCGATTTCAGCCCAATTGTCCGTTATGATCTGCAGCGCGTTTTCGACTTCCTGACGTTCACCGGCCGTTTCGATGATCAATTCCATCGGGCGTCCGTCCGGCAGCAGACGATAGCCAGCGCCATCCCGCTCGCCAAGGCCCGCTTCGTTCAACAAGCTGTTGGCCAAATCGATGTCATGCTGTGCCCAGGCATCCCGGTTTTCCTGTTTGAAAAACGGGCTGGCGGGCAGAACCGTCATGGAGCCCGTTTTCGCCAGTTTGAAGTAGAGTGCTTGGTTGATCACCTTCCGGTCGATGGCCAAAGACAGGGCGCGTCGTACGCGTACATCGCGCAGCGCATCCCGCCAAACCGGATCGCCGTAGTTAAGGTTCGGGTAAATCGCGATCTGCGACGCGGTGCCATTGCCCCAAAGATAGGTTTTGTAATTGCTGCCATCCGCTTCGCCTTTGCGCAGGATGGCAATGTCGCGGAAATCAAGGCCACGGGCCTGCAGGTCCGCCTCTCCTGCGTTTGACTTGGCCGCGACCAGACCGCCGCCCACGATATACATCTCGACGACGTCGATATACGGGAGCTGAACGCCGTTGGCGTCAATCCGGTGGTAATAGGGGTTCCGAACAAACAGATGGCGGATCTTCTTACCCGCGGTGGCGTTGATCCAAGGTTGCAGGGTGGGCAAGTCCGGATTGTCGACCTTGTACATATTGTCCAGCTTGTTGTGCAAAGCCGCCCAGCTGTTCACGCGGGCGTCGTCCACGGCAACTGCCAATGCGTCTTCATCGGCGTATTTCTCGTGAAACTGTTTGAGGAAATGCGAAGGTCGGTAAATGAAGGGAGGCCGCGCCTGCGCCAAGGACTGCAAAAAGTTGGGGTTGGGTTCGTTCCATCCCAAAACGACGGTTGTTTCGTCCGGAAAGCTCATCACCGGCATCTCGCCGCCTGCACGCAGAAAATCGGGGGGGCCTGCGGGGCTCAGTTTCGGGTTGTTGGCGACATCTTCCCACCAGTACCGAAAATCCTCTGACGTGAAGGGCGTACCGTCTGACCATTTATGCCCGGGCCGCAGTTTCAGAGTGAATTTCTTGTTTTCCTCGTTTTCAAAAGCAGCCAGCAGGTCGGGAGACAATTGGTAGTTTGCGTCGTAACCGACCAGCCGCGAATACCCATAGACGACCATTTGCCGGATATCCTTGGATCGCGACACCATGGTGCGCAGCGTGCCGCCGGGAATGCCCAGATCACGGCCCTTCGATTGCAGATCAACCAACAGTGGTTCATCCGGCACCCGTTCGGAGACCGGAGGCAGAGCGCCGGTTGACACCTCGGATTTCCAGAACTCGCCTTCTTGCAAGGTTGGAGCCGCCAAGCTGGACGATGCCCAGACCAAGGCCAGCGTTGCGGTGAAAACTTTGAAGGATTTAGTCATATCAAACATGGCAGCGTACCTTATGCCCTGGGTCCAATTGGGTCAGTGCGGGAATGGATTGGTCCGAAAACCGGAATTCTTCGGGCCAAGTGTCGGGGGAACCGGCGCCTTGTGCGACCAGTTTCAGATTGATGGGGCGCTCAATATCGGGCGTGGGCTGCGCCGCGATCAACGCCTTGGTGTAAGGGTGGCGCGGGTTGTAAAAGAGCGTCTCGGGTGGGGCCTGTTCAACCACCAGGCCTTGGCGCATGACAGCGACGTCATCGGCGATCCGCGATACCACGGCCAAGTCATGCGAAATGAACAGATAGGACAGGTTCATCCGGTCCCGGATTTCTTCCAACAGGTTCAGGATCTGATCCTGAACAGACACGTCCAAGGCGGATGTGGGTTCGTCACAAACCAGCAGGCTGGGATCAAGCGTCAGCGCGCGGGCGATGGACAGCCGCTGTCGTTGTCCGCCGGAAAACGCGTGCGGGTAGCGTTGCAACATATCTGGGTTCAGGCCCACGCGCTTCAGCATCGCGGCGGCCTTGTCCTTGCGTTCGGACGCTGTGCCGATGTTGTGGATTTCCAAAGGCTCGGTCAGTGCCTGCAAAATCCGCATCCGTGGGCTCAGCGACGAGTAAGGGTCCTGAAAAACCATCTGTGCTTGTTTTTGAAACGCCGTCCGGGCCGCGCGATCCATATTGTGCACCGCAATCGGCGCACTGTCCGGCGTGGCGCGGAACAACACTTCGCCACCGACATCGGGTAATTCCGCCCCCAGCGCGATGCGCGCGGCCGTGGTCTTGCCCGATCCGCTTTCGCCCACGATGGCAAGCGTTTTGCCTCGCGGCAGGTTCAGGTCGATGCCACGGCAGGCATGGACCAGCATATCCGGTTTCCAAGGTGTTGAAGCGCGCAGCTTATACGTCTTGCCGACACTGCGCATCTGCATGATCAGATCTTGGCCCGTGACTGGCGCGGCCGGGGTCGGGGCGGCGGGTATAGAGGGGGCCGAATCGAACAATTGCTTGGTGTATGGATGCGCAGGGCGGCTCAACACCGGCTGCGCATCGCCGCTTTCCATGATCCGACCCTTGTGCATCACAACGACCTGCTCGGCCATGTTGGCGACGACGCCGAGATCGTGGGTGACAAGGATCATGGCCATCCCGGTGTCTTTTTGCAGGTCTTTCATGAGCCCCAGCACCTGGGCCTGCGTGGTCACGTCCAACGCGGTGGTCGGTTCGTCTGCAATCAAAAGCTCGGGCTTGGATACCATCGCCATCGCGATCATGGCGCGTTGACGCATCCCGCCAGACAATTCGAACGGGTAGGACTTATAGGCGCGTTCGGGGTCGGGGAAACCGACACGTTCAAACGTGTCCAGCACACGTTTCTTGGCCTCACGATCCGGAATATCCTCATGCAGCCACAAAACCTCGGTCACCTGATTGCCGATTTTGTGCAGCGGCGACAAAGAGCGCATCGGCTCTTGGAAAATCATGGAGACGTCATTGCCACGAACAGCGCGCATCTGGCGATCGCTCAGCTTTAGCAAATCCTGGTGACCATTTCGGCCATTCAAAATGACGCTGCCTGATCGCACCTGAGCCGCCTTTGGCAAAATGCGCAGCAAGGCGCGACAGCTGATCGTCTTTCCTGAACCGCTTTCTCCGACCAGTGCCAGCGTTTCACCATGACGGACAGAGAAGCTGACGCCTTCGACAACAGGACTGGCTGAGCCAAAGCCAATGCTCAGATCATCAACTGACAGTAAAAAACTCATTCAAGACGTCCAATCGTCCAAAGCACTGTGCCGGTCCCACCCATCTTGGGCACTTTCGCTTGTGCGCCCCCCGCTAGTCAAACCCGAATTTGCCCTGTCAAGCCATTCTGCGTTCACAATGGGGTTGTTGCCATTCCGTTATTTTAGGACTGTCAATCATCCGCCCGTGACCATTAGATGCGCGGACAGGGATTTGGGAAAGGCTTTATCGTGACACGTCTGGACATGTTCATCGACCGAATGGTCTCACAACGCGCCTGCTTGGACTATGCAATGGCAGATACGGCCAACATGACCGGTCCTGTGTTCGAGCTCGGTTTGGGCAATGGTCGAACTTATCATCATATGCGCGCGCATATGCCCGACCGCGATATTTATGTGTTCGAACGTGCTGTGGCATCGCATCCAGATTCGACCCCTCCCGAAGAGATGACCATTCTGGGCGATGTCCGCGAAACTTTACCCGCGACACTGGAAAAGTTGGGTCCGGTTGCGCGACTTATTCATGCGGATCTTGGCGGGCACAATTTGCAAAAGAACGACGAATTTGCGCGTTTTGTTTCGCCGTTGATTGAACCGTTGCTTGCTACTGGCGGCTTGATGGTTTCGAGCGACCGAATGTATTTTTCGGATCTCAAGGAACAACCTTTGCCCACGGGTGCTGTACCGGGTCGGTGTTTTATCTATCGTCAAATATAGGCTATTTTGGCGACATTGTGGCCGCGATTTGAAACGCGAAAAACCTATGCTTTATTTTGGCATAGATCGGTGTACCTCAAGAGTGCGGTTAGGCAATTTTGTGGTTATAGGCTCATGTAGCGTAACGGGCAAAGCACTATTCGCGACCACTCCCGTTTGCTCCACCGTATTCGTACGAAAAATCAATGACTTGATTTGATGCTAATTAAAGTCAATGCTGTGGCAATAGCTTAAACCTGACTAAGGCATCCGAAATGAAGGGCAGTTAAATCGCCGTTTCAAAGAAATCTGGCTTGCAGAGCTTCGTAAATTCAAGTTTCTTAATGTGTAATTCAATTCCTCAGCGCTTTGGCAATGAATCGCCCTCGCGCCGGGCAAAGGCAAAAAAATATGTCACACGTTCAAAATTCATTTAACGCAGATAAACTGCGCGGAATTTTTCAGGAAATGGATGGGCAGAAAGGGCACAAAAGAGAGCGTTTGCATCTGGCCTTTTTGAAAATGATCGAACAGGGATATTGGAACCCGGGAGATCGGTTACCATCCGACAAAGATCTGGCAAACGAATTCCCGGTCAGCCTCGCAACGGTCCAAGCGGCGATGCAGAACCTGGCTGAACAAAACCTTGTTACGAGAGCGCGGCGCAACGGTAGTTTTGTTAGGGACAGTTGCACATTGCCTGGCGAAAACGGTCTCTTGCGTTTTGTCGAACCGGAAACCGGCCATTCGTTGACAGGCGAAGTTGTTGATGCCGCCGCCGAGATCGCCACCGATCAGGGACATTGGTCGATGTTTTTTGGGCAGCGACCCAATTATCTGCGTATCGAGCGTCAGTTCGACTTTTCCGGGCAGTTCTCGGTTCTCAGCGAGTTTTTCTTGGCCGACCCGGCTTTTTATGTTTTGGGCGATTTGAGTCAGGATGTGTTGCGCGACCAACCCATTCTGCAACACCTTCAGATTCGCTTTCGCAAACCGGCGACCGGTTTCACCTGGCGGACCCGCATCGTTTCCATCGGCGCACGGTACGCTCAGGCAATTGGTTTGAAAGTGGGCGAAACGGCGCAAGAGTTTTCCGTGTTCATCCGCACAATCGATGACCAGCCATTGGCCGTCCACAGGTTCTTTGTTCCACCCAACGATTTCGCCCTGTCGATTGATGGCAAGTAGCGAGATGTGCGTCATCGTGCGAACCCACTGACTTGATCAAGCTCGCATATCGTATGTGACGGGTTTGTATCAATGAATCTGGGTTTTAGTCGCTCAACTGGTTGCGCAGGGCGATCAGGTCAAAATGCGCTGACCTTGTTATGTCGGCTCTGGTGTCTCCCGCACCGTTTGGTTTACTAAACCAAGTGGGAGGAACATCTTTGCTCGAATACAGCCACAATCCCCTATTTGTGGTGGCCTCTTTGGCTGTTGCTCTGATGGCTGGGTTTTCCGGTCTATCGGTCACACAAGGTGCATCGCGGCTTGGCAGCTTTGAACGCAAACTTGTGGTAACAGCTTCGGCGGTGATTTTGGGCTGGGGCATTTGGTCTATGCATTTCGTAGCGATGCTGGATCTGCAGTTGCCGGTTTTGTTCTACTACGACAGCTTACGCACACTGATTTCGGCGCTATCCGCGATACTGATCACGGGGGCCGCGTTGTTGGTGGTCCATTTCGGGGAGCGAACGAAGACCAAGATCGTGATCGCGGGGTGCATCCTAGGGCTTGGGATCCCGGTGATGCATTACACTGGTATGTCTGGGATGGAGCTGTGCCGCCCGGTCTATACGCCGATGGGGATCGCGTCTGCGGCCATGGCGTCGATTGTTCTGTCGGTGGGGTCATTTCTTTTGTGTTACGGACAGCGCAGCGCCCGGAACATTTTGCTGGGAACCTTTGGGTTCGGGCTGGCCGTGTTTGCTGTGCATTTCGTTGCAATGGCTGGCACACAATTTCAACAGGTAGAGACCGAGACAGTGGCAGGCCCGCTGATCAGCAACGATGTGCTGGCCTTTGGCGTGACGCTTTCTGCTTTTGTGCTGTCCGGTGTGTTCTTGCTGACAGGGGCAACCTTTGCCGGGAAAGAGACCGCCGACCCGACTGATACCGCCGAACCAGCGCCGCAGCTGTCAGAGTCCGAAGCCGCACATCCGGTCGAAGATGAATATACCGAGCCTGCGATTGTGACGGCGCGCTTTCCTTACGAGACCAATAACACAACCCATTTCATTGATGCCGCTGATGTGTCTGCCGTGCGCGCAGAAGGGCATTACACCATTCTATATGCGGGTGGGGACAAGCTCTTCTGCCCCTGGTCGATTACCGAAACCGAACAGCGCATGGGCGGGTTCGGATTTATTCGCACGCACCGCAGTTACCTTGTGAATATCCCTAGGGTCACCAGTTTCGAGCGTAAGAAAGATACGGGCGTCTGTTATTTTGAGGATACCGATGCCGTGACCAAAGTGCCGGTCAGCCGGTCTCGGATGAACGACGTGCGCGCCGCACTCGGCATGTAAATCCGTCAGCAACACTGAATTACTTGCTGCAAATGCAAACGCAACTCGTGCGCGACACGCGCATTTCGTGAAATAAACCGCCCGGCTGGTGTCGGGTTACTCGCTCTCCTTGGCGCCCGCCTTAGGCATACGTGCGTATACCGAATAACTTGGGTTCTAGGGAGGACACATGATACCGGCAGCCTTTGAGTATCACCGGCCTGACACGTTGCAGGGCGCGCTGACAATTCTACAAGAACACGGGGATGATGCCCGCGTCATCGCAGGTGGGCACAGCCTGATCCCGATGATGAAGTTGCGGATGGCGGACATTCCGAACCTGATCGACCTGCAAAGCATCGATGACCTGAAGGGCATCTCTGTGGACGGCGACGTCGTGACCATCGGCTCGATGACGACACAGGCGGAATTAATCGACTCTCAGGCGCTCGCCTCTGCGTCTCCGATCATGCATGAAGCCGCGCTTCAGATTGCGGACCCGCAGGTGCGTTACATGGGCACTGTGGGTGGTAATGTCGCAAATGGTGACCCGGGCAATGACATGCCGGGCCTGATGCAATGTCTGGACGCCGAGTTTGAGCTGGTTGGCGCGGATGGCACACGCTGGGTAGCCGCCCGCGACTTTTATGAGGCGGCCTATATGACGGCGCGGGATGATGAGGAAATCCTGACCCGTATCCGGTTCAAGGCGACCTCCGGCGGCTATGCCTATGAAAAGCAAAAGCGCAAGATCGGTGACTATGCCACGGCGGCGGCGGCCGTCCTGCTGACCAAAGAGGGGGGCACATGTACGTCCGCCTCTATCGCCATGACAAACCTCAGTGACGTTCCGGTTTATTCCGAGGCGGCGGGGGCCGCACTGGTCGGAACAGACTGTGACGTTGACGCCATCAAGGCGGCCGTTGCGGCGATGACCGGCGATATCGATCCGAACGAAGACAATCGCGGACCCGTTGAATTCAAACGCCACGTGGCCGGGGTCGTTCTAGCCCGTGCCATCGTGAGCGCCTGGTCACGCGCGTAAGGGAGCAAAAACATGAGCAAGGTACATATCCAGCTAACCGTGAACGGCGAACAGAAAGACGTTCTTGCCGATCCGCGCGAATTGCTGATCCACACGCTGCGCGAGCAGCTCAACATCACGGGCCCACATATTGGCTGCGAAACCTCCCATTGCGGGGCCTGCACCGTTGATATGGACGGCAAATCGGTGAAAGCGTGCACCGTGTTTTCGGTTCAGGCCGCTGGCGCGGATGTCACAACGATCGAAGGTCTGGGATCGCCCGACGCCCTGCACCCGCTGCAACAGGCGTTTCGCGAGCATCACGGGCTGCAATGTGGCTATTGCACACCGGGCATGATCACACGAGCCTATCGCCTTTTGCAGGAAAACCCGAACCCGTCGGAAGAAGACATTCGGTTTGGTATGGCCGGTAACCTGTGCCGCTGCACCGGGTATCAGAACATCGTCAAATCCATCCAGGCCGCCGCAACTGAAATGAACGCCGCGAAGGAGGCCGCAGAATGAATGATATGACCCCTCCCTCCCGCGAAGAACGCGTTGCCAACCTCAAAGGCATGGGAACGTCCCGCAAACGCGTCGAAGACGTGCGGTTCACCCAAGGCAAAGGCAACTATGTCGATGACGTGAAACTGCCGGGCATGTTGCAGGGCGACTTTGTCCGCTCTCCCTTTGCCCATGCGCGCGTTGTGTCGATCAACACCGAAGAGGCGTTGAAAATACCCGGCGTTCTGGCGGTTCTGACCGCCAAGGACCTTGAACCCCTCAGCCTGCACTGGATGCCGACGCTGGCCGGGGACAAGCAAATGGTTCTGGCCGATGGCAAGGTCCTGTTCCAAGGTCAGGAAGTGGCCTTTGTCGTTGCGACCGACCGCTATGCCGCCGCTGATGGCGTCGAGGCAGTTGAAGTCGAATACGAAGAACTGCCGGTTATCACCGATCCGTTCGCCGCTTTGGAAAGCGATGTGGTGCTGCGCGAAGACCTCGAAGCGGGTGCTGATGGTGCCCACGGTCCGCGCAAACATGCCAACCACATCTTCCTGTGGGAAGAAGGCGATGAAACTGCGACCAATCAGGCGATCGATGCCGCCGAGGTGGTGGCCGAAGAGATGGTGTATTACCATCGCACTCACCCCTGTCCGTTGGAAACCTGCGGCTGTGTCGCCTCGATGGACAAGGTCAACGGCAAGCTGACGCTGTGGGGCACCTTTCAGGCGCCGCACGTGGTGCGCACCGTCGCATCGCTCTTGTCCGGTATCGAAGAGCACAACATTCGTGTGATTTCGCCCGATATCGGCGGTGGGTTCGGCAACAAGGTTGGGGTCTATCCCGGCTATGTCTGTTCCATCGTGGCGTCGATCGTCACCGGTCAGCCGGTCAAATGGATCGAAGACCGGATGGAAAACCTGATGGCCACGGCCTTTGCCCGCGACTACTGGATGAAAGGCAAGATCAGCGCCACCAAGGACGGCAAGATCACCGGTCTTCATTGTCATGTGACGGCAGATCATGGGGCGTTTGACGCCTGCGCCGACCCGACCAAGTTCCCGGCTGGGTTCTTTCACATCTGTACCGGGTCCTATGACATTCCGGTGGCCTATGTCGGTGTCGACGGAGTTTACACCAACAAAGCGCCGGGTGGCGTGGCGTATCGCTGTTCCTTCCGTGTGACCGAGGCCGCCTATTTCATTGAACGGATGATTGAGGTGCTGGCGATAGAGCTGGGCATGGATGCCGCCGAGCTTCGCGCCAAAAACTTCATCAAGAAAGAGCAGTTCCCGTATACCAGTGCGCTGGGCTGGGAATATGACTCGGGTGACTACCACACCGCTTGGGACAAGGCGTTGGAAGCTGTCGATTACGAAGGTCTGCGCAAAGAGCAGGCCGAGCAGGTCGAGGCGTTCAAAGGCGGTGAGACGCGCAAGCTGTTGGGCATTGGTTTGACCCACTTTACCGAGATTGTCGGCGCAGGCCCGGTCAAGAACTGTGACATCCTTGGGATGGGCATGTTCGACAGCTGTGAAATCCGCATCCACCCGACAGGGTCGGCGATTGCGCGGCTTGGCACGATCAGTCAGGGGCAGGGGCACGCGACAACGTTCGCCCAGATCCTGGCAACTGAAACCGGCATTCCGGCGGACTCGATCACCATCGAAGAAGGCGATACCGACACAGCACCTTATGGTTTGGGCACTTATGGGTCCCGTTCGACCCCGGTGGCCGGTGCCGCAACGGCGATGGCGGGGCGAAAAATCCGGGCCAAGGCCCAGATGATCGCGGCCTATCTGCTCGAAGTGCACGACGATGATGTCGAATGGGACGTGGATCGTTTCGCGGTGAAGGGCGCGCCGGAACGTTTCAAAACCATGGCCGAGATTGCCTATGCCGCCTACAATCAGGCGATCCCGGGGGTTGAGCCGGGTCTGGAGGCGGTCAGCTATTACGACCCGCCGAACATGACCTATCCGTTCGGGGCCTATATCTGCGTGATGGAAATTGACGTGGATACCGGTACGCACGAAATCCGCCAGTTCTATGCGCTGGATGACTGCGGCACGCGGATCAACCCGATGGTGATCGAAGGCCAGGTCCATGGAGGTCTGACCGAGGCGCTGGCCATCGCCATGGGGCAAGAGATTGCCTATGACGAGCTTGGCAACTGCAAGACCGGCACGTTGATGGATTTCTTCCTGCCCACGGCATGGGAGACACCCAACTACACCACCGATCACACCGAAACACCCAGCCCGCATCACCCGATTGGGGCCAAGGGCGTTGGTGAAAGCCCGAATGTGGGCGGTGTGCCGGCCTTTTCCAACGCGGTTCATGACGCGTTCCGGGCCTTTGGCCTGCGTCAAAGCCACATGCCGCACGATCATTGGCGGATCTGGAAAACCGCAAACGATCTGGGCCTGCACGGCTGAACAAAGGGGTAGGGTGGGTTTTCGGACCCACCCTTCGATACCAAGATGGACAGGCGAGACCTTCAATCCGCGCTAGAGGCTCAGGGCTATATCGCGTCTGACGACCTTAGCATGGCGCTTTATCTCAGCATCAAGCTGGGGCGTCCTTTGTTGCTCGAAGGGGCGGCGGGTGTGGGCAAAACCAACATCGCGCGCAGTCTGGCACAGGCGCGCGACACTCAATTGATCCGCTTGCAATGCTACGAAGGGCTCGACGCATCGCAGGCCATCTATGAATGGAACTATCAACGACAGCTTTTGGCGATCCGCGCGGCATCGGAAGGTGGCGAAACCGGAGCGGCAGTTGAAAACCGTATCTTCTCGCGCGCGTATCTGTTGGAGCGGCCCTTGCTGAAAGCCATTCAGCAAGAGGTGCCTCCGGTCCTACTGATTGACGAGATTGATCGGGCGGATGAAGAGTTTGAGGCGTACCTGCTGGAAATCCTGTCGGACTTCCAAATCACGGTGCCAGAGCTGGGCACGATCGCGGCGGTGACGCGGCCTATCGTGATCCTGACCGCAAACGGAACGCGGGATTTGTCGGACGCGTTGCGGCGGCGGTGCCTTTACGCCCATGTGGATTACCCGGACCGATCCACGGAACTGGCCATTCTGGCCGCGCGGTGTCCCGGTATCGCCGAAGAGCTGGCCGGGCAAATCATCGGTTTCGTGCAATCCCTGCGCAAAGAAGACCTCGAAAAGAAACCGGGCATCGCAGAAATGCTCGATTTCGCCGCCGCGCTGGGGGGGCTGGGGGTCAATGACCTGACCGAAGACCCCTCTGTCTTGATGGCGGCGCTGGCGACGTTGCTGAAAACCGAACGGGACCGGGCCAATGTGCCGGTCGAAGTGGCCCAACGATTGGCAGGGAAAGCCGCATGACCAAGGTGACCCGATTTGCCGCACGGGATCCGGGACCGGCCGCGCGCCTGTCCGGGTTCATGGCGCATTTGCGGGCCCATGGGGTTGCCGTCGGCGTGTCGGAAACCGATCTGGCCATGCGTGCACTGACCCATGTGAACCCCGGCGAAATCACGGCGGTGCGCTTGGCGCTCAAAACCTTGTGCTGCGGCTGTGCGGCGGACGTGACCCGGTTTGACCTGCTTTTTGACAGTTACTGGCTGGCTGATGGCCGCGTTCGGGAAAAAGTCGTTCCCACCGATCAGGCGGCGGCGCGCCAACATATGCGCAACTCACAGGTGGACGGCACGCGCTCTACAGGCGGTACCGGCACCATGCACAGCCCGGATGATGGCGGCGATGGGGACAGTGCCGCGGACGGCACAGGAAAGCTGATGGCGGCGCGCAGCCATAACCTTCTCAAAAAAGATCTGCGGGAACTGGTCTCGCCCGAAGACATCCGGGCCGCCGAAAAGGTGGCCCATGATCTGGGGCGCGCCCTGAGGGACAAACGGTCCCGGCGGCGCAAGATCGCCGCGCGGGGGCGTCATATCGATTTTCGCCGGACCATCCGGCGCAGTCTGGCCAGCGGCGGGGAACCTCTGCGTCTGGCCAAACGCACCCGCCCGGATCGTCCGACCCAGATCGTCGCCTTATGCGATGTGTCAGGCTCTATGATGACTTATGCGCGCCCGTTTCTGGCGTTTTTGGCCGGGGTCATGCGGGCCGATACCGCGTCGGATGCGTATCTGTTTCACACCCGGCTGGTCCGCATTTCTGAAGCGTTGCGCGATGCAGACCCGTTGCGCGCCCTCAACCGCGTCACGCTTTTGGCGGATGGGATGGGCGGCGGGTCAAAGATCGGCAGCAATCTGGAAAGCTTTGCGCGCAGCTATGCGCGAAAGTTCGTGGATGGCCGGTCGGTCGTGATCATCCTGTCCGATGGGTATGACAGCGACCCACCGGAGCGGATCGATGCAGCGCTTCAGGCGATCAAACGACGCGGCTGCAAGGTGATTTGGCTGAACCCGCTGAAAGGGTGGAAAGACTACGAGCCAGTGGCGCGCGGCATGGCGGCGGCACTGCCGCACCTTGATCTTTTTGCGGCGGCGAACACCTTGGGCGACCTTGCCCGTTTGGAACAGGATTTGGGACGACTTTGATGCAGGGGTTGGTTTTGGAAAAGAAGCTTCAGCACGAGATTGAAAAGCGTCAGAGCGGCACCGACCCCTTTGCGGTGGCAACCGTGGTGCGCACGGTCTCTTCAACGGCTGCGCGTCCCGGCGACAAGGCCGTGCTGGACAGCGATGGCGCGATTGTCGAGGGGTTCTTGGGCGGTGGTTGTGTCCGAGCGGCGGTGGCCCGTGTGGCCCGGGATGCCATGGACGCGGGAGAACCAAAGTTCCTGTCGCTGCGGCCCGAAGAATTGCTGGATGCCGAGGGCGTGGCGCCCGGCGAGGAACGGGACGGTGTCCGCTTTGCCCGCAATGGCTGTCCCAGCGAAGGGTCTTTGGACATTTTCGTTGAGCCGATTGTTCCCTTGCCCAAACTGATGATCTGCGGGTCTGGCAAGGTGGCGCAGACCCTTGTCGAGTTGAGCGCGGGATTCGAATTCAACCGGTTCTGGTGTCCACCCAAAATCGATACAGACGGCGCGATGCCTGCGACAGCATTGGATGATCCAGAGGCGTGGTTGGGGGCGAGCTATTGTGTGGTCGCGACCCAAGGCCAAGGGGATGAGGCCGCGTTAAAACGCGCGCTTGAAACGGGATGCGGGTATGTTGCGTTCGTGGGCAGCCGGCGCAAGTTTGCGAAGCTGTCCCAGCGATTGCAGGACCAGGGCGTTTCGGCATCGTCGCTGGCCCGTATTTCCGCGCCGGCCGGTCTGAACATAAACGCAATCACACCCAAGGAAATCGCGCTGTCAATTCTGGCCGAAATCGTCCAGCTGCGCCGGGCCGCGCGGTCCGAAAAAGATCATCCCGATGCGTGAGACACCCCGAAATCCGCTGGCCCTGCTGCGCCGGTTCTGGCCCACGTTGACCAAAGAACATTCCGAGCTTTTGAGCCGGATCAAGGTTCCCTGTTGCTGAAAGGAATGCCGAAATGGAATTGAAAGAAGAAATCGAAATCAACGCCCCGCGCGACAAGGTCTATGCCGCCCTGAATGATCCAGATATCCTCAAGGAATGTATCCCGGGCTGCGAAGAGTTGATCAAGCATTCCGATACCGAGCTTGAAGCCAAGGTGGTTCTTAAGATCGGTCCGGTCAAAGCCAAGTTCAGCGGTCAGGTGACACTGAACCCAGAGGCCCCGCCAGAGCGGTTTTCCCTGACCGGGCAAGGCAATGGCGGATCTGCAGGGTTTGCCAAAGGCGGTGCCACAGTCACACTCACGGAAACCGAAACCGGTACGTTGCTGCCTTACGACGCCAAGGCCGATATTGGCGGCAAACTGGCACAGCTGGGCAGCCGATTGATCCAAAGCACCGCCAAGAAACTGGCGGCAAAGTTCTTTAATAGCTTTGCCGATGTGGTCGGCCAATCGGAAGCGGTCTGAACCAACTGGGGACAAACGCTAAGGACAGCGGCGCGTCCGTCATGGCCTGATGGCGCGCTTTTTCATCGACCGGGGCTGTACCAGATCGGCGATCCCCAGGCGCGTTCCTGAATGGTGGCCTGCACGTCTTCCAACAATGGCTGGCCGCTGCGCACTGCGTCATAAGTCGACCACCGGGGCGTTGGGATTTCCAAGGCGCGGGCGTAGTAAAGCGCGCCCTGCTGCGGATCGAAATCTTCATCTGTCCTGCTTCCGATCAAAATGGGTGCGCCAATATCATTGGTGAACGTGGCTTTGGTCCGGTCGACGGTGTTTCCGACAGGGGGCAGTTTGCCCGTGGCGGTGTCGATGCTGCGGTCACCTGACCAGACGACATCGATGATTTTTTCGTTGGTGTCGCCATAGATATCGACCCAGCCTTTGATGATCTGGATACGGTCCAAATTGGCCCCGATGGGGTCTTTTTCCGCGTAAACCGTAAAGGTGGGTGCTGTCACGATGGATGGCAGATCGCCACCCATATGCGTGCCCAGCAGGTACCCGTCCTGGACCATCTTTTCGGCGTCTTGCGTGCCTGTAAGGTCCACGCCGCCAAACATCCTCAGCTTGATCCGGGGGCCGGAGCTGGCAAAGGTTTCTTTGCGCCGCAACGCGTCGAAAATCGCCGCGCGGGTGTTTTCAGTGGCCCAGACACCGGTGATCGACCCGATGGAAAGGTCCTTGCCATCAATCCAGCCCAACACGTCGCCCGTACGGCGACGTTCCACGCTGCCATCTTCGGGACCGTGTGCGCCGATAAAACTATCTTCGGCGACGGCGGACATCAGGCCGTTGTGATTGTCGGTGCCGCCGACGAACCCGTATTTGTAGGGGTTCAGACCCAGCGCAAATTCATAGGAAATCCCCTCGATCAAGCCGCCGCGCACGAAATCCCGCTTGTTGAAAACACGGCCAGAGTTTTTCTGGATTGAATCTGCATTTTCGAAATTGGCAAACTCATCGGCGGCCCAGAACTTGCGGTGCACCTCGGAATTGCCTTTGACCTGCAACATTTCGATCAAGGGCTCAAAATGGGCGCGGGTGCGTGCGTAATCCAGATCAATCGCCTGGCCGAAACTGTCGATGTCGGGGAACATCCGTCCCTTTGAAGCATTGGAATTGTGCGGGATCGCCAGCACATGGCGGCCTTCGGTTTCTTGTCCGCGCATCCAGTCCCAAAGCCCTTCTTCCTGATTGATGTCGATATAGCTGGGCACGATATCGGGAACGTTGTTGTCGCGGAACATAACGTTTCGATGCAGGTTCGCCCCATTGGGGGCCCCGGACCATTCAAACCCGATCAGGGCGGTGAATTTGCCGGGCTCGTTTGCCGCCTCGGCGGCGTCGATATTCACCTGCCACGCGCTTTTGGCTGTTTCAGGTCCAGCAAAAAAGGGTGGATGCTGAGGCGTTGTCGATCGGTTCGACGACACGACATATTGAAAAAACCACTGCTGTCTTTGCGTGATGTCGGTCATGTTGCGCAGGGTTTCGAGGTCTTCGTTGTCGTGACCGGGCGCATCCGGGAATATCGTGGAATACATTTCCCCCAGATACTCGGCATGGTCCGACACCATCGCAAAATCCAGCGGTCGTTTGTGCTGTACCTCGGTGCCGTCCGGCAGGGAAACCGTTTCCCCTTTGGCATAGCGCAGGCTGTCCGCCGGCAACAAACGCGTCCCGCCAATATAGGCGTCCAGCGACAAGGCCGTGTGCATATGTGTTTCGCCAAAATACGCATTGCGCAACGGGTTGGGATCTGCGGCGGCGACATGGGCTGTCAGAACCGCGGCAGATGCCAGAAGCGTCGTTGATTTTTTCATGTTTTCTCGAACTATTTCGGGACCAGTAATTTTGCCGTCAGACCAATGGTATCACGTGGTCCGGTCCCGTCGTCATAAAAGTTTCGTTCGTAACTGAGCTGCCATTGCACCGGCAGTTGACCCACCTTTGCAAGTTTGGAAACCTTGATGCCCAAAGGCAAGCTGGTGAATTTGTTCTGGTCCCAATCATAGGCAAAGGCCATGTCCGACGTTCCAACAGACCATCCGTCGCCAAGGGGATAGTTAATGATGGGCTGAAGGGTGGACAGGTTCACGTCAGGACGGCCTTCATCCCCGGCCACGGTGAAAATGTTCTGGTTAAACAGGCCGGCCAAGCCCCATGGGCGCTGCGCGACAAAGCCCAACGCGGGGCCAACCCCCCATTTTTCAGCGCTGATGCCGTCAGCCCCTGTCGGCAACAGTGCCACCACCCCAACACCAAATCGGCCCCAGGACCTGTCAAAGGCGGCGAGGTTAAACAGCGTTGCATCGCCAAGCCCGGAATTGTCCGCCGCGTTTGTCGTGACATAGGGCAGGGTCAGACGCGCGATGTTGTTCACCGATCCAATGGTGAACGGTATGGCGGCGCGGAACTGCAGTGTGTTTTGGGTGCCATCGCTGTTGTACAGATTGGGGACATAGAAATCCTGAAATTGGAATGACATAAGCGAGGCCGTCGGGTCATTCGCCTGACTTTCCAAGGATTGCTCTGCCATCGCTGCATGGCTGAACGCAATCGACAAAGCGGCACTGAGGGTGATGTGTTTGATCAGGTTATTCATGCTCACTTTCGTCCTCATAGAGATTGGCCTTTGAACACATACGCACACGCCTGTTCGGCGCGGCTCTTCAACCACGATACACAATCTAAAAATTGAATCTATATTTCTTTCAGGTGGCTACATGTTGCGTCACCGTGATTGGATCAATGCGCGTCGCCCCAAGGCCCGTGAAACGCGCCATCGCTGTCGATCCGTTCGAAAGAATGGGCGCCAAAGAAATCGCGCTGGGCCTGGATCATATTGGCAAAGGTGCGCGATGCGCGCATCGTATCGAAATAGCTGATCGAGGCGGCCATGGCTGGCACGGCCAACCCTTTTTCGACCGAGCGGGCCACAACCCGTCTCAACGCGCCTTCGTGCTCTTCCATGAGCCCCGCGAAATAGGGGGCGAACATCAGATTGCGGTCCGGTGCTTCGTCCAGCGCTTTGGCCATATCGTTGAGCATAGAGGATCGGATGATGCACCCTTCGCGCCACACCTCGGCGATGGCTTTCATCGGCAGGTGCCAGCCATAGTGCCCCGCCGCCGCCATCAGCAGATCAAAACCCTGCGCATAGCACATGATTTTTCCAGCAATCAGCGCGGCCTCAAGGTCCGCAGCTGACAGATCAATGGTGGCATCGGGTGTCGTGGCGTCGCCGAACAAGGCGGCCCCTTCCTGCCGTTTTTCCAGAGCCGCGGACAGGTTTCTGGCCGCCACTGCGGCCTCGATGGTCGGGACGGCCGCGCCCAGTTGCTGGCTTTCGATGACCGTCCACCGGCCGGTCCCTTTTTGTCCAGCGCGATCCAGAATAATGTCCAGCACGGGTGCCTTTGTGTCGGGGTCGATGGCGGCAGACACTTTGCCGGTTATCTCGACCAGATAGGATTCCAGAACGCCCGTGTTCCACCCGTCGAATACGGATGCGCATTCGGCGGCTGACAGGTTGAGACCGTCGCGCATGATCCCGTAGGTTTCGGCGATCAACTGCATATCGGCATATTCGATGCCGTTGTGAACGGTTTTCACGAAATGCCCCGCGCCCGCCGGTCCCATCAGGGTCGCACATGGCCGACCGTCATATTTCGCGCTGATCGCCTCAAGGATTTGGGACACCCGGCCCCAATCCTCTGCCGTGCCGCCGCCCATGATCGACGGCCCGAACCGAGCACCCTCTTCACCACCGGAAACCCCGATCCCCAAATAGGGCAGGTTTGCAGACACCGCGTCCGCAGCCCGCCGGTTGGTGTCGTGAAAATTCGCGTTTCCGGCGTCGATGATCATGTCGGTTGCATCCAGCAATGGACGCAGTGCCGCGATCTGATCGTCGACGGGCTGTCCGACCGGCACCATCAGGATTATGTTGCGCGGTGGCGTCAGCGAAGCGACGAAGTCTTCCAGCGTTTTTGTAGGTGTGATCGACGACGCCAAATCACCCGCGTTTTTCATGAAAGTATCAGTTTTAGAGCCGGTTCGATTGTAGACGGAAATCCGAAATCCTTTTTCTGCGATGTTCAACGACAGCATCGCACCCATGGTGCCCAGCCCGATCAGTCCGATGTCCGAGGTTTGCATAGCGTCAGCGTCTCCTTTTTGAGGTCTTGGATTTAGCCTGGCTCGGCCATTTGGTGCGCGTCATGCCGCTATCCGGTACACGATGGCTTTTTGCTTTAGCTCGCTCGCCACATTAACTACTGTTCTGCAACAGCATCAAGCATCGAAGAAACGGACCGACTGGTATGACAAAACCCTGCATCATCTGCGTTGCGATCACGGGATCGCTGCCGACAAAAGCAAACAATCCTGCCGTTCCGATCAGTATCGAAGAACAAGTAGAAAGCACTCATGCAGCTTTTGAAGCGGGTGCCACGATCTGTCATGCGCATGTGCGGAATGCGGATGAGACACCCAGTTCCGATCCTGAGAAATTTGCACGCCTCAAAGAGGGGCTCGAGAAACACTGCCCGGGCATGATCATCCAGTTCTCAACCGGTGGCCGGTCCGGTGCGGGTAAGGAAAGAGGCGGAATGCTGTCTTTGCAGCCGGACATGGCGTCCTTGTCAGTTGGATCGAACAACTTTCCAACGCGTGTCTATGAAAACCCGCCGCAACTGGTTGAATGGTTGGCCACGGAAATGGTGACCCATGGCGTCAAACCAGAGATTGAGGCTTTTGACCTCAGCCACATCCTCAAAGCGGCCGAGATGCATGAAAAAGGCCTCATCAAAGATGTGCCGTATGTGCAGTTCGTCATGGGGGTAAAAAACGCGATGCCTGCGGATCGCAACGTGTTCGACTATTACGTCGAAACCGTCGCACGCCTTTTCCCCGATGCGCCTTGGTGCGCTGCCGGGATTGGCCGCAATCAGATCGTTTTGAACGATTGGGCCATCTCGTCCGGCGGCCATGCGCGGACCGGACTTGAGGATAACGTGCGGATCGACAAGGACACGCTGGCCTCATCAAACGCCGCGCTGGTTTCGTTGACGGCTGATATTTGCGCCAAATACGATCGCCCTGTCGCAACGGCGGCACAAGCGCGCGAGATGTTGGGCTTGGCCGCCTGACCAGAGCTTGGATACCAAAAGGCGATGCGGCAATGCATCGCTTCTCGGTTTTTGAATATGGCAGCGTCGCGCAGGCGGTGGCATTCTGCTGAAGCGCGGCTAATCTGTGCCACAGCACACCACAAGCCTTTGGAAAACCATGATCCGCAAATTCTTGTCCGAGCCGCTCTTGCATTTCGGCGTGATCGGCATCGCGCTTTTTGCGCTGTTCTTTTTCGTTTCTGATGAGACACCCACGCAGGATGAAGGGGTCATCTTCATTTCCCGCCACGATGTCGCGCAGCTCTCTGGTGGGTTCGAGGCGGTTTGGCGCAGGCCACCCAGCGCCGACGAATTGGATGGATTGATAGAAGATCATATCAGGGAAGAGGTGTTTGTGCGTGAAGCGCTGGAACTGGGCCTTGATTCCAACGATGCCGTGATCCGGCAGCGCCTGCGTCAGAAAATGGAATTTATCGTCTCGGCGGCAGCCAACGCGCTGGAACCCGATGACGCAGAGCTGCAGGCGCATTTGACGGCTGAAGCGGATCGTTTCACGACGTCCGGAGGTGTTGCATTCGCGCAGGTCTACTTGGGTGGGGCACCGTCAGAGGCGGATGTGACGGCCGTTCAAAATGCCCTTCTGGCTGGGCAGGACCCGTCCAGCTTGGGCGAACGTTCTTTGTTGCCGACACAGGTGCCGATGTCCGCCGACGTTCAGATTGATTCCAGCTTTGGACGCGGTTTTTGTGACGCCATTGCACAGCTGGAGCCCAAGACATGGAGCGGGCCAGTGCGATCTGGGTTTGGTGCGCATCTGATTTTTGTCGAAGAGATCCGCCCTCCGACGCTGCCAGATCTGGCCAGCATCAAGGCCGATGTTACCTCTGATTGGCGCCGACAAAAGGCTGAAGAGCTACGGGAGCGCCAGTTTGAAACGCTGCTCGCCCGGTACGACGTTCAACGCGAAGACGTGACAGAATGATCCGGTTTGCCGCTCTGCTGATGTGGTTGTTTTGTGCAGCCACAGCCGCAAACAGCCACGCGTTTCAGCCCGGCTATCTGGAAATGCGCGCCATTGATGAGCAAACGTGGAGCATCTATTGGCGCAAACCAGATGTTCAGGGACAGCCGATGTCGATTGATGCACGGCTGTCGGATGGATGTGATGTGCAATCCGGTCCCGAGCCGAGCTTTGACGGCGAAGGATGGTCGGCCAGTTGGATCACGCGCTGTCCCGACGGTCTGCGCGGCGAAACCATCACGATCGATGGGTTGGAAGAGACCCGAACAGATGTATTGGTGCGCTATGAACTAGAGGCGGGCGTCGGTCAGGCGTGGCGCCTTGTGCCGTCGGACCCTTCCTTCGTCATTCCCGAAACGCCCGGCGCCATGCAAGTGCTGTGGAGTTACTTTGTCCTCGGCGTCGAACATATCCTCTTTGGCTTTGACCATTTGCTTTTTGTGCTGGCGCTGCTTTTGCTGATCCCGGACCTGCGCCGGCTGATCGGGGCGATCACCGCCTTTACCGTGTCGCATTCCATAACCCTTGGCGCGGCGCTGGGTTGGCTGAATTTTCCAGGCCCACCGGTCGAAGCCATTATCGCGATATCCATCGTATTCCTCGCCTCTGAAGTTCTGCGCAAACAGTCGGGACAGCCTGGGCTGTCAGAACGTGCGCCATGGGTTGTTGCGTTTGGCTTTGGTCTGATCCATGGGCTGGGCTTTGGCAGTGCGCTTAGTGAGATCGGCTTGCCGGAAAGCGAAATTGTTCTTGCCTTGCTCGCCTTTAACATCGGGGTCGAAATTGGGCAGGTTCTGTTCATCTGCGTGTGCATGTTTGCGTGGACCATTGGATTGCGGAACCTCATCGGCACCCAGATGGCGGGCGCGCTGAAGGTTTTGACGGTGTACGCCATCGGCGGATTGGCAGCGTTTTGGACGGTTGAACGGGTCGTTTCGTTTTGGGCGTAGCGTGTAAATCGACAGAGATCAGTTCGCTGTTGACTTAACTGACTAAAAAAGTCAGAAATAGATCATCCTCTAGCCAACCTGCGCTTCTGATTGCAGGCAGCCCGACTCATTTTCACATGGTGCCCTGCTTCATTGCGGCTCGGGACATGCCGTACCCGGCTGTCGCGACAGGATACATGTCACCACGAAAGCTCGCACAAGCCGCGGGTAAACCAACGGGAGACCGACCGATGACTGCGCATACCCCTATTCGCGACTTCGTTCCGCAAGTTGCTCAAATCCCAACACATCAAGCCGAAGATCTGACGCAGAAGGGCAATCTGGCCCAAATTCAATTGGGCGATCAGCTTTATACGCTGCGGATCACCCGGGCCGGCAAATTGATCCTCACCAAGTAAACCACCCATCGCTGTTTGATCGAGGCCCCGTTTTGCGGGGCCTTTTTCATGTTTCCGGTGGTCCATTGAAAATAGTACTGGACAGAAATGTACAGTCCATGACAGCTTCCGCCGAGTATTGGACACAGGTGTCAGGTGGAATCATCTATGAAGTCGCATTATCGGGTCGTGATCATCGGTGGTGGCGTTGTCGGAACGTCGGTTCTGTATCATTTGGCCAAGTTTGGCTGGAAAGATGTTTGCCTTTTGGAACGGTCGGTTCTGACTGCCGGATCCAGTTGGCACGCGGCGGGTGGCATCCATGCGCTGAACGCCGACCCGAACATTGCAGCCCTTCAGGCCTATACCATCGACCTTTTGTCAGAGATCGAAGCGGAAAGCGGTCAGAACATCGGTCTGCATATGACTGGTGGTTTGACCATGGCGGGCACACCGGACCGTTGGGAGTGGCTGCAATCGGCTTATCGTACGTTCCAGTCCATCGGGATTGAAGACTGTCATCTGGTGACGCCGGAAGAAGCGCAAGAACGCTGCCCGATCATGTCCACCGAAGGATTGCTTGGCGGAATGTGGGCCGACCGCGAAGGGTATGTCGATACCACCGGTACCGTGCATGCCTATGCCGTGGCGGCCAAGAAACGTGGTGCGGAGTATTTCGAACACACCAAGGTTGAAGAGCTGGTGCAAACCGCCGACGGCTGGCAGGTCGTGACCGATAAGGGCACTATCACCTGTGAGCATGTGGTCAACGCAGCCGGGCTTTGGGCCAAGCAAGTGGGCCGCATGGCGGGTATCGAACTGCCGGTTTCGCCGCTCAAACACCACTACCTGATATCCGACACGATCCCAGAGCTGGAACAGCTGGATTTCGAAGTGCCGATGACCGTCGACCTCGAAGGGTTCACGTACACACGGCAAGACCAAAAAGGACTTTTGCTTGGCATCTACGAAGTGGATCACGAGCATTGGGCAATGGACGGCGCGCCGTGGGATTACGGCATGGAGCTGTTCCAGGAACAGACCGACCGGATCGAAAAAGAGCTGATCATGGGCTTTGAACGGTACCCGGCCTTGCAGAATGTCGGGGTCAAAACCTGGGTGAATGGCGCCTTTACCTTCTCACCGGATGGCAACCCTCTGGTGGGGCCGGTGCCGGGCAAACCGGGTTACTGGTGTGCTTGCGCGGTCATGGCTGGGTTCTTGCAGGGCGGCGGCGTTGGCAAATCACTGGCCGAATGGATGATCCATGGCGAACCCGAGGCGGATGTCTATGGGATGGACGTCGCCCGCTATGGCAAGTTCGCCGAAAACCAGCGCTATATTCGCGAAACCACTGGACAGTTTTATTCCCGCCGGTTCGTGATGACCTATCCAAACGAACAGCTTCCGGCGGGTCGTCCTCTGAAAATGGCACCGGCCTATGAGGCGATGACCGAGGCGGGTTGTGTTTGGGGCAACAGCTGGGACCTTGAGGTGCCGCTCTACTTTGCGCCCAAGGGGTTCGAGGAAACACCGACCCTCAAACGGTCCAACGCGCATGATATCGTCGCCGCGGAATGCAAGGTCATCCGTGAAGGCGTGGGGCTGCTCGATATCAGCGGGTTCTCTCGCTACGAAGTGACCGGGCCAAATGCTGAAGGTTGGCTGAACCGGGCCATGGCCTCGAAACTGCCAGCACCCGGTCGCGCCAAACTGGCGCCGATGCTGGGCGAGAACGGCAAGCTCAAAGGGGATCTGACCGTCCTCAACTGGGGCGATGGCACATGGTGGATCATGGGCAGCTATTACCTGCGGGAATGGCACATGCGCTGGTTCAACGACCACATGGATGACGGTGTCACGGTCAAGGATCTTGGCGAAGAAATGTGTGGCTTCGCGCTGGTCGGCCCAAAATCCCAAGAGGTGATCGAAAAAGTTGCCGAACAGGATATCTCTGGTCTCAAATTCATGGGCTGTGGTGACTATGACATCGGCCTGATCCGTGCCCGCGTCGCGCGCATGTCGGTCACGGGCGAGAAAGGCTATGAGATCAACTGCCGCTATGGCGACCATATTGGGTTGCGGCGGATGCTATTGGCGGCCGGTGAGGCGTCGGGCATTCGCGAGGTCGGGTTCAACGCGATGCTGAGCACGCGGATCGAAAAGAGCTTTGGCATCTGGTCGGCGGAATTCACCCAAGCCTACACGCCAGCCATGACCGGCATGGATCGCTGGATCGATTGGGACAAGGATTTCGTCGGCAAAGAGGCCGCGGTCGCGGAACGGGACGGAAATGGCCCCGCACAGGTTCAGGTCACGCTGGATATCGATGCGGCCGACGCGGATGCCAGTGGGTATGAGCCGATTTGGGCCAATGGCGAAAAGATCGGCTTTGTCACCTCTGGGGCGTATGGCCATACCACGGGCAAATCGCTGGCTATGGCGCTGGTCAATCGTGAACATGCTGAGGTGGGATCAGAACTGAGCGTGCATGTGGTCGGCGTGGAACGGTCCGCGACGGTTATCGCACCATCGCCGTATGATCCGGCCGGAAAGGTGATGCGCCTGTGAACGAGGTCGGGGCACAGCGCCGGGGACGGCGTGGGCGGCGCGGCGGTGGCGGTGCCACCGTCACGCGACAGGTGGACTATCACAACCTGCGCAACCCGTTCCCAGAGATACCGGTCTTTTCCGAAGACCAGATCGAGCAGATCCATGAAACCGCTCTGGAGGTGCTGGAAACGCTTGGCATCAAGGTGCTTTTGCCCGAAGCTCGGGCGTTGCTGAAACAAGGCGGCGCGCGCATTGACGAAGACGAAGAGATGGTCTTTTTCGGGCGCGACATGGTTGAAGCCGCCGTTGCCAGCGCCCCGAAATCCATCACCATGCGGGCCGGGGTGCGGTCCAAGGATCTGGTCCTTGAACTGGGCCGTCTGGCGTTTCAGCCCGGCGCAGGTGCGCCGCATGCCACGGACCGGCTGCGCGGGCGTCGGCCCGGCCAGTTTCAGGACTTTAAGGAACTGGTGCAGCTGACCCACCATTTTGATGCGCTGCAAATGGTGCCGCCTCTGGTCGAACCTCAGGACGTGCCGACGCATGTCCGGCATTATGCCATGACCGAGGTCGTTTTGACCGAAAGCGACAAGATTCCGTTTGCCTATGCACGGGGCACGCCGCAGGCAATGGACGCCTTCGAGATGATCCGCGATTTTCGGGGGATTTCCGACGATGAGTTCCGCGCGCATCCGCACCTCTATACGATCGTGAACACGAACTCTCCCCGGCAAATCGATATCCCGATGGCCCAAGGACTGCTCGACTTTGCGCGGTATGGCCAGATGATCATTATCACGCCGTTCACACTGATGGGGGCGATGGCGCCAATTACGGTGGCCGGGGCGCTGACCCTCAGCCATGCAGAGGCTTTGGCGGCGCTGACGCTGACGCAATTGGCACGACCCGGCGCACCCGTTTTGTATGGGACGTTCACGTCCAATGTGGACATGAAATCTGGCGCCCCCGCGTTCGGGACACCAGAGCAAGTCAAAGCGTCGCTTGGGGCGGGACAATTGGCGCGCAAGCTGGGTCTGCCATGGCGCAACGCGGCGGGGTCGGCGGCCAATATCAATGACGCCCAAGCCGCGCATGAAACCGAAATCAGCGGCTGGGGCGCGTTTTTGGGTGGCTCAACGATCATGATCCATGCGGCGGGCTGGCTCGAAGGGGGGCTAACCGTGTCCTATGAAAAGCTGATCACGGACATGGATATGGTTCAAACCTTTGCCGAGCTTTGCGCCGATACACCGGCAACCGAGGCGGATATCGGCCTGGATGCCATTCGTGAGGTACAGCCGGGCGGCCATTTCTTTGGCGCGGTGCACACGATGGAACGGTATCAGACCGCGTTTTACGAACCGTTTGCCTATGACTGGTCGAACTTTGGCACCTGGACAGATGCCGGGGCCAAAGATGCGGATACGCGCGCCACAGAAGCCTGGCAAAGCATCCTTGCAAACCACAAACCCCCAGTAACGGCCAGCGATCCAGACCGGATCGGGCATCTGAAAGAGTTCATTGCAAAGCGCACCGCCGAAGGTGGCGCGCCTCCGGAAAGCTGATGCCATGACCGGCCCTGTTCTGCACCGCGACGATCCTGATGCCGAACCTTTGGTCGGCAATGTGAAAGTCACACGATCCGACTGGATCAACCTGGCGCTGGATGTTTTGATCAGCGACGGGGTTGAGCAGGTCAAGGTGATGAACCTTGCCCAACGCATGGGCGTGTCGCGATCCTCTTTCTATTGGTACTTCAAGTCTCGGCAGGACCTGTTGGATGCGCTGCTGGACCATTGGCAGGACACCAATACAGCCGGTTTGATCCGCCAGACAGAGGCCCCCGCCGACACGATCACGGCCGCTGTCATCAACGTTCACCGCTGTGTTGTGAACCCCGGGTTGTTTGACACGGCGCTGGATTTTGCCGTGCGCGATTGGGCGCGCCGGTCGGGCAAGGTGCAGCGCATGCTGGACCAGTCGGACACGCGCCGCCTGCAAGCCCTGACTGAGATGTTTCAACGCTTCGCCTTTTCCGAGGTCGAGGCGATGACCCGCGCGCGCGTGCTCTATTACATGCAAATCGGATACGATCTGGCACAGCAGAATGAGACGGTCGAATTCCGGCTGTCGATGGTGCCGCATTACCTTTTTGCGTTCACAGGGGTGCCCGCGCAGGACAGCGAGATCGAGGAATTCGCAGCTTATGCGCGCAGCTTTTGGGCGCACCATCGGAACAAGGGACTTCGTTCATGACCAACACTGCAGATGCAATCATCATTGGAACCGGCATCATCGGTGCAGCGCTTGCATTCGAGCTGTCCAAAATGGGATGGAAAACGCTGTCATTGGATCGCAACGCGCAGGTCGGACATGGATCGACGGCGGGGTCCTGCGCGATCATCCGGATGCATTATTCGACCTTTGATGGCACCGCTATGGCCTGGGAAGGCTATCATTACTGGCGGGACTGGAAGGATTATCTCGGGCTGCCCGCGTCAGAGCCCTTGGCCGAATTCCGCGAAGTCGGATGCCTGACTATGAAGACCGAGGCCAACGGTTTCCTTGAAAAGCACATGCAAAACTCAGCTGCGCTGAATTGTCCGTTCGAAGAGATGACCTCGGACCAGATTCTGGGAAAACTGCCGATCTATTCGATGGACAGCTTTGCGCCAGCCAAACGCATGTCCGATCCCACCTTCGGGGAACCGAACGGGGCCCGCATGAACGGCGGTGTGTTCTGGCCCAACGCGGGTTATGTCAATGACCCGGCTCTAAGTGCGCAAAACCTCATGGCCGCGGCCCAAATACATGGTGCGCAGGTCCGAACCGGAGCCGAGGTGGCAGACATCGTCACAGCGGATGGGCGCGTCGCCGGCGTGACCCTAACCACCGGCGAAACCCTTTATGCGGCCGTGGTGGTCAATGTCGCCGGTCCGGGCTCTGCCATCATCAACGAAATGGCGAGGGTGACAGGGGATATGACAATCGAAACCCGCCCCTTACGACAGGAAGTTGTGCATGTGCCCAGCCCCGAAGGGTTCGATTTCGAAACAAACGGAACCATTGTGTCCGACAGTGACATCTCGCTCTACGTTCGTCCCGAACACGGCAACCACATCCTGATCGGCAGCGAAGATCCGGAATGCGATCCGCATCATTGGTGCGATGATGATAAGGATTACGACCGCAATTTCACCGATCAGTGGACCACACAGGCGATGCGCTACGCGCAACGGGTGCCGTCGCTGGGCATTCCGAATACGGCGCCCGGGGTCGTTGACCTGTATGACGCGTCGACCGATTGGATCCCGATCTATGACAAGTCCAGCTTGCCCGGGTTCTATATGGCTTGCGGTACAAGTGGGAACCAATACAAAAACGCGCCGATCGCGGCCAAGATGATGTCAGGTTTGATTGCGTATTGCGAAGGTGGCGCCGATCACGATGCCGACCCTTATCAATTTGATTTGCCGTATCTCGGGCGTAAGGTGAACGCGGGATTCTATTCCCGGAAACGGCTGATCAATTCGGAAAGTAGCTTTTCCGTACTGGTTAACGGTCCGTCGTAATTCGACGGATTCATTTGGTTCTTCGATTCTGTTTACGCACCGGTCAGTTGACATCGGCGCCGCAGCAACGTGGTTAATTTTAGGCAAAACTGTTCTCGCATTGGAAACAATGCTATACGTCAAGCGTATTTTGCTTCGCTTATGCTGTGCGCAGCTCAAAGTGATTTTGAATTTTTGGTAAATTTCTTGATTGGGCCGCGGGGGCTGCGACAATGATCCGGACGCATGTATGGGGCGATCCCGTTGGTGGGATTGGCTATTTTATGAAGCGCGGTATTTTGAATTGTCAATTTGTGAGGCTCAGTGCTTTTTGGCTGGGACTGTTGACGATTTTTGCATCCGGTCTTGGCTACAAAGCCACCGCCCAAACCGCGGCCTTGGGCGCCCCGCTGCAAAAAGTTGCGTTTTCAGAAACTGATACGATCCGTGGACTTGTCGGGCAGTATCTTGGCGATCCTGATCTTTGGCCCACCGTTTTGCGGATAAATGGAATCGCGTCACCGGCCGAGGTTTTGCCGGGTATGGAATTACTTTTGCCCGTGCGCCAGGTTGCGGCGGCCGATGCGGCATTGGCGGCATCGCTGACTGCCATTCAAAAAGCGAATTCCGAAGGGGCGCGAATATTTGCGCCGACGGAAATTGGAGCCGCGATCGAAAATCGGGAAAGTGCAGTCGCGCAAAGAGAATTTGGTGAATGGCGCGCAGTGGTGGACTTTTCAGAAATTGCCACGACGTTTGCAGCACAAGCGCTTGAGATTTCCATTCAGCAACGGGACAGATCGGCAGAGGCCGTTGTGTCGGATGTGCAGGGCGATGTCGAAGGGCGTGCGCCCGCGGAACCGCGTTGGAGCGGCCGGGATATGAATGACATTCTCGTGGAATTCGAACGGTTGCGCACGCTGTCTAACAGTACGACGCAAGTCACATTCCGTGATCTGAGCCGGTTGCGATTAAACCCTAATTCGAACGCGACAATTCAACGGATGCGGTCCGATCCACTGACCGGCGGTGAGGTCACCAAGGTGTCTTTGGCCAATGGCGACTTCTACGCCCTCCTAAATCAGCTTTCAGATAAGACGCAGTTCGAAATCGAAGTGCCCGGGATCGAGTCGACTACGAATTCGTCAGATTTCTGGATTAAGAGCGATCAAACCGGTGCGCGCTTTGTCAACTACGACGCCGAAGAACTTGAGATAAACCGGGAAGGCGAAACCATTGCCTTGGGAGAAAACGAAGGCGTCGTCGTCGGTGATGTATCCACAACAATTGCCGATGTTCTCGACAGCCCCATTTTGGAGGCTCCGGAACTTGGAACGGTCATTTACAAGCCGGTCACACAGCTGAGCTGGAACAGGTTTGAGGGCGCCGAGGCCTATTGGCTCGAAGTTGCAACCGATCCTGGATTTAACCAAATGCAGATTTCCGAATGGGGTGTGCGCGGGACCGCGTTTGAGGCAGAACTGGCACCGGCGCGCTACCACTGGCGTGTTGCGGCCCTTGATCCGCTAGGCCTGCCGGGTCAATGGAGCACGGCACAAGATTTCTTTGTCCGTATCGACGAAACACCGCCCTTCCTCACCATCCTTGCCCCTGGTGATGGAGTGGTCGTCTCAGAGCCGACAGTTGAGGTTCTGGGCGCTTCAGAACCAGAGGCTCTGGTTCTTTTGAACGGTGTCTTTCTGCCACCGGAGCGGGATGGGAGTTTCATAACCACATTTGCTTTGTCGCCGGGCGAAAACCGGATCACGGTTGAAGCAACAGACCCCGCCGGGAACAAATCCACCCGCAGTCAAACGGTCGTGTTCCGGCCGGCGGAAACGGTTGATATATCTCTCGATAGTGGCACACCCCGGATCGGCTCCGCCTTGGCAACCCGGACGGCAGAATTGACTGTTCGTGGAACCACAACAGCGCAGTTTGAAGCGCCGCTTGTTGTGCGGGACGCGACCGGGGCAATCGCTGTGCAAACCCGTGTACAAACGGACCGCAGTTTCAACTTTACCGTCCCGGCGACAGAGGACCCACTGCGCTATGTAATCGAAGTGCTGGCACCCGACAACCGCGTAGAAGGAACAATTGCCTTCGATGTTGTCAGCGATCTGGTGCCGCCCGAAATCGTCCTTGATCTGCCGCCGCCACGTGCAACAGCTGACACAACCCTGTCACTTACCGGTCGTGTGGATGACGCTGTGATCTTGTTGCTGGATGGGACGCCAGTTCCACTGACCGGCGGCCGTTTTGACCTGACCGTGTCGCTTGTGCCGGGTCTCAACAGCTTTGATATGATTGCCAGCGATGCCACCGGCAATGTGACTGCAACGCGCTGGCAGACACTTTTGGACAATGAGCCGCCCGACATCCGCAGCGTGGATCTTAACCGTCCGCGGGGCGACGGCGGGCCGATCGAAATCGTGGTTGAAGCTGCTGATGCAAGCGGTTTGGTGCAAGCCGCGCCATATGTCATCGAGATTGCCGGGGTCGAAGCGTCAGGCTTTTTGAGATGCGACAATACCCTTGGGATTTGCCGGGCCAGCCTGCCGCCTGAAGCCGGAGAATTGCGGCTGGTTGAGCTGATTGTCGAAGATTACGCGGGGAACGCGGCGTTCGAGTGAGCGCTGGAAGAATAGAGGCCCGATCTGGAGGGGTGAGATCGGGGTTGGAGGAATGGAATGACAAAGGTCGGACTGGTAAAAACGATATTGGCAGCGACAGCTTTGGTGCTGTCGATACTGCCTGTTCGTGGTCATGCTCAGTTGCAGCAAGAAGGGTTGCTGGTCGTCTATGGCGTGCAATCTCCAACCCGCGAGGGCGATGTAGACCGCCGCGAACAGATATTTTTTAGTGTGCCCGCGGACCTTTCGGATCGGCTTTATGTGCGTGTCTTTGACCCAGAAGTCTTTGGTGACAACGATTTCACCTATGGCGGTCCTGCAGGTGCATCCACTGTATTCCGGATATTCGGTGGCGCGGGGGCCTTTTCCGAAGCGGACCGGCCCGAGCCGGTTGAAGACGGCGCGCGTGCCCCCGCCCGCGTCAGCCGTTTGCCGGTAACCGGCCCGGGCAATTTGCTTGAAGAGCGCGATTGGGGCAGTGACCGCGCGACAAACGGGCGTTGGGCGACATTGGGGGTTGTGCGTGCGCGTCAGGGTGAAGTGATCGAGGGCCGCGCTTATTTCCGGCTCGATATCCAAGGGGCCGGCGGTAATGACGGCAACGGGTATTCAGTGAATGTCAGCTTGTCCCGCGACCGGGATCGCGCGCCCGATGGGCTCGAAATGTTTGCGTATCGGCCAACAGTTCGCTGGTCGCGGGATCATCCGGCCACGCAGGTTTGGTTCAACCCGCCGGGCGATGGGCCATTTACAGTGCAAAGCTTTGATGCCGCAAATGGCGAAATCGCGCTGGTCACCGACTACGAAGACCTTGGTGTTCGCGTGTCCGGTCAGGACTTTTGGACGTCTGATACCGTCGATACCGATGAAACAAATCTCGCGTTGAGTTTGTTGGGCGGCTTTGAGACGCCAAATGACGTGACGCTGGCCGTTTTTGATGGAACTGGGCGGCCAATGCCTCTGCAAATACCGCCGGCACGGGCATTGATCCCGGCGCGCCCAACCGCGGTTGGCACAGCACGTCCGCTGGCCGATTGTCGCGCGGTTGCGTTTGACGGCAGCCGGTCATTGGGACGTGATCCGCTGAGCTATGAGTGGGACTTTGGTGACGGGCAAAGCTCCACTGATCGAGTCATCGCGTATCGTTACACCGATCCGGGTCGCTACACCGCACGATTGCGCGTTTTAGAAGAAGGCAGCCGCCCGGGACGCGGTGATCAGATCGACCTGCCTGTGCACGTGCGCTTTGCACCGGTTGCAGTTCCGGGAGCCAAGATTACCGTGGCACCGGGCGAGATCGTTGATTTCGACGGCTCCGCCTCGCAACCATCGGACAGCCCGATCACTGGATATCGCTGGACCTTTGGGGACGGCGCCGTGGCCGAAGGAATGACAGCGCAGCATGTCTATTCCGCTCCGGGGCTTTATCGAGCCGTCTTGCGTGTCCGTGATGACAGCCAGCACCCTTGCTTTTTTGGTGTTGCAACACGCGAGGTAACAGTGAATTTCCCACCTGTTGGCGAAGCTGGCACCGATCAGTCTGCAATTGTTGGTCAGGCCGTCGCACTCAGTGCTGCGGCGAGCTATGACGTTGACGGCTTGATCGATACCTATCGGTGGGACATGGGCGACGGCACCATCCTTGAGGGTGCAAATGTCAGCCATTCCTTCCAGAACTCGGGCGTCTATCGCGTGATGCTCAGCGTCGTGGATGATAGCGGCGTGTCCAACGATACCGCCCGCGACTGGATGCAGGTGGCGGTTAATTCTCCACCCAAACCGGTGATCCAAATCCCGCCAAGGCCAGTATCGGTCTCTGAGGCCGCCATTTTGGACGGCAGCCTGACAACCGATGATGACGGTCAAATTCTGTCTTATCTTTGGGACTTTGGGGATGGTGCGATCGGCGAAGGTCCCATCGTTAATTATGCGTGGACGCAACCCGGGGTGTATCGAGTTGTATTGACGGTGACTGACGACAGCGGCACTGCATCGGCACAGCAAACCACCGCGATGGATATTGTGATCGATGACGCCCCGGTTGCAGATGCTGGTCCCGATCAGTTTGTGACGGCCAGTGATGTGACATTCAACGGCGCCGGGTCCAGTGACTCTGACGGAACGATCACCTCTTACGAGTGGGATTTTGGCGATGGCAATTTTGGCACAGGTCAGGAAGTAACCCATGCCTATGCGCGATCCGGCGTGTACGAGGTCGCATTAATCGTTCGCGACGACAGTGGCGCTCCGTTGAACTGGAACCGGGACACCACGGTTTTGACTATTAACACGGTGCCAATCGCCGATGCGGGCCCGCCGCAAACGGTTGCTCCGGGGGAAGAGTTTATTCTATCCGGCCGAGCTTCGGTCGATCCGGATGGTTCGATTTCTGATTACTTGTGGACCTATCCTGATGGCAGTACCGCACGGGGAGAGCGGGCGGCATACAAGATCGATGAACCGGGTCTGCACCGCATTCGCTTAACGGTTTTTGATGATTTCCGCGGGGGTTCGGCGCAAGATGACAGTGAGGTTCTGATTACGGTTAATGCACCGCCAGTGGCCATTGCCGGGGCGGATCAATTAATCGCGCCGGGCGAAACGCTGACATTTGATGCCGGGCAAAGCTTTGATCCGGACGGGAACCTTGTCAGCTACCGCTGGGAATTTGACGATCTTGGGGCCCCTCTCGAAGCGCTCACAATTGATCGGGCATATACCAGTGCGGGCGTTTGGTCTGCCCAGCTTATCGTGACAGATGACAGTGGCGTTTTGAATGCCACCGCAACCGATGACATCATCGTTCGCGTCAACCACGCCCCGATTGCCGAAGCAGGTCCTTCCATCAATACGGACAGGTTGATTGTTGATTTGGATGCGTCGGCGTCTTCCGATGCCGATGGTGATGCATTGATTTACCGTTGGGATTTCGGTGACGGAACTGCACCGGCCTTTGGTCAAAAGGTTCGGCATGTGTATCCACGGTCCGGTATCTACCCGGTAACGCTCCGCGTCGATGATGGCACCGGTTTGGCCAATGCCCGGGCAATTGATGCAACTGTCGTCGAAATTAACGCACGGCCGGTGGCTGATGCAGGTGGGAACCGGGATGTTTGTTCGGGGCAACCCATTCTGTTTGATGCCTCGGCCAGCGTGGACCCCGACGGCGGCCTATTGCTTTACTCTTGGGATTTTGGTGACGGATCCTCGTCCGATCTGATCAACCCAACTAAGACCTACGAACTACCTGGAACTTATCCTGTGACGTTGCGTGTTCGCAATGAAACCGGGACTGAGCGTGGTACTGATATTGACCGTATCGCGGCCCTCATTCGGGAAGGACCGATCGCGGATGCCGGGCCCGATATGACCGTTTGCACGAACCAGCGCATCCGCTTCGATGGATCGAAATCTACGGATGCGGATGGCGCAGTGAACGCTTTTGCATGGACTTTTGGTGACGGCGGAACAGGCAGCGGCGAAAATCCGGTGCATATATTCAAACGCCCTGGTGAGTATTCCGTCACCCTAACGATCACGGGTGAGGCGCGTGGAGAGTGCAGCCCGTTGGATACGGATGTGGCAAAGATCCTGGTCGTGGCCGCACCTGAGCAAGTCATCATCGGTGAAGAAGCTCAGGCCGCAGGAATCGCGGGAGAGTTCTCTGTACAACTCGCAGAGCTGGCAGGTGCCGAAGTCATCGGCCACCGCTGGAGTTTTAGCGATGGTACCGAAGGCGACGGTCTGAAGCGCCCCTTGTTTGCCGGAGACCCAGAAGTAAGGATACTGGGTCATGGGAAAGACAAAGAACGGAACACGTTATCCAGAGGAATTGCGCGCACGAGCGGTGCGGATGGTCTTGGATCACGAGAGCGAATACACGAGCAGATCGGCAGCACTTTTGTCGATCTCTCAGAAGGTTGGGTGCAGCAGAGACAGCCTTCGTATCTGGGTCAAGCAACACGAGGCGGATACCGGCAAACGCGATGGCGTGACCTCTGCAGAGCGGGATCGCATCAAAGAACTTGAGCGCGAGAACCGGCAGTTGCGTCAGGCAAATGAGATCCTGAAGAAGGCATCTGCTTATTTTGCTCAGGCGGAGCTCGACCGCCCATTCCGCAAATGATTGCCTTCATCAAGGATCATCGTGGGGCGCATGGGGTCGAGCCGATCTGTAGAGTTCTCCAGATTGCCCCTTCGACGTTCTATAAACGCATTGCCATCGAGCGTGATCCCGACCGTGCCTCGGACCGGGCCAAGCGGGATGAGTTTCTGCGCAAAACGATGAAGGATGTTTGGGAGAAGAACCGTTCTGTCTATGGCGCACGCAAACTATGGCACGCGATGAAGCGCGAGAAGATTGATATTGCTCGCTGCACTGTAGAACGGTTGATGCGCCAGCTTAGCATTCAAGGCGTCCGGCGTGGAAAGAAGGTCAAAACCACCTGTGGTCAACCTGCGGATCAATGCCCGCTGGACAAGGTCAATCGCCAGTTCAGGGCTTCAATGCCGAACGAACTGTGGGTGTCCGACTTTACGTTCGTCTCGACCTGGCGCGGGTTCGTCTATGTGGCGTTCGTCATTGATACCTTCGCGAACCGGATTGTGGGCTGGAAGGCATCAACAACGCAGGACACGCAGTTTGTCTTAGATGCGCTTGAACAGGCGATCCACGCACGCAGACCCGCTGAGAAACTGATCCATCATTCAGATCGCGGCAGCCAATACGTGTCGATCAAGTACACAGAACGGTTGGCCGATGCTGGGCTGGAGCCATCCGTCGGCAGCGTTGGTGACAGCTATGACAATGCACTGGCTGAGACGATCATCGGCCTCTTCAAAACCGAAGTCATCAATCAACTAGGTCCGTGGAAGTCCAAGGATCAGGTCGAATGGGAAACCCTGCTATGGGTGGACTGGTTCAACAAAGAGCGCCTGCTTGAACCACTCGGGTACATCACGCCAATCGAAGCCGAGGAGAGATACGAAGAAGCCTTGAAGTCAGACAAAATCGCAGCTTGAAATACGAACTCAATAGTCTCCGCCAAAACTGGGGCGGTTCAAACCTCGCGTCCGGTCATGTTCCAAGGCAGCTTTGGCGACAACATTATGATGCCGCTCAAATCCCGACCACGGGAAAATGCCGAGTTTGCGCGTTTCATCGAAGAAGCCACGCGCGCGGGCAACAGCCCGGATCCATTAGACGCTGACTGGTTGGACCCGACCTTGGCAGGGCGCGAAAACGCCAATGATCTGAGGGATTGGTGGGTTGCTTTGATCGAGGGCATGGGATCGGGCCGACGGTTGTTCCGCCGTGCGCTGGAGCAGAAGTTCGATCCAGACATGCATCCTGAATTGTCTCGACAGCTGATCGCAATGCGGCCGAAAGTCCGACAGGCTCTGGTCGAGGCGGATCTCTGGCGGCACGTCTACACGTTTGATCCAGAGCTTTACAATCATGCTCTGCCAGTTGCTGAGAACATGCTTTTTGCAACGGGCCGTGACCCTGTAACCGCAGAGATCCTGACGGCGCAGCCTGACTTTTTGCTGAAGTTGAAAGAGTTGGGAATTGATGCTGATCTGGTGAAGCTCAGCCAGGATGTTGTCGACATGCTGCGCCAGATTTTCGGCATGGACGGCACGGATCATCCCCTTTTTCGTAATTTGGGTATTGATCCCAAGGTGTTTGAACGTGCGGCGGAACTGGCAGAGAAAAGCCGCTCGGAAACCGATGCGGAATTAACGCCAGAAGAGCTGGCGCAGTTGATCATTGTGCCGGCAAGCATCAGCGCCGATCAGATCGGACCGACCTTCACCGACGAGGTTAAGAACCGCATCCTCAATATGCGCCGTGACCACGGCGACGAATTGCTGAGTGTGCTCGGTCACATTTTCAAAAGGCTGGACATCGATGAACACGCCCGCGGCTTGACGGTTTTGGAAAATGCGATGTTCAGCAAGGTATCAGACGGCGCAGGCAGCAAGGCCGATGACATCCGCAATGTCGTTGCTGACGTCCTTGGCGAAGCTGGGCTGCGAGACTTGGTGCTGCACCTTATCTATGAAGTGCCAATCGCGCTGGGCGGTGCAAATGTACCTGCGCTTTTTGCCGAGCCCTTGGCCTTTTCCCGCGCGACGATCAAACGCCCGGATGTTCTGGTCTTGGAACAGGCTTTGTCCAGCTATGATATGGACACCCAACGGGCCGTCCACAAAAACCTGCGTCAGCTTTTGCCCGATACATTGCTCATCTACCTGAATGAGAGCTTTGAGAACCCGGAAGTTTTTGACCTCTACGTTGAAATTCAACAAGGGCGGATCGTCTCCGACGACATGGACGCGGACAGTGCCGCCGACGATGCCGCCAGCGCGGATTTGTCTCGCAAAGTCAGGGCATTGGAGGCAACCCCGCTGTTTTCCGGCCTGAACCGGAAACAGATGCGGCTTTTGGCCTTTGGCGCGCGCTGGTATTCGGCCCCAAAGGGCGAAATTGTGTTCCACAAAGGCGACTCCGCCAAAGACGGCGCGTACATGATGATCGAGGGGGAGGCCGGTCTTTATTTGCCGCAAGAGGATGCCACTGACACGCTGATTGCCACGGTCGGACCCGGCAGAATTGTTGGAGAATTGGGCCTGATCCGCAAAGTGCCCAGAGCATTGACGATGACCGCCGAAACCGACATCACCTGTTTGCGGATCGGTGAAGAGGAATTTCTGGCCGTTGTCGAAAACGATGCCGCCACTGCGTTTAAACTGCTGCAAGTTGTAGCAGGCTACGTATCAAATTAGGCCAACCGAGGGGCGTTCGCTTTGAAACTGCTCAGATATGTCAATGGAGAGACCATTCACCCCGGTCTGTTGGATGCTGACGGTCAGATCCGGGATTTGAGACAATTTATTGATGATGTTGCAGGAGAGGCCCTGTCGCCAGCCGGTCTGGCTCAACTTAGCTCGATAGACCCAATGACGCTCCCGCTTGTCGCGGGCAAGCCGCAATTGGCGCCCTGCATTGGCGCCGTTGGCAAATACATGTGTATCGGTCTCAATTATATCGATCACGCCGAAGAGGCAGGCATGCCAATTCCAAAGCATCCCATTTTGTTCATGAAGGCGACGTCGACCATTTCAGGGCCGATGGACGATATCGTTTTGCCGCGAGGCTCCGTGGCGACGGATTGGGAGGTGGAATTGGCCGTGGTCATCGGCTCTCCGGCGAAATACGTCAGCGCGGCCTCCGCTTTGGACTATGTCGCGGGATACTGTGTCGCGAATGATATCTCGGAGCGCGATTTTCAATTGGGGCTGACCGGACAGTGGACCAAGGGCAAATCCTGCGACAGCTTTGGTCCATTAGGCCCTTGGCTGGTCACCCGTGACGAAATCGCCGATCCACAAGATCTGCACCTTCATCTGGATGTAAACGGAGTAAGGATGCAGGACGGTCATACGTCCAAAATGATATTCTCAGTGGCCGAAATCATCGCGCATCTCAGCACGCTATTCACCCTATGGCCGGGGGACGTGATTGCAACCGGCACGCCAACGGGTGTTGGGATGGGACAAAATCCCACTCCCAGATATCTAAAGCCAGGTGACAACGTGATCGCAACAATCGACGGTTTGGGGCATCAGTCCCAAACCGTCGTCGCAGATCAGTAGCTACTAACTGGCCTTTTCGCGGCGGACAAATTCCGTGCCGTAGAAAGAATGCAACATTTCGATCATTTCGAAAGTCTTTGCATCAAACAGGCTGTAATAGATTGTTTTGCCATCGCGGCGCGTGGAAACCAGCTTTTCCTCACGCAGTCGGGCCAGCATCTGGCTGACCGCCGCTTGTCTGATGTCAAGAAGGCTTTCCAGTTCTCCAACCGATTTTTCACCATTACTCAGATGAACCAAAATCATCAAACGCCCCGCATGTGCGAGCGTTTTCAAATAGGCTGCGGCGTCTGTCGCTATGTTCATCATGTCTGATGTCACCTCCGGTGACACCAACCCCAAGGCGGACTCGTTCTGTACGTTCACTAAACGCTAACCCTAACGCTAACTTGTACCCCACGCCCCTCATACTCTATTTTTTGACCGAGTACTAGGTTTTTTTGACCATTTGGGGTATTTGGGGCCGGAGCTCCGCCTTGAAACAGGTTTTCTTCTGCATAATTACAGGGCGCTTCTTGCATTTCGAGATGCAGGTTGTTGCCTGTATAGGGATGCGCACGCGCCAGATCCTCGTCAACGTCGATCCCAAGTCCCGGCGCTTCGGGCGGGCGCACATATCCATTCTCGACCGATATGCTGGATTTGATCAAATCGGCATGAAATGACGTTTCAATCGTCTCGGCTATCAACAGGTTCGGGATCGATGCGGCAAGATGGATATTCGCGGCCCATTCGACCGGTCCGGCATAAAGATGCGGCGCCATTTGCGCGTTATAGACCTCTGCTATGGCAGCGACCTTTTTCATTTCCCATAAGCCACCCGCGCGCCCCAAGGCGGGTTGCAGGATCGTGGCCGCACCGCTGCGCAAGACGGCTGCAAATTCCGCCTTTGTCGTCAGACGTTCGCCCGTGGCCACCGGGATGCGCACCGCGGATGCGACTTTGGCCATCTCTTCCGGCGCGTCCGGCGGAATTGGCTCTTCGTACCAAAGCGGTGAGTAAGGCTCTAACGCTTGGCCCAGACGGATGGCACCGGCCGTGGTGAACTGACCATGCGTGCCAAACAACAGGTCGGCTTTGTCGCCGACCGCTTCGCGGATGGTTTTGCAAAACGCAACCGATCGGGAAATGTCGGACATGGCCGGCATGTGTCCCCCGCGCAGGGTATAGGGACCGGCCGGGTCAAATTTCACGGCGGTGTATCCTTGGCGAACCATTTCTACCGCGGTCTCTGCCGCCTGGTCATGGTCGTTCCAAAAGGCCCCCATGTCGTGATGAGCCAATGGGTAAAGATAGTTATACGCCCGAATTTGGTCGTTCATTTTGCCGCCCAGCAGCGCGTAAACCGGACGATCCCGGTCCTTGCCGAGGATATCCCAGCAAGCAATTTCCAACCCGGAAAACGCGCCGATGACCGTCAGATCGGGCCGCTGGGTAAAGCCAGAGGAATAGGCGCGACGGAACATAAGCTCGATGTTTTCGGGGTTTTCGCCCTGCATATGGCGTTCAAACACATCCTTGATCACATGCGTCATCGCCTCAGGGCCGATCGAAGAGGCATAACATTCACCCCATCCAGTAACGCCGGTATCCGTCGTCACCTTGACCAGAATCCAATACCGGCCACCCCAACCCGGGGCGGGTGGTGCCGTGACGATGACGTCAAGATCTTGCAGTTTCAATTCAAAGCTCCTGTGGAATGAAAGGGCGGTGCGGGCCCCAATCAGAAAACGATGACGTTGCGCTTTGCGCCGCCCGCTTTGGTGTCGGCAAAAGCGTCATTGATCTGATCCAACTGCCAACGTCCGGAAATCAATTCGTCCAGTTTCAGACGCCCCTGCTGATACAGGTCGATCATCCACGGCACATCTCGCCGGATGACAACATCGCCCATCTTGGAACCGATCATACTTTGCCCCAAAGCGGCCAGAATAACCGGCTCATAAGATGACTGGGCCCCGCTATGCGGCATGCCGACGATGATCACCTTGCCACCCGCAGCAAGGTATCGCGGGGCCTGATCATAGGCGGGAATGGCGCCGACCGTGACCACCACGACATCTGCACCGCGCCCGCCCAAAGCCTTGTAAGAGGTTCGCCACGGCGATTTGCCGGTGGCGAGAACACCATCCGTGGCGCCAAAGGATTTGGCAATGTCCAGCTTATCTTCGGTCATGTCCACGGCAACAATCCGACGCGCGCCAGCGATCCGGGCCCCTTGAATGGCGTTCAGACCGACGCCGCCCGCGCCGATGACGACAACATCCTGACCCGGTTTCATCTTTGCCGCGTTAACCACCGCGCCGACGCCCGTGATCACGCCACAAGACAAAAGGCAGGCCACGTCCTTGGGCATGTCTGCGGGGATTTTCACGATCTGGCTTTGATCGACGACCACCATTTCCGCAAAGGCCCCACAGGCCATGCCCTGGTCGACCGGCCCGCCGTCCCGCGTGGTCAGCGGATGAGATTTGGTATCAAACCGTGTCCCGCAATTGGTCGGCTGCCCCCCCGCGCAGGTGGGGCATGTTCCACAGGCGCGGATCAAGGTTACAAGAACGCTGTCGCCCACCGCAAAATCGGTCACGCCAGTCCCGATGGCTGTGATCTGCCCGGCAGCTTCGTGCCCGAACACGGCTGGCAGTTGGCCGCCCCATGCCCCTTCGGTAAACGAGATGTCGGAATGGCACACAGCGACCGCGTCCAGCTTGACCTGTACCTCTCCCAATTTGGGCGGCGCGATATGAATGGTCTCGATCTCTAGAGGAGCACCATAGGAGTGACAGACAGCGGCTTTGACGGTTTCCAAGGGGACACCTCTTTGCATCGAATTTCCAACAAGTTGCCCAGACCTATCGCGATGGTTCAAGAGCGAATTGCACCGGTGGCGTCGTTTTAACGGACCGCCGCCGTGGTGCGTTGGAACACGATCAAGCCTGCAATGACCAATACGACCGACAACAAAAACGGCGCGCCGGGCGCGTAAATGGGGGCGTCTTCACGGGTGAAGGCCGCAAAGACGCTGGTCATCAAAAGCGGAGAGATAATCGTTGCGAGCGCATTCACACTGACCAGCATTCCCTGCAATTCGCCTTGGGCGTCATCGTCGACAGCACGTGACATGATGCCTTGCAACGCCGGGGTGATAACCGCGCCTAGGGCGGCCAGAGGTGTCAGGATCAGCAGGATCAGACCGCTGGGAACAAAGGCGATGGCAGCAAAGGCGACCATGTCAAAGTAGTGGCCACACACCACGGTCAGACGTTCCCCTAAACGGTTCAGGATGACCCGGATCATGCCGCCCTGAACGATGGCCATCATGATTCCAAAAAGCCCCAGAGACAGGCCGATGGTTTGCGGCGTCCAGCCAAAGCGTTCTTGCGTGAAATAAGACCAGACGGCCGGGTACACGTAAAAGGCCAGTTGATACAGGAAATAGACCAACAACAGTCCCTTGATACCCGGCAGTTTTGCAAGGCTTTTGAACCCGCCCAGCGGGTTCGCCCGCGCCAGCGAAAAGGGGGCGCCTGATTTCATCCGTCACGGTTTCGCGCAGAACAAAATACCCGAATATGACGTTGAGCCCTGCCAGTACGGCCGCCGCGTAAAACGGGGCGCGGGTCCCAAACTGGCCCAACAGTCCGCCGATCAGCGGACCAAGGACAAAGCCCGCGCCAAACGCGGCGCCGATCAATCCGAAATTGGCCGCCTTGTCCTCGGGTTTCGAGATGTCGGCCATATAGGCATTGGCCGTTGATTGGGTGGCCGCAGTAATGCCGCCCACGATCCGGCCGAGGATCAACAGCCACATGACACCGGCGACCGCCATGACAAGGTAATCCACGGCCATGATCGCGGTAGAGATCAAAAGGACAGGACGCCTGCCGAAACGGTCCGATAGACTGCCGACCATGGGGCCGAACAGGAATTGCATCACCGCAAAAATTGCCGATAGGATGCCACCCCACAGGGCTGCGTCCGACAAGGTGCCGCCATCGACTTCTTTGATGAGGTCCGGCATCACCGGCACGATCAGCCCGATGCCCATGGCATCGATCATGACCGTGATCAGAATGAAGATAACGGGCAGGCGCAAGCGGAGCAGTCTCCGTTACTTTGTCGCGCGCGCGGCGCGGACAAAGGCAGCGGCATCAAGGGCTGATTGGCCCATCTGTTGCGCGGCAGAAAGGTCGATACCCGCGGTCGGAAAATCGCGCGCCACCAAAGCAACAAGGCTGGTATCGGTGTCCATCGCCTCTTTACAAAGCCGTTTCACATGCGCTTGCGCCTCGGGCCGTGGCATGGTTTCAGCCAGAGCGAAACTCAACGCTTCGGCATGGATCAAACCAAGGTTGCCGTCGATCGGGTCCAGCATCTTGTCCGCAACGGGCGACAAGCCGGGCACCAGTGTTTTTGCAATCTCAAGGCTGGCCGCACATCCCAACACGATCTGAGGCAGGCACATCCATTCTGTGAACCATGCCGCACCGTCTCTTTGATGTTTATGTGGGCCCGCAGATTGAAGGATGTTGTGTTGACCCACGGTTTGGTTCGACAGGGCGACCAAAGCGGAAGGGGATACCGGGTTTTGCTTTTGCGGCATGGTCGACGATGCCCCGGCGCCGCCCAGCTGGACCTCGCCAATGCCCGACATGACCAATTCGACAAGATCTTCGCCCATTTTCCCTGTGGCCAGTGTCACACGGGTGCACCAATCCGAAAGGCGCAAAACTGCGGTTCGGTCCGTATGCCAGCTGCGGCCCGGGTCCGTCAGCCCCAGATCTTCTGCAATCAGCGCGCGGATTTCCGGGGCCTTGGGCCCCAAAGCGCTGGCCGTGCCAGCAGCGCCGGCAAGCGACACTTGCAAACAGGCCTGTCTAAGGTCTGGCAATTCCTGCAACAGCGACAACAGGGGCTGCCCCCAACTGGCCGTTACCGCCCCGAAGCTGGTGGGGGTGGCATGCTGTCCATAGGTTCGCGCGGCCATGGGCAGGTCGGCGTGCCGCTCTGCCAGGGTGGCAAGCGCCGAAACGGTCTCATGCAGACCAGTTTCAAAAACCGCCAGGCTTTGGCGCAGACGCAGCATCAGGGCCGTATCCAAAATATCCTGCGAGGTTGCCCCCCAATGAAGGTATTGCGCGTGTTCGGGCGCTTGCATCGCCTTGCGAAATGCGGCCACGAAACCCGGGACGCTGACGCCGTTTTTGCCGGTGGGTTCCGTCAATGCAGCCGGGTCAATCTGAACCTCGATCGACGCCCGCGAAATGGCCCCTGCGCTGTCTTCGGGAATGACAGCCAATTGCCCTTGGGCACGGGCCAAGGCCCCTTCGACCAGCATCATCGCCCGGATTTCGGCGCTGTCTGTGAAAAGCTTGCCGACATGTCCTGTCGGGAACAGGTCCGCCAACAAGCGGCTGTCAAAAACGGATCCCGCCATCAGAACCGCCCTCCGTCACACATGACCGGTTTCTTTGATGAACTCGGTCAGGATCTGGGCATATGTTTCGGGTTGTTCGACGCAAGGCAGGTGGCCGGCTTTGCGGATGACCTGGAACTTCGAACCGGGGATCAGGTTCACCGTTTCGCGTACCAGATCCGGCGGGGTGGACCCGTCCTCGTCACCGGCAATGCCGAGGCATGGCAAGCGCAAGCCGCTGGTCGGCGTGTAAAAATCGGTGCCCGCAATCGCCGATGAACAGCCGATATACCCCTCCTTGGGTTGGCGGACCAACATGTTGCTCCACGCCTCAAACGCCAGGTCTTTTTGAAAAGCCTTGGAAAACCACCGTTCCAAAATGGGTTCTGCAAGGCTTTCGATCCCGCCGGCATCAACCGCCGCGATCCGATCTTTCCACATTTCGGCGGTGCCGATTTTGGCGCCCGTATTCGACAGGACAAGAGAGCGGACGATATCAAGCCGTTTGACGGCAAGCCCTTGGGCAATCATGCCACCGATGGATAGCCCCACGAACATGCAGTCCCGAACATTCAGCATGTCCAGTAATTTCTCGACATCCCGCACAAGCGCACCCATGGCATATGGGCCTTCGGGCATCGAAGACAGGCCATGCCCGCGCTTGTCATAGCGGATGATTTTCAACCCTGCAGGCAGCATCGGGATGATCTGATCCCACAGGCGCAAATCCGTCCCCAGAGAGTTGGAGAACACAATCGGCGCGCCTTCTGGGTCCCCATCAATCCGGTAATGCAGTTTTACGTCACCCAGATCGGCAATCATCATCGGTCAGGCCCTCAAAGTCTCAATTTCACGCGCACCTTAGACAGGTCCGGGCTGGAACGTAAGGGGCAGAAATCAGTCGGGCAGGGTCGCCAATGCGCGTTGAAAGACGGGCGTGTCCACATTGCCACCTGAGGCCACGGCGATGACCGCGTCGCCTTGGATTTCGTCGGCGTGGAACAGGGCCCCGGCGAGTGCCACCGCGCCGCCGGGTTCCAAAACCACTTTCAATCGCAAATAGGCCAGCCCGACGGCCCGCAACGCTTCCTCTTCCGTCACGACGATACCGGGGCCGCAGCGCTCTGTCATGATGGGGAACGTGATGTCCCCGGGGCGGGGTGTCAGGATGGCATCACACAGCCCGCCGGATTGCTGGTTATTGGTTTGGATGCTGCCGGTCGCAAGGGACCGGGCCACATCGTCAAACCCTTCAGGTTCAGCCGGGCGCGCCCGCAATCCCGGAGATTTCGCTTCGAGCGCCAGTGCAATGCCCGATGTCAGGCCGCCTCCGCCACAACAGACAAGTACATCGGCTGTTTCGACACCTTGTTCGCCGGCTTGTTCCGCGATTTCGAGGCCAGTTGTCCCTTGACCTGCGATAACCAAGGGTTCGTCAAAGGGACGGATCAGGGTCAGACCGCGCTCGTCTGCAAGGGTTTGACCAATCTCTTCGCGCACCTCGGACCCGCGATCATAAAGGACGACCTCAGCCCCCAGTGCCCGCGTATTGTCGATCTTCAGCTTCGGGGCGTCAGAGGGCATCACGATTACGGCGGAAGTTTCGTGAAGCTGCGCGGCATAGGCCACGCCCTGTGCGTGGTTGCCGCTGGAAAAGGCGATCACACCCTTGGCGCGCTGCGCGTCTGTCAAAGCAGAAACCGCCGACCATGCCCCTCTGAACTTGAAGCTGCCGGTTTTTTGCAGGCATTCGGCTTTGACGAAAACCTGCCGACCGGCGATGTCGTCCAGAAATGGCGAGTTGAGCAAAGGGGTTTTATTGGCGTGCCTCGACAGCCGCTCGGCAGCGGCTTCGATCATATGGATATCGGTCATTTAATCTCTTTAAGAACGGTCTCTATGACCGTCAATGCGGCGGGTTCATTCAGAAACGGAACGTGGCCTCGGTTCGGCACGGTCTCGAAGATCAACTGTGGCGCGCGGGTCAGCATCTCTGCGGCGGTGTCTGCAGACAAAAGATCGGAATTTGCACCGCGGATCAGTCCCAGAGGTTTTGTCGCAAGCGCCTCAAACAGGGGCCATAAATCCGGTGTTGGTCCGGCTGCCGCCTGCTCCAGCAAAGCCGTCCGCAAATGCGCATCATAACGCAGGTCCAGGCCGTCGTCGGTTTCGATGAATTGGGCTTCGGCCTGAAAGCGCCACACGTCCAAGGGGACGTCCGGAAACTGGTCTGCAAAATGGTGCTGCATGCCTTGCGCGGCCTCGTCATATGTCCGACTGCTAGGCGGGCGTCCGATGTAATCCATGATCTTGGCGATGCCTTCGGCGCTGATCACAGGACCAACGTCGTTCAGAATAGCCCCCGACAGCCTGTCCGGGTCGAGCACAGCCATGATCATGGCCACCAAACCACCCCGGGACGTGCCCAGCACCGGGGCGTGTTCCAGCCCAAGATGGTCCAGCAATTCAATAACGTCCAAAGCCTCGCGCTGGACATTGTAGTTGCTATTATTCGGATCGAAATCCGATGAGCCGCGCCCGCGCGCATCCAGCATGATCAAACGACATGCCGGATCGGTGTCTGCGAAATACGCAAAATCCCTGTGGTTGCGGGTCCAGCCCGGTAAACACAACAAAGGTTGACCGCTGCCTTGGTCGGAAAAATAGAGCTTGAGGCCGTCAGATGTTTGAAAAAACGGCATCGATCAAACCCCTGCCAATGCCGGGATGTCGGTCAGGTCCTGCAACATGTGATTGGGCCGCCATGGCAAACGGTCCACCGGTTCGTTCGCGCGATTGACCCAAACTGTTTCGAACCCGTATCCGGCCGCCCCCGCCGCATCCCAGCCATTTGAGGATACGAACAAAACTTCATCGCGTGCGCCGCCAAACCGGTCTTGCACCATGTCATAAACACGCCGATCCGGTTTAAAGACGCCGACGGATTCAACCGACAAAACGTCATCCAATACGGCTTCGATCTTGGCCGACTTGACGGCCCCGTCCAGCATTGCCGGGGACCCGTTTGACAGAATGGCTGTATTCAGACCGGCTTGTTTCAACTGCGCCAACATGGCCGGGACTTCCGGGTAACAGGCCAGTTCCCAATAGAGGTCCAAAAGGCGTTGCCGAACAGTTGGATCACCCTCCAGCGCGTTGGCTTCCAACGCCCAGTCCAAACCATCCGCCGTGACATCCCAGAAATCTGCATGGGCCTGAGTGATCGCCCGCAGCCACGTGTATTGCAGCTGTTTCAATCGCCAATCCCGCGCCACCGCAGGCCAGGTGTCTTTCAGGGCTTCAAAGCCGGGCTCTTCTGCGGCCTGCCGCGCGGCCGCGGCAACGTCAAAAAGCGTGCCATAAGCATCGAAAATACAGGTTTTGATCGACATGGTACCCTCCCGTTCAGCGGGAGATTTGCACATGGTCGCATAAGGCGAAAGACTTGGATTGTGCGCGCTACAATTCGGTGTGCTCGCGCCGCGATCAGTCGCCAATCAATCGACGCACAGGCACCTGACTTTGCGGTACGGTTGTCACGCCCGGCAAGGTGCGTTGCGTAGCGGTGTCGTCATCCGCGCCCGACAAGGCCTTTGTGACCTTCACCTCTGGCGGCAGTGAATCTTCTTTCGGCGTTGCTTTTGCGGTTTCGACTTCTCCACCAGTGTCGCCAAGCAATTTTAACAGCTGCCCGCCGCCCGATTCGATCTGTTTGATCACCCGTGGTTCGGACAAGAAAACCAGCGCCATCAGGATGCCGCACAGCGCCGCAACCAAACGGATGATCATCCGTTTCAACCAGTCTTTGCGCGCTGGAACAGTGTCTAGTGTGTCTTCGTATGTCGGGTCGGAATTGCTCATGCGGGCAATGTGACCACAGACTATGGCATTCGCGGGGCAGGTATATGAAACAATGAAGCCAAGGCTTCAAAAGTTTTAGATATAGTCCGGCTGTGGCATCCCCAGAACGTGATAGCCGCCATCGACGCGGATAACTTCACCGGTGGTAAAGGCCCCGGCGTCCGATGCCAGATACACCGCCGTGCCGCCTACCGCGTCCAAGGTCGCGTTTTGACGCATCGGGGTGTTCTGTTCCGTGAACCGATAGGTTTTGCGCGCACCGCCGATTGCGGCCCCGGCCAAGGTCTTCATCGGACCGGGTGAGATGGCATTCACACGGATGCCATCGGGCCCAAGATCGTTGGCCAGATATCTGGTGCTGGCTTCTAACGCGGCTTTGGCCACGCCCATCACGTTGTAATTCGGCACAACCCGCATCGAGCCTTGATAGGTCAGTGTCAAAAGAGTTCCGCCATTGTCCTTCATCATCGGGTAGGCGCGACGCGCCACGTCGATAAAGGAATAGGCGCTGATATCCATCGAGTTTTTAAAGTTTGCACGCGAGGTGCTCAGAAAGCGGCCTGTCAGCTCGGATTTGTCAGAAAAAGCAATGGCATGTACCAGAAAATCAATGGTTGGCCACCGCTCGGCAAGCGCCGCAAACCCGACATCCAGCGACGCATCGTCGGTGACGTCAACGTCAACCATAAAATCCGATCCAACGGAGGCGGCAAGCGGTGTCAGCCGTTTTCCAAACGCTTCGCCCTGATAGGTAAACGCAAGCTCTGCACCGGCTTCGTGAAAAGCCTTGGCGATGCCCCAGGCAATCGAGCGTTCATTGGCAACGCCCATGATCAGGCCGCGTTTCCCTTTGAGTGCTTCGGTCATGTCAATTTACCCGTGGAATTTTGAAAGGACCATGGAGCCGTTGGTGCCCCCAAAGCCAAAGCTGTTGGTCATAACGCTGTCCAAACCTGCATTTTCGACGAGGGATGTCGCAATCTCGGACGCAGAAAGCACCGGATCGAGCGTTTCGACATTGATCGACGGGGTGATGAAATCGCCATCAAGCATTAACAGGCTAAAGATTGCCTCCAAGGCGCCCGCGGCACCCTGGGCATGTCCCGTCATTGACTTTGTCGAGCTGATCAACGGCATCTCGTCTGGTCCGAAAACGCGTCGGACTGCTTCGACTTCGCCTACATCGCCCACCGGTGTCGATGTGCCATGTGCATTGATGTAGCCGATCTTGCGGTCCTCGGGCAGCGTTGTCATGGCCACGCGCATGGCCCTTTCGCCGCCCTCTCCCGACGGGGCCACCATGTCATGGCCATCGGATGTGGCCGCATAGCCGGTCACCTCGGCATAGATTTTTGCACCGCGCGCTTTTGCATGTTCCAGATCTTCCAGCACGACAATGCCACCGCCGCCGGAAATCACGAACCCGTCGCGGTCCGCGTCGAACGCCCGGCTCGCACGGGAAGGGGTGTCGTTATATTTCGATGACATCGCGCCCATTGCGTCAAAAAGACAGCTCAGGGTCCAATCAAGCTCTTCACCGCCGCCGGCAAACATCACGTCCTGTTTGCCCAGCATGATCTGTTCTGCCGCGTTGCCGATGCAGTGCAATGAGGTCGAGCAGGCGCTGGTGATCGAATAGTTGATCCCCTTGATCTGATACGCCGTCGCCAAATTGGCCGAGATGGTCGAACACATGCATTTTGGAACCGCAAATGGCCCAATGCGCTTGGTCGAGCTGTTTTTGAGTACTGTTTGATGCGCTGTCAGCATAGCACTGGTTGATGGACCGCCCGATCCGGCAACCAGCCCGGTGCGCGGATTGACGATATCGCTTTCTTCCAACCCGGCATCCGCGATCGCTTGGCCCATGGCGATATGTGCATAAGCCGCGCCCGGGCCCATGAAGCGCAGCGTGCGCTTGTCCACGAACTCTTTTGGGTCGATTTTCAGGTTGCCTGCAATCTGGCTGCGGAACCCGTGTTCGACCATGTCCTCGTTGGCTTCGATCCCGGACGTCCCGGATTTCAGCGAGGCGATCACCTCTTCAACGTTGTTCCCGATGGATGAGACGATGCCCAATCCTGTAACCACTACTCGCCGCATCGCGCGTTCCCCCCCGGTTGTCTGGCTCAGCTTTCTGCCGCGGCCAAACCGGCCTTCATATCTTTGACTTCGCATACTGTTTCACCATCGGCTTCGACGTGACCGTTGGCAACGCCCATTTTCAAACGCCGATCGATGACGCGGGTGAAATCGATGGTGTATTTCACAAGCTTCCGGTCCGGGCGCACCATTCCGGTCAGCTTCACTTCGCCGGCGCCAAGGGCAAAACCCTGACCCTGCCAGCCACGCCAGCCCAGGTTGAACCCGCAAAGCTGCCACAGCCCGTCCAGCATCAGACAACCCGGCATCACTTCGTTGCCCGGAAAATGGCAGGGAAAGAACCACAGGTCCGGTGTGATATCCAATTCGCCCACGATGTGGCCCTTGCCATGTTCACCGCCATCGGCGCTGACATCGGTGATGCGGTCCATCATCTGCATCGGGGGGGCAGGCAGCTGGGCGTTGCCTGGGCCAAAGAGTTCGCCTTGCGCGCATTTCAAAAGCGCCTCTTTGTCAAAGCTTGTTGGGAATTGAGCCATGCCTGCGCATCTCCTGCGTATTGGGTCTTCGCGTTTGATATTGCCCCGTCTAGCACCGCGTCAAAGGGTCCTGCAAGGGCGCACGATTCTTTCGCGTTGCAGCACGTGCGACCAAACTGCAAATCCTTTTCAATTGAAATTTGGGATGCAGCGCCTTTATATTGAGTCCGCAAACGTTAGCGAGATTTCAAATGATGTCTGGAAAGACCGAAGTTGCGACAAGCTGGTTCGGGCAAGCAGGCCTGCGTCCAACCCGTCAGCGTGTGGCACTGGCCGAACTGCTGGTTGGGGACGGCAATCACCGTCACGTCACCGCAGAGAGCCTGTTTGAGTCGGCAAAATCCCGTGGGGATGCCGTGTCGCTTGCAACCGTCTATAATACGTTGCGTGCGTTTTGCGATGTCGGTCTTCTTCAAGAAGTCACCGTGGACGGGTCAAAAAGCTATTTTGACACCAACACGCATGACCACCCGCATTTCTATTGGGAAGATGAAGCGCGGCTCACGGACGCGCCCAGCGAACAGTTGGTTATAACTCAGATCCCGGATGCGCCCGACGGGGCAGAGATTGCATCGGTCGATGTCGTGATCCGTCTGCGTCGCAAATAACGGCAGTCGCGGTCAGAACCACTGACCCGGTTCCATCAGCCCCATATCGACCAGCTGGCGTGAATGCCATTCAAAGGGTGCAGAATTGTGCCATTTGAACGTTTCGATATCGAATGATGAGCCCGGGTTTCTTTTGAGCGCTTTAGCCGTGCGGAACGAACAAATCGCTGCCGTCAGGTTATGGTGCCATGGGCAGGAATAGGTGTTGTATTCCTCATCCGTAAAGCGGTGGTCTGGCAGCAAGGTCAGGTCCGGTTTGGTTCGGAAAACGGAAATCCGGTCAATCTTTCGACTGGTTTTCGGAATGTGCTCTTCATAGCGCCAGCGCAATCCACCAAAAAAATCCAATTGGCGCTCTTTGGGGTGATTGTGGTTCAATGGATCAGGGCGGGCCAGTGCATAATAGCCTGATTTATCGAGATGCGCTCCTTCAATCGAGACCGCGTTTTTATTAGCGGATAAATCCGAAGCATAGAGATCAATCACATAGGTCAAAGTCGCATCACGACGTTCTTCTGTCTGAAACGTCACCATCTCGCCAATCGTGCGGTGTTCGCAGAAGGGATAAAACAGATACTCGGCATTGTAGCAGTAATAGAGCCACGTGTTTGGCAAACGTTCGATCATGGAATTGATCGTTTTGAAAACCTCCCCCGGGAGCCGGGCGTTCAAGCGCACGCGATGCACGATATCGACCAGATCTGACGGCAAATCGAACTCGTCCGGCATGAATGCGATGACCAATGCAAAGCCACAGGCCAAGTGGTGGCGCAACGTTGTACCAATTTCGACATCATCTTCGACAAAAATCAACGCGATCGGCCCTTTCGCGGTCGCGGCCGGTTTGCGTTGCATCATTTCATCCAAAGACGAGTAGGTCATACAAGGCCTTGCAGCTTAGTGTGGAGATTGACGGCAGATTCGGTTAATTTGTCGTGCATTGCAAGCCTGAGCAGGAACGATTAGATGGGCTCCGTTCCGCCGGATTGATCGGAGTTCCCATGACCGCGCCGAAGAAGCTTTTTATCAAAACCTATGGCTGTCAGATGAATGTTTATGACAGCGAGCGCATGGCCGAAGCCTTGGGCGGTCAGGGGTATGTTGAAACCAAGTCCGCAGATGATGCGGATATGATCCTGCTGAACACCTGCCATATCCGGGAAAAGGCGGCGGAAAAAATCTATTCGGAACTGGGCCGTTTCAAGGGCCTGAAGGAAGAGAAACCGGATTTGAAGATCGGTGTTGCCGGTTGTGTCGCCCAGGCCGAAGGCCAAGAGATCATGCGCCGCCAGCCGATGGTCGATCTGGTAGTCGGGCCGCAAAGCTACCACCGTTTGCCGGAAATGGAGGCGCAGGTGCGCGCCGGGCAAAAGGCGCTGGACACGGATTTTCCGGAAGAAGACAAATTTGAACGCTTGAAACAGCGTCCGAAAACCAACCGCGGACCAACGGCGTTTTTGACTGTTCAGGAAGGCTGTGACAAGTTCTGTGCCTTTTGCGTTGTTCCCTATACGCGGGGCGCAGAGGTGTCGCGGCCCGTTGATCGGGTCTTGTCTGAAGCGCGTGATCTGGTGGAACGGGGCGTTCGGGAAATCACGCTGTTGGGGCAGAATGTAAATGCCTATCACGGGCACGGGCCGGATGGGTCCGATTGGTCGTTGGCGCGTTTGATCTGGGCGCTGGATAAGGTCGACGGACTGGAACGCATTCGGTTTACCACAAGTCATCCCAATGACATGACCGATGAATTGATCGCGGCCCATGGCGAGTGCAAAAAGCTTATGCCGTATCTCCACCTGCCGGTTCAGGCGGGATCGGACAAAATCCTGAAGCGGATGAACCGCAGTCATACGGCCGACAGCTATCTCAGGCTCATTGAGCGCATCAGAGAAGCGTGCCCGGACATTCTGATGTCTGGCGATTTTATTGTCGGGTTCCCTGAAGAAAACGAAGAGGATTTTCAAGCGACGCTCGACCTGATTGAGGAGGTCAAATACGGCTATGCTTATTCGTTCAAATATTCGACCCGGCCCGGCACGCCGGCCGCGGAACGTGCTCAGGTCGATGCAGGTATCGCCGATGAGCGCTTGCAGCGCTTGCAGGCTTTGATCACGCGGCAACAACGTGAAATTCAGGACGCCATGGTGGGGCGAAAGGTCTCCGTATTGTTTGAAAAGCCCGGTCGGTTTGAGGGGCAAATGGTCGGAAAATCTGAATACCTGCACGCAGTTCATGTAAAAGACGACAGCTTGCAGCGCGGTCAGATCTCAAAAGTCAGGATCATTGAGTCGGGCGCCAATTCGCTGGCTGGTGTCCCGATATCTTAAGCAAAACGGTAAATTCAACGATTACCGTTCTGGTTGCGCTGGCCACGATTCGATTTCTCGACTGGTTGCGAATTACGAACAATGAGGCCACTCTTGGGGCAATGTTGCCCATACAGACGCAATATATAGTGAATTTTCCTTCACAACTGGGCCTCATTTTCTTAATGTTGTTTACATATTGAAAGAAGGTTTCGGTTGGGGTTGGCCGTGCCTTTGCGGGAATAGGGTGAAGGATTATTACGGTGATCAACGGGGTTGTTAAGAGGGCCTGGACGTTCATATGCAGCACTTCTCTTGTGGCGGTGGCTGTTGTCGGATCGACACAGGACATCGCTGCACAGCAGTCGTCTCAAAGGACAATTGTGGGCGAACGTTATGTTCCAACCATTTGGGTTGATCCGGATGGGTGTGAACACTGGGTGATGGATGACGGCGCGGAAGGGTACATGACACCGCACGTAAGCCGTCAGGGTATTCCGGTGTGCCGTCGTGGCGAAGTCTGCGGCGTCATGAACACGGACCAGTTCTTTGCAACTGACAGCTCAAGGATCAGCTCTGCTGGTCAGGATCGCCTGCGTGAGTTCTTCTCCAAAGCGTCGGCAACCTCTTACATCATTGTAGGTCACACCGACAGTAGGGCGTCTGACGCCTACAACATGCGGCTGTCTTTGAACCGTGCAAACTCGGTTGCGCGCGTCGCTCAAAGTTCCGGCGCTCGGATCGCGGATGTGCGGGGGTACGGAGAACGGTCGCCGAAAGCATCTAATGCTACGGCCGCTGGCATGGCACAAAACCGCCGCGTTGAAATTATCTGTATTCGGTGAGGAGAAATATCATGAAACTTGTTAAAGGTATCGCTCTTCTCGCCGTGGTTGCCGGTGTGTCAGCCTGCGAAAAGACCGACAAAACATTCGATGGTTTTGTAGACTCAAAGGATCTGAGTACGCTCAAAGCGGGGGTTTGGGTCGACCCGAACGGGTGTGATCATTGGATTATTGATGATGGTTTTGAAGGTTATCTGTCCCAGCGCCTCGACAAATACGGAAAGCCCGTTTGCTCTGGTACAGCACCGCCAAACACGGCGACCGGACCATTCAAACAAGGCTCGTCCGTTCCTGACCTAATCTGATAAAATACTGTTTTGCAAAGTCTTTGACCGTCCCATAAGTTTGGGGCGGTCATTTGAGGTAAGCCGGTGCGTTTCGACGGAAAAAAACCTAACATCATCCTGATTAGCTTCGATGATGCGTTTGCCTTTTGGTCCTACAAAAAAGATTTTTGGAGTCCGTCTCGAAACGCCCAATCTCGACCGGATTTGCGGACAATCGACAGCCTTTCATTCGGCATATTGCCAAGCGCCGGTATGTGGGCCGTCGCGAGCCAGTATGATGACTGGAAAGACACCGCATCAAACCGGTGTCTTCAGCAATCACGCGCCGCTTTTCGATCATGTTGGAGCCAAAGATTTTTGGGCAAGCCGTTTGAAGTCTGACGGATATTTTTGTTCCGCCGGTGGTAAAGTGCACCATGGATACCGCGCCATGCCGCCCGATATCCATCCAAAGCTCTATTCGGATGAGCACAAGGTGTTTTGGATGGATCGACGTTTGCTCGACAAGATGGCACAGGCCGAATACGGCGGTCGGTACCGCGGTCTAGCTACGACCGATCCAGCGGATGATGAAACCTTTTACGATCATCAATCCGCGTCATCAGCGATTTCGTTTCTCAATACATATGATTGCGCGGCGCCGTTTTACCGAGAGATCGGTTTCTTCGGCCCGCATATCCCCAATATAACGCCGTCGCGTTTCAAGGACATGTACCCGTTCGACGCCTTTCAGCGGCCAAAACGATGGAACGGACGATATGACCGGAACAAATTAACCGAACGCCGTATGCCTCGGAACTTTTTGAGCCGAGAGTTGGACCACTGGCAAAAGAGCGTCCGCAATTACTTTTCGGCGCTGACGCACGTGGATCATCATCTTGGCCGGGTCTGGGACGCTTTGAAATCGTCAAAACACGCGGACAATACCGTGGTCATCCTTGTTTCGGATCACGGGTATCATGTGGGCGAACGGCGTCGTTTTGGCAAAAGTACGTTGTGGGAGCAGGTCGCGCGGGTGCCGTTGATTGTGCATCAGCCTTGGGACAAGACGCCCGGAACGATTGCGCAATCTGTTGGACTGATTGATGTTGGTCCCACGGTTTTGGATTACGCAGGACTGCCACCGATGAATGATTGTGTCGGGCAAAGCCTGAAGCCCATCGCCGAGGGTGGCGCGGCCCCAGACCGCCAAATCCCCACCTTTTACTATGATAACGCGGGCATCCGCAGTGACGACTATCGCATCATCCGTTACCGTGACGGCACGGTTCAGCTTTTCGACCTTTCCGCGGACTGGTGGCAATACAAAAACCTTGGGCGCAGCCATCCGGAATTTGAGCGTCTATATGCCGAGTTGGTCGCGGCCTGCGGCCTCTACGGGCTCGACATTGCCGCCGAGGATCAAAGGCTGGCCAAGGCGTCTTGATCGCGACTCCGGGGCATCGCTCGGAAATCTATCCGAAGCGTAAAAAATGTGGGTTTCACTGCTTGCACAGGCGACGCGAACTTGGCACGCTCATACTAGGCTTCGAACGAAGGAGAGTGGCTTGGCCATAGGTGCCCTGACCCCCACAGAAGAGCAGTCAGCATCGCCAGAGATGCTCATAGAGTTTCCTGACAATCGGTTATTGATCGACCTTTGCGGTGAATACGATCGCAACCTGACTGATATTGAAGGCAAATTATCGGTTCAGATCGTGCGTCGCGGCAACCAGTTGGCCGTCATCGGTGAAGAGGACGAACAAAAAAAAGCTGTCGAGGTTTTGCAAGCGCTATACGAGCGTCTGGAATCAGGCAAACCAGTGGAAGCGGGCGATATAGACCGCGAATTCCGCATGGGCAGTTCCGAGGCCGAAACCGGCGTGCGAGATGGCGATCAGCTGGAAATGTTCAAGGCCGGACCGGTCGAGATCAAAACCCGAAAAAAATTGGTCGAACCCCGGACGGACGCGCAGAAAGCCTATGTTCGGTCGCTTTTCGAAAATGAGCTGGCATTTGGCATCGGCCCTGCTGGGACCGGCAAAACCTATTTGGCTGTTGCCGTTGGCGTTTCGATGTTCATCAACGGCCATGTCGACAAGATCATTCTCAGCCGCCCCGCCGTGGAAGCCGGTGAGCGTCTTGGCTTTTTGCCGGGTGCGATGGAAGACAAGGTCGATCCTTACATGCAGCCGCTGTATGACGCGCTGAATGACTTTCTGCCGGGCAAGCAGCTGGCAAAACTGCGTGAAGAAAAGACGATCGAAATCGCGCCCTTGGCGTTTATGCGCGGTCGGACACTGTCGAACACATTTGTCGTTCTGGACGAGGCGCAGAACGCCACGACCATGCAGATGAAGATGTTCTTGACCCGGCTCGGTGAGGGCAGCCGGATGGTCATCACCGGCGACCGCAGCCAAGTGGATTTGCCGCGCGGTGTAACCTCCGGTCTGAAGGATGCGGAACGATTACTGAAGACAATTCCGAAGATCGGGTTCAATTATTTCACCTCAAGCGATGTTGTCCGCCACCCATTGGTTGCGGCCATCATCGAAGCCTATGAGGCGGACGAAGCCTAGGCCGGGGACATCATGGGCATCGATATCCGGATTGCGGACGACCGTTGGTCGGACCTTTCGCTGCAAAACCTCGTCGAACGCGCCTATGCGGCCACGCTGTTACGTGCGGGGCTGGATGAAGAGATCTGTGCCTTAAGCGTTCTGGCCTGTGATGACACCGAGATTGCCGAGCTGAACGCGGAATTTCGCGGAAAACCCAAGCCAACCAATGTGTTAAGCTGGCCTGCGGAAGATCTGGCAGCCGATGATGATGGGGGCGTGCCACACCCGCTTGAGCCGGATTTCACCGGTGAGATTGAGCTTGGCGATGTGGCGATTTCCTATGAAACCTGCTTGCGCGAGGCCCAAGAGGCGCAAAAACCGCCTGCGGCGCATGTGTCTCATCTGATCGTGCACGGGATTTTACATTTGTTGGGCTATGATCACGAACGTGACCTTGACGCCACGCTTATGGAAACATTGGAGATCGAAATACTTGGCACAATGGGTATCGATAACCCATATAGTGAACGGTAGGGACATTTTGGTCCCGCTTTCGGACAGGACAAATGGGCGATATTGAAGGATCTTCTAACGCGGCGCATCGCGCGCATGCTGTAGAAGGCAAAGCCAAAGAAAGCTTCTTTGGTCGTATTTTGGGAACACGGGATCAGGGCGACGTCCCTGAAACCAACGGTGCCGAGAACGGCTCAGTGTTAAAAGCACTGCCGACGCATGGCATGATCAACCTGCGTCGCATGCGCGTTGAAGACGTCGCAATTCCAAAGGCTGATATCATCGCGGTGCCGAACACGATCAGCCGCGCCGAACTGGTGGATGTATTCCGGGAAAGCGGATTGACGCGTATTCCGGTTTACGAAAACACCTTGGACACACCGACGGGTTTCGCGCATCTCAAGGATTTCGCATTGACCCACGGGTTCAATGGAACCACTCAGACCTTTGATCTGAACGCCCTGCTGCGCCCGCTTCTCTTTGTGCCGCCGTCAATGCCAATCGGTGTCTTGCTGACCAAAATGCAGGCCGAACGGCGCCACATGGCCTTGGTCATCGATGAATATGGTGGTGTTGATGGTCTGGTGACCATTGAGGATCTCATCGAGCAAGTTATCGGTGAGATCGAAGATGAACACGACACCGGCGAAGACCAGCTTTGGGTACAGGAAAAACCCGGATGCTGGATGGTTCAGGCCAAAGCACCCTTAGATGAATTCGAAGCAGCCATTGGACGGTCGTTGACCAACCACGATGACGTGGATGGCGAGGAATTCGATACGTTGGGCGGATTGATTTTCATGTTGTCGGGCCGTGTCCCAGCACGTGGTGAAGTTGTGGTCCACCCCGAAGGCCCCGAATTTGAAGTTGTTGATGCCGATCCTCGGCGCATCAAACGCCTACGCGTACGGTTTCCGGATATCGTTGTATGACTCAGGGCGCCGCGCCTGCCTCGGATGTGGCCGGGCGCGCCTTGTGGCAGGTCTTGGTTATGGCTGCCGGTGCGGGGGCTATCGCGGCGTTTGGGCTGCAACCTTACGGGCTCTGGCCTCTGACCTTTTTGGGGCTTTTGACGTTGCCGGTGTTCCTCTCTGGGGCAGACACGTGGCGACGGGCCGGGATCATCGGATGGGCTTGGGCGACCGGGTATTTTGCCCATGGGATGAGCTGGATTGTCGAACCGTTTTTGGTCGATGTGGCCCGGCATGGCTGGATGGCGCCCTTCGCGTTGATCTTTATGGCGGGCGGGCTGGCGTTGTTCTGGGGCGCAGCATCCGCCGCGGCGTTTCGGTTGGGCAATACGACGGTGCAACGCACCTTGGTCTTATGCGCAGCACTTGGCGTCGCCGAACTGGTTCGGGCCTATGTGTTCACAGGGTTTCCATGGGCCGCGATCCCGCAGGTTCTGATCGACACGCCAGCCGCGCAGCTGTTGGCGTGGATCGGTCCGCATGGTTTGGGGCTGTGGGTCTTGGCGGCATCCATTCTACCCGCCACCGTTTACCTGAGCGGCAAATGGATGCTGACGGCCTGGGCGTTGGCCCCGGCCGGCTTGCTGTTTTTGGCCGCCCTTCTTGCATCCCCGCCACAAGCAACCGAGACGGGCACAACCGTTCGCTTGGTACAACCCAATGCGCCCCAGCATGAAAAATGGCACCCCGATCACGTTGATAGGTTTTTTGAACGCCAGGTTGCTTATACGGGGGCCGATGCCCCGCCGGATCTGGTGGTCTGGCCGGAAACGGCCATTCCGTGGATGCTGCACAATGCAGACCCCGCTTTTGAAATCATCGCCGATGCCGCGCGCGGCGCACCGGTCGCGCTGGGCGTTCAGCGCCGGGACGGTGTGCGGTTCTACAATAGTTTGGTCGTTGTGGACGAAGCCGCTGACATTATGGCGCAATACGACAAACACCATCTGGTCCCGTTCGGGGAATACATGCCGCTTGGCTGGATTGCCGCACGTTTCGGGATACACGGTTTGGCCGCCGAAGACGGTGGCGGATTTTCGGCGGGGCCCGGTCCGCTTTCCATAGAAATCGACGGGATCGGCACGGCCATACCGCTGATCTGTTACGAGGCGGTTTTCCCGCAGGACGTCCGGGCTGCGGGCCGGGGGCGGTTGCTGTTGCAGGTCACCAATGACGCGTGGTTTGGAACACGATCCGGCCCCTTCCAACATCTGGCTCAAGCCCGGATGCGCGCCATCGAACAGGGCATGCCTTTGGTTCGATCCGCCAATACCGGCGTGTCAGCGATGATCGATCCATATGGCCGGATTGTTGCGCATATCCCGTTGGGTGAAGCAGGGTTCGTCGATGCCGACCTGCCAGAGCCCGCAGCACCGACCCTTTACGCACGGACCGGTGATTGGCTGGCGATCCTGCTCCTTTTGGTTTTGGGATGTGTGCTTTTCGCAAACCAGTTTGTTGCGCGTCGCACGAAAACACATTGACCCTGACCGGATGAACGCGTACCCGGTGCGCCTGTCCGCCACAACGGCTTCCTGACGTGGCGGGGTATTACTCAATGGAGCGTTTTCATGTCCCGCAAGAACTATACATTCACCTCAGAGTCGGTGTCCGAGGGGCATCCTGACAAGGTTTGTGACCGCATCTCTGACGCCGTACTGGACGCCTTTTTGGCAGAAGAGCCTGAGGCGCGCGTGGCCTGCGAAACCTTTGCGACCACCGGAATGGTCGTGATCGGCGGCGAAGTTGGTTTGTCGGATGCAGAAAAGCTCAAACGCTACATGGGCTCGATCACCGAGATCGCCCGCGACTGTATCAAGGACATCGGATACGAACAGGATCAGTTTCACTGGAACACCTGCCGTGTGATGAACTTCTTGCACGAACAATCTGCTCATATCGCACAAGGCGTTGACGCCGGCGCGGATAAGGATGAAGGCGCGGGTGATCAGGGGATTATGTTCGGCTATGCCTGCACTGAAACCCCTGACCTGATGCCGGCACCCATTCAGTATTCGCACGCCATCCTGCGGCGTCTTGCCGAAGCCCGCAAATCAGGGGCCGAGCCGACCCTTCGGCCTGACGCCAAAAGCCAGCTGTCGGTGCGCTATGAAGATGGCAAACCGGTCGAAGTCACCTCGATCGTTTTGTCCACGCAGCACGCGAATGAGTCTCAAACTTCAGACGACATCCGCGCGATTGTCGAACCATACATTCGCGAGGTTCTGCCCGCGGAATGGCTGACCGAGAACACCGAATGGTGGGTTAACCCCACAGGAACATTCGTGATCGGTGGGCCGGATGGGGATGCGGGCCTGACGGGCCGCAAAATCATCGTGGACACCTATGGCGGTGCCGCACCACATGGCGGCGGGGCGTTCTCGGGCAAAGATCCGACCAAGGTGGATCGTTCGGCGGCGTATGCCGCGCGCTATCTGGCCAAAAACGTAGTTGCGGCCGGTCTGGCAGAACGCTGCACGCTGCAGCTGTCCTATGCTATCGGGGTGTCCAAACCTCTGTCCATCTATGTCGATACGTTCGGCACCAGCGAGGTCCCACCCGATGTGATCGAGGCCGCGATTGCCAAATCGATGGATCTGACCCCGCGCGGGATCCGGACGCATCTGGAGTTGAACAAACCCATCTATCAGCGAACAGCGGCCTACGGCCATTTTGGCCGGAAGCCGGATGAGGATGGCGGGTTCAGCTGGGAACGTACCGACCTTGTCGACACGTTGAAGAAAGCGATCTGAGAAAAAAGCGATCTGACAATCGCGGTATTTGAAAACGGGGCGGTCCATCGGGCCGCCCTTTTGCTTGTCACTGGGTCGCGCCTCATGGTTACTGTCACCAACCGATAGGAGCCCGGCATGATTTTTTACGATTGCGCAACCGCGCCCAACACCAGACGCGCCCGCATGTTTCTGGCGGAAAAAGGTCTGACACCGGACGTGCGCGAGATCAGCATCGCAAAATCAGAACAGCTGTCAGATGCGTTTTTGCAGGTGAAACCAATGGGGACATTGCCGGTTCTGGTCACGGATGAGGGTGTGACGCTGACCGAGAATGTTGGCATAGCGGCTTATTTGGAAGCCGCCTTTCCCGACCCCGCCTTGCTGGGCAACAGCCCTGTTGAAAAGGGGCAGGTGATGCGTTGGAACGCGATTGTCGAACAGCAGGGCGGTATGCCGATTGCCGAGGCATTTCGCAACTCGAACCCGCATATGGTCGGGCGTGCCATTCCGGGTCCGCGCAATCATGCGCAAATCCCGGCGCTGGCCGAACGTGGTTTTCAACGGGTCGCTGATTTCTTTGATCTTTTGGAAGCGCGGCTGGGGGAAAGCCCATTTGTTGCAACGGACGCGTTTACCTTTGCCGATATCACCTGTTTCGTGATGGTGGATTTTGCCCGTGTCATCAAAACCCGTATTCCCGAAGAAAACACGAAAACCCAAGCTTGGTTTGACGGGATAAAAGCACGGCCCAGCGCCAGCCTTTGACCCCGCTGTTGCGGGCGACGCACGCAGGATGTAAAGCGCCCCGCATGTCGACATCAGAACGCCCGCATCGCAACTTTTATGGCCGGTTCAAGGGAAAAACCCTGAAGCAAAGCCAAAAGGCCTATTTGAACGAGGATCTCGCCGCTTTGTCTCCGGGGCTTGTGGGCTGGGATGAAAACCCGGACCGCGCCCCTTTGGATTTGCAAGCGCGCTTTGGCGGGCGTCCGGTTTGGTTGGAGGTTGGGTTCGGCGGCGGCGAACACTTGGTTCATCAGGCCCAACAAAACCCTGACATCGCGATCATTGGGGCCGAACCCTATATCAACGGCGTGGCCATGCTGTTGGGCAAGATCCGACAGGCGGGTGTCACAAACCTGGCCGTACATCCCGGTGATGCGCGAGATCTGATGGATGTTTTGCCCGCCGGGTCGATCCAACGCGCCTTTCTGCTCTATCCGGACCCATGGCCGAAAAAGCGGCACCATCGACGCCGTTTTGTCACGCAAGAGCATTTGGAACCTTTGGCAAAAGTCTTGGCGCCGGGTGCGATATTCCGCGTGGCGACCGACATTCCTGATTACGTTCGGCAAACGCTGGAAGAAGTACCCAAAGCCGGGTTCCGGTGGCTGGCGAAACGGCCCAAGGATTGGCGCGAACCGTGGGATGATTGGATTTCCACACGTTACGAACAGAAAGCCCTGCGCGAAGGTCGCGTCCCCCATTACCTGACATTCGTTCGGGAAAATGATAGCGATATCACCCCCGAATAGCATTCTGTCTGGCATCTGCCTTGGTGATTGAGTAATCCGATCCCGAAACGACCCAGAACAGGATTTGTCATGTCCGGACACGGCACGCCCATTCCCATGATCGCTTATCCCGGCGGCCCGTTGTCGGGCACCGCGGACATCCCCGGGGACAAGTCGATCTCGCACCGTTCGCTGATCCTTGGGGCGATGGCTGTGGGGGAAACAAAGATCTCAGGGCTTTTGGAAGGGGATGATGTTCTGGACACGGCCAAGGCGATGCGGGCTTTTGGTGCAGAGGTGACCGACCATGGCGGCGGAAACTGGACCGTCCATGGTGTCGGCGTCGGCGGGTTTGCCGAACCGGACAATGTTGTGGATTGCGGTAACTCTGGAACAGGCGTGCGGTTGATCATGGGGGCCATGGCCACCTCTCCCGTCACAGTGACCTTCACCGGGGATGGCAGCCTGCGGGGCCGCCCGATGGCCCGTGTGACCGATCCTCTGTCGCTTTTCGGCACGCAGTCGGTTGGCCGTGCCGGCGGGCGCTTGCCCATGACACTGGTCGGGGCGGCCGACCCGGTTCCGGCAACCTATGAAGTGCCGGTGCCGTCGGCGCAGGTGAAATCCGCGGTTCTGCTGGCGGGGCTCAACGCGCCGGGTCAAACCGTTGTCATCGAAAAGGAAGCCACCCGTGATCATACCGAGCGGATGCTGGCCGGGTTCGGTGCCGAAATATCGGTTGAAGAAACCGATGCGGGACGGGTGATCACCCTGACCGGGCAACCGGAATTGCAGCCGCAAGTCATCGCCGTGCCCAAAGACCCGTCCAGCGCGGCGTTCCCGGTCTGCGCAGCCCTGATAACACCGGGGTCGGATGTGCTGGTGCCCGGTATCGGCCTGAACCCCACACGGGCCGGGCTATACACAACTTTGCAAGAGATGGGTGCCGATCTCACCTTTGAAAACATGCGCGAAGAAGGCGGCGAACCGGTGGCGGATCTGCGCGCCCGTTATTCGCCTGACATGAAGGGGATCGAGGTTCCACCGGAACGCGCGGCCAGCATGATTGACGAATACCCGATCCTATCGGTTGTTGCGGCCAATGCCACGGGCCAGACCATGATGCGCGGTGTCAAGGAACTGCGGGTCAAGGAAAGCGACCGGATCGATGCAATGGCGGTCGGCCTGCGCGCCAATGGCGTCACTGTGGAGGAGGGGCCGGATTGGTGGTCTGTCGATGGTCTTGGGATCGGCAATGTCCCCGGCGGCGCAACCTGTGTCAGCCATCTGGACCACAGGATTGCCATGTCGTTCCTGATCCTCGGGTTTGCCTCGCAAAGCCCTGTGCAGGTTGATGATGGTGCGCCGATTGCAACCTCTTTCCCGATTTTCGAACAGCTGATGGCGGATCTCGGCGCCCGAATTGAGCGTCTTTGATGCCGTTCACGGTGGCCATTGACGGGCCGGCGGCCGGTGGCAAGGGCACCATCGCCCGCGCGGTCGCCCGGCATTTCGATTTTGGCCATCTGGATTCGGGCCTGCTTTATCGCGTGGTTGGTGTGCATATGCTTGACGGGGCGGATCCGGTTGAGATTGCCCGCGGGCTGACGGCTGAAATGCTCGATCGGGATGATCTGCGTACAGCTGACGCGTCACAAGCGGCGAGCAAGGTTGCCGTTCTACCAGAAGTACGCGCCGCGCTTTTGGATTTTCAGCGCGCCTTTGCCCGTCGCGCCGGCGGTGCCGTCATTGACGGGCGCGATATCGGCACGGTGATCTGCCCGCAAGCAGACGTGAAGCTTTTTGTCACTGCGCGCCCCGAAATCCGGGCGAAACGGCGGTTTGATGAACTGGTCAATTCCGGCGCGGACGCAGAGTTTGAGACCGTTCTGGCAGATGTGATCGCCCGCGATGAACGGGACATGTCGCGGGCCTCGTCTCCCTTAGTTCCTGCAGAGGATGCCATCCTTCTGGATACCTCGGACCTCGACATTGAAGAGGCAATCGGGCGGGCCGTGGCCTCTGTGAAAGATCGCCTAAACCCATAAGTCCGGTAGGTGCCGTGACCTGCGCCCGGATTTCTGATATACATCCGTTCATTATTTTTTGACCGGCGCGGGACGATTTGCGCCAGTTCTTTTGAAAGGAAACCGAGATGCCCTGCATGTCGCGCGCGGCAGTTCTGGCCGCAGCCCTGTTTTCGCTGCCGATCATGGCTAGCAGCCAACCCAGCTATTCTTGCGACGGGCGCTTGACCCGTGTCGAGGCGCTGATCTGCCAAGACCCACAACTTGGTCGCTTGGACGTGGAAATGGTGCGGCTATATCGTGTCGAACGCCGCTCTGTTTCGGGTGGTGCCGCGGATAAGTTGATCAACGATCAACGGATTTGGCGTGCGTGGCGGGATTCCTGTGGTGCCGTGACAAACTGTTTGCGGCGCCGCTATGAACAGCGGATCATCGACTTTGATCCAAGCCGTGAGACGCGTGTCTATGGGGGATCGCGACCACCTTCTTCTTCACAACGCGGATTACAGCCGCAGCCGACAAACACCAAAACCGTGGTGGAACGCCGGTTTCGGAATGGACGATACGAGGTCGTCTATTCGGACGGATCCATCACGTTCAGCTCTCCCGGTGGCAGCTGTTTTGGTTCGATAAGCCCGGACGGCACACAGTCGCAGGCCTGCGCGTCACAGGTCGCGGGTCAGACGTTCCCGGCCTTGCCGAGCGTATTTGATGATTGGGGCGATCGGATGGAACGCGACCTGTTGCTGGTCATCGATCAATTGCTGCCAGAGGTCGACAGAGCACCCTATCGCCAATCTGCGCAGGCCAAAGACTATTCTGAGCGGATGCTGGAGCATGTCTATGTCATCAACTTTCTGACACAGGACTAAGCGGTCATGGCACAGTATATCCGGACCATTTTCGTGGCGTTTCTCTTCGCATGCCTGGCCACCGTCAGCGGCGCACAAGAAGATTCCGTTCTGGGGACCATTCAGGATGCCTTGGCTGAACGTGCGGCGCGGTCGGGTGAAGAAACAATCGACACCGGTATTGATGACACGCCGGTGATGCCCGAATTGCCCGCCAGCTTCGTGGCGGATCCGGAAACGCTTGCGTTGATGCAATCCTCTGTCCAGGCCTATTACCGCTATCACCAGCGCAGCCTGGATCACCGCAGTCGGGTTTTTGAGTGGCGGCATTTTTCGACCCGCGCGATTTTCTTTGTCGTGATCGCGATTGTGCTGATCGGGCTCTATTTCTCTTGGATTCAGTTCAAGGCCGAAGGGCACAGTTCGACCCCGTCCACGCTGGAAGCATCCGGCAAGGGGATAAAGGTCACGTCATCGGTTTTGGGCGTAGTCATCCTCGCCCTCTCGCTGATCTTCTTTTACCTCTACTTGGTCTATGTCTATCCGATCAGCGAAATATTCTAAGCCGGGGCAGGGTGGCTTGCCTTTTGGTTTTGAACGGCCTATAGACCGCCCGTCGATAAGGCGGAAAGCCAAGAAGCATAAAGACACGAGCAGGGTCGGATCTCCGGCCCTCTTTGTTTTATGTGGCGCTGTCAGACCAATGAAACCCCAAGACCGGCGGAGACAACCGCTCGGCCAGATAAATCGCTAGTAAAGGAAACTGAGACCCTTATGGCTCAAGAAACATCGATGGAGGAATTCGAAGCCCTCCTGAACGAAAGCTTCGAAATGGACACACCCGACGAAGGGTCTGTTGTCAAAGGCAAAGTCATCGCAATCGAAGCGGGCCAAGCCATCATCGACGTCGGCTACAAGATGGAAGGCCGTGTCGAACTCAAAGAATTCGCAAATCCAGGTGAAGCCCCCGATATCGCTGTTGGCGATGAGGTCGAAGTTTACCTGCGTCAGGTCGAAAACGCGCGCGGCGAAGCCGTCATTTCGCGCGAAATGGCCCGCCGCGAGGAAGCCTGGGACCGTCTGGAAAAAGCATTCGCAGACGACGCACGCGTCGAAGGCGCAATCTTTGGCCGTGTCAAAGGTGGCTTTACCGTCGATCTGGGCGGTGCCGTGGCCTTCTTGCCGGGCAGCCAAGTTGACGTGCGCCCAGTGCGTGACGCAGGTCCTCTGATGGGTCTGAAACAACCGTTCCAAATCCTGAAAATGGACCGTCGCCGGGGCAACATCGTTGTGTCGCGTCGCGCCATCCTTGAAGAATCGCGCGCCGAACAGCGTGCCGAGGTTATCGGCAATCTGGCCGAAGGTCAGGCCGTGGATGGTGTCGTCAAGAACATCACCGAATACGGTGCGTTCGTGGATCTGGGCGGTGTTGACGGTCTGTTGCACGTCACGGACATGGCTTGGCGCCGTGTGAACCACCCATCCGAGATCCTGACCATTGGCGAAACCGTCAAGGTGCAGGTCATCAAGATCAACAAAGAAACCCACCGCATCAGCCTGGGCATGAAGCAGCTGCAAGAAGATCCATGGGATCTGGTTGCTGCGAAATACCCGCTGGAATCCACGCATACCGGTCGTGTCACCAACATCACCGACTACGGTGCATTTGTTGAGCTTGAGCCGGGCGTCGAAGGCCTGGTCCACGTTTCCGAAATGTCCTGGACCAAGAAAAACGTCCACCCGGGCAAAATCGTGTCCACCTCGCAAGAGGTCGAAGTCATGGTTCTGGAAATCGACGGGTCCAAGCGTCGCGTTTCGCTGGGTCTCAAGCAGACCATGCGCAACCCATGGGAAGTGTTCGCCGAGAACAACCCAGAGGGCACTCAGGTCGAAGGCGAGGTCAAGAACATCACCGAATTCGGTCTGTTCATCGGTCTCGAAGGCGAGATCGACGGCATGGTTCACCTCTCGGACCTCAGCTGGGACGAGCGTGGCGAAGATGCGATCCAGAACTATCGCAAAGGTGACATGGTTCAGGCCGTGGTCTCCGAAGTCGACGTCGAAAAAGAGCGTATCTCTCTGTCGATCAAAGCCATGGGCGGCGACAAGTTTGCCGAAGCCACTGGCGGCGTAAAGCGCGGCTCGATCGTGACTGTCGAAGTCACCGCGATCGAAGATGGCAGCATCGAAGTGGAATACGAAGGCATGAAGTCCTTCATCCGCCGGTCCGACCTGTCGCGGGATCGTGGCGAACAGCGCCCAGAACGGTTCAACGTTGGCGACAAGGTTGACGTGCGCGTGACCAACATCGACGCCAAGACCCGCCGCATGGGTCTGTCGATCAAAGCCCGCGAGATCGCCGAAGAGCGTGAAGCGGTTGAACAGTTCGGCTCTTCCGACAGCGGTGCATCGCTCGGGGATATCCTGGGTGCAGCACTTAAGGGCGACGAATAATTCGATAGCCTTTATCGCTAACAAGTTTTCGGCCTCGCATGCAAACGCGGGGCCGTTTTAGTTCCGAATCAATGTATTCGAATGCAGGCGCAGCAATTGCGTCATTGGTCCAAATTTGCACAAGTTCGGGTCGCGCACGTGCTGATGCTTTGGTTTTCCACGGTAAAAGACGTTGATTTTGCGTCTGAACGGATAGTTCTAGTTTCCGAAATTGATCGTTCTTCCTATAGTCGTGCGCACGAAGGCCAAAGAAGCCGCGTTGACATGGGAGGAAGCGTTCGATGATCCGGTCGGAACTGATACAGATGATTGCCGATGAGAACCCGCATCTCTACCAGCGTGATGTTGAGCGGATCGTGAACACCGTTTTTGATGAGGTCACCGGCGCCATGGCGCGAGGTGACCGGGTTGAGCTTCGTGGGTTTGGCGCTTTTTCCGTCAAGAAACGCGATGCCCGCGTGGGCCGCAATCCACGCACAGGCGAAACTGTTGAGGTCGAGGAAAAGCATGTGCCGTTCTTCAAGACAGGCAAGCTGCTGCGCGACCGGTTGAATGGGAAAACCGAGTAAATGATGCGCTATGTCCGCTATGCGATCCTGGCACTCATAACGATCCTTTTGGTCTCTTTTTGCGTAGCCAATCGTCAAATGGTCACCATTCAACTGGTCCATGACAACTTGGCTGGCGTGCTCGGGTTCAACTATGCCCTGACATTGCCCTTGTTCATCGTACTTCTGGGTGGCGTCGCGGCGGGCCTTTTGATCGGGTTTATCTGGGAATGGCTGCGCGAACATCGCCATCGTCGCGATGCCAGCACGTCAAAGCGTGAAGCGCGCCGCCTTGAGCGCGAGGTCAAACGGCTGAAAACCGAAAAGCACGAGGGCAAAGACGAAGTGCTGGCCATTCTGGAAGAAGCCAAGTAACTCCATCGTCGTGATGACAGACATTCAGGTCAAAATATGCGGGCTGAGACGCCCGGCTGACGCCATTGCCGCACGCAATGCGGATGCGAGTTATGTCGGGTTTGTGTTCTTTGAAAAGTCCCCGCGCAATGTTGATTTTGCGACGGCGGCGGCGTTGGCGGATATGATCCCGACCGGCATCAGCAAGGTTGCGCTGATAGTAAACGCGACAGACGCCTTTCTGTCTGACCTGACGGCACAAGTACCGCTCGACATGTTGCAACTGCATGGCAGCGAGACACCCGCCCGCGTGGCCGAGGTGAAAAGCCAATATGGGCTGCCGGTGATGAAGGCCGTCGGCGTCGGAGATCCTGATGATTTGGCCAAGCTTCCGGGCTATGAGGCCGTCGCGGATCAAATCCTCGTCGATGCAAAGCCGCCCAAGACATCCGAGCTTCCGGGTGGCAACGGTTTGTCCTTTGACTGGCGTTTGATTGCGGATCGAAAGTGGCACACGCCCTGGATGCTCGCCGGGGGGCTGACGCCGGACAACGTGGCTGAGGCCATAAGAATGACCGGCGCTACTCAGGTCGATGTGTCGACGGGGGTCGAGACAGCGCCGGGACAAAAAGATGCCACACTGATCCACGCCTTTATTTCCGCGGCGCGCGGCTGATCCAGAGCGGCATCCGCGCCGTACAATCGGTATGCTGGCTGCTATTGGTGGAATAGAACTGAAACACTGGTCGCGAGCGCCCGAGTTCCTCTGGCGCGCGTCCCGGGCCATGGATCAGGCGCGCAACGATCCGACCTGTCATCATGCCCATGTCATTCAGCACAGGGGTATCTACTTTTCGCTCACGGTTTGGGACGGTCCGGCGGATATGAAACGATTTGCCGCCAGCGGAGCACATGGCAAGCTGATGAAAGTGTCTCCGAGGCTGGGTATTCCCACTTATTTCCACCATTTCCAGTGCACTCAGGTGCCGTCGGTGACCGAAGCCTATGCCAGTTGGAAAAACGCTGGCCTGATCAAGGCAGCCTGAGACCATTTAGCCATGGCAAATCCCTGCGCTGCCCCATATGAACGTTTGGCACGTTGATGGAGACCGAGATGGCAAACGACCTGTTCAACTCATTCATGACCGGACCCGATGATCAGGGTCGCTTTGGCAAGTTTGGTGGCCGCTTTGTCAGCGAAACCTTGATGCCGCTGATCCTGAGCCTTGAAGAAGAATACGAGAAGGCCAAAACCGATCAGACCTTCTGGGATGAGATGAACGATCTGTGGACCCATTATGTGGGGCGCCCGTCGCCGCTCTATTTTGCGGAACAGCTGACCGAACATCTTGGCGGGGCCAAGATTTACCTCAAGCGGGATGAATTGAACCACACAGGCGCGCACAAGATCAACAATGTGCTTGGGCAGATCATTCTGTCCCGTCGCATGGGCAAAACCCGGATTATCGCGGAAACCGGCGCGGGCCAGCATGGGGTTGCGACAGCCACTGTCTGTGCCAAGTTCGGCTTGAAATGCGTGGTCTATATGGGGGCGCATGATGTAGAGCGTCAGGCGCCCAACGTGTTCCGGATGAAGCTTTTGGGGGCGGAGGTGATCCCGGTAACCTCTGGTCGTGGCACGTTGAAAGACGCCATGAACGACGCGCTGCGCGACTGGGTCACCAATGTGCGCGACACATTCTATTGCATCGGCACGGTTGCGGGTCCGCACCCGTACCCGGCCATGGTGCGCGATTTCCAGTCGATCATCGGCAAGGAAGCCAAGGAACAGATGATGGCCGCCGAAGGCCGTTTGCCCGATACGATCATCGCGGCAATCGGCGGTGGTTCGAATGCGATGGGCCTTTTCTTTCCCTTCCTTGACGACACGGATGTGAACATCATCGGTGTCGAAGCAGGCGGTAAAGGCGTCAACGAAAAGATGGAACACTGTGCGTCGCTCACTGGCGGGCGCCCAGGCGTACTGCACGGCAACCGCACCTATCTTTTGCAGGATGACGATGGCCAGATCCTCGAAGGGTACTCGATTTCCGCGGGCCTTGATTACCCGGGTATTGGGCCCGAACACTCTTGGCTGCACGACATCGGACGGGCGCAATACGTATCGATTACGGACAAGGAAGCGCTCGAAGCGTTTCAGCTCTGCTGCACGAAAGAGGGGATCATTCCCGCACTGGAACCCTCACACGCCTTGGCGCATGTTATGAAAATCGCGCCTGATCTGCCGAGTGATCATATCATCTGCATGAACATGTGCGGCCGCGGCGACAAAGACATCTTTACCGTCGCACGCCATCTGGGCTTTGACATGACCGGGCCCGAAGGGCGCAACGTGGAATAACAACGGATCAGCCAAGATGAGAGTTGCATCACGCGGCCCTTGCGGCCGCCTTTTGCGTTTGCAGCCGTCAGGTCGGCGCCTGGTACTTTTCCAGAATTTCAAAGGGTACAACTTCCAACGCGCGTTGGTGAGTTGAGGTCAGCGACACCATAGGTGCGCACCCTTCTTCATGGGCTTGTAAAAACCGCCCGGCACAGAGACACCATTGGTCTCCGGGCTTTAACCCCGCAAAGCGGTATTCGGGGCGCGGGGTGCTCAGATCATTTCCCACGTATTTGGAATAGGCGAGGAATTCGGCCGTCATCACCGCGCAAACCGTATGGCTGCCGGTGTCCGCATCACACGTGTTGCAGTGACCGTCCCGAAAAAAACCCGTTAACGGGTCATGTGAACAGGCGTGTAGGGCTGTTCCGAGTACATTCACGCTGTCATCCGCTTCCATGGGTCTGCCCTTTGTTTACAAGCCGTCCGCGATCCGGCGCATCATTTCGATGTTGCTGCGGTTCATCCCGGGATCCCGAAAATTGCGGTCCGCCGCAGTCACGATAATAACCACGTCGTTGTTCTGGTCGACATAGAGGAACTGACCATAAATCCCACGCCCGTAGAACTCTCCATCCGGGGCGTCCGGTTCGATCCACCATTGATACCCATATCCCAGAACGGAACGGTCTGATGGTGCACTGGGCCGGGTTGATGCCGCGATCCAATCGGCGGGCACGATTTGCTGTCCTTGCCAAACCCCGTCCTGCGCGATCATCTGGGCAAAGCGCGCATAATCCCGCGTGGTGATGTTTAGGCCACCCAAAACAAAGGCCACCTGCGCCCCATCGGTGATATAATAAGCGTCGGCTTCCTGCCCCAAAGGCTGAATGATCTTCTCTTCGAGCAGGTCAACAACACTGCGACCCGTTGCGCCGCGGATCACCATGCCGATCACATGGGTATCAATCGATACATATTGCCACCTTTCGCCCGGTGTCGCGAAGGTTTCGGTCAGCGAGGCCGCGAAATCATCGAGGTTCTGACCCAGCGCCACGACGCGCCCCATGCGGTTGATGTCAGAGTTGTAGTCAAAATAATCTTCATTGAACAAAACGCCGCTGGCCATGTTCAACACGTTGCGCACGCTGGCCTTGTCATAGGCGGTACCGCGCAGCAGCGGGGCATATTTGGTCACCGGGTCATCCAGCGACGCGATATGCCCTTCAGCCATGACAATGCCAAAGAGGGCCGACAAATAGCTTTTGGCAATGGACCAAGAAATCCGGCGATCCGTCGGCTGGGTGTCGCGGAAATAGTCCTCGTAGACGATCTCGCCTGATTTCATCACCAGCAAAGAGGTCAGCTTGCGATCTGTGATCCACGTATCCGCCCCCGTCGGCAGATCAATCGGCGTGCCATAGGTAAGTTCGCTGACCGGCCCTGTGCCGCGATCCAGCGGTACGGTCAGGAACGCCTTGTCCATATTGCTGAAATTCTGCGCCATATGCGCTTCGTCGAACAGGGTGTTCACGGCCCACAGCCGTTGAATGTCGTCCCGTTTCCAAAAACCGACGACCAAAGCGGCGAGAAAGAGCGTCAGCAGAATTCGAACAGCCCAACGCAAAATGACACGCATTTTCAGTCTTCTCCCTTATTTGGCGTACAGGTTCATCACCTGTCGCGCCGGCGCAATGGTCACGTCACGGCAGGTTGAAGTGGACCCAACGCCCGTGGAAGTCAGCGCGCCCGAGGGAAATCTTTTCCCCCCTTGGCCACATGCGCAGGGTCAATGCCGCACCGGGTGTCGGGCCATCAGCTTCCATCGAAAACCAGGCCAAAGGCGCTGTTTCCGTCGCGGTGGCACCGGCGGCTTCGATCATGGCCAACCCCTTTGCCTGTGCCTCTTGCGGAAAATACTGCCATGCGACGGTGTTGTAGATCATGTGGATCTGACCCTAGACAGGGGAGCGGAGCCGGTCAGCCAACCACGCGATTGCGTCGGCCTGATCCACCTCTGCGGCGTTGGCGACAATCGCGGCCTGCGTTAGCCGTTTTCGCTCTGGCTGATCCGGCCACAGATAGGCCAAGAGGCGCAGTTCATCTTTTTGTGGTGAGAGCGGGTTCAGGTCTACGCCACGCCTCTCTGCGATCTCGATGGTCGCAGCGGGGGGGGGAAAATCGCCTTCCCAATCGGGGTGCAAAACCATCGCCGGGTCTGCGGGGCCCAACCGCCCGGCATCCGTGGACAGAGCATATCGGTCAAACATCAGGTTGAGACCACCGCTGGCCCCCAATTCGGACAAACGGATGGGCAGGCCAAACCGAGCCGCAACAACATGCGCGGCCGGTATCAATGCCGCGCTGCGCCGGACCTCGTTGGTTTGTGGCGGCAAAGTCACCCAATCGAGCAAAAAAGCTTCATGCGTTTCGATTGCCGTGAGAACCGTGTCGATCAGCGCCTCGTCCGACACCGCGTTGGGCGGATAAACGGCAACTAGGTCTGCATCCTGCCCGGTCAGCACCAGCGCGTGCAACCCGCCCGCCAACCGCAGGGGCAGCGACGCGCCGGCGGGTCCGATGTTGCCGGGCCAGTTGTCGAATAGCTGACCAATGGCCGTGTGCGACGGCCAGTGATCCGCCAGCCCGGTCAGCAGTTTGGCCATAAATGGCGAGCCAAGCGATCCACAGGCGCGGGCCTGTGACCTGAGGGCTTTGGGCAGGCTCATTTGAATTTGTCCATCAACTTTTGCAGCGGGTTGCGCGTGTCCTCAACAGGTTGTTCTGGTGCCTTCGGCGTCTCTGGTTCTGGTTTTTGCACTGTCTTCGGTGACCGTGGTGGTGCCACGCGCAATGCGACTGCATTCATGAACTTGCCGGGGTCATCCGCCGCCAAATGCGGCGCGCCGTCAGCGACCCCGCGCAAAATATCATCCAGCCATCCCTGATCGGCCTTTCCGAAATCGTGCAAAACATAGTGAGATACTAGGTCTTTGCGCCCCGGGTGGCCGATGCCCATGCGCACCCGCTGATAGGCTTCGCCGATATGCCCGTGAATAGACCGTAACCCGTTGTGGCCCGCATGCCCTCCGCCCGATTTGACCTTTAATCGGCCGGGATTGAGGTCAAGCTCATCATGAAAAACGGTGACTTCTGATGGGTCGCACTTGTAGAACCGCATCGCTTCGCCGACCGCCTGGCCGGACCGGTTCATGAAGGTTTCGGGTTTCAACAGCAAAACCTTTTCCGACCCCAGCCGGCCCTCGCTGATCACACCCTGGAATTTGCTTTTCCAAGGGCCAAATCCATGCGCATCTGCAATGGCGTCCAGTGCCATGAACCCGATATTGTGCCGGTTCTTCGCGTATTTTCCGCCGGGGTTTCCCAGCCCAACAAAAATCAGCATGTTACCCTCGTGCCGCGTTGCGCTATGTCTAGCGCATCACCTGTGGTGTCTGCCAGTTCTGACCATATAACAAAAGGACAATTCATGTATTTGACAATGAACCGTTTCAAGGTCCGCAAAGACAGTGCAGATGCCTTTGAAGGGGTCTGGCGGTCCTGGGACAGCCACCTGAAAACCGTGCCGGGGTTTGTTGCGTTCCACCTGATGCGGGGGCAAGAGGCCGACGATCATATCCTATACGCGTCCCATACGACATGGGCGGACGAAGCATCGTTTCTTGCGTGGACCAAATCCGACGCGTTTCGCATGGCGCACAAAGGGGCAGGGAACAACAAGGATCTTTACCTAGAGCCGCCGCAACTTGAGATATTCTCGTCCGTTCAAGAGTTAAGTTGATGCGATTGCAGCGGTGACAGCCTCGACAAAGGCCTGAACCCGCGCTGTTTTCCGTCTGCCCGGCGGAAAGATCAGGTTCAGCGGCGTGGGCGGCGCAGCGTAGGATTCCAGAACCGGGATCAACCGCCCGCTGCGCAAATCCTTTGCGATGTCCAACTCGGATTTCAGGATCACGCCCAACCCTGCCAAGGCCCATTCCCGGACCAGCGCGCCATCATTGGCCGATTTGTTGCCACTCACTGCTACGGATTGTGCCGTCGATCCGTCACCAAAGTGCCAGACATTGTCGAGACTTTGCCCGAACCGCATCGTCAGACAGTTATGGTCAACCAAATCTGCCGGAACGCGTAGGGTTCCGTGCCGGTCGAAATAAGATGGTGCGGCACAGACGATCCTGCGAAATGCGCCAAGCCGGCGGACGCGCAGAGAACTGTCCGCCACATCCCCAAACCGCAATGCCGCGTCAAACCCCTGTCCGACCACATCGAAATAGCCGTCTGACAGGTAAAGATCGAAGGTGGTTTTGGGATGCTCGTTTGTGAACTGCGCAATTATCTCGGCGATCATCCCGCGTCCCAGATCAATCGGCGCGCTTAGGCGAATAGGGCCGGACAGCGTCTGTGATCCGTGGCGGACCCGTGCGCTGAGATCATCCGGCTCTGCCAGGACCGATTTCGCGCCTTCCAGCAAAACCTGACCTTCATCCGTCAGACTGATCGATCGCGTGGTGCGATAGATCAACACCACGCCATATTGCGCCTCTAAACGTGCGAGCCGTTCAGAGACCGTTGTGGCCGAAACGCCTTGATCCCGCGCCGCGGCAACGAGGCTGCCTTTTTCGGCGATTTTGACGAAGAGGCGGAGATCGTTGAGGTCCATTATACGGAATTACCGGATTATATCTGTTAGTGTGGTGTGTTTATCCGTGATTTCCGGTGGCATAAATGAATTTGCAGAAATAAGCCCGATAAAGGAAATCACCATGCCCAAACTGACAATCGTCGCCAATATCAAAGCCAACCCGGATCAGATCGACCTGGTCAAAGCTGAACTGCTCAAGCTGATCCCAATTACCCGCGCCGAGGCTGGGTGCATCAATTATGACCTGCATCAGGACAACGAGAACCCGGCGCATTTCGTATTTTATGAGAATTGGGAAAGCCGTGAGCTGTGGCAAACCCACATGAACGCGCCGCATCTTTCGGCTTATATGGCCGCGACCGATGGGGCCGTGGCAGAATTCACACTGAATGAGATGTCGGCGATCGATTGATCGCTCAACCAACAAAAAACCCCGGCGAGCGATCGCCGGGTTTCATACCGTCGCGCAGGGCGCAACAGCTTATTCTTCGGTGGTCTCTTCGCCCTCTTCCACTTCGGCGTCGCCTTCTTCGTTGTCCGAAGAGCGAAGGCCAGATGGTGCAGAGATGTTGGCGATCACAAAGTCCCGGTCGATGGTCGGCTTTGCGCCGGACGGCAGGTCGACGGTCGAGATCGTTGCAACGTCACCGACATTCATGCCGGTCAGGTCAACAACGATTTTCTCAGGGATGTCACCAGCCGTCACAACCAGTTCGACTTCCGGACGCACAACGGTCAGAACGCCACCGCGCTTGATGCCGGGTGCCGCGTCTTCGTTCACGAACTCAACCGGGATGAACAGGTTGATTTTCGTGGTTCGGCGCAGGCGCATCAGGTCCAGGTGTGTCGGCAGGTCTTTGACCACGTCACGCTGAACATCACGGCAGATAACGCGGACGTCGTCGTGGCCGTCAACCTTCAGGTTGAACAGGGTCGACTTGAACCGACCGGCTTTCAGCTTTTTGAACAGCTCGTTGAACGGGATTTCGATCGGCAGCGGGTCGTTATCGCCACCAAAAACAATGCCCGGAACCATGCCATTGCGGCGCGATGCGCGAGCGGCGCCCTTGCCTGTCCCCGCACGTTCCAGGGCTACAAGATCAGGGATCTCACCAGCCATAGTATATCTCCAATGTTAGGGCGGGCATCCTCCAAGGCTGTATGCCCGCGTGAAGCCGCGCGTATAGACGAGTCTTTGGCCAATGAAAAGAGCTTTTGCTGGACCTTGGCACGGGGAAGTGCGACAGGCGCATTGATGCAGATATTCGCGCAAATCCGGGCCTGCAAGGCCACGATTCTGTCCTTTGTCGGGCTGGGATTTGCTGTTGGCAGTTTTGCCGCCCTTGTGCCCGTTTTGAAAGACCGGATTGGGGCGTCTGATGCCGAATACGGGCTGACCTTTCTGATTTCCAGCCTCGGCGCCTTGGCCGCGATGTGGACGGCCCCTGTCATCGACCGGTGGTTGGGGCGTCGTGCCATGCAAATTTCGGCAGTCTTCATGGGATTTGCCGTATTGCTCCCCGCGTTTGCATCCAACGTGGCGATGTTTGCCATTCTGATGTTCCTGTTTTCCGCAACGGTGGGTACCACGGATGTGTTGATGAATGCGCGCGTTTCCGAAGCCGAAGCGCGGACTGGCCATTCGCTGATGGGGCTGAACCACGGGATGTATTCCTTTGCCTATGCCGGCGCGGCCATCGTGACCGGCATGGCGAGAGAGGCGGGTATGGGGCCTTTTGCGATCTTTGGCATTATGGCGGTTGCGATTCTGATCTTGTGCCTCTGGATGCAGACCGAGCAGGGGCATATCGATGCGCCGGATAGCAAGAAAGTACCTGTTGGCTTCACGGTGACACTGATCGGAGTGGTCGTTTTCATCGCGTTTTTTGCCGAACACTCTGTCGAAGGCTGGTCAGCCCTGCATCTGGAACGGGGGCTGGGCGGCGGTGCGGCCGAAGGCGCGATGGGGCCAGCGGTTTTGGGGATAACGATGGGCGTCGGTCGCGTTTTTGGACACACACTGACCACATGGATTTCCGAGCGGGTGCTGATCGGTCTGGCTGCCGCGGTCTCGGCGGCTGGGCTGGTACTGGCGGCAACGGCGCAAAGCTTGCTGTTGGCCTATGTCGGATTCGCCATCATGGGGCTGGGCGTGTCGGTCGTTGCCCCCTTAGCCTTGGGGTTGGCGGGTCAGATCGTGACAGAGGCCCAGCGGGTCACAGCCATCGCGCGGGCCACCGTCATGGGCTATGTCGCGTTTTTCGTTGGGCCGAGCGCGATTGGTCTGACCTCGGATGCGTTCAGTTTGCCGACGGCTTTTTTGATCGTCGCGGGCTTTCTGATCATCATTCCGGCGTTTCTTTTGCCACTGATCTCGCGCCGTATTCGGGCGGGGGTTACAGCGGCGTCACAAGGTGACCGCCAGACGCCGTAACCTGCTCGTAAAGCGCAAATTCATCCGCACGCGCGGCGCGCAGTTGGGCGCGCACGTCGTCGGACAAGGGGGCGTCTGCGGGGGGCGAGACGTTCTTTTCCTTCAAGACAATCACGTCTTTGAACCGGTCGTTCAGAAACCCGTGAAACAGGGTGGGGGCCTCATAGGCAAAAAGGTGGTGGACCAGCACCTTTCCCTTGCCATTGGTCAACATGTTCAATTGGCTGCCGATCCCTGCATGCGCGGGGGGATCCTTTGAAATCACGTCCAGAACAAACTGATCAAAGCTTAGGTCAAAGGTGCTCTTGTCCGACTTTTGCTGTCTGTCGCCCCGACGATACCGATACCAGCTGCGGATTTGCTCTTCGGGCTCTCGCATCACGGCAAACCGTTCCGGTTTCAGACCAAAGGTATCTTCCAGAAAGGGTGCCACCTTATTGTGAAACCGATGCGCGGGCATGTGTTTGCGGCGTTTCGTGAACACGATATCTGCACGTGGCTTCAACGCCATTTCTACGGCGGTTGTGCCGGTTTTGGGCACCGCGATAAAGGCGAGGTTCTGTTCAGAAAACACCAGCATATCAGGGTGTTTAGCGCGGGTCGTTTATTGTTGCCAGTGGCCTTCGAAATCCGACGGCACCAACAGGTTGTGCCGTCCTAGATTAGCCACAGATGTCTCGCCGCACAGGGCCATGGTCGTGTCAAGCTCTTTATGGATGACGTCCAATGCAGCCTTTACGCCGTCTTGACCCATCGCGCCCAGCCCATAGACAAAAGCACGGCCGATATAGGTGCCCTTGGCCCCCAGCGCGAGCGCCTTCAAAACATCCTGACCGGACCGGATGCCGCTGTCGAGATGTACTTCGACCTGATCGCCGACCGCATCCATGATCGCTGGCAGCATGCGGATCGAACTGAGCGCACCGTCGAGTTGGCGGCCACCGTGGTTGGACACGACAATGGCATCGGCGCCCAGTTTGGCGGCCATCTTGGCATCCTCGACATCCAGAATGCCTTTGAGGATGACCTTGCCGCCCCATTGTTCCATCAGCTTTTCGACTTTCCCCCAATCCAGCGAGGGATCGAATTGCTCTGCCGTCCATGCGCCCAGCGATGAGGCATCGGAAATGCCTTCGACATGTCCCACGATATTACCGAACTCGCGACGTTGTGCACCCAGCATTCCAAGACCCCAACGCCATTTCGTCATCAGGTTCGCGATGGTCTTCGGGGTTAGTTTTGGTGGGGCGGCCAGCCCGTTTTTGAGGTCTTTGTGCCGTTGCCCAAGGATTTGCAGATCAAGCGTTATGACCAAGGCGGAACAATTCGCGTCCTTAGCGCGCTGGATCAGGCGGCTGACATAATCCTGATCCTTCATCGTGTAGAGTTGAAACCAAAAGGGATGTTTGGTGGCCTTTGCCACGTCTTCGATCGAGTTGATCGACATGGTCGACAGCGTAAACGGGACACCGGCCTTTTTTGCTGCCCGTGCGGCTTTGATCTCGCCATCTGCGTGCTGCATTCCCGTCAGCCCAACCGGAGCCAGCGCCACGGGCATAGACACATCTTCGCCGATCATCTGGCTGGATGTTGAGCGTCCAGACATGTCCACCGCCACCCTTTGGCGCAGGCGGATTTTTTCGAAATCAGAGGTGTTTTCGCGAAAGGTCTGCTCGGTCCAGCTGCCGCTTTCGGCATAGTCAAAGAACATGCGCGGGACGCGCCGTTCGTATAACCGTTTCAGGTCGTCGATATTGGTGATGACCGGCATTGCGTCCTCCCCTCCGCAAATTTAGGTAAGTATCTCTTACCAATTATCCTTGCGCCGTTCAAGTGGTTTAAACAGGCAAAGCCATGCTGGACTTTGTGCGTCTCAGCACGAAATTCGTGTTCGATGCGCGAACAATGCCCAGCCGCAACACGCGCTGCATGATGAACTCTTCAAGCGCTTCCGGATCGCGCGCGACCACCTTTAGAAGGTAATCATTGGACCCGGAGATCGAGCAACACTCAATCACATGCTCTTCGGTCTGCACAAAGTGGTTGAAGGTCGCAACGGTCTCTTCGCGATGATCAAGCAGGGAAACATACATATAGGCCTGCGTATTCAGATCCACTGCCTTGGGGTTCAAAATGGCCGCATAGCGATCGATGAGGCCGGCATCCTCCATCCGGCGAATACGGCGCCAACAGGGGGACGAAGACAATCCGACTTGCTCAGCGATATCCTGCAAGCCGATTTTTCCGTCTCTTTGCAGAATCCGAAGGATTGCGCGGTCTATATTGTCCAATTCCATGGTGTAATTTTCCAAGAAATCATCAAATGGTGGATATTTTTTGCTCACACTTTACCATGTTGAGCCCGTATTGGGAAATCTTTTGTGCCCTTCGCCATGACAATGGTGCAACGGAAGATTCCAGATGCCGAAATCGACGAAATCGACAAAATATACCGCCAAAGACCCAAACGCAGAAGGCTTTGTCGCCTATTCGGCAGAGGAAGACGCCGTTTGGGCCGATCTTTACGCCGCGCAAAACACCCCGGTTCAGGACCACATGGCGCGTCCCTATCTGGATGGGCTGGCAAGGCTTAACCTGCCGGCTGATCGCGTGCCGCAATGTCCGGATATCTCGGACGTTCTGCGCCCGCTGACCGGATGGCGGGTGCAACCGGTGCCCGCGCTGATCGGCTTTGGCACGTTCTTTGGAATGCTGGCCGATCGCATCTTTCCGGCGGCCAGCTTTATTCGGTCGCGCGAAGACTTTGACTATATCGAAGAGCCTGACATTTTTCATGAGGTCTTTGGCCATACGCCGTTACTCACCGATCCGCGCTTTGCGCAATTCAGTCAGGCCATCGGTCAGGCGGGTTTGCGGGCAGCGAAACAGGATTATTCATGGTTGATACGGCTCTATTGGTTCACGATTGAATTTGGCCTGACCCGCGAGAACGGCGCGATCAAAGCATTGGGGTCCGGGTTGGCGTCATCCCCGACCGAGTTGCAGCACGCCGTCACAGGGGATGCGCCGCAACGGGTTGGGTTCGACATTCTGGATATCCTGCGGACGCCTTACCGAATCGATATTCATCAACCGGTCTATTTCGTCCTCGAAGACCTTGATGATCTTTTTGCCGCTGCTGACCGCGACTTGCTGGCCGATGTGCGTGTTGCGCAGTCCAAGGGGCTTTTTGCCCCGCTTTATCCCGTCGCGCACAGCGCTGATTCAAAGACGACCTGCTGAATGCGCGCGCTCGGCGCGCATTTTTTTGTTTGCGCACATTTGATAAGTACGATATCGGACTATATATAAAGTACGAAATCGAACTAAAGGAGTATTGTCATGTCATTGTCGCGTCGCAAAACACTCGCAATCTTCGGTGGCGGTACCGTTCTTGCCGCATCCGCAGGGGCCGGGCTTGCCATCACCCAAACACCACAGAAAGCCTTGAAACCTTGGGCGTTGGCGGGTGGGTATGCCGAACCACGGCTCAACGCGCTGAGTTTTGCGGTGTTGGCACCGAACCCGCATAACCGTCAGCCGTGGATGGTCGATCTGTCCACGGATGGCCAAGTGACCCTCTACGTCGACACCAACCGCTTGTTGCCGCACACGGATCCCTTCAGCCGTCAGATCGTCATTAGTCTGGGCTGTTTTCTGGAGGTGATGCGCATGGCCGCCGCCGAGAAGGGGTATAAGGTAGAGTTTGATCTCTTCCCCGACGGAGAAAGTGCAGAGGCACTCGATCAAAGGCCTGTCGCGGTTGCCCGTTTTGAACGGGCAGATGTGTCGTCAGATCCGCTGTTTGCCCATGTCTTTGACCGGCGCAGCTTGAAAGAAATTTACGATACCAACCGGCTCATCGCATCACAGGACCTTGCACAGGCCGCTGCAGCAGCGCGGTTTGGCACCACTGCCAGCACAACAAATGACGCGGATATGATCGGTACCTTGCGTGAATTGACGCGCGCAGCGTTGGTCATCGAACTGGAAACGCCGCACACCTATAAAGAAAGCGTTGATCTTTTCCGTATTGGTGCGCGCGAAGTTGATGCCAACCCGGATGGCATCGATTTTTCCGGGCCGATGTGGGAAACGCTGCATATGACCGGGCTTTTTTCGCGTGAGGCCGCGCTGGACACGTCCAGTTTTTCCTATGCCGAAGGCCTTAAGATGGTGCAGGCGAATGCGGTGTCGGGCATGTCCTATCTTTGGCTGACCACGGACGGGAACACGCGGGCCGACCAGATCGCGGCGGGCCGCGATTGGGTACGGGTCAATCTGGCGCTGACCGCGCTGGGCCTCGGCACCCAGCCGATGAGCCAGGCCTTGCAGGAATTTCCGGAAATGGCCGACTTATACGACGAGGTCCACAAACTGCTGGCGCCACAGGGTGGCACCGTGCAAATGTTGGGGCGTGTCGGCTATGGCCCGGATGTGCCACAAAGCCCGCGCTGGATGATCGAGGACAAAGTTATTTCGGGTGCATGACCAAAGACGACCCAACGCTCTTGTTTCAGGTGTTCAACGAGATTGGCATTATCGAGCAACTCAGTCGCACCATCCTTGAGGCGCATCTGCCCACCGGGCTGATTGCGCCCCATTTTACTGTTCTTAACCATCTGACCCGGGTGTCTGATGGCCAGACACCCATGGCAATGGCCCGCGCTTTTCAGGTGCCAAAGACCAGCTTGACCAACACGCTGGCCACGTTAGAGCGTCATGGGCTGGTCGAGATGCGTCCGAATCCGGACGATGGACGTAGCAAGCGTGTTTGGTTGACCGATGCCGGACGGTGCCTGAGGGAAGAGACAATTCATGCTCTGATCCCGGAATTTGCGCGCTTGGCCAAAGGCTTGGACACAGATCGCCTGATCGGGATGTTGCCTGCGCTTCAAGACCTGCGAAAATTTATGGACGCGGATCGGGATAAACGCTGATCAAGCGCGATGCGCACCGTCTGACAGGGATTTAACGAAATCCAGAACCTCTGGCACCGGTTTGCCTGCGCCGATCTGGCTGACAATCGCGCTGCCGACCACGGCACCATCCGAAATGCGGGCAATGTTTTCAGCCTTTTCCGGGGTGTTGATGCCAAAACCCACGATCACCGGCAAATCCGTGGCTGACTTGATCCGCTCAACTTCGGGGGCCACGTCGGTCGATTGGGCCTCTGCCGCGCCGGTGATGCCTGTGATCGAAACGTAGTAGACAAAGCCAGATGTGTTTTGCAAAACAGCTGGCAGGCGTTTGTCATCCGTCGTCGGTGTGGCCAGGCGGATGAAATTCAGGCCCGCGGTCTGGGCAGGCAAGCAAAGCTCTGCGTCTTCTTCCGGCGGCAGGTCCACGACGATCAGCCCATCAATGCCTGCTGCTTTGGCTTGTTCGAGAAACAGATCAACGCCACGCGAATAGATCGGGTTATAATAGCCCATCAGCACGATCGGGGTTGTGTCATCGTTTTCGCGGAAAGCGGCGGCCAGTTCCAATGTTCGGTCCAGGGTCATGCCCCCTTCGAGGGCGCGTTGACCGGCCAACTGAATGGTTGGGCCATCTGCCATGGGATCGGTAAAGGGCAGGCCCAATTCGATCACATCGACCCCCGCGCCGGGCAAGCCTTTGACCACCTCCAAAGAGGTCTCAAAATCCGGATCGCCCGCCATGACATAGGCCACAAAGGCTTTCTTTCCCTCTTGGCTCAGCGCCGCGAATTTTGCGTCGATGCGTGACATGGCCGGTCCCCTTGATCATTTCGACCGGTGATGCCGAAAACGCAGGGAAAGTGCAATGGGCTCAATCGACGTTGACCATCCATGGCACCCCGAATTTATCGGTCAGCATACCAAACCGCTGTGCCCAGAACGTCTTTTCAAACGGCATCATGACCGTGCCATCCGCGGCCAGCTTTTCAAAAAAGGTCTGACCCTCTTCCAACGTATCGCAGGCGACCTGCAATGTGACGCCGGAAAATCCGTTATGCGGTTCAAACCCGGGCGTATCAGAGGCCATGATTGTCATGTCGCCAATCCGGAGTGTCGCATGGGCCAAACGGTCCCGATTGGCGTCCGTGATCCAATCTCCTTGTTCTGGCATATCTCCAAAATTCATCGCCATGACGATCTCGGCGCCAAGCGTCTCACAATAATAGTCGATGGCTTCGCGTCCATTGCCGTCAAAGGCGATATATGGGCTGAGTTGCATGGTCTGTCCTCCCTTTGGCTACCGGATCATAGCACAGGTTGCGCTGATCTGGGCAGGGAGATAGAGAAGCGCGAGGTCTGCGCAGCAAGGAGTTTTGTCATGGGTTTTCGTATGGGTATCGTTGGCTTGCCGAATGTCGGTAAATCCACCTTGTTCAACGCCCTGACCAAAACCGCCGCGGCACAGGCGGCAAATTTCCCGTTTTGTACGATCGAGCCGAATGTGGGCGAGGTTGCCGTGCCCGATGCGCGTCTGGATAGGCTGGCCGCCATCGCGCAGTCGCGTCAGGTGATCCCGACCCGGATGACTTTTGTCGATATCGCGGGCCTCGTCAAAGGCGCATCCAAGGGCGAAGGGCTGGGCAACCAATTCCTCGCCAATATTCGCGAAGTCGATGCCATCGCCCATGTCCTACGCTGTTTCGAAGATGGGGATGTCACCCATGTTGAGGGTCGTGTTGACCCGGTCGCGGATGCAGAAACCATCGAAACCGAACTGATGCTGGCCGATATTGAAAGCATCGAAAAACGCCTTCAGAACATTGTGCGCAAGGTGCGCGGCGGCGATAAGGAACCGGTCCAGCAAGAGCGCTTGATGAAAGCCGCCATGGAGGTCTTGGAAAACGGCCAGCCCGCCCGCGTGGTCGAGGTCGACGACGAAGATGCCAAGGCCTGGAAAATGCTGCAATTGCTGACGACAAAGCCTGTTTTGTACGTCTGTAACGTTGGCGAAGCGGAAGCGGCCGAAGGCAACGAACATTCCGCGAAGGTGGCCGAAATGGCCGCGGCCCAAGGCAATGCGCATGTGATCATTTCGGCCCAGATCGAAGAAGAGATCAGCCAACTGGAACCCGATGAAGCAGAGATGTTCCTGACTGAAATGGGCTTGCAAGAGGCCGGGTTAGACCGGTTGATCCGCGCGGGATACGACCTTTTGAAACTGGAAACCTATTTCACGGTCGGCCCCAAAGAGGCACGGGCCTGGACCGTCAAGGAAGGCACGCTCGCCCCTCAGGCCGCAGGGGTCATCCATGGTGATTTTGAAAAGGGCTTCATCCGGGCAGAAACGATTGCCTATGACGATTTTGCCGCGCTGGGCGGCGAACAACCTGCCAAGGAAGCTGGCAAAATGCGGGCTGAAGGCAAAGGATATACCGTCAAGGACGGCGACATCCTGCATTTCCTCTTCAACACCTGAACATTGACGACTGGGAAATACGACAGTTTTGCGTTTGCGCCCTTGTCCCCGCCGCACCGTTTCTGTAAGCGGGTCGACGGAGACGTGGCCGAGTGGTCGAAGGCGCTCCCCTGCTAAGGGAGTAGGCGGGAAACCGTCTCGAGGGTTCGAATCCCTTCGTCTCCGCCACCCAAACATTTTGCGCCTACTTGACTGTGCATAAAAGGTAGGCACAGCAGCAAATACCGCAGGGGTCGCACAAAGGTGTCACACAAGGGACTGACACCATGCCACGATCACGGCTTACAGCAACGCACCTTACAACTTCACGACATGGCACATTCTGAGAGCGCGTAACTATCCCACGGCACTCTTTCTACGATCCCAGAAAGTTCCTACAGATCAGTCTTGGCACAAGAGACCCAGATCGGGCAGAGCGTCTCTCACGGGCCTTACTTGTCGAAACAGAGGTATTCACGGACAGCATGAAGCAAATGGTCAAAGACGCTGACGGCGCGGTCATTCCGCACAGCGTTTTGAAGGCTAAGATCGAAGCGCACTATCGCGTCTCTCTGGATGCGATGAAAACCAAGCGAAACTTCGCCGGTCCGTCCGAAAAAAAACCACGAGGATATGCAGCAGGCTGTTGCTCTCCGGGACATGCCAAACCGAGAGTATTGGCAGTTACTTGGCAAGGATGCTGCTTAGAAGGCTCTGGATGACCTTTTAAGCGCCCCTTGTTTGCCGGAGACCCAGAAGTAAGGATACTGGGTCATGGGAAAGACAAAGAACGGAACACGTTATCCAGAGGAATTGCGCGCACGAGCGGTGCGGATGGTCTTGGATCACGAGAGCGAATACACGAGCAGATCGGCAGCACTTTTGTCGATCTCTCAGAAGGTTGGGTGCAGCAGAGACAGCCTTCGTATCTGGGTCAAGCAACACGAGGCGGATACCGGCAAACGCGATGGCGTGACCTCTGCAGAGCGGGATCGCATCAAAGAACTTGAGCGCGAGAACCGGCAGTTGCGTCAGGCAAATGAGATCCTGAAGAAGGCATCTGCTTATTTTGCTCAGGCGGAGCTCGACCGCCCATTCCGCAAATGATTGCCTTCATCAAGGATCATCGTGGGGCGCATGGGGTCGAGCCGATCTGTAGAGTTCTCCAGATTGCCCCTTCGACGTTCTATAAACGCATTGCCATCGAGCGTGATCCCGACCGTGCCTCGGACCGGGCCAAGCGGGATGAGTTTCTGCGCAAAACGATGAAGGATGTTTGGGAGAAGAACCGTTCTGTCTATGGCGCACGCAAACTATGGCACGCGATGAAGCGCGAGAAGATTGATATTGCTCGCTGCACTGTAGAACGGTTGATGCGCCAGCTTAGCATTCAAGGCGTCCGGCGTGGAAAGAAGGTCAAAACCACCTGTGGTCAACCTGCGGATCAATGCCCGCTGGACAAGGTCAATCGCCAGTTCAGGGCTTCAATGCCGAACGAACTGTGGGTGTCCGACTTTACGTTCGTCTCGACCTGGCGCGGGTTCGTCTATGTGGCGTTCGTCATTGATACCTTCGCGAACCGGATTGTGGGCTGGAAGGCATCAACAACGCAGGACACGCAGTTTGTCTTAGATGCGCTTGAACAGGCGATCCACGCACGCAGACCCGCTGAGAAACTGATCCATCATTCAGATCGCGGCAGCCAATACGTGTTGATCAAGTACACAGAACGGTTGGCCGATGCTGGGCTGGAGCCATCCGTCGGCAGCGTTGGTGACAGCTATGACAATGCACTGGCTGAGACGATCATCGGCCTCTTCAAAACCGAAGTCATCAATCAACTAGGTCCGTGGAAGTCCAAGGATCAGGTCGAATGGGAAACCCTGCTATGGGTGGACTGGTTCAACAAAGAGCGCCTGCTTGAACCACTCGGGTACATCACGCCAATCGAAGCCGAGGAGAGATACGAAGAAGCCTTGAAGTCAGACAAAATCGCAGCTTGAAATACGAACTCAATAGTCTCCGCCAAAACTGGGGCGGTTCACCCGCCCACCACTTTCGCTGGCTAGAAAAAAACGCCTAATGGAACCAAAGGCACTTGCATACGCTGATTGAACTCTTGTCTGGTCCGCATCCTGCATCGGGTCGGCACACCAACCCCACGGTCGCCGCGGCACCGCCAATCCTCAGGAGTTTTCCGATCTGTTCGCGTTCCACGGTGCCCTCGTTTGTCGGGGAAATACCCGGATCGTCGGTGGGTCAGCGAGAGATATGCCTGCCCGTCAGGTTCACGACGATTGTCACCGTGTCCTTGGTTGGCCGCAACCCGCATTTGGTGATCATTCCGACCGATGGCAGATTATCTTCGTTGGCTTGTTCCAAAACGCACGTCCATTGCAGCAAATCATAGCTGTCGCGCAGTAAGGCGGCATTGACCAAAGCGCCCAGCCCTTTGCGTCGATGATCAGGATGGACCGACACGCCACCTGCGAACATCCACCCGGCCATCTTGCTGTCAGGATGATACCGTTTCGTGCCCGAAGCACAGGCCACCATTTGATCGGTGTCGTCGTAAAGACAGGTCAAACAAGCCGGCACCGCGTGGCCGCGCATGTAATATGCGGGTGAGGGGGCAACACCAACACTGGTATTCAGGTCCTGCGCCGCGTCGATCGTGTCATCGCCGGGATGCGTATAGCTTTTGATCCGCTACTGGTCGGGCAACTGCGTCTCGGTCAGAATATGCGTACATTGGGGCAGAACGGCTTCAGGCGTGCCGGTGAAAACCTGCCAATATGGAAACTCTGCTCCCCCCTCAAAAACCGTCGACAGTTGGGCCAAGGTTGTCTCGCGATCCACCATGGTGAGACCCACAAACCTGTCCAGTTCAGCCGTGTGGCGAAGCCGATCCCACCCATAAGCGTCGGGATCGAGAATGTTCATGATCGGCCCGCCGTTTGAAACATTTGGATTGCTGTCAAATTCGTCTTGGCGCGCGAGCAGAGCCTTTTGCAACGACACGAAAACATCCGACCCAACATATTCGCTCATGATTTACCTCCTGAGCTGGGTCGTATGATCGGCTCAAACGTGATATTGGTCCAATCGTTTTTCAGGGTGAGTATTATCATGAATGCAAATATCAGAAATCTCGATCTCACCCTTCTGCTTACCCTAGATGCTTTGTATGAGGAACGCAGCGTGACGCGCGCGGCCAATCGGCTGTCGCTCAGCCAGCCGGCTGTGTCGGGGATTTTGAACAGATTGCGGGACTTGTTTGGCGATGAGCTTTACCTGCGGACGTCGCATGGTGTTGTGCCAACCCCTCGGGCCGAGGCCATGGCCGGACAGGTCAAACATCTGATCCGATCGGCGCAAACGTTGTTTGAAGAACAGGAATTCGATCCCGCAACTGCAGAGTTCAAGATCACGATATGCGGCACAGACTATGTCAACCGCGCCTTGTTTGGGCGGCTGGTGGCCCGTTTGCGCAAGGCCGCGCCCAAGGCGTATATCTCTGTTTCCAATCCGCAATCGGCGATTTGGGGGCAAAAAGACATTCTGGGCGAGGTTGATATGTTGTTTGCCGCGCATGACCCGATGTCGCCTGATCCCGATGGCACGTTGCTGTTTGAAGACAGGCTTGTTTGCGTGTCCAGCTATCAAATGCATGACCATAACCAGCATGTGGCATTAGGTGATCTTTGCGCGCTGGCGCATATCATTGGGCAAAGCGCCATACGGTCGGCGGTCAGCGAGCGTTTGTCATCTGCGTTTCGGGAACGCGGTCTGGTTCGGAATATCCTGCTGGACGTACCTGATTTTGCCAGCGTCTTTCGACTGATGCAGAACTCTGAGCTGGTGGCATTTCTGCCAGCCAAATTGGCGGCCAGCGCAGAGGTCGACCTCAAAACCCTCCGTGTGGATCTCGAAATTCCGGCGGCGCGGGTTTTTGCGCGCTGGCATCCCCGCCTGGATCAGGATCCACGACATACTTGGCTTCGAAACATGGTTGTTGATGTGGCATCGACCTTGACCGCATGATGCGTGGACAGTCATCCATTGAACATCGAAAGGTCAGGCGGGATTTTGGGGACTGTATGACTGCCGCGGCTTTGACTTTAGTGCAGTGTACAAAAGTCCGAGTGGTATGATGGTCATGAACATGCCCATTGCCAGCCAAATCGGGCTAAGTGGGTTGCCAGTTGCGTCAAGCATCGCCCCTGCAATAGGTGGCACGGCAAGAGCGAAAGCATAGTAGATTGTAAAAAAGACGCCCATCCCAAAGGCGCGTACCTCGGGGCGGAGCGCCATACCGGCAAGCGCCATTATGATCCCTGCCGGGGCAATGCCGAGTGCACCGAAAAGAAGGCTGGCAAATAGCGCGGCCCCAGGTTGGCTCAACAGCCACAGAGCAATGATCGCCCCTGCCATGCAGATCGTGAGAACCAGATCACGGCGGCCAAAACGGTCAACGATCTGACCGCATATCGCGCCGGACCCAATCATGATCCAGCTGCCGACGCTCAAGATCCCGGCCGCAGAAATCGCAGGAATGCCAGCTGTCACCAGCACGTTCGGCCCAAAGGTCAGGTAGATAACATAAGCGGCGTTGAAAATGCCCCAAGCCGCTGCAGCGCAGAGGATCAACCGCCATTCCAGTGCGGTCAAACGGGCGTTTCCGGTTGTTGCGGGTCCAGTGCTGCGGATGGGGTCACGATAGAAGACCCACACGGCAAGCGCCGCGATAAGGCAATAGATTGAGGCAAACTGGAAAGGGGCATGCCAGCCATAGGCGTCCGTCAGCCATGCGTGCCCCACCTGACCCATTGCAATGCCAAAGGGCCATGACATCACCAAGATACTCATGGCCGTTGCGATTTCATGTCCGTCGAACCAGTCCGCGACCATCTTGGTGAAATACAGGGTGGTGAACAAAAAGCCTGCACCCGCAACCAGTCGCCCATACCCAAGGCCTGTCGGGTTTTCAGCAAGGGCGGACACCAGTCCGCCGAGCGCCACGGCGATCAGGCCAAAAGTGATCATCTGTTTGTCTGCCACCCGTCGGCCGAGATAGCCCGCAGGGAGGGCGAGAAAAAGACCGGGCGCCATGAAGAGCCCGATCAAAAGGCCGACGCCCGCATAATCCAGACCAAACGCAACGATCAAAGCATCGCTCGTCGATGGTAGAGTCTGGAACTGTAAGCCAAGCCCGATGCGGGCTAGAAACAGCAATGCGAGCATGCGCCAGCGCATTAGGCCCAGCCCAATCCTCTCAGCGCCGGAACATCGTTCCAGATCTTTGTCATATGGCTGATTTTGCCATCCGTGAATGACATGACATAGGCGTAATCGGAAACGACGGACATACCGGTCGGCGGCACGGGCCCGCCTTCGCCTGTTTGAGTACCGCGAAATTCTGCCGTGGCAACGGCGGTGCCACGCGCGTCATCCATGGCAAAGGCCGTCAAAACATAACGGCCATCGGGTACCGGGGTCAGGAGCCCCTTCATCCATTCACAATAGTCGGCAAGCGTCGTGGTTTCGGCCAATGCGTCCGCCTGGCAGGAAAAGGTCGCGTCTTGCGTGCACCATTGCTGACAAACCTCCCAGCCTTTTCCTGTTTCGCAAGCATCAAAAAATGTTTTTGCAGTTTCGAAATCTGACATGACAGTATCCTCGTTATCAAAGTCACCGCATCAGACTATCGGTCACAGACAAAACAACCTATCCGGCAAATGCAGTAATTTCGGGCAGCGGCGCGCTGTATTTCCATACAGCATCTGCGGGATTGCATGGTTTGCGGGTTTTGGTCAGTCTTGGACTGCAATCCAAAAGGACGCGATCCGATGCTGGACAATTCCGAACTGAGCCCCAGAGAGCGGCAGATTGCCGAAAGCTACGCGTCAGGGTGCAGTTATCAGGACATCGCGGTTGCGTTGCATATCGCGCCATCAACGGTACGAACCCATCTGGCCACCATTTATCGAAAACTCTCGGTGTCGTCGAAACTGGAACTGCATCAAGCGCTGGATGGCGCGCGACCCAAGCCGTCTGATCAAACAGATCATGCCGCCATTATTTCGGAACTGGCTCTCAGCCTCGAAGAAGCCATCAGCCGGGAACAGGCATTGGGCGAGGTGTTGCGGATTATCAGCGGAACGGATGGCCAGATTGACGACGTGATCGCATCGGTGCTTGGCTATGCATTGCAGTTGTGTGATGCAGAATACGGCCTGTTATTCCGCTATGACCCAGCAAAGGGATTTCGCGCAACTCACATGAAGGGAATTCCACCCATTTTCGAGGATTGGTGGGAGGAGCAGGGCGACTATCGCCCCAGCCCGCAAACTGCGATTGGCCGGATGGAACAAAGCCATGACACTGTGAACATTTTGGATGTGCGTGCAGAAGGTATCTCCAAATCCGATGATCCGCTACGGCGGGCAACGATCGATTTGGGGGGCGCCCGGTCTTTTGTTGCGATCCCGATGCTGGCAGGCAAGCGCCTTATCGGTGCCTTCACGATCTATCGTCAGCAGCTTCGCCCGTTTGACGACAGCGCCGTTCAACTCGCCCGCATTTTTGCGGATCAGAGCGTTATCGCAATCGAAAATGCTCGGATGATGAGTGAGTTGCGATCTCGGGCCGGGTGGTGCGGGTGACGTCGATTGCCAGATCGCCTTCGACACGGTGTCGGCTATGGGACGGCGCGCAAATTGGGGTGATCATTGACGAAAGCTTCGAAGTAATCCGCGAAGGTGCCGACAATGGGCGGTAGTTTTTCATAGGGTGGGTAAAACAGCGTCAGCCAAAGTGATTGCAAGGTCCAGTCTGGCAAAACCTCGACAACGGATCCGGACCGCAACCCGTCTCCGGTAATGAAATCAGGCAATACGCAAATACCGTTGCCTGCGACCGCCATCGCATAAAGAAAGTCACCATTGTTGGACACAACCCGTTGTCCCGCGCGCAAGCTACGCTGGCTGCCGGGTTGCGAAAATTCCCACAGTTCGGCCTCTCCATCATGGTGATACGACATCAGGTGTTCCGTATCGAGATCATCCGGATGCTCGGGGCGGGGGAGACGATCAAACAAGCCGGGTGCCGCAATGGCGTGACGCGGCACTCCGCACAGTTTGCGCCAGATCGTCGATTTGTCCTTTGGCGGTCCGGAAACCCGAATGGCGAGGTCGCAATTATCTTCGATGATATCCAGCAGCGTGTCCGTGAAATTGATCTCCACCGAAATACTGGGGTAGGCGAGCCGAAAGCCCGTCAGAACCTGTGGTAGAAGTTCGACGCCGAAGGAAACGGGTGCCGTCAACCGCAGATGCCCGCGATCAGGTCGGATATCGCGCATCAGATCTTCAGTCACCTCGTCAAATCCCTGCAACAGCGGTCGATACCGCGCCAGCACGGTCGCCCCGGCGCTTGTCAGCGCGACCTGTCGCGTGGTCCGCACCAAAAGCTGCGCCCCCAGATCGGCTTCAAGCTGTGCAATGATCCGCGTGACCGAAGCCGGGGCCAGCCCAAGCTCTTTGGCGGCCAGCGTAAAGCTTTTGAGATCAGAAACAGCCCGCAGCACGCGTATGGGTTTGAGATCAATCATGACACGCCAATCATTCCGTTTTTGTCAATAATAAATGGATATCAATATCTATTAACTTTATCAATTGTCGCCGCATATCTGGTCAAGACGACAAGAGAGCCAAGGAGCTTGTGATGATCAAAGATATCAAAGGCCTGCACCACGTCACGTCGATGGCGGGCGATGCTAATGAAAACAATGCGTTTTTCACCAAAACGCTTGGGTTGCGGCGCGTCAAGAAAACCGTCAACTTCGATGCCCCGGATGTGTACCACCTGTATTACGGCGACGAGATTGGGACGCCAGGATCGGTGATGACCTATTTCCCGTTCGGCCAGATGCCGCGCGGGCGCCGTGGTACGGGCGAAGTTGGGATCACCGAGTTTGCTGTCCCGCAAGGCAGTCTGTCTTTTTGGTCGGATCATTTGGCCAAACAAGGTGTCACAGGCTTAGAACTGGGAACTGCGTTTGGTGAAAACCGGCTCAGCTTTGACGGACCCGACGGCGATGGCTTTGCCCTTGTGGAAAGTGATGCGCGGGACCGGCCGGCCTGGATCACTGATGGCGTGTCAGAGGAGGCCGGCATTTTCGGCTTTCGCGGCGCACGGTTTCAGCTGCGCGACGTCGATGCCACGGGCGAGTTGCTGAGCTTTATGGGCTATCAAAAAGCCGAAACCGAAGGCGACGTCACACGCTATGTCATCGAAGGTGGCAACGCGGCGGACACTATCGATCTGGAAAACCTGTCTGACACCGCGCCGGTGGCCAGCCAAGGGGCGGGGTCCGTGCACCACATCGCCTTTGCCGTTGAGGACCGCGAGGCCCAATTGCGGGTCCGCAAAGCCTTGCTCGACACCGGGTATCAGGTCACGCCGGTCATCGATCGCGACTATTTCTGGGCGATTTACTTTCGCACGCCGGGTGGGGTGTTGTTCGAGATTGCCACGAATGACCCGGGTTTTGACCGGGACGAAGACACGGCGCATCTGGGCGAAGCCCTGAAACTGCCAACTCGATACGAACCGCAGCGGGCGCAGATTGAAACCTTGTTGCCGCCCATCGCGGGCTGATGGAGCACATGATGTCAAAAGACCTGTATGTTGCACGCGTTAAAGCACCCGAGGCGACACGCCCTTTGGTGTTTGCCTTTCACGGCACTGGCGGCGACGAAAACCAACTGTTTGACCTTGCGGGCCAGCTTGTGCCCGCCGGGGGGGTGGTTTCGCCGCGCGGCGATGTGTCGGAAATGGGGGCAGCGCGGTTTTTCCGACGGACGGGCGAGGGCGTCTATGACATGGACGACCTTGCGCGGGCCACGGACCGGATGATCGACTTTGTCGAGGCGCACAAATCAGACCACCCCAACAGCCCTGCTTATGCGTTTGGCTATTCGAATGGTGCAAACATTCTTGCGGCGGTTTTCCTAAAGCGCCCGGACCTGTTTGAGCGTGTTGGGCTGTTGCATCCGCTGGTGACCTGGCAACCGGATCCAAACCCGGTGTTGTCGAAGCGGTCCGTCTTGGTAACGGCAGGTCGCCGGGACCCGATTACGCCGTGGCCCAAAAGCGAAGAGTTGATCGAGTGGCTGACCGCGCAAGGGGTCGATATCCGAACGGAGGTTCACAATGGAGGCCATGAATTGCGCAACACTGAATTGACGGCTCTGATGGCACTATTCGGAGAAGGCACCCACACGGTCTGATCGCTCTTGCAGCGCGTTCAACGTTGTCAGCACTGCGGCTTCGTTCTTGGCCCATGTCAAAAAGGCGCGAATTTGCGGCTCATTTTCCCGTCCGGGGGCGCAGCAGATGTAGTAGTTGCGCTCTGATCGTAAGACCGGCCCGAACGGACAAACAAGCCGCCCATCCGCCAAGGCAGAATAGACCAAAAGCGAGCCGCAAATCGCTAGGCCAACGCCTGCGATAGCGGCGTCAACGATCTGACCGCCGGGTGGTTTTTCGAACCGGATGGCTTTTGACAAATCGATGCTTCTGGCAACACCTGCGTGCTTGGACCATAGCTCCCAACTGGATAGCGACCCGGCATGAACAAAGCTGGTGTCATGCAAGACAGGCGCGTTTGAGATGTCTTCCACGGTTTTCACGCCATGGGCTTCCAAAACCGAAGGGCTGGCCACGACAAGCATGAGTTCCTGGTGAAGAAGCTCTGCGTACATGTTCTGGGGCGCTGCGTCGGCATAGCGGATTTCGATGTCAGCTGCGGTTTCGGTCGACCCACCAAATGGTTGTTCCGAGCCGATATGGACCTGCAAATCCGGATGGGTCCGCGTGAAACGATGTAGTCGCGGCAAAAGCCATTTGCTGATCAGCGCATTGGTCGAATTGATCAACAGCTGTGTCGCCGACTTGGGCCGCACCTGATCGACGATCTGGCGGATTTGCAGGAACGCCTCGCTGACTGTGGGCTGCAATTTATGCCCGGCCGAAGTTAAACGGATCGATCTGGCCCTGCGTTCAAACAAGGCCACACCAAGATCGGCCTCAAGCGACTTGATCTGTTGGCTGACAGCGCCCGGCGTGACGGCCAGCTCATCTGCCGCGTCTTTGATAGAGCCGCGCCGCGCGGCCGCTTCGAAGGCGCGCAAACTGGATAATGAGGGCAGTCGCGTGAGAGGCATAAGACCGAAATAAGATAGTTTAGCTCAGCTAAATCATAAGCGCAGAACTTCTGCTTTGTCGAGCAAACCCTGCGCACCATTTGACGGTTCACGAAAGGAAAGGCACGGACGACATGATCAAGATCCACGAAAAAGCGTCGCGTGGACGGACGCAAAGCGGATGGCTCGACAGCTATCACACCTTTTCGTTTGGGCAGTTTTCGGACCCCACGCGGATGGGCTTTGGCAACTTGCGCGTGATCAACGAAGACACCGTGATCCCGGGCGGCGGGTTTGCGCCGCATGACCATGCGGACATGGATATCCTGACGATCGTATTGGACGGTCAACTGCGGCATAAGGATGATCAGGGCAATATCGCCTTGATCTCCGCCGGTGACATTCAGGGCATGTCTGCCGGGTCCGGCGTGCGGCATTCTGAATTCAATGCCTCCGATACCCAAAGTGCAAAGTTCCTCCAAATCTGGATGATTCCCGACGAAACAGGCGGCGCACCAGCTTATGCGCAGTCGTCGATCCCGGTCGAAGGGGATGGGGTTTTGGCTGGGCCCGCACGGCTTGCGCCACTGATCACGCTCCGCTCCGATACCAGTATCACTCTGCGACGGTTTGAGGATGGAGACGTGTTTTCGCTGTCGTCACAAACCGGATCGCATCGTTTCATTCATCTGATCGATGGCATGGCCCATGCCGAAGGCGAACGGATCAGCGCGGGCGACGGGCTTCAGTTGCCCGATGAAGAAGCGCTGACGTTGACGTGGGCCACGCAGGGCGCGGCGCTTGTCTTTGACATGCCGCGCGTCACTGGCAGTCGCCGGCTTCAATCCGGCGACGGTCTCACCGACACATCTGAGAAACCGGCGACAACTGCGGCGCCGCACCAAGGAGAACTTGTATGACTTGGCAACCCTATCTGTTGTCCCTCGCCGCAGGGCTGGGCATCGGTGTCATCTACGGATTGATCGCCGTGCGCAGTCCCGCCCCGCCCATCATCGCGCTGCTTGGCCTGCTTGGCATGCTGGCAGGCGAAGCGGCGATCCAGTGGTTGCGGGGGCATATAGATGTCCTGGCCCATGCGCTGCACCTCAAATTCTTTGCTGTGACCGAAGCCGAAACCTCGGTGAAATCGGCACAAACAAAACCCCTTTGACCTTTTGACAAACGGAGAGACCCAATGTCCAAACACGAAATGATCACCCCGGAAAACGCGGCACTTGTCCTCATCGATTTCCAGCCCGCCATGTTTCAGGGCGTCGAAAGCCATGACCGCCTGTCGGTGATGCACAACGTTCAGATCCTCGCCAAAGGGGCCAAGCTGTTCGGTCTGCCGACCGTGATTTCCACCGTTGCCAAGGACAGCTTTTCCGGTCCGTTCATGCCCGAAGTGACCGACCTGTTCCCGGATCAAGACGTGATCGACCGGACCTCGATCAACTCTTGGGTTGATGCGAACTTTCGCGCGGCTGTTGCCGCCACAGGCCGCAAAAAGATCGTGTTGGCCGGTTTGTGGACCGAAGCCTGCGTAATGTTCCCGACACTGGACCTGCTGCGCGAAGGATACGAGGTTTATATCCCTGCCGATGCTTGTGGTGACGTGACCCCAGAGGCGCATGAGCGTGCGATGGATCGCTTGGTGCAAGCTGGCGCTGTGCCGATGAACGCGTTGCAGTTTGTCTTTGAACTGCAACAGGATTGGGCTCGTGGTGAGACCTATGACGGTGTCATGGATATCCTGAAAACCCATACGCCTTATGGCATTCAGGTGCGCTTCTCGAAATGGGCGCTGGGCGAGCACGCCTCAGAAGCTGGTATAGCGGCGGAGTAACTCCCCGTTTCGCGCCCACCCGGATTTTCCTCCCCGTCGCCGGGCGGGCGCCTTTTCCCTGACCTGTGAGATCACCGTTGCCCGCGCCACCGGGCAGCGAACCGATGTGTATTTTCGAAAGGACCGCCGCCATGGCCCGAGCAGACAAGATCCTCTTTAACGGCAAGATCACCACGATGGACCCAGAACAGCCGGAGGCCAGCGCGGTGGCCGTCACAGGCCACCAGATCACGGCCGTGGCCGACGACAAAGACATCCGCGCCCTTGCCGATGCAGAGACCGAAATGGTGGATTTGGGCGGGCAACGCATGATCCCCGGTCTGATCGACAGCCACACCCATATCATCCGGCAGGGCAACAACTTTGCCATGGAACTGCGGTGGGATCACGTGCCGTCTTTGGCGGATGGCCTGCGGATGATCAAAGCGCAAGCCGAACGCACCCCGGCGGGGCAGTGGATCCGCGTTGTCGGTGGCTGGTCCGTCGACCAGTTCGCGGAAAAGCGGCTTCCCACAATTGATGAAATCAACGCGGTCGCACCGGATGTTCCCGTCTATGTGCTGCACCTCTATGACCGGGCCTGGTTAAACAAAGCCGCCTTGCGCGCCATCGGGATCGATAAGCATTTTTACGAACCCTTCGTGTCGGGCCGCCTGGAAAGAGACGATCAGGGCAATCCGACCGGTCTGGCTCTTGCCCGTCCCAATGCACAACCGCTCTATGCGTTGTTGGATATGGCGCCAAAGCTGGATTTCGAACAGCAGATCACGTCGACCAAACACTATTTCAAGGCGTTGAACGCGCTCGGCCTGACCTCGGCACTGGATTGCGCGGGCGGGTTTTTGAACTATCCGGATGACTATGGCGTGATCAGCGAGCTGAACCGACGCGGCGAGCAGACTGTCCGGATCGGATACCAACTGTTTGCCCAGCGTCCTTTGTTCGAATTGGATGACTTCAAACGCTGGAACGACATCGTGAAACCGGACGAGGGGAACGATTACCTCAAATGTGTCGGCGCGGGTGAGATGCTTGTGGCCTCGGCCTATGACTTTGAGGATTTCAGCTATCCGCGTCCGGACCTTCCCAAGCGGATGGAAGGTGATCTGAAACCGGTGCTTGAATTCCTTTTCGAAAACCGTTGGCCGATCCGGTTCCACTGTACTTACGAAGAAAGCGCGCATCGCTTGCTGAAACTCATCGAAGAGGTCGGCGCGGATCAGGGGTTGGAAGAACTCAACTGGATCTTTGACCACGGCGAAACGATTTCGACCGAGACGATGGACTGGGTTGCCCGGATGGGCGGCGGTATCAGCTATCAGAACCGGATCGCGTTCCAGACGACGGCTTACCGCCAACGATATGGTGAGGCTGCGCTGCGCGACGTCATGCCGGTCAAGAAAATGATGGCCTCGGGCGTGCCTCTGGCGGCAGGTACAGACGCGACGCGTGTGTCGTCCTATAACCCGTGGTTGGCCATTCACTGGGCTGTCTCTGGCAAAGGGCGCGGGGGAGACATGATCTGGGACGCTGCAAATCGTCTGGATCGCAGCGACGCGCTGCGTCACTGGACGGCGGCGGGTGCGTGGTTCAGCAGAGAGCAAGGCAAGAAAGGTCAAATCAAGGCCGGCCAGCTTGCCGATATCTCCGTGCTTGACCGGGATTATTTTGCAATTGCCGAGGATGAGATCACCGAGATCGAAGCCGATCTGACGTTGACAGGTGGCAAAATCGTGCACGCCAAAAGTGCCTTTGCAGAGTTCGCCCCACCGGCGCTGCCAAAGTTGCCGGACTGGTCTCCGGTTCCGATTTTCGGGGCTCCGGGGGCTGCGCATATCGATGCCGCGCGGCTGGCCGCAGAATGAAACGGCGCCGGATCGGTGACGGTCCGGCGTGTTTTCCTTCGTGCAACCTAGCCTGCTGAAAGGACGCAGAGATGTCTTTGACCGCGGATACCCGCCTTTCGGCGGTTTCCCTGCCGCCCGTGCCATGGCGACAGGACACCATTTTGACTTTTGATCGCAGGAGACGCCCGATGCTGGATGACCTGAATTTCAACATCAACTACAGCGAAAGCGATACCAAGGGGCGCTATGGAGCATCCGTCGCCGGGATCGCCAGCGAAGCGGAACTGACAATTTCCAAGGTTTCGCCCAGCCTGATTATTGCAGACCACACCTATGTCCCGGCGGAATTGCGCGGACGCTGATTGGCGCAGGCCTTGGCTGCTTACCTGATCACCGACGCCCGTGCCAAAGGTCAGCGGATTGTGACGCTTTGCCCTTTTGTCCGGGCTTATGCCGAAAAGAAGCGGAAGGAGTTGGATGATGTCATCCAGTGGTAACGCCGCGATGCCCGCACCTGCCGCGACCTCAGCCTAGGTTCCGTTCGGCTATCGTGCCTTTGCACTTTTGTGGACTGCGACGCTGATCTCGAACGTCGGCACGTGGATGCATGATGTTGGTGCTGGGTGGTTGATGACGACGCTGAACTCGTCGCCCGCGGTCGTCTCGCTGGTGCAGGCCGCGACAACGCTACCGGTCTTTCTGTTTGCGCTTTACGCCGGAACCTTGGCGGATCGGTTGGACAAACGAAAGATGCTGATCACCGTCAATGTTCTGTTATTCCTGATTATTTCGTTGCTTGCGGCCTTGGTCCATTTCGAGCTGGTAACCCCGGTTCTGTTGATCCTGTTCACCTTGGCAATCGGTACAGGTACCGCGTTCATGGCGCCGGCATGGCAGGCGATTGTGCCCTCTCTGGTCCCGCGAGACGCGTTGCAGCCAGCCATTGCGCTGAATTCCATGGGGATCAACATCAGCCGCGCCATTGGTCCGGCCCTGGCAGGAGTGCTGATCGCGTCCGTCAGCCTTTCGGCCCCGTTTGCGGTCAATGCAGCCAGTCATATCGTGATCATCGTTGCCTTGTTGATCTGGAAATTTGAAGGCACGACAAAGACAACTTCGCAGCCTGTATTCGATGCGATGCTGACCGGTTTGCGCCATGTGGCGCATAACGGACTGCTTAAGGCGACGCTTGTCCGATCCTTTGCGTTTTTCATCTTTGCGTCGGCGTACTGGGCTTTGTTGCCATTGGTGGTTCAAGGGATCGAAGGCGGTGATGCAACGCTTTACGGCCTTTTGCTGACCTTGATCGGAACCGGTGCCGTTGCCGGTGCGCTCACCTTGCCAAAGTTCCGGGCGCGGCTGGATGCCAGCATGATGGCAGCGTTTGGATCGATTGGGACGGCCGTTGCGATGGTGGTCCTGGCTATGGCGTGGAATGCGACCGCTGCTTCTTTTGCGGCTCTGTTGGGTGGTTTCAGCTGGATCGCGGTGTTGACGACATTCAACGTCTCGGCGCAAACTGCTTTGCCCAACTGGGTGCGCGCCCGGGGCTTGGCGATCAACCTGATGGTCTTTTTTGGCTCAATGGCGTTTGGCTCGGCCATGTGGGGACAGGTCGCCACGGCCACGTCAACATCCACCACATTGGTCATCGCCGCGAGCGGTCTGGTCCTGGGGCTGGTTGCAACACGCCGGTTCAAGCTGGGCGGTGGCGAAGCGCTCGACCTGACACCGTCAATGCATTGGCCCGCGCCGGATGTGGCGCTTGAGCCCAACGGTCTGAACGACCGTGGTCCCGTAATGGTCGAAGTGGAATACCTTGTCGCCCGTGAAGATCACGAGGCCTTTCTGGAAGCCATCAAGGATTGGTCGGCGGAACGCTGGCGCGATGGGGCGTTTGAATGGCGCGTGTTCCAGAGCGCAGAAGATCCTGACCTTTGGATCGAAGCGTTCATGGTCAGTTCATGGGAAGAACACCTGGCACAACATGAACGCGTCACGGTTCAAGACCAGATCGTTCAGGATCGCGTGCGCGCCTTTGATACCCGACCGGATGGGCCGCGTGTTCGGCATCTGATTGCGCCGTGACGATAGCCAAACCGCTCTTTTCTTTTGCTTACCCTTGTTTTGGAGGACGTTGCCAATGACTGAATTCACGTTGAATGGAAGGCCGGTCAAGGTCGCCAATGCCCCGGATGAAATGCTGTTGCTGGTGTTGCGCGATACGTTGAAACTGAAAGGCACAAAATACGGCTGCGGTGCAGCGATGTGCGGGGCCTGCACAGTACATGTCGATGGCATCGCCAGCTTTTCCTGTCAGCTGTCAGTCGGCGATGTGGAAGGGGCCGAAGTGACGACAATCGAAGGGTTGTCCGATGACGGCTCTCACCCGGTTCAAAAGGCATGGATCACCGAGCAGGTTGCCCAATGCGGGTACTGCCAGTCCGGTCAGATCATGCGGGCCGCGGCGCTTTTGGCCGATAATCCCAACCCCACACGGCAGGACATCGTTGATGAGATGAGCGCGAATTTGTGCCGGTGCGGCACGTATAACCGGATCTTCAAAGCGGTCGAGCGTGCCGCGCAGGAGGTGTGACATGACCCTGACGCGCAGAAGTTTTTTGCAAGGCGGCGTTGGTCTGACCTTTGCGCTGGGCGCCGGCGGATTGATCGCGGTTGAGGCCGATGCGACGGCGGCCTCTTTGGACATCAACATGTGGTTGACGATCCGGGCGGATGGGACGATCACGGTGGTGCACCCATCGACCGAAATGGGCCAAAGCAGCTATTCAACCTTACCGCAAATTCTGGCGGAAGAGTTGGACGCGAACTGGGATGACGTCGATATAGAACAGCTGAACACAGATGATCGCCGGTTTGGCAATCAACTCTTCGGTGGCATTCTCTACACGGCGGGAAGCACCGGAACCCAGTTCTATTTTGACCCGATGCGCCGGGCTGGGGCGCAGGCCCGCGATGTCTTGTTGCAGATCGCCGCACGGGCGTGGGGTGTCGAGAAATCGCTGTTGCGGACGGAACCGAGTGTGGTCGTCGGCCCGGTGGGTCAGACCGCGACCTATGGGGCGTTGGCTGCGATGGGCACCGATGGTGTCCAAGTGCCGGACGCAGATGCCGTGCCTTTGAAAGATCGATCGGCGTTTCGCATCATTGGTCACGATGTGCCGCGTCGGGATGTTCCAGCCAAAAGCACCGGTCAAGCCGTTTACGCGATTGATGTAGACGTGCCCAATATGGCCTATGCGACCGTCTTGCGTTCACCTGTCGAAGGCGAAGTTGCCGTGGCTGTCGATGATGCCGACGCCCGGTCTATTCCGGGCGTGATCGATGTCATCACACTGCCTGACGGTGTTGCCGTGGTCGGCGAAAGTCTCTGGGCCGCATTGGGTGCGCGTGGAATGTTGTCGGTCGAGTGGTCCCAAACCTCTCCATTCCGGGCCTCCAACAGCGAGGCGACGTTGGCCGAATATGCCGCCGCCGCCGAGGCACCCGATACAGAAGGGGCCGTTTGGGCGGAAAAAGGGGATGCCCCGCAGGCCATTGCAACTGCGGATCAACGGTTTGGACAGCTTTACTTGTCGGATTACGCCTATCACGGTCAAATTGAACCCATGGCGGCCGTAGCCTCGGTTGACGCAGATGGGACCAGCGCCGAGGTTTGGGCGGGTACGCAAACGCAGTCCTGGACGATCCGGACGGCGGCTCAAACATCGGGCGTGACGTCCGACGATATCCGGTTGAACATGATGACGATGGGCGGCGGCTTTGGCCGACGCACGGCTTTGGAACAGAATTACGTCCGCGACGCGGTGCTGTGTTCAAAGGCCGTCGGTCGCCCTGTGAAGGTCATCTGGACACGAGAAGACGATGTCAAACATGGCGCGTTCAGACCCGCTGCGGCCCAAAAGCTGGAAGCGGGCCTAACGCAGGACGGTAAGCTGCAAGGCTGGCATCACAAGGTCGCCACGCCTTCGGTCATCGGCTTCTTCAACCCTTTGCGATGGGAAGCTGCGCGACCCAATGACGTGATTTCCATGCGTGGGGCCGAAAGCAAGTTTTATGGCATCCCGGATTTTAAGGCCGATCACCTGATCATGGACCGGCATGCGCGACTGTCCCCGTACCGGGGCATCGGTGCGTCCTATACGGCGTTTGCGGCTGAGGCTTTTATGGATGAATTGGCCGAAAAGGCCGGGCGCGACCCCTTGGAGTTTCGACTTGATCTGGTTGCCGACAATCCGCGCGGACGGCATCTTTTGGAAAAGGTGGCTGACATGTCCGGATGGCGGGACCGCGGGGATCGGGCCTTGGGCCTCGCCTTTGCCGGGTACAGCTCATCGATGGCCGCAGGTGTCGCCGAGGTTGAGGTTGATCCGGACGCCGGAGATATCCGGGTGACCCGGTTCTGGGCCGCGATTGACGCCGGTCTGATCGTCACACCCGACAATGCGCGGAACCAGATTGAAGGTGGGATCATCTTTGGTCTGTCCATGGCACTCAGCGAAAAGATCGACATTGAAAACGGTGAGGTCGTTCAGGAAAACTTCTATGATTACGAAGTGACCCGCGCATTTCAGGTGCCGGAAATCGACATTTACGTCGCCGATGTGGATGCCCCGCCTGTCGGCGTGGGAGAGGTCGGAACACCGATGGTGGCGCCCGCCATTGCAAACGCCTTTTATGCGGCGATGGGCAAAAGGCTGCGCCATATGCCGTTCACGCCGGACCGGGTGACGGAGGTCACCGGGACTTGATGATCCGTCAGGTCCGCGCCTTTTCGAATGCGGCCCAGGCCGCTTCGAAGGCTTCGAAATCGAAGCCAGGGGCGCGGGCCGGATCAAGGACCAGCCGTTCTGTTTCCAGCAGTTTGCGAATGGCAGCGGCGAGGTCCGGGATCACGTCCGGTGGCACAACCAATGCGCCGTGCCGGTCCGCATGTATCAGGTCTCCATCCCGCACGATCATGCCAAAGATTGTCACGGGGGTGCCGATCTCTTTGACATGGACAAAGCCGTGGCTGGGTCCAACCGACCCGGCCACCACTGGAAAGCCTTCTGGCAAATCGCCCAGATCCCGCATCACCCCGTTGGTCAACGCGCCGGAAACGCCGAACCCTTTGTGCACAGAGGTGTTGATTTCGCCCCAAAAAGCACCGATGCAATTGGGGTAATCCACATCCTCAACCACCGTCACGCTCGGACGCGGGCCGCTGGCCATGTGCCGATAGTAATCCATGCGGCGCGCCTTGATCACATCGGCCGGTTCCGTGGGCGGAGCAAGGGCAGAGATGCGCGCGGTGCGGGCATACCCCACCATCGCACCCGCCTCGGGATCAGAGGCCAGCATGGTCCCACGCGTGAACGCATTGAACCCGCGTTTGCCCTGCGCCACCTCGATCGCATTGCAAACGGTCGGGGTGTCGACAGATTTCAAAAGGGAAAGAAGATCATCATCCATGAGGTTTTCTCGGTTCAAGAAGCCATCGCCGCGCCTTCAGAAAGCGCGCCGAGTTTGGCATAGGCAATTTCGGGATCGACCGCGCCGAACCCGGCAAAGGTGCCGAACCCACAGTCCGAGCCCGCAATGACGCGGTCCGATCCGACGATGTCCGTAAACCGTTCGATGCGCTGGGCGACAAGGCGGGGGTGTTCCACAAAATTGGTGGTCGTGTCCACCACGCCCGGCACCAGCACCTTATCGTCCGGTATTTCGGATTTGCGATCGCGGAATACCTCCCATTCATGGGCGTGCCGGGGGTTTGACGTTTCAAAAAGCACATAGCGCGACTTGGTCGCCATCAGCGTCGAAAACACCTCGTTCATGGCAATATCGCAGCAATGCGGGCCTTCGTAATTGCCCCAACAAATATGCACGCGCACCTTGTCCTGTGGCACATCGGCCAGAGCATGGTTCAGCGCCTCTACATGCATATTGGCAACTTTCAGGAACTCTTCATCGCTGAGATCGGCAAACAGCATGTGGCGCGACAAGGCGAGATCCGGGCAATCCAGTTGCAGGTCCAGGCCAGCACCAACGATGGTTTCGTATTCCGCCTTCATCGCATCCGCCAGTGCGGCAAGATACGCCTCACGCGTTGGATAAAAGTCGTTTTGCAGGAAGAGTGAGATCACGCCGGGCGACGCAGCATTCATGAAGCCGCGTTCGACCCCATGCGCGGCCATGGCCGCTTTGAGGTTGGCAATGTCTTTTTCCAGCTCGCCCTGACCTTTGGATGTCACCTCTGCCACGCACATTGGGCGGGCGTATTTCGGCGTGCCGCCGTCATCCGCCAAACGTTTGAGAAAGCTGGGAAACATTTTCAGGTCGGCTGGCGCGTTACGCGGGCTGTCACCGGCAAACCCGGTATAGCGGTCTTTGACATATGTGGCGTAAGAGATTTTTGAGGTTTCCCCGTCGCTGACGATGTCCACACCGGCTGCAACTTGCTTGGCCACTGTGTCATTGACCGCTGCCGTCATGCAAGCGTCGAAAGCCGCGGCGTCAAAGGGTTCTTCATTCTCGCGGGCGAAGATGAAATCGACGACATCCTGTGTGCGAGGCAAAGAGCCCACATGGGTTGTCTGAATGGTCATTGTCCCTCCACTTTCTGCGCCAACAATACGCTGTGCTGGGCGCAATCGGGATCTTGGGCCAAGAAACCGGTCATGGCCATCCCGTTGTCTTCCAAGAGGCGCGCATATTCTGCTGGCGACAGGCTGGCGTGATAGACGATTGCATCGCCGACATGGCCTGTCACCTCGCCATCCCCATGCCCCACTGTTACCATCAGATGCCCGCCGGGCTTTAGGTGCTGACCCAACCGGGGCAAGCAGGCGCGTTGTTCATCGCGGGTCAGGTGGAAAAAGCTGTTCCACGCGATAATCCCGTCAAAGGTGACCCCAATGTCCATATCGCGCATATCCCCTTGGCGCCAATCCTTGGCGGGCCAACGGGTCCGGGCAATGTCGAGCATCGCCTCGGCGATGTCGACACCGGTATAGTCAAACCCTTCACCGATCAGCCAACTGCCTATTGGATCGCCGGTGCCGCACCCAAGGTCCAGAACCCGCCCACCGCTTGGTAACCCGTCCGAAAACCGGGTGAGCCACCGCGCTTCAAAAAGCTTGCGGCTGCGCTCTGCGTCGTAGCGGGCCGCTTGCTCTTCGTAGATATCGCGCGTGCGTTCGGCGAGTTCTGGCGTTGGATCGGTCATTTACCCGACCCAAGTTGCCCCGGCAGGATCATCTGTCGCCGTGATCCGGTACAGGCTGCATTCACCGGTCATCGACGGTTCCAGCGCGTGCGCTTCGCCCGGGTTCACCAAGGCCGTGTCACCAGGGTTCAAAACGGTTTCTCCGGCGCTGGTGGTCAGTTTCCAGTGACCACGAACCGGCATCAAAACGGTATGCTTGTTCACTCTTTGCATTTCGATGCTGATCGAACCGCGGGTCAGAAAGTCGACCTCGAACCCCGGCTTGTCGACCAGCAACGCGTCCGTGCCAATGACTTTGGCCGGTGCCTTGCCCGCCAAGGCCATCATGTCCCAATACCGCGCGACGTAATCCCGAACGACGCCTTCGGCGGGGACCTCTGGATAAGCTTTCAACTCGTCGTCTGTCAGGACCGGCATGGGGGCGACATCATCCGGCAGCGCCTCACCCTTTTTGCTGTCATAAAGGCGGCCGTTTTCACCCAGAACGAGACCGTGACCGGTGGCTTCTTCAATCACCTGCGGGGCCCATGTGACGCCACCGCCTGCGTCATCGCCCCCAAGGATCGCCATGATCATTCCATAATCCGTACCGATATTTTCGAAGCCACGGAAAATGCCTGTGGGGATATTAAAGATGTCGCCTTCTTCCAGAACCACTTCGCCCGCATCACCCCAGCGACCCCAGAAAAAGCGCCAACGCCCTTTGAGAACAAAAAACACCTCTGCCGTGGTGTGGGAATGCAACGAGTTGCGACATTTGGGCGGTTGGCCTGCGGCCCCGATATTGAACCCAGGCGTGTCGCGGATGTGGACATGTTGATCCGGGCTTTCGGACACACCGCCGCCGATGATGGTAAAGTTCTCTTTCTGATCGCTGCCCGGCGTATGCGCGTCGATAAACGCGGATTTGCAAGGGACGAGTTCTCCATAACGAACGATTTGGAGGGGGGCGGTCATGTCTTGGGTTCTCCGGCTTCCAGCTCGGCCACTCGGGCGCGCAGCATTTCGATTTCTTGTTGTAAGGCGCCAATCCTGGGTCCAAGCATCGCTTCGATCTCGGCCTCGGTAAAACGCGGGGTGATGTATTTGGGACAATTCCAGTCAATGGCCGTGACCTTGATCGCGGCAACACGCTCGACAGGGCCTTCGCCGCCGATGTGAAGCGTATCGGCCAGCGCCTGATCCTCGCTGGCATTAACCATGCGCGCATGGCCGATGATTTTCAGTCGGGCGCGGCGCGGATAGTCCATCAAGATCAGGGCGACGCGATCATCGCCTTGGAAATTGCCCTTGGAGATGAACTGTTTATTGCCGGTGTAATCGGCAAAACCGATCTCTTCATCGCCCAGCACCTTCAAAAAGCCGGGCGGTCCGCCGCGGTGCTGGACATAGGGCCAACCGGTTTCGCCAACGCTGGCCATGTAAAAACTATCCCGCGTTTCGATAAAGGCGCGGGTGTCCGCGTCCAGAGGGCCGCGATGGCGGCGCTCATAAACCTTGGCGTATTTGTCCTGCGTCCCGGCGCGGGCCTGCTCGGCCTGCACCGCCTGTGTGAACATATGTGCGCCGTAGCTGTCCATCAGAGGTTTCCGGTGGCCAGCAGGATCTGTTTCCAGACGGTTGTTTCGTCAAAGAGGGTGTATTCCCGACGCAAGCCCCAAGGACCGAATTCCGCGTGGCTGATGCCCAATACGTACACCTCGGCCCCGGTTGGCGCGCCAAAGACGCCCCAACCATCATGCTTGCCCCAAAGGCTCCACCGAATGGCGGCGCGGGGCGGCATCAACGGGTCTTCGCGACCGATCTGGTGGTCGATCTTGAACTCTGCATTCGGGAAAGAGGCGCGCAGGCCCATCCAGAAGCGATCCACCGGGCCCCAGCTGTGACCCGTGACGCCACCGACATATTCCGATTGCACGGCGCGGTCATATTCGGCCTCGATCACCGACATATCCGCGCCCATGATCCGGGTCAGAATATCGGCATAGCGTTGACCCCATTCATTGTCGTTGCCGGTGGACTTATACGGTCCTGGCCGGTCCGTGCGTGGGGTCAACGGCTGAACGCAGTTTTCCGGGCCACCCTCTTTGGCGATCAGGTCCGCGGCGTATTCCTTGGGGTCCCAGCCCATTTGGCGTACGATGGCACCTTGGTCGCGGATCAGCCATTCATCGTTGATCTGGTTATCAATCGCATGGCAGTCGGCCAGAATGCGATAGACCAGCTTTTTGCCTGTGGCCTTGCCGTAGACGCCGTCGCCCAGATGCGTCGCAGTGGACAACAAACGGTGGGACGACAACATCCCGTCCTCTGGCGTACCGGACCAGATCACGTCTTCGCCCAAAAGCGTCCGATCCGGGAATTCGGCCAGTGTCGCCATGGTGGCACCAATAACATTCTGGTTGCCGATCACCACAGAGGCTGGCGAGCGCACCACGATATCGGGGCTGTAATAATGGTGCAGCGTGGCGATGCCGCGATCTTCCCAGATCTCTTTGGTGATACCGATTATGTAATCGGGGAAGTCCTTGAACTTCGGGTCGAAGCCCTTCATTTTCTTATCCTTTTGGCAGGCGCGCCGAGCTGCGCACGATCAGGGGACAATCAATTGTCACCTTGCGCGGGGTGGCGTCCTGTGGGGTTTCAATCAGCGCCATCAAGGCGCCTACGGTTTCTTCAACCATCAAATTGGCGCGTTGCCGTATCGTGGTCAGGTTATAGGCCCGCCAAGCGGCAGGCGGCACATCATCGAACCCCACGACCGAGACATCCTCGGGCACGCGCAGGTCCAGATCATAACGCAAGACATCCATGACCGCGAAAGCCATGTGGTCATTTGCAACAAAAACCGCATCGGGGCGCTGAGCCTCGGGCACGTCGAACATGCGAAACGCGGCGGCACGTGCCCGTTCCGAGTCAAAGTCGCCGACGTCACGCGCAAAGAGCGATTGGCCGGCTTGCTTCAGCGTATCGACAAACCCGTTCTCGCGGTCCCGTTGGGTCGAGGCACCTTCCCACCCGGCGATATAGGCAATCTTTTCATGCCGACCATCCAGCAGGAACCGGGCCACGTCCCGACCACCGGCAGCATTGTCAGACGTGATAGAGGCGATGCCATCGATATCCTGAATACGGTTGAACAGAACCACCGGAACGCCCGCCAGCTGACACCGTTGCACCAGATCCGACGACATCCCGACCGAAGCCATCACAATCCCATCGACCTGATAGTCGAGGATTTCCTCCATCACGTCGTCCAGATGTTCCGCCGTCTGCGACGCCATGAAAATCAGAACGTGGTAGCCTTGGCTCTGCAATGCGTTCGAGAGTTTTTCCAACGCCTCGGGGTAAAAGTAGTTTTCCAGATAGGCGACCACGAGGCCGATGATCCTGCTTTTGCCGGACACCATCGCCCGGGCCAGAACATTGGGCCGATACCCCAGCTCGTCAGCGGCTCTTTTGACCTTTTCAGCGGTTTTCTTCGAAACCGATCCGCCCGGCGTGAAAAAGCGGGATACAGCCGATTGGCTGACCCCCGCATGCCGCGCAACATCTATCGAAGTGACCTTGTCCGCCATCAGTCCGCTGTCCAGCCTCCATCCACAAGCATCGATGTTCCGGTGACGAGCGCCGATGCATCCGTCGCAAGGTACAGTGCAGCCCCCATGATGTCTTCGACTTCTCCGACACGGCCCAACTTGATCTTGTCTTCGATCCATTTGCGCCGTTCGGGGATGTCCAGCGTTTGGGCGCCCAGCGGTGTCCGAATGAAGGTCGGGCTGAGCGTGTTGATCCGGATGCCGTACGGCCCCCATTCGATGGCCATCGATTTCACCATCCCTTCGAGCCCGTGCTTGGTCGCGGCATAGACCGCGCGATCAATGCCGCCGACCTGACCCATCTGGCTGCCGATATGTATGATCGAGCCGGGCTTGCCTTCGGCCATCATCCGTTTGGCCGTCCAGGCCGACAGAAAATAGGCAGACCGCATGTTGATACCCATCACCGCGTCGTAATCCGCAGGTGTGGTTTCAATAGCGGGCGTATGCCGTGCCAACCCGGCAGAGTTGATGACGACATCGAACCGCCGCGCGGCCGTCGCCGATTGCAAGGCATCGAGATCGGTTTGATCCAGAACCAAAGCTTCCGCCGACAAATCCATCGCCTGCATGGCGTCCACCGTTTCCCCCAAACGCTCTGCGACCCGCGCGGCACAGACCACATGCGCGCCCGCCTCGGCCAGCGCCATGGCACAGCCCTGACCGATGCCGGACGACGCGCCGGTCACAAGGGCGACGCGATTGTCCAGGCGAAAGGATGGGGTTCGAGGAAGGGGGGTCATTTCAGCAATTCCTTTGGAAAACTCAATCCCATACTATCCATGATTGCGGCCCGCATTTTCATCGCCAAAGGATCATGAAAGAGGTGCAATGCGCGGGCGCGTTCGGCCAACGACAACCTTCCATCGGTCAAGCGCCACTTGGCAAAGAACAGGTCGTCCATTCTGCATTTTGCTTCAAAAATGAGCCCGCGGAACTTTCCTTCCGGAGACACAGTTTGATCAAAGCGCGCCTGCGCTGGGTATTTCTCCACAAGAGCGGCGTTTGCTTTGACCTGATTGTCGACCGCTTCTGCAACATCCTGGGTCGTTATTTTCGTCAGATCATGCAGCATCTCTTTGATGTCTTGGGGCATTGTTTCCAGGCATCTTTTCGTCCCTTGGATGAAACGCGGATCATCGTCGATGTTCATGCTCCACGACCATGGCTGCTCTCGCCAAAGAATAAGCTCCGCTTCTGTCGTCCAACGAGCGTTTTTGACGAGCCCCAACGATTCGAGGACTTGAATATACCGCTCTTGAACATACGCAGTACCGGTTCCGGAAATCGCGCCAATGTTCGGAGTTGGAGCAGTTGGTTCTTGTTCCGTTAAAAGGATATCTCTTGCGAAAAACTGGCGCGAATTAGTTGGTTCAGCATAACGCTCACCAACCTGAGTAAGATACTCGATTTCTAGTCGTTGACTCAGCACGGTCAATACAACCCGACTGATGTCGTCCCATCTAGGCAAAGTCTTTGGAAGTTGTGGTGCCGCCTCGCGTTCGGCACCCCATGGCGCTTCAACAGCCTGTCCCAATTTAATCAAAGCCATGCAGCCAAATTGCCAAGCCGACGAAGCGTAGTCCTGCCAACCCACGCGTGTTCCATCGTCGGTGTAAGGCAAAGCCTCGGTTAGGAAACCGATAACGGGCTCTACCCATGCAGTATTGGGGCCGTCTGCGCTCATGCACTCATTCCATCCGGGATGTTCAAACGCCCGATATTACGGGCCTTGTTGAATTCGCGCAGGCGGGCAAAGACGTCAACACCCAGCTGCTTGTAAGCATCCAGCAAATCCACCAGCACCCAGTTTTCGCGGATGAGGCCGTTTTCCAACCGCCAGAAATCCAGCGACCGCATGGTGATTTTCTTGCCCGCCGGCGCGATGCCCAGCCAACCGTCATGGGTGACGGTTTGGATCATGTTCGGCCAACCCGTCACGGCGGCATATTCGCCATCGCCGAAGAAGTGATAGGTAATCTCGTCCACATACTGACCCCGATCCGGCATCGCGTTCAGAAATGGCGTCTGGTGCCAATTGCGGAAACCGGCGATGCCCCGGCCCGTACCGATGCCTGCGGGCCCGTACCAGCTCATCCGGGGATGCCAGAACCGGTCCATTTCCATAACCTCGGGCCCGCCTTGGGTCGGAAACTTTTTCAAGTGCTCCAACATGTCCACAATATGCTGGCAGGTGGCGGCCCCTTTTTCGGCGTCATAAGGCCCCGGCACAAAACCATCCTGTGTGGCCGGTCCCGGCACGTGCCACTCGCGTCCCAGGCTGGGGGCCATCGGCCACGCGTTGGCTTGCATCATCACTTCGGGAATGTCCCAAAGGGCCTGAAACTCGACCACTTTGCCGTTTTCGATCCGAAAGAACTCGTGAAATCGCATATGAACCTGATGCCCGGTTGGCGGAATGTCGAGCCACGGACCGGTGAATACACCGGTATAGTAACCACCGCATCCGACCCATTCCGCACCAAACCCGTCCGGCCCGGCCATGACGATATAGTCGCGCCGCTCAAGGTCCGGCCACGCCTCAAAAAGATCGCCAAAAACGTCATTGAGAAACGCCTCAGAGCCCACCTTGTCGCCAAATGGCTCACACATGTGAAACATGGCGTCTGGCGTCGTGATATCGGCCAGCGCCTTTTTTACGGTGTCCATGTCAAAATCATACATCGCCGCGCGATAGGGGGCGATCAGCTCTTTGTTGGCTGTTTGTACGTCGGTCATGCGGTCAAACCTTTTGCATTTCGTTGGTCGATCATGCGTGCAAATAGGTCGATCCCCATTTGTCCGAAGAGATGCACCATGTCGACAAAGACCCAGTTTTCAGTAAAGACATCCCCGGTGCGCAGCCAGAAATCGAGCCCGGATACGTCCAGCGTCGCGCCAGATGGCGTTTCGCCAAGGTAGGGGCCGGTATGCGTCGCGCGGACGCCTGCCACACCTGAGCCTGCCAGAATACGCCCCTCGGCAAAGAGAGATTCCAGCGCCTGCACCTTGCGATCCGGAAAAGCGATCAGCCACGGTTGCTGGTGCCGCTCTTCGAACTCTGTCAGCGACAGACAAGCGCCGACCCCGCCGGGGCCGTACCATTTGATGTTGGGATGAAAGAACTTGGCCATGCCCATGCTGGACAATTCATTTTCGTCAAAGGCATTCAGGCCGCCATAGATGAAATCATGCCCGATCCGCAGCGTTTCCGCCGTCTCATCGGGGTCCTGTGCCGCAGCGAGGACACCATCAAACGCCGTGGGCGCCGGATAGACATGCTGTGCGCCGCGTGGCGTCGGCAAGACGGGCAGGCCGATTTGGTCAAACCAGTCAACAAAGTCGAGGATCACCTGTGCCTCGACCATTTCACCGCCTTGGAAACGGATGAACTCTCCCCAGCGAATGCGCAGTTTGGTGTCCGTGGCGGGAATGCCAAGGAACGATCCTGTCGCGGTTCCCGTCAGGTAGCCGGTTCCGCACACCCAAATGGCGTCCTTGGCCTCATCACCGACAAGGTCGATCGACTGTCCACCGCAGAAAAGATGCGTCTGACGCGCCAGATCCGGGATCGCAGACTTCAGCGGACCCCATAGGTTTTGTGCAAGGGCCGTCGGGCCGGTCAGATTGCCGATTGGTTCCGGGCCTTTCCACAGAAAACTCTGTGGCAAATGAGCGGACAACACCGCATCGGTTTCATCCAACGCGGCGTGGTCCAGTGCGTCCCAGAACGCTGTTACGGCCGATTTGTTGGCCTGATTTTGATCCACGGGTGCACGCTTACTCCGCCGCTTCGCGATACGGGGCAGGGGCACCGTAGGGCACGTTCACACCACCATAGCGGCGGACGCGGACGTTGCACTGTTCTGCATGACCTACAAACCCTTCCAGCATGCAAAGCCGCGAGCCGTATTCGCCGACCATCGTCGCCGCCTCATCAGTCAGGATTTTCTGATAGCTGTGGGTTTTCAAAAATTTGCCGACCCAAAGACCACCGGTATACCGACCGGCTTTCTTGGTGGGCAGGGTGTGGTTGGTGCCGATCACCTTGTCCCCGTTGGACACGTTGGTGCGGGGCCCAAGGAACAACGCGCCGTAGCAGGTCATATGTTCAAGGAACCAGTCATCGCGATCTGTCATCACCTGAACGTGTTCCGAGGCGATATCATCGGCCACCTGCAGCATCTCGTCATAGGTGTCGCAGAGGATAACCTCTCCGTAATCCTCCCAACTGACGCGCGCGGTATCAGCGGTGGGCAGAATTTGCAGGATGCGGTCAATTTCGCTGAGCGTTTCTTCAGCCAGTTTGCGCGAATTGGTCAGCACGACAGCTGGCGAATTGTATCCGTGCTCTGCCTGACCCAGCAGGTCGGTTGCGCACATTTCTGCGTCGACGGTTTCGTCGGCGATCACCATGGTTTCGGTTGGACCCGCGAAAAGGTCGATGCCCACCCGGCCAAATAGCTGCCGTTTGGCTTCGGCAACAAAGGCGTTGCCGGGACCGACAAGCATATGCACCGGATCGATGGTTTCAGTGCCCAAGGCCATCGCGCCGATGGCCTGAATGCCGCCCATCACGTAAATCTCATGCGCACCACCCAGATGCATGGCCGCAATCACGGCCGCATTTGGTTTGCCCTGAAACGGAGGTGTGCATGCGATAATGCGCGGCACACCAGCGACAGAGGCGGTCGCCACGGACATATGCGCCGAGGCAACCATCGGGAATTTGCCGCCGGGCACGTAACAGCCAACGGATTGGACGGGGATATTCTTGTGCCCGAGGATTACGCCGGGCAGGGTTTCAACCTCGAGATCCAGCATTGTGTCGCGCTGGGCTTGGGCAAAATTGCGGACCTGTTCCTGAGCGAACTTAATGTCTGCCAGTTCACGGTCAGACAGTTGACCGATCAACTCATCGATCTGCTCTTGGCTCAGGCGGAACGAGGACGGAGAGTAGTTATCGAACTTTTCGCTCAACTCTCGCACGGCAGCATCGCCGCGCGTTTCGATGTCTTTCAAAGTCGCTTCGACAACGGCGCGGGTTTTGGCGTCGTCTTCGGCGCGGTCGGCTTCGGGTTTGCCGCTTTTGAGATACTCAATCGTCATGCGTCTGATCCTTGGTTGTCGGGGCGGGGCGGTGCTTTTTCGCCCCGGTCAAATGCTTCCCAGCCTTGACCGTTGAACAGGTCTACACCCAGCTGAGCGGCCACATGTGGGAAATCCACCATGACCCAGTTGTCGGTGATTTTGCCGTCTTCGACTTTCCAGAAATCCATATACCGGATTTCCACGCGTTTGCCGGTCGGGGCAATCCCGAGGAATTCGCCGGAATGCGTCGCCTCTTGGCGGCCAAAGGCTGCAGCCCATTCGCCCATGTAAAGCCGCGCTTCATCCACGCAGACCTTGTCCGAAAAAGCCGCCTGAAACGGGCGTTGCCAGTTGTCCTGAAACTCTTGCAGGCCGGTTTTGGTGCCGCAGCCCTGATTGCCCATCCAGCGAAACCCCTCGGCAAAGAATTGGCCGATGTCGTCAATGCGGTGGTCATTGAGGCCGTCCACCATGCCTTCGATCACCGCGCGCGTGGCGTTGGTTTTGCTCATATCCGTGTCGCGGCTCAGGACCGCTTGTTCTGGGCGAGAGCCTTTCATGGTCGTGCTCCTTGCGTAATGCTTCGGGAAAAAATGGATCGCGGGGTGGTCCCGCGATCCAAAAAATCCCTTGGCATCCGATTGAGCGCAGGATGACGTCCCATCGCGTTATGCCGGGCAGCAGAGCTCATCAGCCTTTGACCGCCCCCGCAGTGAGACCCGAAACGATCTGACGCTGGAAGAAGATGATCAGGATGATCAGCGGCACGGTTGCCGAGACCACCGCAGCCACCGCAAACATCACGTTACCTTCGACCTGGGTTGAACCCAGGAAGCTCTGGATCTTGGGGATCATGGTTTCGTTCTGCTGGCTGAGAAGCATCCGCGTCACGGTAAAGTCGTTATAGGCCAGAAGGAAAGAGAACAGGCCGGTTGTAATCACGCCGGGCCACATAACCGGGATAATCACGTTGCGGAACGCTTGGAACCGGGTGCAGCCATCGACCATGGCGCTTTCATCCAGATCTTTGGGGATGTTCAGAAAGAAGGAATGTAACATCCAAAGAGTGAACGGCTGGTTGATTGCCACCAGAACGATGATCGTGGTTGGCAGGATGCCCCAGATATTCCACTCGAAGAATGGCAGCAGATAGCCCGACACCAGCGTGATATGCGGCATGGCACGGAACACCAGTGCGGCCATCAAAATCCAGAACGCGTATTTGTAGCCAGACCGCGCCAAGGCGTAGCCGCCCAAGGTGCCAAAGGTTAGTGAGATCGTCACGGTGAAGAACACAACGATCGACGTGTTGAGAACAGCGCGCCAGAACTCCTCTTGGATCCAGGCCCCTTCATAGCCGTTCATCGTGAACGCCCCGCCGGTTTCGGCGATGGTCAGCACCCCGGTGATCGCGTTGGTCCAGTCGGCCTTGGAAAAGAAGTCGCCCTGTACCTTGAACGATCCCCAGGCGGTCCAGAAGAACGGGAATGCCGCGATGACGACCCAGAGTAGAACAAAGGCCACAGAGAGGATCGAGAGCGGGGTAATCCGTTTATCAGCTTTGGTTGCCATGATGATCGCCCCTCACACGGATTTGCGGTTGAAGTCGCGCCAGGTGCGGATGAGCACCGGCATCAAAAGGAAGGCCACACCAATGATCGTCAGGATCGAGGTGGCACCCGCCGACCCATAGAGCGGGTTACCCGCCGCGATGAGGTCGTTGTAGATGATCCAGCTCAGCGACCGCGCATGGGCCTCTGCCTGGAAGGAGATGATCGGTTCGAAGACACGGAAGTTGTCCATCAGCTGGATCAGCGTGATGAACACGACCAGCGGCATCAGGTGCGGTACGACCACGTGCATCATGCGTTGCCATTTGGTGGCCCCGTCGATCTGAGCGGCTTCCATGGTGTCCTGCGGTACAGTTTGCAGACCGGCATAGAACACGATGAAGCTGAAGGGCAGGGACGACCAAATGCCGTAGACAAGCAGCATGATCCACACAAGCCCGGTATTGGCCTTTAGACTGAGCGATGGATCATTGAAGAGTATCTGGAGCGATGCCCCAATCACGCCATCGCCATCCACCATCCAAAAGAGGATCAAAGCACCCACAAGCGGTGTCACGATCATTGGCAGCAACGACACGAAGATCGTCGGACCCTTGAAGACTTTGGGCAGGTTGTTCACGCCCACTGCGATCGCCAGACCAAGGACAAGCACAAATGGCGTTACAACAAAGGTATAGGTCAGGGTAAAGGCCAGAGCCCAGTAGAATGGTAGGTTAAGAACGGACGAAAAGAATTCGCCAAAGCTCTCTGTTGTGCGCCACGCTTCGCCAATCTCGCCAAAAGCCAAATGCGCGCGGTTCACATAAGTGTTGAGGCCGTTAAACCGGCCAAGCGGTTGTTCTTCCTGTAGCTGCGCGGTGGCCTCGGTATCCACCGTGGTCACTGGGTTACAGCCGAACGGTCCGCAGCTTTCGGTGACGACGAGCACTTGTTCATGCTCGATATAAAGGGACTGGATCGCGACCGAGATGATCGGCAGGGCGATGAACAGAATCATCGCGGAGAGCGTCGGTAGGATAAACCAGAAAAAGGAACGGTGTTTCATCGCTCAGGCCTCGGCGCGGAGAATGGAAAAGAGGGGGCCCTGAACCAGAGCCCCCTTGATCGTTTTAGTCCAGGAAGCCGGCTTCCTTGGCCGAGGTGACATATGCCGCCTCGATATCCGCGAGCGTTTGCTCGGCAGATTCGTCGCCTTTCAGGAAGTCAGCCAATTCTGCGCTGGCCGCGTTGTGCATCAGGTTGATGTATGGGATCATCGGGTACGGCTTGGCACCGCCCTGAGCGGTGGCAGCAACACCAGCAGCAGCCGGACCCGGCTTATAGCCTTCAAGCAGCCAGATCGCGTCATCATTATGCTCTGCAACCATTTCTGGTGTCATCGCGCTGGCCAGGGCCGCAAAAGACGCTTCTGCTTCTTCATCCGAGATGTTGGTTGCGATGGTGAAACCATCCCACCACAGGGTTGCCGCCGGGATCGAGTTGCCGCCATCGGTCGGCGCGGCGACGAGCACTGTGTTTTCCACAACTTCGGCGCTTGCGCCTTCGTTATCCAGGATCGCACCACCGCGCGAACCCCACATGATGCCGATTGCGGCTTGGCCTGCTTCCCAGACGCCTTGGGTCTCGTTAGACGCGTGGCTCAGGTAATCCGGGTGGGCATATTCGGCCAAGGCCTTGATCGAGTTGATCGCGGCAATGCCGGTTTCGTTGTTGACGTTCGCCTGGGCAGTGCCCGGCTTGAAGAGGTCACCGCCCTGCGCAAAGAAGAACAGGTTGAACAGTTCGCCCATGTTCCAGCCGCTCGCGTTCATGACGATCGGATGTTCCATGATACCCGCTGCGCGGATCGCTTCTGCGGCTGCCAGAACGTCTTCAACAGTCGACGGGGTGCCTTCGACGCCGGCCTGTTCCAGAATGTCGGTACGCAGGAACAAGTGCTGCGAGTTGGCCATGAAGGCCACCGCCATGACGTCACCGTTGATGGTGATCAGCTGGTTCGGGCGCAGGTTTTCACCGTACTTTTTGACCAGATCGTTCAGCGGGCGGACCAGACCGTCATTCATCAGCTGTGTCAGGGTCGAGTTTGCAACAACAACAGATGTGTACTGTGCCGGGTTCGGCGTCTGCGCCTGGTTCATCATGTCGCGTGTGTCGTCACGCAGAGTGACCGTGAACTCGCCCGAGGCCGCTTCGCAGTTCGCCTTGGCGGTTGCGGTTACGGCCTGAATGGCCGGAAAGTCGCTGCCCAGAACGCGGATCGACTGACCTTCGGGGCCACATCCGGCCGCGAAAGATGCCGAGCCCATCAGGCCAGCAAATACGCCGATAAGGGCGGTTTTCTTAAAGAACATTTGATTTCTCCCAGTTGTATGGCGGTCCGCCGTCGACGTCCGGACCGGATTTGATTGACGCCGCCCCGTTCAGGCGACGCTGTGCCGGGGGCTTAGCCCCCGATGCGTTCGCCCGTGTTCCCGTCAAACACGTGGCAAATACCGGCCGGAACGGCGAGCGATACGGGATCGCCGATTTCAGCGCGGTAATCCTTGGGCGCGCGCACCGCGACGAACTCGCCGCCGATACGAACGGTGACCATCGTGGCGTCGCCCAATAGTTCGAGTGTGTAGATCGGTGCTTCGATCTCGTGGTGACCGGAATCGCCCAGACCGGCGTCTTCGGCTCGGAACCCCAAGGTGGCGGGGCCGTTCGGTGCATCCAAACCATCGATGCGCACCCCTTTGGCAACAAAAGTACCGTTTTCCATTGTGCCGTTCACAAGGTTCATTGCCGGGTTGCCGATAAAGCTGGCAACAAAGGTATTCGCGGGACGGTCGTAAATATCGACTGGCGTGCCAACCTGCTGCACCACACCTTTTTTCATGATCACAACCCGATCAGCCAAGGTCATGGCCTCAATCTGGTCATGCGTCACGTAGATCGTTGTCACCGCCAGCTCATGGCTGAGGTTCTTGATCTGGGCACGGGTGGACACGCGCAGTTTGGCGTCGAGGTTCGACAGCGGTTCGTCCATCAGGAAGACATTCGGTTCGCGCACAATCGCCCGGGCAAGCGCCACACGCTGGCGCTGACCACCAGAGAGTTCCGCCGGTTTGCGATGCAGGAATTCATCCAGTTCCACCATCGCAGAGGCGCGGCGCACCCGCTCGTCATGGGTTGCGGGGTCAATACCACGCACCCGCAACGGAAAGCGGATGTTTTCGTAGACGTTCATATTTGGGTACAAAGCATAGGATTGGAACACCATCGCGACATCGCGGTCTTTGGGTTCCAGATCGTTAACCACCTTGCCGTCAATCAGGATCTCACCATCGGTGACATCCTCAAGTCCTGCGATCATCCGCATGGTTGTTGTCTTGCCGCAGCCCGACGGACCCAAAAGAACAAGAAATTCGCGGTCCGCGATGGTGAGGTCAAAATTGTCCACGCCAACGAAGGACCCCCAACGCTTGCCGACATTCTGCAGCTTGATTTCGGCCATCAGATTTCCCCCGTTGGAATCATTTTTGCATACGCTTGCAAAAACGGTAGACGCACTTGGTGATATCTGGCAAGTTTTTTTGCATACGTAATCAAAATGAAGTTGCATTCGACCGATTTGACCATAAGTCATGACGGGTCATGCATCTGAAAAGAAAAATTTTTTTTAATGTTCCAGGCTGCCAAAAAAACAGTCAGAGAGTTCTATTCCGCGTTGGAGTCGGCGGATGGAGATGCCTTGGTCAGCGTGTTTGACCAATACTGTGCACCCGATCTCACGTGGCGGGGATTCCACCCGTTTGATGAAATTTCAGGCGCTGAGTCGGTGGCGAAACAGTTCTGGATTCCCCTCAAAAAGAGCCTGCGTCGGATGCAGCGTCGGATGGATATTTTCATTGCGGGCGAAAACAGCATCGACGGTCAGAACGGTGTCTGGGTGTCAACAATGGGACATCTGATGGGGCTCTTTGATGCGCCGTGGTTGGGCATTCAACCGACCGGCAAACTGGCCTTTCTGCGCTATGCGGCGTTCCACAAGGTTGAGGACGGAAAGATCGTCGAAACGGCGATGTATTTCGATATTCCGCATTTAATGGTGCAGGCGGGCCTGCAACCCTTTCCGCCCCAAACCGCGGCACATTTGGTCCAGCCGGGGCCACTGACCCATGACGGGCTGTTGTATGACCCTCAAGAGCCGGCCGAGGGCGTCAAAACGCTGGCCGCGATCAACGCCATGATCAAGGATTTGGGCCAATGGGATCTTGGCATGAAACTGGAAGATGAGCTGGCCCGCACATGGCATGACGATATGCTGTGGTGGGGCCCCGAAGGGATCGGCGCGACCTATACGATCGACCGCTACGCCAAACAGCATTCGGGTCCGTTCCGCGCGGGCTTTGGCAAACGGTCCAAAACGGCGCATATCTGCCGGATTGGCGAAGGGCACTATGGCGGGTTCTTTGGCTGGCCGAATTTCACAGCCGAGCCGACCGGCGGCTTCATGGGTATGCCTGCAACCGGAAAGCCCGGCGAGTTTCGGGTGATCGATATGTATCGGCGCGCTGGCGATAAGCTGGCTGAGAACTGGATCTTTATCGACCTGCTGCATTTCTGGAACCAGCAGGGTGTCGATATCCTGACGCGGACCACCGGGGTCTCTTCCAATGAAAATTGATGCGCATCATCATCTTTGGGACCTGTCAGCGGTGCACTATCCTTGGTTGATGGCCGAAGGTGTGCCCCGGTTCTTCGGAAACCCGGCGCCCATTCAGCGCAATTACCTGATCGATGAATTCAGCATGGATGCATCTGCCCACGGGGTAGGGGCATCGGTCCACATTCAGGTCGGGGCGGAAAGCGGATGGGCCGAAGCGCAATGGGTGCAATCGGTCGCGGATGCGACCCCCAATTGGCCCATGGCGCAGGTGGTCTTTTGCGATTTGACCGCTGGTGATCTTGAGGCACAGCTGGATGCGTTTCAAAGCCTTTCCACCGTGCGCGGTGTTCGACAAATTGTGGGCCGCGCGCCGGGGGAAGACGCCGTAACGGGGACCAACGGGTTGCTGGGCGATCCACGTTTTGTCGAAGGGCTACGCGCTGCTGGGGCCCGAGGGTTAAGCTTTGACCTGCAACTGATCCCGGACTTGATGGAAAAGACCACGCAAATATTGGCGCAGGTGCCGGACATACAAGTGGCGCTCTGCCATGCTGGCAGCCCCTATGATCGCAGCACAGAAGGTTTGGCATCCTGGGCGCGGGAATTGCGCAAGCTTTCCGATTTGGAAAACGTCACCTGCAAGCTGTCAGGATTGGGCATGTTTGAACATAACTGGACCGCAGGCAGCATTCGACCGATTGTCGAAACTTGCCTCGATCAGTTTGGGCCAGAGCGTTGCATGTATGGATCCAACTTTCCGGTGGACAGCCTTTATTCCGACTATGCAACCTTGATGGCAGCCTACGAAAGACTGATCCCAGATGACATGAAATCAGCTGTGCTTCATGCAACGGCCAAGGCGTTCTACGGGCTCTGACCGTTGCTAAGCCGGACGCCAGACGACATTGCCCTGACCCAGTTGGCTGCCGTTAATCCGAAACCAGTTGATGCGTCTGATCAAATTCCCAAGTAGTCTTTTACGACGGCTTCGCTGCCTTCTGCATGCACGCGTGTCAGCCAATGGGTAAAAGTCTCTGCAAACCGGTCATTTTCCGAGAGATCCCCATAAAACTGCTTTTGTTCGATCCACGTCATAGGCGACGTCTGCGCCGCCTTGGCCGCGTCATTCAAAACTGACCAATGCGGATCGTTTGGGGCAATAACCTCGCCAGTTTCGCGAGTGCCCAGACACATGCGCGCCCACAGCGCCTCTACCAGACACAGTCCGTCAATCGATGCCCCGGCGGACAACGCATCGCGCAGGATCGGGACCACAAAGCCGCTGTGACGCGATGAGCCATCAAAGGCCACCCGCCGCGTGGTGTCTTTGATAGACGGGTTCGCAAATCGCCCTTCGATCAATTCCAAATAGGTTTCGGGTGCCATGTTCGGCACCGGCGCGACGTAGGGGGCAATCTCTTCGGCTTGCACTTTGCGAAAAAACGCCGCGATCACGGGATGGCGCATGCATTCCGCGATGGTTTCAACAGACAGCAACTCTCCGATATTGGCGACGACCTGATGTCCGGCATTCAGGATGCGGATTTTCATCGCCTCGTAATCGTGCACACGGTCTGTAAAAATCGCGCCGACACTTTCCCAATCGGGACGCCCGTTGCAGAATTTGTCCTCAATCACCCATTGGCGGAAGTTTTCATGCGTGACCGGGGCCGCATCGTTGAGTCCCAAGCCGCGGGCCAGTGCGATCTCTTGTGGACCGGTTGCCGGCACGATGCAATCCACCATCGAGTTCGGAAAGGCGCCGTTTTCGGCGATCCAGTCTGCCAAGGCGGGGTCGGAGAGACGCGCAAGACCAAGGACGATCTTGCGCAGGATCTCTCCGTTGCCTTGCAAATTGTCACAGCTCAGCGCCGTAAAGGCGGGAATGCCCTTGTCGCGCCGCCGCTTCAACGCGGCAACCATGGCACCAAACGCGGTCCGTGGTTTATCCGGGTTGGCCGCGTCATGCTGGATATCGGGGTGTTGTACATCCAGTTGGTTGGTAGCGGCATCCACAAAATAGCCACCCTCGGTCACCGTGAGTGAAACAATGCGGATCGCGTCTGACGACATGCATTCGATCAAGGGCGCATTTGTTTCGTCAATCGGCAGATAATCAACCATCGCGCCGGTGATTTCCGCGCGGGTGCCGGATGGGTCAAGCTCTATGAGCGAGGTCAGGCAATCCTGTGCCAGCAGCTTTTCCCGCATGACCGCATCGTAGGGGCGCACGCCTGCGCCGATGATCGCCCAGTTCAGCGCCGATCCCTGTTGCATCAACCGGTGCAGGTACCACGCCTGGTGGGCGCGGTGGAAATTCCCGACGCCAATATGGACGATGCCTGCGCTCAGCTGACCGCGATCATAGCTCGGTCGGGCAATCTTGTCTGGCAAAGAGGTCAGGCTTGCATTGCTCAGACCGTTTCGTTCGGGTTGTTGGTACGCGATTGTGTTCATCAGCTCATCCACTGCCCACCGTCGACATTGTAACATTGTGCGACGATGTAATCGGCCTCGTCGCTGGCCAGAAACACGGCCATGCCGGTCAGGTCATCGGCGGTTCCCATGCGGCCGTAGGGGACCGCATCGCCGACCTCTTCTTTCTTCTGCCCTGGCGCTTTGCCTTCGTATTTCGCAAAGAAAGCATCAACGCCATCCCAATGATCGCCGTCGACCACGCCCGGGGCGATGGCGTTCACATTGATCCCGTGTTCGATCAGGTTCAGTCCTGCCGACTGCGTCAGGCTGATCACCGCTGCTTTGGTGGCACAATAGACCCCGACCAAAGCTTCGCCGCGTCGACCGGCCTGGCTGGCCATGTTGATGATCTTCCCACCATCGCCGCGGGCTATCATGTGGCGTGCAACGGCCTGCATCGTGAACAGGGTTCCGGCGACGTTGACGTCAAAGACTTTGGCGTAATCGGCGCGCTCGATCTCGGCAATCGGCGCGGCGGTAAAGAGGGCGGCGTTATTGATCAGGATATCGATCCGGCCAAACGCCTCTATGGTCGCATCAACCGCTGCGGTGATGCTGTATTGGTCCGTGACGTCCATCTCTACGGCAACGGCGCTATTTCCCAACTCGGTCGCAGTCGCTTGCGCCGCAGCGAGGTTGATGTCGCAGATCGCAACCTGCGCCCCCTCGCGCAAATAGGCCTGGGCAAATGCCCGGCCTATTCCCCGCGCCGCGCCGGTGATCAGCGCGGATTCCCCTTGCAGCCGCTTCATCCGATGCGCAGCCCCTCCGCGTCGAATTTATGGATAATGTCCGATCGCGGCGTCAGGTGAATGCGGTCGCCATGCCGAAAGCCAACTTCGCCCCCGGCCCGAACCGTGATCGTGTCGGCCAGACCCGTGTCATGCACGTGAAAAAACGTGTCGGACCCAAGGTGTTCGGACACGCCCACCACGCCGGACCAGTCACCACCGCTTTCGGACACCTCGATATGCTCGGGGCGGACACCGATGGTATGGACATTGTGTTTGGCGGCTTCGGCCCCTTCGATGAAGTTAATCTTGGGAGAGCCGATAAACCCGGCCACGAACTTGTTGCGCGGCGTATGGTAAAGTTCCAGAGGGCTGCCAACCTGTTCGATATGCCCGGCGCGCAGCACGACAATCTTGTCGGCCATTGTCATCGCCTCAACCTGATCGTGGGTCACGTAAATCATCGTGGTTTTCAGGCGTTCATGCAGTTCCGAAATTTCGATCCGCATGCCAACACGCAAGGCTGCGTCGAGGTTGGATAGCGGTTCGTCAAAGAGGAAGGCCGCCGGTTCGCGGACGATGGCCCGGCCAATCGCAACCCGCTGACGCTGACCGCCCGACAATTGGCCGGGACGCCGGTCCAGATAGTCCGACAGGTTCAGAACCGATGCAGCACCTTCAACGCGCTTGTCGATTTCGGCCTGATCCAGCTTGGCCATCCGCAGCGGAAAGGCGATGTTCTTGCGCACCGACATATGTGGATAAAGCGCGTAGGATTGGAACACCATGGCAAGTCCGCGTTTTGCCGGGGGCACCTCGGTGGCGTCGTTGTCATCGATGGCGATCTGCCCGCTGGTGACATCCTCCAATCCCGCGATCAGGCGGAGCAGGGTGGATTTGCCACAACCCGACGGGCCAACAAACACCGTGAATTCGCCGTCTTCGATGGTCAGGTCCAGAGGGGGGATGACCTGAACGTTGCCGAAGCTCTTGGTCACTTTTTCAAGTACGATACGTCCCATTGGTCTTTCCTTATTTCACCGCGCCGAAGGTCAGGCCGCGGACCAGTTGTTTCTGGCTGAACCAGCCAAGGATGAGGATTGGCGCAATGGCCATGGTCGAGGCCGCGCTCAGTTTTGCGTAAAACAGGCCTTCGGGGCTGGAATAGCTTGCAATGAAGGCTGTCAAAGGTGCGGCGTTTGCCGCAGTTAGGTTGAGGGTCCAAAACGCTTCGTTCCAGGCCAGGATCACGTTCAACAGGATGGTCGAGGCGATCCCGGGCAGGGCCATCGGCGTTAGTACGTAAATGATCTCTTCACGCAGTGTGGCCCCGTCCATCCGCGCAGCTTCCAGGATTTCACCGGGAATTTCGCGGAAGTAGGTGTAGAGCATCCAGACAATGATCGGCAGGTTGATCAGCATCAGGACAATCACCAGCCCGAACCGTGTGTCCAGAAGACCCATCCGAATGAAGACCAGATAGATCGGATACAGCACACCAACGGCGGGCAGCATCTTGGTCGACAACATCCACATCAGGATGTCCTTGGTCCGTTTGCTGGGCACAAAGGCCATGGACCAGGCCGCCGGGATGGCGATGATGATGCCGAGAAGCGTAGAGCCACCTGCGATGATCACCGAGTTCCACAGGAACCGCATATAGTTCGAGCGTTCCTGAACCACTTGGTAGTTTTCCAGTGTCCAGTCAAAGAACAGGAAGATCGGCGGGTCGTTGATTGCCTGCGCTTCGGTTTTGAAGCTGGTCAGAACGGTCCAGAGGATCGGGAAGAAGATCAAGAGACCGACGGCCCAGGCCAGGCCCGTGTTGATCGCCTTGCGTTGTGTCGTAGCGGAGCGCGCCATCTGTCGGGTCCTCCTTAGTCCAGGTTCTTGCCGACGATGCGCATCAGGAAGATGGCAACGATATTGGCGAGGATGATTGCGTAGACGCCGCCGGCAGATCCAAGGCCCACGTTCTGGCTTTCCAGCACGCGCTGGAAGATCAGGTAGGACAGGGTTCGTGTGCCGAACGCACCGCCAGTGGTCACGAAGATCTCAGCAAAGATCGACAGCAGAAAGATCGACTGGATCAACAGCACGACCGTGATGGCGCGGCTGAGATGCGGCAGGACAATGAACCAGAACCGTTTCAGGATCGGCGCGCCGTCCATTTCCGCGGCTTCCAGCTGTTCGCTGTCCAGAGACTGGATCGCGGTCAGCAGGATCAGCGTCGCAAAGGGCAGCCATTGCCAGCTGACGATCATGATGATCGATGGGGTTGCCGCGTCTGATAGCCAACTGACCGGCGTTGCGCCGAAAAACTTCCATAGATGGGCGAAAAGCCCGTTGTTTGGATCCATGAACATGTTTTTCCAAACCAACGCGGACACGGTCGGCATCACGAAGAAGGGGGCAATCACTAGGATCCGGACAATGCCCTGGCCCCACATCGGTTGGTCCAGCAGCATCGCAAGCAGGACCCCAAGAACGATTGTGATAAACAGGACGCCTGCAAGTATGGTCAGGGTCGTTTGGACCGCGGGCCAGAATGCGCTTGAGGACACAAACCGGACGTAGTTGTCAAAACCAGCCCAGCCGAGGTCGCCACCGCGCAGCGGCAGGTATCTGCGGAAAGAGAACCAGAGCGTCATGCAGAGCGGGACGAGCATCCAGCCCAAGAGCAAAACGACTGCGGGTGCCATCATGGCGCGGGCGGCGGATCTAGAAGCTTTGGTCGCCATTTGGATGCAACTCCTCTGTGAACAGGCGGCGGTTTTGCCCCTGTGGACTTCAGACCGCAGTATATTTGATGGTTGTTTGGGGGCCAGAGGGCAGTGGGAGGCTGCCCTCTGGCGTAGGAGGAGGGCTTATCTGTAGCCCGCAGCTTCCATTGCTTCGTTGGTCAGGGCTTGCGCCTTGGCCAGTGCCTCTTCGACGGTCTGTTGACCGGCATAGGCGGCAGAGAACTCTTGGCTCACTTCGCTGGCGATACCGGCGAACTCTGGGATGGCCGCGAATTGAACGCCAACATAGGGGCTTTCATTCACGGTCGAGTTGTTCGGGTCAGCCGACAGGATCGAGTCCAGCGTCATCTGTGCGAACGGAACCTTTTGATACTCGGGGTTCTCGTAAAGCGACGTACGTGCGCCCGGAGGAACGTTGGCCCAGCCTTCTTTCGAAGCGACCAGTTCGATGTAATCGGTGGACGTGGCCCATTCGATGAAGGCCAAAGCAGCATCCTGCTTTTGTGTGCCCGCCGGGATCGCCAGCGCCCAAGCCCACAACCAGTTAGAGTTTTTGCCCAGACCGGTGTTCGGTGCGAGTGCAAAACCGACGCTGTCTGCAACGGTGGAGTCATTCGGGTTGGTCACGAAGGACGCCGCAACGGTCGCGTCAATCCACATGCCGCACTTACCCTGTTGGAACAGGGACAGGTTTTCGTTGAACCCGTTTGTGGCATAACCTGCCGGACCGCTTTCATCCATCATTCCCTTGAAGAATGTCAGCGTGTTCAGCCAAGGCTCCTGGTCAAAGGTCGCGCCCCATTCCATGTCGAACCACTGTGCGCCGAACGAGTTGGACATCGCGGTGATAAACGCACCACCTTCGCCCCAACCGGCTTTACCGCGCAGGCAGATACCGTTGATTTCGGCGTCGCGGTCGGTCATGGCAGCAGCCGCTTCACGGATGAACTCCCATGTGGGCGACTTTGGCATTTCCATGCCGGCTTTTTCCATCAGGTCCGTACGGTACATGATCATCGAGCTTTCGCCGTAGAACGGTGCCGCATAAAGCGTGCCGTCATGGCTCAGACCGCCTGCCATCGCGGGCAGGATATCATCTACGTTGTACTCTTCGGACAGGTTGTCCAGCGCAACCAGCCAGCCGTTCGCACCCCAGATCGGAGTTTCGTACATGCCGATGGTCATGATGTCGAATGCGCCACCTTTGGTGGTGATGTCTGTCGTGACACGCTGGCGCAGGACGTTTTCTTCGAGGGTGACCCATTCGACTTCATGGCCGGTTTTGGCGGTGAAGTCGTCCGTGAGACCTTGCATGCGGATCATGTCGCCGTTGTTCACTGTCGCGATTGTGATGGTGTCCGCGTAAGCGCTGCTTGCTGCAATCAACGAAAGCGCCGTGGCCGCACCAAGTGCGTTCTTCAAATACATCCGTCTCCTCCCTGTGTTGGATGTTGTGGATCAAGGCTAGTGCAAAACGCAACGCCACGTCAATAAAAAGTTTACGCGCGTAAAAAAAGGAATAATCGCATGTAAATCAATTGCTAGGCAGATGCGCGCATGATCAGGCGGCCGTCAAACAGAGTTGTTTCCGGGTTTTTGGCGCGAATCCCTGATTCGATGCGGGACATCAGGGTCTCGACGCTTCTTTCGGCAATGGTCACATAATCCTGTGACACGGTGGTGAGTGGTGGGCAGGTATATCGTGAGACGGGGTGGTTATCGTGTCCGGCGACACGCAGTGCGCAGTCCTCGGCGCGCCCGACGCGCAGCCCGCTTTCATTGGCGGCGGTCAAGAATCCGATGGCCAAGCGGTCATTACTGCAAAGCACCGTATTTGTCGGCAAAGCGCGATCCGCTAAAACCCTTTTGCCCTCCTGATATCCGATTTTTTCAAAGCTCCAGCCTTCGCCGTCGACTTGGATTAACTCGACATTGAAGCCCAAGGCTTCCATCGCATCACAATAGGCTTTGCGCCGGCGCATGGCGTTCGGGTTGGTTGGATTGCGCATCTCAAAGAAGGTTGGCGGTTCGCCGGTCCGGGTCAGGTATTCGCAGATCAACGTCGTGGCTTGTGAATTGTTGTGGCCCACAAACGCTTCGCCGATGTCATTGATCTGGCTATCAAACAGCACGGTCGGGACTTCAGAACAAAAGGCCTGAACCTGTGCCGTGTCGGACGCGCGCCCCAAAGCCGCGAGTAAGACACCCGCCGGTTTAATCGCCCGCAAACTGTCCAGGTTGTCTATTTCCTGCTGCGTTTCGCCATGCGAACTGAGCAGGATCGGTCGGTACCCGGCGCCGATCACCAACGTTTCGAGGTTCCGGGCAATTTCTGCGAAGAACGGGTCGGCGAGATATGGCACGACAATACCGATGTTCTTTGTGAGCCGCCGGTTCTGGTTGATCGCATAGATGTTCGGGCGATAGTCGTATTGTTCGAGCGCCGCCTCGATCCGTTCCCGTGTGGATTTGCGGACGCTGTCGGGATCATTGAAGTATTTTGACACGGTCGGCCTTGAGATGCCGCTGACCGAGGCAAAATCTTCCATATTCTTGATTTTTGGTTCTTCCATGACCGCGCCTTTTTCATAGCCGGAACTGCCGGAAAATCGGGTTGCGCAATCGGCAGTGTTGGCAAAAACAATTCAGCCATTTTTTTCGCGCGCGTCAAGTTTTCAGCCGGATTGTTGGCAGGTGCGGCTTGCTCAGAACAGCTTTTGGAGCGGTTGAATTTCAACGCCACTGGCGTTGAGGCCCCTTAGGCATCTGAAAAATATAAGAAAAAAATCGTCGCTATCCTTTGGTATATGGACGCGCGCGATTGGATCACCTTTTGCGCCTTTTGCCTTCACAGATCGACCGGGCGCGAGAGGTAAAGTGCCGCCATCCAGAGAGCGCACACATGAAAATCCGTCACGAGACCCCATATCCCGATCTGACTTTCACCGTTCAAGGGCCCCTTGTGCTGGTTCTGTATGATGGCGTTAAAATCCGTCTGGACCGTTGGGCTCTGAACGGCTTTCCAGTTCTGGATGACGGGTTGGATGTGCCTTCAGAGGCGACGCTGTCGGTGCCGTTTCAGGGTGTCGACATCACGTTTCCGGTGAAGCTCGACCACGATGTGGATCAGAAGTTCGTTTTCTTCAAAGACCTTACCGGCCGACAGCGCGAAACGCTGGCACTGTTCTACCGCAATCTCATGTCTGGTCAGATGTCGGCGACCGAAGACATCATCACCAGTCTTGATACGCCTGTCGATCTGGTCCCAATGGGGGAGACCGAGGAAGAAAAGAAAACAGGGTCCAAAGCCAAAACGCCCCGCTGGTTCCGCGTCGTTTACAATTTGGGCATTTACCTTGCGCTCAGCTATCTGGTGTTTGGTATCTTGGGGGCGTCGGTTTGGACCCGGATTGACACGATCGATATTCAGCATGGCCGCATCTCGGCGCCCGAAGTTGCGCTGGAAACAGTGGATGACGGCTATGTGTATGACGTCGGCGTGCAACCCGGGGATCGCGTAAATGCCGGTGACCGGCTGATCAAGATCCGGGATGCGCGGCGTGATGCCGAAGAAGATCGCGCCAACATGGACGTAAAACAGGCCCGGGCCGATCTGGCCGCGGTTTTGGCCGTTATCGACGAATTGGAAAGTGCTGAATTTGCCCTTCAGGCCGAAGCGTTCCGGCTGGCCCGTGCGGCCCAGCTGCACGCCCGGTTCTTTCGAAGCTCCGATTTTCAGGCCGCCCAGATGCAATGGTTGGCTTTGCGCAAAGACGAGCCGACGCTTGCCGCTTCGTTCGACCCGGTTGCGCTGACGGTTACTCGTTTGAAATCTCTGGCCGAGACCAGAGAAGTAACTTTGCGCACATTGAAAGACGTCCACAAAAGCCGCGCCCGAGAGGCGCGCGCGCTGCATGTCGTGGCACCAGTAGGCGGGATCGTGCGCGAGGTTTTGGCAGTCGAAGGCACGCCCGTTCGCGCAGGGACAGAGGTTATTGTTTTGGAAACCGACGATACCCGCGTGGCCGTGGGGTGGGCTTCGGACAAGCTGGCCGAAACGCTTTACGTCGGCATGGGCGCGCACATCGGGTTCAACCGGGATGGTCGGGTCGAGGAAGCCTCTGGCACAATCATTGATCTGGTCGCTGGCGAAGATCCAACGCGCCCGGGCGAGTTCGGTATCATCGTCACGGTCGCAGCGGATGGCGTCGACCTTGCGGACAGCCGCGCGATGTTTCGCACATCTGCCCCGGTCAATCTGACGGCAAACCGGCGTTTAATGAGCCGTGCGGCACAAGCCGGTCAATCGGTCGGTCAGAGACTGCAAACGTTTTTGGGTCCGGATGTTCCGCCCGAATTTGCGGGGCGTTGATCATGTCAGCACCGGACACCGATTATGCGTTTGATAAGGATCTCACGGTTCGTCTGAACGCGCTGCGCGGGGCGCGCCCGCGCGGGTTGAACCGCTGGCGTCTTTCGCAAATCGGGTTTCTGGGCGCGCTGTTTCTCGTTCTCGCATGGCTTTTGTTCAACACCGCCAATCGGTTCCTGTCACCAGAGGTCATGCAGATCACCTTTATTCTTGGTGCCTTGGGCATCTGGCGTTTTGCGTGGTGGTTTACCCATGCGGTGCGCGCCGAGCTCTATGCTCGGGTCAAATGGCCCGGCATGCGTCGCCGCGCCAGCACGCTGTGGCAAGACGGGTGGCGCCCCCGTCGATTGCACATCCAGATGACCACATACTTCGAAGAATCGGCCATCACCAAGCGGGTGATCGGGTCAATCCTGAGCCAGATCAGACGCGAGCGTATTCCAACCACGCTCTATATCGGTACGGGATCGGCCTATGACGAATTGATCGTCCGCGATTTTGTCGAAACCTATGCCCAGGATATCCCCGACGATCTGGCAGAGCTGGTGTTCCTACGCCAAAACCAGCCGGGCAAGCGGATGGCCATTGGCATGATCCTGCGGGCGATCAACCGCCATGCGGTTGAAGAGGATGACCTTGTGATCTTCATGGATGGCGACGCGCTTTACGGCAACGACGTCTTGGAAAAAACGTTGAGCATGTTTGGCGCCGATCCCGAGTTGCAAGCGCTGACAACAGATGAAGAGGTCATTTGTTACGGGCCGCAGTGGATTCAAAGCTGGCTGAACATGCGGTTCGCGCAGCGGCGGCTGGCGATGCAAAGCCACGCCATGTCCGATCAGGTTCTGACGCTGACGGGGCGGATGTCGGTCTTTCGGGCCAAGCACATGGTCAGCCACCGCTTTATCCGCACCATTGAAGCGGATCATCTGGATCACTGGCTCTGGGGGCGGTTCCGGTTCCTGTCGGGCGACGACAAATCCACGTGGTACTACATGCTGACCCAGCGGGCCAAAATGACCTATGTGCCGGACGCGACCGTCTACACTATCGAAGTCATCAAAGAAAACGGGCTGGAACGGATGGTGCAGAATTTTCGCCGTTGGTCCGGAAACATGTTGCGCAATGGGGCGCGGGCGATTGCGTTGGGCCCGTTTGTGGTGCGCCCCTTCATCTGGTGGTGTGTGGTTGATCAGCGTATTGCGATGTGGACCATGCTGGTCAGCCCGGTCATGGCGATGCTCGCCTCGGTACAAGATGCGGCTTACCTCTATTCCTGCTTGATCTGGGTACTGTTTTCGCGGGTCGTCTTGTGCCTGTTTCTGTTCCGCTACAGCCGCAGCATCGATATGAGCTGGCCGTTCATCCTGTATTTCAATCAGGTCATCAACGCCTCGGTCAAAGTGTTCATGATCTTTCACCTCAGCAAACAAAAATGGTCAAACCGCGGAAACCAGTCATCCGGTAACGGGGGCGGCGTTGTGGCCAAGGCGCAGAATGCGGTCGCGAAGTTCCAGTTGATCACGGCTGTTTGCGGATTTTTCTTGGGCGTCGCGGTCTATGTCGGCCTGATCCCAAATCCGTTTTTCTAGCGACCTATCCTTTCGGACAGTTGGGCAGACCGTACGCGCGGTTTGATGCCCCTTCGCACAGAAGATTGCACCATGTCCCGGGTCTTTAGGTGCCTGCATCGAAACACCAGACCATGGATCACGAACGGAGCAAACATATGATTTACCCCATTATTCTGGCAGGCGGAAACGGCACACGGCTCTGGCCATTGTCGCGCAAAAGCTATCCCAAGCAATTCGCGCGCATCATCGGGGATACGAGCCTCTTTCAGCAAACGGTCACGCGGTTCGCATCAGCAGAGTTCGCAGCGCCAATGGTCATGACCGGGTGCGATTTCCGCTTTATCGTGGCCGAGCAGTTGCAGGCGACCGAGCGTCCAAATGCCGACATTGTCATTGAACCTGCGGCGCGTAACACAGCCCCCGCCATCCTGACCGCCGCGCTTCGGCTGGAAGCAGAACCGGACGCAATCCTTCTGGTCACGCCCTCAGATCACCTGATCGAGGACGAGGCCGCTTACCTAAGCGCGGTACGCGCGGGCGCGTTTGCCGCCGCGGATGGCCGGATCGCAACCTTTGGTGTGACACCGACAAGGCCGGAAACAGGGTACGGATATCTTGAGGTCGAAACCGGTGAGTTGGATCAGCGTGTTTTGCCTTTGCGCAAATTTGTTGAAAAGCCTGATGTCGCAACCGCCGAAACCATGGTGAACGCCGGCAACTACTTGTGGAATGCGGGCATCTTTATGTTCCGCGTCGACACCATTCTGGCGGTGTTCGAAAAATATGCACCCGGTTTAATCGCCCCATGCCGTGCCGCGCTGGCACTGTCGCAGACGGATCTCGACTTTACCCGTTTGGACGCCGACGCGTATGGCAAAGCCGAAGATATCTCTATCGATTATGCCGTGATGGAGCGCGCGGCCGATATGGTCGCCGTACCCATGTCCGCGGGTTGGTGCGACCTTGGCGGATGGAAGTCTGTTTGGGGGAACTCGGCACAGGATGACGGCGGCAATGCTATTGGCGAAACCGCAACGGCGATTGACTGTACCAATTCCCTGTTGCGCAGCGAAGACCCGGACATCGAAGTTGTTGGGCTTGGCCTTGACGGGATTGCGGCGATTGCGACCCGGGACGCGGTCCTTGTCGCGGATATGCGTGACGGCCAAAAAATGCGTTCGGTCGTCGCAACGCTGAAGGCCAAAGGCGCCAAACAGGCAGAAACGTTTCAACGCTGCCATCGCCCCTGGGGCTATTACGAAACACTGACTCTCGGCCGCCGGTTTCAGGTCAAACGGATCATGGTGCATCCGGGCGCACAGCTGAGCCTGCAAAGCCATATGCACCGGGCCGAGCATTGGGTGGTTGTTGAAGGATCGGCAAACGTGACCATCGGGCAGGACACCCGACTGCTCAGCGAGAACGAAAGCACCTTCATTCCTTTGGGTGAAATTCATCGTTTGGAAAACCCTGGCAAGGTACCTTTGCACCTGATCGAGGTGCAATCAGGCGCGTATCTGGGAGAAGACGACATCGTGCGCTACGCGGATATTTACGATCGTGTGGATGCCTCTGCTGCTGCGTAAAGAGTAATCTTTTTAATGAGTTAGCCCCGTGTGACCTTTGTCATGCGGGGCTTTTTTGTACGGAAAGTATGGGCCGCACTAGCCGAAGGGATAGGTCCACTGAGCGTCCGCAGGGTTTCCTATGCTTTCCCCACCCACAGCCAACGACGCCCCACAGGTACACCCAAGACAGAGGAAATCACTGTCCAAAGGGAATACCAAGATGATGGATATGACTGCATTCGACACGACGCTTGCCACACCGGTTTTGCGCTCTGTGCCATTGGAAAAACCTGCGATCAGCGTTGTTGGTCTGGGCTATGTGGGCGCGGTATCGACCGCATGTTTGGCCAGCTTGGGCCATCGGGTTGTTGGGGTGGATCTGGACGCATCCAAATGCGCCCAGATCGCCATGGGGACATCGCCGATCCATGAAAAAGACCTCAGCAAATTGTTGAGCGAAGGCGTAGCCTCTGACCTGATCTCTGCCACGCAGGACCTGTCGCGCGCCGTGCGCGAAACCGACATTACCTTTGTGTCCGTAGGCACGCCAACCGCTGCTGATGGCGGGTGTGACTATCGGTTCATCGAGGCCGCCGCGCAAAGCATCGGCGAAGGCATCGCGGAAAAAGACGAGTTTCATGTCGTCGTGATGCGCTGTTCGATCCCACCGGGAACCACATTGGGTGTGATGGCACCGATCATCGAGCGTGTGTCGGGTAAGGTCATGGGGGTCGACTTTGGCGTGGCTTTCAACCCAGAGTTCCTGCGCGAAGGTGTGGCGGTCGAAGATTTCTATGCCCCGCCCAAAACCGTTGTAGGCGCCACCGATGATCGGACGGCACGCATTGTGTCGCGGATTTTCGACCCCGTTGATGACGCCGTGATCACCACGTCAATCGAAACAGCGGAAATGGTGAAATATGTCGATAATGTCTGGCACGCGGCAAAGGTCTGTTTCGCCAATGAAGTTGTGCGGCTCTGCAAACCTCTGGGCGTCGACAGCCATGCGGTGATGGATGTCTTTGTTCAGGACACCAAGCTGAACCTCAGCCCTTATTACTTGAAACCTGGCTTTGCCTATGGCGGCTCGTGTTTGCCCAAAGAGGTGCGTGCGGTCGCCCATATTGGGGCTGCGCAGGGTATCGACATTCCGATGATCGAAGCATTGGGCAAATCCAACGCCGCCCATATCGCGCGTGCGACTGAAATGGCATTGGCCACCGTGGCTCGCAAAATCGCGGTGCTTGGATTGGCCTTCAAATCCGGGACGGATGATCTGCGTGAAAGTCCGATCCTCGAAGTGATTGCGGCGCTGCGCGATGCAGGTGTTGAGGTGTCGGTGCATGATGCCGCGATCACCGCTGAGACCAATATCGAAGGTCAGCTGAGTTATGTGCAGCATGGCAGCCCGGGTCTGCAACTGCTGGCCGGTGACCTTCGCGATATGCTGGATGCCGATCTTGACCGCGCCATTGACGCCGCTGACACCGTGATCGTTTTCCACAAATCGCAGGCTTATGCCGACGCGCTTGGGCGTGTCGATGGCAAGGCGATCCTCGATCTCGTTCGCCTGAACGCGGACGTGAAAGACACCAATGCGTTCGAAGGCATCGGTTGGTGACCCGTTCCGGCGGTCGCCCGACCGCCGGTTTTTCTAAAAAGTAGGAGGATGTGCAATGGCACAGAACATAACCGGGACAGGTTTGAATGATGACCTGTTGGGAACACAAGATAGCGACGCGATTAAGGGATTGGCCGGCGACGACACCATTCAGGGGGGCGCCGGAGGCGACGTTTTGAACGGGGACTATGCGGACCCGAACCTTTTGACTGGAACCGAAAACACCAGCTCTTTTTCGGGCTATGCCGAAACCGGCGCGTGGACCGTCACGGATTTACCGGGCGGGCATCAGGAAATGTCGCAAACCGTTCAGGTTGAAGCAGGCGGCGTGTACCAGATCGACTTTTCGCTTGCCGCCAACTTTGCCGCTGGGGCGCCGAACGGTGCCGTTGAAATTCTGATCGATGGCCAGGTCGTCTCTACCGTGACCACTGACAGCGGCGCTTTTGCCGAGCACTCGGTCAGCTTTGAAGCGACCGATGCGGATGTCGAAATCACATTCCGGTCCATCGCAGCGGAAGGCGGTGTGGCGATCAATACAGACGGACCCATTTTCTATTACGATCAATCGGTTGAAATCGGTGGGCAAACCCAGACAGTTGCCGCATTCGCGGATGGTCAGGCCAATCTGTATCAGGTTCTGAACGGCACGCTCTATGTCTTTGATACGGAAACGTAAAGCTATCAAAAGGCAGGGGCTGATGGCACGGTGAATGTCAATTCGCTGGGTTTCAACAAGGAAGACAACCTGCTTTACGCCATTGCGGTCGGCAATGGGGTCGACAGTTTGGGAAATGCCGTCAGCAAGACCGATCTTGTGATGTTTGACGCGCAAGGCAACAGCTATCGCATTGGGGAAACGCCCTACAGATCGTGGACCGGCGACTTTGATGATCAAGGCAACCTTTGGTCGTTTGATTCCAGTATGGACCGCGTCGCGGTGATCGACGTTGATCAGCGGGATGCAGACGGCAATCCTGTCACCACGGTCTACAAGTTCGACAAATCCGCCTTCACCGAACGCTGCTATGATCTGGCGCTTGACGCGTCGACACAGTCCTTTCGTGGCGTCTGCCGTCCGGCATATGAGGGGGCCAATGCCACGTTGCTGGTCGTGGATATCTCTGGCGCAACGCCTCAGTTTTCAACGATCGAGATCACCAAAACGGAAATTGACGGCGTGACCCATGCCGGATCACCCCTGATGACCTTTGGGGCAGCGATCTATGATGCGGATGGGCAGCTCTATGTCGGCGGCAACAGCGGCGATCATGACATGGACAATGCCACGGGCTCTTCCGGTGCGATCTTTAAGGTCGTGATTGATGAGGCGGCGGGTGATGCCAAATTGGTTTTGCTGTCCGAAGCGCCCAAGTCCTATTCCAACGATGGTGCAGCTGATCCAACGGCGGAAAGCCCGTTCGGAGAGGTTGATCTGGAAAGCAGCGTCCTGCTCCGGGATCTGTCCTTGATCGCAACAACCGAAGGTGCGCTAACCTATGACGACACGCTGAATGGCGGTGCAGGTGAGGACACCATTTCGGGCGGTATCGGGGAAGACGCGGCCTTTGGTGGCAGCGACGGCGATACCCTGTCGGGTAATGACGGCAACGATTATCTGAACGGCGGTTCCGGTTCGAACCCGAACGGCATTATCTCTTTCTACGACGATGATGGGAACCGGTATGACCAGTTTGGCAACCTGCTGCCCGCAGATGATGACGTGCTTTATGGCGGTGCGGGGCAAGACGAATTGTTTGGTTCCGCAGGCCATGACCTGTTGGATGGCGGGGCAGATAACGACGTTCTGAAAGGCGGTTCCGGTCGCGATTTCCTCTATGGTGGGGCAGGGGATGACCTGCTTTATGGCGGGCGTCAGGCCGATGTCCTTTACGGGCAATCCGGGCAAGACACGCTGCGCGGCGGGGCCGGTAACGATGTTCTGGATGGTGGAGAAAGTGATGATGTCCTCAAAGGAAATACTGGAAACGATGCAATCACGGGCGGCCTCGGCAATGACCGTCTGCTGGGAAACGCCGGAAACGACACCCTCGATGGCGGCCATGGTCTGGATGACCTGCTGGGCGGCTCTGGCGATGACAGTTTGCTGGGGGGGCTAGGCGATGATACCCTGAACGGGGGATCGGGATCAGACGAGCTTGATGGTGGGGACGGTGCTGACCGGCTTCTGGGAAGTTCTGGGAACGATCAGCTGCACGGACAAGACGGCAATGACAATCTGAACGGTGGCAGCGGCAATGACGTCCTGTCGGGCGGTGCAGGCAGCGATTACCTGACCGGATGGACCGGGAATGACGTGCTGGACGGCGGCGCTGGTCGCGACCGGATTTACCTCGGTACGGGTGAGGACGTGGCCACCGGTGGTTCAGATGCCGATCGCTTTGTCTTTCGAAATGGCGATCTGGATGGCGCGACCAATACCATCACCGATTTTTCGGTATTCGAGGGCGACAGGCTGGATCTACGGCAAAATGATCTGCTGAGCGGAGGCGATACAACGCAGGACTGGCTGTCGAACAATGCGTCGATTGATCAGAATGGCGATGTCACGTTGACCGTAGAAACGACAGCCATTCAGCTTGAGGGGCTTGGGCTTTCGGATGAGGCAGACTTGTTTGCCATGTCCGACAGCTTCTTGTTCTAAAAAATACAGAGGCCGGTCAGAACAGGCCGGCCTCTTTTGCGATCATGGCCGCCTGGGTGCGATTTTTGGCATCCAGTTTGCGGCACAGCGTTTTTGACATGCAGTTTGATCGTCACTTCCTGCAAATCCAGTTCGCGCGCGATCTCTTTGTTGGACATGCCCTGGCACAATCCGCCTAGAACTTCCAATTCTCTGCTGCTCAGACCTTTGGCCAGGGGATTTTCCGGTTCGGCGTCTTCCGCCGTCATGAATTTGACGGGCACATATGTTTCGCCGGCAGCCATAAACCGAACAGCATTGATCAGGGATTTGGCCCCCATCGTTTTGGGCAGGAACCCAATGGCGCCAGCATCCAGCGCCTCTTGCGCAATTGATTTCGGTGCGGTTCCCGACATGATCGCAACCGGGCGTCCATCCCAGGCTTCGATGGCCTTTGCCAATCCTTCCAGCCCGTTCATGCCGGGCATCAAATAATCCAGCAGAATAACATCAAACAACGTCTTGCGCGCCGCCTCGCAGGCAGCATCCAGATCAGCTACTGCAGTGACTTGCATGTCCGGTTCATTTTCCATGAAGGCGGTCAGCGTATCGCGGACCAGATCATGGTCATCTGCCAAGAGTACTTTCATCGCTCGCCTCTGCGTCTTTTGTCATTTAGGTCCGAGATTATTCCTGAAATCTGACCGAGGTTGGGCGGTTTGGCAAATATTCCTTGTACCGCATCTCCGGACAGCCGTGGGTCGGCCAAGCGGCGCGACAATGCGGTGACGATCAGGATGGGCAGGTTCGGTGCAGATTTACGGATTGCATCGACAAGGTCCCCACCGTTCATTTCAGGCATATTGTAGTCCGAGATGACGGCCGACCATGCGTCCGGGTCCTCGGCGACGGTTTCAACGGCCAGTGCGGGGTCATCCACAATGGCAACTTCGGCACCCAAACGTTCCAGATAAGTGCCCATCACCTCGGCCACCTGGGAGTCGTCATCAACGATCAGGATCAATTGCCCGCCAAGATCAACAGACCGGGCACCGGCGGCTTCATCGACGGAAGGGGCGTCCGCCGTTTGCAGCGGGAAGTAAACCGTGAACGTCGTACCGTGGCCAAGCGCGGTCTGAACAAACATCGCTCCGCCACATCCGGTGACCATTGACGCAACCGTCGACAGGCCCAAACCCGTGCCACGATCGCCTTTCGTCGAAAAATAGGCATCGAATATCTGTCTGACCGTTTGTTCATCCATGCCGCTGCCCGTATCGCTGACGTCCAGCCGGGCATAAGACTTGGACCGATTGATCAATCCGATGTTCGGACGGGCTTTGGGCAAAGCATCGGCGGGCGCGAGTGCGACACAGATTGTTCCTGTGGCTTTTGGCAATGAATCCTGAGCATTCAGAACGAGGTTCAGGGCGATTTGCGTGACCTCGGTCGGGCTCCCAACCATGTTGAGGGTGGATTGCGTGATCGATTTTTTAAGCGTGGTCCTCGCCGACAGCGTGACGGACAACAAGGAAAGGGCCGATTGGATCGATGCACGCAGGTCAAATTCGGTGACATCTTGCGTGTCGCGTCCAAGATCCAGCAACCGATTGACCAGGTAAGCCGCTTGGGTTCCAGCGGCGGAAATGCGGCCTGCATGCTTCTTGGCAGCCTCATTTGATTGCGCGTCATCCGAGATCAAAAGCGCAGAGCCATTGATCGCAGACAGAAGGTTGTTGAAATCATGCGCCAGACCGGCGGCCACCTGTGACACCACTTGTTGGCGTCTGGCAACGTGCAATTGTTCGGTCAGTTCGGCGCGGCGGCGTTGGGTTTCCAGCTGTTCGGTCACGTCCCTTACGATCATGATGATCCCAACACCGGGCACATCACGCAGCGCCACATCATGGGTGCGGCGTGCGCCCTTTGGATGCTGAAAGGCCAATTGTGCGCTTGCCTCGCGCCGCGCCGTCAAGGCGGCGTCGATACCTTCCAGAACATCTTTGGCGTTGTCTGCACGATAAAGCCGCAACCAGGGCCGGCCCAAAAGCTCATAAGCGTTCGCGGTGGCCATCATGTCGTTCAAGCTGGGGTTGGTATAGATGATCCGGCCGGATGCGTCCGCGATCGCGAAGCCATCCGGCGCGTTTTCCAAAGCGGCCACACGCGCTTGCAACGTCCGTTCTGCTGTTTTCATTGCGGTGATGTTTGTCGTTGAGACAACCAACCCGCCTTCATCGGTCCGTTGCGCGCGCACCAGGATGGTTCGCCCATCTGGTAATTCGACCTCCTGCTGTCGTCCCTTTTCCGCCAGTTCGGGCAAGTCGAGCGAGGTCAAACTGTTATCAAGCATCGTCACGGATTTCGGCATGGTTGCCAAGTATCCAGCCAGATTGTCCGGCGCTTTTGTTCCGGTTTGCCAGTCAAGACCGGGCGCCTTCAGCATGTCGCGCAAACTGTCGTTGGCATAAAGGATCTGCAGATCGCGATCCAACAGCAGAAACCCGTCATCCGTATGTGACAGCGCCTCATGCATGCGGCGGAGATTGGTTTCGCTTTCCTCGCGGGCAAGCACACGCAGCGAGGCATCGGTTTGCGTCGCAACAAGGTAATCCGGGTCGCAATCGCGCCCCATAACTGGAAACAGCGTCAGTTCGTTCCAGAACAGGCTGCCATCTTTGCGCCGATTGCGCAGCACAAACGTCCCTGCGGCATTGGCCTTTACGGTTTCTCTGAGGTCTTTGCGGATCGCGGCGTCCGGGGCTTCTGCGTTCAAAAAGCGGCAGTTCTGGCCAATAGCGTCTGCTGCCGAATAGCCCGTCAGCGCTTCAAACGCCTTGTTGACAAAGACCAGTGGTCTTTCCGCATCCCGGGCGTCGGCGATGGCAAATCCAGAGGATGAGCCGTCGATCACCGCGGCCAGAAGCCGGTTGAGGGTTTGTACTTCGAACACCGTCAGGCTTTGATTTGCCAAGGTTGCCATACGGGCCAACAGGTTGCGATCCGGAGTTTTGAAACTGGCCTCGTCGCGATGCAAACACAGCAGTGCGCCCGAGCCTTGTTCTTGTCCCAACTTCAACGGGGCAGAGACAACGCTCTGAAACCCTTGGAACACCGTTTCGGCGGCGCGCGCCCAAATGTCGACCGTGCCGATTTCCGCAATGTTACGTGGCTTGGTAAACACGCTTGGGATCTCTGGCATCTCCATGCCGTGTCGCCATGCGGTATGGGTGGACGTCAACGCTGTAATGCTTGACCCCTTTTGGACGAGCACACATGCGGCATCAGCCTTGACCGCCTGCATGGCCCCTTGTGCCAGTTTGTCCAAGGCGTCTTCGACGGTTTCGACATTCGACAAAGCGTTTTGCAGGTCGAACAGCGCATTTGTTTCGTCGAGCAGCCGCGCTTCGCGTTGCCTGAGCGATTGCAGTTCGAGGAGTGCCTCGCGAAGTTGTTCGTCCTGCGACATGGTTGTCGATCAGTCTGGCTACTTTTCCTTGGAAAAGACTAAACACGAGATCATCAGGTTACCATGCCTGTTTCCGCTGCCGATCATGCTGCCTTGTTCCCCGAAAGAGAAATGCCCGAGGAACGGCGCCTCGTCCAATGCCGTCCGGGTGCCGGTGACCACCGTGTCCAAACGGTCCTGAATGCTCAGCATACAGCCGCCGCAATAAACCATCAGGGCGCCGACGATTTCGTTGTTCCGCCGGGGGCGGGCCTGTTTGGCGACCCGACCCGCGCGGTCCGCCAGAGCAGAGGCGGTTCCGCTCATTTGCGTGATCCGTTCGCCGGGCTCCAGATTGGCAAACAGGCTGATCGATCCATCAGGATGGGCCATGGCGGGATGCGCCAACAGGAATTGCGACACGCCCTGAACTTCGCTGGTCTCGCGTCCCAAGGGCCACAACGTGGCGTCCGACAGGATGTTGGTGTCCTGTGCGCCTTCATTCGCGGCAATCGCCCCATGGGTCCATTCGGCATAGACATCTTGAGCCGGGCGGTGGTCGATTTCGATCAGGCGCCGTCCCTCGACACGGGTTACTGTGCCGCTCGAATCGCTGGGCGCATATCCGTTTTGATAAGCGTAGCTGACAGAGACGGACGGGAACATGACCGACACAACCACGGCATCTTGTCCTGCGTTTTCGGTGTCAAACACGTACCATTGGCCTGTCACATCATTGTCTGCGGCACTGCCGCCAATGATCGGAACATCTGGGCCAACCGCATCCTGTATACCAGCGATCACAGCTTCTTCGGCACCCGGTGTTGCCGTGACCCAAACCACGTCCGGAATTTCACCCGGACGGTCGGAAGATGTCAGCGCCTGTCGCGTCGCAGCGCAAGATTGGGCCCGGGGATCCTTCCCAAGCGCGGCAAAACCGGTGCCATAGTCCCCGTCCGGGTCGCTGATGGTGAAGAGGGATAGGCTGGCTTCTGACCTGACCGGGGCACCCGCACCCGTCATCGCGCCAAGGCAGGATGTGGCACCGTGCATTGCGCGACCAAAGTCGCCCCATGCTACCGCCTGCATCTCAGCAACCGCGTGTGATGCGTTTGCCAGCAACATGGCATAGTGCGGCACCTGACCGCTGGCCTGAACCTGCGACCGCAGTTCGGCAACCGCGGCTTGGGTGTCAGACAAAGTGGAGGAATACGTATTGATGATCATGGCGTGCTACCCCTTTGGACAGGGCATACAGCGCCAAGCCGTCCGGGCGAGGGGCTATTCTGGATAATCGACTATACCAAAGGATAGTCAGGCGGAGGATGCTTCGCCAATCATGTAGCTGCTGAGGCCGGAATAGGTTTCTGCCCAAGCCGTTTTGGCGGCGTCATCGAAGTCCGGGCCGATGATCGTTTGCAGCGCGTCGAGCAATGCAGCCCCCACCGCATCGTAATGCGCGGCGGTTGCGCCATAAGACACGTGTCGAACTGCCAAATCCCGTGCTGCGGGCAGCAAGGTGTCGGGTTCTTCCAAGTGATCGACGATAAAGTTCAGCGTGTCGACAAGCTTGATGCCCTGTTCATCCATATCGTTTTTGAACAGAGGCTGCGTATCCGGCGCAATCTGGAAAAGGCGGGCATAAAAGCTGCGCGCCAGCTCTTCTCGTTGCACGATGGCTTTCGCCCATGTGGCGCGGATATGGTCGGTGGTCATTTGGCTGCCCCTCGGTGACGCTGGTGCCGATTTATGAAGACACTTGGTGCGCCAAGGCAAGAGGGGCAGCCGATTTGATTTGTGTTACTGTGCCGCGCCGTGGCCGGCGCGCCGTCCGAAAACGGTGCCTGATGTCAGGCCCGAACCACCGGGGTAGCCGCCATAAAACACACCACCGATCATCTCTCCGCAGGCGAAGAGCCCTTGGATCGGTTGATCCGCGTCGGTCAGAACGCGGCCCGCATCGTCCACTTTCAGACCGCCATAGGTAAAGGTGATCCCGCCGGTGACCGGATAGGCGCGATACGGGGCTGTGTCGAACTTTTGCGCCCAGTTGGATTTCGCAAGCTCCAGCCCTGTGGTACCTTTGCCATCCAAAGAGGTCGGGTCAAACGGGGTATCGGTATCAACCGCGTCATTATAGGCCGACAAAGTGGCCATCGCGGCATCCGGATCGACGCCTTCCAGCTTTTGCACCAGGTCTTCGAGCGTGTCTGCCTCGACAAAGCTGGCATCGTGGAAATGGTATTCCCCGTAGAGCAGGTCAAACACCTTGGCGTCAAAGATTTGCCACGCAAAATGCCCCGGTTGTTCCAATACTGCGCGGCCAAACTGGGCGTAGGTGTAGTTGCGAAAGTTGATGCCCTCGTCAACAAACCGATCACCCTTGGCATTCAGCATCACACCGAGGAAATAACAGATTTTGCGATAGTTTTTGCGTTCTTTGGGAGGCAGGTCGAGGTTGCCAAAGTCCTTCATGTGCAGGTCCATCGGCGTCGCATGACAGCCCTGATAGCTGCCGTATTTCTGTGCGCCCAGATCCCATGCCATGCGCAGCCCGTCGCCGGTGTTGTTCGGCGTACCGCGGACCTTGGCCACTGACCAGTCCGGCCCGATTTCCGCCGCCCGCATGTCTTCACTGGATTCGAAACCGCCGCAAGCCAGAATAACCGCATCGGCGCGAAGCTCTTCTTCGCCCACCTTGACGCCGACGACGGTATTGTCCTCGACAATCAAATCCGTCACGCCCGCGTTGTAGCGGATGGTGCCGCCCATGCGCGTGAACGCGGCGAGTTCCATATCAAATAGGCCGACGCCTTCGTTTTCCGCAGCAAGCGTCAGGCCACCCCAGAAAACGTGCTTGCCATCTTTTTCAAAGCTTTGACGCGCATAGATCGGTTCATAGGTAACGTCATGCCCCGCAAGCCAGCGCACGGCATCGTAGGATTGACCGACCAGGAACTGTTGCTCTGTCGAAAGGGGGCGACCTTCGTTAAATCCCAGCAGATCGTCTGAGAATTTCTGTTTCGTGTAACTGCCAAAATCTGTGTTCGGGATACGCGGATCGTCGGGCTGAGCGAGCAGGGGGATCAAATCCTCGGACGCGTCATAGGCAAACCGCATTGCCCCGGCGGTGTATTTCGTATTGCCGCCCGCCAGTTCGGCATCGGCTTTTTCCAGCATCAAGACCTGGGCCTCTTTTTCCAGTGCAGCGATTCCTGCGCACATGGCGGCGTTCCCAGATCCAACAACGATAATTTTCTTTTTTGACATAGTGAGTCTCCTCGGCTGGACGTCTTGTATCCAATCGGATACAAAATGCAAGAGAGAGATTTGAAAGGCTTTAGGATGGCGGAAAAATCGAGTGGGGAAGCAGCCTATGACGCCTTGATGGCATCGATCCGCTCTGGCGTATTTGTGCCGGGCAACCGGCTGCGCGAAGAAGAGGTCGCGGAACGCCTGGGGCTGTCCCGCACCCCGGTTCGAGAGGCGCTGCGCCGGTTAGAGGCGGATGGCATCGTGGAACATCGCCCAAGGATTGGCGCTGTGATCCGCCGTTTGAACCATGGCGAAGTCGTCGAGCTTTACGAGATGCGGCTTGTTCTGGAACGAACCGCTGCGGAAATGGCGGCCAAGCACGGAACAGTGGCGGAATTTGACACGCTCGAAGATCTTAACCAGTCGATTGCCGATGAACGCGCCAACCCGGCAACCGCCGCCGCCATCAATCAAGAATTTCACCGTGGTCTTTACCTTGCCTGCCGCAACCGTTTCTTGCTGGAAGCTGCGCGCGCATTGAACAACTCGCTGCTGTTGTTGGGACCAACAACTTTTACAGACGAGGTGCGGATCGACGTGGTCGTGCGGGAACATCAGGCCATTGTGGACGCGCTGCGCGAAGGGGATGTAGAGGCAGCCGGGGTCGCTGCCGAAGTGCATTTGAACACCTCACTGCGGCAGCGGTTAAAGGCGCTGTCGGAATGAACCCGGTTCTGAACGCATTTGTCGCGGGGGCCTTTGGCGTCGCGGTGTTCAAGCTCCTTGGCCTTCCATTGCCATGGTTGCTGGGCCCGATCACATCATGTTTGTGCGCTGCTTTGTTGCGCATCCCGATGCGGGGCATCGCGGTCGTAAACGAAGGCATGCGATCGGTGCTTGGGGTTGCCGTCGGCGCAACGCTGACACCGGCTGTGCTCGGCACTTTTCCGGCGATGTGGCCCACATTGCTTTTGGTGCCGGTGATGACGATCTGCATTGGCTTAGTGGGATTGCCGTATTTCCGGCGGGTGTGGGGCTATGATTTTCCGACGGCCTATTATTCGGCCATGCCCGGCGGGTTGCAGGACATGCTCGTCTTTGGCGAAGAAGCCGGCGGAAACGTCCGGACGCTGTCATTGATCCACGCAACCCGTGTTCTGGTGATCGTTGTCACGCTGCCGTTTATCCTAAAGCTGATCTGGGACGCAGATCTCAACAACCCGCCCGGTGTGCCTTTGGCGACGGTGCCTTGGTACGAGCTGGCCTTGATGGTCCTGTGCGGCATTGTTGGGTGGAAAGGGGCAAAGCGGCTGGGGATGTTTGGCGCTTCGATCTTGGGGCCCTTGATCCTGACCGCTTGCATCACGCTGGCCGGTTTGTTGCATAATCGGCCCCCGGCCGAGGTGATCTGGGCTGCGCAATTCTTTATCGGGATGACAATCGGAACCAAATACGCCGGGATCACGATGGCCGAGGTGCGGCGGGACCTGACCGCCGGGGTCGGGTATTGCGTCTTACTCATTCTGCTGACGCTGGTTTTTGTAGAAGGCATCTATCAATTCGGCCTCGCGCCCGGGCGCGAGGCGCTGTTGGCCTTTGCTCCGGGCGGTCAGGCAGAGCTGACCGTTCTAGCGCTTATCGTCGGGGCCGATGTCGCTTTTGTCGTGGCCCATCATGTGTTGCGTATTTTTGTGGTGATCCTGGGAGCGCCCCTTGTCGTCAGGTTGTTTGATCCCGCACCTCGGGATTGATCACGTGGATAGGCGCCCCGTCTGCAAAGGCGTTCACCTGCTCAAAGATGTCGGTGAACTGCAGGTCAAACTCATCCTCTGTCACGTAGCCCACATGCGGGGTTGCGATTACGTTGGGATGGGTCAGCAAAGGGTTCGCCGTATCGCGCAAGGGCTCTGTATCAAAGACATCGACCGCGGCGTGCAGGCTGCCCTTGGCGATTTCAGCTTCCAAAACACCGGGCGCAATCAGGCCTGAGCGTGAGGTGTTGACCAACAAGGCGCGGGGTTGCATTGCGGCGAGATCCTCTGCGGTGATGATGCCGCGCGTTTCGGGTTTGAGGCGCACATGCAATGAGACGATGTCAGAGCTTGCAAAGAAGTCCCCACGGTTTTCCGCCACGGTTTGACCATCTGCCACGGCACGGGCACGCCCGGCATCCGAAGCCCACCATTGCACGTTCATCCCAATCGCCTTGGCATACGAGGCAACCGCCCCGGCGATGCGGCCATAGCCGTAAAGGCCCAAAGTGCGACCGCGCAAGGTCCGCCCTACGCTCATCTGCCACTCCCCCGCGCGGATCGCAGCGGTTTGTTGTGGGATTTGGCGATAGCTCGCAAGGATCAAGGCCAGGGTCATTTCCGCCGCCGCATAAGAGGGCGTGTCGGAATGCATGTTCGAGCACAGCATCACGCCCGTTTCGGTGCAGGCGGGCACGTCGATATGCGGATAGACGCTGCGTTGTGAGATCAGTTGCAGGTTCGGCAACCGATGCAACAGGTCCGCAGTGATCTTTGTGCGTTCCCGAAAGAGGACCAAAGCCTCGGCCTCTTGGACGCGCTGGGCCAGTTTGGCGGGGTCCGGTTCGTGATCCGTCCATACCGTGACATCGTGCCCTTCCAGCATTTTGAAACAGGGCAATGTCCGCAGGGTGTCGAACCAATCATCTAGGATGTGAACTTTCATCGGCTTTCGACCCCGGCCTCTGGCTCTGGAGTGCGGGGTGTTGTCACGAAATGCGGTTGTTCGAGGACGCGCAGAGCTTCTGAAATCGATCCGCGCAGGCCGATCAGGTGATTGTACTGCGCATCACAACCTGAAACCGGTGTCGGGTAGCTGCGCAATTCATCCTGGATCAGGTGCTTTGCAATCTCGAGTTCGGCACGGGCGACCGTCATGCAGTCTTGATAGCTCATATGCTGCTCCTGAAATTGTATACCGTGGTATACTATAGTGCACTACGCCTTACCTGACCATACATTTGTTGGGACGAACACCTCTCCTGCCGCCAGTTTGCGCGCGGTTCTGACCAAGCCGGCTGAGATCAGGTCAAAATCGTTGCCGGCGGTCCCATGTTCCACCACGACATGCAGTTGTCCCATCGGATGTTCGAGCGACAGTTGCGCCGGCGAGGGCATATCGCGCGGCAGAATACCGTGCGCCACCGTGTCAGGGCACAAGAGACAGGCGCTGAGGCATTGGGACCCGGTTACGGCAAGGCTGGGGTGACAATTCCACGGCATGAAATATCGCGTGGCCGCCGATCCGCCGTCCTTGGCCGGGGCGACAAGGCCAAATTTGGGGGCAACAGACTTGGATACATCACCCATGCCCATCATCTCTCCGGCCTTGATACGGATGGGTTCCATGCGGTCGTAAAACGCCCGGTTTTCATCCAGCTCTGCGGCGGTTTCATAGCCGGTCAATCCAAAGTCCGCAGCGCGCGCGATCACCATCGGCATAGCAACATCAACACAAGACACCTCGATCCCGTCGATCACATCAATGCGGTTGCCGGTGGGAAACATCGACCCTGTGGCGCCGCCGACCACATCCATGAACAAAAGCTCAATCGGCGCGGCGGTGCCCGGCACACCGTCAATGGCGGCATCACCGTCATAGACCACGGCACCATCGCGGGTTTGCACGCGCGAGATAACACGGGCACCGGTATTGACGGCGCGGATTTTGACCTCTGTCAGATCTCCGGTCGGTGCGATCAGCCCCATTTCAATGGCGGCCGGGCCCACGCCGACAAGAATATTGCCGCAGGTGGGTTTGAAGTCGACCAAACCATCTTCGACGCTGACTTGCGCAAAGAAGTAATCAACATCCGCCCAGTCATCGTCCGACGCGGACAGCATGGCGACTTTTGTGGTGACCGCGACACCGCCGCCGATCCCGTCGATGTTTTGTGGATGGCCAGAGCCGATCATCGACACCAAAACCCGGGCGAGTGTGTCCCGATCTTCGGGCAACGCACCGCGATGCAGGTAGGGTCCGCGGGATGTGCCGCCGCGCATGAAGAGAAAAGGGATGGCTGTCTGGGTCATGATGCGCCCTTTGCAATGTGGTGGATCAGTGTTTGGGTGAACGCCTGGGTGCCAAGTGCGCCGCCAAGGTCGCGCGTGCGTGTGGCAGACGCCGCGAGGCATGCGCCAAGCGCTTGGATGATCTGATCGGCGGCAGTGTTCTGCTTGAAATGCCGCAGCAACATGGCCAGCGACAGGATCATCGATGTCGGGTTTGCCGCGTCTTGCCCGGCAATGTCGGGTGCCGATCCATGCTGTGCCTGCGCCGCAACTGCATCCGGTCCAACATTCAAGGACCCGGCAAGGCCCAAGCCGCCGCTCAGTTCCGATGCAAGGTCTGACAGGATGTCGCCAAACATGTTCGTGGTGACCAAGACGTCGAACCGGTCCGGTTCCCGCACCAGATGCGCGGCGGCGGCGTCGACCAGCATTTCATCATAGGTGATCTCTGGGTGACGCTCGGCAACGCGGCGCACGCAGTCGAGAAACAGACCGTCAGACAGGCGCATCACGTTCGCCTTGTGGATGGCCGTCACCTTTCGGGCATGCCGCGTTTCGGCCAAGGCAAAAGCGGCCTCTGCGATGCGAAGGCTTGCCTTTTCGGTGACCTTGCGCACCGCCAGCGCGATGCCGGGTTCAGGAGAGAACTCACCCCCCCCGGCAAACATGTTGCGGTCGGCATAAAACCCTTCAAGGTTTTCACGCACCACGATCAGGTCGAGTGGACGGCGCGCGGGGGCATCGATACCCGGCCAAAGGCGGGCGGGTCGGATATTAGCATAAAGCTCCAAGTTGCGCCGCAAGACGCCCGATGGATTTAGCCCGCCTTCCTCGCGTGGCGGGTAAGCGTTGTGGGATACAGGCCCCAGCAAAACACCGTCCGCCGCTTTGGCTGCTACTATGACGGTGTCCGGGATGGTCGTTCCGTCGGTCTTGAGCGCGGCAAAACCGATTGCCGCGCGTTCGACGGACAGCTCGCAGGTCAGAGCCGGGCGAACCGCCTCTAACACCGCTATGGTGGCTGCCATGATCTCGGGGTCGATGCCGTCCCCGTCCAGCTGCAACAGCTTCAGGTCAGGGGCCATGGCAGATCAACGAATGACTGCAACAGACCAGGCGGGAAGTCGCGGTTCAAAAGCCCTGCCATAAACAGCATGAACCCAATGCCCACGGCTGTGTAAAGTGCGGCAAAGCCCCAGCCACGCCCGGCCCGGAAGCGGATGAACAAGAACAGAAACACCCCAAGCGCAAGGATAAAGCCAACCAGTGAGGTCAGGATCAAGAGCCCCGCAAACCAGGCCAGCGTCGACCAAAGGCCATAGCTGTTGTCTTCATCATCCCGCGCGTCCCGGTCCGCAAAGAGCGGATGGGTTTCCGGGCGCAACATCATCTGCACCAAGAGGATCAGCGCCCCAACAATAGCCACGCCCGACACGAATTTCGGGAACACGCGGTCGGCCGCGGCGTAATCGGGGATCATGGCCGCGTTGGTGTAGGCGATGACCAGATAGGCCAGCACAGCCAAAAGAAAGATCATCGGCGCACGTTTGTGACCGGCGTCCACTGCCCCTTCGGCCATGATCGTCTTGGCTTGGCGCAAACCAACAACAACCGAGATCACTGTGATGATCAGCAACACGATGACGATGGGCGAAAAGATATAGTCAATGCCTTCCTCAAAGCTTTTGCGGAACCGCGATTGGGCGATTTGCACGGCCTGGTTGGCGTAGGTTTCTGCGGGGTTGGACAGAACAAACCCGATCAAAAAGGCCGGGCGCGACCAGTCAAACCGGCGCATCATGATCCCCAAAAGGCCGATGGCAAAGAGGGCCACAAGGTCCATCAGGTTCTGGCCGGACTGGAACGCGGCAAAGCTGATGATCATGAAAAGGAACGGTGCCAACAGGCTGAACGGAATTGTGGTCAGGCGCGCAATGCCGCCCGAGGCCGCGATACAGATCAAGGTGCCAACGACGTTGGCCAGCGCCAGCAGCCAGACGATGGCATAAGTGATGTCGAGGTTGTTTTTGAGCATCGAGGGTCCTACCTCGATATTACCCGACCCTAAGAGCGCGATGGCGCCGATAAAGATCGCCATCGATCCCGAACCGGGAATGCCAAAGAGCAAGGTGGGCACCAGCCCGCCGCCTTCCTTGGCGTTGTTCGAACTTTCGGGCCCGATCACGCCGCGAATTTCGCCCGAACCAAATTTGGACTTGTCCTTGGTGGTCTGAACTGAATGGCCATACGCAATCCAGTCGACAACCGAACCACCCAGGCCCGGGATCACGCCGACAACCACGCCGATGATCGAACAGCGCATCGACAGCCAGATGTTGGTGAACCAGTCGGACACGCCCTTGGTCCAGCCACCGCCCAATGGTGAGCGGTCCGAGATTGACCGGTCCTGCCGCAACAGGGCGACGATTTCCGGGATCGCAAAGATGCCAAGGCCGACAATGACCAGCTTCAGGCCATCCACCAGATAAGGCATGTCATAGGTTGCCATGCGCAGCTCACCCGCGCTGTCTCCTTCACCGATGGTGCCGATCATCATGCCGAGACCGGCCGCGACGATGCCTTTGATGGCGACGCGTCCGGCGAGGATGCCGACCATCGACAGGCCAAAAATCGTGATCATCAACAGCTCTGGTGTGCGGAACTCCAGAACGATGGGGCGCGCAACAAGAATGAAAACCGTCAGGAACGTTGCGCCGACCAGACCGCCGAACAGGGATGACGCAAACGCCGCAGACAAGGCGCGCGCGGCCTCGCCCTTCTTGGCCATGGGGAACCCGTCAAGCACAGTGGCTTGTGACGCCGAAGACCCGGGAATACCCATCAGGACCGAGGCAAACGTGTCGGATGTCGGAACAACCGCCACCATCCCGATCATCAGGGCAAGGCCCAGCACAGGGTCCATGCCGAACATGAACGGCAAGAGCAAAGACAGTCCGGCGATGCCGCCGAGGCCAGGAAAGACACCAATGCACAGGCCCATAACGACGCCCAACACCAGATATCCCAGAACGATAGGTTGCAAAATGAGACCCGCTGCGTCCCCGAGGGCGGGAAGAGCGACCGACAGAATGTCCATGGCCTTAGCTTTCGGTAGGAATTGAAAAAACCCCGACCGCGGATGCGCGGTCGGGGTGGAAAGTGCTTACTTCAGCGAAACGCCGTAGCGGTATTTCAACCAGCCAACAACAAACGCTTTGGCACCATCAGGAACTTGGGTGGCGCTGGCCATCGCACCGGCAGCTTCGTCGCCCGTCATCTGCGGGTAAACGCCCAGGCGGCCGCCCGAGATTTCGGCAAAGTCGGCGCGTGCTTTGATGGCTTCAAACGCTTTGGTGTAGGTCACCATCGCGTCCGCCGATGCGCCCGCTGGCAGGAACACCATTTTCTGGGCCGGGAAGCCTGCAACAAAGAACGCTTTCCACGCATCCCACTGTTCGCCACTTGTTTCGCAGCCATCGGTTGCGTCACAGACCTCTTTGAAGGTTGGCATATCTGGGAAGGTAGGGTCGCGCACGATGTTGCCATCTGCGTCCAGAGCACCCCAGCTCATCATCGGAACGGCGGAACCGTCTTCGACCAGTGGTGTCACGCCCTTCAGATACGACGAGGACGTCTGATAATCGATATTGGCTTCGCCGCGTTCGAACATCAGGCGACCATCACCGCGGCCCTTGATGCCAAAGACCGGCTCAACATTCAGGCCCAGCATTTCCCATGCGAGCAACGGCACGAGGTCCAGACGGGTTGCACCTTGCGAGCCATAGATGAAGTCCGTGTCACGCAGCGCGGAGGCATCCATGCCGTCCATTTTTGCGGCCAGATCCGGCGGCAGATAGGCGACACCACCGGTGCCGGATGCCAGCACGACATTCCAATCGTTGTATTCATAGCGCACGCGCGGATCGCCCAGCAGATACGGGAACTGTGTGGACCCGGACGAGCCAAAGATCAGTGTGCCGTCTTCGTAGCTTTGGCTTTGGAACCAGTTTGCGCCTTTGGTCGAACCTGCACCTGGCATGAATTTGACAACAACGGTCGGCTGACCCGGCAGAGCTTCGCTCAGCAGCGGGGCATAGAAGTTGGCCCATTTGGCCGAACCACCGGTTTCCGAGAACGGGATAACCCACTCAACAGTTTTGCCTTCCAAATCGATGCCGTGACCGCCGGCATTTGCGTTTGTGGCAAAGGTCGCCGCAGCAGCCGCCACAAGCCCCATGGCCACGCGACGCGTGGTGTTCATAATGGTCATGTTTTCCTCCCAGACTTCGGCGCTGACATGCGCACGAAATTCGTTTGTGCCGAGCTGATTCCCGGCCTCACACCTTCATTTTTTGCGCATGAAGCTTGCACCAAGCCTTCATTGGCGCAAAAAACTTAGGCATGCGGATATTGGTCGTCGAAGATAACCACAGCCTTCGGAAAGGCATTTCCTATCGTCTGAACGATGATGGGCATGCGGTGGATATGCTGGACAATGGCGAGGATGCGGACGCGTTCTTGCAACGTGAAACCTGTGATCTAGTGATTCTGGATATCAACTTGCCGGGGCGTAACGGTCTGGAATTGTTGCAGGATATGCGGCGTCGCAACGATCCGCGCCCGGTGATCCTGTTGACCGCACGGTCCACAACAGAGGATCGCGTGGCCGGTTTGGATGCTGGTGCGGACGACTATCTTGTAAAGCCGTTCGCGATGGATGAGTTGGCCGCGCGGGTCCGCGCTTTGGCTCGGAGGCGCGAGGTTGCGCCCCGGCGCAGTGTCGAACTGGGCCCGCTGACGCTCGATCTTGAAACACCTCAGCTGCTGAGCGAGGAGGGCACGATGGATGTCCCGCGCAGAGAGTTGTCCGTTTTGATTGCGCTTGCCGAAGCCAAAGGAAACCCGGTGTCAAAGGAGCGCCTGTTGGACCAAGTTTATGGCGCCGGCAGCGCGACGGATGAAAAGGTGGTAGAAGTCTACGTTTCCCGATTGCGCAAGCGGTTGGGGCGGTACGGGGTCGCGATCAAGGTGCATCGCGGGATTGGCTATGCTCTGGTGGTGGGCGCTTGAAGAATACAGCGGCTTCTCTGCGGATGCGCCTGACGGCTATCATTCTCGGGCCACTGATGTGCGTGGCCGTTTTGGTGGGATTGTGGCAGCTCAACAATGCGCGCGCCACTGCGACAGATGTCTTTGACCGCAGCCTGTTGTCCGCAGCCCTTGCTGTGGCCTATGACGTGGCGATTTCCGGTGGCGATGCGCTGTCCCCCCGAACGCGGGATATTCTGTCCGACACGTCAGGTGGACAGGTGTTTTACCACGTCTATGCCCCGGACGGCGTGATCGTGGCTGGATATGCAACGCCGCCTGTCGGCATTCCGCTCACTCCATCAGAAGTCTCCAGCCCCACCTTTTTCCAGGCCACTTATCTGGGGCGGTCCGTCAGCGGTGTGCGGTTGCAGAACCAAACGCAAATCGAAGGGTTTGCTGGCGTATTCACAACCACCGTTTGGCAGGACACTGCGGTCCGGGCCGCATTTGTCCGTGATCTGGTCGTGCGGTCGCTGGTGACGATTTGTGGATTGATCGCGTCGCTGGCGTTGATCGTTTGGTTCGGTGTCAGTTTTGGGCTGCGACCCCTTTTGGATCTGGAAAGCGCCATCGCGCGGCGATCCAGCGATGAGTTGACCGCCATTCAAAGGGCTGTGCCGGTTGAAGTGGGCGGGATCGTACAGACGCTGAACCGTCTATTCGAACAGGTCTCGCGCAGCATGACCGAGCAATCCGAGTTTATTTCAAACGCAGCGCATCAGCTGCGCAATCCGATTGCGGGTGTCCTGGCCCTTGCCGAAGCAGTTCAATCCGCACCGAACGAACTAGAAGCCAAACGGCGGTCCCAAGATTTGTTGGAGGCAGCGCGGGAAACGGCGGATTTAAGCCAGAAACTGCTTTTGCTGGAACGAGCCAAGGCGATATCGCCGGTTTCGGCCTTTGAAACCGTCGACCTTGGTGCGGCATTGGACGGATGGGTCCATGCGTTTCAAGAGATTGCGCCGGATGGCGTGTCCGTCACGGCCAATATCGACCCCGGACTCGGCCATTTGAAATGCGACCAACTGATGATGCGCGAGGCCTTGCGCAACCTCTTTGACAACGCGTTGCAACATGGTGGGGCGGACCTGAGCGAAATTCAGATTTCGGCAGAACGTTTTGGATCAGAGATCAAGATTTCCGTAACGGATGACGGCTCTGGTCTGTCGGATGCCGATATCACTGCCGCGCGCGAGCGGTTTCGTCAGATTGCGCCAACATCCGGCAGCGGTTTGGGCGTGTCTATCGTGGATGCCATCGTGCAGGGGCACGGCGGGGCCTTTACCTTGACCGGGTTGGCCAAGGGGTTACGCGCGGACATTCGATTGCCGGTGACAGCTTAGATTTCATAGACATCCAGGTCTTCGGCGATCCCGGCCTCACCTGAAAATCCGGCGGCCAGTTCCGCCTGAGCGCCAGCATGGCCCAGATCACTGTCCATATGAATGCGGAAATGGCTCAGACGCAGGCGCTTCACCCCGATCCGTTCGGCCATTTCGGCAATAAGCTGCGACGTCGGGGATTTAGCCGCTATCGCGGCGTGCACGTTGTCGGTGGACAAGCGATAACACCAGTGGATCATGAAATCGGCGTCTTTTGCCAAGGTTTCGAGGTCGTCACACAGCCCGGCATCCCCGGAATAGACGAATTTCTTCCCCTCGGCCTCTACCGCGAAAGCCATACAGTCAAAGAACGGCTGCGCGTGTGGCACCGAACAGCTGGTCAGTGACCACCCATCCCCTTGGTATGAAAACCCAGGGGCAATGACGGTCACCTCTGGTGCGGGCCAGGGGCGGGGCAGGGTGCCGCCGCGGTCGACCCATACCTGTTGGCTGCCTGCAAACTCCGTGCGGGCAATCAGGTCAGGGGCCAAAACGCCATCCCGCCCGAAATACAGTTCCGTCTGACGATCGATTGGCGCAGGCCCCCAGACTTTCAAAGGTGCGCCGCCTTCGTCCCACGCGGCATGCACAAGTCGCGCGTAATCCATCATGTGATCGCTGTGCAGATGCGATAGGAAAAGATGCGTGACGTCGGACGGCAGATATCCCGCTTGCAAAAGGTTGTCGAAGACACCGCCGCCAACGTCGAACAGGATTTTGTCTGCTCCGATTTCCAACAAATACCCCGATGAGGCGCGGCGCACATAAGCTTCGGGCGATCCAGAGCCCAGAACGGTCAGTTTCATGTCGCAGTCTCCACTTTTGGCGGTGGGGTCGCACCGGGAGCCCCAAGTTTGAGTGCAGCGTCCCGTCCGCCATACGAGGCGATCAGCGCGGCTTGGTCATCAAAAGCCTGTGCGTTGGCTTGATCCGGATCACAGAACTTGCTCAATTCCTTGTGCATATCCTCTAGCGTAGCCTTGTATTCATCCAGCCCCGCCAAATTACTCAATTCTTCTGGGTCCGTTTCCAGATCAAAAAGCTCGGGCTCAAATCCAACGTAGTAGTGATATTTCCAACGCCCTTTGCGCAGCATGAACGCCCCGGAAACCGCGCCCGCCGCGTGATATTCGGAAAAGGCGGGGCGTTCCGGGTCGTAGTCCGAGCCAAGGATATCATAGAGGCTTTGGGTGCCGTGCGACGGGTTTTCGATCTGTGTACCGAAATGATCCGCAATCGTTACGGACAGATCGACAAGACTGACGGGTGTCTGATTGGTCCCAGTTGCGATGCCGGGTCCGGCCATGATCATCGGGATCGCCGTGCTTTCCTGATAAAGGACAGACTTGCCCCATAATCCCCGCGCGCCGACGTTGTCGCCATGATCCGACGTGTAGACGACGGTGGTAGTGTCGGTCAGCCCAAGCGCATTTAACGCGGACAGGATTTGCCCGATATTGTGATCCACCCAAGTGCAGAGGCCATAGTAACTTGCCATCGCGGCAAGGCGTTCGTCTTCATCTTTGAACCGTCCTTCGCTATCCATGCAGGCGTTTTGTTTTTCCACCCAAGGATGGCGCGGATGGCCATCGCGCGGGTGCAGTTTGACCTTGGGCAACTGATCTGCCGGATAAAGGTCATAGAATTCCTGCGGCACGACCAATGGGAAATGTGGCGCAACAAGGCCCACGTAAAGACACCACGGCTGATCGTCTTCTGAATGCGTGTTGAGCCAGTCGCATGTCCGTTGGGTGACCGCGCTGTCGTATTCTGTGTATTTTGACTGTCCCGGGCCGATGTAATCGCCCAGCATGCGGGATTGACCGATCACGCGGTCCGCCTCAGACCGGATCGACGCCCAGACCATACCGACCCCGTTCACCACGTGCATCGGGATATGCTCGGCATCGAACCCGGCGGCATCCCCGTTCGCGCGATAATGCAGCTTGCCTATGCTTTCGACCGGCACGCCAGCGGATTGTAACGCATGTCCCCAGCCCGGGATTTGTCCGTGATAGGGCATGGCATTGTCCCAAAGTCTTGTTTGATGCGCATATTGCCCCGTGGCGAAAGACGCACGCGCCGGAACGCAAATCGGGCTGGGCGTGTAGGCGTTGGTAAACCGCGTGCCGCGTGCGGCAAGGGCATCCAGGTTCGGTGTTTTGACAAAAGGATGATCAGCACAGCCCATCGCCCGCGCCTGATGTTCGTCGGACATGATGACGAGGAGGTTGGGACGGCTCATATCAACTCCTCAAACTCGTCCGAGGCTGCACCGATCTTGTCCACCAGTTTAAAGAACTGCTGCAACTCGGTTTTGGTCAGTGCGTCCTTGAGGTGGTCGCGCCGCCGTTTCATGTGGGGCGCGGCCTCGGAATAGGCCGCGTGCCCGGCGGGGGTCAGCGACAGAATATGCACGCGTTGATCGGTGCTGCTGGGTCTGGACCGAAGCAAGCCTTGGTTGATCAACCCCCGCGACACGCGGCTAAGTTGTCCTTTGTCAAAGTCGAGCGAGCGAACAATATCGGCGATGGTCGCCTCACCCTGGTTCTGGACAATCGCAATCAGTCGCCATTCGGCCAGCGAGAACGAAGACCGTTTGCGCAGCAACCGCGCCGCTTGGGCCGTCAGCTTGGCGTTCAACCGGGCCAGCGGGTAAGTTACATGCTGTTGAAAGTTAACGGGTTCCGTCGGTGGAAGAGGGGCGTTCATGCGCAATGTCCTTTGATACGAGGCCAGCCTGCGCAGATTTTGTTGATGGGTCAACAAATTTTTCGTTGACAGGTCAACTAATGGAGAGTCATGCTGGCCCGATAAAGGGAGGATAAAATGAAATCATTTTTGAAGGCCGCGGCAGCGGCAGTCGCAATGGCGTGCGCCGCGGGCGCCGCAGTTGCATCCGATTGGTCCCCGTCCGGCCCAATTCAAATGATGATCGGTTTTCGTGCTGGCGGCGGTGCGGATACCCAAGCCCGCCTGATCGCGGAAGAGCTGCAAAGGCGTCACGGTTGGGAGATCATCCCGCAGAACGTAACCGGTCGCGGTGGCTTGAACCTCGCCAACGAGATGAAAGGCGGCGCCACGGATGGCACGCTGATCGGCATGGCCGTGACCGAAACGCTGGGCTACAACATGGCCGCCGCACAAGGCAGTGGCATGACGCCCTCTGATTTCACCGGCATCACGACAACGGCAGGATTTCAGATGGGTGTGGTCGCTAAGACCGACAATGGCTGGAACAGCTTTGACGAGATGGTCGCCGCAGCCAAAGGCGGGGAAACCATTCGGTTTGGTGCGATGTCGCCACGACTGGCCGACCTTGCATACCTGCTGAGCAAGGCGCAGGGCGTTGATTTCAATATCGTCGAAGTGGCCGGTGGCCGGGCCGTAATGGATGGCGTGAACGCGGGCGATCTGGACGTCGGTTTCATGGCGGGTATTCAGCGTAAGGGCGTCGCGTCAGGTGATCTGATCAACTTGGCATCCGCATTGTCCGTACCATTGGTGCAAACGCCGGATGCGCCCACATTTGGCGATCTCGGCGTTGAATTTAATTCTGACGGCGCGTTTGTTCTGATTGCGCCTGCCGGTTTGGATGAAGCGGCCCGCACCGCAATCACGGATGCCGTGGTCGAGATCATCAGTGATCCCGAAACCGGTGCCGGTGGCCTGATCTCCAAGGCGTTTGGGGGCCCTCTGATCGAAAACGGAGCCGGTTTGGATGCACGCTTGCAAAGCGAGTACGAAGCCGCGGGCGCGCTGATCGAAGCGGCCTCTCAATAATCGCTTGAAATACTGAATGATGGTGGCCCGCTGCACGAAGCGGCGGGTCACTCAGCAGCCAGAGAAAGCGCCGATATGTCCCAACTCAATCGTCTGAACCTGGCCATCGGTGCCATCGTGACGCTGTTGGGCGTGTTGGTGGTCTTCCTTTGGGTGCCAATGGATACGGTCAGCGGGATCGCCAGCAAGGTGCGTGGCAAATATGTGATCGGTGACGCATTGGCCCCGACAATTGCCGGTGTTTTCTTGCTGATCGGTGGTTTGATGGTCCTCCTGTTTGAGCGAAAAAGACCGGACACCGCCAACGTGGATGCACCGCGACTGACCTTTGTTGCCATGGTTGTTGCGATCCTGTCGGTCTCGTTCTTGCTGATGACCTATGCCGGACCGCTGGCTGTTGCAGCGACCAGTGCAATCACGGGGCAAGAGATGACCTATCGCCCACTGCGCGGGACTTTTCCTTGGAAATACATTGGGTATTTCCTTGGGGCAGGGTTCGCGATTGCCGCCATCATTTCGCTGTGCGAGCGGCGGATCACGTTGCGCGCGATCCTGATTGGCGCGATTGCCGCCTCGGTCCTGATCTTTATCTATGACGTGCCGTTCGACGACCTGCTTTTGCCGCCAAACGGGGACGTCTGATGACCGCGCTCGATTACATCTGGGCGGGCGTACTGGCCGTTTTTCAGGGGCCGGAACTGTTTTCCATCTTTGGTCTCGCCATTTCCGTCACCGTCGTGATGATCCTGTGCGGGTTCCTATTGGGGATTGCGGTTGGGGCCACGCCGGGCTTGGCCGGGCCCATCGCCATGGCGATATCGCTGCCGATCCTGATATCGGTGTTCGGGTTCACGCCGGATGCCTTGTTGCCTGTCATGGGCTTTCTCATCGGCATCATGAAAGGCGCCACGATCGGCGGGGCGGTGCCGGCCATCCTGTTTAACACACCGGGCACGCCGGATGCGTTCATGACAACACTCGACGGCTATCCGATGACCAAGGCTGGCCAAGGCAAAAAGGCGCTGAAGGTCGCGCATTTCTCATCGGCGGCGGGCGATACGTTTTCCGATATCGTGCTCTTCGTTTGCGCGCCGTTTCTCGCGATTCTGGTCGAAGGTTATCTGGACCTGCCGGAAAAAACGGCCCTGTTGATCCTGTCGCTCTCCTTCATCTCTGCCGCGGTCGGCGGGTCTGCGGCCAAGGGGCTCATTTCCTGCGGTTTGGGCCTGCTGGCCGCCTATATCGGGACGGGTCAGGATTTTTACCCCCGTCTGTCTCTAGGCACTGATGCGCTGAACGATGGTATCCCGTTGGCGGCGGCGATCCTTGGCGTTCTGATCATCGGGGCGGTGTTTCAGGAATTGTCGGATGGCTGGCAGTCCGGACAACTGATGGGGCGCAAAGACGATCTGGAAGCGCAACAGGATCAAAGGTTTGGTTGGGCCGATATTCGTCGCCTTCTGCCGTTCCTGTCGCGCTCTGCCGTCATTGGAACGGCCATCGGGGCGCTGCCTGGGATCGGTTCGACCCTTGCAGCGACTTTGGGCTATACCACTGGACGTCGTTTGCATGAAAAGCGCAAACGTCCCGAAGATCCTTCCTTCGGCAAGGGCGCGCCCGAAGGGATTGCGGCGACCGAAGCAGCCAATTCGTCCGTCTCTGGCGCGAACCTGATCCCAGTTCTGTCGCTTGGCATTCCTGGCAATACGGCCGCCGTCTTTCTGATCCTTGCCGCCGAAAGCATTGGTGGTTTCAACCCGGGTCCCTCGGTTATTCGGTTCACCGCCGACGCGGTCAATCCGGAACTGGTGATCGCCTTTGGCCTTTTCACCTGCATGGTGCTGGCCAACCTTATGAACTGGACCATTGGCGGCGTGTTCATGCGCTCTATGGGTATTATGACCAAGGTCCCGCGCCAGATCCTGATGCCTGTTGTCCTGATGCTGACTCTGACGGCGATTTACGTGCAAGAGGCGAACATGACGGCGGTCTGGTTCACGCTTGCCTTCGGCGTGCTGGGCTACGGCATGCGTGTCTTGGGGATTTCACCGCTGCCATTTGTTATTGCCTTCATTCTCGGCGGCAAGATCGAACAATCCGCGCGCGAGGCGTTTTCGGCCACCGGGGGCGACGCGTTCTTTTTGTTCACGAGCCCCATCGCCGCCGTATTTATGCTTTTGTCCGTCGCGGTCGTCTACGGCTCTATGCGGCAGAAAGGGAAATCCGAATGACCGACCGTCCAAACATCCTGTTGATTTCTGCTGACCAGCACCGGGCGGATTGCTTTGGCTTTGCCGGTCGCAAGATCAAAACGCCGCATCTGGATCAGCTTGCCGCAGACGGGACACGGTTTGAAAGCTGCATCACGCCTTGTGTCGTTTGCCAGCCGGCGCGTGCGTCAATCCTGACGGGACAGCATTGCCGCACCCATGGCGTTCATGACAACGGGATTGATCTGAACCCCGAAGTGGGTGCCAAAGGGTTTGCCGGGGCTTTGGCGACAGCCGGTTACGACACCTCTTATTTCGGCAAAGCGCATTTTTCGACGTTCCACACGTTTGAACCCACAGGGACGCCGGAATGCCTGCGGTCATCAGCGAATTACCCGGACGATTGGTACGGCCCTTATATGGGGTTCGAGCATGTCGAGTTGATGCTGGTGGGGCATAACTGGTTCCTGCCGGAAAAACCGCCCGCGGGGCAGCATTACGAACGTTGGTTTTATGCAGATGGGCATGGGGATGCCAAGAATGCGGCCTATCAAGCCAACGGGAAGGATACCAAGGGGGCCGCACAGACGTGGCATTCGATGTTGCCAACCGCTTGGCACAACACGACCTGGACCGCCGACCGGGCCATCGACTGGATCAAATCGGGCCGAAACGACGACAAACCGTTTTGTACATGGGTCAGTTTTCCCGATCCGCATCACCCCTTTGACGCGCCAGAACCCTGGTCCCGATTGCATGACCCAGCAGACGTGGACCTGCCCGAACACCGGACACGCGATTTCGAAGGTCGGCCATGGTGGCATGAGGCCGTTCTGACAAACGAGCCAGCGGGGCCGAAACAGAACGCCGATGTGCGCAAGGCCTATAGCCGGATACCGCCCCAAACCGACGATCAACTGCGCGAGATCATTGCAAATACCTATGGCCAGATTTCCCTGATCGACCACAATGTTGGGCGCTTGATGATAGCGCTGGAAGAGGCGGGTTTGGCCGAAAATACCATCGTCATCTACATCTCTGATCATGGCGATTGGTTGGGCGATCACGGGCTGATCCTGAAAGGGCCGATGCATTACGAAGGTTTGTTGCGGGTGCCAATGATCGTGAAAGGGCCGGGCGTTCCAAAGTCGAAAGTGATCGATGAACCTGTATCGACGATTGATCTGGGCCCATCCTTTTGCGATTGGGCAGGCTGCGAACCGCTCCAAACCCAACACGGGCAATCCATTCGCCCCTTAATTGCCGGAGAGGGTACTCGCGATTTTGCCTATAACGAGTGGGAGCTTTTGCCGACCCGGGCCGGTGTCGCGCTCAGCCTGCGGACGGTGCGCACCAAAACCCACAAAATGACCGTTGATGCACGGACAGGTGCGGGAGAGCTTTATGATCTGGTGAATGATCCGCATGAATTGACGAACCTGTTCGATCAGGAAAGTGCGGCGGCCATACAGGCGGAATTGACCGCCTTTATGGACAGCCGACCGGATGACATCATCCCCAATCAAGTTCAGGTCGGCATGGCATAGTGTGCACACGGCCTCTTAGTAAGAGACCCTGTTTCAACGTTAGTGAATAAGACGGTTTCATTTTCGTCTGTTCTGACGCGTGTCGATTTATGGCAGGCTCCTGCGCCAAGGGTTGGATGCCGCTCGGGTCTTTCCAATCCAAAGTATCTTGTAAAGATTAACAAAGCCGCTGTTCTCAGCGGCTTTTTTCCTTCGACGGCCTGGGCTTCGAACAGATTTGCTCGATCAGCCAAGCGTTGCGTGACGAAATCGATGAACAACGAAATACGCTTGATCGATTTCATGTCCTTGTGGGTCAAAATCCAAAGCGACCGTTCCGTGGCGCTTTGAACAGAGGTGATTTCCTGCGCGTATCGCAGTTTGTTCGCAATGACATAGGGCAGACGACCGACACCCATGCCGGCCTCAATCAACGCCACCTGCGCGCCAAGGTTATTGGTGGTCGCCACCACATGGCCGCTTGGAAACAGCTCTTTGATCTCGGCGGCGGACGAATACAAAAGCCCTTCGTGCACGATCAACGGTGCTTTGGCTTCCGTAAGATCAGGCCAGGTTTGATTGATGTCTTCTGCCATGGATGGACTGGCGAAATACCCGTATTGCAGCGTTGCAATGCGCTTGCCCCAAAAGCTCGGAGCCGGGTTTTCCTCGGCGCGCACCACGATGTCGACCTTTCCATTGCGAAAGTCCTCAAGCGCGTCGCTGATATGAATGCCAAACTCCACTCCGGGATGCGCCGCCTGAAAATCACGGATTTCGTCGGCCAGCAAATAGGGCATCACGTGTTGCGGAATGCTGATGTTGATCGGACCGGAAATTTCGTTGTCCAGCGTGCCAACCTGATCTTGCATACGACCCAGGCTTTGCTCGATCGCCATCGCTTCTTCGACAACCATCAGCCCGGCGGTGGTTGCAACCAATCCCCGGTTTCTGCGGTCAAAGAGACGAGACTTCAAACTATTTTCTGCTTTGGCGAGATGGCGAGAAACAGTGGGCTGGCTCAGTCGTAGAACACGCGCGGCTGCATTAAGGCTGCCTTCGCGATGGATGTGCAGAACAATTCGAAGAGTGTCCCAGTCTACGATTGCAATCTTCCGGTCTCGCCGCAGCGAGATCGCCCCCATTAATTTTTCTTAACCTGCATTCAAACAGTTTATCTTGCAGCCCTGTCGAGTTTTGCCGCGTTGCTGCGGCGCGTGTTACAACACAAAACTGTGATTGTTTCGGCCGGCACATCTCGACAGATCACAAAAATTGCCATTTTGTAGGGCCGTTAAGCTTAATGAACGATTGTTGGCTTCAAAGATGAACTGCTTGGAAATTTGGGTGCGATGATGGGACCTTCGAACCCCGTTGAGGCAACGACAAAGTCGTGCGCATGTACGCCGGCGCGTCCGTCATCGTTTGCCTCAGATGGCAGAAAACCTGTTGCGACTGTGCGCGCAGACGCAGCGCCTTTGGTTGCCACATGTGATATTCCCGGAGGAGCGGCCCTCGTCGGGACAGATGCGCCGCAAATCCCCGATGATGGAGAAGGGCCGTTTCGAAAGGTCAAACTGCGCCCCTTCAGGATGAGCCAAACCGCCATCACCAATGCCGCGTTTCACGAGTTTGTGGAGGCAACGGGTTATGTGACAGAGGCCGAGACGTTTGGCTGGTCCTTTGTGTTCTGGAAGCAGGTACCTGACCATGTTGGTCCTACCCAAGGCGTAGTGGATGTTGAATGGTGGCGTCGCGTCGAAGGGGCCGATTGGCGCAACGTGAACGGTCCGAACACGCAGCAATCGCATTGGCATGCCGATCATCCGGTTGTGCATGTGTCCTGGAACGATGCACAGGCCTTTGCCCGCTGGGCGGGTGGCCGTTTGCCGACCGAGGCGGAATGGGAACATGCGGCGCGCGGCGGGCTGGGCGATGTCAAATTCCCGTGGGGCGATGAAGAGCCCAACGACAGGGACTGCCTGCCTTGCAACATCTGGCAAGGACGCTTTCCCGAAGTGAATTCCGAGGCGGATGGCTATGCCACGACGGCCCCGGCGGCGTCGTTCGCTCCTAATGGCTATGGGCTTTACAACATGGCGGGAAATGTCTGGGAATGGACATCGGACGCCTATCGCGTCAAGTCGCTCAAAAAATCAGTGAAACAGCGGTTGGCGGCAATGAAAGGGTACAAGCTTTCCAAGGGTGGCTCATTTCTGTGCCACCGCAGCTATTGCTACAGGTACCGGATCGCCGCGCGGTCCGGCACGTCGCCTGACAGTTCGACGACGCATCATGGGTTCCGTGTGGTCTGGCCGCTTGATCCGGTCAAAGCATGACGGAATACGATTACATCATCGTGGGTGCCGGCAGTGCGGGTTGTGTTCTGGCCAACCGGTTGAGCGAGGATCCATCGGTTCGTGTTCTGCTTCTCGAAGCGGGTGGACGCGACAATTACCATTGGATCCATATTCCGGTCGGGTACCTTTATTGCATCGGCAATCCCCGTACCGATTGGTGTTTCAAGACAGAAGCCGAGGCCGGGCTGGGCGGGCGCAGCTTGGGCTATCCCCGCGGTAAGGTGCTGGGCGGATGCTCTTCCATAAACGGGATGCTGTATTTGCGCGGCCAAGCGCGCGACTATGACAATTGGCGACAGATGGGTTGCGCGGGCTGGGCTTGGGACGATGTGCTGCCGTATTTCCTGAAGTCAGAGGATCATTTTGAAGGTCCAAGCGAATTTCATAACGAAGGGGGCGAATGGCGCGTCGAACGCGCACGGGTGCGATGGGATATTCTGGATGCTTTCGCAGACGCCTGTGCGCAGGTTGGCATACCCCAGCGGCGGGGGTTCAATGATGGCGATAATTTCGGGGTCGATTATTTCGAAGTGAACCAGAAATCCGGCTGGCGGTGGAGCACGGCAACCGGGTTTCTGAAACCGGCGATGGATCGGCCCAATCTGACGGTTCGAACCGAAGCGCAATGCGCCCGGGTCCTGTTTGCAGAACGGCGCGCGAATGGCGTGTTGCTGACCGATGGAACCTCGTTTCAGGCACGGCGTGAGGTGATCTTGTCCGCCGGTGCGGTGGGATCACCACATATTCTGCAATTGTCGGGTATTGGTCCGGGCGCGTTACTCCAATCTTGCGGCATTGACGTTTTACACGACGCGCCGGACGTTGGTGGCAATTTACAAGACCATTTGCAACTGAGATGTGCCTATAAGGTTTCGGGTGCGAAAACCTTGAATACCATGGCCAATTCATGGTGGGGCAAGGCGCGGATCGGGCTGGAATACGCCGTGAGCCGATCCGGTCCGATGTCGATGGCCCCCAGCCAGTTAGGGGCCTTTGCCCGGTCATCTGAAGCGGTTGAGACGCCGGATCTGGAATACCACGTTCAGCCTTTGTCGCTGCCGGCCTTTGGCCAGCCGTTGGACGATTTTCCGGCCATGACCGCAAGCGTTTGTCATTTGCGGCCCGAAAGCCGCGGCACCGTGCAATTGGCCGGGCCTGACCCGCGTGATGCGCCAAAGATTGCGCCAAATTACTTGTCCACCGAAGGCGACCGCATGGTGGCCGCCCGGGCCATCAGGTTGACGCGCAAAATCATGGGTGCCCCGGCCATGCAAGCCTTCGCGCCGGAAGAGTTTCGACCGGGACCCGGATTTGAACGTGATGCGGACCTTGCCGCTGCTGCTGGTCAGATTGGGACAACAATCTTTCACCCGGTTGGAACGGCACGCATGGGGGCCGATGCGCGGTCGGTGGTCACGCCTGAATGCCGCGTAAGGGGTGTGGAGGGCCTGCGCGTTGTGGATGCCAGCGTTATGCCGGCCATCACATCCGGGAATACCAATGCCCCAACGATCATGATCGCGGAAAAGGCCGCTGATATGATCCGCCAAGTTTGAAATTTTTGTAACGAGGAGCGATGCTTGGTTGTCGAGGTATCATTATTTCATGTATTCATGAAATATGGAAAAAGACTCACTGACCCAGCTTACAGCACTTGCGCATGGCCCGCGCATGTCCGTCTTCCGTCTGTTGATGCGGCGGTACCCGGATGAGATTCCCGCCGGCGAATTGGCCGACATTCTGTCGCTCAAACCCAGTACGACATCCGTGTACCTTTCCGCCTTGTCCAAGGCCGGTTTGATCACGCAAAAACGTATGGGAACATCGCTTTTGTATCGCGTCGATATGGACGCGGCGCGACGGTTGATGGGGTATCTTTTCCTGGATTGTTGTCGCGGCCGGCCAGAGCTCTGCCCGCCGCTTTTAGCCCCCCTTTATCCTGGAGAGACGACGATGTCGGATCGCAAGTTCAATGTTCTCTTTATCTGCACGGGAAATTCGGCGCGGTCGATTTTCGCGGAATCGATCCTCAAAGCCGAAGGGGGAGACCGTTTTGAGGTCTTTTCTGCCGGCACCTCGCCCTATTCAGAGCTGAACCCGTTCGCGGTTGAGATGCTGAAATCCAAAGGTCACGAGACGGACGCGTTGTATTCTAAGAATATCTCGGTTTTCCAAGGCGATGACGCCCCGCAAATGGATTTTGTCTTTACCGTTTGCAATCAGGCCGCCAACGAAGAGTGCCCCAGCTGGGAAGGTCAGCCGATCAGCGCCCATTGGGGAATGCCGGACCCGGTAAAGGCCGAAGGTACAACGTCCGAAAAGCGTCTGGCGTTCCAGCACGCCTATGGCGCGCTGCGCAACCGCGTGTTGGCCTTTACTGCCTTGCCGCTGGAAACGCTCGACCGGGTATCATTGCAATCGGCGGTCGATAACATCGCTGTTCAATCTGAAGAGGCCTAAGCTCTATGACCGTATATGCACTGAACGGCTTGGGCCGCGTGGGCAAACTGGCCCTGCGCCCCTTGCTGGAAAGCGGCGCGCAAATCGCTTGGCTCAACGACGCGGTCGGCGACCCGGCGATGCATGCGCATCTGTTGGAATTTGACACCGTGCATGGGCGCTGGCCCGCCGCGTTCAGCGCGGATGACGACAGTATAACCATTGACGATACGCGGTTGCCCGTCTTCAAATCCAAAACGATCGAAGACCTGCCGCTCGACGGCGTGGATGTCGTGATCGACTGCACAGGCGTTTTCAAGACAGAGGCGAAACTGGCCCCGTATTTCGCGGCCGGTGTGAAAAAAGTCGTCGTATCGGCGCCCGTGAAGGATGGCCCAACGGCCAATATTGTTTATGGCGTGAACAACGATGTTTACGATGTCGACACGCACAGCATCGTCACGGCGGCCAGCTGCACGACCAACTGTCTGGCGCCTGTGGTCAAGGTTTTGCAAGAAAACATTGGGATTGCGCATGGGTCGATGACAACGATCCACGATGTGACCAACACGCAAACCATTGTTGACCGCCCGGCCAAGGACCTGCGTCGCGCGCGATCCGCGCTGAATTCCCTGATCCCAACAACAACCGGGTCGGCCACGGCGATCACGCTGATTTATCCTGAATTGAAGGGCAAGCTGAACGGTCACGCCGTGCGGGTCCCTTTGCTGAACGCCTCGTTGACTGATTGCGTTTTCGAAATGAAGCGTGAGACGTCCGTCGAAGAGGTCAACGCGCTTTTCAAAGAGGCCGCAGAAGGCGCACTGAAAGACATTCTGGGCTATGAAGAACGCCCGTTGGTGTCTGCCGATTACACCAACGACACCCGCTCTTCGATCGTGGATGCGCCGTCGACGATGGTTGTGAACGGCACGCAGGTTAAAATCTATGCTTGGTATGACAATGAGATGGGATATGCCCATCGCCTTGTTGATGTGGCCCGCATGGTTGGGGACAGTCTGTGACCGACACACGTCAATCCGGCATCGCGGCGTATATCGCGGTCACGGCGGCCTATTGGGCCTTTATGCTGACCGATGGTGCGCTGCGGATGCTGGTGCTTTTGCACTTCCACACGCTTGGGTTTTCGCCGGTTCAGCTGGCCTATCTCTTTGTGCTCTACGAGATTGCGGGCGTTGTCACCAACCTGAGCGCGGGCTGGATCGCGGCGCGGTTCGGGCTGACGTCGACGCTGTATGCAGGTCTCAGTCTGCAGGTTGTTGCCCTTTTGGCCTTGACGCAACTAAACCCCGATTGGGCGATCTGGGCGTCTGTCACCTTTGTTATGCTGGTGCAGGGCGCGTCAGGCGTGGCCAAAGACCTTGCCAAGATGAGCTCTAAATCCGCGGTAAAACTGTTGGCTCCGAAAGAGGGCGGCGGTCTATTCCGTTGGGTTGCACTGCTGACGGGCTCGAAAAACGCGGTCAAGGGGCTGGGCTTTCTGCTGGGTGCTGCGATGCTGGCGATGTTTGGCTTTATCCCGTCGGTTCTGGGAATGGCGCTGATCCTCGCGGTCATCCTGATCGCAGTGTTTGTTGGCATGCCGTCCGGCCTGCCGACAGGCAGCAAGGATGCCAAGTTCAAGGACGTGTTTTCCAAGGATGAGAACATCAATTGGCTGAGCTTTTCCCGCGTCTTTCTCTTCGGCGCGCGCGATGTGTGGTTCGTGGTTGGTATCCCGATCTATTTCTACGCTGTCTTGTCGGACGGGTCCGAGGCCGGGAACCGTGCGGCGTTTTTCACCATTGGGACCTTTATGGCGGTCTGGATCATCCTTTATGGCGCTGTGCAGGCTTCCGCGCCAAAGCTGTTGCGCGCCAGCACTCGGTCCGAAGGCGAAATCATCGCCGCGGCACGGGGCTGGGCGATGGCCTTGACGGTTTTGCCAGCCCTGTTGGCTGGGCTGGTCTTTTGGGTTGGGGAGCCGAACCCAATGCTGACGGTGGCGGTGGTGGCCGGCCTCTTGGCCTTTGGGGCAATTTTTGCCGTCAATTCATCGCTGCACAGCTATCTCATCCTCGCGTTCACGCGGGATGATCGGGTGACCATGGATGTCGGGTTTTACTATATGGCCAATGCCGCCGGGCGATTGATGGGAACGGTTTTGTCCGGTTTCACCTATCAGATGGGCGGCCTGCCAATGTGCCTTGGCACAGCGGCCGTCATGGTCGCGTTGAGTGCCTATGGGGCAGGGCGGTTAAAACCTGTTGCCGTACCCGCCTGATTCCTTCGGGGCGCGGGCAGATGCCGCGCCCTGACCGGTTCAGGACAGTCCTATTTCACGCGCCCAAGGCGGGTTTGCGCCGCTGCGCGATACCGTGACCGCCGCCGCCTTTGCGCCAAGGGACAGCGCATCTTCAAGCTGCTCGGCGCCAAGCGTTGGAATGGCGGATTTGGCCAAAACACCACCCCGGCTGAGCGCGGCCAGAAAGCCCGCGTTGAACGTATCACCTGCCCCAACGGTATCGACCACATCGGCCCGTTGTGCCGCGACCGAGACGCGCGTGCCGTTGCGATGGATGGCCTCGGCGCCTTCGGCCCCTTTTGTCAGGATCATAACCTGCGGACCATCTGCCATCAACCGGTCGACCTTTTCGGCCATCGGAATGCTTCCTGTGATCAACAGATCAAGGTCGTCATCGGACACCTTGATAATGTCCGCGCTTTCAATCATCGCCAAAAGGCGCGTCCGATAGGCGGCTTCGTCTTCCGCAAAACCGGGGCGCAAGTTGGGGTCCAGCATCACCGTTTTTGATGGCGCAAGCGCGGCGGCAAATTTGGCAAAGCTGTCGGCAACGGGCCCGTTGCACAAGCTGATCCCACCAAAGAAAACAGCCTCGGCATCGATGTGATCCGGTTTCGGCATGTCCGCGTCACCGATCATCCGCAAGGCCGAGCCTTGGTCGTAAAAGCTGTATGTGGCGTGTTTGTCTTTCAGCTCGACCATCGCAAGAGTCGTCAGCCGTGTGCTGCGCACGCTGGGGGCGGCGCTCACGTTGCTGTCCGCCAGTCGGCTCTCAATCATACGCCCGAATTGATCCGAGCTGAGACCGGTCAGCATTTCCACCGGGATGGATAAACGGCCCAGGGCAACCGCCGTGTTCAAAACCGCGCCGCCCACATGGGGCACAAAGCCAACGCCGTTTTCTGGGGGGATCATGTCGATCAGCGCTTCGCCGCAGCAAAGGATCATTTGAAGTCTCCGGTTAGGGTAATGTCCGCAGGCAGGGCTGCCGCAAGGATCAGGTCAACGTTCACCATGTCGTTTGCGTCAACGCGGGTCATGGCGTCAACCGTGGAAAACCCATGATGTTCCCAACGCTGGATCAAACGGCGGCGCAGTTCGTCCCGATTAACGGCAAGGTTCAGCGTGAGAGACCACTTGTCTTTCAGATCGCGCCAGCCGGGCGCGTCATAAAGAAGGTAGTTGCCTTCAACGATCACAGTTTCAGTGTCCGGGTTCACAACCCCGGCACAGGCCAGCGATGCGTCGCGGGTTCGGTCAAAGACCGGGTAATAAACGGCCCGTGGTTCTTGCAATTCTTCGATCAACCGCAGGAAACCGAAAACATCGAACGTGTCTGGCGCGCCTTTTCTGGGCACCAACCCCATCGGTTTCAGCACCGCGTTGTCCAAATGATACCCGTCCATCGGCAACACACAGCTGCGGTCGCCGAGACCCAACAACGCGTTGTTGAGCTTTTGGGCCAAGGTCGATTTGCCACTGCCGGGCGCGCCGACCAATGCGATGACACGGCGGCGCGGGGCAGGGGGCAAGGTCAAAATATGTCGGGCGAGATCCGAGAGGGATGCAGGTGACATTTTGGACTGCCTTTGCCGTGCCGGGCTTTAATTTTTGAACGAAGTGCGGGGACAAAACCGCGATTCCAATGCGAAGTCAATTTATAAACCAAATAGATTTATTATTGGATTGCGTTTGTTTCCCAGTCTTTGTGCCGGTGCAACGGCGCCGCCTCTCGGGTTTGACATCAAACAATGCCGTCCGATGTGCGCCTAGAATGTCATAGGGGTTTCGGTTGGCCCTGTGGGTCGGCGCAATTATCTGCGCCGACCTATCGGGTCAGGTGCGCTCGACCAACACCGATGCAGAGGCATGCCGAACCACGCGCGCCGCGTTGGGGCCCAGCAGATAGTCAGCAAAGTCAGGTTTGTGCGCGCCGATCACGATCAGATCGGCGTCCACCTGTTCGCTGGCATGCAGCACTTCTTCATAGGCCGTCCCATGGCGCACCACATGTTGGATCGGATAATCTGCCCCCAATGTGTCTGCTGTGATCTTGTGCAAGGTTTCGGCCGCCATTTCGATGGCCTTGGCGCGGGTACCTTCCTTGAAGAACGACCCGACAATGGACATCCCGTAATCCGGGATCACGGTGACCGTTGCCAGATGCGCCTGATCCGTTTCGGCCAGCGAGGCGGCCCGCTTGATCAATCGGGCAGCATCGTCGGGATGCGTTATGTCGACGGCGACAAGAACAGATTTGCTCATGCCACTTCCTCCTCTTTGGTGGCACCGGCCCGGCGGCGCTGGACCAGAACGATCAGGCCCAGAACCAACAGTGCCGGGATATAGAACACCTCTTTAGGCATCCGTTCGTTTTCCACCTTGATCGAGGTCAGTTCCCAGTCGAAATCCACGCATTGTTGCTCTGCTGGGCCGCCAAAGCTAATGGCGTCGACGATGATCTTGCCGTCGCTTTCGATCACTTCGATGCCCGCGCTGTCGCGCAACCGTAAGAAGCCATCGGCCCCGTCTGCCCCCAGCGGCAACTGGAAGCTGGAAGAGACGAAGTCGCCATCAAGGTTGATCCCTTCGAGGTTGAGCAGGATCGATCCGTCCGGTGGTGCGCCTTCGGCCATCTCAAACACGGTTGCAGGATCGGCGAGGCTGAACGGTTCTTGCACTTGGTCGACCCACAAATCCGGCCGGAACAAGGTCAGCGCCACAAGGATCAGCACAGCCGATTCCCAAAGCTTTGAGCGCGTCACGAAATAGCCCATCGTACCTGCGGCAAAGACCAGCATGGCGATCAGCGCAAAGATGAAGACAAAGATCGCCTGTACCCATCCCACATCGATCAACAATAGGTCCGTATTGAAGATGAAGAGGAATGGCAAAAGCGCGGTCCGGATCGAGTAGAAGAACGCCTGGAACCCGGTGCGCAGAGGATCGCCGCCCGAGATGGCCGCCGCGGCAAAGCTGGCAAGCCCCACGGGCGGTGTTACATCCGACATGATGCCAAAGTAAAAGACGAACATGTGCACCGCGACCAGCGGCACGATCAGGCCCGATTGCGCGCCGAGTTCAACCACAACGCCAGCCATCAGCGAGCTGACCACGATATAGTTGGCCGTGGTTGGCAGGCCCATGCCTAGGATGATCGAGATGACAGCCACGAAGAACAGCATCAGCATCAGGCGACCACCCGACAGGAATTCAACGAATTCCGCCATCACCTGACCAATCCCGGTCACGGTCACGGTGCCCACGATGATGCCCGCGACGGCCATCGCACAAGCCAGGCCAATCATGTTGCGCGCGCCGATGATCAGGCCCTCGGCAATCTCTGCGATGCCGTTTTTCAGGTCTGACACGATGTTGGGCCGCCCGCGGAAAAAGTTTTTCAGCGGGTGCTGTGTCAACAGGATCAAGAGCATGAAGGCCGTGGTCCAAAAGGCCGACAAACCCGGCGATTTGCGTTCGACCATCAGCAGGTACATCAGCAACATGATCGGCAGCAGGTAATAGACCCCCGTTTTGAATATCTCACGCACCGGCGGAAGGTTCTGTAAGGTCTCGATCGACAGGTCCAGATCCGGTCCGCGTGCGGAATACCAGACCGCCACGACATAACCGATGATCAGCAGGGCCGCGATGAACGGCGTTGCGGCATCCCCTAACGCGGCTTGCATCGCATCGACCAAAAGGCCAGCCACGAACAGCGCGCCGCCAGCGACAACGATTGATGCACAGATGATAAAAAACGCGCCCAGCAAAAACAGGATCGGGTTCATCTTGCTGGTGCCCTTCATGCCCATTTTCAGGGCTTCAAGGTGCACGATATAAACCAGAGCGACATAAGAGATCGCTGCCGGAACGATGGCGGTTTTGACCACCTCAACATAGGAAATGCCGACATATTCGGTCATCAGGAAGGCCACAGCGCCCATGACAGGCGGGGTCAGCACGCCGTTGATTGAGGATGACACCTCTACCGCGCCCGCTTTGGAGGGGGCAAAGCCCACCTTTTTCATCAGCGGGATGGTGAATGTGCCGGTGGTGACAACGTTTGCGATTGAGGAGCCAGAGATCAGGCCGGTTGCCGCTGACGCGATCACCGCGGCCTTTGCCGGGCCGCCGCGAAGGTGGCCAAGGGCCGCAAAAGCCAGCGCAAGGAAATAGGTGCCGGCGCCCGCTTGGTTCAGCAAGGCACCGAACAGGACGAAGAGAAAGACAAAGCCGGACGAGACCCCAAGAGCAACACCAAAAACGTCCTCTGTGGTCAGCCACATATGGCTCATCGCCTTTTCGATGCTGGCGCCTTTCCAGCGCACAACATCCGGCAAAAATTCAGACGATCCGAAAAAGACATACGCCAAGAAGAAAGCAGCCACCGCCATCAGCGGGAAGCCGAGAGAGCGGCGGGCCGCTTCCATCAAAAGGACAATACCAATGACCGCAACGACAACATCCGTTGTATTTGGCGCGCCAGACCGCGCGGCAATCCCGGCATAAAAGAGCCAGATATACGCGGCGGTTCCTGCAGCGATCAGGCCAAAGGCCCAGTCTTGAATGGGAATGTACTTGCGGGGTGAGGACTTTAGCGTCGGGAAGGCGACATTGGCCAGAAAGACCGCAAAGGCCAAGTGGATCGCGCGCGTCTGCGTGTCGTTCCAGACCCCAAAGCCCAGAATAAAGGGCAGGGGCGAGGCAATCCACAACTGGAATAGCGACCAGACGAGCGGGATGCTCCAAAGTGTCCAAATAGAAAAGGCGCCGGTTGGCATCCGGCCACCGGTATCGCTGTCGGCAAGCAGATCGTCGAGATCTGCGTTCTGTCCCTGTTGTTCACTCACCTTGTGACCCTCTTAAATTCTTATGGTGGCGAGAATGAAAAACGACTGCCCCGGTGGGGCAGCCGCGTCAGATGAATTATTTCCAGCCTTTTTCTTGGTAGTATTTCATCGCGCCCGGATGGATCTCGGCGGTCAGACCGTCGGTGACCATCTCACCTTCGATCAGGTGGCCAAAGGCAGGGTGCAGTTTTTTGAAGTCGTCGAAGTTTTCGAAGACGGCCGAAACAACGGCGTAAACAACTTCGTCAGGTGTGTCAGCCGAGGTGACAAAGGTGGCTTTCGGACCCCAGGACGGGATGTCGTCCGGGTTGTTGGGGTACATGCCGCCGGGAATTGTCGCTGCTGCATACGCGGTGTTTTCACCCGACAGCGGCACGATGGTCACTTCGCAGGACGATGTTGCCTCTTGGCTCGACCCGTTCGGCAGGCCAGCGGCCCAGATGGTCGCATCGATCTTGCCGTCGCACAGGGCTGCGGCTTGTTCGGACGACTTCAGCTCTGCGGCCAATGAGAAGTCATCGGCGCTCAGACCCGAATACTGCATCAGAGTTTCGGCCAGAACGCGCGTGCCGGAACCCGGGTTCGCGATATTGACTTTCTTGCCCGCCAGATCGGCGACCGAGCTGATGCCCGCGTCAGCACGCGCCATCAGGTGCATCGGCTCTGGGTGGACAGAGAAGAGCGCGCGCAGTTCCGGATATGCACCGTCATCGGCAAATGCGCCTGTGCCTTCGAGGCCGGCTTTTTGAACGTCCGACTGCACAACGCCAAAGTCCAGCTCGCCCTGGCGAATGGTCCGGGTGTTGTAGACCGAACCACCGGTCGATTCGACCGAGCAACGGATGCCATGGTCCTTGCGGCCTTTGTTTACCAGACGGCAGATCGCGCCACCGGTCGGGTAATACACGCCGGTTACGCCGCCGGTGCCGATGGTGATGAATTGCTGGTCTTGCGCGCTGGCGCCCCCTGCAAAGGCCATCGACGCGGCAACAACAACACCGGTCAGTTTCAGTTTGGTCATCATAGCGGTTTTTCTCCCTGTGGCTGATGATGGTGAGCTTTTAGGACCCGTTAGGGGTCCGCAATCTCATCGAGCTTTCTGTTTTGCTCAATGACATCCCTTATTTTTTCTTCTGTGGATGGCCCGGCCCGCGTGACGAGCATCCCGACAAGTGTTTCGATCAAAACCAAGGTCGCGGCGTAAGATGAGAAAAACTGTGGACTCTCGGTTTGTTGAATGAAACCGAAATCTGCATGCCGAAGTCCGGGGAAAATATGGCTATCGGTCACCGCGATTATTTTCGCGCCGCGATTGGCAGCCATTTCGACGGCTTTGATGGATCGGTTGGCATAGGGTGCCTTTGAGATCACGATGACCGCATCTTGCGGTGTCAGGCGCGCCAGAGAGCTGGCCAAGGTCACGCCGTTGCGCCCCGCGACGCTGAATTTCCCGTCAAACCAACTGGTGAGATAGGCAAAATAATCGGCAAAACCGGCAGAGCCCAAGGCGGCGACAATCACCACGCTGCGCGCTTGCGCCAAACAGTCAGCGGCAGCTTCAAGTTGCGCGTGATCGGTTGTTTGTTCCAGCGCGCGGATATTGGCGATGCAGGCCTCTGTCTGACGCGGCAGGAACGGGCCGCGACCGGCTGCCTGCAAATCCCGCGCTTTGACGGTGAAGCTTTGCGTTTGGGTTTCCAACTCGGCCCGCGCCTGTTCGCGCATCATTTCATAGTCGTCAAACCCCAACGCCCGGGCGAGCCGCGAAAAGCTGGCCGGGGACACCTGGCTGGCGGCCGCGACGGATCGCAAGGACCGCGTGGCGACCTCAATCCGGTTGTGGGCCACATAGTCGGCGGCAATGCGTAACGTTTCGCTGAGCGCCGCGTAGTTTTCGGCGATCGCGGACTGAATCGTACGGGGGGCAGCGCGTTGGTCCATGAAACACATCTGTTTCAAATGTTTTCTGTATTGTCAATGGATGAAACAAATGGTTCAGTGTTTGGAGATACTGTTTTATGGACTCACCAAATGACTTCCTCTGCCTTGCCCGCCCATGCCTCAGTTGTTGTTATTGGCGGCGGCATCATGGGCTGTTCGACCCTCTACCATCTGGCAAAAATGGGTGTCAGCGACGCCATCCTTTTGGAACGTAACAAGCTGACATCCGGCACCACGTGGCATTCGGCGGCACAGGTCCGCGCCCTGCGCCACTCGCGCAACCTGACGCGGATGATCCAGTATTCGGTCGACCTCTACAGTCAGCTGGAACAGGAAACCGGTCAGAATGTGGGCTGGATCCAAAAAGGGTCTTTGTCCATTGCCACGAATGAAGACCGCCTGACCCACGTCAAACGGCAAGAGGCGCTGGCGCACGCTTACGGGATAGAGGCGTATTCCGTATCCGCTGGCGAGGCCAAGGAACGCTGGCCGCTGATGAACGCCGATGACGTTCTGGGCGCGGTCTGGTCGCCGGATGACGGGCGGGTGAGCCCGTCGGATGTCTGTGCTGCATTGGTGAAATCCGCCAAGGGCCTCGGCGCGCGTTTGTTCGAAGACACGGGCGTGACGGGCATTTTGACAGAAAACGGCCGGATCAAGGGTGTGGAAACGGATAAAGGTGTCGTCTTGTGCGACGCCATCGCGCTTTGCGCCGGGCTCTGGTCGCGTGAGGTGGCCGCAATGGCGGGGGCAGAGGCGCCGTTGCTGGCCTGTGAGCATTTCTACCTGCTGACCAAGCCGATTGAGGGGATCGTCGGAAATACCCCAACACTCAGCGATCATGACAATCACCTCTATATCCGCGATGACAGCGGTGGCCTTTTGGTCGGGTGCTTTGAGCCGATGGGCAAACCGATTGAGCCAGGACGATTGGACGAGAATTTCGAATTTGCCCTGCTGCCTGAGGATTGGGATCATTTCGAGCCGATGATGATGAATGCCATGCATCGGTTGCCCGCGCTGGAAACGGCGGAGGTCAAGATGCTGCTCAATGGGCCGGAGAGTTTTACCCCTGACGGCTCCTTCATGTTGGGAGAGGCGGCGGAAACCAAGGGGCTGTTTTTCGGCTGCGGTATGAACTCAGTTGGCATCGCGTCGGGCGGCGGGGCCGGTATGAACCTCGCCCATTGCATCGTGCACGGGCACACCGCCTATGATCTGGGAGAGGCCGAGGCGAAGCGGTTTGCCCCGGTCTATAATTCCATTGAAAACCTGATGGCGCGGGCACCGGAAATTCTGGGCACGCATTACGACATTGCCTATCCGGCCAAACAGCTGAAAACCGCGCGGAACCTGCGCGCGCTGCCTTTGGATGCCGAATACCGGGACGCCGGAGCGCATATGGGGCAGTTCTATGGCTGGGAGCGTCCGCTTTATTTCGGCAAAACAGCGGAGCCACGCCTGACCTTTGGCAAGCCGGACTATTTCGACAATGTCGCAGCAGAAGTGCAGGCGGCAAATGAAGGTGCCGCCGTTTTTGATGCGTCCCCATTAGGCAAGATCGATGTCAAAGGATCGGATGCCGAGGCATTCCTGTTGAAAACCTGTGCCGGTTACATGTCCCGCAAGCCCGGTTCAGTCATTTACACCGCTGTGCTGAATGACCGTGGCACGTTTGAAAGCGACATCACGGCTCAGCGGATCAGTGACACCCATTACCGGCTCTTTGTTGGCACCACGGCGATCAAAAAGGACCTGGCATGGCTTCGGGATCACACCGACGGTTTTGATGTCACTCTGATCGACTGCACCGAAGATTACGCCGTACTGGGCCTGATGGGACCCGACGCGCCGCGCATCGCGGTGGCGATTGGCGCGCCAGAGCTGAATGACATAGGTTATTTCAGGCAAGGCGAGGCGCATATCGCGGGCAAACATGCCCGGGCCGCCCGCATGTCTTATGTGGGCGAGACCGGGTGGGAAATCACCTGCCGTGCCGAAAACGCCTCCACCATATACGCGGCCCTGACCGGGGCGGGCGCCAAACCGGCGGGCCTTTTTGCGCAGACATCGATGCGGATCGAAAAGGGGTTCTGCGCAATGGGCCACGAGCTCGACAGTGATGTCAGTCCGATAGAAACCGGGCTGGCTTTTGCGGTTCGAAAATCAGGTGGCTTTATCGGGGCCGAGGCATTGGCAAAGCGCGCAGCAAACGGGGCCGTGCCGTTGGTCGTGTCCCTGACCATAGATGATGAAAGGGCAGTGCCTTTGGGGCATGAGCCGATCTATCTGGGGGATGAGATCATCGGCGATACGTCTTCTTGTGCGTTCGGGTACCGCATTGGCAAGCCCGTCGCGCTGGGTCATGTCAGTCGGCCTGTCGCGGATGGCATGCGGGTTCGGGTGGATATCGCACGCACCCTTTATGATGCCACCATCACCCTTGGACCGCTCTTTGACCCCGATGGGTCACGGATGCGCAGCTAAGCGATGGGTTGGCCAAGGATCATGGTCGCCCCGACGGGCGCGCGGCGGATGCCAGCGGATCACGCAGCATTGCCGGTAACAGAGGCCGAAATTGCCAAAACCGCGCGTGACTGTTTTGCGGTCGGGGCAGGTGCGCTGCACCTCCATGTCCGCGATGACACCGGCGCACACAGCCTTGATCCGGGTCGCTATCGGGCCGCTATATCGGCCGTTGGTGAAGCGGCCCCTGATATGGCCATTCAGGTGACAACCGAAAGCGCCGGGCGCTTCGACGTGGCAGATCAGTTGGCCTGTCTCAAAGCCTTATGTCCTGATGCGGCGAGTGTATCTATTCGCGAAATGGCGCGCGACCCGGCCCAAGCGCGACAGGTCTATGCCTTCCTGTCGGAACTTGGGACAGATGTGCAGCACATCCTTTACGATGCTGGTTGCATCGTCCAATTCCGCGCCTGGGTCGCGGATGGCACGTTGCCCGATGACCAGCACAATGTGATTTGCGTTTTGGGCGCCTACACACCACCCCGCGCAGCGACGCCTGAAGACTTGGACATCTTTTTGCCTTTTGTGCGCGCGTTAAGGCTGGATTGGACCGCCTGCGCCTTTGGCCCATTCGAGCACGATTGCCTGTTGGCCGCGGCTCTGCACGGCGCGCGCGTGCGCGTCGGGTTCGAAAACAGCTTGACGCGCGCCGATGGCACGCCTTGGGCGACCAACGCTGCCTACGTGCAGGCACTCGCCCAACAGCTTGAACCGCAGGTCGCGCAATTCAGCGCGGCCTGATACCTTTTGCAAAACGGAGACACGATCATGTCCCATGTCTTTCCCCGCCATTGCCACGCCAACCTACCGACCGCTGTCGGGGGCGATGGCTGCTATTTGATCGATGCATCCGGCGGTGCGGCGGTGTCCTGTTTAGGACACTCCAACGAAAAGGTCCGTGAGGCGATCAAAGCGCAGGTTGATCAACTGGCCTTTGCGCATACCGGTTTTTTCACCTCTGAACCTGCCGAACAGCTGGCGGATCTCTTGGTGGCTCACGCGCCCGAAGGGGTCGACCGCGTCTATTTTGTCTCTGGCGGTTCAGAGGCGGTTGAAGCAGCTATCAAACTGGCGCGCCAATACCATCTGGAACGCGGTGACACGAACCGGCGGCACCTGATCGCCCGGCGGCAGAGCTATCACGGCAACACGTTGGGTGCACTGGCTGCGGGTGGAAATGCCTGGCGTCGGGCGCAGTTCGATCCGCTCTTGATCGATGTCAGCCATATCGCACCCTGCTATGAGTACGCCGAGCGTACTCCGGATGAGACTTTGGCCGATTACGGCCAAAGGGTTGCCAACGAACTGGAGGAAGAGATCCTGCGCCTTGGCCCGGACAGCGTTATGGCTTTCCTTGCAGAACCGGTTGTTGGGGCCACCTTGGGGGCCGTGCCGTCCGTCGAAGGGTACTTCACACGCATCCGCGAGATTTGCGACAAGTACGGCGTCCTGCTGATACTTGATGAGGTCATGTGTGGCATGGGCCGCACCGGACACCTCTTTGCCTGTGACGGTGACGGCGTAAGCCCGGATATCCTGTGCATCGCAAAGGGTCTTGGGGCAGGGTACCAGCCCATTGGTGCCATGCTGTGTTCCAAAGAGATTTACGACGCTGTCGCGGCGGGCACTGGATTTTTCCAACATGGTCACACCTATATTGGCCATCCTGTGGCCGCTGCGGCCGGACTGGCCGTGGTGCGCGAATTGCTGGACGGCGGGCTGATCCCGAGGGTGCAGGCTCTCGCGCCGAAGATGCAGTCGGCTTTGGTCCAGGCTTTGGGGCAAAACCCACATGTGGGCGACATCCGAGGGCGCGGCTTGTTCTGGGGCGTGGAACTGGTCGAAGATCGAGGCGCCAAGCGTCCCTTCGATAACAAACATGCCTTGGCCAAGAAAATCAAATCCGCAGCATTCGATGCCGGTTTGATCTGTTATCCTATGTCCGGAACGCGGGATGGACAGCGCGGCGATCACATTCTGTTGGCGCCACCTTTCATCATGGAAGATGCTGACACCGACCTCATCGCCTCCCGACTGTCGAAAGCGATCGAAGCGTCGCTTGCCACTGTTTAAGCCCATTGCAGAAGATGATTGTCGGTTATCGAAAGCGGGTTCGAGACAACGGCCTGATTTGCTGGATTGTGACGGGGCCAGCGGCAATACAGAGATCGAAAAGCAAGGAATTTCAGTAATTAAAACAAGTAAAACAATGGCTTAGAAAAAAGTTCGCACAAAAAAAGAACTTTTCTGAAAAAACCGCTTGCGAGTCGCCCGGGCTATCCGTAAATACCCCTTCACCGGCGGCGCTGAGGGCGCGGTTGGGACGCCAGACGGGAAATGAAGCGCAGGTTTCGGTGACTATCTGGTAGAAAATCTGAGGCATGATCGGCGGGGCGCGTCATATGAGTTTGGCGCATCTTGTTGTTTTTTGTCTCTTGCTCTTTGACATTGATGATATCTGAAGAGATATGCGGGCGGTTTGGTTCATTCGATGGATCATACTTTCTGTATATCGCGCTGGTAGGATTTTTATCCGATGACCAGTGTCAGCTTCACTGTTTGTTCGGTTCTTTGGTTTCTTT